>CAVSWI010000021.1:0-350975 GCA_963731535.1 uncultured Acidobacteriota bacterium | reverse complement strand
GATGTCATAACGACGTCGGCCTCGCGACGGCCCGAGTAGACTGTTTCGGTGTTCACCCTAACAGTGCTCGGACCGAAGGAGGCCGAGATGAGAATTATAGGATGTGACTTTCACACTCGCCAGCAAACGTTGGCGATGCTGGACACCGAAACGGGGGAGCTGGTGAAAATGACTTTGCTGCACGAAGGAAACACCGTGCGAGAGTTTTATGCTGCGCTTCCAGGCCCGGTGTGTGTGGGCATCGAAGCCACGGGATCGATGCAGTGGTTTGTGAACCTGATGGAAGAGCTGGGCATTGAATGCCGGGTTGGTAACCCGGCAGTGATTCGGGCAGCCGAGCCGCGGAAGCAGAAACATGATCGGCGAGATGCAGACTTGATTCTGAAGCTGCTGATGGAAGACCGCTTTCCGGCGATCTGGCTGCCTTCGAAAGAGCTGCAGGATCTGCGGGCCTTGGTGCGACACCGTCATCAGTGGGTACGCATGCGGACGCGGGTACAAAATGCGCTGCAGTCGATCGCCTTGGCGAATGGTTTGCGACGAGGCCCCGCCCTGTGGAGCCAAGCAGGCCAACACAGGATCGCATCGTTGTCCTTGGCGCCTCATGCCGCTTATCGGCGGAGTGAGTTGCAGGCGATGTACCAGAAATTCGAAGCGGAGATCGAGAAACTAAACCAGCGAGTGGAGCAGCAAGCGTGCGAACGAGCCGGCGCACGTCTGCTGATGACCCATCCCGGAGTGGGGCCGGTCACGGCCTTGGCGACCGAGGTATTCCTGGGCGATCCAGCACGATTCGCAGACAGCAAGGCCCTGGCTAGTTATGTAGGGATGATCCCCAGAGAATACTCCAGTGGAGGAAGGCAGCGGCTCGGTGGCTTGAGTAAACAAGGCAATGCGCTGCTGCGCTTTCTCTGGGGTGAGGCGGGAGCACACGCGGTACGCCGAGATCCGGCGTTGCAGCGTTTTTACCGTCGGAAATTGGTGCAGAAGGGTCTGGGGAAAGCGAGAGTGGCTGTAGCTCGCAAGCTCGGGATTCGGCTGTGGATCATGTTGCGGGATCAGATGGAGTACAACGAGTTCTGTCGTCGTGGACAGAAGCAGCAGAACAGCGGTGCCGCCTGTGCAGGGAGGCCTGGAACGCGCAATGGTGCGACGAGTCACCGACCGGTTGATTAGGCTACCTGCCTCCCTACGGGGAGTTCGAATAATTCATCATGGTCGAGAGTGATCGAAGAGATGGCTGGTGGGCAACACCGAGTTGATGAACCAAGACGGGCCGAGCAAGTTCGGGTGACACAGATGAACAGAAGCGGCAGGAAAGGACGCCATTCGTGCGTCGACGCCGAAGTCTGCGCAAATTTAATGATAAGCAAAAGAAAAAAACCAAAAAAACTCTTGACACCGCCGACGTCGTTAGAGATGCGCGTTAATCAGGACTTTGGATTATTTCTCGCGATATACTCCGAGCAATCGAGCAAAAACGTAGCACAGCAATAGCAGGTTGAACGTGTCTATAATGATTAGTTCCATTGGGTTAAGCCTCTAAGTCTTCTGCCTCGTCCAGTTCCCATTACCGCCTGCAATTATCTGACGCTTCCGTGCCCGGAACGGATTCAAGTGTTGTCTGCAAATCTTGGGAACGGAATTCTGGGCAGCCTTTAAACCAGAGACACGAACATCCAGCGTAAATCATTGAGAGCCAAAGACGGGCTAGTCGGCGTGGAACCAGGGTAGTCACTTTACTGCGAGCAAGAGCTTCACTTTACCGGTTAGCGCGCCGGATTGCCAGTTACGAACTCCAGCGATAAACTTCTGCATCAGGTTCGCGGAAGGCGGCCTGGCAATGTCGAGCCGCAGCGAGGGCAATGCGCCCACGCCACGTGCACTGCGTTGCCGCAGTGCGGACATGTGGGTTTGACGGAAGTGCCGCAACTTGGGCAGAACACGAATTTCGAAGGGACGCTGGTGCCGCACGAGGGACACGTCGCTGGCAACGGATCGCGGAGAATAAGATAGAGAATGAATCCCATACCCTCAGGGATAAATATCGCGAACAGCGTCCACATTACATGACTCATGCCGCGCCGCTTGGCATCGCCGTTCACGTAGCCGACCAGCAGAATGTAAGTGAGACAGATGGCGAACGTGAGGAGAGGCAAGAATACCTTTCCCGCCAGGGGCAACGCCCTACCGTCTGGCGGATGTGATCCCATATAGCTGACAAAAACAGAGAGGGCGAGTGAAACGACCCATGCCGTTACCTTCGCCGCATGAGGAATTATGCGTATGTCTTCCCGAAATCCGGCCATGCCAAATCTCCGCTAGCGACGCTGGTGCTACGCCAGAATCGTCGCTGCAATGCCACGACGACGCAAACCAGTGCTGTGCGATATACGGCTGGCATTGAGAAAAAGACTCATCTGGGAGGCGAATTTCGGTGTCACAAATCCTCCGGGTTGGCGGTCGTCGCACACTCCTGGGTGAGTAGCCCCGGGGAGTCCCACCCCGAGGCTCTCGTAGAACCGTACGTGAGTCTCTCAACTCATACGGCTCCCATCGCGGAGCCATGCCGCGTACTCATCTGCCAGTGAGCGAAAAGTTCTGGAGTGCGCTTTCGGAGGCGCGCAAGCCAGTGGCTCGCTCTGCGGAGATGTCTACGCAGCGTTTTGTATTTGTGTGCAGCCCAAAGGGTCAAATCCCGATCCAGTTGGCGCATCGGCGAATAGAGCGCCGAGCGATAATACCGCCCGTAGTACTGGAGCCAACCTCGAACGATGGGATTGAACATCCGGGACAGATCTTCGATCGCCTTGTCACTGCGTTGTGGCAGTTTCCAGCTACGAACTTCTGTTCGAATGGCCTGTGCCGCCTTTTCAGAAATCGCCGGACTGAAGTTGACGAAGTGCTTCCCTTTGCGAGTCATTGAACTCCGGGCTCGAAACGTGTAGCCCAGAAACTCAAACTTCTCGTGCAGATAGGTCCTTCGCCGATCATCATCCTTGCAATAGACAATCTTCGTCTTCTCAGGATGAAGTTCCAGTCCGCAGTTCTGTAGACGTTCGGCTATGGCTTTCCTCATCGCCAGAGCTTCCCTTTCCGTTCTGCAATGCACAATGACGTCGTCAGCGAATCTCTCGAATACGACCTGAGGATAATTCGTCGCGAGCCATCGATCGAATGCATAGTGCAGAAATAGATTGGCTAACAGAGGGCTGGCCACTCCGCCTTGCGGAGTACCTTTCTCCCGTGGGACCAATCGGCCATCCTCTTCTTGCATGGGCGCTTTCAGCCAGCGCTCGATGTAGAGAATGCTCCACTGATCCTTGGCGTGTTTCTTCACCGCCCGCATCAGTAGATTTTGGTCGATGTTGTCGAAGAAACCTTTGATGTCCAGGTCTAAAACCCAGTCATAGCGCCAACATCTTTCTCGCGCTCTGCCCACTGCATCCAACGCTGACTTCCCCGGTCGATATCCGTAAGAGTCCGCATGAAACAGTCGGTCCACCTCTGGTTCCAGTCTCGACTTCACCACCTGTTGCGCAATTCGGTCCGAAACAGTTGGGATGCCCAGTTTCCTCTCCCCACCATTGGCTTTCGGTATCTTCACCGTTCGCACTGGTGGAGGAAAGTAGCTGCCTGATGACATCCGATTCCAGATCTTGTAAAGATTCTTCTTCAGCTTCTTCTCAAAATCCTCGATCGTTTGCTCATCAACCCCTGCCGCTCCTTTGTTTGCTTTCACTCGCTTGTATGCTTCCCAGACCTCCCCTTTGGAAATACAGAACGGCTTTGCCTCATTCATCGGGCTCCTCCCATTGCTGGTTGGCTCATTGAATCAGGCTCCTTGACACAACGTCTTCGCTCCATCCCTTTATCAGGGATTTCTTCACTACTACACGTTGTTCCGCCTCTGAGACTCCGCATCCGTACTCTCGCCCTCGTGGTTGCTTCCACTTGTGGCTTCTCCGTTTGCATCGCAGTCTCAGATTCCCACGTTCCGCTCAACCGCCTCTTTGGCAAGCTCAGGCCACCTCTCATGCCGGATGCCGCTCCGCCCGTAAGCAGGTTTCGTCGGAGCTAATCCCGCAGTAACTAACCCCCCGCGGTTTTGACATCGTCTCTTATCTTTCGACACTTCAGCAGTGGTTCCCTTGCGGTCCTCTTCTTGCCGGTCACCTGACCTGGTCCTTGCCAGGCCTTTTCCTTCCGCGTTCACGACCATAGCTTTTGGCTACAGCCGCCGAAGGTGGTTTGAAACCTGCTCCTGTAAGCCGGTTGCCGAGTCGGCCGGAGGAATTGCACCTCCAGCCGCTCACAGATTCCGGACGTGATGCTCTCGCATCATCCGGCTCGTGCAGTCCTTGAAAGGCCGGCGCCTTTCGTCCAAGTGTGAGGGTTCCTCCCATTGCTGGTTGACCCAACCTGAACTGGACCGCCCACCCCCTTCGCTCCACTGCCATTACAGCAGCTTCATCGCTACTACGAAGTGGTCCGCCCCTGACCGAAGCATCAGTACTTTCTGCCTTGCGTTTCTGCGCTTGAGCATTTTCCCTTTGCATCTTCGATCAGGTTCCCAAGTTCTATACGAAAGCCTAGATGAGAGTCACGCCCCCTATACACCGGACGCCGTCTGGCCGGTACACAGGTTTCCACCAGACTGATCCCGGAATCCCTCGGAGACCCCGGTTTTGACGTCGTCTAAGTAGGTTTCGATGCTTAATCGGAGGTTCGCTTGCGCTCGTCTCTCTCATCCACACATGACGTGGTCTAGCCACGCCTTTTAACCACAACGTTCACCACCATGGCCATTGTGCCGCAGCAGCTTGTGGCAGTTTGAAGCCTCTCCCTGCAGAGCGACTTCGAGGGACCTGCCCTCATCTCTCGTACCGCATGAAGTTTGCACCTCTCCTTCTTCTTCTTTTGGCACAACCGAGGGGCCTACCCTCATCAGTCAAGCAGTTGCGCACTACTCAGCGATTTCTCCTTTCGTGCTCGTGGCACACGTTAGTCGGATAACCGGAGAAGTGAAGTGATGCTTTATTTGTCCGGTTTGCGTTAATCACTAGTCTCCTTTGGAGATTATGAACGTAGAATTGCGACCCCACTGGGCCAGCAGCTGAGATTTCTTGTTGCTATCCGTTAGCCGGAGATATACTCCGCGGAACGAGGTGCCGCCATGATGATAGGACGACGCGAACTCTTGGAACGCTGTGTGGCATTTGGCGCGCTGACGATCGCAGGCGCGACTCCACTCTCTGCGGTGGCAAGCGCCTGGGACGATGCCGAGAAACGCCAGCCCACTCCGTGGTGCGAACTCGGACCGTTTTACAAGCGCGACGCTCCCCGCATTACGATGCTGCGCGGCACACACGACCCTGGAATGCCGCTGGCTGTGGCCGGGAATGTTTACGACGTAAACGGACAGCTTCTGCTCGACGCCACCCTGGAAATTTGGCAAACCGATAACGCGGGACATTACGACAATGAAGGCTATCTTTATCGAGCGATGCTGCAACCCGATCAAAAAGGCGGATACGCGTTTGAGAGCGTGATACCCGGCCATTACCCACAGAGGGTTTGCCAGCACGTGCATTATCTAGTGACGGCGCCGGGACACAAGCCAATTACGACACAGTTGTACTTCGGCACCGATCCGGTCTTCGATGGTAATCCGGAGAAGAATTACAAACGTGATCCGTTGATTAGCAGCGTGGAGCTGGTTCGTCCGGTGGTCATCAAAGGCGAGCCCAATCAGATGTTAGCTGCGGTGACTTTCGATATCGTCCTGGAAAAAACCTGATGCGAAGCCTGTTTGTCACCTTTTCTCTCTACTGCTGCAGTCTGGCTATTCATGCAGCAGAATTGCAGCCGATCGCGACGGTGCGCCTGCCCTGCGAGTCGCCGTACCAATTCGTGTCACCCAGCGGAGAACAAATTGCCGTGCGTTGTACGGACCACAGTATCCGCCTTGTGGATATTGCGACCGGCCGCGAACAACATCTGTTCCCCTCCGACGATCACGTCACCGGTTACAGCTTTTCCCGCGATGGTCGCTGGTTCGCAGTGGGTTTAAGAGATGGATCGGCGGAGATCGTGCCCACGTCCGGCTCGGGTGAGCCCAAGCGTTGGAAAGCCACGACCCGCGGAGTTAGTGCCATTGAGTTTCTCGCGGACGATAATTCCATTCTGATTGCAGGGAATGACGAACCTGGACAGATTTGGGATGTCAGCGATATACCAAGAGTGCGTGCAACCTTGCATTCGGATTTCGCGGGGCTCACCGCGTCTGCTGTAAGTTCCGACGGCAAGCAATTGGCAACTGCCGAAGGTGACACGGTCCTGCGCGTCTATGACACCTCGACCTGGAAGTTGACGCGGGAATATCCTGACCTAAAGTTGGAGACGTTCGCTGTGGCCTTTACCGATGACGGGAAATTTCTGCTCGCGGGCGGCGTAGAAGATTACATCTCGCTAATTGATCTTTCGTCAGGAAATGAAACCCATCGACTGGGAGGAGAAGTCGGTTCTGTTATTGAGATCATGCCGCTCGGTGACAACCAGCGGGCAGTAACAATGTATTTCAATGAGGATACTCTAAAGAGACACTGGGCAGTTTGGAATCTCGAAACTTTGAAAACTGAATCGCTCACGACGGAGCATCCTTTCACGGGCGGCGGAATCGTTCGCGGAAAGCGTTGGTTCGCAAGCGCCGCGGGAAAGTCGATGCAGATTTGGGAATATCAGTAGCGCAGGACGAATTTGACCTCTGGCCTCGGCTAAGTCCTGGTAAGTCGTGCGGGTTCAAAGGGTCGGCGCAACACTTGCGTGAAGTTTACGCGCAGGAGTTTGAAAGCCCAAAGTTTTTCGCGGACGTTGATTTAGACGCAGCGCGATCTTGTCCAGTTGGGATTGCGTGTAGCCGGAAAGGTCGGTTCTCTCCGGCAAGTATTGACGCAGCAAGCGGTTGGTGTTTTCGTTTGTTCCTCGTTGCCAGGGGCTGTGCGGATCACAGAAGTAAACTTTCACATTCGTGGCTATCGTGAAGGTTTTGTGTTTAGCCATCTCCAGCCCGCGATCCCACGTCAACGATCGCCGTAGGGATGTTGGAAGCCTGCGAATTTGCTGGTTCAATGCGGCGACGACCGCAGCCGTGTCTTTGCTTGGCACCTTGAGCAGGGCAGTAAAACGCGAATGCCGCTCCACCAACGTCACGATGTAACTGTTTTTTGTGCCACCAATGAGATCGCCTTCCCAATGACCGGGGACGGCGCGGTCCTCGATTTCTGCGGGTCTTTCCCGGATGGAGATGGCATCTACGATTTGACCGCGCGAGTCTTTAAAGATACGAGAATGCTGCGAGCGGCGGATGCGGCGCTTGGATCGCAGGTGCCCGATCAGCTCTTTCTTCAGCACTCCGCGTGCTTGGATGAATAGGCTGCGGTAAATCGTTTCGTGAGACACGCGCATGCTCTGATCAGCGGGATACCGGATCTTCAGCCATCCAGAAATCTGTTCCGGAGACCAGTCCAGAATGAGTTTACTCGCAACTAGCTTCCGCAACTTCGCGTGAATGGCAAGAAGGCACCGCTTGGGCCGCAGGGCTGATTCCCAGGCTTGGTGAATCCGCTTCCTGGGCTCGATACTCAGGGCGGCCGCCATGGCGTGCGACTTCCCGGCTCACCGTCGACGCCGCGCGCTCCAGACCTTTCGCAAGGTCACGAATCGACGAGCCGGAAGCGAGTCCTCGAGAAATGTCCTCTCGCTCAACTGCAGTGAGTACAAGCAGTGAGCGCCGACGAACTGCTGGAGCAATCCCACCGTGATGCGATAACAGACAGTGAATGGACGTATGCGGCCTATCGAAGGCGCGTCCAATCCTATGCAACGACTCTCCCGCTTTCCAGCGGCGCCACACGTCAGTCCGCTGCGCCACAGAAAGCTCCACGTATTTCCCCTGCGTCATAGACACCACCTTTGAACAGAAGTCTTATATCAGATGGTGTTGCATCGACCCATTGAGACCACCCGGATAACCGGAGAAGTGAAGGGGACGTTTCGACGGAGAACATTACTTTCGCGTGGAACCCGTCGGCCCTAATTCGACGCGATCCATTCGTGGCGAGCATTTTTCCGGAATCCTGATCGGCTTGATGAGTGGAACACTGGAAAAAAACCAAGCGCGGCTTCGAGTCGATGAATCAAGCGCTGAAGAAACAAGCCGATTAATGATCGTTCGACGAGGACAAACACACTTGCTGTTTTTTATGAACTCCGATAAATAAATGCTATGCGCCCAGTATTGATTTGTTTTGTTGCCCTAATGGGTATCTTATCCGCTTTTGTGCTCCCAGCGCGTTCACTGCAGAACAGCTCGGCTTCCGCGACTTCTCAAGCCAATACTGATAAGCCGAAAATTATTGTGGATCAATCGATATCCGGCGGCGTTTACAGAAGCGGTGCTGGCCACTTTACTTTGATGGTCCCAGACGGTTGGAAAACCAATGATGATATCGTGGAGCCCAAGTTCGGCATAGGGGGGCTCAGCTCGCCGGACAATGAAATGTAAGGACGCTGACGGTCACAATGTCTATCCGTACGTCAACAAAAAGGAATGAAACGAGCCTGCTTCTCCTAAACTCGTAGCCGTTAGATGAAAGTCAGGCCGGCAAGACGCTAAAACCAGGGGGGGAACACTCTCTAATTTTGGACCCTACAGTAACGAAAGGTCGAATCTAGTGCCTTTTCGTAAATTTTTTGCGCGGGGGAAAAAAACAGCAAGCGGAAAAAATTAGTGGGTCGGATTTTTTTTCTGGCCTTACCGGAGTTTCCTATTAGGCCGGTCGAAACTAAGGATGGTAAACCCTTCAGGGGAATCATGTGGCTGCCAACTGCGCAGGACCATTGCTTTGAGCAGCCCAGGCAAGCACAAAAAGACATCCGCCTACTACGTTTCCTACTACGGCGTTCGACGCAGGGAAACGCGCGAAGCAAGATAACTTCCTAAGAATGAGTGGTGAGCCGGGCAGGACTCGAACCTGCAACCCGCTGATTAAGAGTCAGCTGCTCTACCATTGAGCTACCGGCCCAGCAAAGGATGAATAGTGTAACACGATAAAATCCGGCACCCAACGAACGCGGATTCACTTTGAATGACGAAGGGTCGCTGCGATCTCCTGCGCTACTTGCCGCGCACGGACCAAGTCACCCGGACCCAACGAAATCGCCGCCACGCGCGCATGTCCCCCGCCGCCATATTTTTCGCACAGCGACGCAAGGTTCACATCCGCCGCTATTTCTTTCCACGGGCTTGTTCCCACAGAAACTTTTGTTCGCATAGGCGACGCACTCACGCCTACCGAATACACTGCGTCCGGATACAAGAAATAAGGGATGAACTTGTTGTAGCCTTCCAGGTCCAAATCGCTGACGTCGAAGTAAATCACTCCGTCACGCGAATCGGTGCGATCGCGCAAAATATCCAGCGAACGTCGATGCCGTTCAAGCAAGCTGCCCAGATGCTTCTGCACCATCGGCAATTCCACCATCTCGGCTAGTGAAAGCTTGGCCATATACGGGATTAATTTCGGCACCAAGTCGGCCTCAGGCGCCGCTTCAATCACCAGAGCGAGCTGCATTGCTGGTTCCGTCAGTCCCACCGCAATTTCCGGCGTAGCAAACTGCGCGCCATCGATGATGTTTCCCCAATGGATCAGCTCCGCAAGCGGTTCAGCATTAAATCCGAATTTTTCGGAAGCAATAGTGGCCAAAAATTTGGTACAGGACTTGTATTCCGGGTCGTAAAACTTTTTGCCCGAGCGGTCGCGACGAAAATGCTCGGCGTCCTGCGGAGTCAGGAACGCGCTCTGATGATGGTCGAACCACCAGGTAAGCAGCGGAGAGCTGGAATACTTGAAGTCCACAATGGCATTTTCGTCGCCATCAAAAATTCCATCCTCAAATGGATGCGAGGCTTTATGCGTCATTCCCGTGTAAAAGATTTGCGCGTCCGGATGAATACGCTCGCGGTAGAACCGCGTAAAAACCGCGGCTGATGCCGCCCCGTCGAAACACCTATCATGAAAACAAAGGCGAAGCTTCACTCACGTCTCCCGCGATACACATACGCATTCAGTACCTTGTAAAGGAAAGCCAATAAAGATGGACGCTCGACTGCCGGATGTCAAGAGCTAACGCAGTTTAGCCGGGCGACGCGCTGCTCCGGGAAAGAATAGCTTTCGTCCACATTTTTGGCGCTGTGAGGAAGATCGGATGTGACGTAACCTGGGGATCGCTATATCGATTTCCCGGCCAATTTATCGGCAAACTCTGCGGCAATAGGTAATCGAAACCGTTCACCTTGATATGCCTTAACCATTAGTAGTATCCAGAGAATTAAACTCACTATAGAAACCAAACCGGAAAGCATAATCCCCAGCGAGAATCCCGTCCCCATTCCCGCCAGGCCACTCGTGGCGAACAGCATGCCGATGATGATGCGAATAATCATCAACGCGCCAAACACAACAATCGATTGGGCCGCGTGGAAGCGAACGAACGGTCGCTTGTCCGTAAGGAAAAAAATCAAGCCAGTAATCCAGCCCAGAACGTAGCACAGCAGCCCTGCCACATTTTCAGCCAACCCCGACTGTGACGAGGTTGCTGGAGCAGATGGGGACGCGCTTCCCTGCGTCGCGCCGCAACTTGGACAGAACGCAGCATTGTCCGCGATATTGGCTCCGCATTTCGAGCAATGTGGCATGAATCCTCCCGGACACTTGACGTTTGGTTGGCCCGGAGCCTAGCAAAACACAATCACGCCTGCAAGCGCATTCCCACGCGGGCTCATACACACCGACGCGCATACCAGCGGCTAGGCCGTAAATGTTAAAAGAACGAGTCCAACTTCCACTCCTTCACCATGCTTTGCCTTTCTCGGATTACAAACGCCTGTATAATCGAACGAGCCAACCGATGCGGAAGTGGCGGAATTGGCAGACGCGCCAGCCTTAGGAGCTGGTGGCCGAAAGGCCGTAGGGGTTCGAGTCCCTTCTTCCGCAGATTTTTTTCAGACGCCAAATAAATCGCGGCGTTCACAGGATCACAGGATTCGCCGGGTTGACGCGCGAGACCGTCTTCCCTATACTGGGATTTCACTCGCGGTGAATGCCCGCCGCACTTCCCTGCTCTGCTCCTGGAATTTGGAACGAGTGAAAGGTGAATTGGGCTAGAGTTTGCTTTAAATTCTTCCCTGAAAAATTTCGATGACAGAAGCCACATGCAAACGCGAACTCGAGCTGGAAATTCCAGCCGAGAACGTAACCAAAGCAACCGAAAAAGTAGCGCGCGATCTCGCTCGCGTGGCCCGCGTTCCAGGATTTCGTCCGGGTAAAGCGCCCGTCACATTGATCCGCCGTCGCTTCGCCGAAGATATTCAGGGCGAAGTAGTGCAATCCCTGGTACCGGAATATCTTGAGAAGGCTCTTGGCGAAAAAAACCTTACGCCCGTAACGCGCCCTGAAGTGGACAAAGTTGATTTCAAACAAGGCGAGCCGCTGCGGTTCCGAGCCGTCTTCGAAGTGCTTCCGGAATTCGAGCTGGGCGATTATAAAAATCTCGCTGTCAATATCGACGCCATCGAGGCGGGCGACGCGCAAGTTGACAAGACCATTGAAGAAATGCGCGAGCGCGCCGCGACGTTCGTACCGGTCGAAGGCCGCCCCGCCAAGGACGGCGATTACGTTCTCATTAAACTTTCCGGAATGCCGGTCGGCGGCGGTGAACCCGTACAAGCCGACAACATCCTGTGCCACATCGGCGCGGAAGAAACCCTGGAAAGTTTCACTGAAAACTTGCGCGGCGCAAATCCCGGCGATACGAAAAAATTCCGTTCGCAGTATCCCGACGATTACCCCGATCAGAAGCTTGCGGGCAAGGCTTACGACTACACCGTAGAAGTTCAGGGCATCAAGGAAAAGAAGCTCCCCGAGCTGAACGACGAATTTGCCAAGGATGCTGCCGGCGAAAAGGGCGGTTTCTCAACAATCGCCGAAATGCGGAAGCTCATCACCAAAGACCTCGAAGCCGCTAAAGAAGATCAGCAGCTATCGCAGGCTCGCGAGAAAATTCTGGAAGCCTTGGTGAAGCAGCACGATTTTCCGGTTCCCGACGCGCTTGTCGAGCATCAGATGGATGTAAGGCTTGAGCGCACCGTGCGCACCCTGGCGGCTCAGGGCGTGGACCCTCGGGCGGTAAATGTTGACTGGGTGGCTCTCCGCAAGCGCCAGCACGATCGTGCAGTGGATGACGTAAAGGCCGAGTTGCTCATCGATCGCATCGCGGAAGCGGAAAAAATCGACGTGCCCGATGAAGAAGTCGAAAAGCAGATTGAAGCCGTCGCGGAACGCAGTGGCGAATCAGCAACCGCGTTGCGCGCTCGCTTGACAAAGCAAGGAGCGCTCGATAGGATGAAATCTAAGTTGCGCAGCGACAAAACGATAGATTGGCTCTACCGCAACACCCGGATCGAGACGACGGCCAAAAGTGAAAAGTAGGTTCGGGTTCCTCAGCGCGCAAACACACTCCCTATGAGACGAACAGATGACGGCAGTCCGCGTGCCACAACACTGGTCCCGATGGTCGTTGAACAGACCAATCGGGGCGAGCGAGCATACGATATTTACTCCCGGTTGCTGAAGGACCACATCATCTTCATCGGCACACCGATTGACGATCATGTGGCTAACCTGGTGACCGCCCAATTGCTCTTCCTGGCCTCCGAAGATCCGGAGAAGGACATTTCGGTCTACATTAACTCTCCGGGCGGCTCGATCTCTGCTGGAATGGCAATTTATGACACCATGCAGTTCGTGCGTCCCGACGTGGTGACCTATTGCATCGGCCAGTCCGCTTCCATCGCGGCCGTGTTGCTTGCTTCCGGCACGCCCAAGAAGCGTTACGCGCTTCCGAACGCTCGCGTGCTCATTCACCAACCCTGGATGTCCGGCTTATCCGGTCAGGCCACCGACATCGATATTCACGCCAAGGAAATCCTTCGCACTCGCGAAGCGCTCAACAAACTTCTCGCTGGACATACCGGCCAGTCGATTGAAAAGATCGAGCGGGACGTGGAACGCGATTTCATCATGACGGCAGAGCAGGCCAAGGTCTATGGAATTGTCGACGAAATTATTTCGAAGCACCGTTAGTGGGTTCCAAAGGGTTAGTATCTAAAGCGATGATTCTCTGCAGCCGGCCCGCCCTTCATCTTACAATAAGGAATAGATTTGTCGTCGCTGTCGAAGCTTCCAAGAGACGAGGACACGCTTTGTGAAGCGGTTCACCCCAGAAGAGCCGTTGCGATGTTCCTTCTGCCATAAAACGCAGGAGCAGGTGGAGAAGCTCATCAGCTCTCCATCGGAATATCCGCGGTCTTACATCTGCAACGAATGCGTGGGCGTCTGCCAGCAGATTCTGGAAGACGAGAAGCGCGAGCAAGCCAGCCCAGTCAATCGCCGCCTGCCTCGCCCTCCCGAGATCAAAGCTTTTCTCGATGGCTACGTAATCGGCCAGGACAAAACGAAAAAGAAGCTGGCCGTAGCGGTTTACAACCACTACAAGCGCATCTTCCTGAACAAACAGCCCGGCGATGTGGAACTTGCGAAATCGAATATTTTATTGATGGGTCCCACCGGCACGGGCAAGACGCTTTTGGCCCAGACACTTTCGCGAATGTTGGATGTGCCCTTCGCAATCGTCGACGCGACCACGCTTACCGAAGCCGGCTACGTCGGCGAAGACGTCGAAAACATTATTTTGAAGCTGCTGCAGGCCGCCGATGGCGACGTCGCCCGCGCCCAGCAAGGCATCATATATATCGACGAGATCGATAAGATTTCCAAGAAGGACGAGAATCCTTCTATCACCCGCGACGTTTCGGGTGAAGGCGTGCAGCAAGCGCTGCTCAAGATTTTAGAAGGCACCGTTGCCAACGTTCCACCGCAAGGTGGACGCAAGCATCCGCACCAGGAATTTACGCCTGTGGACACCACGAATATTCTGTTCATCTGCGGCGGAGCTTTTGTGGGCATGGAAAAAATCATCGAGCGCCGCGTAGGCCAGAAGTCGCTGGGTTTCCATGCGGACGTGCAGCCGACTACCGCCACGCGCCGCAATATCGAAGTGCTCGAACAAGCGCAGCCGACCGACCTGATCCGCTACGGCCTGATTCCCGAGTTTGTTGGCCGTTTGCCGGTCGTAGGCGTTTTGAGTGATCTCGACAAATCGGCTTTGGTCCGGATTCTCACCGAGCCGAAGAACGCGCTTGTTCGTCAATATCAGCGCCTCTTTGAATTTGAAAATGTCCGCTTGCGCTTCACAGACGATGCACTGGATACCGTCGCCGAGCTCGCGCTGCAACGCAAAGTCGGCGCGCGCGGCTTGCGCATGATTTTGGAAGATCTGATGCTCGAAATGATGTACCACCTGCCCGCCCAGCGAAAGCTTCGCGACTTCGTTGTCACCGGCGATATGGTGAAAGGACGCGAAATCAACTGGAGTTTGTTGGAAAAGGCTGGTTAGACTCTTGGCGCTAAAGGAACCGATGTTTAACCGTGAAAAAACTGAAGTAAAACGCGTGCCGATGATGCCGGTGCGGGAAATGGTTATTTTCCCGGAGATGATGCATCCCTTCATCGTTGGCCGCGAAGCATCCGTGCGCGCCCTGGAAGACGCGCTGGCCGGCGACAAGAAAATTTTCCTCGTCACGCAGCACGACGCCTCGGTTGACGATCCCAAGCCCGAAGAGATTTATCAGGTTGGAACGCTCGCCAATATCGTCCAGAGCGTGAAGCTGCCCGACGGCAATATCAAAGTTTTGGTCGAAGGCACCGTCCGCGCAAAGATTATTCAGGTCACCAGCGACGAAGGTTTCTTCCGCGCTTCCATTCGCGTGGTTACCTCGCCGGTGGAGTCCACACCGCAGCTCCAGGAAGCTTCCAGCCGCGTCACCACCCTCTTCGAGCAGTATGTGAAGCTTTCGCAAAGCCTGAACTACGACACCATGATCGCCGCTGTCCGCGTGGAAGACGCCAGCAAGCTTTCCGACGCGATTGCCGCAAATTTGCAGATCCCCGTCGAAGAAAAACAGGAACTTCTCGAACTTTTCGATCCGCTCGAGCGCTTGAACCGCATCGCGGACATTCTGGAAGTCGAAACCGAGAAGCTCAACGTCGACCGCTCGATAAACACGCGCGTAAAGCGCCAGATGGAACGCGCACAGAAAGAGTATTACCTCAACGAAAAGTTGAAAGCCATCCAGAAAGAGCTCGGCCGCGGCGAAGCAAACGAGATCGAGCAGCTCAAAAAGAAGATCGAAACCTCCGGCATGCCCGAGGGCCCGCAAGAAAAGGCCATGCAGGAGCTGAAGCGCCTCGAAATGATGCCGCCCATGTCGGCGGAGTCCACCGTCTCTCGCAATTATCTCGATTGGCTGCTGGCTGTGCCGTGGAAGAAGCGCTCCAAGGAAATTCGCGATATTAAGCGCGCCGAAACGATTCTTTCCGAAGACCACTACGGTCTGGAAAAGATCAAAGAGCGCATCCTCGAATATCTCGCGGTTCGCCAGCTGGTAAAGAATCCTAAAGGCTCGATTCTCTGCTTTGTTGGTCCCCCAGGAGTCGGCAAAACTTCGCTGGCCATGTCCATCGGTCGCGCCACCGGCAGAAAATTCGTGCGTGTCTCGCTCGGCGGCGTTCGTGACGAAGCCGAAATCCGCGGCCATCGTCGTACCTACATCGGCGCACTGCCCGGCCAGATCATTCAGATGATGCGCAAAGCCGGCACAGTGAATCCCGTGTTCGTGCTCGACGAAGTGGACAAAATGTCCATGGATTTCCGCGGCGATCCGTCCGCAGCCCTGATGGAAGTTCTCGATCCCGAGCTCAACAACGCTTTCACCGATCATTACCTCGACGTCGAATACGATCTCTCCAAGGTAATGTTCATTTGCACTGCCAACGTGCTGCACACGATTCCGCAGCCCCTGCAAGACCGTATGGAAGTCCTGCGCATCCCGGGCTACACCGAGCAGGAAAAGCATCAGATCGCGCAGCGCTTCCTGGTACCGAAAGAAATTGAAGCTACCGGCCTAACCAAAGCGAACCTAAAATTCACCGACGAAGCCGTCACGCACATCATTCGCCACTACACGCACGAAGCGGGAGTGCGCAACCTCAGCCGTGAAATTGCCAACGTTTGCCGCAAAGTCGCCCGAAAAGTTGTTGCGGACGGAAAAGGCGTGGAAATCGCCATCACCGATACGAACGCCAACGACTACCTCGGCGTTCTGAAATATCGCGATTTCCTGGCTGAAAAGAAAAACGAGATCGGCTTAACCACCGGTTTGGCCTGGACAGAAGTCGGCGGCCAGGTGCTCTCCACCGAAGCTATGCTGATGCAGGGTAAAGGTCGTCTCACCCTAACCGGCAAGCTCGGTGACGTGATGCAGGAGTCCGCGCAAGCGGGCATGAGTTACGTGCGCTCGCGCACTCATCTCTTCGGCCTGCCGAAAGATTTCTACCGCCATCTCGATATTCATGTGCACGTTCCCGAAGGCGCCATTCCCAAGGACGGCCCCTCGGCTGGCATTACCCTCTGCACTTCGATCGTCAGCGCGCTCACCCGCATTCCGGTTCGCTGCGACATTGCCATGACTGGGGAAATCACCCTGCGTGGCAAAGTTCTGCCCATCGGCGGAGTGAAGGAAAAACTTCTCGGCGGCGCACAGGCTTGGCCTGCGCACCGTGATTTTGCCGAAGGATAACGAAAAAGACCTGGCGGAGATCCCGCCGGAGATTCAGTCTCAGATGTCCATTCATTTCGTCGAAAACATGGACGAAGTGTTGCAAATCGCGCTCGAACATCCGCTGCCGATTCCAGGGCATCCGCCGGTCGCCGGCGTGGACCCCAAGTTTGTTTCAGATGTAGCGCAAGACAGCGAATTAACCAATTGAACCCCTCCGGCTCTCTCACATCCTGCTAAGCAGGTTCGGCCCGCAACCGGGGGATTCAGATTGTCTGATTCAAATAAAAGTTCAGTCCAAGTAGTGACCCGGTTTTAATTTGGACAGAAGTGGCAGGTTCGAAGTTGCGCCCGCCCGCAGTCCATTCAGAAATAAATCACGCCTGAAGATCAGGCTTAAGAAGGAATAAACTCGATGAGCATTAGCCTTGCAGAACTAAAAGATAAGAACATCACCGACCTAGCCAAGATTGCCAAGGAACTCAATATCCCCGGCGCCTCCGGAATGCGCAAGCAGGAGTTGATCTTCCAGATTCTCCGCGCGCAGACCGAGAAAAACGGCCTGATCTTCTCCGAAGGTGTCCTGGAATGTCTCCCCGACGGCTTCGGCTTCCTGCGCGCCCCGGAATACAACTACCTTCCCGGCCCCGACGACATCTACGTCTCGCCCTCGCAAATCCGCAAGTTCGATCTGCGCACCGGCGACACCGTCTCCGGCCAGGTCCGCCCACCCAAAGACGGCGAGCGCTACTTCGCGCTGATTAAAGTGGAAGCCGTCAACTTCGAAGATCCCGAAGTGGCGCGCAACAAAATTTTCTTCGACAACCTCACGCCGCTCTATCCCCAGGAACGTATCCGCCTGGAGACTAGCAAGGAAAATCTTACCGGCCGCGTGCTCGACATGCTTTGCCCCATCGGCAAAGGCCAGCGCGGATTGATCGTCGCTCCCCCGCGCACCGGTAAAACCATGATGCTGCAATCCGTCGCCAATTCCGTCACCACCAATCATCCCGAAGTCGCTCTGATTGTCCTCCTCATCGACGAGCGCCCCGAAGAAGTTACCGACATGCAGCGCACCGTGAAGGGCGAAGTCATCAGCTCCACATTCGACGAGCCGCCCCAGCGCCACATTCAAGTCGCTGAAATGGTCCTGGAAAAGGCCAAGCGCCTGGTGGAACACAAGCGCGACGTTGTCATCCTGCTCGACTCGCTCACGCGTCTCGGCCGCGCTTACAACGCCGTAACTCCGCCATCCGGCAAAGTTCTTTCCGGCGGTATTGACGCTAACGCTTTGCAGCGCCCGCGCCGCTTTTTCGCTGCCGCGCGAAATATCGAAGAGGGAGGTTCGCTCACCATCATCGCTACAGCGCTCATCGACACCGGTAGCCGCATGGATGACGTCATCTTCGAGGAATTCAAAGGTACCGGTAACATGGAAATCAACCTCGATCGCCGATTGGTGGACAAGCGCGTGTTCCCCACTATCGATATCAATCGCTCCGGAACCCGCAAAGACGAATTGCTCTTGCCTCCGGACGAACTGAATCGCATCTGGGTGCTGCGCAAAGTCCTGAGTCCTCTCTCGACCGTGGAAGCCATGGAACTTCTGTTGGGCCGCCTCTCAAAGACGAAGACAAACGCCGAATTCCTCTCGTCCATGTCCAGCCCAGCCTAGTTCCAGCCTCCGCGTCGATCGGGTTGGGGAAGAATTCTTCTTTGATGGCCTTCCGTTTAAATTCTGTGAGACGAGATTCACGCGTGACGCGCTTTGTCGTCCATGGTTCTGCGTGAATTCGCGATAAGGCAGCTTGTCGCAGGCGCTTTTAACTAGCCGAGCAATCCCAGGTTATTGCTGCTGAAGTTGCCAATGTATGGCAACACGTGCGGAAGGTCTGCCGCACTCAACCCGAACCATTGCGCCAGCGTCGAGGCGTACTGGGCTGACGCAGTGCCGGGAATCTAACGTCCGTTCGACCCCACATCATGCGGTCCGCCGAGCGCTAGAGTTGGGAACGTTCCGTAAATTTGCCCCCCTTTTACCGCGCTGCTCAGAATGATGTGGTGGCTCCCCCACGCATGATCCGAGCCGTCCGCTGAATTTGGCCGTTGCAGCGATGGATGAGCAGCGCACGGTGCCTCTCTAATCACATGGGGGTTTCAAATGCCGGTCCGAACCCCCTAAGTCAGATAAAGTTTCGCCTTATTTATAGAATTCGCGGCTTAGGTCAAGCTGACGAAATGTCAGCGCGGAGCGTAGCAGACGATGGTGCTTGCTTGTAACTGGCACGAGTGCCAGTTCTTTACCCTGTTGGTGAGTACCATCAGCACGGCGGATGTGAAGATCGTGACGCTCAGGGGGAAGCGGCGGTTACGAACGGCGGTTACGAAGTTGCCTCACTTCAGGCCGTGTGATATTTTCGCGGCGCGTTTGGCTGTGCGACGATTCCGACAGTCGCGATTCTTGTCAGATGATCGAGGAGTGCGTTGTCAATTCGGGAAGAC
This sequence comes from uncultured Acidobacteriota bacterium, assembly GCA_963731535.1. Taxonomy (GTDB): domain Bacteria; phylum Acidobacteriota; class Terriglobia; order Acidiferrales; family UBA7541; genus Palsa-295. The sequence goes on along the minus strand of CAVSWI010000021.1, from coordinate 331,675 downwards.
ACACGTTCCATTTTGGCAGTCTTTAGCCGATATGTTTAAGCCCTGAGAACCAGTCGAAATGATCCGCTCTTACCGAGGTCACGCGCCACAAATCGCCGCAACCGCTTACATCGACCCGCAAGCTGTGGTCATCGGTGAGGTCGTCATCGGCGAGCATTCCAGCGTGTGGCCCTGTGCCGTTCTCCGCGGTGACGTGAACTTCATGCGCATCGGCGCGCGCACAAATATCCAGGACGGCTCCGTCCTCCACGTCATGCGCGACACCAATCCGCTCATTCTCGGCGACAACGTCACCGTGGGCCACGCCGTGGTCCTGCACGGTTGCACCATCGAATCGCGCTGCCTCATCGGCATGGGAAGCATCATCCTCAACGGCGCAAAAATCGGCACCGGCAGCATCATTGCCGCCGGAACCTTGGTCCCTGAACGCACCATCGTCCCGCCCGGCAGCCTTTTCATCGGCCAGCCCGGCAAATTGCGCCGCACGCTCACCGCCGAAGACCTCGACTCCATCGACCGTTACGCCCAGCGCTACGTCGAATACAAAGAAACTTATAAGGCCGAGTCCGGAATTTAACCTTTCGCTGGCTGGGTTTCCCCGCATGCTGAAGTTTGCTTGCCTAGGTGTTGTAAAATGGTCTGATGGGCAATGCGCCTGATTTTTGGCAGAGCGGCGGTGCCGGCAAATTCCCCGCCGGTGACAGACGAAGCCTCCAAGAATTTTCTAATCGCGAACTCGATTTATTAGAAACCATCGTAAGCTATAGCAAACAAAGGAGAGCGTGCCGTTCTAATCGCGAACTTTGAACTATTCCGCGCACAACAAAAGCGCTTCATCTAATGACCGAAAATAAACGCCAATTCAAAGCCGTCAAAGGCACTCGCGATATCTTGCCCCCGGATTCCGCGCTCTGGAATTGGTTCGAGCAAACCGCCCGCAACGTCTTCGAATCCTACAATTTCAGCGAAATACGCCTGCCCATCTTCGAGGAAACCGATCTTTTCGCCCGTTCCGTAGGCACTGATACTGACATTGTTTCCAAGGAAATGTTTACGTTCAGCACCGTTCACGACGCTGATTCCGAGGAAGAGGCCACTCAAACCTACTCGCTAAGGCCGGAGGCGACCGCGAGTGTTGTGCGCTCCTACATCGAGCATGGGATGCAGACGCTCCCCGGAAATGTAAAACTTTATTACGTGGGACCCATGTTTCGCCGCGAGCGACCGCAAAAAGGACGCTACCGCCAGTTCTACCAAATCGGTGCCGAGGTTCTGGGGCAATCCGATGCTCCTGCGATTGACGCCGAGGTCATCGAAATGCTGATGACCTTTTTCAGACGCGCCGGCCTCACGCACACGACTCTCTACATCAACTCGATCGGCGACAAAAATTGCCGTCCTCAATACGTAGAAAAACTCCGCGAAGAGTTGCGAAAAGTTGCCGGCCAGCTCGGCCCGGATAGCCAGCGGCGGATCGAAACAAATCCGCTACGCGTGCTAGATTCAAAACTGGAGAGTGAGCAGCAAACCATCGCAAAATTGCCGCGCATCTTGGATCATCTTTGCGACGCGTGCCGCGAGCACTTCGCCAAACTGAAAGAGGAACTCAACCTGGGTGGAATTGCTTACGAAGAAAACTGGCGGCTCGTTCGCGGCCTCGACTATTACACGCGAACCACATTCGAAGTCTTAGCCGCAGGCCTTGGTTCGCAGAACGCAGTTTGCGGCGGAGGCCGCTACGACGGTCTCGTCGAACTCCTCGGCGGCCCGCCAACAAAAGGCATCGGCTTCGCCATCGGCACCGACCGCGCCATCCTATCCCTACAAGAAAGCGGGAAATTACCTCGGCTTCCTGCCCTTGCGGTTTTCATCGCATGGATGGGACAGGCCGCGTATCCTACAGCAGTGAATATCGCGCGAAAACTACGCGAATCAGGCTTGGCCGTGGAATTGCCACCGGAAGAAATGAAGTTCAAGAAATCGCTGGGCCTCGCGGACAAACTTGGCGCTCGATACGCCCTGATCATCGGCGAAGATGAGGTCAACTCAGGCACTTTCACGCTCAAGCGCCTGGCCGACTCCGATCAGAAAAAACTTTCGGAGTTTGAATTACTCGAATATCTTGAGTCGGAACAGAGAGGCACCCGTGCCTAGTTCCCGAATCCGGCGGCGCAACCCAAATTGCAATCGAGTGGAACCAGCAACTCAATCTGAGGACAACAGAATTGCTTGAAGCTCTCGGAAACCTGAAACGCACAAACTATTGCGGCGACCTCCGCGCATCCGACGCCGACAAAGATGTCGTGTTGATGGGTTGGGTCCACCGCCGGCGCGATCTGGGCCAGCTGATTTTCATCGACCTGCGCGACCGAGCCGGAATCGCGCAAATCGTATTCAACAAAGAGCTGCAGCCGGAAGCCCACGCCAAAGCCGAGCAACTGCGCTCGGAATTTGTTGTTGCCATCGAAGGCCGTGTCCTGCGCCGCCAGAAGGCCAACCCGGAAATTCCTTCCGGCGAAGTGGAAGTGATGGCCACGCGTCTCCACGTCTTGAACAACTCAAAGACGCCTCCCTTCCAAATCGAAGAAGAGGTGACCGCGAGCGAAGAAACCCGGCTGCGCTACCGCTACCTCGATTTGCGGCGGCCGAAACCACATAAGAATCTGGAGCTTCGCCATCGCGTCATTTTGGAGATCCGCAAAACGCTCGACGAGCTCGGCTTCTTCGAAATTGAAACGCCCATGCTCACGCGTTCCACTCCGGAGGGCGCGCGCGATTGCCTGGTTCCCAGCCGCATCCATCACGGAAAGTTTTATGCGCTGCCGCAATCGCCGCAAATTTTCAAGCAGATCCTGATGATTTCCGGCATGGACCGCTATTTCCAAATTGTCCGCTGTTTCCGCGACGAAGACTTTCGCGCCGATCGTCAGCTCGAGTTCACGCAGCTCGACCTAGAGATGTCCTTCCCGCGCCAGCAAGACATATTCGAAGTGATTGAACGCGTGATGGAACGAACCTGCGCCGTCGTGGGCGTGCCGGCCAAAGGCCCGTTCCGCCACCTCGATTACAAAGAGGCGCTTCGTCGCTACGGTTCGGATAAGCCCGATCTGCGGTTCGGCATGGAATTGCACAACGTCACAAAATTCTTCGAGGGTGGCAGAGAGAAACTGCAGATCGCGGGGAATGTGCAAGCCGTCGTCGCGCCTGGCGCAGCGCCGTGGTCGCGCAAACACCTCGACGAGCTTGGCGAGTTCGCGAAATCAGCCGGAGCGCGCGGTGTTTACACAGCGAAAGTAGCGGCGGAAGGAATCACGTCACCCCTGGAGAAAACGCTCGGGCCAGATACGCTGAAGAAGCTTGCTGAAGCGGTCGGCACAAAATCCGGTGATTTGATCGTTGCCGTAGCAGCCAAAGAACAAATCGAGCACAACGATACATCGTTAAACCTAGCCGGCCAGATTCGTCTGTATCTTGGCGACAAGCTGAACCTGATCGATCGCAGCAAGTGGGAGTTCGCCTGGATTACCGGCTTCGCACTCTTCGAATGGAGCGCCACGGAAAAACGCTGGGTCAGCGCACAGCACCCCTTCACTGGAATCGTCGAAGAAGATCTGGATAAGCTCGAAGCCGCGCCATGGGAATGCCGTTCGAAAGGCTACGATCTGGTCTTGAACGGGAACGAGCTTGGTTCAGGAAGCATTCGAATCCATCGCCAGGATGTGCAAGCGCGCATGTTCAAAGCCCTAGGGCTGACCGACGAGCAAGCACGCCAGCGTTTCGGCTTCTTTCTGGACGCACTTACCTACGGCACGCCTCCGCACGGCGGCATCGCGCTTGGCATCGACCGCGTGGTGATGCTGCTGGCGGGTGAAAAATCCATTCGCGAAGTCATTGCCTTCCCCAAGACCACCGCTGCGGTAGATTTGATGGCTGACTCGCCCTCGGAAGTTGATGCGTCGCAGCTCGATGAATTAGGCATGGCGATCAAGCAGGCAGGAAAATGACGATCGCTTTGGTCCAGAGCGCGATTTCCTACCGTCTGTTGCTGCTGATACCGATTGCGGTGGCGGCGGGTATGATTTCTTTGATTCGGGCAATGCGCAAGCTTGCGCTTCTCCCGCAATTCATAGTGCTGCTCGTTCTGGGTGTCTTCGTTGCTTTTATCTTTTTAATTATGGTGCAAATGCCTCGGTTCCCACCGTGGCTCGGTGTTACGCTGATAATTATTGCGTACATCGCCAGTTTCTTTGGAGTGCGCATCTTTCTTCGCAGCGTGACACAAGAAGAAAAGGACGAGGACGACAAGATTCGCGCTGAAGACGCTCGCAATGCGCTCGATCCTAAGTTTCCAAACATGAAGCCAACGAAGCGCACTTTATGAGCCGTATACGCATACTCGCGGAAAACGTGGCGAACAAAATCGCGGCGGGCGAGGTAGTGGAACGGCCTGCTTCGGTGGTGAAAGAGCTGCTCGAAAACGCGCTGGACGCCGGCGCACGCTCAATCCGCATTGAAGCCGAATCAGGCGGCAAGCACATGATTCGGGTGGTCGACGACGGCACGGGAATGAATCACGACGACGCTCTGTTGGCCTTCGAACGCCATGCCACTTCGAAGTTGCGCACCGCGGACGATTTGCTTTCTATTTCAACGCTGGGGTTTCGCGGCGAAGCGCTACCTTCGATTGCCTCGATTTCCAGGCTCGTGCTTGAAACACGTTCGGCAGAGGACGAGCAAGGCACTCGCGTTGAGTTTGCCGGCGGAAAACTGATTAACGTGAAGCCGGCAGGCTTGCCCGCCGGCACGTCGATCAGCGTCGCGGATATTTTTTATTGCGTGCCGGCGCGGAGAAAATTCCTCAAATCCGAGACCACAGAACTCGGCCACATTGCTTCGCTTGTCACGCACTACGCTCTGGCGCATCCCGACTGCCAATTTCTGCTAAAGACGCCCACGCAGGAAATTCTCAACTGTACGCCGGTGGAAAAACTTTCCGAGCGCGTTTATCAGATTTTCGGACGACAAGCTCTCAGCGAGTTGACTGAAATCCCGCTCACGGAAGGCCCTGTGCGAAGCGCTATCACCGAGCCGCCGCTCGAAGCGGAGGAGCGAGCGGCTACGCTTCGCCTGAGCGGGTTCACTTCCCGGCCGGAAGTGCAGCGGACCAACCGCAATGGAATCTACATTTTTGTGAATCGGCGCTTGGTGCGCGACCGCCTTCTGCTGCACGCGATTGGCGAGGCCTATCGCAACATCATGCCGCCGGGAGTTTTCCCTTGCGTGCTTCTCTTCCTGGAATTGCCATACGAAGAAGTCGATGTGAACGTTCACCCCGCGAAGATCGAAGTGCGCTTTCGGCATCCGCAGTTCGTTCATGATTTCACGCGCGATTCGTTGCGGCTGGCGCTCTCGCATGCGCGTCCGGTTCCGGGGTTTGCGGCTACGCGTGCCGCTGCGGCAGGAGAGGGGAACGCCAGCGGTTTGCTCTCTTCGTCGTCCGTGGGAAGCACGGAAGGCTACGCGCCGATGCCAGACGCGAACACATTTCCAGGTCCACCTCGAGCGGAGATCCCGATGGGATTCGCCGCGCCCGCTGAGAAGGCAGAGGGATTCGAGCTTTCCGGAGCCCCTGACAGACCGGTTCCTCGACGCTTGCAGTTCGGAACCGGCAGCGGCAGTAATTTCCCGGACGCGCAGCGGGGTACGCTCGGAGCCTCAATTGCAGAGGTAGCTTCGACCGCTGCTCCTGGTACATTGCCAAGCCCCGACCAAATCGTTGACTTGAAACCGCTGGGGCAAGTTAGCAGCAGCTTTATCGTGGCAGTAAACGCCGAAGGCCTATGGATCATTGACCAGCACGTGGCTCACGAGCGTGTGCTATTCGAACAACATTTGCGTGCTCGGCGCGAAGGCGAACTTGGCGGCCAGCGAATGCTGGTGCCGCTGATCGTGGAACTAAATCCGCGCCAATTAGTTATTTTCGAACAAATCGGCGACGAACTCCGCGCGAACGGATTTGAAGCCGAGCTGATGGGGGCACGAAGCGTGGCGATCCAAGCCGCGCCTGCGGGTATCTCGAGTGCAGACGCCGAAAAACTGCTTTATGAAATCCTGGACGGAATCGCGCGCGAAAGCCAGGCAATTTCGATCGATTCGCTGCAAGCGAAGATTGCCGCCTCCACTTCGTGTCACGCAGCGATCAAAGTGAACACTCCGCTGGACCACACAAAGATGGAATGGCTCCTTGGCGAGTTGGCAAAAACGGAATACCCGATGAGTTGCCCACACGGCCGTCCAATTGTTTTGCGCTACTCCGTGCGTGAAATCGAGAAAGCATTTAAGAGGATTTGAAGGCACATCTCGACATGACCCTGCCCCCTAAAAAATTGATTATCGCGATTGACGGGCCGGTGGGTTCGGGCAAGAGCACGCTAGCGCGTCGCGTGGCGGAAATGCTTGGCTACGTCTATGTAGATACCGGTGCGATGTATCGCGCTCTCGCGCTGAAAGCGTTGCGCCACAAACTTTCGCCGAATGATGCGGACGCGCATGCGCTTGTCGATCTCGCGCAGGACACTCGCATTGATTTGCGCGCCGAAGAAGCCGGGCAGCGCGTGTTTTTGGATGGCGAAGATGTGACTCTAGAGATTCGAACGCCGGAAGTTTCCCAGGCCGCGTCAAAAATTGCGGTGAATCCCGGCGTGCGGCAGGTGCTTGTGGCTGAACAGCGACGCGCAGGTCAACAAGGTGGCGTAGTGATGGAGGGGCGCGACATCGGAAGCGTGGTTTTCCCCGACGCCCAATTGAAAATTTTCCTTACTGCTTCGCCAGAAGTCCGTGCGGAACGCCGTTGGCGCGAACACGAGCAAAAAGGCGATGCCATCGATCTTCAGAAAACCCGGGAGGAAATTCGAGAGAGAGACCGGCGGGACCTGGAACGCTCCACTTCCCCCCTCGTGCGCGCCCGCGACGCAGTAGTAGTGGACAGCACAGCCATGGAACCCGAGGAAGTCGCGCGCCTGGTGGTGATGTTAGCGAACGGCAACGCGACAGCCCACAGAGCGCCTTAGCAATCCGGACTGGTATTTCCCCCTATCGCGCCTTTCAGCCGCGTTAATTAATAGTGAAGAGAATAGGGCCAGTTTGCGCTAGAGCCGTTAGAGAATCTGGACCACCGGAGCGCCGGCAGATTGGTTGACGACCTCGACGCGCGCGACAACGTTCCGAGCCATGGCATAAATGCTTTCGCTCCCGCGAGCGTCTTCACCTAACGAAGCAACGGGCTTGCCCGTATCGCCACCGATGCGAATCTGCGGATCGATCTCAATCTCGCCCAGGAACGGCACGCCGAACGTTTTCGCCATATGCTGGCCTTCGCCGTGGCCGAACACGTCGATGCGCCCTTTGCAATGCGGGCAGTTGAAATAGCTCATGTTCTCAACTACGCCAAGAATCTCGACGTTCACCTGCCGGAACATTTCGATAGCTTTGCGCACGTCAGCCAGCGCGACGATGGAAGGTGTGGTGACGACGACCGCGCCACTTACGGAGACACTCTGAATCAGCGTGAGCTGAACGTCACCAGTACCAGGCGGTAGGTCCACAATGAGGTAATCGAGTGCACCCCATTGTGTGTTGCGCAGAAATTGCTGGATCACGCTGTGAAGCATCGGGCCGCGCCAGACCAGAGGCTTGTCACCTGGATTCAGCAGGCCCATGGAAATCATTTTCAAGCCGTAAGCTTCCACCGGGATGATGGTGCGCTCGTCGATGGCGCGCGGCTGTTCGTTGGTGCCGAGCATTACGGGGACGTTGGGACCGTAGACATCGGCATCAAGTAAGCCCACTGCGTTGCCCATATTTTTAAGCGCAATGGCGAGATTTACGGCGACGGTGGTCTTCCCTACTCCGCCCTTGCCGCTGGCTACTGCGACGAGATTCTTCACTCCGGTGATCGGCGCTTTATCCTGCAAACGCTTGCCTGCCGCTGGTCCAGTTGGTCCGCTTGCCATGGTTTTCCTTTCGGATGAGTACGGATTGCTTACAACCGCAAATGGCTTTGATGAGCTTTCAATGATAGACCTGTGAATCGATGGCAGCAAGGAGATAGGCTGCTTTTCGCAGAGCTAGCGAGCGACTCAGAAAAGAAGTACGGCAAGACGGAAGCGGGAGAAGCCCGAGGAGCTGGCGGGAGTGCATGCGGCTACATCTGCAGTGCGAAATGAACGGCCTTGAATTTTCTGTTCCAGGGAGGCCGGGAGTGTGCTTAGGTCTCTAGTTTCGAAACGCAGGATGGTGGCCGGGCGGTTCCCCATGTACACGCGCTGCGCGTTACAGAATTGTTGAGCTTCCCGTGAAGCGGTGGCTTGCAGCCCACGCGCGGCCAAAAGCGAGATCATTTGTTGTTCTTGTTGCGCAAGATTCAAATTCGGAGAAGATTGTGCGAAATCCTGTACGGCGAATAGGCCCCCGTTTCCCTGCACAACGGCGATGCCAAGTGCATTGAGCTCGGGTCTGAGAATATTTGCTCGATGGCCGGCAGAGCGCATCCAAGCAGCATGGATGGTGGAGGCGTCGGGACCGATGGCCACGTTTTCCGCGATAACACTGAACCGAACACCGGCGGCGTTGGCGCGCGCGATCAATTCCGGCTCCCCAGGGAGCTGATGAGACATCAGATTATGCAGCGCCATCTGGCTCGCGTGATCGTGTGCGGCGGAAGCCAGGGCATCGTCCCACTGCAGGACAGAAAGGCCCTGGGCGGCGCGTTCACGATTTACGGAATTGAAAAGCTGGCCCTCAGGAGAAGTGCTTTGCGGTTGACGAGCATACACGGCTGCGGGAGTTAGCAGACTGACGGCGGCGAACAAGAGCGCGATACGAACTCCGAGGGGCATGCGAAACTCCGGACGAAAAACAGGCCTGCGTGCCTAGGACTTCCTATCTAAAGGCTAGCGAAACGGTGAGGAAAAAGATGCTGGTCGAAAGTTCAAGTACGGAAGTACTTTTCGTACAGGCCCGCAAAAACAGGGGAAAATGACGCGAAAACTCTCAAGAATGCGGCCGCTTTGCACGAAGGCGCGTGAGCGGATACAATAGAGTTTTAGGTTTGCGGGATTGAAGATACTGGCAGGCCTTCAGGCGTAAAGCACAACTCTAAAGGAACACAGCTGAAATTATGGACGTAGAGAAACTGATAGATGGCGTAGTCGCGCGGTTTATTGGGACGAAGCACGAGCGCGACGTGAAGGCCATCCAGCCGATGGTGGCTGCGATTAACGAACTCGAACCGGAGATGAAGAAACTCTCCGATGCGGAGATTACTGCGCGAACTCCCCAACTCCGGGCCGAAGTTCAAGCGCGAATGGCAGGCTTGGAGCGAGACGATCCCGACTACAAGAAGAAACTGCAAGAGGCCCTGGAGCCTGCGCTGATTCCTGCATTCGCGCTGGTGCGGGAAGCGGGACGCCGCACTCTGGGCATGCGCCATTTTGACGTACAGCTGATTGGCGGCATCGTCTTACATCAGGGAAAAATCGCGGAAATGAAAACGGGCGAAGGCAAAACGCTCGTCGCCACGTTGCCTGCGTATTTGAACGCTTTGACGGGGCAAGGCGTTCACATCGTGACGGTGAACGATTACCTCGCGCGACGCGACGCGGAGTGGATGGGTCCGATTTACAAAATGCTGGGGCTGACCGTGGGCGTGATCGTCCACGATTTGGACGACGCGCAGCGGCGCGCGGCTTACGGCGCGGACATTACATTCGGCACCAACAACGAATTCGGCTTCGATTACCTGCGCGACAACATGAAGTACGATTTGAAAGATTGTGTGCAGCGTGGGCACCACTTCGCCATTGTCGACGAAGTAGATTCGATTCTGATTGACGAAGCGCGCACCCCGCTGATTATTTCCGGGCCAGCCGAAGAATCCACAGACAAGTATTACCGCATCGACAAAATCATTCCGAAGCTGATTCTGGACATCGATTACACGCTAGATGAAAAGCATCGCACCTCGACGCTGACAGAAGAAGGCGTGTCGAAGTGCGAGCGGCTTCTGAACCTCGGAAACTTGTATGATCCTGCGAACATGGACATCATTCACCACGTCTATCAGGCCTTGCGTGCGCACGCGCTCTTTCAAAAAGACGTTGATTACGTGATTAAGGATGGACAGATCGTGATCGTGGATGAGTTCACCGGCCGGCAGATGCCGGGACGGAGATGGTCGGATGGTTTGCACCAAGCGGTAGAAGCGAAAGAAGGCGTGAAAATCGAGCGCGAAAACCAGACGCTGGCGACCATCACGTTCCAGAATTATTTCCGCATGTACAAGAAGCTTTCCGGCATGACCGGAACTGCAGACACGGAAGCGGCCGAGTTCGACAAAATTTACAAATTGGAAGTTGTGGCGACTCCGACCAACAAAACGCTGATTCGAATCGAAAATCCGGACGTGGTTTACCGCACGGAAGCTGAGAAATTCGAAGCAGCGGTTAACGGAATCATTCAAGAAGACAGTACGCGCGTGGGAGGCATCCGACAATTTCACGAAAGCGGGCAGCCGGTCCTAGTGGGCAGCATTTCGATCGAAAAATCGGAAAAGATCGCGGAGATATTGAAAAAGACAGGCATACCGTTTCAAGTGTTGAACGCGAAGCAACACGAGCGTGAAGCCAAGATCATTGCGCAGGCGGGACGCAAGGGCGCGGTAACAGTCTCCACCAACATGGCCGGACGCGGCACCGACATTCTATTGGGCGGAAATCCGGAGGCGATGACGCGCGAGTATTTCCTGAAAAATAAGCTGGCGATACCATATGCGCCAGCGAGTGCGGTGATCGGGGCGGCTCCGGGAACAGAAACACCGGCGCAAGCGGACGCTGCAGCGGCGTCTTCGGCTGCCGGGGGAACGAGCATTGCGTCAACGTCCACAGCGACAGCGACTACCACAAGCACTTCAACATCAACTTCTAGGTCTACCGGCGGCTCAAATGGATCGAGCGCCACAGCCAGTGCGATGGTGCTTTTTCAACAGGAAGGCAAGATCTATCAGGTCCCGCTCGATCAGTGGAAACCGATATTCGATCAATTTGCGGAACAGTGCAAGTCTGAGCACGACGAAGTGGTGGCGATGGGCGGCCTGCACATTCTGGGGACAGAACGGCACGAAGCGCGGCGCATTGATAACCAGCTAAGAGGGCGCGCGGGACGCCAGGGAGATCCGGGAGCCTCGCGGTTTTTTCTTTCGCTTGAAGACGATTTGCTTCGCATCTTTGGCGGCGATCGCGTGAAAGCTCTGATGTTCCGCTTGGGTATGACCGAAGGCGTGCCGATCGAATCCAAGCTAATCAGCCGGCGAATCGAGAACGCACAGAAGGCGGTGGAAGCACAGAACTTCGAAGCGCGCAAACACTTACTGGAATACGACGATGTGATGAACAAGCAGCGCGAAACGATTTACGGTCTGCGCCGCTCGTTCCTGGAAGGCCGCGATCAAAAGGATTACATTTTGGAACGTGCCGAAGCGATTGCCAACGAGTTAGTGGAAACGTATTGCCCGCGCGAACAGCATCCGGACCAGTGGAACGTGACGCAGTTCAGCAATGAGGTGCTGAATCAGTTTGGTTTTGACCCTAAAGCGGCCGGCATGGATTTCGCTGCTCTGAATCACGACACACTTGCGGAAGCTATGGCGGAGAAAACGAAAGCGCGTTACGAAGAAAAGGAAACTCTTTTCGGCGCGCAGACTCTTCGCTGGCTCGAACGCCACATACTTTTGGATGTGGTCGACGCTCAATGGAAGGACCATCTCCTTACCCTCGATCATTTGAAGGAAGGGATTGGTCTGCGCGGTTATGGCCAGAAAGATCCGCTCGTAGAGTTCAAGAAAGAAGCCTTCATTCTGTTTGACTCCTTGATGGATCGTATCGACACGGAAGCTGTTCGCTTCTTGTTCCTGATGCAACCTGCAAGGCCCGAAGAGGAGGCCAAGAAGATCGAGCAACGTCAGCAGCGTCAGCAGCGAGATCTACAGTTTCAGGCAGGCCCGGCACAAGCGGAAACGGCTCCCAAACCGGTTCGCGCGGCGGCCAAAGTCGGACGCAACGATCCCTGCCCCTGCGGCTCGGGCAAGAAGTACAAGAAATGCCACGGCACAGCCGCCTAGCGCGTTAACCCCGTGCTTACCGGAAGGACTATTCTCCGTCTGAACTTTTTTCCGACATATTGCGTACCTCTTGCCTAGACAGGACCAATTCGCATAGGAGGAAATGATGAAAGTTCGCATGCGCGGAGTTTCGGGATGGCTCGTAATGGTGGCGTTGGCCGTTGCTATAGCCGCGTCTCCGGTTTTCGCCGGAAGCAGCGAAGGGCATTTTGATCGCGCCTTGAATGTAACCGGTATCGTGGATTTAGACGTGCAAACCGGTTCTGGTGATATTACGTTGCGCACCGGTGATTCATCCAAAGTAGAAATTCACGCCAAGATCCACGGAAGCGGTTGGGGCGATGTTGAGCAGCATATCCACGAAATTGAAAACAATCCTCCGATCGAACAAAACGGAAATACGATTCGCATAGGGCACATCGAAAACCGCGATTGGAAGCACAATATTTCCATTAGCTACGAGCTTATTGTGCCGTCACAGACAAAACTGCGGTCTGAATCCGGGTCAGGTGATCAAAGAGCAGATGGAATCAGCGGCCCAGCCGATATGAACAGCGGGTCCGGTAGTTTGCATGTGAAAAATATTGGCGGCGACGTGCGCGCTCGGACGGGATCGGGGGACATTGAACTGGACACGGTTCGTGGAAATGCCCAGGCTTCTGCCGGAAGCGGAAGCATACGAGCGACCGGGATCGGCGGCGGACTGAGCGCCTCAAGCGGCAGCGGTGACGTGAAATTGGAACAAACTGCCGCCGGTGATGTGGAGATCAGCACAGGCTCAGGGGATGTAGAGATGAAAGGCGTGAAAGGCGGGGCCAAGGTCACGACCGGCAGCGGAAGCATCACTGCTCAAGGTGATCCGACCGGCGACTGGAGACTCCACAGCGGGTCCGGAAGCGTTCGCGTGGATTTCCCGCCGCAAGCTGCATTCAACTTGGTTGCGCGAACCAGTTCGGGAAATATCGAGACGGCCCACGAAATAAGTGTTCAAGGCCAGATCAGACCGCGAGAATTACAAGGCAAAGTAGGCGCGGGTGGGCCCCTGGTGGAACTGAGGACAAGTTCCGGAACCATCGAAATTCGCTAAGCACTATAGAGAAAAAAGGGGTGCGTTTGAGCGCTTCGTTTTATCATTCGGTGTGAGATGCCGCGAATATTGCCGACGTCTCGATACGCTATTGCGCTTTTCGGCGCAACTTCGCTTGCTTCCAAAAAAATGTGTTACTCTCGCGGCTACCTTGAGGTAATAACTACTCGGGAATCTGGGGTGTGTGATGGATGCGAAGGTACCCGGAAAATGTCAAAGGGCCGGGTGTTCTAACTCGATTCCCACAGCGCTCGCCAGCGCACAGCTATGTCTGGATCATTTTGTAGATGAAGCTTTTGTGCGGACGGATTTAGCGCTGGGACGTTGTCGCGAAGGACGCACCATTGATCCGGCCGGACTTCAATGGCTGCTCTCAGATGCACTGACAATTGTGAAGAACCTGGAAGAAGGCGCGGACGAACCGAAACCCGAGCAACGAGATCGCATGCTGGAACTGCTTTTGATTCTCGCAAACCTTCACGAATACGTTGCCCATCATTCGGTACAAATTGAACGCCCCGCATAGGTTTCACTGCCACTAGGGGGGTTCTTGCAAAATAATTCGCATGCGAAAGGGTTAACAGCAATCGCGCGTAGCCGTCTTGCAATCTGACATGGGACCATTCAATCTGGGCATCCCTTTCATTGGATGGTTAGTCCGACGAAAATCAACCGCGCGATCCTTTTAAGCCTGAGCAACCTCGAATACCCGGAGTCCCAGTTCCGCAAGAGCGTTCGGTCCACACAATCAAGATTCCGAAATCAATCAAACTAAAAGTACCTGAGCTAGAAATGCCGCCACGCTGGCTTACGCTGACGATACCGGCTGCGGTCGCAGCCGGTATCGCAGTCGCGTGGTGGACTCGCTGGTTTCGAAAAAGCGTTCCTAGCGGGTCAAAGGCTCGACTGGGAGCAAGTTTCGATGTCATCGTAGCGGTTCACGAACAAATATGGCAGTTTCGCGTCAGTTATGAACTAAGCTGTTCCACAGAAGCAGCCACCATCACCGTCTGACCCGTAGCTTGATTGATCAGTACCAATCCAACCACACGAATCTGAATCGGTCCGGCGCCGGTAAGTGCCCCTAAGCCGCTCAGATTTATGAAGTTTGTGTCGTTGGTCGTGAGCACGGTAAGCGGGCCGGCAACGAAATTCCTGCTGTCCACTCATCGTTTAGCTGGAAGCTTCCCATATTTCCAGACTGGACGATGGTACTACCGGGTACCACGAACCGGATTGGCCTTGACGACGCAAAATGACCAGATGAACGGTGAACGTGTCTGTGCCATTCGACGTGGTGAGCGAACCGCCGATGTCGATGCGCTGCCCTGGAGACATCTGAGTGTTGCTGAACAGTGGGGTTGTGAGAGGCAGATCGATGTGTCCTATTCTGTAAATCTCGCTACCGTTCAAACTGAGAGATTCAATCTGGCCGTCTGAAATTCCGGGGATAGCTGGAAGCTCCTCACGCACGTACAGATCCGCTTGCGTAGGTGGCTGAGGTGATGCGGGATTGACGTACGTGAGCAAAGCACCAAAGTAAAACTTGTCATTTGAAATTACTTCCACCTCGGAAGCATCGATCGCATGAGTGACCGGATCGAGCGTGCCGGTAACGAACACACCCATACCTTTGCGGATGAACATCAATTTTCTCCTAATTTAGGTGTTTCTACTCGGCTGTTGCAAGTGAAACCCAGGCAACCAAAAAAAATTGTCGTGATAAATCGTAGTATTTGCAGGCCGGACAAATTATTGGCAGGGCACGACGTTTTTTGACATTTTGTTAAAATTTTTCTGTTGCTTACGCGGCGCGCTGTTTGTTGAATTGTTGCTGAGCGCTTGCGTGCTTCTCATGAGTTGTTTACGATGTGGGTGCGAATGTTGGGCGAAACTATATCGCATTACCGCATTATTGATCCCTTGGGAAGCGGCGGCATGGGCCAAGTTTACCGCGCAGAAGATACGCGCCTCGGCCGCCAAGTGGCGCTGAAATTCCTGTCCGAAGATTTGGCGCGCGATTCTGGATCTTTAGAAAGATTTCAGCGTGAAGCCAGAGCCGCATCCTCGTTGAACCATCCTGGGATCTGCACAATTTACGACGTGGGCTCGCATAACGGGCGGCCATTTCTCGTAATGGAGCTGCTCGAAGGGCAGACGCTGCGGGAACGGATTTCCGGGCGGCCGCTTGCCACCGATGTTTTGTTAGATCTGGGGACGCAAATCTCGGACGCGTTGGATGCAGCCCACGCGCGCGGCATCGTTCATCGCGACATCAAACCGGCAAATATCTTTATCACCACTCGTTCGCAAGCCAAGATTCTGGATTTCGGCCTCGCGAAACAAACGGCGTCACGACGCGTGGCGGAATCGGTGGGCGCCGGCCGCACGGCGACCGACATCACTTCAAACAATCTTCTGCTCACAAGCCCTGGTTCGGCAATTGGTACCATCGCTTATATGTCTCCCGAGCAAGCGCGCGGGGAAGAGCTGGACGCGCGTACCGATCTCTTCAGTCTTGGCGCAGTGTTGTACGAGATGGCTACAGGACAGGCGGCATTTACCGGCAATACTTCGGCGGTCATTTTCGATTCGATTTTGAATCGAACCCCGGCGGCCCCGACGTCTTTGAATCCCAACGTGCCCCCGAAGCTGGAAGAAATCATGGGCAAGTCTCTTGAGAAAGACCGTGACCTTCGTTATCAAACGGCCGCGGAGCTGCGCGGAGATCTGAAGCGTCTTAAACGAGATTCGGACTCAGGACGCGCTGCCAGTGGCAGTGGAAGTGCATGGTCTGGCGCAGGCGGAGCCCGATCGGGAAGTTATGTGGCACCATCGGCAGCGACGGCCGCTCCCGCGAGTACCCAGACTACAGCCGCTGCTTCTAGGCCTCCAACGTCTGGTTGGCGCACCCTGGCGAAAATCGCTCCAGTCATCGTGGGGCTGGCTGCGATGGTTGCTTTGTTGCTGCATTATCGAGCGCCGCGCCGCGAAAACCCATCATCGTTCTCGCAAATGACCATTACGCCGGTGAGCTCTACCGGCAATATTCACTCCGTTGCGATATCGAGTGACGGCAAATGGCTCTGCTATGTTGCCGACGAAAAAGGCTCGCACGCAATCTGGATTCGCCAATTAGCTACCGGAAGCACTGTGCAGGTTGAAATTGGTTCCCCCGGAGAGATTGAAGGCCTTACATTTTCTCTCGACGGAAATTATCTTTATTTTGTGAAACGCGACGAATCCGCCGGACTTGGAACACTCTTTCAAGTGCCTTCCTTAGGCGGCTCTCCGCGTCAAGTGATCGCGGATGTGGATAGTCCCATTGGTTTTTCTCCGGAGGGAAAGCGTTTCGTTTTTGTGCGTTATTCTAGCAAGCTAAAAAATTCAAACCTGCTGGTTGCTAATGCGGATGGAACTGGGGAACAAACTCTATTCACGCTTAAGCGCCCGAGCTTTTTTTCCGGCGCAGGTCCGGCGTGGTCTCCGGACGGAAAACGAATCGCAATATCGGACAACCCGGACGGCGAGTTCAATAAATATGCGATTGAGACCGTGGACGTGGACTCCAAGACCAAGACGCGGCTCGGTTCGAGCGACTGGATCGTACCGGACCAGATGGCTTGGCTACCCGAAGGGTCTGCCGTTCTCTTCCCTGCGCGCGTCAACAAGACATCTTTGAACTCTCAGCTATTTGAAGTGAGTTATCCGGGAGGCGAGTCGCGCAGAATCACAAACGATTTGAATTTCTACATCGGTGCCAGCATTACGTCGGATGGATCTACTCTGGCCACAGTCCAGGTGGGGCTAACAGGAAACCTCTGGATCACGAATTTCGGCAGCAGCGCGTCGTTGTCGCCACCACGACAGATTACCAGCGGCATCAATCGCGCCGACGGTATTTCCGGAATTGTATGGGCTCCCGGGGACAAGATTATCTACGGTTACTACTCGTCCGGAGCCCTTCGACTAGCAAGTACCTCGCCCGACGGTACAAACATCCACGATATTTCGCCAAGCGCCGAATCCCCCGGCTGGCTTTCCGGATGCGGCGACGGTCGCCATTTTATTTTTAGCTCCCGAGGTTCCGGTGGAGGCAGCACCATATGGCGAGCAGACCTCGACGGGACCAACATCACACAATTATCGACAGATAAAATAGATGTCGAGCCTGCTTGCTCGCCGGATGGCAAATTTGTCGTTTACGTTAATGTCTCCGATCCTGTGAATCGGTTGATGAAAATTGCGATCGATGGCGGCGCGGCGGCGGAAATCAGCAAGATGGAAGCGGAGAGCCCCACAATCTCGCCAGATGACAGTTCGGTTGCGGTAGCCTACACTCCTGACCCCACTAAGACCACTAAGCTTCTCGCCATCATTGGGCTAAACGGTGGCGAAATCCAGAGTACTTACGACTTATCCCCAGATGTCGTATTGAACGGGGACGGCGGCCAAAAGCTTGCTTGGACAAAAGACGGGCGCACGGTTCTTTATCCGGCCAATAAGGATGGTGTTGTAACACTGTGGGCCCAGCCGGTTTCGTCAGCCGGTGCCAAGACAGTCCCCGCAAAACAATTGATGAGCCTAGGACCGGACTTCAAGTGGGGCGCATATGCTCTGTCGCCGGACGGAAAAAAAATTATCTACGCAAATGGGCATGTGGTTACTGACGCTGTCTTAATTTCGCACTTCCAGTAAGTTCTCGATCGAAAAACTATGAAAATTTCTCGTCGCGATGTACTCAAGACCGCCTCGCTAGCTTCTGGAAGTATGGCAGCGAAATCCATGTTTGGGCTTTCTCAACATACAGCGCAGAACCACTGGCAATCACTGCCGGCAGCATTCGATAAATTGAAACCGCTGGGTGACCGTGTGAAGCCTATTACTACAGAAGAATTGCAAGGTCGCGTGATACACGCACAGCAGTTAATGACTGATGCAAGGCCGCGGTTTGAAGCATTATTTGTTACGCCGGGGACCACGCTGTTGTATTACACGGGCATGGAATGGTGGCCGAGCGAACGCATCCTCGCTCTTTTAGTTCCGCGCCAAGGAAATCCTCTGCTGGTTTGCCCGGCATTTGAAGAAGGCCGGCTGCGCGAACAGCTTCGCAATCCGATCGAAATCCGCGTTTGGCAGGAAGACGATAACCCCTACGCGATTGCCGCAAACTGGTTGAGTGAGCGCGGGATTCGCACGGGAAAAATCGCCGTGGAGGAGACCACTCGATACATTTTTTACGATGGACTGCGCAGCGCTGCTACATCATTGGATTACCTCGACGGCGATCCTGTCACAGTGGGTTGCCGCGCGCAGAAGAGCGAGCACGAACTTGACCTGATGCGGCTCGCTTGTGGCGCAACCTTCGATGTGTACAAAGCCACATTTGCATCTCTGCGAGAGGGTATGACGCAACGCGAGGTCGCGGATATGGTTGTAAGCGGTTATGCGCGGATGGGACTTAGCGGCGAGGCCTCGATATTCTTTGGACCTTCCTCAGCGCTTCCCCATGGTTCGAGGGAAGAGCAGATTTTGCGAGAAGGTATCGGCGTGATGATTGACGATGGCACTACCGTGGCAGGTTACCAATCGGATGTCACCCGAGTGGGCGTGTTAGGTAAACCACCAGACAAGCTGCAGCGCGCATTCGAAATCGTGAGGAGCGCCCAAGATGCTGCGCGAGCGGTGGCAATCGCCGGAGGTGAGTGCGGTTCCGTGGACGATGCAGCGAGAAAAGTAATCACCGACGCCGGCTTCGGCCCGGGATATAAGTACTTTTCACATCGCCTTGGACACGGAATCGGGATGGATGGGCACGAAGGCCCCTATCTGGTTCGCGGCAACCGCACGATCTTGAAGCCCGGGATGACATTTTCAAATGAGCCGGGCATTTACGTAGTTGGAGAGTACGGCATGCGTTGCGAAGATGACATGGTGATCGCTGAGTCAGGGGCGGCGCAACTGCTTACCCGCGGATTCCAGCCTTCTCTTGAAATGCCGATTGCTTGAAGATTCTCTCAGACCGTGCATGCCGTGTTGCGTTAGCGAGCTTCCTTCATGAAGGATTTGCTCAGGCAGAATTCGACTATTCTTGTTTCAGCCCAGAATCGATCTCCGCCGCTATCGTCGGAAATGAACGCGCAATGGCCGCCATGGGGCGGGGCGATAAAGGTGATATAGGGGTTCTCTTGAATCGCAGAGTTTTGAAAAGGTCTAAACGGAACAAAGGGGTCGTCCTGCGCCGTCAAAATTAGAGTCGGGCGTCTGATTGCTGAAAGCAAGTTTGAGGCGCTCGAACGTTTGTAGTAATCCGCAGCATCCTGAAACCCACAAAAACGTGCGGTCACCACATCATCAAAATCCCGTACGGTTCTAATACGCCTGAAAGCTGAGAGCTCAAGCGGAAAAAGGCCGGGATATAGACTGGATTTGTAGCGCATATGTTTCTTCAGGCTTTTCACGAAATGGCGGTTGTAGAAAAAATTTCGCGGCTGAGCCAGAGCATCAGCACATGCAGCCAAATCCAGAGCAGGGGCAATCGCTGCAATGGCCCGCAGTTCGGCAGGCGCGGAATCTCTAAATTCTCCCGCCATCTTCAGGACCAGGTTACCGCCCATAGAAAAACCGGCAGCAAAGATCTCGGGCAGGCCGTCATTCCTGATCAATTCGAGCAAGACGGCCCCGATGTCGCCACTCAAGCCGGAATGGTAAAGCGTGGGAGTGAGTTTCTCCGTACCGCCGCAGTTTCGTTGATTTAACCGGATTACATTGAATCCTAAAACGAAAGCTTTCTCGGCCGTGCCGAACATGTACGCTGATTCGCTCGAGCCTTCGAGCCCATGAAGCAGAACGAGAGAAGGATGCATTTGGCGATGCTCCTGCCAATGGCACTCTCCGCGAGCTTGCGTTCCCCACTCAAGTTGAAAAAAGCGCGAATCGCTTTCGGGGAGGCGTGGAAACTTGCGACGCCAGAACGCTGCGGCGATGGTCATCAGATGCGGATTACGAAGTCGTTTGTGGGGAACGAACTCTTTCACTCTTCATATGGTAGGGACTCAGAGTACGGCGCGCAAGGTGTGCGCCTCACTGTACGACGATGGCCGACGATCGCGTTTAGCTTGGAATGTTAACGCCGGTCAGATATCCGCCTAGATGGGCTGTCATTGCAATGACAGCGACGGCCACAAGTTCTACTGGCAAACGGAAAGATGGCGACGCTTGCTCGGACACGCGGCGCGCTCGGAAGTGTATGTACCAAGTCAAGCAGATCATTACACTGGAGGTGATGCCAAACAGCAGATGTTGCAACAATATTCCCTTAAGTCTTTGGCCGCCGAGTTGGAACTGCCACGCAAGTAAACCTGTTGCAACGACCGGCACAGTCGAGATTGTGGCCACCACGAAGTTGTAGTACGCCGCAGCGGCGAAGGCGCTCCGCTTTGTAAAATAGGCGACGAAGTCAAACGCCACGCCAACCAAGAACAGAGCGATGGGAAAGTGGATCAACACTACGTGTTGCGCGTGCTTAGCCAACAAAGCTTCGCGAATGTTGTATGGATTCATGGATTGGCGCTCACTTCACTACAATCCTGCCGGTCATCTTGGGATGTACCGAGCAGAAGTATTCGTAGGTTCCGGGATCCTGGAACGTAAACGAAAAACTCTCGTCCGTATCAAGTGCCCGCGATTTGAACTTGTGATCTATGCTTACTACGGTGTGCGGGACGTCGTCTTTATTAATCCATGTAACTTGGGTGCCTGCAGCTATTTCAAGTTGCATGGGCGCGAAGCTGAAGTTGTCGATGGTAATCGCCGTCGCGCTCGGTTTCACCTCGGCTGCGGCGACAGAGTGTGGTCGCAAAGGTGAGTCTACGAGCAGCGCCGAAAAAAAAGCCAGTGCAAAAATCACGAACCCTAGAGTCTTTACCTTTACTTTTTGTATTTTCTGATGGCACATGACAATTCTCCTTAGCCTTGAAGTGCTGAATCAACGATCGCCAACGTGTGTTTGCCGCGAACAAAGTTCACGTCAGTAATGCCAAGCAAACTGCGCAGTTTTTCAGCTGGGACTTTCATAGGACCGGGAGAATCGGCCTGCCCCGGCTGTGGCTGAGGGAAAGCGGTAGAGCAGGCCGTGTGAAAGGCGATATTTCCCTCGATTTTCTGCATGGTCTGGTGGATGTGACCGTTCAAAACCGTTACGGAGCCAAATCGCTTCATGTAAGAGAGCGCTTGTTCACTGTCATCTGTTCCCCAACCCCACTGCGGATAGACCGACCAGAGTGGAATGTGCGCAAAGACCACGATAGGCGTGCTGCTTTTTAAATTAGCGACGTCTTTCTCCAACCACTCGAGTTGATCGTGGCCGAGATTGCCGAGACCACCGGCTTTGAGATTCAGCACATTAACCAGTCCAATGAAATGCGCACCCTTCTGGTCGAAGCTGTACCAGCCGTCGCCCTGCGTCCCATGGCCGAACCGCTCGTGAAAGGCCTCGCCGTTATCGTTCAGCACATCGTGTTCACTGGGAACGTAGAAAATCTTGTCCGTCTTCAGGCTCTTCAGCGATTCAGCCAATGTGTCGAATTCCTCTGGCTTTGAAAGATGCGTCAGATCGCCTGTGTGAAGAACGAATGACGGGGGCGTGGGAAGTGCGTTCACCTTGGCGATAGCTTCGCGCAGCGTCGCGGTCACATCCGGATTTGCCGGCTTGTTGAAACCGATGTGGCTGTCGCTGATTTGAACAAAGCTAAGGTCACCCTTCAAATTCCCGACTTTCTTTTGCAAGACATCGGTCAAAGCGAATGATTTCAAAACGCCGCCTTGCAGAAGACATAGTGTTCCTGTTCCGGCCCAAGCCATGCACTTCAGGAAGCCGCGACGATCCACTCCATCGTGATCAAGGTTCTCTTTGATGTAGTCCGACATGTTTCCTCCGCGGCGCCGCCTTGTCGAGCCTGTGCGTTGCGCCCACTGATCCAGACACCGGGTCCCCGACAAATATTCCCCGCCATTGCGAATAAAATTCGAATAACTGGAAATACCCAGTTCTTTTAACTAGTGGGAATAAAAGTGGTTGATATCCGGTCTGGAAGACTGAGAATCTAATGTTCTCATGGAGGGTGAAAACCGGGGAGCCGGGCAAACTGAACGTTTTGAACAGGTTGTGCTGCCCCATCTGGATGCGGCCTACAACCTGGCGCGCTGGCTCGTGCGTAAGCCGCAGGACGCCGAGGACATCGTTCAAGAGGCTTATCTTCGCGCATTCAAGTTCTTTGGCGGTTATCAAGGCGGGGATGCTCGCGCCTGGGTGCTAAAAATCGTGCGGAATACCAGCTATTCTTTTCTTGAGAAGACTCGCGCCGCTAACCCCATGGAAGAATTTGACGAGACGATTCACACCTCCGTCTCCGAGCAATCCGGTGTTGAAGGCGCGCTTTTGCAGTCGGTTGACAGCCAGATGCTTCGCGAAGTGCTGGACGAATTGCCGGTGAACTTTCGCGAGGTCATAGTGTTGCGCGAGCTTGAGGGCATGTCTTACAAGGAAATCGCCGAGGTTATGGGTAAACCTATTGGCACAGTCATGTCAGGTTTAGCCCGCGCCCGTTCTCAATTGAAGGAACGCGTGATTCGGATGCGTGCCGAGGAGGGGCAACGTGGCCTGCGAAAATAACGAACGCTTGCTCCGCGCATATTTCGACGGCGAACTCGATCTCGTTCGCAGCCTCGAATTCGAGGAACATTTGAAGACATGTCCGCAATGCGCTAACGAGTTACGTGAACAGCAAACCTTGCGCGATTCATTGCGGGCCGCGAATCTCTACGAACGCGCACCCGATAGCCTGCGCGCTCGCGTTCGAGCGACACTCCCAGTGGAGGCGCGGCCGCAATCTATTTCAACAACGCGTCGTCCGGTGATCGAGTGGCTTGCGATTGCCGCGGCCATCCTTATAGCAGTCTTTCTCGGCGTCAAAGCGATCCCTGATATCGGACGCCCGAAGCAAAACCTGGTTGCCGAGGAAATCGTTGCCAGCCACATTCGCTCGCTGCAGCCAGGACACCTAATGGATGTCGAATCCACTGACCAACACACCGTAAAGCCTTGGTTCGACGGCAAATTGGATTTTGCCCCACCGGTTGTGGATCTCGGGACGCAGGGTTTTCCCTTGGTTGGAGGCCGGCTCGATTACATCGGCAGACGCAATGTGGCCGCTCTTGTCTATCAGCGCCAGAAACATTTCATCAATGTTTTCATTTGGCCCGAGGAAAAGAACGGCGCGAAGGCGCCGGAAGTTCAGACCATCCAAGGCTATAACGTGGTCTCCTGGTCAGGCAACGGCATGGATGACTACGCCGTGTCCGACCTGAATAGTAGGGAGCTTCGCCAGTTCGCGGATCTTCTCAGCAGATAAGCGCTTGCTATGGCCCCATCTGGCCCCATTGCGCGTCTTGATTTCGGCCTCCGTTAAGCCTAAAATTATAAATTGGATGATGAAGGTCTTTCGCGACAAATGAATCCTCTCTGCAGCCCAGCGAACCAGGCTGGGCTTTGTTGTTTTTGGTTGTGCTAACGAGCACAGGAGCATAGATGATTGAAGGAGCTATTCCGGAGGGACTGACGTTCGATGACGTGCTGCTCTTGCCTGGCAGGTCGTCAGTGCTTCCGGCGCAGGCTGATACGCGCACATGCCTCACGCGCACTATTTCGTTGAATATTCCGATTGTGTCCGCGGCCATGGATACGGTAACGGATTCGCGTCTCGCTATCGCCATCTCGCGGCAGGGTGGAATCGGTTTTATTCACAGAAACATGTCGATTGACCGCCAGGCGGAAGAAGTGGACAAAGTAAAACGCTCTGAAAGCGGGATGATTGTGGATCCCGTTACGATTGCGCCCGAGCTTTCCGTGCGCCAAGCTCTGGACATCATGAACAAGTACAAAGTTTCCGGCCTGCCGGTTACGCGAGGCGCGCATCTGCTGGGGATTCTGACCAACCGAGACTTGCGTTTCGAGCGAAATTTGGATCAGCCGGTCAGCGGAATTATGACCAAGGATAACCTGGTCACAGTTCCCGTCGGCACCACGCTGGAAGAAGCCGAGAAAATCCTGCAGCGACACCGCATTGAAAAGCTTCTAGTGGTTGACGCAGATTTCAATTTAAAAGGCCTGATTACCGTAAAAGACATTCAGAAAAAGATTGAATTCCCGAATGCAACGAAAGACGAGCATGGACGTCTTCGCGTAGGTGCAGCAATTGGCGCGACCGGGGATTTCCTGGAGCGCGCGCAAGAACTGGCACGAGGAAGCGCGGACGTCCTCGCTATTGATACGGCCCACGGGCATACGACCCGAGTGATGGACGCCATTCGCGACGTAAAATCCAAGCTGCCGAATATGCAAGTGGTCGCTGGAAATGTGGCCACTGCGGATGGGACGCGCGAATTGATTTCTCTGGGCGTGGACGGTTTGAAAGTTGGAATCGGCCCTGGGTCGATATGCACTACGCGCGTGGTTACCGGTGCAGGCGTGCCTCAAATAACTGCAATTCTGGAGTGCGCTCGCGTGACAAAAGATACGGGAGTTCCACTGATCGCCGATGGCGGAATTAAATTTTCAGGCGACATCAGCAAAGCCCTTGCAGCGGGCGCATCCTCTGTGATGATCGGGGGGCTGTTTGCAGGTACGGAAGAATCCCCGGGGGAGACGATTTTGTATCAGGGCCGGACATTTAAATCCTACCGCGGCATGGGATCGATCGGCGCTATGGAAGCGGGCTCTGCCGACCGTTACGCGCAAGAAAACGCGGAGCGAGGCAAATCTGTTCCGGAAGGAATTGAAGGTCAAGTTCCCTATAAAGGACCACTGTCGGCGCTCGTGGAGCAGCTGGTTGGCGGCCTGCGCAGCGGGATGGGCTATTGTGGTACGGCAAATTTGAGAGACCTGCGGGAACACGGCCAGTTCATACGCATCTCGCAAGCCGGATTGCGCGAGAGCCACGTACATGACGTAATCATCACGCGGGAAGCCCCGAATTACCGACTGGAATAATGTCGCAGCCAGCCGAAGTAGATCCGTTAAACAACTTTCCGACTGTTGAGCCGGCCCTCTAGCATGCGATGGCTTCAACGCTGGTGGCCCGCGCTTTTATGGGCGATTGTGATATCCACATTTTCCACCGGTATATTTACCTCAGATAATACCAGCCGCATTATTGTTCCCATCTTGAGGTGGTTTTTTCCGCATGCATCACAGGAAACTCTGTTCCTCGTTCATCATTTCATACGCAAGATGGGTCACGTCACTGAATACTTCGTCTTGAGCCTGCTAATTTTGCGAGCAATTCGCGCGGGGAAACCCGGCACTCATTTGGGCTGGGCCCTTGCGGCGATCGCGATTGTGGCATGCTATGCCTCGCTTGATGAATTTCATCAATCATTCGTTCCGGGCAGAACGGCAGCAGTTTCCGATGTGTTGATCGATACAGCGGGAGGGATTGCTGCGCAGATTGTTGTTGCTCTCGTTGTGCTTTTGGGCAATGTCCGAAGGAAGCGGAGAGGCGATCCTTTGCCGCCGGCTGAGCCGAGCGCAGTACCTCCTCGTTAATGCTTAGGTTCATGAAAGGACACGCATGTCACGTCGCATTCTGAAAAGGTTATGGGTTCTGGCAATATTTGTCATTCTGAATAGCAGCTCCGTTAGGGCTGCTGATGCTCTGCATTACGAACTACGCTTCGAACGGCCGAACACGCATCTGATGGACGTAATGCTACGTGCGACCGAGTTGGAAGGCCCAACGGTGGACTTTGCCATACCTGACTGGGCGCCCGGATCTTATTATTTGCAAAACTATTCCGCGAATATTCAGGGATTTCAGGCCTGCGGCTCGAACGGTAAACAATTGGTTTGGCGCAAGACAGACAGCCAAACCTGGCGCATCGATCTTGCGGGTGCGCAGGAAGTCACGATTTCCTACCAGGTTTTCGGCGATACGCTGCGTAACAATCAGGCTCAATACAACGAGCGACATGCGTTCATCGGCGGGCCCTCGGTTTGGATGTATCTGGTGGGAGGGAAAGAGCGCCCGGTGGACCTCACTATCGCCGTGCCTCAAGGCTGGAAAGTAGCCACGGGGATGGAAGGCACCTCCGATCACACCTTTCGCGCCACCAATTACGACTGGTTCGCGGACGCGCCTCTGGAAATTTCAGACTTCGCCGAAAAGGATTTCCAGGTTCTGGGGTCCACCTACCATGTGATCGTCCATGATGTAGAAGGGCAGAAGGATTTTTCGAAATTCGCAGAGGATATGCAGAAATTCGTAGCAACGATCGTACCGATGTTTAGTGCGGTAACCGGCACGGAGCAAGCCGCGCCATTCAAGGATTATTGGTTCCTCTTTCATGTTTGGCCGAATACTGGTGGCGGCTTAGAGCATCTGAATTCAACGCAAATCGATTTTTCGAAAGATTGGGATTCGCAGGATCCCGCTCCGGGCTACGGCTCACAATACAATTTAAAACTCTTCGTTACCGCGCATGAGTTTTTTCACGCTTGGAATGTGAAGCGGTTGCGGCCGCTTCCGCTCGGTCCGTTTGATTATTCGCAAATGGTACATACGCCGTCGCTATGGATCTCGGAGGGGCTTACGAGTTATTACGGATCTCTCGCCTTGGAACGTGCCGGCCTTATTACGCCTAAGCAATATCTGGACCAGATTGCCTACACGATTACAAAGTTCGAACAGGATCCCGGCAGAAGCGAGCGCAGCATCGAAGACACAAGCTGGGATACCTGGTACAACGGCGATGTCGTCACGCAGGTGAATAATTTAAAAAATACAAATTATTCTTATTACGATGGCGGCCAAATCATGGGGCACATCCTGGATTTCGCCATCCGCAAGAATACGAATAATCGGAAGTCTCTCGATGACTGGATGCGTGTGATGTATTCACGCTATGCCCTTCCGAAAGCGGGGTTCCAACCGGAGGATGCAGTAAAAGCCGCGTCAGAGGTGGCTGGAACGGACCTCCGCAATGTCTTCAGCAGATACATCAGCGGCAAAGATCCGATTCCTTATGAGGAATATTTTGCTTATGCCGGAATCGCGGTGGAGAAAAAACTCGATTCTGAAAAGCCCTGGCTCGGCATCAGCCAGAGCAAGAGCGACGATGGTCACGCAAAAATCACCAATGTGACTTCCGGCGGCGCCGCTGACAACTCAGGGCTGGACCGCGACGACGTGGTTATCGGAGTTGACGGTCGTACCGTGGACGCAGACGGATTTTCCGAAACCATTGCAGATCACAAGCCCGGCGACACGCTGCGCATAACGGTGATCCGTTTGGGCATGGTGAAAGAAATTCCTGTCACTTTAATAGCCAGTCCTTATCCCACCTACACGTTGAAACCGATGGAGCATCCTACCCCACAGCAGCAGGCGATTTACAACAGTTGGATGGGAATCAAATAAAGCACTTCTTAATCTCCAAAAATAAAACGGCCCGCTAGGCGTTTCGCTAGCGGGCCGTTCTTAATTGATTCCGTTGAAACTACTTTTTAGCGGCAGCTTCCTTTTCTTCGGGGACTTCTTCTTCCACCGCTTTTCTCTGTTTCTTTTCCTTTTTCTTTAGCTCAGACCCGAGGAACTCAAGAATCGCGAGTTCAGCGCCATCGCCAATCCGCCAGCCGACGCGAACAATTCGCGTGTAGCCGCCTGGGCGGTCCGCAAAGCGAGGAGCGAGATCGGAAAAGAGCTTCTTGGTGGCTGCAGGGGTGGTCAGGAACGAAGCCGCCTGACGGCGCGCGTGGAGTGAATCGCGCTTGCCCAGCGTAATCATGCGTTCGGCAAGCGGACGAGCCGCTCGTGCGCGCAGGATCGTGGTTTGAATGCGCTCTTTCTCGATAAGGTTGGTCACGAGATTGCGCAATACCGCGCGACGATGCGCCGGCTGCTTTCCGAGTTTGTGCCCTGAAACGAGGTGTCTCATGATTTATTCCGCGGCCTAAAGCGCCCCGTGTTCCCCTTCTTCGGACGGCGGCGGAGCAGTCTGGCTCGGCAATGGCGGCCAGATGATGCGTCCGTGCTCGTCGAATTTCATTCCGAGGCTCAAGCCCATCTTTACCAGGATGTCCTTGATCTCGTTCAGCGACTTGCGTCCAAAATTCTTCGTCTTCAGCATTTCGGACTCGGTCTTCTGCACCAATTCGCGCAGGTTTTGAATGTTCGCGTTCTTCAGGCAATTATAAGAACGCACCGAAAGTTCCAGCTCTTCTACCGAGCGGTCGAGATATTCCAAGCGCGGATCGCTGTAATTTTCAACCACTTCCTCCGGCAGATCGGGTTGTTCCTCGAAATTGATGAAGATGCTCATATGATCCTTCATCAGCTTCGCGGCAAGTCCGATAGCATCCTGCGGAGTGATGGCGGCGTTAGTCCAGACTTCAAGAGTGAGCTTTTCGTAGTCAGTCATCTGCCCCAAGCGCGCCGCTTCCACCGCGTAATTGACCTTGCGCACCGGAGAGTGAACCGAGTCGATCGGGATGTAACCGATGGGCAAATCCTCGTCGAAGTTCCGATCCGCAGCGACATATCCGCGGCCGTTCTTCACGCGCAGTTCCAATTCGAGCTTGCCGCCTTCGCTGACCGTTGCGATGTATACATTCTTATCGAGAACGGCGATGTCGGCATCCTCTTCGATTTTTGCGGAGGTTACCGGTCCGGGCGTATCCACGACCAGCGTGATTGTTTTCGGTTGATCCGTATTCAACTTCAGCGGCACTTGCTTCAGGTTGAGAATGATATCCGTAGCGTCTTCTACGACTCCGGGAATCGGCGAAAATTCATGAAGCACGCCTTCAATCCTGACTGCGGTAATGGCCGCACCTTCAATCGAGCTCAACAACGCGCGCCGCAACGAATTGCCAACCGTAGTTCCCCACCCGCGTTCAAAAGGCTGTGCGGAGAATTTCCCGTACTTATCGGTGAGTGTTTCCGGTTCTGCTGCCAAGCGCTTTGGTTTCTGAAATCCCTTCCACATATGCGACATTCCTCCTGGTTCGCCAGCGGCGAGCCCACAAACTATTCAACGTTGACGATCTTTTTACGCGCTACTTCGAGTACAACTCGACGATGAGCTGTTCGTTCATCGGCGGTGTCTGCACGTCTTCGCGGCGAGGCATCGCCACGACGCGCGCTTTGAAATTTTCCCGGTCAATATCGAGCCAGGGAGCGACGCCCTGACTGTTTGCCAGGTTCCGCGCTTCAAGCACCATCGCGTTCTGGTGCATCTTTTCCTTCAGCGCGATATCTTCGCCCACCTGCACCAGATAGCTTGGGATGTTGACTTTGCGGCCCTTCACGCGAATGTGGCCATGCAGCACGAGCTGGCGCGCTTGTGAGCGCGAGCCCGCCAGACCCATTCGATAGACGACATTGTCGAGACGGCGCTCGAGAGTAACCATCAGGTTCGCGCCGGTCGGACCCTTGGTCCGTTCCGCCTTTTCAAAATAGGTGCGGAACTGGCGCTCGAGTAATCCGTAGGTGCGCTTCACCTTCTGTTTTTCGCGCAATTGAATTCCGTAACCCACCATTTTCGGACGGCGGGATTGGCCATGCTGCCCCGGAACGAAATTGCGCTTCTCGATAGCGCATTTTTCTGTAAAACACCGCAGTCCTTTCAGGAAGAGTTTCATCCCTTCCCTTCGGCATAAGCGGCAAACTGCTTCACGATGTCTTGCCAAAGCCTTGTCTCCTTTTCTTACTTCTCAAATCTCTTGACGCTCTATACGCGGCGGCGCTTAGGTGGACGGCAGCCGTTATGCGGCACCGGCGTCACGTCCTTGATTGCATTGATGTGCAAGCCCGAGGAAGCCAGAGCACGGACAGCGGACTCGCGTCCCGCGCCCGGACCCTTCACGCGAACTTCCACCGATTTCATTCCGTATTGATCGCGCGCGACACCGGCAGCCGTCATGGCAGCTTGCTGCGCCGCGTACGGCGTACCCTTGCGCGATCCTTTGAAACCCACAGATCCGGCTGAAGACCAACTCACTGCGCGGCCATCTGGATCGGTGAGAGTGATAATGGTGTTGTTGAACGTAGCTTGAATGCACACCACTCCGTGAGGAACCACGCGCTTTTCTTTCTTCTTGCGAAATTCTTTCTTGCGCTTGGTGCTCTTCGCCGCTGCCCCTGCCGGTGCAGCCGCTGCGCTTTGAGGTTCTTTTGCCACGCTCGTGTCTCTCCTATTTTCTCTACGCCTTCATTCCTTACTTGCGAGCCATCGTCTTCTTCTTCGCTGCCACCGCACCCTTACGCGGACCTTTGCGCGTGCGCGCGTTGGTATGCGTGCGCTGTCCACGAACCGGAAGATTTCGGCGATGACGCAAGCCCCGGTAGCATTGAATTTCAATCAGCCGGCGAATGTTCATCTGTGTTTCTTTGCGAAGGTCACCTTCCACGCGGCCTTCCGATTCAATGGCGGCGCGCAGATGGGTTACTTCTTCTTCCGTCAGATCCTTGATCTTTTTCGTCGGATCCACATTCGCCTTAGCAGCAAGCGAACGAGCGCGCTGCTGGCCAATACCATAAATGGCGGTCAGCCCAACCCACAGCCTTTTGTTTGGCGGTAAATCAACACCTGCAATGCGAGCCATCCGTTTTCTCCCTGTTCTTAGCCCTGGCGCTGGCGATGTTTGGCGTTCACACAAATCACGCGCACTACGCCGCGCCGATGAACGATCTTGCACTTCATGCAAATTTTCTTTACCGATGCTCTTACTTTCATTTCTATTCTGTCCCTTCCTGCGCTCGCGGTCTTGCTACTTGTAGCGGTATACGATACGGCCGCGCGTCAGGTCATACGGCGAAAGCTCCACTGCCACGCGATCTCCGGGCAGGATGCGTATGAAATTCTTGCGCATCTTTCCCGAAATGTGGGCTAGCACTTGATGCTTATTCTCCAACTCCACGCGGAACATCGCGTTGGGAAGCGGTTCGACCACTGTCGCCATCACTTCAATGGCGTCTTCTTTTCCGCTGCCTTCATTCGATTTCTTTTTTTCCGGCTCTGGCCTTCGAATCATGTGCTCCTAGTTCAAACTCGATAAGATGGTCATTCCTGCTTACCAGCACGGTCCGCTGGCTTCTCGCGGCCGCGTTAAAATCCAAGGCCCTTTGGCCGTGACTGCTACGGTGTGCTCGAAATGCGCCGAATCACTGCCGTCCGTCGTAACCGCCGTCCAATCATCATCCAAAATTTTTACTCCCGGGCCGCCCGTGTTCACCATCGGTTCGATGGCAAGCACCATTCCTTCTTGAAGCCGGGGCCCTTGGCCTGGCGAGCCATAATTCGGGAGCTGCGGGTCCTCGTGCATTTTTGTTCCAATGCCGTGACCCACAAATTCACGCACTACCGAAAAGCCGTTTTTTTCAACCCACTGCTGCACCGCTGCCGATACGTCACCAAGGCGGTTGCCGGACCGAATCTTGTCAATTCCCTGCTCCAGCGACTCACGCGTTACCCGAAGCAATTTCTGGCGCTCCGGAGCAACTTTTCCGACCGGCACGGTCAGCGCGGCGTCCGCAAAGTAACCGTCCAACTCGACACCAAAGTCCAAAGACAAAATGTCGCCTTCGCGAACTTTCCGCGAGGAAGAAGGAATGCCGTGCACGACTTCCTGATTGATCGAAGTGCACACCGAGCCCGGATATCCCCGGTATCCCTTGAAAGCCGGCCGCGCATTGTGCTTCTCGGTAAATTCTTCGGCGAATTCGTCGAGTTCCTTCGTCGATACGCCCGGCCGAACGATCGTACGCATCTTCTCCAGAGCTCCCCAGACGATTTGCCCCGCCTGGTACATCTTTTCGAGCTCTTTCGGCGATTTACAGATGACCATCTCTCCCTGCCGCGCGTGCAAATATCTCGTTCAGTGCACGACTTACTTCTTCAACGTCCTTCGATCCATCCACAGTCTCAAGAACACCGTGCTGCCGGTAATAATCCGCGAGCGGTTTCGTTTTGCGATCGTATGCCGCTAAACGTTCTCGCACGATGTCCGGGCTATCGTCCGAGCGCTGAATTAATTTTCCGCCGTCCACATCGCAGATTCCCGGAACCTTCGGCGGACGCTCATAAATATTGTACGTTTCGCCGCCCACGCTGCAGGTCCAGCGTCCAGAAATCCGATGCAGCAGCGTCTCCGGGCTAACATGAAACTCAACAACCAACGGCTTTCCAAATCCGCGGCGGGCAAGAATTTTGTCCAGTTGCTCCGCTTGCGGCACGGTCCGGGGAAAACCGTCGAAGATGAATCCTTGCGCGGAATCCGGTCGCGCCAACCTCTCTTCGACCATTCCCATCACGATGTTGTCCGGCACCAGCTCGCCGCGTTCCATGAGCGGCCTCGCTAAGCGGCCTAGCTCGGTGCCTTGCGCCACCGCTTCACGCAACATGTCACCGGTGGAGAGATGGGGCACTCCATATCGCTTTGCTGCACGATTGGCTTGGGTGCCTTTACCGGCACCTGGCGGGCCCAAGAAAATCATAGCCCGATTGAGCGCCATGCCCACCGCCAATGAGCCACCATTAACTGCGACGGCCCCGCACTCGGCCCTTGCGAACAAACCCGTCGTAATTGCGCATAACCAGCTGTGCCTCGAGTTGCTGCACCGTGTCCATGGCTACACCGACTACGATCAGCAGCGAAGTGCCTCCGAAATAAAACTGCACATTCAATCCGTCGAGGACAAATCGCCACATATGCTGATCGAACCAATTACCCACCAACCACAAATGCTGCAAGTGGATGCCCGAGATCATCCACTCCGGGAGCAAGCAAACAATAGCGAGATAGATTCCGCCTACGAAGGTCAGGCGGGTCAGTATGCGGTTGATGTATTCCGACGTATTTCGCCCTGGCCGGATTCCGGGTATGAACCCGCCATATTTCCGCATGTTGTCCGCAAGCTCGGTGGGATTGAAAATAATGCCCACATAGAAGAACGCGAAAAAGATGATCAGCGTAACGTATATCAAGGTGTAGAGCGGCTCGCCCCACTTGATTTGGTTAGCAAACTTTTCAAAGAACGGCGATTTTTTCTGGAAGAAAAGCGCCAATGTCTGCGGGAAAGTAAGCAGTGAACTCGCAAAAATCGGCGGAATCACGCCACCAGAATTCACTCGCAGAGGCAGATAAGTCATCTGCCCGCCCATTACTTTGCGGCCCATTACACGCTTGGCGTACTGCACAGGTATGCGCCGCTGGCCACCTTCCATAAATACGATAAAAGCCACAACCGCTAACATCAGAGCCATTAAGCCGAGAAGCGCAATGGGAGTAAACGAACCCCACTGTTGCGTCTTAGCTTTCTCCCACAAGTCGCCGACTGCGCGTGGTAAACCTACGACGATACCGGCGAAAATAATCAGCGACATCCCGTTGCCGATTCCGCGATCGCTGATTTGTTCACCTAGCCACATGATGAACGCGGAGCCAGTCGTCAGCGTGAGCATGGTCATCAAGATAAAGCGCGCTCCTGGGTGGTAAACCAACGCCTGACCCTGGAGATTCTGGCGCGTCAAGGTCTCGGCGATCGTAAAGGACTGGAAGGCGCTTAAAATAATCGTCAAATAACGCGTGTACTGCGTAATCTTTCGCCGACCGAGCTCGCCTTCCTTTTGCAGTCTCTCGAGATAAGGCCACACCACCACCATCAACTGCAGAATGATGGAAGCCGTAATGTACGGCATGATGCCCAAGGCAAAAATCGTAAGTCGGCGAAGATTGCCACCACTGAAAAGGTCAAAAATCCCCAACACCGAACCTTTGCTCTGTTCAAAAAGCTGTTGCAACAGGGCCGTATTGATTCCAGGAGTAGGAATGAAGGCGCCCAGCCGATAGACTCCCAGCAACGCCAGCGTAAACAGCACTCGATTACGCAGGTCCGGCGTGCTGAAAATGTTTCGGAAAGCTTCGACGAGTTTTCTTAGCGGGCTCATTTCAAAAGTTCGGCTTTTCCTCCGGCGGCTGCGATCTTCTCTTCTGCCGACTTGCTGAAAGCGTGCGCCTGCACGGTCAGCGCTATTTTCAATTCACCACTGCCCAAGATTTTCAATGCTTCCCGCTCGACACGTACGATCCCGCGGCCAAACAGCATTTCGGGCGAAACGATGTCGCCTGCTTCAAAGACGTTCAAACTTTCGACGTTGACCACTGCATAGGTCTTGCGAAACGGAGTCGAAAAACCGCGTTTGGGCAAGCGCCGATGCAAAGGCATCTGGCCGCCCTCAAATCCAGGGCGCCGAGAATATCCGCGACGTGACTGCTGGCCCTTGTTGCCCGCGCCGGAAGTCTTGCCAAGTTTCGATCCCATGCCCCGGCCCACGCGCACCTTGCGATGACGCGAACCACGCGGCGGTTTCAAATTCGAAAGTGTCGGTTTAATGGCCATCCCTATCCCTCAATCCTGACCAGGTGATGAACTTTCGCGATCATGCCACGTATCGACGGCGTGTCGGGATGTTCCACCACTTGTTGCATCCGCCGAAAGCCCAAGCCGCGAATGGTTTGCCTCATGCCGCGCGGGCAACCGATAAAACTCACGACCCACTTTATTTTCAGCGTTCCGGACTGTTGATCAGACTTGCCTGACGTCTTTCTCTTGTTCGGTGTCATATTCTTTTTGAAAAGCGCCTACGAAACTGGCTCTTCCGCTCCTCTTCCGCGGCCTTCGGCCACTTTCGCAGCGTCCTTCAAATGCAAAAGCGCATCAAACGTCGCTTTGATCACGTTGTGAGGATTGGAAGTGCCCAGAGATTTCGTCAACACGTTCTGAATCCCGGCGACCTCCATCACTGCTCGCACAGGACCGCCTGCGATCACGCCCGTTCCTTCCGGCGCCGGCTTTAGGAGCACTTGGCCCGAACCGTAGCTACCGAGAACCTGATGCGGAATCGTCGAACCCTTCAAATTCAACTTCACCATGTTCTTCTTAGCCGCTTCGATCGCTTTGCGAATGGCCATGGGGACTTCGCGCGCCTTGCCCATGCCAAAGCCGGCGTGGCCGCCCTGATCGCCCACGACCACCAGCGCCGAGAAGCTGAGGTTCTTGCCACCCTTGACCACTTTCGTGCAGCGATTGATCGAAACGACTTGATCCTTCAGGTTCGCCTGGTTGGTTTCCACCGGCCTGCGGACAGATAGCGTATCTTTGAGCTCTTGTTTCGGCATAATTGTTAGAACTTCAGGCCCGCCTCCCGGGCCGCTTCGGCGAGCGCTTTCACGCGGCCGTGATACTGGTAGCCACCACGATCGTAAACAACTTTCTCAATTCCCTTGCCGCGCGCGCGTTCCGCAATCGCTTTACCAACCACTTTTGCGGCTGCGATGTTTCCGCCACCTTTAATAGACTTCTTAACTTCGCCATCGAGCGAGCTGGCAGAAGCCAGAGTTTTTCCGCTTTGATCGTCCACCACCTGCGCGCGAATGTGTTTGGACGAGCGATGCACGCAAAGGCGCGGACGCTCGGATGTTCCAGCCAACCTCTGTCGCGTTCGCACATGAATCCGGCGGCGATGGGCTTCCCGCGATAATCTTCGAACTGGTGCTGCCACGTTTGTTCTCCTTCTAACTTAGGCCGCCGACTTGGCGCCAGCCTTGCCCGCTTTCTTCTTCAACCGCTCGCCAGTGATTCGAATCCCTTTTTGCTTATATGGATCGGGCGGCCGCAGCGCGCGAAGGTTTGCAGCTACTTGGCCCACCAGGTTCTTGTCCGCCCCCGAAACGGACATATGTGTTTGCTTTTCAACGGCTATGACGATGCCTTCAGGGATTGGGAACTCGATTGGATGCGAGTACCCCAACGCTAGCACCACATTCTTGCCTTTCACTTCGGCGCGATATCCTACGCCAACGATATCCAGGTCTTTCTTGAACCCCATGGTGACTCCGGTTACCGCGTTAGCGACCAGAGCGCGTGCGAGGCCGTGCAATGCGCGCTGTTCTTCCGATTGGCGCTTGGCCATGAGCGTGCCGTCCTTCTGCTCGAAAGTAATCCCGCCCGGTACGTTTACATGCATCTTGCCTTTGGGACCTTGCACGTCAACGGCGCCATCCTTAATTTGAATCTTCACGCCCGACGGCACCGGAATTATCTTGTTTCCAATTCGCGACATAGCTCTCTCAAATCCTTGTAATGGTTAAAATTCCTACCAAACTTCGCACATCAATTCGCCGCCAACTCCTGCCTTGCGCGCCGACTGACCGGTCATAAGTCCGCGCGGCGTGGATAGTATCGATATTCCCATTCCGCCAACCACCGGACGAATTCCGGTCTTCGCTACGTAGCGCCTGGATCCGGGCCTCGAGATGCGCTTGAGGTCGGTGATAACTGGCCGACGATCCGGTGTGTAGCGCAAAAAGCAGCGCAGGGTCTTCTTTCCTTTTTGCTCTTCCACAACTTTGTAATTCGCCAGGTAGCCTTCTTCTTTCAAAATGCGCGCAAACTCTATCTTCAGTTTCGAAGACGGCATATCCACACGCGAGTGCTTTGCGGTCGAAGCGTTTCGAATCCGAGTCAACAAATCAGCGATGGGATCAGTGGTCATTCTTCCTTCCTTACCAACTTGCCTTCACCACGCCGGGAATTTCTCCCTTGAGCGCGTGGCCGCGGAAACAGATGCGGCACAATTCAAATTTGCGCAGAAAACCGCGCGGGCGTCCGCAGATGCGGCAACGATTCCGCTTGCGGATCTTGTATTTCAACTTCCGCTTCATCTTCGCGAACTGACTGGTACGCGCCATGCTTCTATAGTCTCCTTAAGCCCTGAAAGGAACGCCGAGCAGTTTCAACAGTTCGCGTCCTTCTTCGTCATTTCTGCCGTAGTCGTTATGGTGACGTTCATGCCCTTGATTTTGTCTACCCGTGTGTAATCGATCTCCGGGAAAACCAGTTGGTCCTTGATTCCGATCGTGTAGTTGCCTCGGCCATCAAAAGAATTCGGCGCCAGGCCTTTGAAGTCGCGGACACGCGGCAGCACGATCGCTGAGAGCCGGTCCAGAAATTCGTACATGCGCTCGCCGCGTAGGGTAACCATGCAACCGATGGGCATGCCTTTGCGAATCTTGAAATTCGCGATGGACTTCTTGGCGCGTGTGATTACCGGCTTTTGTCCGGCGATTTGGCCGAGTTCAACCACGGCGGTGTCGAGTAGCTTCACATTCGCGCTGGCCTCGCCC
This sequence comes from uncultured Acidobacteriota bacterium, assembly GCA_963731535.1. Classification (GTDB taxonomy): domain Bacteria; phylum Acidobacteriota; class Terriglobia; order Acidiferrales; family UBA7541; genus Palsa-295. The sequence goes on along the minus strand of CAVSWI010000021.1, from coordinate 294,172 downwards.
AAGCCGATGTTCACCGTCACCTTCGAAACGCGAGGAACGGCCATCGTGTTCTTGTACCCAAATCGCTTGGAAAGCGCCGGGATGGCTTCTTTGCGATATTTTTCGTGCAAACGCGTAATCATTTCGTCTCTTTGCCTCTAGCTCTCAAAAGTCGTGTCGCAACGGCGGCAAGTGCGAACCTTGGTGCCGTCCGGCAGCGTCGTATGTCCCGCGCGGGTATGCTTGCCGCAACCGGGACAGACCAGCATGACGTTGGAAACGTGAATTGGTCCTTCGCGCTCCAGGATGCCGCCCTTGATATTCTTCGACGGGTTTGGCCGCGTGTGCCGCTTGATGATATTCGCGTGCTCCACCGTCACCGTGCTCTTCCACAGATTCACGGATAGCACTTTCCCGCTTTTGCCCTTCGAACGCCCGGCCATTACTTTCACCGTGTCGCCGTGGCGAATGCCGTGCGCTGCCGGTTTTTCTTTAGGTTCTCTCATCGCTACCACACTTCCGGAGCAAGCGAGATGATCTTGGTGAACTTCTTATCGCGCAGCTCGCGGGCCACCGGCCCGAAAACGCGCGTTCCGATCGGCTCGCCCGCATCGTTAATTAGCACCGCGGCGTTATCGTCAAACCGAATGTAGGTACCATCCCTTCGGCGCTGCTCTTTCCGGTGCGTACTACCACTGCGCGCACTACCTTGCCCTTCTTTACCTGGCTGTCAGGCGTTGCTTCCTTCACGGCGGCGGTAATCACGTCGCCGAGGCCGGCAACCAGTCCTGCGTCCCCTCCCACCGGAAGAATGCAGGTCAACTGGCGCGCGCCTGAATTGTCGGCCACCGTCAGCCATGTCCGCATCTGAACCATGTTCGTCGTGCTCCCTTAATACGCTTCTACTTACTGCGTTTAAGCGCGCGTTGATCGCGCTATGACTTCTTGAAGCCGCCAGCGCTTCAATTTTGAAAGTGGCCGCGTAGAAACAATTCGAACTGTATCGCCCACCCGTGCTTCACCAGTTTCATCGTGCGCGTAATACTTTTTCGAATGCCGCACCACTCGTTGGTAGAGCGGATGCTGAACGGCGCGAATAACCTTCACCACAATCGTTTTCTGCATCTTTGCGCTGGTAACTACGCCGGTCAGTTCCTGGCGCACTCCACGTGCACGAGCACCCTCTTGAACGGCCGCAGCTCCCGCTTGTGATTCGTTTGCCATTACGCCTTCCTCAATTCGGTCTCGCGCAGCAGAGTCTTGACCCGCGCCAGATCTCGCTTTGCTTCACGCAATTTCTTCAATCCTTCAGACTGGCCGGTGGAGAGTTGGAATCGCAAGCGAAAAATCTGCTCGGAGAGCTCCTGCTGCTGCACTTCGAGCTCGCTATGATTCATCTCCCGCAATTTTTGAACACGCGCTGCCATTTACAATTCCTCCGCCCGGCTTACAAACTTCGTTCGAATCGGCAGCTTATGGGACGCCAGCGCCATAGCCTCGGTAGCCGCCGCGAGATCCACGCCTGCCATTTCAAACATCACTCGGCCTGGTTTTACCACCGCAACCCAATGCTCCGGTGGTCCTTTGCCCTTACCCATCCGAGTTTCAGCCGGCTTCTTGGTGAACGGCTTGTCGGGAAATATGCGAATCCAAAGTTTTCCGCCACGCTTGATGAATCGAGTGATTGCTACGCGCGCCGCTTCAATTTGCCGGTCGGTAATCCAGGCCGGCTCCATGGCCTTTAATCCGTATTCTCCGAACGCGAGCGCGCCACCGCGCCAGGCTTTTCCGCTACGCCGCCCGCGCTGCTGCTTGCGGTACTTAACTTTTTTCGGCATCAACATGATATTTAGTCCGTTTCCTTAAGCTCTAGACTTCGCTGGTTGTTCCGGTTTTTCCGCCGCGTTGCGGAATTTTTTCGCCCTGATAGATCCAGCACTTTACGCCGATCACGCCATACGTCGTGTGCGCTTCCGCAGTGCCGAAATCAATGTCCGCGCGCAACGTCTGCAACGGCAACCGGCCCTGCAGATACCACTCTTTTCGCGCGATTTCGGCGCCATTCAACCGGCCCGCTACACGAACCTTGATGCCTTTGCAACCGAAACGCAGCGCGGAGTCAACCGCCTTGCGCATCGCGCGCCTGAAAGCCACGCGCTTTTCTAGCTGAAGCGCTATCGACTCGGCCACGAGCTGAGCGTCGAGTTCGGGGCGATGCACTTCCTGGATGTCGATGTGCACTTCGCGCTTGGTGCGCTTCTGCACCTCGCTCTTCAGCTTGTCGATTTCCGAACCCTTGCGCCCGATAATGATTCCAGGGCGCGCGGTGTAAATCCGCACCACCAACTTATTTGCGGCGCGCTCCACATCGATACCACTGATGCCGGCCGATTTCAGACGATCCTTCAGCTGCTTGCGAAGCTGGATGTCCTCATACAGCAAGTCGGCGTAGTCCCGCTTAGCGAACCATCGTGACTTCCAAACTTTGTTGTAGCCCAGCCGAAAACCGTACGGATGTGTTTTCTGCCCCAAACGATCCTCCTACTTCTTCTTTTTCGGTTTCTGCTGCTTCGAGCGTTGCTCAAAAGCTTTGCGAGCCTTGCGAACTGCTCCGCGCACGCCCTTGGAAGCCTGCGCTTCTTCGGCTGCCGCTGCCACTCGGTTCGCTGCGGCGCGGTGATGCTCGGCCACTTCCACCACGATATGTGCAGTGCGCTTCTGATATCGAAAGCCGCGGCCCATGGGCGCCGGGCGCATACGCTTCCATCGCGGCCCTTCGTTCACGTAACAGCGGGTCACGAACAACGCATCTACATCCAGCGATTCGCCGGAGTCTTCTGCTTTGCGTTCGGCATTCGCGATGGCGCTGCGCAACGTTTTCTCGATTTCTTTCGCCACGCGCTTCTTGGTAAACCGCAGAGTGTGCAGCGCTTCTTCGGCGCGCACACCGCGAATCAGATCAATCACTAGCCGCGCCTTCTGTGGCGAGACGCGGATGTACCTTGCCTTTGCCACTCCTTCAATTTGCGTCGAAGCTTGAATCGCAGTTGCCATCATTTATGCCTTTGGTCCCGGTGCCGCCGCGCCGCCACCAGCGGCTCCTGCCGCGGGTGCGCCTGCCGGAGCGGCTGCTGCAGCGGCCCTTTCGAGCGCTGCTTTCACCGCGTGACCTTTAAAGGTGCGCGTGGGCGAAAATTCACCGAGTTTGTGTCCTACCATCTGCTCGGTGATATACACCGGAATAAATTTCTTTCCGTTGTGAACGGCGATGGTGTGACCGATCATGTCCGGCAGAATCGTCGACCGGCGCGACCACGTCTTCAAAACTTTCTTTTCATTGCGGGTGTTCAGCGCTTCCACCTTCACGCGCAGGTGATCGTCGATGAACGGTCCTTTTTTGAGCGAGCGCGGCATCGGTCTTACTACTCCTCCACGCGGCGCAGCTTAATCCACTGCGCGCGGCGCATTTTCTTGAATCCACGCACCGGACCTGAGACGCGGTGCGAAAGCGGGCAGAAGGGGCACACGAAACGAGTCCCTTGTGCGTTTGGAATTTTTTCTACAATCACTGCCCAGCCCGTTTTGCACAACCGCAGTTGCACTTGCGGTGCTGGCACCAACTTAGAAGCTACTTTTACTACCGGTTTCGCTGCACGACGCGCAATAGATTTCCGCGCGCGTGCCGGGCGCCGTGTTGTTCGACGTGCGGAACGTCGATTTGCTCGAGTGGCTGTCATAAGGTTGCTCTCTGTTCTTCGCCTCGCCAGGTTCATTCGTTTCAGTCCTAGCTTACGGATTGCGTCGCTGTTCAATCATTCTGCTGCTCTTGCGCTTCTTCCGGGTCTTCGCACCAAGGGTCGGAAAACCCCAAGGAGTTTGCGGGTGGTTTCCCTTCACGCGGCCTTCACCACCCCCGTGCGGGTGATCAACGGGATTCATGGCCACGCCGCGAACCGTAGGACGCTTGCCGTGCCATCGCGTTCGCCCTGCTTTCCCGTAGGTCACGTTTTCGTGATCCAGGTTTCCAAGCTGGCCGATGGTAGCCATGCATTCCACGCTGAACCGCCGGACTTCTCCGGACGGTAATTTCACCAGCGCGAGATCGCCTTCTTTGCTCAAAAGCTGCGCTGCACCGCCCGCGGCGCGAACTACCTGGCCGCCTTTGCCCGGAAAAAGCTCAAGATTGTGGACCATTGTGCCGGGCGGAATGTGCCGGAACTTCATTGCATTGCCCGGCAGAATGTCCGCGCCTTCGCCGTTCTGAACCGTCATGCCTACTTCCAAGCCCACGGGCTGCAAAATGTAACGCTTCTCGCCATCGGCGTAATGCAGCAGAGCGATTCGCGAAGACCGGTTCGGATCGTACTCGATCGACGCAACCTTCGCCGGGATGCCCGTCTTGTCGCGCCGGAAATCGATGTTGCGATATTTACGCGCGTGTCCACCACCGCGGTGCCAGGAAGTGATTTCGCCCTGGGCATTGCGGCCGCCGGTGCGCTTCTTGGACTCCACCAGCGATTTTTCTGGCGTTTGCTTGGTCACCTCGCTCTTGTCGAGCATGGTGAGAAAACGTCTTGCCGGTGTGTATGGTTTAAATGTTTTTAATGGCATTGCTTCCTCTAGCTACTTCCTGACCTGTCGCTCAATAAGTGTCGAAACTAAATGTTGTCGGCGTACTCGATCATTTTTTCGCCTTCAGCCAGCCGGACGTACGCCTTTTTCCAATCGCTCCGGAAACCTTCTGCGCGGCCGCGGCGGCGGAACTTCCCATGGAAATTTGCCGTGCGCACGTGATCCACTTTCACTTTGAAAACTCGTTGTACTGCTTCCTTGATTTCTGTCTTGGTGGCGTCTGACGCAACTTCAAATACCACCGTGTGTTGAGTTTCCTTCACACCAAGACCCTTCTCTGTAATGATGGGCCGCTTGATCACTTGATAAAGCCTGGTATCCATCGCCTATTCCTTTTTCGCCTTGGGCTTGGACTTTGCTTTCGGCTTTTCTTTCTTTGCAGCCGCGTCCTTCTTGGCGGCTTTCGGTGCGGCCTCTGTCTTCGAATGCGCTTTTGCGGCCGGTTTAGCGTGCTCGGTCTTTTCGGCGGCTGCTTGTTTTGAAGACGCTCCCGGCGCCGGCTGAATCTGAATCGGCTCCTCCTGTTCCTGCGGATTCGGGGAGAGCGCTCGGCTCAATTTAGCCGCCGCTTCACGCGACATCATTAAATGATCGTGTCGCAGCAAATCGTACGCTTCCAGACCATTCGTCGGTACCAGCGTCAGTCCCTCGATATTGCGGCTTGCGCGCTCAAGATTCACGTTCGAACTATTGTCCACCAACAGAATCGAAGGTGTTTCCTTATCGAGCTTGGTCAGCGCTTGCCGAAACGCTTTTGTCTTGTGCGATTCAAGCTCCCAGGCATCGACAATCGTCACTTTTTGTTCCGCTAACTTTGACGAAAGCGCCGAACGCAACGCGCCGATAATCATTTTCTTTGGCAGCGCATAGGAATAGCTGCGCGGCGTTGGACCGTGTACTGTGCCGCCGTGGCGCCAGAGTGGCGAACGAATCGAGCCAACGCGAGCGCGACCGGTTCCCTTCTGCTTCCAAAGCTTCCGACCGGAACCGCTTACTTCGCTCTTATCTTTCGTCTTGTGCGTTCCAGCGTGTTTGCTCGCGAGATGATGCCGCACCGCTTCGTGCAGTAAGTGCGCGTTAACCTTCACGCCAAACACATCGTCGGCCAGCTCAATCGTGCCGACTTTCTTGCCTTCGAGATTTTTCACGTCCGCAACTGGCATGGTCGTCTCTCTACAGGGCCGCTTTGGCCTTGCGTATGAAAATGTATCTGCCGGCTGGGCCAGGAACCGCGCCGCAAACCAGCAGCAAGTTTTCTTCCGAATCGATTTTTACCACGCGCAAATTCTTGGAAGTCTTGCGTTCGTGTCCCATATGCCCGGGAAAATGCTGGCCGGGCCACACGCGCGAAGGAAAGGAACTCGCGCCAATGCCGCCGGGCGCGCGATGAAACATGGATCCGTGTGAAGCGTCGCCACCGCGATAGTGCCAGCGCTTGACGCCGCCCTGAAATCCCTTGCCCTTACTGATCCCAGTAACATCCACAAACTCGCCGATCTTGAAGTTATCCACCAGCACGCGGTCGCCAGGCTTGGCCTCGTCCTTCGAATCTTCGATGCGAAATTCGCCGAGATATCGTAGCGGAGCTACGCCAGCCTTCTTGAAATGACCGGTTAAAGCCTTGTTCACGCGTTGCGGCTTGATGAATTCCACCAGCCCCAGCTGTACCGCGTCGTAGCCGTCTTTATCCTTGGTCCGTCGCTGAACGATTACGCACGGGCCCGCTTGCAGAACAGTGCAAGGAACCGCGCTGCCATCTTCAGCAAACACCTGTGTCATACCTAGTTTTATTCCGAGTATTCCGTTGACCGCCATTTCGTTCGCTCTTTCCTTCGCGTTTTATTTCGCGTCTGCTACTTACCTACGTGTTCCCGGCCAAAAGCCTTGATCTCAACGTCCACACCCGGCGGCAAATCGAGCTTCATCAAAGCGTCCACCGTATCCGGAGTTGGATCGAGAATGTCGATCAACCGCTTGTGTGTGCGCATTTCAAACTGCTCGCGCGATTTCTTATCCACGTGCGGTGACCGCAAAACCGTCCAACGGTTAATCACCGTGGGCAGCGGAATTGGCCCCGCAACATCCGCACCGGTTCGCTTCGCGGTTTCCACGATTTCCCGCGTTGATTGATCGAGAATGCGGTGATCGTACGCCTTCAAACGAATTCGAATTTTCTCTCCGTTAGGCATGTTTACTCGATGATCTCGGCAACTGCGCCGGCTCCCACCGTGTGGCCGCCTTCGCGAATCGCGAAGCGCAACCCTTTCTCCAGCGCTACCGGCGTGATCAAGCTGATTTCCATCGACACGTTGTCGCCCGGCATCACCATCTCTACGCCTTGCGGCAACTTCACGTCTCCGGTCACGTCCGTGGTCCGAAAATAAAATTGCGGCCGGTAGCCGGTGAAAAACGGCGTGTGCCGCCCGCCTTCTTCCTTCGTCAACACGTACGCTTCGGCCTTGAACTTCGTGTGCGGCGTGATCGATCCCGGCTTGGCCAACACTTGCCCGCGCTCCACTTCATCTTTTTCCGTACCGCGCAGCAGCAACCCCACGTTGTCTCCCGCAATCCCTTCATCCAACAGCTTGCGGAACATTTCCACGCCCGTCACCGTCTTCTTCATGGTCGGTCGGAAGCCCACGATTTCCACTTCTTCGCCCACTTTTACTTTGCCGCGCTCAATACGTCCGGTAACTACCGTGCCGCGGCCGGAGATCGAGAAAATATCTTCAATCGGCATGGCAAACGGCTTGTCGATCTCGCGCACCGGCATCGGTATGCTCTTGTCCACCGCTTCCATCAGCTCCAGAATCGACTTCTCATACTTCGCGTCCCCTTCCAGAGCCTTCAGCGCCGAACCGCGCACAACAGGAATCGTGTCGCCAGGAAACTGATAGCTCTTCAGCAAGTCGCGCACTTCCAGCTCGACCAGTTCCAGCAACTCCGGATCGTCCACCATGTCGCACTTGTTCAGGAACACCACAATCGCCGGCACGCCCACCTGCCGCGCCAATAGAATATGTTCCCGCGTTTGCGGCATGGGACCATCGGTCGCCGCCACCACCAGAATTCCGCCGTCCATCTGTGCCGCCCCCGTGATCATGTTCTTCACATAATCGGCGTGGCCCGGGCAATCGATGTGCGCGTAGTGACGGTTCGCCGTCTCATACTCCACGTGCGAAACCGCAATGGTGATGCCGCGCTCGCGCTCTTCCGGCGCATTATCGATCGAATCGAAGGCGCGGAACGATACCTTCGGATTATTCTTCGACAACACTTTCGTAATCGCCGCCGTCAAGGTAGTCTTGCCATGATCGATGTGACCGATCGTCCCAATATTCACGTGCGGCTTATTTCGTTCGAATTTCTCCTTCGCCATGTCTCTCTCGCTCCTCTAACTTGCACTCTTACTTCCGAACCGATTGATCTAACTATTTCTTCGGCTTGTCGCCGTTCGACCCGCCAATGATTTCGTCCGCGATATTTCCGGGAACTTGCTCGTAATGCGAAAAGTGCATGGTAAAACTTCCGCGCCCTTGCGTCCGGCTGCGTATTTCCGTCGCGTAACCGAACATGGCTGCCAGTGGAACCTGCACGTTGATAATTTCGGTGCCGCCGCGCGATTCCCTTCCCTGCATTTGTCCCCGGCGAGAGTTCAGGTCCGAAATCACCGGACCCATGTAATCTTCAGGAACCACTACTTCCACGCGCATGATCGGTTCCAGCAGCTTCGGATTTGCTTTCTTGCAGGCTTCTTTGAAAGCCATGGAACCTGCAATCTTGAACGCCATTTCCGAGCTGTCCACGTCGTGGTAGCTGCCGTCTGTGAGCACCACGGCGCAATCAACCATTTCATAGCCGGCCAAAACACCTGTTTCCATAGCCTCGCGTACGCCGTTTTCGATTGGCTGGATAAATTCGCGAGGAATTGCGCCGCCTACAACTTTATCGATAAACAGAAGGCGGTGTTCCTTGTCGAAATGCCACTTGCCGCCTTTACCTGCAACGCTTTTCGCAAGCTCGTCGATCTCATCAGTCGACATCTCGTGCATATCCTCGTGTCCGGAATTCGGAAGCGGATGCACCGAAAGCACCGCATGGCCATATTGTCCACGACCACCGGTCTGCTTGATGTACTTCCCTTCGCCCTCGGCGACTTTCAAAATTGTCTCGCGATACGCCACTTGCGGCCTGCCTACATTGGCCTGCACGCTGAACTCGCGCATCATGCGATCCACGATGATTTCCAGGTGCAGCTCGCCCATGCCGGAGATGAGTGTCTGGCCCGTATCGTGGTCAGTGTGAACGCGGAACGTGGGATCTTCCTGCGCAAGTTTACCCAGCGCTGTACCCATTTTTTCCTGGTCCGCTTTCGTCTTCGGCTCGATGGCAACGGAAATAACCGGCGCCGGAAAATCAATGTTTTCGAGCACGATCGGCTTTTCTTCATCGCAGAGCGTGTCGCCGGTCGTCACATTCTTCAGACCAACGCAGGCTGCGATGTCACCGGCTTCGATAGACTCAATTTCTTCGCGCTTATTCGCGTGCATCCGCAATAAACGTCCGATGCGTTCGCGCGTTTTTCGAGTGGAGTTGTAAACATTCGCGCCAGCCTTCAGCACGCCGGAATACACACGGATGTAAGTCACATGGCCGACGTAGGGGTCGGTCATAATTTTGAATGCGAGCGCGGCGAACGGTTGATCGTCAGCGGCGCGGCGCAAAATCGCTTCATCGCCGTTAGGATCCTCCCCTTCCACCGGCGGAACGTCCGCAGGCGACGGAAGAAAATCCACTACCGCGTCCAAAAGAGGCTGAATGCCCTTGTTCTTGAAAGCGGAACCCGCCAACACCGGCACCAATTTCAGGGCAATCGTCGAGCGGCGAATCGAAGCGCGCAACTCCGCCGGTTCGAGCTTATGCTGCTCCAGATACTTGGTCAGCACCGCGTCATCGTGCTCTGCGATGTATTCCACTACTTTCTCGCGGTGCTCTTTGTAAAACTCTGGAGTTAGCGCCGAAGCCTTCACCGCAATTTCAAGTTCCGGACGCGACTTCAGAAATTCGGCATCCCAAAGCTTTTCCAGCGGCAGAGTTTCGTATTCCGCGCCAAGCGTTTCGTCCTTCCAGATGATGGCGCGCTCTTCGATGAAATCGATGATGCCGATAAAATTGTCTTCCCGTCCGATCGGATATTGCAGCGGAACCGGGTGAGCCGATAGACGCTGCCGCATGGATCGGATGGAATGATCGAAATCCGCGCCGATGCGATCCATTTTATTGATAAAAGCAATACGCGGAACTCGGTACTTATCCGCCTGCCGCCAAACCGTTTCTGATTGCGGCTGCACGCCGGCCACCGCGTCAAAAATAGCGACCGCACCGTCGAGCACGCGCAGCGAACGCTCCACTTCAACCGTGAAATCAACGTGTCCGGGCGTATCAATGATGTTAATGCGGTAGGTTTTGTCGAAGCGCTTCCAGGAAGCCGTGGTCGCCGCGGACGTGATGGTGATACCGCGCTCGCGCTCCTGCTCCATCCAGTCCATGACTGTAGTGCCTTCGTGCACTTCGCCAATCTTGTAAGTCACACCCGTATAGAACAGGATTCGCTCCGTTGAGGTCGTCTTTCCGGCGTCAATGTGAGCCATGATCCCGATGTTGCGGGTATGATCGATTTGAACTTGGCGTGCCATCTGAAAAATCTATTCGCGCTACCAGCGATAATGAGCGAAGGCCTTATTAGCCTCCGCCATGCGATGTACGTCCTCCTTCTTCTTTACAGCGGCGCCGCGGCCATTCGCAGCATCCACAATTTCCCCAGCCAATTTGTCCGTCATGGTTTTGCCGCCGCGGGTTCGCGAATACAAAACCAGCCAGTGAATCGCCAGCGATTGTCGACGAAACGGATTCACTTCCACCGGCACTTGATAGTTCGCGCCGCCAACGCGCCGTGACTTTACTTCCAGGACCGGCTTGCAATTCTCGACAGCTTTCTTGAACAGCTTGAATGCGTCGTCGTTGGTTGTCTTGGCCACCTGGTCCATGGCCTTATAAAAAATTGCCTGTGCGGTGGCGCGCTTGCCGTCATACATCATGCTGGAAATAAACTTTTGCACCAGATCGCTGCCGAAAACCGGATCTCCCGGAATCTTTCGGCGAAGAACCCATCCTTTGCGTGGCATCTCTCTGCTCTCCTACTTCTGTGCGGCTTTTGGCCGCTTCGCGCCGTATTTCGAGCGCCCCTGCTTGCGATTCTCAACACCTGCTGCGTCCAGCGTTCCGCGAATCACGTGGTAGCGAACTCCAGGCAAATCCTTCACGCGGCCACCGCGCACGAGCACGATCGAGTGTTCCTGCAAATTGTGGCCAATGCCCGGAATATAGGTGGTCACTTCAGCGCTGTTAGTCAGGCGCGCTCGCGCAACTTTGCGCAATGCTGAGTTCGGCTTCTTCGGCGTTTGGGTATAAACGCGAACACAAACTCCGCGCTTTTCAGGACATCCCTCCAGCGCAGGAGATTTTGTTTTCGTCCGGATTTTTTCCCGGCCGTTCCGCACTAGCTGTGAAAACGTCGGCACTCTGGCCCCCTCAAAATCCAACGACACGGATGTTTTTTCGGCATAATTCCGCGCATAGCGAATCCGCCCGCGCAAAATTCTGCGGGTGAATGAACAGAAAAGGCGCCATAACCCGAAGGAATTACCAGGTACTCCGCGATGATGCTTCACCCCGAGGAGTGAACTCCATCTCTTGCAATAGCGGAGAGGCTCACACGGCTTTGCGGGGCTGGCGCCCCATTTCGGCCGTTCTTCTTGTCCCCGTTCCGTCCTTCTATGTTCCGGGGTCGGAAGACTTCCCTAATCACCACCGAGGCCAACGGCCTCAATGCAACCGGAGGAGTATAGGAGATATAGCCAGTGTTGTCAACTCGATTCCCGGCAAAAATAATTTCTAAAAAACTTTCGGCTATGGCCGTCCAGCGGATTCGCAATAAGCAACTCGCTTGGCTCGGGGGCGCTCAGCTGCAGCACCGGCAAGACCGGCCAAATTTAGAGCATGTGCTACATCTCTTTGATTCTACACCTCTTAACAAGAAACGTGAGTGTGTTTATCATATGAGTCGCAAAGTTCCTACGCGTGCCAACCCGAGCACGCGCTCGACGACAAAGGACAGTGTTTCGAAGTTACTCACCAGGCTTGTCCGACGTGCTTTACCGGGCTAAGGAAGCCTTCTAAACTAATGTCCGAGAAATCGCATGGGAATACTAACAAAGCGTCTTTCTTGGTCTCTGGGCTTAATTTTTGTTGCTCTCTTAGCGCGAACTGTCGATGCGCAAAACGCATTAGTACCTAAGAAGTCTGGCTCACAGAGGGAAACTTCAACGGCATCGAAACAACCAACCGACAATTTCTCGCAAGAACCATTTGTCATTGAGCAGTACCACACCACCGTTAGATTCGAAAACGATGGCACAAGCCAACGCGATCTTGCCGTGCGAATCCGAGTGCAAAGCGATTCCGGAGTCCAGCAGTTGGGCGAACTTGTTTTCGGTTACAACTCCGGTAACGAGCAAATGGAAGTTCGCACCGTCCGCGTTCACAAGCCCGATGGAAGAGTCGTCAATGCACCTGCCGATTCCATAAAAGAAATGACAGCCAGCGTTGCGCGCGATGCCCCCATGTACACCGATTACAAAGAAAAACACATTACCGTGCCCTCGTTACACGCCGGCGACACGCTGGAATATGAAATCGTTACGCGGACCCAGAGTTCGCTGGCGCCTGGCGAATTCTGGTTCGCTTACAACTTTCTTGAGGATTCAATTGTTCTCGACGAGCGCTTGGAAGTTGGCATTCCGCAAGGACGTAGGATCACCGTGCGCTCCCCTGAATTTTCTCTAACCAACGGTCGCGAAGATTACCAACTGCGCGCCAAGCCTGGTTCAGCGAATAACACCGGATTGGACAAAGCTCCCTTCTCGAAGTCAGAGGAAAACGGAGGTACTTTCTATCGCTGGCAGCGCGCGAACCTGGTTCACTCGTCCCCAGACGAAGATGCCAAGAAAAAGGCCGCAGGTGCGGAGACAAAACGACCCGACATCGAACTGACTACATTCGAAAGTTGGGAACAAGTGGCGCAATGGTATGCCAAGCTCGAAGCCGGCCGCGTCGATCCCACACCGGAAATTCGCGCAAAGGCTCTGGAATTGATTCAAGGTCGGGAGGATGAGCTCGACAAAATCGAAGCCCTGTACGAATACGTTTCCAAGAACATTCGTTACGTAAGTCTCTCTTTCGGACTTGGGCGCTATCAACCGCATTCTGCTGCCGAAGTGTTCGCGAATCAGTATGGCGACTGTAAGGACAAGCACACCTTGCTCGCGGCGATGCTCGAAGCCGCAAACATTCACTCTGACGCGGTCTTAATTCCATTCTCGCGAAAGCTGGATACATCGGTGCCCTCGCCTTCACAATTCGACCATGTAATCACGGCCGTTCCACGAGGAGACGGTCTCATCTGGATGGATTCCACCGCTGAAGTTGCACCTTTCCGTTTGCTCTCGCCGGCGCTGCGTAACAAATCAGCATTGCTAGTGGCGTCGAACGGGGATGGCAGGATTGTAGAAACCCCCATCGATCCGCCGTTTCTTTCCACCCAGCGTGTGGAAATTGACGCCGAAGTCAGCGATCTCGGAAAGCTCTCGGCGAAACTGCGATATTTTCTTCGAGGCGATAACGAACTGGCTTTACGCGCAGCTTTTCGTCGTACTCCACAAACACAATGGCAAGAACTTGGCCGAACGATTGCCACTCTGGACGGCATCCATGGCGATGTGACCGCGGTAAAGCCGAGTGATTCTTCCGACACGAAAAAGCCGTTCGAGCTTGACCTCGAGTTTTCGCAAACGAATTTTCTCGATTGGTCCAGCAAGAAAAGTAAAGTCGTCGTACCACTGTTGATGATCGGCATGCCGGACGCCCCGAAAGACGCATCCAAGCCGATTTATCTCGGAAGCCCTCTCGACGTCAGTATGACCCTGACGCTGAGGTTACCAGACAGTTTCACATTGCGCGCTCCGGTGGCAGTTTCGATCACGCGAGATTACGCGACTTTTAAATCAAGCTACCATCTCGAGTCTCACACGCTCGTCGCCGAGCGCACTCTCAGCTTTAAGATGCGCGAATTGCCCGCTTCCCGAGTTGGTGATTACCTCGCTTTTACTCGCGCCGTGGAGTCTGACGAGAGCCAGGTGCTGGTTGCAGAAAATTCTGCTACTGCTGCGCCGGAAATCCCCGAGTCCGCAAAGCCTGCTGAACTTCTTGATGCAGGCATCGCTGCTCTCAACTCCGGAAACCTAAATGGTGCGATCCCGCTTTTGAAACGTGCTCTTGAACGCGATCCGAAAAACAAAGTGGGCTGGAACGATCTGGGCCTCGCCTATATGCGGCTAGGCCAACTGGACGATGCGGGCGCGGCATTCCGAAAGCAGATCGAGTTGAACCCTTTTGACGAGCACGCCTACAACTATCTTGGGTTCACCTTGCAGCAACAACAGAATTATCGGGACGCTGCGAAAGCTTTCCAAAAACAGATCGAAGTAAATCCAATCGATCCCGTGGCTCACGCAGCGTTGGGCGCCCTGTTTCTCGAAGAACATAAATACGCTGATGCAGTTCCCGAGTTGGACAAAGCTACAATCCTTCTTCCGGAAAATGCCCCGCTGCAAGTCAGCCTCGGTCAGGCCTACATCAATACAGGCGAAAAAGAAAAGGCCCTGGCAGCTTTCGACAAAGCAGTCGAGTTAGCGCAGACTCCCACAGTTTGGAATAACGTGGCCTACAATCTGGCGGAGCATCAAATCGAGCTCGACAAAGCTCAGCAGTACGCCGAATCCGCAGTTTCGGCCACCACAGCCAATCTGCGAAATATAGATCTCTGGCACCTTTCCCTTGATGATCTGCAAGCGGTTTCGAATCTCGGTATTTATTGGGACACGCTCGGCTGGGTTCACTTCGAAAAGGGAGATTTAGACCAGGCTAAACGTTATGTCCAGGCTGCCTGGCTTTTGAATCAGCATGGCGAAGTGGCCGATCACCTGGCGCAGATTGCTCAAAAGCTCGGAGAAAAGGATCAAGCGATTCATTTCTACTCACTATCGATTGGCGCGGCTCACTCTGTTCCGGAGACTCGCGCACGGCTCATCGCGTTGCTCGGACCTCATGCAAAAATCGAAGATCTGGTGAATCAGGCCAAGCCTGAACTCACCGCTCGCCGTACATTCTCCATAGGAAAAGGGCCGAGCGAGAATTCCCAAGCCGATTTCCTCCTTCTGTTATCGCCGGGAACGAAGGATCCCAAGGTAGAAGCTGTGAAATTCGTTAGCGGAAACCAAACCTTGCGACCGCTCGCCGAGCGGCTACGCGCCGTGAACTTCGGTCCCATGTTTCCCAATAATGAACCTACGAAAATTATCCGGCGCGGCACGCTCGCATGCTCCGCAGATACGGCGAACTGCACCTTTACGCTTATTCTTCCGGAAAATCTTCATACCGTGAATTGAATTTCCGACCAGGCTGGATCGGCATACGCAGAATTGCGCTAACAATATTGGCGTGGTGTCTGCCGATTCGACTATTTGATCTCCATCACTTCCTTTTCTTTCAAAGCCGAGAGATCTTCAATTTTCTTCGTCTCAGAGTGCGTTAGTTTTTCAAGCTCATCCAATGTTCGTTTACGATCATCCTCGCTAATCTTCTTGTCCTTCTCGAGCTTCTCAACCGCCTCTTTGATATCGCGGCGGATATTTCGCACTGCCGTACGGTGATTCTCCAAGACCTTGTGAATGTGTTTCACCAGGTCTTTACGACGATCCTCGGTTAGTGGCGGAATCGGAACACGCACCACTTTGCCGTCATTGGTCGGATTCAATCCCAGGTCCGTGGTGCGAATCGCTTTATCGATCATCGGAACGGCGCTGGGGTCCCAGGGAGAAATCATGATCATGCTGGCATCTGGTACGCTGAGAGTGCCTAGCTGGTTGATCGGCATGGAAGTACCGTGGTAATCCACGCGCACATGATCCAGTAGCGAAACGTTCGCGCGTCCCGTGCGCACGCCAGCCAGCTCCTTGCGAAAATCTTCCACCGCTTTTTCCATGCGAATTTTCGCTTGCGCTAGAGCGTCTTTGCTCGTTGCAATCGTGGTCATCTGAGAAATTGCCTCCGCAGCATTTTAGGCGGCTGTGACGACCGAGCCCACTCGCTCGCCCAGCACAACGCGCTTCAGATTTCCCGGCACGTTCATATTGAACACGATGATCGGCATCTTATTGTCCATGCACAGTGAAATCGCCGTCGAATCCATTACCAGAAGTCCCTTTTTCAACACGTCCAGGTAGGTGATGCTCTGAAACATTTTTGCGTCCGCCACTTTTTCGGGATCCGCATCGTAAATTCCATCCACCCGCGTGGCTTTCAGGATCACCTGCGCCTTGATTTCCATCGCGCGCAACGCCGCGGCGGTATCCGTTGAAAAATACGGGTTTCCCGTTCCTGCGGCAAAAATTACAACGCGCCCTTTTTCCAGATGGCGCGTTGCGCGGCGACGTATAAAAGGTTCGGCCACTTGATGCATTTCGATTGCGCTCATCAGCCGCGTTTGGCAGCCCGACTTTTCCAGCGCGTCTTGCAACGCGAGCCCATTGATCACCGTCGCAAGCATGCCCATGTAATCGCCGGTGGCTCGGTCGATCGCAAGCTGCTTTTGGCGCGTGCCCCGAAAAATATTTCCGCCGCCAACCATAATCGCGACGGAAACACCCAGTTCTTGGACTTCCTTCACTTCGCGTGCGATGCCTTGGATTGTTTCGGCTTGGATGCCGGAATCTTGAGGGCCGGATAACGACTCGCCCGAAAGCTTCAACACCAGCCGGTCGTAAACTGGCGTACCAGTCGTTAATTTTGTAGAAGAAGGTTCGTGTGCGATGAGTTTTGTTTTCGCCATTCGGTGGCAAACTGACTTTTTGCCAGAGGCATTCTAGCAGAGAATCTTCGCAGGATTAAACGCGGAGCAAGATTTCGGTCCCCAACTTAGACGAAACGCGCCCACAAAGAACCAGACAGTTTATATGTGCGAGCGAATCCTAGGAGGATGGTGTGCTAGTCGGGTCCGCTTCCGCAGTACTGCCCACCGCTGACGCGGAGCCATCCATCTCGCCAACTTTGAAACGGGAGAACCGGCGAATCGCAATGTTTTCGCCGAGTTTGGCGATGGCCTGATCGACCAATTCCTTCACGGTCAAGCCTTCGTCCTTTATGAAATGCTGTTCGTAAAGGCAGTTTTCTTCGTAGAACTTTTCCATCTTCCCACTGACGATCTTATCGATCACGTTTTCGGGTTTGCCGGTTGCTTTTGCCTGTTCCTTGTAAATGTCGCGTTCGCGATCGAGCGTCGCTTGCGTTACTTCCTCACGGCGCAAAAATCGCGGATCAAGTGCGGCAATGTGCATGGCCACGTCGTGGCACAAACGCTGAAAATCAGCAGTGCGCGCCACGAAGTCGCTCTCGCAATTCATCTCGACGAGCACACCGATTTTTCCGCCCGCGTGAATGTACGAACTAACCAGACCCTCGGAGGTAGCACGCTGTGACTTCTTGGCCGCTGCGGCTTGTCCCTTCTTCCGGAGAATGTTGATGGCCTGTTCCAGGTCACCCTTGGATTCGAGCAAAGCTTCGCGGCATGCGGTAAATCCCGCACCCGTACGATCGCGCAACTCCTTTACCAGCTGCGCAGAGATGTTTGAATTTCCGGGTGTCGCCATTTCGATTCTTTTCCTCTTGAATAAGTTTGGGTAGTCCGCTTACGGTTCAGCCGCGGCAAATCACAAAGCCTCTTCGGCTACGAAGCGGTTATTACTGCTTGTGCGGTGTCTCAGCTACAGAATCTTCTTCTCCCGCGGCGGCAGCGTTCGCTTCAACGGCTGGCTCGGCATCGGGTTCCACGTAATCGCCTTCCTGCTTTTCGTAAACTTCATAAGCGCTGGTGTCAACGTAATCCACAGTATCTTCGCCGGCGCCCTCGGAAGATTTCTGGTCAGCGATTTGTGTTTGCTCAAACGACTGATGCCCAACAAGGACCGCGTCGGAAATTTTTGAAGTGAAGAGCCGAATCGCGCGCAACGCGTCGTCGTTTCCTGGAATGACCCAGTCGACCACATTCGGATCGCAATTCGTGTCCACGATCGCCACTACCGGAATACCCATGCGCCTGGCTTCGCGTACCGCGATCATTTCGGCATTAGGGTCGATCACGAACATGGCATCGGGCAATGTCGTCATATTCTCGACGCCCGAAAAATTCTGTTGCAGATGTTTTAATTCGCGTTCCAGACGCGCCGCTTCCTTCTTCGAAAATTGCGCCATGCGGCCATCTTCCACCATGCCCTTCAGCAACTTTAGGCGTTTGATGGATTTTTGAAGCGTAGCCCAGTTCGTCAGAGTGCCGCCCAACCAGCGGTGGTTCACGTAGAACATGCCGCAGCGATTGGCTTCTTCCGCGATGGCCTCTTGCGCCTGGCGTTTCGTTCCAAGGAAGAGGATTCGTTTGCCTTGTCCGGCGAGTTCGGAAACATAGCGGGCCGCATCGCGGAACATCTTTAAGGTCTTTTGCAGGTCAATAATGTGAATGCCGTTGCGTTCGCCGAAAATGTATTCCTTCATCTTCGGGTTCCAGCGCCGCGTCTGATGGCCGAAGTGAACACCGGCCTCCAGAAGCTCTTTCATCGTGATTTCGACTCCCAATGTACCTCCTCCTATAGAGGGATGCTTTTTCTCCGCGACGGATCGGAGCAGCATCCTTTTTTGCCGGTCCTTTCCGGCCGTGAATTAGGCCGGGCCCGATTGCTCGAGCCCGGCCGCAAAAAAACTAGCGCTTGCTGTACTGGAAGCGGCGACGCGCTCCCTTTTGCCCGTACTTCTTGCGTTCCTTCATGCGCGAATCGCGCGTCAAGAACCCGTTCTTGCGCAGCGCTGGCCGCAACTCGGGATTGATCTGCGAAAGCGCGCGCGAAAGTCCCATGCGCACGGCTCCAGACTGCCCGCCGACGCCGCCGCCCTTCACCGACGCACTTCACTTCGATCTGATCCTGCATCTGCGTGAACTTCAGCGGCTCCACCGCGGCCGTGTGCCACGCGATGTTCCGGAAATATTCATCCACCGGACGGCCATTCACGGTAAATCGCGCCGGCCCCATCTTGATGTAAACGCGCGCGATGGATTCACGGCGTCGGCCGGTGCCATAGAACTGCTTCCCGGCATTGCTTGAAACCGGGCTCGAAGCTGAACTCAAAGTTCCTCCTCCTCGATCTTCTGCAGGAAACGCCTTCGCCTGAATACGCGAAGAAGGCGCGTCACAAGTGCGCCCCTAGCGGACTTCTCCGCTGGGCGCAGAAATTTTGAAAATCACTGTCTCGTAGGTTACAGCGCGAGTTGCTGAGGCTTCTGTCCGGCGTGGCGGGCGAGCGCTTCACTTCCGGCATAAACACGCAGCTTCTTGGCCCGGCGCGCGCGCAGCTTGTTCTTGGGCAGCATTCCCAGCACTGCTTCGCGCACAACTTCTTCCGGACGGCGTTGCAACATCACCCGGATCGGAATTTCTTTCAGCCCGCCGGGATAACCACTATGGTGACGATAAATTTTCTGATCGATCTTGTTTCCGGTCAGCTTCACACGCTCTGCGTTAATCACCACCACATGATCGCCGCAATCGAGATGCGGCGTGTAATTTGGCTTGTCCTTGCCAATCAACATGCGCGCGATTCGCGTTGCAAGCCGCCCAAGGACCACTCCCTCGGCATCCACGACGAACCAGTTCTTTCCAACTTGCAAGTCTTCGGCCTCGCGACCCTTTGGTATATGCGTCTGCATCAGTCCAGTCACACCTTTCCGTCTAAAGACAAACCACGAGTTTAGATTACGAAGCGATTTCTGTCAACGAAAGTCGCAGAGGGGCCAAGGGGCAGCTAAAGCTCTGATAACTATGAGACGAAAAAGAAAACGGGCCGCAAAACGCGGCCCGCCGCAATATCGAACGATTGGAGCCAAGCTGCGAGTGCCTCACCAGCACGTCACAGATTGTTCTTTTCCTAGCTGACGGACGAAGACGTTGCCGCTGTGCTGCGAGCGTTTCGAGTGTACGCAGCTTTCGAATCGTTGTCGCCCGCGTCTCCCGTCTTGTCAATTTCGATCGAGCCCTTAAAGTAAGCTCCGTCCTCGATCATGATTCGCGCAGTGGTAAGATCGCCAACAACCGACCCGTCCTTCTTGATCTCGATGCGATCGCGCGCTCGCAAATTTCCTTTTACGTTGCCGTAAACCACCACTTCCCGAGCGATGATGTCTGCGGTCACCTTGGCGCTCGCCCCAACGGTCAATTTGCGGTCTTCCAGTTGTACGAGCCCCTCAACCGTGCCGTCGATATGCAGATCCTCGTTGCCGGTGATTTCGCCCTTCACGTGAAGCGTTGCACCGAGCCTTGCCAAACCGCTCGATGACGATGAAGATGTTGCAGGGTACGTTGAATCGATAGGTGCCATAGTCTTAGCCTCCCCAGGAAATGATGCCGGCCTGTCGGCTGGCGCGGTTGATTTTGGCGACTGTTGCTTGCGGTTGTTGCTGCGGGAGCGGACTCTTTGCCGGAGTGTCCGCTTTCTTGTCTCCCCACATTTACCCTCCTTGGCCCCTTTTTGCTGCTGGACTATCAATAATAAGGACTGGATTTCTCAATGTAGTCCCACTCGATTCTTAAGCCAAATCCAAAATGGTACAGTTGTGTCCCTTGAGGTAATGCGTGCTTGTAAGCTGGGGACATAGATATTAAGCCCGAGAGTCGCAAACTGCAAGCGCGATTTGAAACTCAATAATCGTAGTTAAACTGCTAGGTAGCGTTCTCGCAGAATGGCGACATGGTGTGCAACATGGCCTGCAATGATGTATGCCAAAGCATTCACTGTCACAGAATTCCCACTGGCAACTCCACTCTGTGTCCAGGCTTCGGTCGGCAAATTCCGAAATAGAGACAGACTCGCTTCGCGAATATTCCGGAACTCCCGGGAATAACGAGCCAATGAATGCTCGTCTGCCCGAGCAGCGTTAGAGGCAACATTCTGATCAAAGCTCGGTAACGGGTCGCTAAAACCCCGCGCAAACCACATCGCACGAAACGCAAATACACGCTCCGTATCGTTCACGTGATTGATTACCTGCCGAATGCTCCATTTATCGGGAGCATAACGATAAAGAGATCGTTCCTCGGTGATGCCCGCCAGCAGCGCGGCGGTATCATCTAACTGCGCTTTCATCGTTTCCAGAATGTTGTCGCCGGTAATTCGGTCAATGTAGGTGAAATAAAACGACGCCGCTTCCGTCCGTTGAGGAAGACCCATAGGAAGAGAATTTTAGCAGACTAATATTTACGCAGCACGCCCACAACGCGGCCTTGAATTTTTACGTCCGTAGCCTGAACGATAATCGGGGACATCTGAGAATTGGCAGGTTGCAGCCGGATCTTGCCACCAGGCTCCCGATAAAACCGTTTAACGGTAGCCTGATCTTCACCGACCAGCGCTACGACAATCTCGCCCGGGTTGGCCACCTGCGTTTGCTCCACTACGATGAAATCTCCGTCTAAAATATGATCCTCGCGCATGGACTCGCCCTGCACCTGCAAAACGAACGTATTCTGCCCTCGCGCGAAGTCTGCCAGTGAAATTGTTTCGTGCTCTTCCACAGCTTCCAGAGGTCGTCCGGCAGCGATGCGCCCTGCCAGCGGCAACTCAACTACGTGGCGTTCCAGAACTTGCTCGCGGATCGGTTTGGGGAGTTGCATCACCTCGATAGATCGGCTTTGGTTGTAGCCGCGGCGAATGAAACCCTTCTTCTCTAAGGTGGAAAGATGCTTGTGCACCGTTGCCAGCGAGGTTAGTTTCAGCGAGTTCGCGATTTCCTCGAAACTCGGCGAATAGCCGTTTTTGTTGAGGAATCCGACTAGGTAATCCAGCACTTCTTTCTGCCTCTTCGTGAGTGTCATCCGACCCCCTATGGCCGCTAGCATGGCAAGTGTGGGCGAATTAAAAGCGAAAGTCAATAGTACTAAAGGTCAGTGTACTTTTGCCCGGCATGAAATCCTGGCCTTCCCTATAACCTTGACAAGTTCCTCTCGACCGCTCAGCTTTCATAAGCTGAATCATGGCAATCGATTCATCCACCACCGGTCAGGATCCGGAAACTGAATACCACAGGCGTCTCCATGCGCTGCGAGAAACCGAGATCCGCTTCAAGCAAATCTCTGGGAGACTCGGAGTCGCAACTTTGCTTTTTCTCGCAATCTCGCTGGTATCCGCTGCGTGGCTTCTTACCTCCAGGATCAGCGCTATCTATTGGGTTCTGCTTCCTCTCGGCATCCTCACTTTCTTCGCGATCTTTCACGAACGTGTAATTCGCACTATTTGCATTTGTTCCCGTAGGATGGCATTTTACGAACGTGGCTTGGCTCGTCTCAGCAACAAGTGGATGGGCACAGGAGAAACCGGCGATCGTTTTTCCGACCCTTCGCATCCCTACGCGCGGGACTTGGACATCTTTGGCACCGGATCACTATTCGAATTGCTTTGCACTGCGCGGACGCGAGCGGGCGAGGAAACTCTGGCAAACTGGCTACTCATTCCCGCGCCACCGGAAGAAGTTCGGCTGCGTAATGATGCCGTCACCGAATTGAGGACCCGCGTCGAACTGCGCGAAGACCTCTCTGTTTTGGGAAAGGATTTCCGCTCCGGCGTCCAACCGGAAGCATTAGCCGCATGGGGAGATAATTCTCCAACACTCACTCCTGGACTACTCCAAATAGCTTTGGCTGTACTCGCCTTCCTCTGGATTTGCAGTTTAGTTGCATGGTCCGTTTTTAGTATGAGGTACCCTACTTTGCTCATTTCCGTCGTGAACCTGGCGGTAACGTTGAAATTTCGCGAACGCACCTCGAAGAGCGCTTCTGCGACGGAGCAAGCCGCCAAAGACCTAAAATTGCTTTCGCAAGTCCTCGCACGAATCGAACGAGAATCTTTCGCGGCGCCGAAGCTAAAGGTTCTTCACACCGTACTTCAACGGAACAGCGTAGTTGCATCGAGGTCTATCGCCGTCTTGAATCGTCGCGTGGATTTCCTGGTCTCGCGACGCCATCTCGCCTTGCAAGCGATCGATCCATTCGTGTTTTGGACTTTGCAATGGACGCTTAGCGTCGAAGCGTGGCGACGGAAGTTCGGCAACGCTATCCGTGATTGGCTCGCAGCCTTGGGTGAAATCGAAGCTCTTTTAGATCTCGCGGGCTACTCCTACGAACATCCCCAGGATGTTTTTCCCGTAGTTCACCGATGAATCTCCACTTTTCGAGGCCGAAGGTCTCGCGCACCCTCTCATCCCCGAAAATCGCGCGGTCCGAAACGATCTGACCCTCGGACGAGATCTGCGGCTCATTATTATCAGCGGCCCAAACATGGCCGGAAAAAGCACCTTCATCCGCTCGGTTGGAATCAACGCTGTTCTTGCTCAATGCGGCGCACCGGTTCGTGCGCACAAGCTCCAGCTTTCTCCACTCGCCGTGGGCGCTTCCGTTTGCGTCCTGGATTCCCTGCAGGGCGGAATCTCCCGCTTCTACGCCGAAATCACGCGCCTGAAAGCTATCTCGGATTTGACCGATGGACCGATGCCTGTCTTGTTCTTGCTCGACGAATTACTTCAAGGAACAAACTCGCATGACCGTCGCATCGGCGCCGAAGCTGTGGTCAGAAATTTGCTGAAGCGAGGAGCTATTGGATTGCTAACAACGCACGACCTGGCTCTCACCGAAATCGCGTTGACGTCGGACTCCATCGGCGCGAATTTTCACTTTGAGGATCACCTGGAAGATGGCAAATTGCGATTCGATCATCATTTGAGCCATGGAATCGTTCAAACCAGCAATGCGTTGCAGCTGATGCGCTCCATCGGTCTCGACGTTTAGAGAGATAGCGCAGCCAAATAAATTCCGTCACTTTCGTGCACTCCTGACATCTTAAATCTCCATCGTTCGACTCGATTTGCCATCGGAAGGGAGATGACCAAAAAGCAGGAAAAGAACGAGCTGCCCATAAACGAAGCGGCCATCACCACGCGCATCGAGAAAAAACAAGTCGAAGAACGCGTTGCCATCACCGCGCACGTCGTGTACGAAGCGATTCGTCTCGAAGGCGACGGGGAATTGCATCGTCCCGCCGCTGCCCTAGCATGGTTTGGTCAGCCCTGGCGGCCGGGTTAGCATGGGTTCGTACGTGTTGTTCGGCTCGGGAGCGTCGTCCGTTGCGCAAATCTGATTGGGGCACTCTTATTCGCTCTCTGCGTCGCACGGATTGATGTCTTCAATGCACCAGTGAGGCAAACTCTGATGGATATCGGCGTAGCCCATCTGGGATCGAGTTTTGGAATGGTTTTTGTGCGCGCTATTTTTGCCGGACGCTTGATTGCGCTGATGGTTTGGCTTCTGCCGGCAGCTGAGACTGCGCGCGTCAGCATTATTATCATCCTTACCTATCGGATCGGTCTCGGCGGCTTTAGTCACATCATCGCCGGCTCCACCACGGTGTTTTATATGGTGTTTATGAAAACTATTTCCTGCGGAACGTACTTCGGCAATTTCTTCCTCCCCACTTTGCTGGGGAATATTCTGGGAGGAGTCTCGCTCGTCGCCGCTCTCGGTCACGCTCAAGTCGTGGGTGGTAAAGAGTAACGTTCAACGGATGGTCAGGCAATCTGCCGGACAACGTACCGTGCGGGCTGGGCATCCTAACTATGTCTGAAGCGTAATGACCGCGTCTCAAATTCCGTTTTCCTGTTACTCTCCTTGTGCTACGCTTTTCTGTGAAACAACAGGTTTTCTATTCCGCCTGAACAATGTTGGCTTAAGGCTAAGATTTTCTATCTCTCCGCCTTTATAAGGATGGGGTTCTAGACTATGGCATTAACGACCATCGAGCTTCCTAAACGCAAGCGCGAGGTAATCGATCAGGCAGTAATCAGGTTTTGCGGTGATTCAGGCGACGGCATGCAGATCACCGGAAGCCAGTTCACGAACACGGTCGCTCTCTACGGCAATGACCTGGCGACTTTCCCGGACTACCCTGCTGAAATCCGCGCCCCTGCCGGAACGCTGCCTGGCGTCAGCGGTTTCCAGGTGCATTTCTCATCCAGCGATGTCTACACTCCCGGCGATTCTGTGGATGTTCTAGTAGCCATGAACCCTGCGGCCTTGAAAATGAATTTGCCGGACCTGAAAACAAATGGAATCTTGATCGTCAATCTCGATAGTTTTAAGGAAAACGATCTGCGCAAGGCGCAGATTGTGACGAATCCGCTGGAAGATCACTCTCTCGATGGTTACCGCCTCTTCGCCGTTGAGCTCACCAAGATGACTCGCGCCGCCCTGAAAGATCTGGGGCTCGACGCCAAGAGCATGGACCGCTGCAAGAATTTCTTTGCACTGGGAATGTGTTACTGGCTCTACAACCGCTCCATGGAGCCCACGCACGGCTGGCTAGCAGGAGAAATTCAAAAACAAGCAGCAACTAGTCCAAGCCAACAAGCTCGCCATGCAGGCCGGTTACAGCTACTGCGAAGCCACCGAAGCATTCCAAATCAGCTATGAAATTCCGCCCGCGAAACTCGCTCCGGGTGTCTACCGCAATATCAGCGGAAACGCGGCGCTTGCTTTAGGCTTCGTGGCTGCCTCTCAAAAAGCCGGCATTCCGCTATTCCTGGGTTCTTATCCGATCACTCCCGCTTCTGATATTTTGCACGAGCTCTCGATGTATAAAGATTTCGGCGTAATCACCTTTCAGGCTGAAGACGAAATCGCCGCCATCACTTCCGCCATCGGCGCAGCCTATGCTGGCGCTCTTGGCATCACGTCAACCTCCGGCCCGGGCATGGCTCTCAAAACCGAAGCGCTGGGCTTGGCCGTAGCCGTGGAACTGCCTTTGGTAATTTGCGACATTCAACGCGGCGGCCCTTCGACCGGCCTTCCCACCAAGACCGAGCAAGCGGACTTGCTACAAGCTTTGTTCGGACGCAACTCGGAAGCTCCGATTCCAGTCCTCGCTCCCTCTTCCCCGGGCGATTGTTTCTGGATAGCCCTTGAGGCCAGCCGAATCGCGATCAAACATATGGTCCCGGTGATTGTTTTGTCCGACGGATATCTGGCCAACGGCGCAGAACCTTGGAAAGTTCCGACCATCGAAGAATTGCCGGAAATTCCCGTGCACTTCGAAACGAACCCTGAAGGCTTTTTGCCATACCGTCGCGATCCGGTTACTCTTTCTCGTCCCTGGGCTATTCCAGGAACGCCCGGACTGGAACATCGCATCGGCGGAATCGAAAAACAGGATGTTACCGGCAACATCAACTACGAACCCTTAAATCATGAGCACATGGTGCGATTGCGCGCCGCAAAAGTCGAGTCCGTCGCAAACGATATCCCACCCGTCATTCCGGAAGGCGATGAGTCGGGCGATTTGCTCATTATCGCCTGGGGCTCCACGCACGGCCCAATCACCGCCGCGTTAAATGCTCAGCGCGAGAAAGGCCGTCGCATCGGACACATCCATCTCCGTTACTTGAATCCCTTACCGCGCGATCTCGGCGAGGTTATCCGCCGCTACAAGAAAGTACTCGTGCCAGAAATGAATATGGGACAGCTCTTGATGATTCTTCGCGCAAAGTACCTGATTGATGCGCAAGGCTATAACAAAATTCAAGGCAAGCCTTTCAAGACCTCAGAGATCGAACAAAAGATCGAAGAAATGCTTAGCTTGACCCCATCTGTGGCGATCGAAGATGACGCCGAGGAGCAGGCAGGAGAGCAGCTATGACCACCGCCACATTGCCAACGTATACAAAGAAAGATTTCCAAACCGACCAGGAAATTCGCTGGTGCCCGGGATGCGGTGACTACGCCATCCTCTCCGCCGTGCAAATGGTATTCGCTGACTTAGGGATCCCGCGCGAAAAGTTCGTAATCATTTCTGGAATTGGCTGCTCCAGCCGCTTTCCGTATTACATGAACACTTTTGGGTTTCACACGATCCATGGACGCGCACCCGCCGTCGCCACCGGCTTGAAGATCGTTCGTCCCGACCTCGAAGTATGGATCGCCACAGGCGATGGCGATTCGCTTTCCATCGGCGGGAACCACACTATTCATATGCTTCGGCGCAACGTCGGCCTGAAAGTTCTTCTTTTCAACAACAAAATTTATGGCCTCACCAAAGGTCAGTATTCGCCCACTTCTGAAGTAGGCAAGAAAACCAAATCCACGCCATTCGGCACCACCGACCGGCCATTCAACCCCATCTCTCTGGCCATCGGATCGGAAGCTACCTTCGTCGCCCGTTCTGTGGACGTATTTCAACAACACTTGAAAGATGTTTTGCGGAAGGCGGCCGCGCATAAGGGCTCCGCATACGTCGAGATCCTCCAGAATTGCAATATTTTCAATGACGGCGCCTGGGAAACCGTTACCGAAAAAGACGCGCGCAGTGAAAATATCGTTCAACTCGAACATGGCAAGCCTCTTATTTTTGGCAAGAATCGCGATAAAGGCATTCGCCTGAACGGTCTTGACCTTGAGGTCGTTCCATTAGGCAACGGCATCACGGAAAAAGACCTGCTCGTCCACGACGAAAAACACCCTCGCGCGGCTTACGCTTTTCTGCTCGCGCACATGGAGCAGCGGCCCGGTTTTCCTACTCCCATCGGTGTCCTTCGCTCCTGGGATCAAGTCCCTCGCTATGAAGACCTGATTAACGATCAAATTCGCGAAGTCCAGGCCAAACGGGGCCGAGGTGACTTGGCAAAACTTCTCCGTTCAGGGGACACCTGGGAGCTAAAAGCGTAGCTTCGCTTCTTTTAGATAAATTTATTTCATAATCGACATCGTTTCGTCGTAGGCCCCCGTTCGCAATTTGCGCACCCCTGTATTGCAAGCGTTTTGCCTAAGAATTTACATCCCAACCCTTGGGTACGCCAAACGGAAAGGCGTTCGCCGATTTCTTCGCGCCGGCGCCAGTGGTCAAGAAATAACAATCAACCGCTTCTAAAAACTGAATCGGCGCCACTGGATGATTCGGCGGCGCCGATTTCTTTTTCGTGCTCTGCGCCAACATCACACGGACAAGTCGATGTTAGGGGTTGGTTCCTGCTTGCGCTGCCGGAAATGACGAAGAATTTTTCGCAAGCGTTACTTTCGGCTGCGACAATTTGCTTGGCATTAATGCAAGCGCGCGATCCCGTAAGACCGCGAATTCGTTCCAATCCCGTTTTGCAACCGGATCGGACGGCGGCAATGGAAGGCGCTCGAAGTTCAAGAATTGTCCCTGGCGCTGTATTCTGAAATCAAGATGAGGTCCGGTAGCTAGCCCGGTCATTCCCACGAGTCCAATACTTTGTCCTTGTTCCACATGCTGACCCGAGCGCACCAACACTCGCGATAAATGCATGTAATAAGTGGTGTAGCCGTTGGTGTGTTGGATTTGAACCAGATTTCCCGCCCCACCTTTTGGTCCGGCGAAAACCACCCGGCCCTCGCCAATCGTCTGCACCGGAGTGCCGGTAGGCGCCGCGTAATCAATTCCAAGATGCGGTCGGTATTCTTTCAGGATCGGATGGAAACGATGTTCACTGAAATGAGATGTAATAGGCGCGGCAAACTTCAGCGGCGAATGCAAAAACGCCTTCTTCATCGATTTGCCTTCGGGCGTGAAATAGGCCGGAGCGCCCGAAGTGTCATGAAAAAGCACCGCGCCATAGGGATGCCCGACATTTTTATATTCAGCGGCGAGAATTCTCCCGTATGAAAGAAGCTCACCATTCGAAAGAACTTTCTTTTCGACCACCACTCGAAACGTGTCACCCGGCCGCGGATCCGTATAAAAATCCAAATCCCATCCGAAAATCTGCGCCAGACGCATGGCGAGTTCGGGCTTTTCACCGGCGTTGATAACTGCTTCGAAAAGCGAGCCGTGAACTTCTCCCATGACCCCGATGGTTTCCATTTCTGAAGATATGGTCTGAATCTCCGAGTGAACTTCGTGCCCTTGAGGCGCAATCGAAAGCACTCTGTCCGTATCGATTCTGTAGCGGACTGAACGTAGTTCTCCAAGAACCGAACGTCCCACATCCAGACGATTTCCCGCGCGCAAATGCCGCAGGTCAAATACAGACTGCGCGGAAGCTGCCAGTCGCCCCGCGGTCTCTGCATCGATGCCCACCCCGCGGAGTAGCATCTGAAATGGAAGTCCGGCCGGGACCAGACGTTCGCTGTAAAGAACCACCTGTTCCTGAACTCTCCGAGCTTCTTCGCGGGCGGAAGAAGCCTGCATAGAAACCTCGTCCTCGGCGGAATTCCGAAGGTAATAGGACGTCGCGATAAACACCGCGCTAAGCGCTACAAGAGCGAACCAAAAAAGAATTTTTCCAAACTTGCCCATATTTCGTAAATCGCCTTAACCACCCAGGTAACGAAGCTTAGCGCAACGATGCTCCAGCCGAAAAGGACTAATGCTCCGTTCTGGTACAGGGCAGTAAACCCTGCGGCGTATTAAAAGTCGCGGAGGTCTAGCGAGTGTAAACGTCTGCAGCTATGGGGAGCCAACTGCGGAGGTTGCGTATGTCGGATGATGAATGGATTCAGCGAAGTAATTTCGTTCGCGCAAGCCATGATAGATCCGGCCCGCAATTTCCGATGCGTGGGGTCCACTGATCGCCCGGCTTCCTCCACGAATCAATACAACCAATACGATCTTCGGGTGTGCTTGATCGGCGTAAGAAACAAACCAACCGAGGCGGCCGCCGAGCGATTCGTCGTTGCAAGTCCCGGTTTTTCCTAGTGCCTGTTCGCCGTCAGGATCGTAGCTTTGTTTCGCCGTACCGTACATTACCGCGGCCAGCATGCCTTCGCGCAAATCCGGCAGTAGCGGGCCAATATCAAGCTGCTGTTTAATGCGAGGCTGAAAATTCTGCCGATCCTGTTCTGTTCGTGGATATTGCAGGTAGTACTGCGTTCCGCCATTCGCCAGCGTAGAAACCAACGAGGCGAGCTGTAGTGGTGTGATGCGTATGCCTTCTCCGAAGCTCGACATCCGCGCCACGCCGCCATACACCGGAATTCGCGCTGGGAGCAAACCTGGCTGCTCTTCGCGTATGTTGTAGCCTGCGCGAGAGCCCAGCCCCAAGAGCGTGGCGTATTTTGTTACGCGCTCGAATCCCAATCGTGTACCTACCTCTTCAAAATAAGTATTGTTGGAGTGCGCCATCGCTTCAGTGAGGTCCATATAGCGGCGGCGACCGACCTTGAGCATGGTGTCTCGCGTGATAACGCCTTCTTCCAGGCCGGCCAGAGCAATCACCGGTTTTATCGTCGAACACGGTTCGAATCCGGAAGAAAAAGCCATTTTTTGATTAACGATTGTGAGGATTCGTCCGGTGCTCGGGTCCATCGCCAGAACCGAACCGTTCGCGTGACCTAAAGCGTCAAGCGCGATCTGACGCACCACGGGGTCGTCATATTCCACCGCATCGTCTTTTCCCGGATCAGCGTAGCTAGGCGTGCCCTTCTTATGATGCGTGCGAGTAGTTGGCGCAGCCCCGAACGCAACTCCCAGGGCGCCGGCTAGAAAGAGACAAAATATTGAGACCGCTTGGTAGTGGACTGGTTTGCAGCGCATTTGATCGATGCTGGCCCGTATACGCCTCAGTTCAGGCTGTGAACCGTAGTTTAAGGAAATGTTACGGGCTTGCGCAACTGTAAAGGAGGACAGCTTTCCTGTTAGGCACGCTGGTCTAGAGTACCAGCGTTTTATGCGATGTTCTTCTTCGGACGAGCCGATCTTAGCGCGCCGCTCGACCCTGAGCCGCCGCTACCGCCTTAGGTGCCTGTTTCGGAGCCTCGGCTGCCGCTGCGGGCTTATCTTCGACTACCGCTAGATTTGAGGGTAGCCCCAGCTGTTTTCGCAGGTCGTGTTCGATCTTTGCGCGAATATCCTTGTTTTCTTTCAGGAACAGCCGCGCATTGTCGCGCCCTTGCCCTAGTCGCTCGTTCTTATAAGAGATCCAGGTACCCGACTTTTCGAGCAGCCCCTTAGCCACGCCCAAATCGATCAAGTCGCCCTCGCGCGAAACTCCTTCACCGTAGATGATGTCGAACTCAGCCTCGCGGAAGGGTGCAGCCACTTTGTTTTTTACGATCTTGGCCCGTGTGCGCGAACCCACCACGCGGTCGCCTTCCTTAATCGACTGTATGCGTCGTATATCCACGCGAATGGAAGAATAAAATTTCAGCGCGCGACCGCCGGTTGTTGTTTCGGGGTTGCCAAACATCACGCCAATCTTTTCACGAATCTGGTTGATGAATATCAGGCAAGTCTTCGATTTCGACACGATGGCCGTAAGCTTCCGCAGCGCTTGCGACATTAGCCGCGCCTGCAAGCCCATCTGCGCATCGCCCATATCGCCTTCCAGTTCCGCGCGCGGAACCAATGCAGCAACCGAATCCACCACAATAATGTCCACCGCATTCGAGCGTATCAGCGCTTCAGCAATCTCCAGTGCCTGCTCTCCGTTGTCCGGCTGTGATACCAGAAGATTGTCAACATCCACTCCCAGTTTTCGCGCATACGACGGATCCAGCGCGTGCTCGGCGTCAATGAACGCAGCCTGCCCCCCCAGGCGCTGTGCTTCCGCAATCACGTGCAGTGTGAGCGTGGTCTTGCCGCCGGACTCCGGTCCGTAGACTTCAATCACGCGCCCACGGGGGAAACCGCCCACGCCCAGCGCAGCGTCGATTGAAATGGACCCCGTCGGAATCACGTTCACTGGCACCAGCACATCCTTGTTCCCCAGACGCATGATCGAACCCTTGCCATACTGTTTCTCAATCTGTGAAATGGCCAAATCTAGATTCTTGGTTTTTTCGTCGTTCATATAGACCTCGAGAGGGACTTTTGTTTTTAGTCTTTCCTGGGAACAGAGGCGCGCTAAGTGTACTACCAAGTATCCCTCTACCCCCAAATGATGCCTTCTGAGGTACATCATACCACTAGGCGAACAAAAAGCAAAAGTCTTTCGGCGCTTCTGGCTAAATTAACAGGGCTTACTGGTCGAGTGTGTTCGTATGAGCCAGCGTTCTATAGATTTGCTGCATTAAGTCGTGGCCAGCGGGGACCGCTTGGGGAGCGAACCAAGGTTTCCATACTTCCGGCAAGCCCGCATCCACCACCTCCTTTTCGCTTTCCCCAGCGGCAATATCCTGTCGCACAAGCGCGATGGTTTGGTTCAGGAGCGGGAGATATTCCGCCAGCTCGCGGCGATTCGACATTTCACTGTGCCCGGTGATGATCACCGTTTCGTCGTTGATCCTTTGGAGCACCGCCGAAAGAGAATGCGCGATACCTTCCATATCAGTACCGCCTGCATAACTGCCCTTTCCGTCGTAAATGTCGGCGACATCCACCACATTCGCGCGCGCGAAGTAAACGACTGAGTCGGTATCCGTGTGCCCGTTCGCATAATGATCCATTTCGATATCTTCGCCCGCAAAGTGAATCGTAAGCATGTCTCGAAACGTGATCCGCGGCCACGCGCGCCCCGGATATGGACCGATTGGCGTCGGCGACCAAAACGGCGTCTGCTTCGTCATCAAGCGCTTTCGTACGTTTTCGTGCGCCACGATGACTGCATCTGGCCCGTAGATTTCATTGCCGCCCACGTGATCGTAATGCCAGTGCGTGTTCAAAAGAAACTTCACCGGCCGTTTCCCCAAATCATCTAATGCCTTTTGTATCGCCGGATTCGCAGCCGGCTCCGGGTGATCCACCAACAGGTATCCATCAGACCCTGCAAGCACAACGATGTTATTCAGATCTTGCGGCGTGCGAATTTGGATGACAGTAAGGTTATCGCGTACGGGAAGAACCTTCGTGACACCTTTTGTAAAGTCTGCTGTGCCCACTTGAAATGCACACACCGGAAGGCACACAGATAGCAACGCGAGTATCCGCCCTGCGCGAAGAATATTTTTCATTAGGACTCCGTTGGCATGATGCATCCAGGTACCCACAATCCTTGGCCCTTAGACGCGCAGAAATCTGAGTTGTGAGCGTGAGCCAACGAGGCAGGAGAAACATCACTATGAATATTTATAAAAACCGCGTCCGGATTTTCGGCCCAGCCAACCGGCGGCCACATATTTCCTCAGCAGCGGACAGGCGCGGTACTTCGGATCACCAAATCCTTTCGACAATACTTCGAGAATGTCGATGCAAACATCCAGCCCAATAAAATCGGCCAATTCCAGCGGCCCCATTGGATGGTTCATCCCCATCTTCATCACCGCATCCACAGCTTCCGGAGTGGCCACGCCTTCCATCACGCAAAAGGCCGCTTCATTGATTAGCGGCATCAACACGCGATTCGACACAAAGCCCGGCGCATCGTTCACGGCCACAGGTTTCTTTTCGAGTTTTTCGCAAAGGGCCATGGTGGTCTGAAAAGTTTCGTCGCTGGTAGCCAATCCGCGGATCACTTCCACAAGCACCATCATCGGCACCGGATTCATAAAGTGCATGCCAATGAAACGATCCGGCCGGCTGGTTTGCGCACCAAGCTGTGTAATGGAAATGGAAGACGTATTGCTGGCGAGAATTACGCCTGGCTTCAGCACAGCATCGACATCCTTGAGCACCCGCAATTTCAGCTCAAACTCTTCGGGAACCGCTTCTACTGCGAAATCCGCGGCAGCAAGCGCGCCGACGTCGGTGGTAGGCTCGATTCGCCCCAGTACCGCTGGCTTATCCGTTTCCGAAATTTTCCCGCGCTTCACTTCACGATCAAGATTCTTGCCAATGGTTTCAAGCCCGCGATCAAGAAACCGTTTCTCTACATCGCGCAGAATCACCCGATATCCCGCCCGCGCAAAAACATGCGCGATTCCATTGCCCATGGTGCCGGCGCCCAACACACCCACAGTTTTTATATTGTCCGTCGACATAACAGTCCGATGATAACGGAAGCCAAGCAGCTAAGGAAAGCGAACCATTCGGGATGGGTCTGCCCCGTGCGCTATTCAGGCGCCGCCTTCCAACGCAGTTCCCAACGTGCCGGAGCGCCGGCGACTTCAAACGGCCTAGGAATTATTCGGACAGCTTGCTCGTGAGCGCTTCCCGAATCGCTTTTTCCGCCCGCGCAACATCATCTCTCCGCACAAAAATTCCATAGCGCGGTTGAAAAGCGGTGAGATATGGAAGGTTATCGTGCTCGGTAATCTGGTAGCTCTGAATTTCGTGAGCTTTCAAAGCAGCCAACGCGCGACTGAAATCAATCGGATCGTTACCTCGCCACGCGATCGCGGGACCATCTTGCGAAGTGGGCTTCAGCGCGGAATCGAGCGATTCCACAAGAGGCACATTGCAATCTGGACAACGCGTGATTCCGTCGCGATACTCCGCTTTGCAATGTGCACAAAACATTTTAGGGAACGCAGTTAATATCGTTCGACGGCCAGCGCCACCGCATTTCCTCCGCCGAGACACAGCGCTGCGATACCACGCTTTAAGTTGCGCCGCTGCAATTCGTACAATAGTGTCACCAGGACGCGCGCCCCCGACGCACCAATGGGATGCCCCAATGCCACTGCCCCGCCATTCACGTTTACTTTCTCGGGATTCAGTTTCAGCACGCGCGTCACAGCGATCGCAGCAACAGCGAAGGCTTCATTCAATTCATAGAGGTCTACATCCTTGTCGCGATCCCATGCGGTTTTCTTCAGCAGCTTTTCTACTGCGTCCACCGGCGCCATCATCACCCATTTCGGCTCAACGCCGCTCACTGCTTGCGCCACAATTCGAGCCATCGGCGTTTTCCCCAGCCGCGTTGCATTCTTTTCGCTCGTAACAATCGTCGCAGCCGCCCCGTCATTCGTTCCCGGCGCATTACCCGCAGTCACCGTGCCATCCTTCTTAAACGCCGGCTTGAGCTTGGCAAGCGCCTCCAGCGAAGTATCTTCGCGCGGCGATTCATCCGTTTTGATAATGACCGGCTCGCCTTTCTTCTGCGGAATCTCCACTGGCACAATCTGCTCGCCGAAAAAACACGACTTGATCGCGCGTACTGCTTTGCGATGGCTGTCAAAAGCAAATTGGTCCTGCTCTTGTCGCGTAATGCCATATTTTTCCGCAACCAGCTCTCCTGTGACGCCCATGTGAAAATTTTCGTAAACGTCCCACAAGCCGTCCGTAATCATCGAATCGAAAATTTCCTGATTGCCCAGCCGGAACCCAGTGCGCGCGCCCTTCAACAAGTACGGGCAGTTCGACATGGACTCCATGCCGCCTGCCACCACCACCTCAGACTCACCGAGCTGAACCGCCTGCGAAGCCAGCGCTACTGCTTTCAACCCCGAGCCGCAAACCTTATTAACGGTCATCGCCGCAACGCGTGAGTCCAGGCCGCCACGCAAGGCCGCCTGTCGCGCCGGATTTTGCCCAAGCCCAGCTTGCACCACGTTACCCATGATGGCTTCGTCCACTTGGTTCGGCTCAATTCCGGCTCGCCGCACAGCCTCCGCCACGACTTTTGCGCCAAGTTCCGGAGCCGAAAGCGGCGCCAGTCCTCCCATGAATTTCCCAATCGGCGTGCGCACGGCGCTTAAAATAACAGGTTGTTCCATCGCAATCACTCCTAGGTGTGCAATTCAGCCAAAAAATGAGTATATGCGCGCAAGAAATGAGGGTCAAATTGGACTGTTCGCTGAGGCAGCGGGCTGCAACATCCATTTTCGCCGCAGCTAGGCTGGTATATCGTTTTTCGCAGCGAAGCCGAGGAGGTCCCTTCATGGACCGCGAAGAGTTTCTTCATTATTTCCAACAGATTCGCGGGCGCAGCATGCCTCTGGTGCGCGGCATCCCACCGGACAAAATGGAATGGACTTGCCGCGCGGGTGAATTCACGTTAGGAGATTTGGCGCGGCACATGGCCACCACCGAGCGATATGTATTCGCCGAATGCTCCCGCGGACGCCCGAGCCGCTACAAAGGCTGCGGACGTGAACTCGCCGACGGGCCCGACGATGTCGTCGCGTTCATGGAACGCAGGCATTCGGAATCGATGGAGATTTTCAGCGGTATGACCCAGGAAGATCTCGAGAAAAAAGCCACCACCCTGGAAGGCGCTTCGATCACTGCCTGGAAGTTGCTGCGCGCCATGCTCGAACAGGAAGTTCATCACCGCGGCCAGATCTACGTGTACCTCGGAATCCTGGGTGTTCCGGTTCCCCCGCTTTACACTCTCAACGCGCGCCAAGTGGAAGCGCTCTCTTCCTAGCCGAATCTCAAGGCGGGCAGCTTCCCTCGCCATTCCGAACGCATTCCGCGAACCTATCTCACGCTCAAAGAATATTCACCGCGCGCGCCGCGAGCAGCGCAATGATCGTCAACGAAATCAATGATTGCAGCATCATCCCCGCTTTGGCCCAGCGCGACAGCACGGCTGTGTCTGTCGGCGAAAAAGCGGTGCTGGTATTAAAGGCGAGAAATAAGTAATCCATGAAATGGGGCGACCAAGACGGATCTCCGCCCTGGGGTCCCAACATTTGCGGAAAAAGAAACGAACTCTCCAAGCGGCCGCGCCTGCCCTCCCGCATCAGCGGGCCACCTCCGTCGAGCTTCCAGTACCACAATGCGAACACCAACACATTCGTGACCCAAAGCGCTACCGCCGCGCGCAGCAGTGCCTGGGGCGTATTGCGATGGTGTGGCAAACCTTGAATCAGAAAAGCCAGCGAAGCAATCATGGCCAGCGTGATCAAGGCATTCATCGTAAAGGTTAATATCCGGGCAATGTTGAACTGGCCGCGATGATTGGATATGAGGAGTGGAATCGTCAGAACGAAAATTACTGCTAATAAGAGCCAGCCGGGCCCGACCGAAAGCGGCTCCGGCAATGACCAATACAGGCAGCCCGCAGCCAGCATCGCAACCACTGCAGGCCATCGAGGTTCCCGAACAATCTGTTGGTCCATAATTTTCGGCGAAGTCCCGTCGGAGTTTAATACAGTTCTCGCCGGGGCTCAAAACGATGCGCAGATACCTCAGATGTTGCTCACCTGAAGGCCGCGGGTTTATAATCCGGGCATGAGGCTCGATCGCGTGACACTCCATAGAGTATTGGCCATGGCTACGCTCGTTTGCGGAGTCGCCTTCGCACTTTCGATGTCCGCTAAAACAGTAATCCACCTGATTGACGCGCAAGGTAAAAGTGTGGGTACCGTCATCCTCTGGGAACAAAAGGGGGGCGGTGTAGGATTGCAGGTCAACGTCGAAAATCTTCCGCCAGGCGAGCACGGCATACACTTTCATCAGAACGCCAAATGCGATCCGCCCGACTTCAAATCTGCAGGTCCGCATTTTAATCCCGACGGAAAGAAGCACGGCTTCGACAATCCTGAGGGTCACCACGCCGGAGACATGTCCAACCTCCTGGTAGGTGCCGACGGCAAGTCGAAAATGAATCTGGCCGACAAAGACGTAAATCTCGACGACGGTCCTCACTCCCTCTACAGCAATGGCGGAACATCCATCATAATCCACGCCCAAGCCGACGACATGAAGACTGACCCATCCGGCAATTCCGGCGATCGAATTGCCTGCGGTGTCATTCAAAAGTAAAAGTTTGCGCGCGTCCCGCTACGTTAGCTAAATAAAGTACCGTCTATTGCTGCAGCGGAAATAGCACTCTGCCCTTCCGTTAGGCCAGGCAGAGCCATTCAGTTCAACCTTTGGAAATTGGGAGGCGAGCTCGGGGCGCACCTGATCCTCCGTGCATAACAAAAGGTTTTCAGGAACCAACGACACCGATCTCAAAAAAGTACCTCCACTCTGCCGGAAGCTAACTGCAGAGACCCACGCTCGCCAAGCAATCTAAGCAAGAACATGACAGTGAATATTCTCCCTGATGTAATCAGTGTTTCTCGATATTTCCGCACACGTCCTATGGCAAGGCGGCGAGCGATCTGAAACACTGCAAAACTGCAGTCATCTGGAACGCCAGCTATCATCGGCAAAAGACAGGATTTAGCATCTGCAATTAACGAATAAGTTCGAGTTGGAGACGTCCATGTGCTGAAATGGGAAAAATCCACACTCCACGGAGGCGAAGAAAAAGCGTAACTCCTAGCATCAGTTTTACGCTATTATAGTTATCGGATGCCACCGGCAACCTCACGTGAAAGCTCCCTAGGTCTAAATGCCCAGCAACGCCGCGCTGTGGAGCACGGTGATGGTCCGCTGCTCGTCGTCGCCGGAGCTGGAACCGGCAAAACCCGCGTCATTACCGAGCGAATTCGTCACCTGCTCGTATCGAACCCAGAGCTTTCCGGCGAAAATATCCTGGGACTGACTTTTACAGACAAAGCCGCCGGCCAGATGAAATCCCGCGTGTTGAAAGCGGTTGGCGAGCGCGCCGACGGCATTTGGCTCAGCACCTTTCATAGTTTCTGCCTGGAAAAAATCCTGCGGGTGGCCAATCCGGACCTGAAAATTCTGGAAGACATCGATCACTGGATTCTGCTCCGTTGCCACATGGCCGAGCTTGATTTGAAACATTTCCGGCGCCTGGCGGAGCCCGGCGAATTCCTGAACGATTTCCTGAAGTTCTTCTCGCGCTGCCAGGATGAGCTCGTCACGCCAAACGATTTCCAAAGTTACGTGGATAAATCGCGCCAAGCCTATCTCGCGCGGCGCGCCTCCCTCGAGCCGGACGTTCGCAAGCTCGAAGAAGAGGAACTCGACCGCCAGGAGGAGCTCGCGCGCGTCTATCGCGTCAGCGAACGACTGTTGCGCGAACGAAATCTGCTCACCTTCGGCGCGCAACTAATGCAAGCCGCGCAATTATTGCGAACGGATACCGCGCTTTTGCAAAGCCTGCGCGATCAGTTTCATTACATTCTCGTGGACGAATTCCAGGACACCAACATTGTTCAGCTCGAACTGCTCTGGCTGCTCGCCGGCGAGCGGCGCAATATCGTCGCGGTGGGAGACGACGATCAGGCCATCTACCGTTTTCGCGGCGCTTCCTTCGGCAGCTTCACGATTTTTCTGAAACGGTTCTGTGGCGTAACCGAAAAAAATCTCACCGAGGGCGTGCGTCAGTTTATCGCGCCGCTAACCCAGAATTACCGCTCCACCACCAGAATCCTGCGTGTAGCCGGCGAAGTGATTTCCCACAACGAGAAGTCGCCGCTCTTGCCTCCCAAAACTTTAGTTACCGAAAATTCCGAGGGCGAGAAAATTCGCGTCGCTGAATTCGTCCGCCCCGAAGAGGAAGCGCATTGGATCGCATCGGAAATCGAGCGCTGGCATGTCCCCGGAAATCCGTGGCGCAACTTCGCGGTGCTCTACCGCAAGCACACACACGTGAAAAAGCTTATCGCCGCGCTACAGCGCCGCAAAATACCGTTTGTCATTAAGAAGTTCTCCATTCTGACCAGCACGGTCGTTCGTGACTTGTTGGCCTACCTGCGTCTGATCGCCGTGCCTTCCGACAACGTCGCTTGCGCGCGGGTGCTAGCCGCGCCTTACTGGAAACTCCAGCCCCGCGACTTGCTGCGTCTAGCCGAGCGCGCGGAGAAAAATCGACGCGGTCCTCTGAGTGACGAAATCGACGCGGCCCAAAGTGAATTGCCTTTCTCCTGGGAAGTCTCGCGCTTGCCGGAGCTCGTAAGTCTCTTGGCCCGCTTTCGCCAAATGGCTCGCAAAATCCCGGCGAGCGGCTTGCTGGATCAATTAATTTCCGCGTTGGAACTCGCACCCCTCCCCTTTGAAGCAGACCGCCGTTATCTCGAGCGCTTCGTGCAATTCGTGAAGGACTGGGAACAGAAGAGCGACAAAAAAAGTTTGCGCGATTTCGTCCAATATCTGGAGTACTTCTCCGAAGCCGGCGGCGACATTTGCCTCGACGAACAGTCCGCGGACGACGCGGTCCAACTGATGACCGTACATTCGGCCAAAGGCCTCGAGTTTCCTCATGTTTTTATCCTGCAGCTTAACAAGAATGATTTCCCGTCGAACGCACGCCCGGTGAAGTTCGAATTTCCGCCGGAGCTGATGAAAGAAGAACGACCGGCCGGCGATTTTCAGATCCAGGAAGAACGGCGCCTATTTTACGTCGCGCTAACACGTGCGCGGCAGCACCTCACGCTTTCCCACGTGAACAACAAATGGAAACGGCCTTCACCCTTCCTCGAAGATTTCTTGCGTAACGCAAAGATTCAGAAGCATGACACCGCGCAGTCTACCCCCCAGGTCACCGTGCCGCCGTCCGAAGAAGCCACCGGAGCGGCGCCCGAGCCTTCCGATCCCGCCCAGTTATTTTTTCCATCCGCTGGACCTGACGAAAACGCGCGCGCTTATTCTCGTGTTGCGGTTTGGGCTAAAGCCTACCACCCAGCCGCAGCCGAGCCGTTGCAGCTCAGCGCCTCCGCCATCGAGTGCTACTGCAAATGCCCCATGCAATATCTGTTTCAAAATAGGTGGAGCATTCGTGGCGGTCGGCGCGCCACTATGACCTTCGGAAGCGTGATGCACACCACCATCAAGGAATTCGCGGGCGGAATGGCGAAAAATGGGAAATTTACTTTCGAAGACGTGATGTCCGTTTACGACCGTGAATGGTATTCGCTGGGATTTCCCGACGATTACCAGGAAGAGGAATATCGCAAAGCGGGCCGCGAACAACTCCAGAATTTTCACACCAGCTACACGGCCGCCCCTCCGGACCTGTTGCACCAGGAAAAATCGTTCGAACTTCACCTCGATCACGAGGTGATCGTGAAGGGCCGCATGGACCAGGTGAACCGCCTGGGTTCAAAAGAAGTGGAAATCGTGGATTACAAAACCGGTAAGCCCAAGGACGCCAAAAAAGCTAAAGATAGTTTGCAACTGGGTGTATATGCGTTGGCCGCCGAAGAAGTACTTGAACGGAAGCCGGAACGCCTGGTTTTTTACAATCTCACCACGAATGAAGCCATTGCCACCGAGCGCGACGCGAAAGCCCTGGCAAAAACCAAGCAAACCATTTACGAAGTGGCCGGCCAAATTCGCGCCAATGAATTCCCTGCCAAGCCCAGCTTCCTCTGCGTATATTGCGACTACCGGCCTCTGTGTCCCGCGCACGAGCAATTGATTTCTATTCAGCCAGCCGTTGAGCAGACCAAGCAGTAGCTCGCCTTTCCAAATTTTTAACAGAAATCAGCGTGCGCCCGTAAGTTGACTCTGAAAATAACCTTGCCGCGCGCTCACCTCCAGATTCGGACGGCGAACGCGCACTTCAATCGTGTGGTAATCCTTCGTGCGGTCAGCTTCTCGCGGCGCAAAAGTGATGGTGTACTCGTTGCGCGCTTGTTCGGTGACTTCTGAGTAGAGCCGTTCTAAATCATTTTGTTTCGCGGCGTAGAACGTATCCCCGCCCGTCGCGGCTGCGTACTTGTCAATCTCTGCGGCCCCGTGCTGGATGATAGAACGGCCAATCGGACTCTGGTGCGTAACGGAGATAGCAAACACGGAAATGTCGCCGAGAAGCAGCGAGTGCAGCGTTTCGTCAAAAGAATGCTGATTGTTGTGCGTATTGCTGCCGTCCGTGATCAGGAAAATTACTTTTCGCCGATCGCGCCCTCGTCCCTTTAACATCTGCCCCGCCGCATAGACAGCATCGTCCAGCGAATTATGGATGGCCGCTTTCCCGAAGCCGCGGACCTGCACGCCGCCTTGTCCTGTCGTTCCGGTGCCATCTGGTTGCGTCTGTCCGTTGATAATGGGACCCGCCGTCGTGGGATCGTTAATAATTGTGGTGCTGTGTGAACTCAGATCCAAACGTTTCAGCGCGGTGAATAATTTGTCATTGCTGAACGAAAAATCCTCCACCGTCTCCGGAAATTCGGCATAGGTCACCAGAGCTACCTCGTCAGCCGGCCCAAATCCTGCCGCGATCGCATTCAGACTCTTCTTCACCTGCTCGGCTTCTTTTTCTGCCAGGTCGTTGTCAATTAGAACTACCGCCGAGAGAGGGTAAGGCTGCGAATCGAATAGTACGATCTGCTGTTCCACTCCATCGGAAAAAACACGAAACTCGTCGCGCTGTAGATCGCCCACCAGCTGGCCATCGCGGTTCTTCACTGTCACCGGCACGATCACAAGCTCAGTCCTCGTCGTGATGCGATTGCGAGTTTCTCCTTGCTGAGGCGCTGCTGACTGTTGCGGTCTCTGCGCCTGAGGGTTCTGAGGAATCTGAGTTGGTGGCGCAGGCTGAGCGGGCTGAGCTGGTTGCGCAGGCGTGGCATGAGTCGGTGGCTGAGAGTCCTGCGTGGTGCCGGACTGAATCGGCTGCTGCGCATACACGGAAGCGCTAAGTAGTAATACAATAGCTGCCGTTAGAATCGTTCGCATCATCGGCGTATCTCGATTTGCGTCTTCGATCAGGCGCCTGAAATACAAGCTGGCCTCCGGCCAGTTTCTCCATCGGCCAAGTTCTCGCGGGCAGTGTACTGGACGAACATCCGTCCGCGCCCGAAGTGCATCGTATGTAGCGCGAATTACCTGGAGAGATTATACAATGCAGCAGACCCGCCTCGTGGCAGGCATTTTCATGGCAGCCTTGGCAGCATCCTTCGGACTCGGGAATACCACGCCCGCTCAATCGCAGCAAGACCGGCAACAAGTCCCGCAATCGCAGAAGCCCTTAACGGTGCAGACCACCTTGGTCAACGTCTTCGCCACCGTGCGCGACAAACGCCATGAAATTGTCTCCGACCTTTCTCAAAACGATTTCAAAGTGTTCGAAGACGGCCAGGAGCAGAAGATTGCTTTCTTTTCGAAAGAAGTAAATCTGCCCATCACTCTCGGCATTTTAATAGACACCAGCGGAAGCATGGAGCGGGTAATCGGAGCGGAGCAAGACACCGCCTCGCGCTTCCTGCGCGAAGTAATGCGCAAGAAGGACGAAGCCATGGTCATCAGCTTCGACTTTGACGTCGATTTGCTTGCTGACTTTACCGAAGACACCAACGTTCTCGAGCGCGCCATTCGCGGCACCTCCATCAATTCTGTAGGAGGCGGGGGCGTGGTCACACCCGGCACGATTCCTTCCAATGCCGGAGGCACCGACCTCTACGACGCGATTTATCTCGCCTGTCATGACCAACTCGCAACCGAAGCGGGACGTAAGGCGGTGATTGTGATGAGCGATATGGAGGACACTGGCAGCAAACTTCGGTTGCCGGATGCTTCCGAAGCTTGCCAGCGCGCCGATGGCGTGATCCACGTCCTTCTGATTTCCGATCCCGGCGCGACCTTCGGCGTAGGACCCAGCGTCGCTAGAAAAATGGCAGACGATACCGGCGGCCGTGTGATCAACGTTC
Organism: uncultured Acidobacteriota bacterium; assembly: GCA_963731535.1. Taxonomy (GTDB): domain Bacteria; phylum Acidobacteriota; class Terriglobia; order Acidiferrales; family UBA7541; genus Palsa-295. The sequence continues at coordinate 251,018 of CAVSWI010000021.1, read as the reverse complement.
ACAATGAGAAAACCCTCGAGAAGGCATTCGATGAAATTTCAGAAGAGCTGCGCTCGCAATATGTGATCGGCTACTATCCCACCAATGATAAACGCGACGGAACTTTCCGGAAAATTCGAGTAGATATCGCCCGGCCGGATGTAAAAGTTCTGGCGCGAAAAGGGTATTACGCGCCGTTCAAGTAATCTTTCGCAATTGGAAAGAAAAGCGCGGGAGTGAACTCAGAGGTTATGAGGTTATGTCCAGCCTCTGCATCAGTCGGGAGGCTTAATTACCAGCGGACGCCGGAGGCGCCACCGAGTAGTAGCCTTTGCGCGTGCGTACTGCCAAGCCTTTCCGCTCCGTCTGCACTTCAATCTTCCGGTACTTGCCATCGGCCACAGGATTCTTGGGCGAGTACGCGATGAAATACTGGCTGCGTAATTCGGCTCCAATATCCACGAACGATTGCGCCAAATCTTCCACCTTATAGGGATAAAACACTCGTCCCCCGCTTTGATCGGCGAATTCCTGCAGCACTTTGTCGCCACCTTCCACGTGCATTTTGTGCGGTTTGTCACCGCTGATGGCCAGCCAATCGGTGTTCGTGCTGACCGCGTAGATCACCGCCTCAGCGCGAATCGCCGCCTCCACCGCGTCGCTCAGCGCGTGGTCGCTCAGGGTGTCATCGCCATCGCTGATCACTACCAGCACGCGGCGAATTTCCGGATTCGGTCCTTTTGGCAAAGGTGGGCTCATCAGCTTTTCAGAGGCCCTATAAATCGCGTCATTCAGCGCCGTTCCTCCTCCCGCGCGCTGCCTGCGAATCGCCGACGTGAGCAGCGCAAGATCCCCCGTGTAATCTTGTATGACTTCTGGTTCGTTATCGAACGTCATCAGAAAAGCCATATCCTTATTTCGCCGAATTACGCTATCCAGAAAATCGATGGCGGCATCTTGTTCGAAGGGCAAGCGTGGCCGAATGCTATTCGATGTATCCAGCAATACCGCAATGCGCAGAGGCAAATCGGTTTCGCGTCCGAAGAAGCGAATATCCTGCGGCGTATTGTCTTCTAAAATCCTGAAATCGCTCTGCTCCAGATCGGTCACAAAATTGTGGCGGCGATCGGTGACCGTCGCGACCAGATGAACCAAGCCTGTTGTGGACACGATGGCAGGCGTTTTGTTCTGTCCCGCTTGCGCGCTGTCTTCTGCGTTCTGTCCCGCCGGAGTCGGCTTTTGTGTTTCGGGAGCCTGTGAAGGAGGAGCGCTCCAATCTGGCCGCGGAGGAGTGGGCGGAGGCGCAGCCTGCTGCGCCCACGCGCAGGTGACCGAAACACAGAAAAGGATCGCCCACCGCAGAAAAGCACCGGACGTTCTTTCGGTTATTTTCATGGCCGTGATTATAGAAAGCCCCGCAGCGCAGCGTCAATCGCGCCAGGCTCAGCACTCGTCGCTCGGCCTAATTCTTCTATATAAGACACCAACTCCGGCGGAAGCGGAGCCCGGCATTCAATTCGTTTGCCTGACCTCGGATGGATAAACGCAATCCGCGCCGCATGGAGGAAATTCCGCTCGAGCGCCGGCAGCGTCTCGCTTCCAACTTTTTCCTGGCGCGGAGCTCCGTAAACCGTATCGCCCACAACGGGACACCCCAGCGCAGAAAAATGCACGCGGATCTGGTGGGTTCTACCGGTGTGCAAGCCCGCTTCGACAAAAGAAAAGCGGTCAAGGCGCAACCGCATTCGCCAGTCTGTGCGCGCTTCGCGGCCTTCTCGGCGGCGCGCCGTCATCCGCGACCGCCGGCGAAGATCCCGCGCAATCGGCAGCTCGATTCGTCCGCATTCACCTTTCAACTTCCCATGCAGCAGCGCCACATAGGTTTTCTCAATGCGCCGCTCGCGAAAGTCTTTCACCAGCTTCAAGTGGGCCATATCCGTCCGTGCAATCAGCAGCGCCCCAGAGGTACCTTTATCAATCCGATGCACGATTCCGGGACGGAGAGGCCCGCCCACTGTAGACAAGCCCCTGCCGCCAAACCGGTACAGCAACGCAGCCACTAAAGTTCCAGCATCAGCGCCGGCACCCGGATGAACGATCATCCCTGCGGGTTTATTTACAACCGTAACGTCCGCGTCCTCATACAAAATATCGAGCGGAATATTTTCTGCCGGGACACCGGGCAATGGCGGAACGGGAATCTCCACCGTAACCGTTTCGCCCGCCTCCAGCCGGTAGGAAGGCTTTCTTCGCCAGCCCATTCACCAGCACGCGCCCTTGCTCAATCAAAGCTTGCAGGTGCGTGCGGCTCATGTCGCCGAGGTGGTCAACCAGAAAACGGTCCAGCCGTTGACCCGCCGTCGCATAAAAAACTTGAGGATTCAAGGCTGGACGCATTTAGCGCGCGACCGTAGTACCTGTCGCGGATACAGAAGGACCCGGCGCATCCTTCATTCCGCGCCGCCAAAGGAATGTGCCGGTAAAGATCAAACCCAGACTCACGAGTTGCATCAGCGAAACCGTATCGTGAAACATCATGGTACGCCCGGGGTCACCTCGAAAGAACTCAATGATACCTCGCTCGGTCCCGTACAGAATCAGATAGGTCCCAATGATCTGTCCAGTAAAACGCTGCCGCTTGGAGACCCAAACTAAAATAAGAAAATTCAGAAATTCAGCCGCCGCTTCATAAAGCTGCGTCGGATGCAAATGAACTCCCAGCGGAGTTCCTGCCAGCTCGGCGGCCGCAGGATTGTTAAATGTCACACCCCAGGCAACCGTGGTGGGTTTCCCGTAACAGCATCCCGCGGCAAAACATCCCAGCCGGCCAATGGCGTGCCCCAAGGGCAATCCCGCCACGCAGGTGTCCAACACCGGCAGTATCGGCATCTTCTGAAAATGCGAATACAAAATCATCATCAACACGGCACCGACGATTCCGCCATAAAACGTTCCGCCCGACTGAAACGTGCTAATGCTGAAAATATCCCGCGGATTCTCTAAGTAATAATTCCAATCGCTTAAAATGAGCCAGATTTTTGCCAGGATCAGAGCGGACAGCACCGTATAGATGCCTAAGTTCCAGATTTTGTTCGGATCCAAACCGGCGCGAGGAGCTTGTCTGCGCGCGTACCACAAGCCGAACAACACACCCGTGGCCACCAACACGCCGTACGAGTAAATATTTATTTCGCCGAAATGAAAAAGGATCGGATGCATCTAGGCTTGCTCATGGCTAGGATGCCGCCAGTCGCGAAAGAGTTCCAGGATCACAAGTCCTGCGCCAGCCACGATCGCCGCGTCCGCAATATTGAACGTGTACCAGTGGTGGCTGCCAAGATAAAAGTCGATGAAATCCGTCACGCTGTGTCGCAGCATCCGGTCGAACACGTTCCCCACCGCTCCACCCAAAATCAGAGCGATTCCGCACTGCGCCAGCCTGCCGCCCGCGCGTCCTGTAGCCAGGAGCCAAGCGAGCAATGCTATAACGCCGACAGAAAATGCAATCAACATCGGCGTCAGCCACGGTGTGCCGGAGTCTGCGAATAAACCAAACGCCACGCCCGGATTGTTTGTGTGCACGAGGTTCAGCAACCCTGGAACGAGCACACGAACCGTTCCGGCCGGCGTCAACTTCTCAATGGCATATTTGCTGAATTGATCGGCTAGCAGTGCGCCTAGCGCCAGAAATCCCAAAACATACCAACCGGAACGCGATGCGGAAGAACTCAAGCCTTCACACTCCCGCCAGCCAGCGCTGCATCTCTGTCGATTTCAGCCAGCGCAGCAACACATCGCTCGCACAGCGTCGGATAATCCGCGCTCTCACCCACATGGGTGGAATAATTCCAGCACCGCTCGCATTTCGCGCCTTTAGCGCGCTCGATTCGAATTTGTAGTCCTTCCAAGCCGGTGGCGAGCGCCGCTCCTTCGATGTGCCCCTCGGTGACTTCTACTTGCGAAACGATAAAAAGAGCCGGAAGCTGCGCTGAATATTTTCGTAACAGGTCCACCAGCCCGCCGGTTGCCACTAATGTCACCCGAGCTTCCAGCGCCCCAGAAATTGTCTTGGCAGCACGCGCTGGTTCCAGCGCTTTCAGCACTTCCTGCCGTACCGTGAGCAATCGCTCCCAATCCGCCGCGCGAGATTTATCGAGAGCGGCTTCCAATTTCTCGGCTACAGGAAACTCGGACATGTGCACGCTCTCCAATTTGGAGCCCGAGCCCGGAAGGTGCTTCCACACTTCTTCGGAAGTAAACACAAGAGTCGGCGCGATAAGCCGCACAATAGCGCTGGCGATTTGGTAGATCGCGGTTTGCGCGGAGCGACGCCCAGGGCTATTCGGTGCGAAAGTGTACAGCCGGTCCTTCAGCACATCGAAATAAAACGCGCTTAAATCCACCGTGCAAAAATCGTGGAGTGCGTGATACACGCGATGGAACTCGAAATTGGCGTACCATTCGCGGCATTCGCGCGCCAGAGTTCCAGTGCGCCGCAACATCCACGCATCGATTTCCCAAAGATCGCCATCAGCAACCGAATCGCACGTCGGATCGAAATCAAAAAGATTGGAAAGAGCAAACCGGAACGTATTTCGGATCTTGCGATACGCTTCGCCCAGTTGCGTCATCATCGCATCAGAGAGCCGCACGTCCGCGGTATAGTCCTGCGAAGAAACCCACACGCGCAGCATATCCGCGCCCCATTTCTCGCAGATTTCTTTCGGCTCCATGGCATTGCCAAGCGATTTCGACATCGGCCTGCCGTTTTCATCCAGCGTCCAGCCGTGCGTCACCACCTCATCGTACGGACGTATGCCATCCACGCCAATCGCAACCATCAGCGAACTCTGAAACCATCCGCGAAATTGATCCGGCCCTTCCAGATAAACATCCGCACGCGGCTTCCCTTCTCTTTTTTGCAGCACGGCCAGATTGCTTGTTCCAGACTCGAACCACACATCCAAGATGTCGCTCTCTTTGCGCCATTTCGCGCCGCCACAAGAATCGCATCTTGTCCCGGGCGGCAACAGTTCTTCAGCAGAATGCGTGTACCAGGCGTCCGCACCTTGGCGTTCAAAGAACGGAATCACCTGCCGCAGCGCCTTAAAATCCTTCAGTATTTTCCCGCAAGAGTCGCAGTAGAAAATCACCAGCGGTATTCCCCAAAAGCGCTGCCGGGAGATGCACCAGTCGGGACGGTCCTCAATCATGTTGTGGATGCGCTCCAGTCCCCACGCCGGTATCCACTTCACTTTTTTGATTTCGGATAGCGCCGTGCTCCGCAATGCAGGCGCCTTCGGTGGCGGCACCGTCGCGCTGCCGCTATCGAGTTGGATGAACCACTGCTCGGTAGCGCGGAAAATAACGGGTTGGTGGCAGCGCCAGCAATGCGGATAGCTGTGCGGGAATTTTTTCTCCGCCACCAACATCTGGCGGTCTTTCAGTAACGAAATAATCGCCGGATTCGCTTCGAAAACAGTTTTGCCTTTGTACCCCGGCAGACCTTCCACAAATCGCCCATCATGATCCAGAGGGGCGTACGCCTCCAGGCCATATTTCTGTCCGGTCGCAAAGTCCTCAGCTCCATGGCCCGGAGCGGTGTGCACGATTCCGCTGCCTTGCTCCAACGTCACATAGTCCGCCAACACACCCGGCACGATCAGTTCTTGCAGGAACGGATGCCGAAATTTCACTCCTTCCAGTTCGCGTCCTTTTCCAACTTTGGTGAACGGGCTGCCAGATTGCAACCCCAGAATAGCCAGCAGCTCCGAATCCCTCAGCCTTTCTTCCGCGAGCAGCAGCTTTCCAGCCTCGGTCTCGACCACCACGTACTCATACTCCGGATGAAACGCAAGCGCGCGATTTGCAGGTAGCGTCCAGGGGGTCGTGGTCCAAACGAGCGCGCTCACGCCGTCGCCAATTCCAAGCTTTTTCGATTTCTGGTCAACAACCACCGGAAATTTCACCCAGATCGATGGGCTCACGTGATCTTCGTATTCCACTTCCGCTTCGGCCAACGCCGTACGGTCATAAATGCACCAATAAACTGGCTTCAGCCCCCGATACACATATCCCTTCTCGAGAAAGGTGATGAACGCATCGCCAACGGTGGCTTCATAACTTGGATCCATCGTGAGGTACGGTTTTTCCCATTGCCCAAAAACACCCAGCCGTTTGAATTCTCGTCGGTGAGCATCAATATACCCGGCCGCAAACTCCCGGCACATTCGCCGAAACTCCGCCGCGGAGACTTTGTCCGTCTTGCCCCCCAGTTCTTTTTCAACTTTTGTCTCGATAGGCAGACCGTGACAGTCCCAACCGGGAACATACGGTGTACGGAACCCCGCCATGGTCTTCGACTTCACGATCATGTCTTTTAAAATCTTGTTCAGACCCGTGCCCAGATGGATTTCGCCCGTAGGGTATGGAGGCCCGTCGTGGAACACGAACAGCGGAGCCGTTGCTCGGGATTCCTGAATGCGGTAATAAAGACGCATCTGGTCCCAAGCCGCCAGTTGTTCGGGCTCGCGCTCGGGCAGCTTCGCCTTCATGGGAAAATCTGTCTTGGGAAGATTGAGCGTACTCTTCAGGTCGCGCGTTTTCGCCATTCTAAGTAGGGGTGAAAATGCCTTTCTACTGACGCAGGCCGGGAAACTCGCAGCCTCAGTTGAGACCTGTATGTTACAATGATTTCAGAACGGTGTCAGCCGTGCCCGGCCCAGACATCCTTTTTCGCCCGGGAGCGTCTAACAATTAGCAGAACGGCAATGGGGAAGTCTTAGGCACAACCGATGGCAGACTATACCTCCAGACTTGACGACGCCGGTCGCTCGACCACCGAGCCGACTCTCCGCATCGGCCGCTTGCCGTCTCCGGTTCGCGGCTCAGCCGTTAAAGGCTTCTTTTCCAACGTACGAGATTTCCTCTCCGAACGCCCCACAAAACTCAAGGGCGGCGAACCTGACGTTTTCAATAACCCCGGTTTCGGCGAAGGCTTCGGCGACAATCTAAAAGAATTCTGGCGCTCCGCTCCGCGCGGGGCGGTAAATTCAGATTTGCTGGTCAATTGGAACAGAGGCTTTGGCGAGTTCTGGCAGAACTTGCGCGACATGATTTCTCCGCCGAAACTGCCACCGCTGAAAACTACCAGCGCGCCGGTTGCTGTCCCGGAAATTTGGTCCAAGAACACTCAGTTCACCCGCGTGCAAGCTTTGTCGCTCGCTTTTCACGTAGTCGTGATCGTGCTTCTCGTTCTGCCTCTGTTGCCAGCCCTGATGTCCCCGGCAACCACACAGGCCAAAATGATGACCGTCACCCCGCTGGACATTAGCTCGCCCTATCTTCCAAAACTTCCACCTGGAGCAAAGAAAGCCGGGGGCGGCGGAGGCGGCGGTTCTCACGAGTTGCTCCCTGCAAGCAAAGGCAAACTGCCGAAATTCAGTTTGACTCAAATCGCTCCGCCCAAAGTGAAGCCTCCCGATAACCCGAAGTATGCCGTCACGCCCACCGTAATCGGAATGCCGGACATGAAGCTTGCCAGCCCCAATATGTCCAACTGGGGCGACCCGATGTCTAAAGTTACGAATGATTCCAATGGGCCCGGCAGCGGCAATGGCATCGGCTCAGGAAATGGCACCGGAGTCGGAAGCGGAAGCGGTGGCGGCGTTGGCCCCGGCGAAGGCGGCGGCACTGGCGGCGGCGTATTTAACGCAGGTACCGGCGGCTACGGAAATCCGGCTTGCATTTACTGCCCAACTGCGCAGTTCTCTGACGAAGCGGTAAAGGCGAAATATCAAGGTACGGTTTATCTCACCGCCATCGTGGGCCCGGACGGCCGCGCCACCGACATTCACGTGTCCAAGGGCCTTGGCCTGGGACTCGATGAAAACGCAGTCGCCGCTGTTCGAACTTGGCGTTTTAAGCCTGCTTCCGGCCCAAATGGAAAACCCGCAGCAGTTCGAACAACCATCGAAGTCGTTTTCCACCTCTACTAATCTCCCGGCGCAAACGCACCAACGTTTCTGGACATCGGCCTTGTTTCCTATCCGACGTTTACCTTAACGACCACCTCGCACCCGCGCCCTTGCCATTCTGTTACGATGAACACCATGAAAATGAAAATGTGCGCTACGTGTTTTTTGCTGTCTGCCATGTTGGCCTTGGGGTTGCAGGCATCCCCTCAAACCGGCGCGATCGAATTCGTCGCCAAAGCCACGCCTTCGGGCGGCTCCGACGAGCCGGTGCGCGGAATGACTTTCTATCTGTTGAGCAAGAGCTTCCAGGAAATCGGCAAAGAAGCCGCGCTCACCTTCCCTCTGGTGGACATGGACGCTTTCATCGATAAGCTGGATGTGTCAAAGGAATTAAAAGCTTGGATGAAGAAAAACCATTGCGTTGATCTCTCCAATGAGGAATTCCTTAAGAAACTCAAACCGGATGATGTCATGAATATTCCGGAATTCTTTACCGCTTATGTGGACAGAATGTCCACCGACCAAACCGTCCCCTTTCCGGAGCCGAAATACACTCCGGCAGAGAAGAAAAAGAATCCAGAGAAATATGCCCAGCACCAAAAGGAATATCACGACGCGATCCATGCCTTCTTGATTCAATTTCCCAAGAGCACGGACGGAATGTACTTATCGCTTGAAGAAGTGAATCCCGGACACCGTTGGGGAAACTTGAATTCAGCCAATAAAGTGGAGCTGCAGCGCCACACCATCGAACTTGCCGAATCGAAGTATCTGGTCGCTCGCACGGATACCGATTTGCAAGGTCAGGGCTCGCTTCGCGGAATCGCGCCGGGCACGTATTGGCTAAGCACTTTGGATAACAACGCGCAGGCCGGCGACGCGCGGCAGCGTTGGGATGTTCAAATTAGCGTGCCACCCGGAAAAACCACCTACGTTGCGCTCTCCAATATAAATGCGGTCCAGCCCCCGCATGCCACGCCTTAATTCGCGTTTGGCTACGTGACACGGGCCTCCCAAATCGCCGGCTGGATTGCCCAGCTGGCAGATTCCGATCCGCGGAAGCGATTGGATTCCGCAATGCACCTTTATGTGGAAGGCGGCAATCTGTGTACGCCGCTGCTCAAACGATGGATCGCCGATCCTGAATTTCGCTCGCTAGTTCTGCCCCGCAGTTTGAGCTCTCCGGGCGCATCCCAATCTTCTCAGGCAAGCACGGTAGTCGGAATTGCCGTTCAACCAGAAACTTTCCAGAAAATCAGCGAAGCAAATAATTCCCCGGTTCTCGCCGACGTCCCGCCCGATCAAGACGCCATCGAGTTCGAACTGCACTTCAACGATTACGTCGATCTCGACATCCTGACTACGCGAGAGCCCGGCGGCCAAGGCGCCATCGCCAGGTTCCTAGCCAGGTTCGGTGAAGGCATCCAACAAATAGAAATCTATGTTCGCAACGTAGACCGCGCCACCGAAATTCTGCGCTCGCGGTTTGACCTGTACCCCGTCTATCCAAAAACGCGCGCCGGAGCCGCCGGCACACGCATCAACTTTTTCCTCGCAGCGCTGCCGGAAGGAAGCAAAGTCCTGATCGAGCTGGTGGAAGCAAAGTCACAAGACCATTAGCCAGCCGCTCACCTAGAGGCAAAATTCGCGCTTACTCTCCGCTCTGCTGCAGCAGCTTAGCCACCAGTGCAGTCCATCCAGTCTGGTGGCTGGCTCCCAGCCCCGCGCCAGTGTCCCCGTGGAAATATTCGTAAAATAGAATGAAGTCGCGCCAATTGGGATCTTCTTGAAAAAGACGAGAATCGCCGAAAACCGCCCGTCGTCCGTCCCGGCGAAGAAAAAGATGCGAAAGCCTGCGCGATATCTCGCGTGCGGAATCCCAGAGCGTCATCGGGTGCCCCGAATTCGTGGGGAACTCCACTTTAAATTCATCGCCGTAGTAATAGTGAACACGCTGGAGAGCTTCGATCAGCAGGAAATTCAACGGAAACCACACGGGCCCGCGCCAATTTGAATTTCCTCCGAAAAGATCGCTGGTCGATTCGGCCGGCTCGTAGTCCACCGAGTTCGAATGCCCGTCCACGTTAAGCACAAACGGATGCTGGAGATGAAATTTGGATAGAGCTCGAATGCCATAAGGTGACAAGAATTCGTTCTCGTCAAAGACGTAGCGGTAAATGCGCTCCAGTTTTTTCCGGTTGGCAATCGTTAGCAACAAGCGGTTGCCCTTGTCCGTTTTCTGGCTCATATCCACGTGTTCGCTGACTTCCGGATTGTGGTCCAGAAACCACTGCATGCGTTTTCGGAAACTCGGCAAACGCGCCAAAACATCAGGCTCAAAGGTTTCCACCGCAAAGAGTGGAATCAATCCAACCATCGAGCGCACCTTCATCGGCAGCGGCGCTGCTTGCCCTAAATGCAAAACGTCGTAATAAAAGCCGTCCTTTTCATCCCACAGGCCCACCCCTTCGCCGCCCATGTCGTTCATGGCCTCCGAGATGTAAACAAAATGTTCGAAGAACTTGCTGGCAACATCTTCATACGCGTTGTCCTGGTGCGCCAGCTCCATTGCCATTGCCAGCATGTTCAGGCAATACATCGCCATCCAGCTCGTGCCATCGGATTGCTCGATGAAATTCCCAGGGCCCAGCGGTTGCGAGCGGTCAAAAACTCCAATGTTATCGAGTCCCAGGAATCCGCCTTCGAAAACGTTCTTGCCCTCAGGGTCCTTGCGGTTCACCCACCAGGTGAAATTGATCAGGAGTTTGTGGAACATGCGCACCAGAAACTTGCGGTCTTCTTTTCCTTGTATGCGCCCAGCGATTTTGTAAACGCGCCAAGCGGCCCAGGCATGCACCGGCGGATTTACATCCGAGAAATTCCATTCGTATGCCGGCAACTGTCCGCTCGGGCTCATGTACCACTCGCGCATGAATAGCACAAGTTGGTCTTTCGCAAAGTCCGGATCGATCAACGACATCGCCACGCAATGGAAAGCCAAATCCCACGCCGCATACCACGGGTACTCCCATTTGTCCGGCATGGATATAACGTCGGAATTGTAAAGGTGCGTCCACGCGTGGTTCCGTCCGTTCAAGCGCTCCGCTGGAGGCGGTGGTTGCGTAGGATCGCCGAAAAGCCAGCGGCGCAGGTCGTAGTGATAAGACTGTTTGTCCCACAGCAACCCTGCGAATGCTTGCCGCTGGACCACATGCGCGTCTTCGCTCACACCCTGACCCGCGCGTACTTTGTAAAAATCGTCCGCCTCTTGCAACCTCTGCAGAAAAACCTGATCGAATGCCGGCCCGAAAAAATCTTTTGCGGACTTGTGGCCTTCCGCAGGATTCTGGTCCAGCAATCGAAGCCGAATGGTCGTGCTCTGCCCAGCCGCGATTTCACCGTAGTAGTGTGCCGCCGCCTTCGTTCCAGTCATGGCCGGGTTTACGGCCTCGCGCTGGCCTTGAACAAGAAAACGATGGAAAGCATCCTTTACATAAGGCGATTCGTTTTTCTCATTAAATAATTTCTCTCTATTGGTTTCGTTGTCCGTGAAGAGCGGCTCAGGCTTTCCCTCCGCAATCAGCCAACGTTTGCCATAGTGAAATTCTTCCAGTCCAAACAATTCTGCGGCTGCAAGCCCCTGCTGCCGCGACACTTTCGGTTTGTCAAATCCTTCGCCCCAATCCCAACGATTACGAAACCACAAGGTCGGCAGCAAGTGCAAAGGCGCCGCGTCTGGTCCCCGATTCCACGCTGTAATGCGAACCAAAATGTCTTCAGACGAGGCCTTGGCATATTCCAGGAAAACATCAAAGTACCGATTCTCAGAGAAAACACCGGTATCCATCAGTTCGTACTCAGGCTGATGCCGATTGCGTTGCGCGTTTTCTCGCTGCAGTTGTTCGTACGGGAACGGCACTTGAGGATATTTATATAAATATTTCAGATAAGAGCTGGTAGGCGTCGCATCCAGATAAAAATAATATTCCTTTACGTCTTCGCCGTGATTCCCTTCCCGGTTGGAAAGCCCAAAAAGCCGCTCCTTCAAGATTGGATCTTTTTGGTTCCACAGCGCCAAGGCGAAACAAATATGCTGATGCCGGTCGCAGATTCCGCCGATCCCGTCTTCGCCCCAACGATACGCGCGTGCATGCGCATGATCGAAAGGCAGATAGTTCCAGGCGTCCCCGTTCGCGCTGTAGTCTTCCCGAACCGTTCCCCACTGCCGCTCGGAAAGATACGGCCCCCAGCGCTTCCAATGAATTTCACGAGTTTCGCTCGCCTGTAGCCTCTGCTCCTCGGCAGTAACATTGCGATTTATTGCTTGGTCATTCATCGACCCCATGCTACCTCGACACCGTCCTGAATTTGTGAGTTTTGCTAACCGCTGTTGCCACCGAATCGGTCACCCTGCCAGCGGCTTCACGGGACAAGAAGTCCGTGATTCTGTATTCTCTATGGTCTATTCGTTGACAGGCAGGTCTTAGCGCCGGTTTGCCCAGAACTCCGAAAAGGCTTTAGCCGGTATCTTGCAGTGCGCGAGTTCGCCGACATTCATAAAAATCTTACAGAAGTTCACGAGCAGTCGCTTGCGGCCAACGCTACGCAGAATGAATGGCGTGTAGCATTCCTCGTCGCGAGCCTCGCGGCCACCGCGGTTGTTCTGCCGATGTTCTTGCTCGGCAATGCCTCCGGCCACGATTTCCAATTTCATCTCGCCGGGTGGCTCGACGTAGCCAGTCAGTGGCAGGAAGGCATCTTGTTCCCTCACTGGGCCGCATGGGCAAATGCGGGCTTCGGCGAGCCGCGCTTTATTTTCTATCCCCCCGCTTCCTGGATGCTCGGCGCCGCGCTCGGCTCGATACTGCCGTGGCAGATGGCTCCCGGAGCGTTCATTTGGCTAGCTCTAGTTCTCGCAGCGTTAACCATGTGGCGCCTGGCGCGCGAGTGGCTTCCGGTTCCTCAAGCTCTAACGGCCGCCGTTCTCTACGCGGTAAATCCATACCATCTGGTAATCGTTTACTATCGCAGCGATTTCGCCGAGCTTCTCGCCAGCGCCCTGTTTCCGCTCCTCGTTCTGGGAGCTTTGCGCCTAGCGCGCGACGGCTGGAATCGAGTTCCCAGTCTCTCGCTGATCTTCGCGCTCCTTTGGCTCTCCAACGCGCCCGCCGCCGTCATCGCCACGTATTCTTTGGCGCTCCTACTTGTCGTCGGGTGCGCAGTTCGTCGCGAGCTGAAGCCGCTCTTAGCCGGCGCAACAGCAATGGCCAGTGGATTCGCGTTAGCCGCATTTTACATTTTGCCCGCCGCTTGGGAACAGCGCTGGGTCCAAATCTCGCAAGCCCTGACAGAAAACCTTCGTCCCGCCCAGAATTTTCTCTTTACGCACGCCAACGATCCTGAATTTGTTCTTTTCAACTGGAGGGTTTCGTCCATAGCGCTCGGCACCATCCTGATCACCACCCTCGCCGCAGTTTTCGTCGCCGGCCAACGCAAGAATTTTCTTCAGCCTTGGTGGATGCTACTCGCGCTCGCCGCCGCGTCCGCATTCCTGATGTTCCCCGCGAGCCTCTTCCTCTGGCAACTTCTGCCAAAACTTCAGTTCGTGCAATTCTCGTGGAGATGGTTGATAGCACTCGACGTGGCCTTCGCATTTTTTATAGCCGCAGTGCTGCAAACCTCGCGCAAACAGTGGGTGGGTTGGGTGGCGATTCTCCTCTGCACGGGAGCGCTCGGAACCGCGCTAGTGAAAGACGCTTGGTGGGATAGCGAAGATATACCGGTGTTGATCGCTGCGATCCAATCTCAACGCGGCTACGAGGGCACCGACGAGTACCAACCCCTCGGCTGCGACCGTTACCAACTGCCCGGCCAGTCCCCGGCTTCTGCCGACAACGAGGGCTCGTCGAACCTAGACGGATCAGCCGTAGCTTCCGCTCCGAAAATCGCCTTTGCAGATCCGGACTCGAAAGCGCTAGCGCCAATAAAAGAGGAAGACGCACATATAGTCCGCTGGACCGCCCAAGAGAAATATTTCACCGTCAAGACAAATCAGCAATCGACCTTGGCGTTGAAGCTAATAAATTATCCCGCTTGGGAAGTCCGTGTAGATGGAAACCTTGTGCAGGTCAATCCGCTCCCGGAAACCGCCCAAATGTCGTTCCCCCTACCCCCAGGCGAACATACCGTACATGTAATTTTCCGCCGCACCGCAGATCGCACGATAGGTTCTGCCGTCTCCATCTGCTCCGCCTTCTTGCTTCTAGGATTCTCAGCCCACTCGCGCCGAAAGAGAATGACCGCTGGTAAGGTTTAAATGTAGCGCTTGCCTGCCGGCAGGCCGCGGTCTTCAGCGCGGCATTTTGAGGAATGGCAACCGGTCTACTCCAGCCGGAGGTTAAGTCTGTTAAATCAACATAAATCCGTAGCTCATTTTTCACTTGGGATCCATTCGAAATCCCGCAACGCTCCCAACGCCCTTCCCGCCGCCGCCCCCGAAGCCCAAGCCCACTGAAAATTGTGCCCGCCCAATTGCCCTGTAACATCCACAACCTCGCCGATAAAAAACAGCCCTGGCACTTTCTTGCTTTCCATCGTGCGGCTGGATAATTCATCCGTATCCACTCCGCCCGCCGTCACCTCAGCCTTCTCGTAGCCTTCCGTATCCACCGGCAAAATCGGCCACTCATGAATCTGCGTCTCCGCTTGCGACAACGCTTGATTGCTCCAGTTTCCCGGCGCGTTCAATTCCAGCCATCGCGCAGCAAAACGCTTCGGCAGAATCCCCTGTAGTGCAGCTCGCCCCGCGCTGACGCTGCGCTCTTCAGATTCCTTGATTCGAGCAAACACATCGCGCCCCGGCGCAAGATCAATCCGAATCTTCCGCCCTTTTTCCCAATACGACGAAATTTGCAGAATGGCCGGCCCGCTCAACCCCCGATGCGTGATCAGCATCTTCTCCCGAAACGATTGCCCGTTCGTGGAAGCCACCACTTCAGCCGACACGCCAGCCATCTCGCAATACCGCTGTTGGTCCTTCGCGCTAAAAACGAGCGGCACAAGAGCAGGCCTCGGTTTCACGATCTTTAATCCAAACTGCTGTGCCACCTCATACCCAAACGCTGTGGCCCCCATTTTCGGAATCGAAAGAGCGCCGGTCGCAACCACCAGAACCGGGGCGTGGAATTCTGCACCCTCCGTGCCCACCTCGAACAAGTCCACGCGTTTGATTTCGCGAACCTTCGTAGTCAGAAAAATCCTCGTTCCCACAGCGTTGCATGCAGCGTCCAACACGCGAGTCACGTCATGTGCGGAGCGATCGCAAAATAGCTGCCCCAACGTCTTCTCGTGATAGGGAATGCGGTGGGCTTCCAGCAGAGATATAAAATCCGTCGGCGTATAACGAGCCAGCGCCGATTTCTGAAAATGCGGATTACTGCAAAGGAAGTTCTCCGGCTGGCAGTAGAGATTCGTGAAATTGCAGCGTCCCCCGCCGGAAATAAGAATTTTCTTACCAGGCCGCTCGTTTCGCTCCAGGATCGCAACTTTGCGCCCGCGTTTCCCCGCTTCGATGGCGCACATCAGTCCCGCAGCGCCACCACCCAGTATCAAAGCATCAAATTTGTGAATTATTTTCTCTGCCAAGGGCTTTCCCGATTTCGCGGAGGATTCTGTCTGTAAACGATTCTACTGGTATCCTCAAGGTTAAACTATTCACTGGAGAAGACTGAAACTTTTGCCTCCTATCATCAACGCCCAGAAACTGTCGAAACGTTACCGCCTCGCGCCGCTATTCGAAGATATTTCTTTCACCGTTTCTGAAGGCGAACGCATCGGCCTCATCGGTCCCAACGGCTCGGGAAAATCTACCTTGCTGGAAATCCTGGTCGGCCGCGTCAAACCCGACAAAGGTGAAGTAGCTATTCGCAAAGGCGCCAAGCTCAGCTTTGTCGAACAAATTTCGCAGTTTCCGCCGGAGTCCACAGGCAGGTCCGTCATCGAGTCCGCTTTGCAACGCTCGGGCGTAGCGGAACAAGATCTTTCATTCCGCGCGGAAGAGGCCCTCAGCCGTGCCGGCTTCGTTGATTTCGAAACACACGCCGCAGCTCTGTCCGGCGGCTGGCGCAAACGGTTAGCTGTCGTCGAGGGATTGGTACAAGAACCCGACATCCTCCTGCTCGACGAGCCCACCAACCACCTCGATCTGGCAGGAATAAAATGGCTGGAAGAATTGCTGGAGCGCGCCGCCTTCGCCTGCGTAGTAGTCAGTCACGATCGCTACTTCCTAGAAAACGTGGCAAACGATATGGTCGAACTCGATCGCATTTACCAGGACGGATTCCTTCGCGCCCAAGGCACCTACAGCCATTTCCTGGAAGCGAAAGAAGCCTACCTGCACGCTCAGGGAAATCGTCAGGAAGCTCTTGAGAACCGCGTTCACACCGAAATTGAATGGCTGCGCCGGGGCCCCCAAGCACGCACCACTAAATCGAAATCGCGCATCGACAAAGCGCACAAAATGATCGGCGAATTAGCCGACCTCCATGCCCGAACCCGCACGCTCACGGCAAAAATCGATTTCTCCGCTGCGAATCGCCAAACGAAACAACTCATCGTCCTAGATGGCGTGCGCTATTCCGTCGGCGGCCGAACGCTTTTCAAAGATATCGATTTCACCGTCACGTCCGGAATGCGCATCGGTTTGGTGGGCCCCAACGGCAGCGGCAAAACAACGCTCCTGCGTTTACTGCGCGGCGAAGTTGATCCTTCCGCTGGCACGGTGCGGAAAGCGGACTCCTTGCGCATCGTCTACTTCGATCAGAATCGCGAACTCGATCCTAATCTCACCCTGCGTCGCGCCCTCGCGCCCGATAGCGACTCCGTCCTCTATCAAGACCGCGTAACTCACGTGGCTTCCTGGGCCGCCCGCTTCCTCTTCAGTGCTGAAGATTTAAACCGTCCCGTCGGCCGTCTCTCCGGTGGCGAACGCGCTCGCGTGCTAGTCGCTCAACTTATGCTCCAGCCCGCAGACGTCTTGCTCCTCGACGAACCCACGAACGATCTCGACATTCCCACGCTGGAAATATTGGAAGAAAATCTCCGGGAGTATCGCGGCGCCCTCGTTCTGATCACCCACGACCGCTACATGCTAGACCGTGTTTCCACCGTAGTTTTTGGCTTCGATGGTCTCGGTCACGCCGAACGCTTCGCCGACTATTCGCAATGGGACGCCTGGCAAATCGCGCAAAATTCCGTGGTCGTCGCGGAACAGAAATCCGAGACCAAGCGCTCGCCCGCCAAAACCGAAATTCCATCGGTACTCCCAAAATCAAAACTAACTCACACCGAATCCCGCGAGCTAGCCTCCATCGAAAAGCAAATCGCCAAAGCCGAACAGACTCTTCTAGCCCGCCGCAGTGCCCTGGAAGATAAAGAAATCGCGAGCGAGGCGTCCCGCCTCCAAATCGCTTTCGCGGAAATGGAAGCCGCGCAGAAAACTGTCGATAGTTTGTATCAGCGCTGGTCCGAGTTGGATCGAAAAAAGAACTAAACTCTTCGCTCCAAACCCCGCGGCATCGCCCCCCGCTACTCCCTGTCTGCCCTTTGTCTCAGAATTGCAAACGCAGTAGCGCACAAATAAGACACCCGTTTGACCCGGTCATGACAAACGCCTACCACATGCCAATTACCATTCCTCCCGGTTTGATTTCCCAAAAAGGAGAAACAAATGAAGCAATCAGACGCTCAGATTCGCAACAACCGTCGCTCGTTTTTGAAAAAAAGCGCGTTGGCGGCAGGCGCAGCAACCATGGGAGCGGGCCTATTGACCCGCGGAATGTCAACCTTTGCTCAATCTACGGGGAGTAGCAGTGGCAGCGGTTCTCTTTCCGCTGGGGACATCGCAATTCTTCGATTCTTGGCGGCCGCCGAGCTGATCGAAAGCGATCTTTGGACACAGTATGCGGAGTTGGGTGGTATCGGCGATAACCCGCCCATTGAAGTAGCCCCCAACCAACAGCTGAATAACTATCAGATCGCCTTGTCGAATCTCGATTCCGACGGCCCGCAATACATCACCAGTAACACCATCGATGAAATCAGTCATGCCACTTTTCTCAACGGATACTTGGAGTCCAAAGGCGCAGACCCGGTCAACTTCGATGAGTTCCAAACACTGCAAGGCAGCCAGGCGACCGGGGCTCAGAATATCGGACGCCTCACCAATCTTATGCAGCTCAACGTCGACACCAGTTGGTTCATCCGCTACCGCAGCGCGACAAACCCTGACTTCGGCGCCACGTTCCCTCAGGCGCTGACTCTGAATAACGTTACCGCCATTCCTCGGAACAACAACGATTTCAATGGCGCTTCTAATCCCAACTTCCCGGGTAACGACCATATCCAGGCGATCGCCAACGTAGCGGCCTTCCACTTCGGATATATCGAACAAGGTGGCTCGAGCCTGTATGGGGCGCTTAGCCAGAAAGTCAGCAGTCCGGAAGTCTTGAAAATCACGCTAGGTATTGGCGGAGATGAGATCGCTCACTTCCTGGAATGGGTCGATTTTGCAGGCAATGGAGTGCAAGCTCCGGTGGCGCCGTTTACCGACCACATCTCCGGTCTAAAGTTTCCGAATTTTTTCAGCCCGCTCAATCCATTGATTCAGCCCAGCCTGATCTTTCCGGTTCCCTGCGAATTCATCAACGCGAAGTTGCCTCATTGCGCGGTGATTCGGCCGAGCGATGACAGATTTGCAGGCGCCGTAGCGACCATTGCGTCGTTCACAGCGGACGGACTATTTGTTGGGCAGTCCCCGAAGTTCTTCCAGACAGTGAAGCAACTGGCGGAAG
Source organism: uncultured Acidobacteriota bacterium (assembly GCA_963731535.1). GTDB lineage: Bacteria > Acidobacteriota > Terriglobia > Acidiferrales > UBA7541 > Palsa-295. The sequence continues at coordinate 232,213 of CAVSWI010000021.1, read as the reverse complement.
AAGCAGACGCCGCCACGCGCGGATAACTGACACAACAAGCTCACCCACCACGCCCACGCAACGAGCACCCCGAAAAAGGTCGGGGCCAACATGGCCCCGGCCTGTACCGCTCCGATACATCCCGCCTGTTTCATTCCGCTAACACCTACCCGGCCAGATCCATAGGTACCATTGCGAAGCTGGTTTTAAAGCTTCTATGATTAAGTTATAAACAAATAAACTTTCCTATGGGACCGCCCACTGAGATTTCTGTGCCATCGACCCCCCAAGCCCGACTTCCAGGCCCTGTTTGAATCGGCCCCAGGCTCATATCTGGTGTTGACGCCCGACCTCAAGATCGTTCCAGTCAGCGAAGCTTATCTGCGCGCGACCATGACCCAGCGCGAGCAAATTCTAGTCATCCAGAAGGCGGCCTTCGGCGGCCGCGACCTCCAGTTCATGCTTCGGTTTTCCAGCCTCGAGATCCGCAGCGGAATAGAACTGGGAGAAATGATGATCGAAAGCGTCGTGATTACGCCATCTTAACGCTAGATCCTCAGGGTATAAGGCTGGCGAGTTTCGCAAGGACGGTTCCACTTTCTGGGCTCATGTCGCAATTACTGCTCTCCGCGATGAGGCCGGAACTTTGCGCGGATTCGCTAAGGTCACACGCGACATGACCACGCACAAGCGCGCTCAGGAACAGCTCTTGGCCGCGAAAGAAGAAGCCGAACGCTCAAACCGCTTTAAAGATCAATTTCTTCCCATCCCAGGTTCAGATTCTCTCTTGGAGCTCAAAGCCAGCGCTCACCCATGGGCCTTCCCCGCGCGCATCGTACGCACCGCCGCCAACGATTGCATGGGCTTCCAAATCGAAAATGCCGGCGCCGAAGAAAACAAAAACTCCAGGAATTCTTGCTGCCGAAAATTCTGTCGAAGCGCGATTAATCTCAACCTACCTCTCTGGCTCGTAGAAATCATTTCGAATCGTTCCAGCAAAATTGTCAGGCAAGAACCTGGTATTCAGTCTGAACCAGGCCGCTAGGATAGTGCCGCGTGGCAACATGTTTGAGCCGGACGTCGCTCGGCAGCGCGCCAAATAGAGGAATCCCCTCTCCGATCAGCACAGGCACTCGAGTGATAATCAGCCGTTGAATCAGTCCCGCGCGTAAGAACGCCTGAATCGTGACTCCTCCGTCCACATAAATATGCTTCACTCCGCGAGCATCCAGTTTCGAAACGATCTCAGCCGGCGCTCCGCGCATCTGCTCCACCACGCCTCCGCGCACTCCGGAAAAATCAAGCGGCTTGCTGCTCAGCACCACCACGCGCTTCTTCGCATAGGGCCATTCCGGATAAGCCAGAACCGTCTCAAATGTCTTGCGCCCAATCACCAGTGCATCCACACTTGCCATAAACTCGTCGTACCCGTGTGGTTCCCCGCCGCCTGCCGGCAGAAAGTCCAGATCCCCGTTTAGCCGCGCAATAAATCCGTCCACGCTAGTTCCGATAAAAACCGATGCCGCCATCGCCGGCTCCTTAACTATTTATGGCAGGAAACCGCGGACCACCGAGAATTTTCACAACAGCCCGCTTTCAGTTTTTGTCCGTCGGCTCGAATTGCCAAATCCTAACAGAGATTCCCCACGACGCCTACCGACAGCGCCAGGGGAGCTCCCGTTGCGCTGATTAGTGAAGTCTTCGCGCGCCGCTATTTTCCGTCAGAGGATCCCTTCAGACGACAAATCCACATTGGATCTCCTCCCTTCCTGCACATCGCTCCCGGCGCAAATATTTCGGACTCCAAAGACGTCACCATCGTTGGCGTCATCGGTAACTTCAAAAACGCTGGACTCGCCGTCCCGCCGGAACCGCAAATCGTCGTCCGATACTCGCAGCATCCGCTGGTGAACTACGGCTTCAAGGAAATTGTGATTCGCACCGCCTCCGATCCGCACACATTAACTCCGGTTATAAGCGTTCAACTTCATGAGCTCGACGCCGACATGCCTTTGGCCGAAGTGCAAACCATCGACGAGGTCGTCCAAGACGAAGTCGGCGAACAACGTTTAACCGCGATTTTGCTGAGTTTGTTTGCCATTGCCGGTTTGGTGCTCGCCGTTGTAGGTATCTACGGCGTGGTGTCTTTTGTCGTGGCCCAACGAAGCCAGGAACTGGCGGTTCGAATCGCCCTGGGAGCAAGCCACGCAAACGTCCTATGGCTCGTGCTCAAGCAGGGTCTCCAGATGGCAACCATAGGCGCGGCAATCGGCCTAGTAGGCGCATGCGCAACACAAAGATTAACCAGTAGCCTCCTGTTTGGCATTTCCCCCGTTGACCCCGCCACATTCGCCGGGGGCGCCACCCTGCTCCTGGCAGTCGCAGCCCTCGCCAGCGCCATCCCCGGCATGCGCGTGATGCGCATCTTTCGATCCGAAGTCCTCCGCCAAGATTGACCGCGAAAACTCGTTTCCCCATCTCGATGGCAGCCAAAGGCAAGTAAAAGATTCGCCTCTTTGCCCAATGTTTGTATAAGATTTTACGATGTCGCGAACCACAAAAACCTCGAGCTCGTCGAAAACCGCCAGCCGAAAGCCGGCGAACAATTCCGATAGGGTCGCCCAGCCTAAAATCTCCGCCGCGGCCGCATTCAGCTTTCTAAAAGAAACCAAAGGAATCATCGCGTGGTCTCTAAGAGATCTCTCGAAATCCCTCAATATCAGCGCATCTGACGCCAAACATGTAGCCGCCGCCTTCGAAATGCAGGGTTACATCAAACCGCATGAGGGCGACCACCAGTGGATAACAACCTTAGCCGGCGAGGCAGTTTCAGGCGCGAAATCTCCCCGCTACACGCCCGAAAGTATTGAAAATGCTCTAACTGCCCTACGCAATCGCATCAAACTGGTTAATCAGGATTCCAAATCACCCTATAAAATAACGGACAGCGTGGCGTTCGGCGATTTCCTCAGCGACCAGGTCAGAGTGCAAGCTGCAGACGTCGGCGTTTGCCTCGTTCGCAAAAAATCTGGCTCCGCCGAACATTCCAAGAAGGAACAAATCGCACAACAACAATTCCTCAAACAGCTTCGCGCAAGATCGCCAATGCTGAATCTCAAACCCTACGAGGAATGGATGTCCCTAAGAACTCATCGCCGCCTGCTAAACGAACAACCAGAAAGTATTAAGCCCATGCCCAGTGCAAAGCAAACGACGCTGTGAACTTTGCGTGGTATCCTCCCGGTCTAGCTGGGTGGAGAATTCTTCAGCAACTTCTGCAGGGCGCTATCCAGGTTCTTCTGTTTCTTCACCTGGGGATCGATCGTCTTAGTCACAGGTCCAGTCCAGCGCCCCGCTGTGGGAATTTGTCGGTTCTACGCCGTCGCCACCATTAGCCTTGGGAAAGCTTTCAGACCCGGAAACCTCCCGCCACAAAACTTTCGCCTGCATCTTCCGCTTCATTCCCAAGACGGGAATCGTCGCCACTAAAATAAAAGTCCACCGCCTCCAACCCTTGTATTGCTCCGCGCAAAAATGCTACCGTCGGCCGCGATAGTAAAAGCTACAATTCGTTGCGCGGATTGGCGAACGTCCTCCGTTTGGTCATCGCAGCCACCGTGATTCTCGCCCTGTAACAAGTTCAGTTAAGGAAAGGCTTGGGTTTGTCGAAGATGTGTGATTACGAAACTTTCTATAGCTCCGGCCACTTCAAAATATGAAGTTCCCAATAGCAACCAATGCAAGAGCCAGAGCGGCGGCCGTTAAAATGGCGAATATGAACCAGTTCCGAAGCGGAGCACGCGATGTGGCCAGCCCCCGCATGTGCGTGGGAAGGTCAGTCTGATCGAAATGGCTTGCGTGGTGTCGGTGTCTCGTCCCGTGCGCCATGAAAAAAATACTAGCATTTCTTCGATGGTGGCTCTATTCGCATTCTAGATATGTTATTAAAGATTAAACAAAGAGCATTCTGTTGAGGGACGGGTATTAAAGGCATTAACTTATCGCCCCATTCAAAAATGGAAAAGCAAATGTTCCCAAATTTGGGCCGGTCTCCGAGCTAATTCGTTGAAAAGAATGGCTGCCCTTTGTTGACACGTATCGAACTTTTTGTATCGCTCTGAGTCCGCCAGCGAAGCAACTATTGTTAGCGGTCGGATCTGCCACATACCACGAACTAGCTGGGTTTCATGCGGCGCGCTGAAGGGCCTAGAACACCAATATTGGAGTTCGCTCCATATCCTAAGGGCTTTCGTCGGCCACAAGCGACGAAAGCCGAAGCGCAGGTGTTGGATAAGGAAGTGGTTCGCGTTGTCAGTGAGATCAGATCGAACTGGTTGCTTCTTGGTCGTCTCGGTCAAAGATCTATGGAGACTCGAGCTTTCGAGGCACTCGGTTTCCCAAGTTTCCAATCCTGGATGACCGCGAGGTTAGGTGAAAGCCTTTCCAATGCCTTCTCAGCCCTGCGGAGCGTCCGTGCTCTGGAAGGAGTATCAGAAGAAAAGCTGAGGCGTATCGGCGAGCGCAACGCACACATGTTGACCCACCTTCCCGAGAAGGAGCGCAAGAGCGAGAACTGGCTCGAGAGGGCAGCCACACTTCCGACGAAGCAGTTCAAACAGGAAGTTCAGATTGCAATCGAGCTGAAGACGGGTCTCAGAAAGGAAAGATTCAAGACGTTTTCCATCGCCTTGCCCGAGGCGGTCTACGACAGCATGTGCCAGGCGGAGAAAAAGCTAGCTTGGTCGCTGGGGATCGACATCGAAACCAAACCTGGGAACCGCATCCAGGTTTGGGAAGCCTTCGCTCAATGGATTCTGCAGACCGATGAGCAGACGATCAGAGTGCAGACCGAGGGAATGTAGTCCTCGAATCGAAGATGCCGCAGCAGTCCAACTTTGGAGTAGGCGGGAACACTTGTGGTAGGTGCAATAGATGCCTGACAAAACGCCATCTCGGAAACAACGCCGGGGACAGCCGCTCTTAACCCCCAAGGAGTTGAAGTTTCTGAAGGCGTTCGTGAAGACCGGTAATCAACGCCTATCCGCTCTTTCCCCAGGATACTCGCCGCTCAATCCAGATCAGAGCGCGAACGGCGTAATGAAACAGTTACGCCGGAAAGTCCCTGAACTTCTTGAACGCATTGGGCTTCATCCGGAAAAGGTCTTTAGAGAAACTTTAGTCGCTGGACTAAAGGCCAAGAGAACAGAATTCTTTTCTCAAAGTGGCGTCGTAATCGAAACCCGGGAGGTTGTTGATCATGAGCAGCGAGGAAAATACTTCGATCGGTACTGCAAGCTCCTTGGCCTCTTCGGCAGCGGACACGACGAAAACAATGATTCCCTTGGACGTTCGCCGGTTACCGTCAATCTGGTCATCACTGACGCCAGAGTTGCGGAAGCAATTGCTCAACGACTTGCCGGTGGCCCGAGCAGTGATGAGCAGCCTTCATTGGATGTATCACTGGACGAATACGAGGGACGACCAAGATCTGCAGAATCCTTATAAACGGTTCCCTCAGCACGACTATTTCTACCTACTGCACAAGAGTTTTCTGCGCGAGCCCATTCTGTTTATTGAGAAGAGCCGCTCGATGATTACGTCCTGGTGGGCAGCGGCCGAAGCTTTGCATTACGTCATGACACACCAGTCCTCCAAGGCCCTACTATGGGCGCAGGACCAGCGCCGCGCGGTGATGCTGAGGGACTATGTTTGGGTGCTGTACGAACATCAGGAATCCATCCTGAAAGAGCTTTACCCAGTTCCACGTCCGCGGCTGAACCAATCCTACGACAAGTTGGAACTGAGCGATGGCGGGCTGCTCATAGCTCTACCCGGCAAGGACCCTAATGTAATCCGATCTGAGCACCCCAGCCTCTTGGTGGTTGATGAGGCGTGCTTCATAGAGAACGGCGGGGAGGCCTTCGACATCGCGCTCGCCAGCCGGGTTCCGAAGGTGTTACTGGTTTCTACCGCAGCACCATCCTGGATACGACGACTGACGAAGAGTGCGTTACCTGTTTCGCTGAATGCCTGAGTTTAGAACCTGGTAGCGATTGATGTGCTCCCTCAGATTCTTGAAACGGTTTGGCAAAAGTAACGTGGACCGTTTCCTGTCTTCTTTGCGAACTCACGCCGAACACTGGAAGAAAGCCCTTTTAGGGTAATTGTCGCTTGGCAGGCGACGGTACTTAAGAGCGGCGTCATGCTTTACTCACCGCACTACATAGTGTTGGCGTAAGGCTTTAGGGATTCGAGCCGTGACTTGTTATCCCCTTAATTGATTCAGACCTCAATAATTTGCGGTAGACTTAGCCTTTAACACGAGTAGTGTTCCGCCGTCGGGAGAACCGATAATGAAAATACTCTTAGCGGTACCAGCATTCCTAGTAATGCTTCTATGTGTTCCGATTGCTCGTGCTGGCTCATACAAAGTATCGTTAACAATTTTGTCGGAAGCCGGTACGGTTCCCAATCCCGTTTTCCCCTTGGCCACGTTCACAACTTCAGGTGACGTATTGTCGATCAGCGTTACTCCGGATACTGGGGAGTCTTTCCTCGGAGGTTTGACGGAGGCGTTTGCGAGCCCGTCGGACACAATCTATTTTTGCGACGGATGCGCTTTCCCGCTGCCCTCAGTGAGTCCCATAAATCCAACACCGTATGCCATAGGGTTCTTCGACGCCACGACGGGGACTGGTGGCGATTCCTATCAAGTGCTTTCCGAGATTCCTGTGGCGGATCAAGCTGACACTGGTTATATCTATGGGACACTCACTCTGACGCAGACCCCTGAGCCAGGAAGCCTGCTGCTGTTCGGAGTAGGGCTAGTTTTTGCGGTGCGAAAACGCAGAGGCCACAACCCTGAAGGCTTCTTCTACTGATTTGGGAACATGTGGTTCGGAATAAAGACAGCATAAAATCCTACAACTATTTAACTCATTCCATCGTGGTTTTTTTTTACTACCGAGGAAAACTTAAACTTAGGTGAGGTCTATGCATTCTGACACCGCAGAAATGCTCACTCGGGCGATAGCAGACGCGACAGCGATTGCCATAGATAATCGGAATAAGCACTCGCTGAAGCAGTTATGCAAATAACGTCTGTTTCGACGAGGACTTTGCCCCCATGCCGATAACACTCAATGTGAGTCGCAGCCGGAACAAGTTCATTTTGTTTCGTCGGGTTATCAGGTTCCCAAGAGCGTGAGGAAATCATTGTAGGCGGCGCGAGCCTTCGCGCTATCGCCCTGCAAGGCGTAGGCGCGTGCGACGCCAAGATGCGCGAGCGCCCGATTTTGTTTGCCCTAAATTCTTAAGCAATTGATGCAAGGAAAGCCTCAAGATGTTCGATGGCAATAGTGGGAGACCATTCTTCGACCTGAAGAGAAGACCAGAAATCCGGTTCCCGATGAACTTCATTAGCATTGCCGCGACGTCCAGAGGCAGCTTTCGTCGAATCCGCCTTGCACAGTTTTCCACAGCAGTCAGCTTGACAGTGAATCAACACATGATAGTGTGTTTCACCGGGTGGTCCAAGATCATCGGTTCGTAAAGCCGTTTGATTCTCTCGCCGCAGGATCACTCTCGGACAGCGGTTGCGGAAGTTCAGAAGGCCCCAAAGCACAAAATGGAAATTATTGGTTTCAGGACCTCGCGAGCCGGCGACATGTGCAATCGGGGCTATTTGTAAACGTTCTGCAGCTACCGTTTGAAATAGTTGCTCGCGTCTCTGTTGAGGGGCAATCCTGCGATCGAGATGCACTTGCACCTTAATTCAACGCGGTTTGTGCGCAAGTATGCAGAGTTTACTTTCTCAGGTCCGCGAGCCACAGATCTAGAACTTCCTGGCTCTTTGGCTCGATCGTGATGAAGGCGATTCCCATCCCGAGTTGGGCAGCGAATAAGCGACCTTTCCTATCGCCATGAAGTTCACGCCACCATGTGAGATTTGCAGTCTGATCTTTGTGCCCTTCTGGAACGGTGCCACCGTTTCGACAAAGCATCCCAGCAAGTTCAAGTTCTCGATATGCGCCGCGATTTGTTTCTCGGTTTGTAGGTCGGTGAGATGAATGCCGGCCACGAACGAATGACGCGGCGCGCGATGGTGTTCGGGATGAATCGGAGACGATCTATTGCTGAGGTAACGAAGATGGCTCGAGCGGAGGGTATGGTGTTCCGCAAGAGCAAGGATCCTGTTCCACGGGCTACGGTGCACAAAATTCTTCGGAACCGAGTTTATACCGGGGACTTCGATTGGGACGGGAAAACATACTCAGGTGCCCACGTTCCACTCGTGACGACGGATCTTTGGGAGCGTGTACAAGCGGTACTCGATGGCCGGTTTGCCAATCGGCATCGCAAGGTGAGGCATGACTTCGCCTTTTCCGGACTTGTCTCCTGTGGCCATTGCGGTTGCTCTCTCGTCGGCGAGATCAAGAAGGGCCGTTATGTGTACTACCACTGTACCGGTTATAAGGGAAAATGCCCCGAGCCTTACACCCGGGAAGAGGTCCTCGAGGAACATTTCATCAGGCTTTTGAAGGGATTGGTGTTCGGCGACGAAATCATGGGCTGGGTGACAAAGGCCCTCCGTCAGAGTCACGATGACACGAAGCGACACCACAACGAGGCGACGGCCCGACTTCATACAGAATACGACCGACTTCAGACCCGTATCGATGCCATGTACGTGGACAAGCTCGATGGGCGGATAGACTTGGCGTTCTTTGATCGAAAGGCCTGCGAGTGGCGAAAGGAACAGGCCTTGCTGCTCCGCTCAATAGAAGAGCACCAAGCCGCGAATCAAAACTACCTCGAGGAGGGCGTTCGACTTCTTGAACTTGCACAGCGCGCGCACAAGCTGTTCCAAGAGCAGGAGCCGCGGGAGAAACGCCGACTCCTAAACTTCATACTCTCGAACTGCTCGTGGAAGGGTGGCGAGCTCACCGCCGTCTTTCGCCAACCATTTGACCTGCTTGTAGATGCGAATTCCGCTCACAGGCAGCCGCAAGAGTCTGATGAGCCTTCAGATGCAGGTTTTGAGAACTGGCTGGGAGGCCTGGACTCGAACCAGGATAATCAGATCCAGAATCTGATGTACTGCCAATTGTACGACCTCCCAACATGTTTACAACAAAGTGTTTATGTAGTGTAGAAACTCCTCAAAGATAACTATTGTGTTCTTCTCGTTCTTTCGATACACTTGCTTTAGATCGAGGAGGCACCACCAGATGGGCGACGCCACCGAAACCACCACTAACCCAACCGCAACCCCGAAGCGCAAATCGCGTGATCGCGGCACAGGTAGCCTGCAGCCGCCACGGCCTGGCACCACATCGTTCTGGACAATGCAGTGCATCGACAGGTTCGGCAAGACGCTCCGACGCTCTACCAAAGTGCGAGGCGTCCTGAAAGTCGGATGCGACCCTAAACTTCCCGAGTCGTGGTCAGGAATAACGGCGGCAAAAGCCAAACTTGCTGACATGGTTGCTGAAGCGAACGCCGGAAACATCTCTGTCGGTGGCGACCCCTCGCAGGTGCGGTATTCAGACCTGCGGAAATTATACATGGATGACTACCGCAGGCAAGAGAACAAATCGCTCCTGCACAATGCCGAAACTGGCGAAGATTATGTTTGCGGCCTGAGCCATTTGGATACGTTCTTCGGTTTCGACCCGAGCCAGGATGCACCCAGCGGTATGAAAGCGATTCACATGGATGACCAGATCGCCAAATTCGAGGAGGCACGCAAGGCCGAAGGAGCCGCAAACGGTACAATCAATCGGTCACTGGCGGCACTTCGTCGCATGTCTACTCTGGCAGTCAAAGCGAAGAAGCTGCAATACCCTATCCGCATCGAGATGTTGCCGGAACCCAAACAGCCTCGTGCGGGATTCCTGAGTATTTCTGATTATCAGAAACTCTACGATTCATTCGGCATGGAAGTCGAGAATCACGCCGCAGGCAGTGTTAATCGGCCTTTCGCGTACATCCAGCACGTGCTGCAAGTCGGTTTTTACACGGGAATGCGTCTGAGTGAAATCCTCAACTTGCGATGGTCGAACGTGGACCTAGCAGAAGGATTGATTCACCTGAATCCTGGCGAGACAAAAAACGATGAAGGGCGCGACATCCCAATGATCGACGGCCTACCAGCAATGTTCGAGTCTCTAAAGCGCGCAAATCCAGAAGCTGGCGAAAATGATTTGGTCTTTCTAAATAACGGGAAGCCGATTGCATCCTTCATCAAGGCGTGGAGGAAGTTTTGCATCCAGTGCGCGATTCCCACGAAACTGAATGGACAAGTTGTCATCAGCCACTTCGATGAAAGCGGAAAGTACCACGGGTTCCTGTTCCACGATCTGCGACGCACATTCGTCAGCAACATGGTCGAATCTGGCGTCGATTCATTGACAGCCAAGGCAATCAGCGGGCACAAGACGGATAGTGTGTTCGAGCGATACAATATCAGGTCCATAAAGCGCGTACAAAAGGCGGGAGATAAGCTGTCTGACCATTTGCGCCGCGAGCAGGAGGAAGTCGAGATAGCCCCGGCGCGCCTGACGGTCGTAAAATAGTCCTTGCAGGTACTAAGGTCCATATGGTACTATGATTGAGTTGAATAAACCAGCTGGTATGGCATCAAAAGTGCCTTGACACGGATGCGACAAGCATAGTAATCTGAAGGAAGTAGGGTAGGATAAATTTCAAACTAGGAGAAGCACTCACACAATCTAAGAGAGACGTTGGCAATACTGCTAGGCATACACTCAGGGGATTCGCTCAATTCATGTGCTCCGATGCAGTACCAAACTTGCTTTCGTCTGCAGTTCAGTAACCCTCCTCGGAAGTCGGCGGGTCACACTCAAAAGCAGTTCCCAGAGTGCGACACGTCATGCCAACACCAAAGTCCAAGACTCCCATAGTTGCATCGCCGTCTCAGCAGGTTTCGATAGCCATCGAACCCGTTTTGCTAGATGTCCAGCAGTCCGCCGTTTTCCTTGCTGCTTCAACTCGCCGCATTCGGTATCTCATCAACACTGACAAACTGAAATCCGCTCGACTTGGTAAGAAGTTGGTTGTGTCCGTAGCATCTCTGCGGGAATACGCCAACAGGCTGGTGGCGGCATGAATCCAACCTTAACCATCGACCCCGAATTTGAATCGCTGATTCAGCCGCTGTCCGTTGAAGAATTAAGTCTGCTCACGGAACATATTCTGCGTGAAGGATGCCGCGAGCCGATCACGGTTTGGAAGACAGAGGACAATCAACGCATTATTGTGGACGGACACAACCGATACAAAATTTGCACCGAGAACAAGCGCGATTTTCAGACCATCAACATCAAAATGGAGTCTAGGGAGCAGGCAAAACTTTGGATTTTGGAGCACCAAGTCGGGCGTCGCAACCTGACAGACCTCCAGCGGGCAATGATATGGAATGAAATTCGAGAGCAGCGGTCGATTGTCGCCAGGGCTATCCAACTTCAAGTCGCCCGAGATGCAAAACGCGGAAAACCTGTGGAGGTTAAAACAACCCCCACAGAGCGAACTCGTGCCGCTATCGCCAAAGAGTCGAAGATACCCGAGAGCCAACTAAGGAAAGTAGCGGCACTCAAGAAAAGCAATCCAAAACTTTATGAAGATATCCGCACGGGCAAGACTACATTGCGAGAAGCGAAACTAAAGCCTGCAAAAAAGGATTTGCGTGATCGCTACTCGGAGAAGGATTTCTATGCCCGCATCGGGAGGATGTTAGCAGGGACGCTCTTAAACCATCCTCTGTTGGATGAATTGAGTCGCATCAAGAAAAAGGATTGGACTCCCGAGGCGGAAGAAGGACTTCACAGAATCATTCTGAACCTCAAGCAAGTGAGCGAACGTGCCGAAGACTATGCCGTCCAATTTAACAAGATTCTGCGTGAATATCATGCCAAGAAGGCAGCGTGATTCACGCAAACCAGTTCGAAGGTAACTTAACAAAAGCGTCCACCTTCCCGGTGGAAAATGGCGGTTTGACTCCGACCCCTTCGACCCACTTTCCTGTTTGTCATCAAAAAATTGTTCGCGATGCTCATGCTCAAGAATATGACCCGTTGATTGCTGAAAAACTGGTACTGACATCATCGTTCCAGAATGCGACTGTGCGGGAAATTTCACATCAGGAAGCTAAGAAAATCATCATCCCTCATGAGTGGTTGGGCAACATGGGTTGCACGGATTTTAGTTTTGGGCTTTACTTCGGAGAACACCTTGCGGGCGTGGAATGCTTCGGACGAACAGCAGGAACCAAAGTTGCAGGGTCAATTTGCGGACAGCAATACTCTTCTATGGTTCGGACTTTGTGTCGGGGTGCATGTGTTCACTGGGCGCATCCGCACTCAGCATCCTTCTTGATTCCACGGGCATGTCGGCTGATGTCGGAAAAAGGCTTTCATATTTTTGTAGCGTACTCAGATTCGGACGCGGGAGAAATCGGCACAGTCTATCAAGCCACGAACTGGTTGTACTGCGGCGAGACAAAGAGCGGGTCTTCCATGTTTGTGTGGCCGAAAAAGCCAGTTAAAGCTGCCCGAAGTTTCCGAACGTTGGAAGGACGATTGGATGTACTGAAAGATGGTGTGAGTCGCGATGAACGGAGCATCTCGAATCTGGTTCGTGACCGTAGTTTTTCGAATGCCAGCGGGTCTTACAAGATTCTGTGTACCCGCCGCGAGATACGAGAACGTATGGTGCGAGAAGGCTTTCGATTTTTCAAATCGCCGCCAAAGCGACGGTACGTGACGTTCGAGGGCGACAAGAGATTGGTTAAAGAGTTGCGCGCGGCGTTGAAGTGGAATGTGCTGCCGTATCCGCGTCGAGAGGAGCAGGCAGCATGAGCCTGTTGCGCACCAATCGCGTCTTCGGAATGCCGCGCAATTTCGTGCAAGACACGCGACCCGCGCAGAAACCGCCGAAGCCCGACGCATCGGTGTTGATTCATGAGTGCTTCGACCAACATGGATGTGAAAATAAGCCAGCAGATTGCGGATGCGTTCAACGTATTGGACGGCTGGATGCCGATTCACTAATTAGACGAAGCTGTGCGGATTTTTTGGTCATTACGCGCTACGGAAAACAAGAAAAGAAACGAGACTCCATCGTGTTGCGTCGAGATTACGTCGCAAAGCGGCTTTTGAAGGCGAAAATAAATCCGCGAAAACTGCTGCCAGCAATTCTTAAACAGGGCAGCATTCTATCATTTAAGAAGAACGTCATTCGCAACAAGAACGGCACAGCCATCACATTGGAGATGAATCGCACCGATGCCAAATACTGGAACACAGTCCTGGCGGATTTGGGTCTTAGCGCATATGCAGGCTATTACTTGAAGGATGCGGCACTAGGGATGGGAGTGCCTGTTAGTTTCACATCGCTTGAAAATTTTCCGCTGGCTCCAGTCACGACAACGGATGGTACCGACCCCGAAATCGACAAGCACCGCATCGAAACAATTCATGAGCGCAAAGAAGGCGTTCGCCGTGGCCGACAGAAGGTTGGTGCCGCAGGATTCCGTAAAGGTTCAGGCGGTTCGAAATATAACGAATGGGGAAAGATTAAAGCCGCGCCAGCCATCTATTCTCCAGGTAATTCCCGAGATTCCGACGAGTGTGCAGGCGAAGTGGACGCCGTCACAGGACAGATAAACAGCAAGCCTGACAAATCACTTGATCCAAATGATGATACTCGTGCATTGCCAGAAGGGATGGACGATCCCGAGAACCCCAAACTGCTTGATGATTTCGATAAACCCTGAGGGAGCTGCCCAAGCCATGACCAATACCATGCCGGACACGCGACAGAAAAGCGGACAGGAAGGCTCAGGGAGAGCCCTGCGCAAGTCCTTTAGAATGGGTCATGATGTTTTTAAGTCTTTATATATCAATGTGATAGAGGAAGGTGACTGAGCCGCCTCCTAAAGTTGAGAAGAGCTTCGCTCAGTAATCCTGTTTCAATCCTAATTGCATTATCTTCAATTGGCTTCACTCAAGCCGCCGAATTTCGGGCGGCTATTTCAAAATTTTTGACGCTAATTTCCAATAATTTCAGGAGCAACGACATGACCCTAACTTTGCGTGAGCGAATCACTCGCCGCTCAATCCCGTTTCAGACTCTGGCCGCCCTGGCGTCAGAGCGCGGGTTCACCGTTTTCCCTGGCGACGTTTCAAAATGGGTGACCGCACCGGAATCTGTCCACGCTAAAAAGGCCGAGCGACTCGCGGCGGTTTTTCAGCAAATCGAGGAGATGCTCGACGGGGTCAAGGTTCGACCGGACTTGCGCGATGCGAATGTTGTTCGTACTGCACTGGTTGAATTTGAGAATCACAAAGTTAAAGAAGTGGACGCCGTGCCTGTTGCGCCGTCGGCGATATTCACTCCATTGTGGCCAGCGAAAAGCAAGAACGGTGTCAGACCATCCAATGCAGCAGCACTGTTGCAGCAGTAAAGCACTAGATTCAAATTTCTGAACTGATTCTCGGGCAACGAGATTGTACTCGGAGATTCGTTCAACACCGAGGAACAATCAAGTGGATTATCTGCAGCAGCAAGCGGAATCATCATTCCGTCGAAGTATGGCACGCCAGATCGCAGGACTTGGCGGGCGGAAGAAAATTAAAGCCGCGCAAGCCAAAATGAAGCATCAGGAGAAAGCCGTGGAGCCAACGAACGAATTTGAGAGTCGAGAGCGCGATCTGCGAAATACGCTGACGCGCACTCCTATGCTCAAAGTTGTCCGCCGCTTGGTATGACCTGTATGTTGCACGCGCCTAACACATGTACGGACGGTTGTGTACCATATGTTTGCGCACCAGTTAATAAGAATAGTACTTGTACGAATGGGTATGGAAAAACGGCCCCATGCCAAAACTGTCAGGATTGCTAATCGATTGGTGCGGAGAACTCTCGCGCGGTATAGTAGAGCGGTTGGGCAATCGCGGCACTTCCTAGGAGACAAGAAGGAGGATTATCATGAGGGCTCTCTGCTTAATGCTGGCGTCACTTCTTTTGTCTCCTGGCATCTCCTTTGCTCAAGCACCGAGTGAAAGCGTGCCCGGCGGAGTCCGCATGCCCACCACTGACTTTTTCAGGTGGAATGACGCGATGAACGAAGTGGTTCTTTATCGCGATCAAGCTTCTCGTTCAGAGATACCCCTGGAAGTTTACGACATGCGTACAGGCGCGAAGAGGACGATCGATATACTCAAAGATTTTCCTCAGTCTTCGAAGGTGATTATTGCGAACGTTGCTGTTGGCGCGGACGGAACGATCGTGGTTGTATGCCGATTACAATCTTCCAGTGGCGGTTTGCTCAAGGACCTGATTCTGTCTTTCGGGCCGTCGCTGACACTGGATAAGATATGGGATGTCGCTCCTTATGAACCGTCTGCTGTCGCAGTGGACGAACAGGGCAACGTGTATAGCGTCGGCACAAGATATGACGAGAAAACCGCTGGCCAATCCTACCCGATCCTGGTCGTGTATGATTCCGAGGGACGGGTTAAAAAGGAAATGCTGCCCAGATCGACGTTTCCTTCGGAAGTAGACCCTGTTAGGGACACTCACCAAATGGGTCCTGTAACCCTGCGAGTTACTGACACACGAATCTTCTTGTACCTGCCTTCAGTGCACGACGTGCTTGCCTTGGACAAGGACGGCAAAATCTTGAAACAAGTTGACGCGTACGAAGTTTATCAGCGACTAACACGTGAGGAGGGTTACACGAACTTCTTCGTGCGCGAAGATTACTTCTCCTCTCTCGGTGACTTGTGGTCAGGGCTCATTCTCAGAGCACCCTCTGCCTCATCTGGGAAAACCGTTGTCTACACTTCCGTGATTGTCAAACTCACAGAAGCGGGCCAGGCTGAAGTTCAGAACGCGGAGCAAGGTCATTTCTCAGTCCGCTTGGCAGGCGTGATGCCATCGAACGAGCCTGTGATATTACACATAGACGCACCCGGATCGGGCGTTTTGAGGATAGGTACTCGTTGAACCTGCCGATGCAATAGTCCAGCGCGAACCTCTTCGGCATTTCGAGATTCTCCGCGTACGCCTCAAACGAGGCGGCTTGACTAGGCGAAGATAAAGCGAATATTATCCCCGTTACGGAAGTGAAATCGTGCCGCGTTACGATCTCCGATATGGAGGGCGTAAACTGAGCGAGGATCTGCTTCGAAAGCAGCAAGAAGCTGCCACCGCGCCTGTGCGCTTGGTAGTCGTGAAATAATCACAAATGGCATCGTCATCGTAGATATCGTGTTCCGCGTTTGCATCGCCGACTGCCGACGCGTGCCAGTGCGCATTCAGAGCCGTACGGATTTGTTCCTCTTGCATGGTCTGCTCTAGCTGCGGTTTCGCTTCCATGTTCATCCTCCTTTCGGAATAAAACCCGGAATGCCGGTTTTCACCACTTCATTCAGCCTCTGTCTGGTCTGAATGCGATTGATTTCGTCAAGCGCGTCTTCCGGAAGAGCAGAGATGTCGAAATTCTCTCTCGCGCGGGCCGCAGTCCTGGGCGTGGTAAGCAAGGCCGTGCCGCGCTGCACCGCCCAAGCCAGCAGCACTTGTGCCGGCGTCTTTCCAATTCGGGCGGCGATAGCCGAAATGACTGCATCTTCAAGCGGCCCCGGCCTCATCCCGTGACCCAATGGTGCAAAAGCCAAAAACACAATGCCCTTCTCCTTGCAGTATTCCAATAGCTCCGTTTCCGGCAGATACGGATGTGCTTCTACTTGGACCACGGCTGGCTTGATCCTCGCTGATTCATAGATGGGCTTCAGTTCGTTTAGACCGATGTCCGAGAGTCCGATGGCCCGGCACTTGCCATGGTCCACGAGACTTTCCATCGCTTTCCAGGTGTCGAGCAAAGTCACGTCGTGGTCGTAAAGGACATTGCCGTTTTGATCCCGCGGATCCTGGTCGTCCCCGGGTTGAAAAGCAAATGGAGTGTGAATGAGATAGAGATCCAGATACTTGAGCCCGAGTCTCTCTAGACTCGCTTCGAAAGCCGGTTCGACGCGCTCGGGCCGGTGATTGGAGTTCCACAGCTTTGTGGTGACGAAAATGTCTTCGCGCGCGATGTCTCCAGCGGCAAATCCTGCCTGCAACGCCCTGCCTACCTCGCGCTCGTTCCCGTACCCGCCGATGATCTTGAATTGGAAGAGCGAGTGGCAACAGCTCTACGTGGAAGCGCTGGTGGAGACAAATACATTGAAGCTTGTTTACCGGGTTGCGCGCGCAGAGAAGGCACTGCGTCTGCGGGCCGAAGAACTGGGCATGAGTGCCGAAGGAGTAGAGGAAAGCCGGGCGATCTCAGACGCCGAACGAGGTCTCTCTGTTCTCAAGAGAGAGATCGAATCGCAGGTTAGCGAAATCACAACAGAAAGACTTGAGCCAGCCCAAACAACGTATGCTAACTAATTTGAAATCGAGAATCGGCACATTGGCGGCACCCTACAGGCGCGCAATCGGTTCAATCGTCAGTTGCTCAGGAGGCTAACTTAATCATGTAGGACAACGGTTAGAAGTAACGGATTGATATGGAGCCCGTCATCAGTGTGAATGAATCCCATTTTCTTGAATTTATTCATAAAAAAATTCACGCGAGAACGGGTGGTGCCGACCATTTCCGCCAGCATTTCTTGCGATACCTTGGCTATCAGTTTTTGAGGCTGGTCGTCTTCGCCATAGCGCGCGAGCAACAAAAGTGTACGCGCAAGGCGTTTTTCGCTGGAGTTGAAGAGCTGATCCACCAAATCCTCTTCCAGGCGGATACTCCGAGACAGCAAGTAGGACAAAAAACGGTCGGAGAGGCCATGTTCGGCGTGGAGATCGCGAACCATCTCATCTTTCTGTATAACCAGCACAGTGCAACGAGAGATGGCTGTAGCTGTTGCCATACGGGCAGACAGTCCCAGCAGGCATCCTTCACCAAAAAACTGGCCCGGCACTAGAACCGCGATCACGGCCTCCCGGCCCAAATTGTTCAGCACGGAGAGTTTTACGCCGCCTTTCTGGATGTAAAAAATCTGCCTCGATGGCTCGCCCTGGCGGAAAATAACTTCGCGAACGCGAAACTCTATGATCTTTTTGGATACGCCTGCGGAATCGAGAAACGCTTGTGCGTCAAACGCAGCTTTTCTTGGGGGTTTTCGAACGGTTGGTCCGCGGACTTGATTCATGGTCTAAACTCCGCAGCGAACTCCGGCTATTCTTAAAATATTTAGTGTACGGTACCGTACACTAATTGAAGGCCGCAATTTTTCCTTTGGATAAAATAGACAAACGGTCAATAAAGGGCCGGCAGACGATAACATTCCCACGCAGCAGATGGAGAGGTCGACACCGGTCTGGAAACGCTTCAGTTACTTAAGCGCACCCAAATTCACGGGAGCCGGGCCCAGCGCCGAGCCCTCGGAATTGGGCGCATCCAAGCACGTCGACGGTAATGCAAATTCTGCGACCGGATGTATGCAAAACTGCACACTGTTTATTTGGAGTTACCTTATTAGACATATAAATCCTTAAGGTAAAGCAAATGTGCAAAAGTGCACAGAAAAGTCCAACCCACCCTTTCTACACTTTCTTCCACGCGTGGAGGATTCGCCATGGCCTTGCAATGGGGATCGGAATGGCAGCAGTGCTACGTGGAAGCATTGCTCGAAACAGATGCAGTGAATCTTGCGGTAAGGGTTACGATTGCCGAAAGAGTAATCTTGTCGCGTGTTGAAGAACTATGTATCGGTTGAGGCGAAGAACAAGAGTGGCAGGCCATCGAAGATGCCATTTCAGGTTTGGCAGTACTCAAAAGAGAAATACTCAAATCTCCGGTTGGAATCAAGAAAGATAGAAGACCAGATATCATCAAGCCGCGCATCTCCGCCAGCTAGTGCGCGCTAGCGATTGAAGCCGAGGGGTCGGCGACAATCGCGTGGAAGGAACTTCTCAATGACTCACAAGAGTGCGTGTCTAGCAATACTTCTGATTCAAGACGACCCGGCATCTGCCGGTCGGATCGGCGTGGCATTAGCCGCAGGGGACGCAGGATCATTCGAAGTGGAATGGGTGCAGCAGCTTTCTCAGGGTCTTGATCGGCTGAGCAAAAAAGGGATTGCCGCCGTCTTGCTTGATTTGTCATTGCCAGATAGCGAAGGCGTCGCGACATTCGACAAATTGTTCGCCGCCTCACCCGATGTCCCGATTCTGATCCTCGCTGGAAACACGTCCGAAGGATTGGCGAAAGAGGCGGTAAGCCGTGGCGCGCAGGATTATCTGGTGGCGGCCCATTTGGATACCTATTCGCTCCAGCGGGCGCTGCGGAATGCGGTCGAACGCAAGGGTATCGAGGACTCGCTATATGTAGAAAAAGAGCGCGCCGTAGTTACGCTCAACTCGATTGGTGACGCTGTCTTGTGCACCAACATCTCCGGCAATATCACCTATCTGAACATCGTTGCAGAAAAGATGACGGGTTGGCTCCGCAAAGAAGCTGTCGGCAAACCGCTCGCCGAAGTCTTTCGAATTAT
Organism: uncultured Acidobacteriota bacterium; assembly: GCA_963731535.1. Taxonomy (GTDB): domain Bacteria; phylum Acidobacteriota; class Terriglobia; order Acidiferrales; family UBA7541; genus Palsa-295. The sequence goes on along the minus strand of CAVSWI010000021.1, from coordinate 212,672 downwards.
TGACGGCGGCACGCGCCAGACCGCCCGGAATCCCATGGAAATGGCCGTCGAACAAAACGCGACGGTCGGACTCACCATCAACTGCGTGCTTATCCGCCGCGACGGATATGAATCCGCAATTGAGGACTCCGCCGCGCCGATTCATGACCGGTCGGGGGGCGTAATTGGCGCGGTGATTGTTTTCCACGATGTCAGCGCGGCGCGCGCCATGTCGCTTCAAATGACGCATACCGCGCACCATGATGTAGTCACGGGTCTTCCCAATCGCCTGTTGCTCAACGACCGTATCACGCAGTCAATTGCCTTAGCTCACCGCCAGAGCAGACCCTTCGCTGTGTTATTTCTGGATTTGGATCGTTTTAAGAACATCAATGATTCGTTGGGACACGCTGGCGGCGACGAGCTTCTTCAATCCGTTTCAACGCGACTGCTGGCTTGCGTGCGCGGTTCGGACACCGTTAGCCGCCAAGGCGGAGATGAATTCGCGATCCTGCTTCCAGAGATAACGCATGCGGAAGACGCGGCCACGTGCGCGGCCAAAATCCTGGTGGCGCTCAATGCTCCGTATGTCATAGGCGTTCGGACTGTGCATGTCGCGGCCAGCATTGGCATCAGCTTGTACCCGAGAGACGGAGAAGATTCCGAAACGCTCATCAAGAATGCGGACATGGCCATGTACCACGCCAAGGAGCACGGTCGAGGCAATTTCCAGTTCTTCGAAGGCGCAATGAATTTGAAGGCGGTAGAACGGCAATCAGTAGAAAGCGAGCTGCGCCGCGCCCTCGCGAACCAAGAGTTCTTGTTGCATTATCAGCCGAAGGTAAACCTTGACACCGGAGACATCACCGGCGTGGAGGCCTTGATACGCTGGCAGCAACCGGACCGAGGTCTCGTTCCACCGTCAGAGTTTGTGCCCATCGCAGAAGATTGCGAATTGATCATTCCCATCGGCCGTTGGGTCATGCGAGAAGCTTGCACCCAGGCGCGCGCCTGGCAGGATGCCGGATTGCGGCATCTGCGCATGGCTGTCAACGTTTCCGCCATTGAGTTTCGCGCAAAAGGTTTCGTCGAATATGTCCGAAAGATACTGTCCGAAACAGGCTTGCAAGCACGCTATCTCGTCTTGGAGCTCACCGAACGCGTTCTTATGGAAAATGCTGAATCCGCAGCCGTCCTGCTGGAAGATCTCAAAACAATGGGTGTGCATCTCGCGGTGGATGACTTCGGAACAGGCTACTCTAGCCTCAGTTACTTGCGCCAATTTCCAATTGACGTTCTTAAAATCGATCAGTCCTTCATCAAAAAAATCACATCCAATTCGGACGACTCAACGATCATAAACGCAATCATCGCCATGGGAAGAAATCTTCGGCACATTGTCATTGCCGAAGGCATCGAGACACAAGAACAGATAGCCTATCTTCAATCTCAACATTGCGAGGAAGGTCAAGGCTTTCTCCTGAGCCCGCCCGTGGGCGCGGCCCAGTTCGGTCACCTACTCGAAACGGGAATCACCGCATGCGTCGTCAACTGAGACTCGATTAGTGTGCAGTTTTGAACGGAATTCTTCCCCAAGTAAAGCTAACCTCAGCACATGGTCAACAAGCATGACAACCAACGTCAAAGTGACGCGACTCTCGCCAGCGTCACCAAAGAAATGGACCTTCCTCGTTTGGCCGCCTCTGTCGAAGCGGACGCTACAAGAAAGCTCCCCAGTCGGCTCAACGTTACGGGTGGAAAAATGAAAAAACCAGTCCTTCTCGAAACATCGGAATTGTCGGCGGACATGATCCGGCCCAGGCCCTTGATCCGCATAAAGGTCAGGGCAGCCCGCAAGAAACCCTCTTCACCTACAGACAAATTAGCCATGATCCCTCCAACGGTCTAGGCTCGAACGTAGCTGGGTACCCGGAACGGACTGTTGAGTAAACTTGAGCAATGAGGCGGGCTACCTCCCTTTCACCGGCAATCAGCTTTTTGCGCCACCATTTGAGCTATCACGATTGCCAGATACCCTACAGAGAACCTGCGATTTCGCTTGCGTGCAATACAGGAGAAACCGTATTTCTGCGAATTATTGAAACCGACACTATCGTAATCGGCGTGCAGTTTCGGCGCGTTCGTCACGGTGGGGCAGTATGTCCAACCGTATTCTAACCGCGGACGATAGCGCAACTAGGTCCGGCTGAAAAATGGACTGCGATGATTGCTGTACGGCGCGGGGCATGGAAACATATTGCTGCCAGCGGAGACGTCAGGGAGGCATGTACCGTAGCTCCCGATTAGGATAATCGGAAACTGACCCGTCACCAACCTGACAGTCAATTTGACAGTTGCGCCACCAATAAGCATCAAGATGCAGCAAGAAGCAAAGACGCTGGCGCCCGATAAAGTATCTCAGGGTCGTGCCTACGGCCCCTTTTTTTGCCCTTCGTCAACCGTCCACAATCGCGCCTTTCACGCCAATCGCCCACTTACACCGGAACGAGCTTCTTATCGCGAACTCGAAACAACCGGTCGCGCCAGTGAATGCGCTGCGCGAAAAAGCTTGCCACCCAAACTACAAATGCGAACACATCCCGCACCGGCAGGAACCACAATTTTCGCAAAACCAGCCGGTCGCGCATCCCGCGCGCTCCTATCGATAACGCCATCACCGTCCGGAAAAGCAGCGCGAGCGCGAGATAGACGACAGCGGGCCACCACGGTACCAGAACACCAATCAACACCGCCCACGGCACCCAGTTGGAGAATATCAATCCAAAATGTCCCCACGGCCGCGAGTAGCGAATGCTCAAGTTCCAGCGAAGTTGGTGGTGAAACGCGTCGCCCAGCGTTTCATGCGGATAAACAATGTCCACCGGAAAGCGGCTCAACTCCAGGCGGTACCCGCGCGATGCGATGCGATTCCCCAATTCGTAGTCGTCGCAGAAATAATCCGCCAGCGATTCAAATCCGCCGATTTCAGCCAGGTGCTTCTTGGTGGTAACCATAACAGCCCCCAGCATGAAGTTGAGCCCGCCAAAAAGCCGAGCTACCAGCACCCCAGGCGCGAAATCGGCACTGTTACCCAGCGCCTCCAGATCCGCGACGAAACCACCGTCGGTGAGCCCACGATACAGACAGGTCACCCCGCCCACTTGCGGATTGGAGAACGGCTTCAGCACCTCTCGAAGGAAGCTCGGATCAACGCGAACATCGCTATCGCTAACGACCAGAATATCGTGGCGCGATTCGCGAGCCATGCGGCAAAGCTTATTCACTTTGTCGCTCACGCCGATTTCTTCCGCTCCCATCAACAAGCGGATCGAGCCCTCCGGAAAATCGGCAATCAGCTTCTGGATGACCGGCACTGCGGGATCGCGCTCGTCGCTCGCGCAAAAAAGAATTTCAAACTCCGGGTAATCTTGCATGCAAAAACTGGAAAAATTTTCATAGGTTTCGCGATCGAGCCCGCGAATCGGTTTCAAGATGCTTACAGGAGGAACAAAATCCAACCGCTGGGAGGAATTAGGAGCCTTGGCGCGAAAGAATTTCTGCCCTGCGATGGTGGCAATAAAATAGTAGACGACGGGAGCGGCCGGGAGCGCGAGAAGCGCGTAGCGAACCACCGTCCAGGTCATCGTACACCACATAGGGCACTAGCCTTTGCCCTGCACTACCAAAAGAACCCCAAGGCAAACCAGAAGAATTCCAGCCCAACGAAGCGGGGTAACGCGCTCGCCGAGGAACAAGCTCCCGCCATACGCCCCGGCTGCAAAAGTCAGCGCAGTGAACGGTACCACGAAGCTGACGTTCTCCAGCGAGAGCATCGCCAACATCGCGAAAAAGCCGATGCCCATCAGCGACAAGCCGAACAACATCCAGGGTATCCGCATGGCTCGCGCAAAAACCCGTACCAGCGCGACCGGCCGGAAATCGTGCACTTCGCCGACGACCTTCATTGCGCGCGTGATGCAAAGCTCGCCGGCGGTGCCCCCGAGTACGATCAGTGCCAGTAAGGCCGATTCTAGCGACATCAGGGGTGCTCCGTGGTTCGGAAGGCGGTGTTGCCCACCATCAGAACACCGAAACAGATAATCGCAATCCCAAGCCACCGGCGGGGGCTCACGTATTCGTGGAGCCAGAAATGGCCCAGCAAAGCCACAATGGCGTAAGCGATCGCTGAAGCGGGCTGCACGTAGCTAAAATCCGCCCACGAAAGCACCAGGGTATAGCAGACCAGATAGGTCAGCAGGGAACCAATTCCAAGCCACACGATAGGGGAGGAGAAGGCGCGGAGGAAAAAATGGAAGATCTCGATCGGGGTCCAGGCAGGGGGGACGCCGACCATTTTCATTCCTTTGCCAAGCAGAATGTCCCCTACCGGGCCAAAGGTGACCATTAAAAACAACAAACAATAAGTTTTGAGATGAAGCCCTTCGGACGACTTCATGCGTTCTGTGTTTCGCTTGGCACTCCGACAGGGGGACGCGGCTCCATGGGTGGCGCGGAGACGAGAACCTTCTTCTGCACCCCTTTCTTGGCGACTTTACGGCGGTCGTGGCGCAGCTTCAAGAAATCCACGGCTTCGTGGAACAAGCGTTTGCGCTCGTGAGAATCCCAGAGAGATTCCCGCACGATCCGCCAAGCCACACGCGGGCGCAGATAATAACTGTCGTAGAAACGGTTCACCGCGTCGACCATGTATTCACGGGTGAGTCCGGGATATTCGAGGTGGGGAAGTTGATGGCCGTTACTATCGGTAGCCGCTTCGCTGGCCAGGAAGCCTTCGCGCATGCCCTGGTCGTAAAGTTCGGTGCCGGGGTAGGCATGGGCCATGGAAACCTGAATGGTTTCGCAGTCGAGCTCTTTGGCATACTCAATGGTTTTCTCGATGGTCTGTTTGGTCTCGCCGGGCAAGCCGATGATGAAATCGCCGTGAACGTGGATGCCAACTTTTTTGCAGTTCTGAACGAAAGTGCGTCCCATTTCGACGGTGGCGCCCTTCTTGATGTTCTTCAAGATTTGCGGATCGCCGGATTCGAAGCCAACAATCAACAAACGAGCGCCGGCGTCGGCCATGGCCTTCAAGGTCTCATAGTCGCTATGGACGCGCGCGGTGCAGGACCATTGGAAGCCTACAGGCTTGAATTCCTTGCACAGAGCGAGAACACGGTCTTTGCGTATGTTGAACGTGTCGTCGTCGAAGAAAAATTCCTTGGCTTGCGGAAACATTTTGTGAGCTTGCTTGAATTCGCGCGCCACGCTATCCACGGAACGCACGCGCCAAGCGTGCCCGGAAAGCGTTTGGGGCCACAAGCAGAAGGTGCAAAGAGCCGGACAGCCGCGCGCGGTGTAGAAGGAAACATACGGGTTCAGCAGAAACGGAACGTTGTAATTTTCGACCTGGAGATTCTTTTCATACACTTCGGTCGCAAATGGAAGTTCGTCAAGTTCGGCGGTCTGCAGCATCGGTCGCGGCGGATTGTGCACGACTTTGCCATCTTTTACATAACTTGCGCTCAGGATCTCAGAAAGAGGCTTGCCTTGCGCGTATTCCACGACGGCGTGATCGAATTCGCCGCGGACGACGAAATCGATGTCGGGGCTGGACAGCAGGCTTTCGGCCGGCTTGATTTGAACCTGGGGTCCGACGAAGCAAATCTTGAGGCCTGGTTTCTTCTCTTTCATTGCGCGGGCCATGCGCAGGTCGCTAAAGAAGCCCACGGTGGAGGTAAACAGCACCACGAATTCGTAGTCCTGGGCGATACGGACAACTTCCTCGGGAGTAATATGGTGCGGGGGACCATCCAGCAAACGGCTGCCCTCGAGCATTCCGGCCGGATAAGCTAACCAAACTGGATACCAGTAGGACTCAATTTCGCGTGTGGCGGGCCAACGAGAGCCCGCGCCGCCATCGAACTTTTCAAAGCTCGGCGGATTTAAGAACAAAGTCTTCATTCCTGACGCCATATTTACTCTTACCCCCTCAGGGTCCAAACAGACCTATAGATTCTGTTCCTCAAGCATCTAGTTTACTTGATTTTGATGGTAAGCCCAACACAAGGTTACTCCTGGTTCGCTATTGAAATACCTTAGCGAGCTGACCTGTTGCCTGCAAAAGAGTTAGCTGACCTTGCTGCCGCGCGAAATCTGCGTCGAGGAAGGCCACCCATTTGTCACTTTCGTCCAGACGCGCTTGCTCAATATCACGCAAGGTTAGTCGGCCTTCGTCAAACTTGGCTTGCGCCAATTGCAGGCTTTCTTGCGCCAACTTCAAATCGAGGCGGGCTACCTCGCGAGTAGCGTCTAGTTCGCGAACGGTGCGCGCTTTTTGCTGAACGTCCAAGCGAACTTGCTCGCGTTTATTCCCGAGAGTCAGTTCAGCCGCGCTCAATTCGCTTTTCGCTAGAGCGACGTTTGCGCGGGTTTTCGCGGCAAAAATCGGGATGGTGATGCGCACGCCCACGTCCACGTTATTGCGCACGAACTTCTTATAAAACTCATCGTAATTGTTGAACTTGCTTAAGACGCTATACTGTCCGATGACATCCACGGTAGGCCAATAGCTCAGATGTGCACCACGCAATAGATGCTGGCGCGCCAGACGCTCATTTTCGGCTTCTAGAATGCTGGGATCGCTCTTGATGGCCAAATCGGTCATCTCGTTTAAGGGCAAATCTGCGGAGAACGAGGGTTCCTCCGTATCCACATCCATAGACTGTGAGTCCGGGATTCCGGTTAGATTGCGAATCTGCTGTTCCAGAGTTTCTTCGCGGCCTTCGAGCTTAATGATTCTTTCAGCCACGCGCGCTTGCGCCAACTCGCCACGAGTCACTTCTATGGGCAGCTCTTGATTGGCCGCTACGCGCTCGCGCGTGACGCCGAGAATTTTTTCCGCGCTAGCTTGTTCCTTACGCATGAGCTCGAGCGAGTGGCGCACTTTGGCCAGTTCCAGATAGGAAGTTGCTGCGCGAACGATCACATCGTCATGAATCCGGTCCACTTCAAGCTTCATGTTCTTGGCGCGGTCTTCCGCAGCGTGCTGCTGCCCTTTCAGCAGCGGATTGAAAACTGCTTGGTTGTAGTTCATCTGAAAAACAGCGGGCGGATCGCCGCCGATGGAGGGGAAACCGGACGTGTATGCAACGCCAGAGCCGGTGTAGAGGTTAGGCTGGAATGCCGCGCGGTCAACACCAGCTTCGTTGAGCGCGACCGTATATTGAACGCGAGCCAGCGCCAAGTCCTTGCTGTTCTGCAGGGCCAACGCGACAGCTTGGCGCATGGTCAGTTTTTCAGTGTCTTGGCCGTAGGCAACTCCCGGCAGCCAAAACACGATCAACGCCAACGCAACAAGCAACGCTCGCGAACCTTTATTCATAGCGCAGCGATTCCGTAGGATGAAGATTTGCCGCGCGACTGGCGGGAAGATAACCGAACAGCAAGCCCGTGGAGCACGATACGATGAACGCCAGTAAGACGGATATCCATGACACGGGAATGGTAACTGCGCCAACTTCCGGGAAGAAGCGCAACAAGAAATTGATGATGACTGGAATGGAAACAGCAATGCCAATACCGATGAGGGCCCCTGTACCGCTAATTAACACAGCTTCGGTAAGAAATTGATACAGGATGGCGTCACGGCGAGCGCCAATCGCCTTGCGAATGCCAATCTCTCGCGTCCTTTCTGTAACGGTGACCAGCATGATGTTCATAATACCGATGCCACTGATGGTGAGCGCAATCAGAGCGACGAGTATCAGCAGGATGGTAAGCGCGAGTGAAATTTTGTGGGCTGCTTCCAGGATTCCTACAAGGTTTTCGACGCGATATTCGGCGTCGGCGCGATGACGGCTCTCCACAACCTGTTTTACTTGCGTTGTTACCATGGGGACATCTTCGGGTTTGGCAGCCTGCACGTATAAAGTTTTCAGATACTCACTCCCGGTGTAGTACTTGATCAGAGAAAAAGGAACGATTACGGACTCCGGACGAATTTCTGTCTGTCCGAATGTACTTACTCGCTCTTTGTAAACACCGATGATGGTGAAATGGAGTTCACCAATGGCAATGTCTTTTCCAACAGGACTTTCCGACGGGAACAGAAGCTTGGCTAGGTATTCAGACAACAAGCAGACTTTGCTTTGGGTCCTTAAGTCATCCGGATCCAGGTAACGGCCTTGCAAAATAATTAAATTTCGAATCTTCTGATAGTCTGCGGTGACGCCGACCAGAATAATAGGACGTTCACGACCATTGACGCTGATCGACATGGTCATATCACTGGTGCCGGCTACCTCAACAACACCAGGGACGCTTTCCTTCACGGCCTGCATATCGGCCGGCGTGATTTCATCCGCCAGGGTGAGCGGTCTGGCTGCGCCCGAATGGATAATCTGCGCATAGACGAGATTGGATCCCACGGCTTCAATTTGTCCGATGATGTAGCGCTTCCCGGCCAGAGCGACGGTAACCACTAGGACGATGCACGCGCTTCCTATAATCACGCCCAACATGGTGAGCATGGCGCGTACTTTATTGGCGCGAAGCGCTTGCATGGCAAGAGCCCAAGTCTCGTGCCATTCGGTTGGCGAACCGCGAAGTGGTTGCATTTAAGAGCCTTTAATCGGATGCGTTCAGTTGATTGGAAGTTTCCAATGGTGGCGTTCAGCCCGATGACTTCTCGAGTTTTTCCAGGCGCACTTTGGCTTCTTTCCGTTTGGGATCCAGCTGGAGGGCTGCGCGATATTGCTCGGCGGCCTCGGCGCGCTTGCCTTGCGCTTCATAAAGCCGTCCAAGCCATTCGCGCGCAGATGCGTGGGATGGCCAGTCGCTCCTGTCGGGTGTGCTGGCGAGATAGGACTTCAAATATTCCTCGGCAGGTGAAAGATCCTTGCCGGAAAGCACGCCCAGTACCCCGCGCGCGTAGTTGAGCCTGGGATCATTCGGAGCTACCTGCCCAGCCGCTTGAATCGCGGCATCCAAGTCAGTCGGCTTATTCTGATGCATGAAAAACGTTATGACATCCAGGTAAGGATCGATTTGTTTTGGTTTTGCAGCAAGGACTTCGCGATATTCCTTTTCTGCCAGCTCGGGCTTCTTTGACTCCAGATCGAAGTCGGCGCGAGCCAAATGTCCCTGGATAGGATCGATGCCTTCGATCGCGGTAACCTGATTGCGAGCCTCGTCTTTATTGCCTCCAACGACCCAAGGAGCCTCCATTAGATATTGTTCGAGATCGCGGCGAGCTTGCAAATTGGACGGATCTAAACGAACCGCTTCTTCAAACTCTTTCTTCACCTTCCGAGCATCCGAAAAACTGCGGTCGCGATCAGCTTTGCCTCCATACATTGTGCCGAGCCACTGGTGGTAAAGAGAATTCTTGGGATCGAGTTCCACTGCTTTTTCGGCGGCGACGATTGCATTGTCGTAATCGCGGAGCTCGTAATAACAGCGTCCTAGCCAATATGGAACTTCAGCACTATTCGGATTCTGCGCAGCAGCCGCTTGGAGGGTCTTCAGTGCAGCCGGGTAGTTTCCGGAGTTGAATTGATGCTGCGCGGCTTGAATTGCCGCAGAAGCATCTAGAGGAATCCCTGTGGCGAAAACGGGGCACACGCTCGGCATTACGGATCCCGCCAGCACCACTAGGAGAGCAGCAAGCGCGGGAGAAAATCTTATAACACACGCCGGACGATATGCAGAACGGACGTTCATTTGGCCTCCGCGGGTCGGATTTCCATGCCGTCTTTTATATCAATGTCTCCAGGCACGGCAATTCTATCGCCCAGGGACAAACTGGAAACCACCTCATACTTATCAGAACTTGCAACGCCGACAGTTATATCGCGCCGATGAACCTTTTCACCGTCGAAAACAAAAACATAATGCTGGCCGTTGTCATAGCGCACCGCACCACGCGGAACTACCAGAACACCTGGGCGCTGGCGGACAACGATGTGGACCTCAACATTTATATTTGGCAGAAGCTCGACTTTGTCATTCTTCACCGAGCAGAGAACTTCGCCAACACTCCGCGTGCCGCGCGCGACCACTTGTTTGGGGACTTGCTCGACCTTCCCACCCCACGTGCGATTGGGCATAGCGTCCCAACTGACTTGCACGTCCTCGCCCGGGGCCAGCCAGCCGAGATCGGGCTCGTCAACAAAAGCGCGAACGCGAACCTGGCGCAAATCCGCCATCTCCGCGAGAACGTCTCCGACTTTCACGTAATCGCCGACGCGTACGGGGAGTGAATAAAGAGTGCCATCTAAGAGAGCGGTAACCGTAGCGGAGCGCAATCTTGCGTCAAATGCCTGAACCTGATCTCGATCTTGTTTCACACGCAAAGTAGCGGTCTGCACGTCAACGCTGGCTTGTTGCTTTAGCGCCGCCATCCTTTGCGCAAGTGCTTGCAGATTTGCGCGAGCTTGCACCAAGGCAGCTTGGTTCTGAGCAAGTTCATCTTGAGTGGCGGCCTGCTTGGCGACTAAATCGGTGAGCGCTTTTTGTGTGCGTTCAAGATTCGCGACTTGCGATTGTACTTTCTGCAAGTCTCCCTCAAGCTGGGCGACTTCACTGGGCGGGCCACCCGCACGAGCGTTTTGCAAAGCGGTCTGCGCCGCGAGCAAGTCGGCGCGCGCCTGGGCAAGTTGAGATTTCGTGTCGGCGTCGTCGAGGACTAGAACCACTTGCCCGCGGTGAACAGATTGGCCCTCGGTGGCCATCACTTTGTCGACAAAGGTGGGAAATTGGGCGTGCGCGACGAAGGGCGAAATTGGCTCGACTTTTCCGTTACTAGTGATCGTGGAAGCCAGATCTTCACGAGACACCTTGACGACGGGAACCGCGGGGGCTTGAGCGCGCCCCGCGATGACAATTATCACGACGAGGACAAGCGCCGCGACCAGGGCCAGGACGATCCATTTTCGCTTGTTGTTTTCCGCCATGATTGACTGCGAAGCTTACCTCTAGTCATAAAATTGTAACAGACCCGTTTGGGGCCTGCCTAAGCAAACCCTAAAGCGGCCAGGTGATGCTCCTCGTTGGATGCTCTAAACCGGGAGGGAGGCTGGTCTTCGTGATGTCGGTATTGCATGTTAGAATTTGCCAATGAGCGAGCCGCACGCACCTCCGCACAGTGAATCCACAGGAAAAGACAATGCGGGCAAGAAGCCGCTGAAAATTCATCGAGTCTGCATTGGGTGCAACAATATGTTTGAGGTCACCATGGAGAACTACGAGGCCAAGCATTGCTCCGTTTGCCACAAGGGTTAGTAGCCGCATTCGTTGCCCTTGAATTCCTCTAACTTTCCAAAGCGCCGAAAATCGAAGAACAGCGTCTAATCTGCCAGGGGTGCGACCTAGCGGCCTGCGCTGGTGCTAGAATCCTGATATTCATGAGCGCTGATTCGTTAATTCACGTCCACGAATTGTGCAAACACTTCCGCACTTTTAATCGTCGGGAAGGAATTTGGGGCTCCATACAGAATCTCTTTGTCAGAGATTATCGTACGGTTGCGGCCGTGGATCGCGTCAGCTTCTCGATTGAGCGCGGCGAAATGGTCGGCTATATCGGGCCTAATGGCGCTGGGAAATCGACCAGCATCAAGATGTTGACCGGCATTTTGGTGCCGACTAGCGGCGAGATTCGGATCAATGGCTTCGTTCCCTACCGACAGCGGCGTCAGTATGTGAAAACGATTGGAGTTGTTTTCGGGCAGCGGACGCAGCTTTGGTGGGACATCGCGGTAATTGAAAGTTTCAAATTACTGCGCCGGATATACGACGTTTCGCGACGTGATTTCGATGCGCGGATGGAACGATTTGACGAAATTCTGGGGCTGCGGGATTATTTGCATACGCCCGTGCGCAAGCTTTCGCTGGGCGAGCGCATGCGTTGCGATTTAGCCGCCGCGCTGTTGCACAATCCTCCGCTGCTTTTCCTAGACGAACCCACGATAGGACTGGACGTGGTGGCGAAGGACCATATTCGCCACTTTCTGCGCGCGATTAACCGCGAATTCCGCACCACCATTTTATTGACTACTCATGACCTGGACGACATTGAAGAATTGTGCCGGCGGATTATGATTATCGACCATGGCAAGGTGCTTTACGATGGGCCGCTGAGTCACCTAAAAGAAAAATTGCTGCGCACCAAGCAAATCAAGTTTGCGCTGAAAGACCGCGCAGAGGCCGCCGGGATTTCGAAATTCTCGCGCGACGGGCTTGAGCTGGAGCAAGTGGACGAACTGACTTACCGTATTCGATTTGATCGCGTAAAAGTGGCAACCGCCGAGTTGATCCGGCAAATTCTAGGGGCGGTGGAAGTCCGCGACATCCTTATCGAAGACGAACCAATCGAAGAAATTATCAAGCGCATTTATGCGGGCGAAGCTCTGCCGGAGGTAGTGGTGTGAGCAGTTGGGCACAGGCGCTGGTGCCGTACGCGGAATTTTCGCGCGTTGGCTTCGTTAATATCCTTGCGTTTCGCCTCCGCTACTTTACCGGGATCATCACTTATTTTCTGAACGTCACCGTTTACTACTTTATTTGGAGCGCGGTCTATAGCCGCGGGCAGTCGATTGCGGGATATAACCTCGCGCAGATGATTACTTACGTCAGCGTGGGATGGATGATTCGCTCGTTTTACTGGAACACGATTGACCAGGAAATGGCGTACGAAGTAATTGAAGGCAAGATCGCCATGGATTTGATCAAGCCGGTTTCTGTGCAATGGATGTGGATATTTCGCGCCATGGGAGAGTCCGCATTTCGTTTGGGGCTCTTGACACTGCCGACTGCGGTTGTGGTCTCGCTGGTTTTCCCCGTACAAAGACCCGCATCACGGGGAGATTTCCTATTGTTCCTAGTTGCCGTGCTCGGAAGTTTTTTCCTGATGGGCGCCATCAACTTCATGATCGGGACCTGCGCGATTCCCTTGAAATCGATACTAGCCCTCATTCGCGCGAAGTACTGGCTGATCGAATTGCTTTCAGGACTTCTGATTCCGATGGCCTTTTTTCCACAGAAAATCCAGCGAGTGCTAGCGTGGCTGCCATTTGAGCATATCGCTTACACACCGCTACAGATTTATCTCGGCAAGCTCGATCGTGCACATGCGGTGCGCGCGCTGGCTACCGAGTGGTTCTGGGTGATCGCGCTGCTGGTGCTCGCGCATCTCTGGTGGAATCGCTCGCTACGTAACATTACGATTCACGGGGGCTAATCCTTATCTCATGAAGAGCGTGGTCAAATCAGGCAGGGGAATGCCTCCGACGCGTCACCAAACTTCGCTGCAAGAAGAAACGGGTTTAATAGGCGCCATGGCAGCCCTAAAGCGTCATGCACTCTTATTCTTTGACTACTTCACGCAATACGCGAAAGTACGCGTCAGCTATCGCGGCGATTTCTTTATAAGCCTAGGAACCAGTTTTGCGGCGACGATTTTCGGACTTGGATTCGTGATTCTACTTTTTCAGAAGGCCACGCAGCTTGCTGGATGGCGGTTTGAAGAGGTCATGTTTCTTTACGGTTTTTCGCTGATTCCCTACGGCATATTCAACATCGTCAGCCTCAATCTTTACGATTTCGGAAATAATTTCATCATTGAGGGGAAATTCGACCGCGTTCTGCTGCGGCCGGTTTCCTCCCTTTTCCAGGTGCTGTTTGAAACTTTCCGCATCGAGTCGTTGCAGGAAGTGGCCACGGGTATCTTTTGCTTGTGGTGGGCTTCCAAGCGGCTTGGCCTGGCATGGACGGCCGGCAAGTTTGCAATGCTCTTTTTTTTCGGAGCCTGCGCCGCGATCATTTACATATCCATTTTCCTGCTGCTCACCACAGTCTGCTTTTGGTTTGAAGACCGCATCGGAGTGCATCCACCTATTTGGAATGTAATCGCGTTCGGACGCTATCCACTTTCGATCTATAGCGGAGTAGTGCAATTTTTTCTGTGCTGGATCATTCCGTTCGGTCTAGCTTCGTTCTACCCGAGCGTGCGGATGCTCGGACGCACCGTGCATCCCGAGTATGCTCCGCTCGTTCCTGTCGTTGCACTTGCATTTCTAACACTGGCGATCTCTCTGTGGGACATCGGCACGCGTCATTACGCTTCCACCGGGTCCTAGCGAACAGGCGTTGGTCCTTTACTAATTTGCGCATTGTGGAACAGGAAGGCCTGCGAGCGCGTATCATCTGCACGGAAGCTCGATGAAGCGTGCCCTCGGTCTTGTTACAGTCAGCCTGTTGCTGGCGGTTCCGGTCCTCGCCGCATAGGTGGGAAATTCTCTGGGCGACGGCATTTTGCATCCAGCGCGTCTGCCGCTTACACCGGAACGAATGTTTCGCCTCGACGAAATGCTGCAGCGAACGGAAGCATCCCGGCAGGATTTTATTGTGAAGGCGCCTGACGGCGCCGAGCTGCGTGGGTGGAAAGTTCGTCCCAATAAACCAAACGGCGATTGGGTAATTCTCTTTCACGGGATCGCCGACAACCGCACCGGAGATTCCGGTCATGCGGAATTTCTGCTTGGGCACGCCTGCTAATTTGTGGCACGCGGGACGCTACCATCCCATGCCGCCACGCGGTACGAATCTATAAAGCAGCTACGGGCCCTAAGGAATTGTGGATCGTGCAAGGGGCCGGACACGCCTCGGCCTTGGGCCAAGACCCGACCGAATACGAGAATCGCGTCATCAGTTTCTTTGAGAAATATCCAGGCAAGCCATGAGGCAATGCAACATCACACGACTTTGATGATCATGATGACGCGGTCGTCTTCGTGGGTTCCACCACGAGAGAAGAGGTCCACTTCTTTGAGCACGATGTCGACAATTTCCTGAGCCGGCTTTGTTCGTTCGCGCACGCACAGATCGACCAGGCGCGGCTGCCCAAATTCTTCGGATTCTTTGTCCATAGCTTCGGTAATGCCATCGGTGCAAGCGACTACGATATCGCCGCGGTTGAGCCGGACATGGCCGCGATCGTAATGCACGCTGGGGAATAATCCGACCACCATCCCACCTTCCCGCAAATATTCCACGGAACCATCCGCCCGCACGACAGCCGGCGGCACGTGCCCGGCGTTCACATAGTGCAGGGTGCGGTGCGGTTGATCGAGCAAGCCGATAAACATGGTCATGAACTTTTGTCCGCGCGTATCGGCAAGAATCATATCGTTCAGCGATTCGACCAGCCGTTCGAGCGAATGTAAATGCGCAAGCAGCGCGTGAAGCGTGGCTTGCAGATTGGCCATCACCATCGCGGAGCCCACGCCTTTTCCTTCCACATCGGCGACCACGGTCAAAATCGTGTCAGGCGCCAGGGGAATAAAGTCGTAATAATCGCCTCCAGCCTCGAGCGATGGGCGGTGCGAAACGGCGATGTCGAACCCGTCCAACTCCGGAGGCCGTTCGGGAAGAAGGCCGACCTGAATACTCCGCGCCAGAGCGAGGTCGCGTTCCATCCTTTGTTTGTGAATCATTTCGCGGTGGAGTTGCGCATTTTCGAGCGCGAGAGCGACGTGATCGGAAATTGCTCGGAGCATGCCTTCATCGGCGTGCGTGAACGGGCCAGCTTTCTTATTCAAAAGCTGCAGGACGCCGATAGTCTCCCCGTCCTTATTTCGTATAGGAAGGCAAAGAAGCGATCTCGTACGGAACCCAAGCCGAAGATCGACTTCAGATTCAAAACGCGGATCGGCGTAGGCGTCGGGCAAATTGATGGTTTCGCCGCTGGCAGCCACGCATCCGGCAATGCCGCGATTGATAGGCAGGCGGATTTCGTGCTGGTCCAAACCCATCCCCACCAGCGACCAGATTTCGTCGCGTTCGCGATCGATCAGAAAAACCGTGCCGCGCTCCGCTCCGGTCTGGCGAGTGGTGAGCTGCAGAATTATGTTCAGAAGTTCCGCAAGATCGAGCGTGGAGTTGAGCCGCTTCGTTGCTTCTACGATGGTGGAAAGTTCGATAACCGCGTTGCGGCGTTCGCTGCTTTCCAGCGCGACTTCCGCATAACGCCTGAATAAATCCAGCCATATGCGCGTTTTTTCGTCGAGCGGTTGCCGGAACGATGTTTCAAGCACCCCAACAGGATCTCCCATGGGCCCAAGCAGCCATTTATGGCTCCTTCCATCTTTCCCGGAATCTTTCCCACGCAAAATATTTTGAATGCCCCGCAGATCTGGGGGAGGAAGCTCACCACTTTCCTGCCAGACGGCGGGGGTGCCGTCCACAATGCGCCAAAGCCGTGCACCTTCGAGCCGTCCTGGCGCAGCGAGAGCGCGCACCATTTGGGAAGCAAGTTCGCCAGGCTCAGTTTCGGGATTGAGCACGGATACAACTTGTTCGAGCGTTTCAATCGCCGTTGCGGCAGCTACGCGGGGCCTGGCCTTACGCTTCATCCGGCGTTTCCCTTGTATTGAACGACCAGTATGGTGATGTCGTCCGACTGCGGTGCGCCTTCCGTAAAAGCTCGCATGCCTTCGCGTATGGTGTCACCTAACTCTTCCACCGTTGTGCCTTTAAAACTCTCCATGATTGTGCGCAGCCGCGCCTCTTCGAACAATTCGTTTTGGTTGTTGGAGGCTTCGGAAACGCCGTCCGTATAAATCACGAGGAAATCGCCAGGCTCGACCTGGACGCGCGTGCTTTGATATTCCGCTTCAGAAAACATTCCGACTGGGAAGTTGGCAGATCCCAGTCCTTCCAGACCTCCCGCTTTACGCAACAGCAAGGGCGGGACGTGGCCGGCGTTCACATATTCGAATCGGCCCATTTTGTCGAGAACGCCGTAGAAAACAGTGGCGTAACGGTCGTCGCCGCTCCGCTCACACAAATACTGGTTCACGCGGGAGAAAACGCCGGGAAGCGCAATGTCCATCGCAGCGGTAGTAAAGAAAACACCTTGAAGCAACGTCGCAAGCAGAGCTGCGGAAATTCCTTTCCCGGAAACGTCTCCCACGAAGAATCCGTAGCGGCCGCCGCCCAGCGAAATCACATCGAAGCAATCGCCGCCAACCGAGTGACACGAAAGCGTGGAGCCGGCAACGGAAAGCTCCGAAGTGTTCGGCATAGCCTTGGGAAGCAAAGTCTTCTGGATTTGGCTGGCGATTTCGATTTCGTGATCCAACCGCTGCTTGGCCCGAGAAGAGGCAAAAAGTCGTGCGTTTTCGACTACGGTGGCGGCTTCACGCGCGAGACTTCGGAGAACTTCGCGGTCAAGATCGGTGAATGCGCTGGAAGGAACATGGCTATCGAGATACAGGACGCCCAGGAGCTCGCCTTGCCGGGTGGAAATTGTTGCGTCCAGAGTCTCAATCATCGGCAGCTTATCAATAGGAATCGCTACAATGGTGTGCAGTTCAAGCCGCGCGACGCTTTCTTGCTGGTTCATTCCTCCGTCTTCGCCGGTGTCACTCACAATTAATTCACGGCGAGTT
This sequence comes from uncultured Acidobacteriota bacterium, assembly GCA_963731535.1. GTDB lineage: Bacteria > Acidobacteriota > Terriglobia > Acidiferrales > UBA7541 > Palsa-295. The sequence continues at coordinate 195,246 of CAVSWI010000021.1, read as the reverse complement.
TTCGCCACGCTTTTCACCACACTTTGCGATACCTGCAATTGATCGGGCCGTAGAGTGCCACGTTGTGCGTCACGCGCGACGATCATATTCAGCTCGCCTTTTTCGTTGGCAAGCAAAAGGACTCCGCGCTCGGTGCGCGTTACCTGAATCGCGGCGTCTACCACGGAGGTGAGAACGTCTTCGAGCGAAAGACCAGTGCCCAAAGTCCGGGCGACTTCCAGCAGCACGCCAAGGTGATAAAGTTCGCGGGATCCCGCATGAGTCGGCGCGGGAGCTTCCACGCGCTCCACTAGCTCTTCGATGGTGGCACCCTGGCCCAAAAAGGTGAGCTTGTAGGAATCAGGCATGCCGAAATCTATGGTGTCTTTCGGCTGCAATTCATGGCGCAGAACTTTTTCACCGTTGACGAACGTTCCATGGCGGCTGCCCATGTCTTCCAGCACCATGGCGCCGTTGACGGAAAGAATTTGGGCCTGCTGGCGGCTGATACGGCTGTCGCGCAAGGTCAGTTCATTTCCGGCCTGACGGCCAATTCGAAACGGTGTTGTGCCGATCGGCACTTCGCGATGAGCGCCGTTGGGTTCCGTTACAACAAGACGAGGCACGCGTGGCATAGGATTGTGCTTGTCTGCATGGCCGCACCGGAGTAAATCGCGCCCAGGCACAACTTGCAGGTAAGGCACATGGTAGGGAAACTCGCGGCTGAAGTAAATAGCTGACGACGCGAATGTCTCAGCACGTAGTGCGACGGCTAGACAGATTTCTTAAGTCCGCGCAGAAGCCACAAGATCAGGATTTCAACGGATGCGGTTGGGTCTGAAGCATAGGGGTCAGTCGACGAATGGTTTCACCCAAGCGCACGGCAAGATCTACGATGGTCCGGAGGCGCTGAACATCCGGTAGCGACATTCGGTTCTCATGAGCCAGGGCAAAAACCTGGGGATCTCGAAACCGTTTGGCAACCAAACTATCCAGTTCGTCGAAGCCTTCCAGTTTTCCGAGTTGCTGCACCTGTAGCTAGGAGTGTAGAGCGAACGAAGTCTAGTATCGATTTGGAACGGTACACAAGTCGTATGAGTAGGCATCGCGATTGCAGCTATATTCACTACGCATTACATCGGTGTCCTAAATCGGGAAGGCCCGATTTCTCAGGTAGCACCAGAGAAGCCGAATCTACTGAGAAATAGAGGCTACTTTTCGACCGTTTTGGAGTCACCGTTCTTGAGTGCGAGAGTTTGCAGCGGATCGAGAAAATACAAACCCTCGTTGGCAGACCCCACGTAGATCGGGCCGTTATTGGAACCATTGGCCAGAATGGTTGGCTGCATGAAAGGGCCGGGGTCACTTGCAGCTTTCATAGCAGACCAACTGGCACCCAGATTCTGCGATAGAAATAGACCTCGACCATCTATCCAGACCAGCCAAAGATCCTGGCGAATTAGCAAATCGTCGGGGCGCGCAGCGGGCAATCCATTCTCAAGTCTTTTCCAGCTCGCACCATTGTCGCGAGAAATGTAAAGGCCGTTTCTGGCGGCGGCAAGCAGAGTCAGGTCATCTGCAGATTCCAGGCGAAGCGCTCCTCCTGAATCGAGTGGGAGATCTCTCCAGGTCCAACTTTTGCCCGCATCGTCGGAGAAAACCATCGCCTGGGAGGAAACGAGTCTTATTTTTTGAGCATCGCGGGATACCCGAACTGAATCGACAGCTAGATTACCGCTCGTGAATGGAAATGCCCTCCACGTGATTCCGTTGTCGTGGGTGATGAACAAGCCTTCCGGGCTCGCAGCAAACCATTCTGTTGCATTAAAAGCGATGTCGTTCACAAAGAAGCGCGAAGACTCTTTATTTCCTAACGGCGACCATTTTCGCTTGTGGGAATCAAACCGTCTAAGACCACCAGAGTCCATGGCGGCAAGCCAACCAAGCGGCGAAGCAAATATTTTCTTTACGATATCTGCGTTTAAGCCGGCGTCGATAGCAAACCAATTCTGTCCGCCATCGTCGCTCTGGACAATCTGTTCCGGTGAGTTACCGAGAAGCGCGGCAACCGTCGCAGGTTTTTCACTATCCACAGCCAGTGAAATCACTTGCCGGTGATGAAATCCCGAATTGAATGCTTGGAAATGAGCACCGCCGTCATCGCTTCCCAGCACTCCGCGGTCTTGGGTTCCAATCAGCACTCGGGCAGGCCTGGCGTTGTCGTCTGCGGATGAACTAGGAGCGCCGGGTACGATCAAAAGTGAGTTGATAACCCAATCTTTTGGAGATATGCGCTGCCATCGCGCTCCGCCATCGCTAGTTTTCCAAAGCCCTTCAGTTGTTCCGGCGAACAAAATCGCTGGATTCGCAGGATCCTGACGAATGGTCAGAGTACGACGCGCGGAATACGGAAGGCCTTCGATCTTTTTCCAATTCCCACCGGCATCTTCGGTTCGGTAAATTCCCGAGCAAGCGCTGGCGAAAATTTGCTGTGGGTTCGATAGGTCTACTTCCAGACTTAAGACGTCCGAGTCGTCAATCATCCCGCCCTGTATCGGTATCCAGTGTTTTCCACCATCGGTGGTCTTCCAGGGAAGATGAAATGTTCCGGCATAAATCGTTCCTGGATCCTGTGGATCAACGGCCAGCGAATCAAAATTGCGGAGTTCCGAATCTCCTAACGGAGTAATCGGTTCCCAGGTCCTTCCAAAATCGTTCGAGCGAAATGCACCGTCGAGTGCGCCGGCAATGAGGATATTCCGAGCGGATGGCGCTTGTACGAGCGCGCGAATAGCATGGCCTGTGAGGCCCGAACCCCGCCAAGTCCTCCCGCCATCGCGGCTCAGAAAAACTCCGCCACCCTCTCCACTCACTTCCCCGGTCCAGACTGCCGCAAACATCGCACCGGAACTATCTGAACTCGCGATAATGGTTGTTATTACACCGTTTGCCACACGTCCGCTCGATTCCCAGTGTTCGCCCGCATCCTGCGAGGAGAGAATATAGCCGTCTGCAGTCCCTAGGTAGAGCACCTTGGGCCGGACTGGGTCAGCAACCAAGGCACGGACATCGCCGCCGAGTGGACCCACAGATGTCCAAGTCTGTGCCTTCGCTGGGATGCAGAACAGGCAAGAAGTGAACATAACTGCCACAGCTATTCGCAGCGTGCAAAAAAGAGAACGCATATCGTTTAGATGCCAGGGCTTGCGTGCGGGGAACAGACCACTGGATACTGTCGGGATTCTGGAGCAATTCGAGGTCCAGCAAGACACCCCAGTCACCTTGCTGACAGCGAAACCTATCGTCGGCAGTCTGCAAATTTACGATCTCAAGCACCCCACAGATTTAGAATGTCGCGCCTTCCGGCAGCAGAATAATTTCCACGCTCCGGCCTTCTTTCCCGCCGCTGGTATCGGTACGGACATCCACGCGCGATCGATCCACGCTCTTTTTCTCGGTCAAATATTTCTTCGCACCGTCGGCACGCTGAGCCGCCAATTTCTGCGCTGCATGCTCCTTGGGCATCCGCATAACCCACAACAACGATTTTCGCTTTCGGGTCAGTCTCCAAGCGCACGGCGACATCGTCCAAAGTTCGCTTGCAGACGTTATCGGCACGAGCGCTGTTCAGGGCGAAAGAGCATTCGCTAATTTTGCTGGCCTCCGGTGCAGGAGGCGGTGCCTGAACCGTCACAGTCGTAGAACAATCGCACGCGCTATGGACACCATTCTCTGCGCGTCCGGTCACTGTGTACGTTCCAGGAGCGAGACCAGAAGTGTCGAGTTGAACGCTCGCGCCGGTTCCAATGATCTGCCCAGCGTTCGCTTGCCAAGTGTAGGTAATAGGAGTGCCCGAGGCGTCGTTTACAACCGCGGTGATCGTGGGACGCTCACCGGCGTTCACCGTCGAAGGATTTGCGGTGCACGACATGGTCGGCGCGGCTGCTGCCGGCTTTGCACGAACTGCGATGGAAGTTGAGCAGCTAGCGGTATGGCCCGCTCCGTTGTCCACTCGCGCCGTGAGACTGTAATTCCCTGCGCCCAATCCAGTCGAGTCCCAGCGGACATACGGGCCGGTGCCAGAAATTTTCCCGCCAGAAGCGCTCCAAGTGTAATTCAGCGGACGGCCATTCGCATCAGTCGCTGAGGCCGTGGCCGCCACACTTTCATTCGAGCTTTCCATCACAGACGATTTCTCCGCGGAGCATGAGGCTGTCACGTTGTCAGGCGGTAGCGGCTTTTCCGGCCAGCGTGCGAACGCGACTTTCACCACGAAACCGTTGCGGTCTTGGTGGTTCGTCAAATTAAGGTTGTAGCGGTAGGCAACGTCGAGCGCCAAATTCTTCAAAGCGTACAAGCGGAATCCCATCACGCTATCGACCGGGTCGCGTGCGCCAAAGGTCGTATTCTGGATTGGCTTGCCAACGTAAATCAGCCCGTCGTACTCCGTAATGATCTGGAAACGCTTCTCCGGAAAGATCTGCAAGCCCGCTCCGATGGGCATCTGGTCTGCTAGTTTCAAAACCGAAGGCGTGGGCGTGCCGTTGAAAACCACGGTGTAATCAGACTGCCGCGTAAAGCGATAGGCCCAATTTATCGTTGCCAGGATGCTGTGGTGGAACAGGTTCTTGCTGGCTTCCAGTCCGATTCCGTAATTGAACATCCCGGACTGCACTTGATTCGATAGCAAAGTGGAATATCCAGTCTGTGTAGGAATGTAGAAATCGTTGCGAATCGAGAGGCTGAAGGGTTTGCCGCGCCTCTCGGATAGCAATCCAATTTTAAATCCCAAATCGATTTCACCGACCCCGCCGCCATTGTGCGAAGCAAACGGATAATCTTCCACATAAGCCGGAGCACAACCGGTGCACGGGAGAAACGAGTTATAAATGGTATTTCGATATTGCAGGCCATTTGTGGAATTCAGACTCAGCAGGCTTGGCTGGTCGACATGAATGTGCTCATCGGCATCGATGGAGAGGAATACCGTAAACCAATTGGTGAGTCCTACGCCGAACGACGGAATTACTTGCAGGACGGTGATGTCGCCCGGCATTCGGGAAATTTTATTCACGCCAGCGACGATGTCGAATCCGCCCTTTGGAAGAGTATCGCCGGTTCCTAGGGTAAAAAGCCCAGGGGTGCCATCTAACGCCGGCATCGGAACCCACTTATGCGGCGGATCGTCCGACGGCGCGCTGTTGGAAGCGGCGCTTGGCGCTAACGGCGCAGGTTGTGCAGTCGAGCTAGCGGCCTCAGAAGAAGTACTAGCATTTGTAGCGTCAGCCGATTTCTTCGCATTCGGGTCGTTTGTGGAAGCGGAGGAGTCAGTGGCGTTTTTATCCTTCGGTTTGTTGTCGTCAGCCAAAGTCCGATTCGAAATAAGGAAAAGAGGTGATAAAAACAAAATTGTTGCACGCGCTCTGAATTTCATTACCCCTCCTTATTTCAGGTGCATCGAGCTTTTGTTAGCTTTAAGCTGCAATCCAACATATTTAGGGAAGTTACACGCATCCGCAGATTTTGTGGCCGGGACCCGACAAGTTGGTAGCGACCCACTCTAAACAGGTCGCAAAGCGGGACGAGTATAATTCACGGCTAGCGCTTCCAAAACTATTTTTTGCAACTTCTTCGCACCACAAGGGTTTATTTCCACGGTAACCTCTGCATATTGCCAGGCCACTCGGCTAGCAGCAGAGGCCATCTGATATAAGCAGGTTATTTCTTTCAAACGGAAGGGTGAAATCAAAGCGTAACGGGAGGGTTTTCATGTCACGCAGAGTGCAGCTTCTGGGTATGCTAATTCTTTTGGGCTCGTTTGCTTTATCGCTAAGAACTCAAGCGCAAGATTCCGGTTCGGAGAACCCGAACGTCGCGCCGTATGAAGTTCACGCAGGGACGCGCTTTTTGGTGGCCCTTCACGACAAGCTAAGCACAAAGGACGACAAGCGCGGGAAGCATTTTAGCGCTCGAACACTGGAGGAAATTGTTTCGGCGGATGGAACGACTCTGCCCGCTGGCGCAGAAGTTCGGGGCCACATCGATAAAGTTGTTTCTGCCGGCAAGACCGGACGCGCCAAGTTGTGGCTCGCATTTGATGAGATACACACGCAGAACGGCTGGGTTCCGCTGATAGCCGAGTTAATCGGTACTCCGGGCATTCATTCCATTCGAGTGTTGTACGAACATGAAGGCGAGATCGAAGCAACTTCAAGCAATCACCAGACCGAGGCTGAAGCTGCAGCCGCGGGCGCACTCGCGGGTGCCTCTGTTGGAATGGCGGCTCACGACAATAAAGATGCGGCGATCGGAGCGGCAATGGGTGCCGCCGCTGCGTTTATGGTAACTTCCGGAATCGGCCAGGAATTGATACTGGATGAAAATACCAAGCTCGAGTTGGTACTCGAGCGGGGGCTACGCCTTAAACGAGCCTAAATCTTCATTTCCGTTCGGCCGGCACGCGCAATGGAGATAGAGATTAGACGTGTGCTTCTTGGATTTATGCCGGACTGCTGGTAGATTCAGTTCTAGATGCCACCCGAGAAGCCATCCCTTCCGCGCATTTTAATCGTTGAAGACGAGGACAACGCCCGCAAAGGCTACGAGGCCCTCCTTCGCAGGTGGAATTTTGAAGTCTTGGGCGTCGCCAGTGGCGAAGAAGCACTTGCCAAATTTCAGGACTTTCAGCCCAGCGTGATTTTATTGGACGTCGAGCTTCCAGGCATGAACGGCCTGGATTTATTGACTCACCTGGGCGAAGAAATTCAGCGCATCCCCGTCATCATCATTACCGGGCGCGGAAGCGACGAGCGCGTGGTGCAGGCGATTGAAGCAGGAGCTTATTGGTACATTGAAAAGCCTCTAAAGCCGCCCGTTCTGCGAGCGTTACTCGATCGCGCTTTCGGCAAGGTGCGCGACCAACAAGCGGTGGCTGCGTTGACGCGGGATCTGCGAAGCGCGGGAAAGCTTGGCGTCCTGGTCGGCACTTCGCCAGCGATGCAGGACGTGATGCGCCAGGTCGAAATGGCAGCGCCTTCTACTGCTTCGGTTCTTATTACCGGCGAGACGGGTTCAGGAAAAGAAATGGTGGCGCGTTCGATACACATGCTTTCTCCGCGCGCGGAGCGTCCGTTCGTTGCCATCAACTGCTCGGCAATTCCTGAGTCGCTGATGGAAAGCGAAATCTTCGGCCACGAAAAGGGAGCATTCACTGGCGCTGCCGAGCGGCGCATTGGATGCTTCGAGCTCGCGGATGGCGGAACGTTGTTGCTTGACGAAATTGGCGAAATGCCAGCGCAGACGCAGGCGAAACTCTTACGCGTTCTTGAAGACCGCAAGGTTCGGCGGCTCGGAAGCAAAGTAGAAACACCGGTGGACGTGCGCGTCCTCGCCGCAACGAACAAAAATCCTGAAGAAGCGGTGGCGGACGGCCATCTGCGCCAGGATCTGTACTTCCGTTTGAATGTCTTTCACATTCATCTGCCGCCGATGAGGGAACACAAAGAAGATCTGCCTCAGCTCGTTGACCATTTATTGGCCGATATTTCTGCGAAGCATCATAAAAAAGTAACCGGCGTGGGCAGCGATGTGATGGACCTCTTCAAATCTTATCCATGGCCGGGGAATGTTCGCGAGTTGCGCAATGTGCTGGAGCGTGCGGCAATCGCCTCCGACCGCGGTACCGTATCGCGTCAACATCTTGCTTCCGATTTCGGGCGCACGCCGGCTACTACGAATTCCGGATTAGGCGCGCTGCGTTTTCCCGTCGGAACCACCGTGGATGCCGCCGAACGCGAGCTTATCCTGCAGACTCTCAATGCTACGAATCAAAACAAGACCCGCGCGGCTGAATTATTGGGCATTAGTCTGAAGACACTTCATAACAAATTGAAAGAATACGAGGCGGGGCGGGTCCATGCGTCTCAGCCTGAAAACTAAATTCACGCTGGCGATCTCGCTCTTGGTACTGGCGGTGGTCACCGCCGTCTCCGGTCTGTATATCGCGCGGCTCACGCGGCAAACCCTGCGCCAAGCGGACGATCGCGCGCGCTTTATCGCACAGCAGGTATTTCTGGCGTGCCAGAATGCTTTAGCGGACGCGGCGGAGCGCGGCGATTCTCCCGCTTCGTTGAGTCCGGATGACTTGCGGGAATACGCGCGCAGAACCTTCGACAACAGCAGCTCGCTGAATTCGGTAATCGAGTCTGCAGTAGGATACTCGCCGACGATTTACGAAATCACAATCAGCGACCGCAACGGCATCGTTTTGGTTTCCAGTGATGCCGCACTCCGCGGAGAAAAAGTTCCAGCCAGGCCGCCGGTCGCTACGCTAGTCCGCGGCGGGTTTTTCCAGCAGCTTCGCACACTCTACGGGCCGCCACAGGTTTTCGAAGATTCTCTCCCTTTTAATCTAGGCCCCGGACCTTTTGGCGATATTCGTATCGGTCTTTCCTCTACATTGATTCGCAACGAAATTACTTCGTTACTTGAATCCGCAGGATGGTACGCGCTGGCCTCTGTTTTGTTGTCCACCATGCTTGCTTTCGTAGTCAGCCGTGTATCACTCGCCCCCATTGACCGTATTTCGGCTCAATTGGACCGCATCTCGGCTGGCGAATTTGACCTGGAACCGGTCGAGCGCGGCGACGAACTGGGCGCCGTAAGCACGAAAATCGTGGGCATTGGAAAACAACTCCGCGATGTACGCGAGATTTTCAGCACCCTGCGCGAAAATCTAGATCAGGTCATGAGCGGCTTGGAAGATGGATTGCTACTTTTTAACGCTAGTGGCCGCGCCGTATTGGTAAGCCCATCGGTTGAGAACTTTCTCATCAGACGTCCCGAAGATCTTCGAGGATGCCGCGTTAGCGAGATTTTCCCACCGGGAAATCCAATTCGCCGCGCGTTGGGCGTCGAAGGAGACGAAATCATCCCCGTGGAAAGCGTCGAAGTCATGTTGGAAGCCACCAGCGGAGCGCAGCGAGTGGGTCTGAGCGCCCAAGTGATCCGCGAGCACGGAGTTCGCATGGGTACGCTGGTTACCCTGCGCGACGTTGAATCGATCGAGCGCATCGGAAATCAACTGCAAGTTTCTGAGCGTCTCGCGGCTCTTGGGCGTGTAACCGCGGGTGTGGCGCATGAAGTGAAGAATCCCCTGAACTCCATGCGGCTCTGGCTTGAAGTTCTGAAAGGCAACATGCCTGTCGAGCCTGAGGCGCAACAAGCAGTGAAGATGCTGGACAGCGAAATCGACCGGCTGGATCGCGCCGTGAAAACTTTCCTCAATTTCACCAAGCCGCTGGAATTTAAACTGGAAGAAACGGATCTTCGTTTATTGCTGGACGACGTGCTGGATGCGGCTCGCCCAGCAATCGCTCAGGCGGGTGTGGAGTTGCGCGTGGATTTGCCTTCAGAATTTCCTCCCACCCTCGTGGATAGTCAACTGATGCATCAAGCGGTGCTGAATCTACTCCTGAATGCCTGCGAATTTACGACTCCCGGTGGACGCATCACGCTGAGCCTTCGCCGCAGTGGTGACTCCGCGATTATCGCTGTAGCGGATTCTGGCAAAGGAATTTCGACGGAGGATCAAAAGAAGATTTTTCAGCTGTTCTTTACCACCAGGCCGGGTGGTACTGGAATAGGACTCGCTAATACGTTTCGATTTGTGCAGTTGCACAACGGTCGGATAGAATTTGATTCGGAGGTCGGGCGCGGAACTACCTTCCGTGTAGAATTGCCGCTGGCTCGGTCCCTGGAAGCCTCGGCGGGAAAACTCCGCGACTTCAGCCAGCCCTTCGCTGAAGAGAAAAGATAAATGCTTAGCCGCAACAAAAGATCTACCGGTCTGATTGTGCTCGTGGCGAGCGCGTCAGCACTTGCGATTACAGGATGTGAACAGAAAACCGTTAAAGCGGCTACGCCTGTTGCAACAACGCCGATGCCGCAGCCGGTGGATTCCAAACCGCTGACCAATGTGGCGCCCGATACTACTGCGACTCCTCCCGAAGTCGCCGAAGCGCCGCCCCCAGCCCCGCCGCCTTCCTCGACTGAACCTTTAGCCGTGGCCTCGCCGCGAACAAAGCCAGTTCCTCCTCCGCATAAGCAAACGTCCGAACCCCAGACTGCGGAGACTCCCGCTGAGCAAACCTCGCGCCCGCCGGCGCCGTTGATATCGCCTCAAATGTCAGCAAACGACCAGGCTACTTACGCCCACAAAACCGATGATGACATCAGCGTCGCAGAAAAGAATCTTCAACAGTCAGCCGATAAGCGGCTAAGCGCCGCGCAACTCGATCTGGTGGAGAAAATAAAGAGCTTTTTGTCGCAGTCTCATGAGGCAAGTAAGGCTGGCGACTGGGCGCGCGCGCAAAATCTTGCTCAAAAAGCCCGGCTCCTCTCCGTCGAATTGGTTGACTCCCTGTAACTCGACATGCGCACCGAATTTCCTTGATCCTATTTCGAAACTCTCGGGCGGATCCTCAGCTCGACGAAAATTCCTGCTAATATAATGCGGTGAAAGTATTCGACATTGCGATTATCGGCGGCGGAATCATAGGCAGCTCGATCGCCTTTGAGCTGGCTGCCGAAAAACTTGACGTAGTTCTGCTCGACCGCGAGGAGCCGGGTCGCGGTGCCAGTTGGGCCGCTGCGGGCATGCTCTCTCCAGCTCCCGATTCCCCAGAAGCTCTGCCTCTCGTTCCTCTCGCCAAAGAAAGCCTGCAGCTATATCCCCAGTTCATCGGTCGCATTGAGGAAGCTTCCGAACCCTTCCTGCATTTTGTTTCCAACGGAGCGCTTCACATTTTCGCCGGTTCTCTTGCGGAAATTGACCGCGACAAAATGGTCTCCGATTTTCAAAGATTAGGTATTGAGATTGAGCCGGTCTCACTGGAGGCTGCGCGCAAGATGGAAAGCTCGATCAGCCCCAACGCTCACGCAGCTGCCTGGCTGCCCCGGGAATCAACCGTGGATCCCAGATCACTCATGGATGCAATTTTGAGTGCATTGCGCCATCGGGACGTGGAAATCCGCGCAGGCTGCGCGGTGACTTCCCTATCGCGTCAAGGCGGGACATGCACCGGAGTGACCGCTGGCGGGGAGGGGGTAAATGCGAAATCCGTGATTGTTGCCGCCGGATGCCATTCGGCATCTTTGGCTGGCGAAAATGTGGTCGAGAACAATTGGCTTTCGCGCTACGCGCCTACCCGCCCCGTTCGCGGACAGATGCTCGCACTGCACTCGAACGAATTCCGTCTGCATCGCGTATTGCGTTCCGACCGAGGCTATCTGGTACCCCGCCACGACGGACGAATCGTTGCTGGAAGCACTCTGGAAGATGTCGGCTTCGACAAAAGTCTCACCGCCGGTGGTATCCGCAAAATTCTCGAGGCAGCCACTGAGCTGGCCCCCAAGATTGCCGACGCGCAAATAGTAGAGTCGTGGGCAGGGCTGCGCCCGGGCACTCCCGATGATCTTCCGATCATTGGGCCAACCGACGTAGAGGGCCTATTCATAGCCACAGGTCACTATCGGAATGGAATCTTATTGGCGCCGGTGACCGCCAAAATCGTACGCCACTGGATTCGGAACGGGCAAATGCCTGCATCCACTGAAATTTTCTCGCCACTAAGATTCGCGGGGAGAAATCTTCAGGCGAGCGCCTCAAGAGGAACGGCGGCTAATTCCTGATTTAAAAGCGAGGTTAGAACGGAATGCTTCGGGCGGGCTCGCGGTTAGGAGGCCCAGCCAGCGTGGATGCCTGACCAGGACTTGTGAACTGAACTTTATCCGCGTCCAACACAATTGCGCGATCAAGCACGGCTTCTACCGTCGAGCCCCGCGGCAGTTCGGCTTCGGGCCCGCGAGTCAGCAACACGGCCAGCAAACCGGCCGCAGCTCCGACGCCCGCGCCAATCCCGGCGCCTGCGGCACCCCGTCCAGCGATAGCTCCGATGCCGGCACCTGCGGCTGTAGTTTTCGCGATTGTTCCGACGTCTCCTCCCTTATTGGAATCGCCTATGATCTTGCCTTCATTGTCTGTCGTTTCGTTCCCACCAGTTCCGGCATTGCTCGGCACCGCGTTCAAGTTGACCATGTAAGCATTCGGGAGAATCAGCGTCTTCAAACGGATCATCAATTCGCCGCGCCCTTTTACTCGACCTGGACGCTTTGATTCGCTCACTTCGCCGCTGACATACGAACCCGCAGGGATCACAACACGTCCATCAATCATTACCGGAAACAACGTTTCAAAATAAACAGGGTCTCCTGGCCGCGCGCTGCGAGTCGAGATGGCGTTGTGTAAAACAAGCGGGATGTGGGTTCCCCCCGGCACTTCCACTTTGGCATTGGGCGCTACTGTCGGGAGTGGGGCCGTGCTCGCTGCAGCGGACGCCGCGGAGGTTTGCGCTGCATCTGGCGGCGCGGACTTCGGCGACTCGGACCGATTCTGCGCCGGTGCCTGCGCTTGAACCGCAGGTGCCGGCTGCAAAGGGCCGTCCTGTTGCTGTTGCGCGAACACACTTCCTGCCAGAGCAAAAAACGACCAAGCGACCGTTCCAGCCAGCCGCAAGACGAGCGACCTATTCGTCATTGTTGTCTCCCGGCAATCTGCCACAGAAATCTGACCAAAATGATGCGCCCTCCGCCCGCAAGGATGTACGAAGCATATCCCGTGTGCCCTAGGTTTTCCAGCCCGCAGGAATATGACTTCGGCGCATGGTTCCGTGTACGACTAAGACACCCCTAAACCGCGCTTATCTTACCGACGGATATACTGAACTGAAGGCAGGCATGGGAGCCAAGGGCATGGGAGCAATTTACCTTCCGTCTTCGCTTCGGCAGAAGACCCTGCTGATTATTGTCCTAACAATGTTCGCCGCGGTCGGCAGCTTGTTTTTACTCTCTCGACTCGTCCTCCTGCATGGATACGCTCGATTGGAAGAGAGTTTCGCAAGAGATAACCTTGAACGCGCCGCAAGCGCATTGACTAACGAACTCAATACCCTGGACCGCACCACCAGCGAATACGCTTCTTGGGATCAGACTTATTCATACGTACATGGAACAAACCCGAACTACGTAAAATCCGAATTTCCGGCTGCGACTTTTCAAGAGCTGAAGGTCAGTTTCGTCGTCATTCTGGACAATTCAGGCCACAAAGTTTTTTCTAAAGGATTTGATCTGTCTCACGCCGGAGAAGCGCCTGTCCCCGAAGGCATCGACGAGAATCTGAAAACGGGCTCCTCCATATTGAACCACCAGAGCTTAGAGAGCAGAGTCTCGGGCATTTTGATGCTTCGAGACGGTCCCGTGCTCGTGGATTCGCGGCCTGTGCTCACCAGTGATTCCCACGGGCCCATTGCTGGAACTTTGATTATGGGACGAGTGCTTGACGCAGCTGAAGTCCAGCATCTTTCCCAAATGATCCATACGCCACTGACGGTGGAGCGGTTGGATGGCCCCAATTCAAATGTGGACTTCCCGCCAGACTTCTATCGCATCTCCGGCCAATCTCCGACCCACATTCGCGTTCTGGATCAGGATTCGCTCGCCGCCTACCAGGAGCTGGATGATATTTACGGTCGTCCTGCGGTTATTTTGCGCGTCATCCTTCCCCGAACAATTTACGCGCAGGGCCAAACCACTTTGCTTCAGTTCACGATGTTGCTGCTGGCTGCCGCGCTGTTGTTCGGCGCAGGTACCCTTTATCTTCTGGAACGCGTAATACTTTCCCGCGTCGCTGACTTAAGCGATGGGATCACGCAAATTGGAGCCAGTGGCAATCTCTCCGCTCGTCTGGAAATCCGAGGCGCGGATGAACTCGCTTATCTGGGCACCGCCATCAACAGCATGTTAGCGGATCTTGAGAAAGCGCAAGTGGAACAGCACCAAGGCCGTACGCGGCTCGGCGTGATGATTGAAAAAATGCCGGCCCTATTGTGGACCACGGATACGGAGCTACGGTTCAGCTCTGCGGTCGGCGCTGCGCTCGAATCTCTGGGTTTGCGCAGCAATGAACTGACCGGGAAGACGTTATTTGAATATTTCCAAACCAAGGATCCTGAATTCTCGCCAATCGCGGCTCACAAGAAAGCTTTACGCGGCGAATCCGTGACATACGAATTGGAATGGCAACGCCGCGTGTTCGAATCGCACGTGCAGCCCTTCAGAGGCAGCGAAGGGGAATTGATTGGAGTAATTGGCGTAGCTCTGGACATCACCGATCGCAAACATCTCGCGGATCAGTTGCGCCAGGCGCAGAAGATGCAAGCAGTTGGAGAGCTTGCTGGCGGCGTCGCACACGATTTCAACAACCTGCTAATGGTTGTGAAAGGGCATGCCGAGATGCTGCTTGAGCGGCTCCCGAAATCCTCTACCGAAAGATCGAATGTGGAGCAAATTCAAACTGCGGCGGAGCGCGCGGCGTCGCTTACAGCGCAGTTGTTGGCCTTTAGCCGCAAACAGGTTTTGCAGCCGCGCGTTTTGGATCTCAACGAAGTTGTCGGTGGCATGATCCAGATGGTTTCACGTGTTATTGGCGAAAATATAGAACTGGCCTTTATGCCTGGAGCGAGGCTTGGCAGCGTAAAAGCCGATCCCAGCCAGATCGAGCAAGTTGTTCTAAACCTAGTGGTCAACGCGCGCGACGCCATGCCACAGGGCGGACGCTTAACCATAGAAACGGCCAGCGTTGAACTAGACAAAAATTACACGGTGCAACATGCCATCGTGGAACCCGGTCCTTACGTCATGTTGACGGTCACGGACACGGGCTGCGGCATGGATGCGAAAACACAGGCCCGAATCTTTGAGCCCTTTTTTACGACTAAGGAACAAGGGAAAGGCACTGGACTTGGGCTGGCTACGGTCTACGGAGTTATCAAACAAAGCGGCGGTTACATCTGGGTTTACAGCGAGAGTGGCCGCGGCACCACCTTTAAAATTTACTTGCCAAAGATCACCGCGAAGGTTGAAGGGTTGACCGCTGTGAAAACGATTCCGGCTCCAGCATCTGGTTCTGAAACGATTCTGTTCGTCGAGGATGAGCAGAGCGTTCGCGAACTGGTGCGCGAATATCTGTCAGCGCAGGGATATTCCGTACTGGAAGCCTCCGACGGCATTCAAGCACTCGATATCGCTGCAGCACATCCGGGTGCCATTCAACTCCTGATTACTGACGTTGTGATGCCTCGACTTAGTGGCCGCGAACTCGCCAGCCAAATAGCCACTGCCCGGCGCGATTTAAAAGTGCTCTATATTTCTGGTTATACCGACGACAGTATATTTCGTCATGGCGTTCTTGAGGGCGGGATGGAGTTTCTGCAAAAACCATTCAACCTAAGAACTCTCGCTCAAAAGATCCGCGAAATTTTAGACGGCGAAACCGCGACCCCGGCGCTTCGAGGTCATTCCAAGAGCGATCGAGATTCTATTTGACCTTCTGCGCGGAAACGTTAACCAGTGTATAGATTGTCAGACCGCTGGACTTAAATCAGAAAAACACTTTGGCCGGTGAGCTCGAATCTTTTGCGGCAGCGAATGTTGCGGCAAGCAACCATGTTATCCACGCGAACCATGTAGGAACGAGCTTTGGCAAATTTAGCACGGTCCTCTTCGTTCCCGCCGGGAGGAATTTGCGGCTTTTTCGTGCGCACTATATAACGCACGGGATAAGTGTTCTCCTGGCGGCAGTGCGCGCACACCAGTGGGATCTGTTTGGTTTCCTCTTTCTCGTCGTAATACCTTTTCTCATCCATTCTTCAGGCCGCCCATAAATAGCTGTAATGGACGATATCGCCACACAACACTCTTCGCAAGGGGTTCATCGCTTTTTGCGGCACGCCTGAAACCTCGAATGTTGTCTCTTCGAAAGTCATTACAGCACTCGCGGTCGTATCTTCTGTTACGATGCGACTCGGTTGTCGCAAGATGGTTTCATTACCTTCACGCTCAGGTCGCTTTCCAACATGGATTCGCTGGGGCGCTCTCTGCTGGCTGCTCATCTGGATTCCCGCGTATTGGCATACCTGGGGCCTTGCGAATTTCCTGCACCTTTGTGACATTGCCGTGGTGCTAACCTGCATAGGCTTGTCGAGCAACAGCGCTCTTCTGCTCTCTAGCCAAGCTGTCTCTTCTCTACTAATCGATACGGCATGGGCTGCCGACGCCATGGCAAGATTTCTTAGCGGGCGGCATCTCATCGGCGGGACGGAATACCTGTTCGATACAAGTTTTCCGCTGTGGGTGCGCATGCTATCCCTATTTCACATAGGAATGCCGTTTCTGCTTCTTGGGGCGCTGAAGCGTGTTGGATACGACCGGCGGGGTTGGATCCTGCAATGCGCAATAGCGATTCCAGTGGTCGTGCTCGCTCGGTTGGCGGCTACGCCTAAAACGAATATCAATTTCGTTTATAGCGATCCCTTTTTCCATCGGATCTGGGGGCCTGCGCCTCTGCACATCCTCGCAGTACTGGTTTTCCTGGCTTTCTTCGTGTATCTGCCAACTCACTTGCTGCTTTGCCGTTTCCCGCCCGCGCCAGACGGTGAAACACGGGGGTAACCTTACTGTGCTTGTATTTCGAGTAGCGCTGTAGATACTGTTCCGACGAATCTTTGGGGGATAACCGTATGCGGCGTACCACAACGCGACTGCTTTGTGCCGGCGTTTTCCTGCTCGTCACGATTTCGATATTGTCGAAAGGCGCGCATAAAACAGGCGCAGCGAGCCCAAGTCTGCCAATTCCAGCGGCACAATCTTCTTCAGCAAAATCCATTCGGCATGTCCTGATCGTAAGCGTCGATGGAATGAAGCCCGAAAGTTACACAGAGCCGGACGCGCACGGCTTAAAGGTTCCCACCCTACGTGAAATGGTTCGCAACGGAGCTTCCAGCGACGGCGTGCAATCTGTGATGCCTACGGTTACCTACCCTTCTCACACTTCGATGGTTACCGGCGTGAAACCGAAGACGCATGGCATCTTCACCAATCCAGCGTGGGACCCTTTGAATCAAAACTTTGGCGGTTATCGTTGGTACACCGAAGATATTCGTGTGCCCACTTTGTGGCAAGTCGCTCGGCAAGCGGGCCTGCGAACCGCATTGATCCATTGGCCGGTAACAGCAGGCGCCCAAGCGGATTTCAATATTCCGGAATATTGGCGGGCTAGTATCCCGGAAGATATGAAACTCGTGCGCGCCCTTTCTACTCCGGGCGTCTTCGAAAAAATAGCCGCGCAGTTCCCGAGTTTCAGAACGGATGTGCCTGCACTCGAACTTACCGACGCGCTATGGACTGACGCCGCCTGTTACGCCATTGAAAACGAAAAACCCAACCTACTGCTGCTGCATCTAGCCACGGTCGATCATTGGGAACACGAGAAAGGCCCGTTCAGTCCCGAGGCGAATGCCGCAACTGAAACGGCGGACGCGCAAATCGCGCGACTGATTTCCTCGGCGAAAAAAGCGGGCCTCTGGCAGGACACCGCGCTCGTCGTCCTTTCCGACCATGGATTCGCTCCCATTTCACAGGAAATACGCCCAGGGATTTTGATTCAACAAAAAGCCTTGATTACACTCGACCCCAAAGGCCGAATCACCGATTGGAAGGCTACAGAAATAATCGACGGAGGCTCCGCGTACATTTACGTAAAAGATCCGAAGGATGATGCGACTCGAGCCACACTGCACAATATTTTTGATCCGCTGGTCGGCGCGGAAGGAAGCGGAATCCGACGCATAGCTACCCATGACGAAATCGTAGCGATGGGCGGGGACCCGAACGCGTTTCTCGCACTGGAAGCCGCCGAGGGAACTTCCTTCGCTTTCGGCTACACCGGTGATCTGAAAAATTCTTCCAGGGGTGGCGGCACGCACGGATATTTTCCCGATGGTGAGCAAATGCGCGCCTCCATGATTTTTTATGGCCCTACAATCGGAATCGCAAAAATCGATAACGCGCGATTGATCGATGTTGCGCCCACCGTAGCCGCTTGGCTCGACTTGAAGTTCGATAAAACCGACGGCTCAGCGCTTTCGATACCAATGAACGCCACCGTTGAGACGAAATGACATTCTGGCTGAGTTTGCTAGGGAGTCTTCCATAAAAGGATTTGTTTGACTAGGTTTCTGAGCGGATAGCGCGAAGGTCAATTCCGAGCTGCTGGCATTTCTTGTAGAGATGGCTGCGTTCCAAGCCGAGCGCTTTGGCCGTGTTGGTCATATGATTATGATTGCGCTTCAGCTCGGCAAGCAGCGTCTCGCGTTCGAAGGATTCCACGCGCTGGCCGAGCGCACCGGTCCTGAAAGTCACGGGCGTGCCGAAGTTTCCTCCTGTTCCCTGCTCAGAAGCCGGCAAAGCCCGGGTGACAGTGGCCGCCTCGATCACATCTGCGGGCGCGAGAAGCAGCACGCGCTCGATCACGTTACGCAATTCGCGCACGTTTCCCGGCCAAGGATAGCGCTCTAGTTCTGCAATAGCTTCCGGCGAAAGGCTTTTTTTCTTCCAGTTGTTCTGCTCGCTTAGCTGGCAAATAAAATGTTCTGCCAACGCGCGAATATCTTCGCGCCTTTCGCGCAATGGCGGAACTACAACCGGAAACACGAACACCCGATGGTACAAATCCTCGCGAAA
The DNA here is from genome assembly GCA_963731535.1 of uncultured Acidobacteriota bacterium. Classification (GTDB taxonomy): domain Bacteria; phylum Acidobacteriota; class Terriglobia; order Acidiferrales; family UBA7541; genus Palsa-295. The sequence goes on along the minus strand of CAVSWI010000021.1, from coordinate 176,631 downwards.
TGTTCCTTGGCGAACGTGCTCTTCCAAGTTTCTATGCGTCGCTACCACAATGCGAACATCCACAGCGAACGGCTTGTCACCGCCGATTCGCTCCATCTCACCTTCTTCCAAAACACGCAACAGTTTCGCTTGCATAGTGATGGGCATGTCGCCAATCTCATCAAGAAAAAGCGTTCCGCGATGGGCCTGCTCGAATTTTCCGATGTGACGACCGGCTGCGCCGGTGAATGAACCTTTCTCATGGCCGAAAAGCTCAGTCTCCACCAATTCACCGGGAATTGCCGCGCAGTTTAACGACACGAATGGCCCCGCACGCCTCGCGCTTTTCTCATGCAGAGTGCGCGCAATCAGTTCCTTCCCGGTCCCAGTTTCCCCGCGGATACACACGCGCGTTTCGCTCGCCGCCACCTGCTCCACTTGCGCCATCACTTCGCGCATCGCAGCGCTAGACCACACAATATGGTGACGTCCCAACCTTTTTTTTAGATCACGGTTCTCTGTCTCCAATCGCTTGAGCCGCAAGGTATTTTCCACCGTCAGCAACAATTTATCGGTGGAGATTGGTTTCTCCAGAAAATCACTCGCGCCTAGTCTCGTGGCTCTCACCGCCATTTCGATCGAGGCTTGTCCGGACATCATCACAAACGTCGATTGCACTCCCAAATTCTTGAACTCTTCCAACAACGCGATCCCATCGCGTCCCGGCATCACAACATCCGAGAGGATTAAATCAAACCGCTCGGCCTTCGCCAGCTCAATCGCACGGGCTGCGTGGTCGCAAACAGTAGCTTCATGCCCCGCGAGGCGAAACGCGCGCGCAAGCGACGCCAGAGTATTCGCGTCGTCATCAATGATCAGGATGTGAGCTTTCGCGGGCACGGCCCTTTACACCTCTACTTTTTTCTCATGTACATCTTCCACCACGACGGGAGCTGATTGAGGGTGCGGCGGCTTAATGGGAAGTTCAACGTGGAACGCCGTACCCACACCCATTTCGCTTTCAACCGAGATTCGTCCGCTATGGTCGGCGACAATGGCTTGCACGATCGCCAGACCCAGACCCGTGCCGTGCTGCTTGGTGGTGTAGTACGGTGTAAAAATCCTATCCGCTTCTTCGCGCGTTAACCCAACACCAGTATCGGAGATTTCGAAATCCACGTTGCCGTCGTTCTGAGTGGTGCGCATCATCAAGATGCCGCCGGCCGGCATCGCGTCCATCGCGTTCAGAATCAGGTTTTCAATGGCCCGATGTAATAGCGTCGTATCTGCCTGGATCATTGGTAGATTTTCGCCTAAATGAAGTTCCGGCGTGATCGGCGGACGTCCCACAGCGCAAAATTGCGCTTCGAACAGCTTCACAACATTTCGAACTACGTCATTTAAGTCGACCGGTCCCAGTTCAGGCTGGGGCATTTTTGCAAAGTCGCTGAAACGTCCAACGATGGCTTTAAGATTTTCGATCTCGGCCAGCAGAATACCAGTGGATTCGCGGAAAACTTCGTCGAATTGATCCGAGTTCTGTGTACTCGCCCTCTGCAAGTTTTCAACCGTGGTCTGCAGTGGAAACAGCGGATTCTTCAGCTCGTGCGCCAGGCGCCGCGCCACTTCACGCCAGGCGGCCACGCGCTCGGCTTGAATCAGCCGCTCGCGCTGATCTACCAGTTCCTGCGTCATCCGGTTGAACGACTGAGCGAGCTGCCCGATTTCATCATTTCCGCGAACAGGCACGCGCGTATTCCAATTTCCGTCGGAAACCTCACGCGCGCCCGCGGCAAGCCTCCGCACCGGAAGCGTCACACGTGCTGCTGCCCACCAACTCAAAAACAATCCGAAAAGAATACCGATGGCCGCCACGCCAATGGCCAACCACAAAATGTGGCGTTGGAGTGTCACCACGGTTCGCTGCGAATTACCTATCAACAGCACGGCGAGCAACTCGTTCTGGCGCCCTAACTTGGGGATCGCATGAAAAATCTCCGCGCTGGCGGCGTCAAACGTCCAGTTAATTTTCTCGGTCAGCGGCCCTGGGTGAGCTCGCTCTCGTTCAATAATGGGCTCGAAACGCTCGGCTTCGACTACCGGCCCGGTGCTATCGATCAAATTCGCGGGTTGAAATGCAGGATCGAGATTTAGATAAAGCAAAGCGCGCATGTTTTCGGGGAGAACCAGCGAAGCCAGAAATTCCTTGCCCAAACGCTCGCCTCCCACGACATACAAATCCTTGTCCCCCACGCGAACCGCTGCCACCGCCATCAGCGCGACCGCAGGGCCATCCTGGGTATCAAGCTTCATCAGGAACGATCCGCGCGTCGCCCAATCTTCTTTCTGCGTGACCCACTCCATTTTGTAACCAAAGCGCGCCGACCATTCCGCAGACGAAATAATCGACCCGTCGGTGCCCACGAAATCGAGGAAGTCGAGCTGGTGCGATTGCGCTACACCGCGCGCATCGTTCACATACACGGAAATATCGGCATTGGGACGGCTCAGGTCTATGGCCATCCGAACGGTAGGTTCCGCCTCCGCGATTCCTTGCACGCGGTTTAAAACCTCATGCCCGCGCCGCTGGTACTCTCTCTGGAATTGTTCCACCAGCGCATCGGTGTGTTGGCGATTAAGCTCGTCGAAAGCGCGTCGAGTCGCCATCGTCACGCCCGCGGTCACCAGACCGACAGACAAAAGTAGCGCCAACATGAAATTGACAAAAAGTTTCGAGCGAAAGGTCACAGTTCCTCTTCTACGCGGTCCAATCTAAAACCCAGTCACAATTAATGTGAGTCAGTTGAATCAAGCCATACATCTGCGAGGGGCCAGCTTTCCCCTGCAGCAGGCTGCTTCCAATCTCGTACACGAGCGCTGAGTCCATACACCTGCGGAATCCAAACAATCGGCACGACGAGGCCGCTATTCATGATACTTCGCTCACTATAGTAAACGTCCTCTGGCGACGCGCTCAGGGGAAGCGGACTGTCAATTCCTGCAATCGGCTCCAGCCTATTAATAAAAGCAGTGAGCGAAATGCGCGGAAGCGGCGAGGGCATTCGCAAGCGAACGAGCCGCGCATCAACACGCGGCGCGGTGCCCCGCATTGGGCTGTCAACCTGGCCTGGCGATGCCTTTCCCGAAGCGGGTAGCGCTCGCGATACTAATGAAATACCCGCCTCTTTCGCATTCACCACGATTCGATCTGCCACGCTCTGTTCCAGCGTATCAGTCGAATGATATCCCAACACCAACTTCGATGATGGCGAGATTTGCGACCAGATTTCTTTGGCCGTGCGATCATCCGTCTCCGTAGGAAAAAGAAAAGCTGTGCCGCTGGACCACTGGGGCAGCAAACCTCCGGCCGGTTCACCTTCCTTCTGCAAAATAAAATTGACAATCGCCGCGCGATCGATGCACCGCGCAATCGCTTCCCGCATTCGCGTACTTTCTTTTCCCGAACCGCCGCCGAGAAAAACCAAAGCCAATAATTCGTTTGCTTGCGAAATGCTAACACGCACACCGCGATCGGTCGCCTGGCGCGCCTGCTCCGCGGGAATCTGCGCGAAGTCCGTTTTGTTGAGTTCGAGGTCCACTACGCGGTCGTGCGCCGGTCGTCCCATCTGGATTTCGATGAAATCCAAAAACGGCCTGCCCTCGCGATAATCTTGATTGGTCGCAAATGTGGCGCGCCTCCCAGCCTCCCAAGACGATACGCGGAAAGGCCCACTTCCAGACGTGCCGACAAACGTTCCATCTTCACTGCGCTGATCGTAAAGCAACGCATCCAGCTCCGCTTTGGCGTCCGCTTCCTCCGGATTGGCAGCCGCCACCGCTGGATCTAGCGACTGCACCGTCGCTCCGATCTCCACGCGTAACGTGCCTCCAACTCGTGGGCGCCGCGCGGGCCGCAAGGGCACGGCGCCCGCTAGCACCACACTAATCGTCGCAAGACACAGACACAATCGAAGCTTCATAAACTCCCGTCTTAAGATTTCGTGAAACAACTCGCGCCGATCTGCCGTCGCTATCCCGGCGAAGTTCAAGGACTGGCCCAGGAACCTGGATTTGCTGGCTTGCTGCCGAAAGATTTCTTCCCTCGTAGGCCTGAATGAAATCAGCCTCCGTCCAATCCCCCGTTCCGCTGGCCAGCGTCAGAGAATCATCGCCGCAGGTGGCCGGCAAAACAGCGTAGTCCCCTATGCTCCGACCCTGTATTGCGACCGACTGCCTCCGAGTTTCGGGATCGGCAGTCGCTGCTATGCTTGCGCACCTGACCGTTTCTGGATGCTGGAAATCTCCGCTGCACTCGCCGCCTGGCAATTCCGCTTTACCCACTTGTAAATCGAGCCGTCCGCGCATGTCGCGTTGCGCTGGGTGCCCATATTGAAGATCAACGGTGCGCGCCAACTTCCAGTCCTTTTCTTCAGAGCTATAAAAAGAAAGCTGGTCGGTACCCAGAACGATCAGCATCAAAGAGCCGCCGGCCGTGCTTTCCCCCACGATTCCAAAATCTAGAATTTTCGCATCCTGTTCCCAGATTATCTTCCGATGCAAAGTTAAAGGGACTGCCTTCGTGCTCGCTTTCTCGTTTGGCGCCGCGAGGCTAACCATCACAACATGGTCTTTATCCCCGCCAAGGATTTGCGCAATCCATACGTAGCCATCCACGGATTCGGAAAATGTAACTTGCAATGCCGCGTCTGCCGACGATTCCGGAACGACTCGTCTATTGCGACGCGACAGGTCCGCTACAAGCAATTGCTGAAGACCGTCACCATCTGCGGCACGCAGTGAGGAAATGTTCTTCACTTCTAGCGATAACCCCTCGCCACGCTTCGTAACCGCAGCAATTTTGTCGGCGAGTGAGCCCAATGCATTCGTCCAATCCGACGGGAACTGCACCGCCGCTTGCCCTTCTGAGGATGCAGCCGCAAAAGCCAGAAGCAATGAAAGGGTGAATGCGCGTTGAAGAAAGAGTCGCGGAAGGAGCCGCATCGGCTTGTGCCAATTGCACAAAGCGTTGAGTTGTTATCATAGCACACCTCGGAAAAGCACTCTGCGTTGGGAAGATCCGCAGTTCAAAATTAATCAGCCATTGCAGCCCTCAGTACTTAGTCACTTGCCCTTGACCAGCGGGTCGTAGGCCGCGGAAGCGGATTTCAGGACATCGTTGGTAAAGAAAAATTTCCCGTCATTCGGAACCATCATGATTTGCACTTTGTCGGAAAGTCGCTGCGCTACGGTGTACTGCACCAGAAGCGGATTGGTCTTCAACGCAGCTGCTTCTAGCTGCAACTCTTCGGCCTCAGCCTGCGCAGTCGCTCGTATATTGTGCGCTTCGGCGTCCGCCATCAGGTTGCGCCGCTCCAGCTCGGCTTTCCCGTCGATTACCTTGGCTTGCGCGGCAGCTTCGGCATTCTTGACTACGAGTACGTTCTGCGTTTCCGACCTCAGCTTGCTACTCTCATCGTCGGCCTTGCTGTTGATTACTTTTGCCTGTGCTTGAGCCTCGGCGTCTTGGATCGTCGTCTGCTTGCGAGCTTCGGCTTCCAATCGCGACTGTTCGATCAGCTTTTGTTTCAGCGGCAGCGTGTATTGCATGGAGTCCGATTCAGCCTTGGCCATCAGCACGCGCGTTTGCGCGTCCGCTTCGGCATGCTTGATCTGACGGACCTTTTGCGCCTCGGCTTGGGATTCGGCGATCTTCACTTTCTTCTGCTCGATGCTTTGATCCACGGTCACGCGGTCGTCCTCTTGCTCTTTCAGTAGCAAACCTTGCAGGCCTTGCGCATATTCTTCGGGAAGTTGAACTTTGCGCAGCAGCACTTCTTTCACCACAACGGCGTCGCTACTTAGTCTTGCCGTAATGATTTCCGTGGCGTGTTGCCGAAATTCTTCGCGCTTGATGGCAAAGATATCGCGCACCACATAATTGGGCGCCACCTCGCGAAACACACTGGTCACTACCGGAGCCACAATTTCCTGGTCGATTGGCTGCGGCAGGTTCGACTGCACGTAATCGAGCCGCCGTGGGTCGATTCGATAGCGCACGGTGACCGCCAAACCTACCTCCAGCCCTTCGCGCGTTTCCACATTTAAGACTTCCAGCTTCTCGCGCGTACCTTCCGCGGCGGATGTGGAGAAGACTTTGTCTCGTACATCGTAAAGTTGCGCACGTTCGATGAGCGGCGTAATAAAATGCGTTCCGGCGTAAAGCGTTCCCGGCCGTACGCCTGATAGTTGGCTGATGCGGACAGCCGCGTTGCCGTCCGGCACCACCAAGATGCTCGAGGCAGCCAGAGCGCAAAGCGCCGCGGCGAGCACAAGTTTGGCAGCCGCCGCCCATCGAACCGCGCGCTTGGACCGCTCAATTCGCAGCTGTGCGTTAACAGGCGCGGGCGCCGCAACTGCCGGTACAGACGGTATCGAAGCGGACGATTCGCTGGTCTGCTCGCCGCCTGCTTTGTCGTTTGGAGGCTCTTTTGGCTTGAGCCATCGGCCAACCTGGAAGATGAGGAAAATGTCGTAAGCTACCAACAAAACGGCCGCCACAACAAAAACGGAGCTGATCACGAAAAGAAAGAATCTAAGAAACAGCATGGTGCCTCCTTTGCCTCTCGAATTTCCTGCTGCCCAAACCGTGATCCCAATTCACTCATGGTCCTGCCGACTGCCGATATTCAGGCTGCGTTCTTGTGCTCTCGGGCTACCAAGGTCAGCTCTACGGCTTTTCTCCGTGCGCTCGAAGCCTCCCGCTCTGCTCGTTCGACCTCAGCCTTTTTCGCCGGCATCAGCCGCATTAACGCAACCAACCCGACCCACTGAAGCGTCAAGGCCACCGCAAAAGATAGGAAAATTGCTCCTAGCACTTCCCCAAGACTGATCATGTTCACCATCGCCGCCTCCTTTGAGGGTGCCGGGCGCAGTTGTAAATGCATCGGGGTAACCATCGTCGCGCTATTCAAAACACGGGAATTAAGAGGGACCGCGAGGACTAGACTCGTGGTGTCTGGAACACGTCGTGGAAAACCAAACGCAATACGTTCGGTTGGTGCGGCCTTCGAGAGCTACGGTCTATCGCGAACGATACTGTGGAATCCGTAGGTCTCATAACGCCAGCTGATTGTTCCTTGGCGCAGGCTCACTACCGTAAATCCTTCGGGCGTGCCCATGCGCGGGCCGCGCCACCAATTTCCGCAGACGGCTCCGCTGGTGATGTACTGGGTGTTCTTATAGGTCACCACCTCGTTGACGTGGGTGTGCCCTTGCAAAACCGCTAGAACGTTCACGTTCTCGAAAATTTGCAGCACCTCCGGTGCGTTGGCAACCGTCATGGTGTTGTACTTACGATCCGCACCAACAATTTGGGTGTAAGCATAGGTGGCAAACGCCGTCACCAGCGGACAGTGGACCAAGGCGATAACCGGCATGCCGTGCGGCAGAACTTTCAAATCATCGCGGAGCCAGCGGAGTTGCTCATCATCTACGCGAGCTTCCCATAAACGGTCCTCCGTCGGCTGAATCGAGTCCAGCACCACGAAGTGATAGCCCTTGTAATCAAACGAGTAGTAGGTTCGACCCATGCGGGCCTGATACATCTTTTTGCCGTATGCGGGATCTGTAGGCGCAACGCCGCTCTTCCTAAGAACGCCAAATACGTCGTGATTACCGATCGCGTGGTGCAGCGGCATACCGAGCAATTGCTCGGTGCGCTTATAGAGGTCGTACACCAAGCCCGCGCGCACATTATTTACACCGAAGGCATCGAATACGTGATCTCCGCCCATCATGGCGAATTCCGGCTGCAACCCTACAATTTTTTTGAAGCACATGTCACAGCCATGCGCCGCGTCAAGTTCAGGTTGAATATGTGTGTCGGTGAAAAACACGAAATCGAATGAACCTGGTGCGGGTGCAGCAGCGAGAGAGGGCAGCGCAACGATGGCGCCCGCCGCAGCCATGGTCTTAAGGAAATTTCTGCGATCGCTGATCATTCTTATTTATCGTGTAAAATTGCGCTTCCCTCCTGATATTAGCACGGCTGAAATCCGACCATCGGAGTTGAGCCGCCTGCGCGGAGCGGTAAGTGCAATGCGCGCGCAGGCCTGTTAAAATCGCGTTGATGGAACACTCGCACGAACCCGCCCCCAGTTCCGGTTCCCACCTCGGGTCGGCATCCGGCCCACCCCCGGTTACGGCGCAAGATTCTGCGCCTCCCACCGGATTCCGCCTGGGAAGCATTTTCGGCATCCCCATCTATCTGCACGCGAGTTGGTTCATCATTTTTTTTCTAATTACGCTTTCTCTTCGCACTCAATTCACGTCGCAGCACACGGATTGGTCTCCAGCTCAGCACTGGGCGCTTGGAATCATCACCAGCATCTTTTTTTTCGCTTCCGTAATTTTCCACGAGCTAAGCCATAGCGCGGTAGCCAAGCACTACCGCATTCCGGTCGCGTCCATCACGCTTTTTGTTTTTGGCGGCCTGGCGCGAATCTCTCGAGAGCCCGACAATGCCAAGCAGGAATTCAACATCGCCATCGCTGGTCCGCTTTCTAGCGTATTTCTCGCCGGGTGCTTCTGGCTGGTCGCGCGCTATTTTCACGGGAACGACATGGTTCATGCCGCCGCTGTCTGGCTATGGGAAATCAATCTCGTTCTGGCCGTCTTCAATCTTGTTCCCGGATTTCCACTCGACGGTGGCCGCATCCTTCGAGGAATCGCCTGGGGAATTACGGGCAATTTTACTCGCGCGACGAAAATCGCATCCAGCGCAGGAAAGATTTTCGCTTACATGTTGATTATTTTTGGTGTGTGGCAAGCGCTGAATGGAAACTGGGTCGGAGGCCTGTGGACCGCATTTATCGGATGGTTCCTACTGAGCGCAGCGCAAGAAAGCTTCATGCAAGTGGCCATGCGCAACACCCTCACGGACGTTCGCGCGGCGGACCTGATGACTCACGACATTCCCACCGTTACGCGCGACATGTCCATCGAAGAATATGTGCACGAAGTGCTGCGCACTGGACGACGCGTCCACATCGTAGTCGGTCCGGTCGGACCTGTGGGACTTATCACGCTGCACGCCGCGCGCCTGGTACCCCGCGAGGAATGGACCAATACCTCCATCCAAGCCGTAATGCTGCCCCTCAATCGCATCCATTCTGCTTCACCAGCTGAACCCGCTCTCGGCGTCTTGCAGCGGATGCAAAGCCAGGACATCAATCAGATGCCGGTAATCTCCGAAGGTAATATCGTGGGCATGATCGCCCGCGATACCATCTTGCGCATGCTGCAAACGCGCCTTCAGCTCGGACATCTGGCCGAGCAATAGATCCATACTTCGACCCCCAGCAAAAAACTGTTCATAAGCCTCAGAGTTTCGTAATCTAGCGGCCTCTCATAGGGAATTCGACCCATTCGAGGTGGCATGGGTTCGCAAAACAGCTCAACGGAAACAGAGCGGTCGAGTCGGCTCAGCCTAGGCCGGGTTTTTCTGATCCTGCTGACGACCTGGGCGCTCGCGATGATCGGCCCCGGCCTGCAACGCGTGATCGATTCGCTCGGTTCATTCGGCCTCTCGGTGGACAACGACGGAGACATTACCGATGTCGTCGCACCATTTCCATCGCCCGCGGAATCGCCGGCAGCCACAGCCGCTATCGTCCCAGGTGACCGCATAGACCTAAAGGCTATGCGCTGTATTCCCGTCAATGCTCTGCAATGCACCAGCTTAGTAGCGGTCCTTGGCGGATTGGGCGGCACGCAATTTGCACTTCTTGACCGGCAAATCACTCTCGAAATCATTCCGCGCGCTGGCGGTCCTACCAAATCCGTCAGTCTCAAATCCGTCCCAGCGCCGCTGAATCCTGCGGAACGGGCGGTGCTTCTTGCCGACACTGTGGTCGGCATTGTCGTGATCGTGATTGCATTCTGGCTGGTTTGGACTCGCCCCAGCTGGATGACCTGGGGATTGTTCCTCTACGTGATATGGATAAACCCGGGCCAGTCCTTCACCTACTACGCGTTGTTGCAGCGTTGGCCGCTCGCTGTGTTCGCTCAGGAGTTGGCGGAAGCCTTGGCTCAAGGCGCCGCTTTCGCCGGTCTTTTAGTCTTCGCGCTGCGATTCCCCAATGACCGAACCGAGCCTCGCTGGCAAAAAGTGCAATGGGCCGTGCCGCTGCTCGCTTTGACGATCACCGTGCTCACTCTTATTGGCTTTGGCAACATGTTCGGGTATCGAACCGAGCGCATCACCGAAGTCACCTTTCTCGCCGGTCTTGTCGTTGACGCACTGGTTCTGCTTATTCTGCTGGAACGTCGCCGCAAGCTCCCGCCACTCGAAGAGAAGCGCATGCGCTGGGTAATCTGGGGATGCGCCATCGGTCTTCCAGCCTACATCTTTGCCGAACTTTGCCAGTCGGCTGACCTGTTTCGCCATCTTTGGGGCTTTTCGCCTTCTCAAGCTTTTATCGGGCTGCTGTATCTGCCGAATGGCGTGCTCGCTTATTTCGCATCCCAAGCGGTATGGCAGCGTCGTGTAGTGCGTGTGTGGATTCCGCTTCGTCACGGAACGATCTTGGTGGTCCTGAGCTTGGCCCTGGGGGTGCCGATTTTCCAACTCCATGAGAAGTTGACCAACGTCGAAGAAGGCTTTCGCCTGCCTGCCTGGGTCTGGCCGCTGGTGCTGGCCCCTGTTTTCCTGCTGCTGATGCAACGCTTGCACGAAATCGGAGTAGAGTTGGTCGACCGCGTATTCAATCGCCAGTTCCATTCCGCGCAGCGCCAGTTGCAGGCCAGCGCTGAAGAAATCGCGCGGGCCGAGTCTCTGGAGGACATCGATCGCCTACTGGTAGAAAGCGCGGCGCGCGCGCTTTGCTTGTCATCCTGCGCGATTTTCCGTTGCCAGGAAAACGTGTTCCGGCGATCGAAAGATGCCAAAGGGTGGGGCGCCTGCACAAAAACGGAATTGCGTGCGGAATCTGACGCAATCGCGTTGCGAAGCTTGGAGCTTGGCGCGCCGGTTCGTCTAAATCAGGAAGATTCAGAATCGCTTGCACTGCCAACCGGTATGGAAGCACCTTGTCTTTCCGTACCTGTGCGTAGCGGAATCCCTGAAGCTACCGCCGTGCTTCTGCTTGGGCCGCACGACTCCGGAAATGACATCGATGCTGACGAGCGCGAGATGTTAGAAAAGCTCGCCACGCGCGCCGCTGCCGGTTACGAGCGCATAGTCGCCCGCTTGCTCAGGAAACAGGTAGCTGAGCTCAAAGCTGCGGTCATCGCGCTACGAAATGGTGTTAAAACGGAAATCGCAAACTCGTAAACAGAACTAGTCGCGGTCGAATTCCAGGAGAAATTTCAATCTCAAATCCAGACAACGATCAAATACCCCGCCGCCGGTTCGCGAAGTATTTGACTACCGCTGGCATCGCCGCCGCTCTCGGTGGACTAATCATCTTTACCCGCGCTCGAAAGAATTCCTACCCGGTCAAAGTGGTAGCCCTTGTGGGGGATATCCCCGTTGGCGGTGTGAAGATCATTTCCTACCCCCATGACGAGCATCCATGCTTTCTCCTGCATCCGTCGGAGGGAGTGTTCCTCGCGTTCAGCCGTCTCTGCACGCACGCCGCCTGTCCAACATTTTATCGGCCAGAAGAACATGTATTCGCGTGCCCCTGCCATGGCGGAGTTTTCTCCGCTATCGATGGTTCGGTGCTTGACGGCCCGCCACCGAAGCCATTGCCGCGAGTCCACCTGGAATTACGAGGCCAAGAGTTGGTGGCCACGGGAATGTCTTAGCAGGACGGGAACGATCCAACACGATTCCGCTTTGCGCTCCCTGCGTACGCCTACATGCCCATACGCGAACTGAACGAAGTCACTTGCGGTGTTGCTTGAACCGTATCGCTCTTGCCTCGCGATTTCCTTCTTCCGCAATTACGAAATCATCCACCGGCAAGTTTTGGAAGCGGTCGACCATGCCGCTCGGCCATCGGATTTCCAGCATGTCCACTTTATCGTGCTTACCCAATCCAAAAAATATCCGCGGATCTTGCGCGGAACAATAACTCCCACCCCCCTTGGCCTGATCGTAACTCGTCAAATCTCCGGCAATCAGTTTTAGCGCCGCGCCGTTCCCATCGCGATTACTTTTCGTCCCGATGAGCCGCACAGCAAGCCAATGATTTCCCGTGGCGGCCGGCTCGTCCGCGCCATTGTTGCGAAATAGCTGCGCATCTTCTCCGTTATTACTAACTAGAAAGTCCTGCCAACCATCATTGTTGTAATCGCCAACCGCGAGACCACGACCTACTCGGGGGGAGCGAAATCCCGCATTTTGTGTCCGGGTTGCATCCATGAACACACCATTGCCCATGTTGCGATAGAGTTTCTTTTCTTCTTCATAGGTCACTTCCGGGTGATAAAGCGCAATGTTATCCAGGATGTGTCCGTTCACCACCAGCAGATCGCGCCAGCCATCATTATCAAAATCAAACATGCGCGCGCCGAATGCGCTATTCAGAATATTGGTTTGCCCCAGCGCTGAGGCAACCGTGTAGTCAGTGAACGTGCCGTCGCCATTGTTGCGATATAGCCTGTTTAGCTCGAAATCCAAATGGCTGACGAAAAGGTACAGCAAACCGTTGTTCACCACATCCGCGGCATCTGCGCTCATTCCCGCTTCCGGTCGCCCATCTTCACTGAATCCCGCGCCGGATTTATACGACGCATCGCGAAATGTGCCGTCCCGATTGTTCAAATACAAAAAATTCCGCTCTGTGTCGTTCGCAATAAAAATATCGGGCCAGCCATCCCCGTTTAGATCAGCCAGAACCACCGCTAAACTTTTCCCGTCCGTGTTCACCAGTCCTGCCTTCGCCGTCATGTCAGTAAACGTTCCGTCGCCGTTATTGTGATACAGCCGCATCGAGGTCCCGTGAAAACTATCGGGATGGCAATAGGCGCGATAGCCGGGCTTGTTTTCGCCGCAGGCAACCGGATGATCTTGGTCATATTGAACGTAGTTCGTCACCAGAAGGTCCAACTTGCCGTCGTGGTCGTAATCAAACCAGCCCGCCGCTGTGCCCCAATTTCCATCGTTGCCCACGCCGGCTTTTGCAGTCACATCGGTAAAAGTGCCGTCTCCGTTGTTGTGCAGCAGCACGGAATGCCTGTAACCAGTCATGTATATGTCCGGATAGCCGTCGTTGTCGTAGTCGCCCACCGCCACGCCAAAGAAGAACGTTCCGTCTGTGTGAATTTTGCTCGCAGCGGTCACATCCGTGAACGTGCCATCATGGTTATTGCGGTACAGCGCCGGTTGCGGCGGATCTTGCGGGTGAAAAAAAGGGGTGTAACCGCTGTTTACGAAAAACGCGTCCAAATACCCGTCTTGCTTGTAATCGATCCAGGCGACGCCTGCCCCCATCGTCTCTAAATACAATTTTTCGGGCGACGCGGCGCGCTCGTGGTGAAAATGAATCCCCGCTTCGCGAGTGACATCTTCGAATTGCAGGTGAAACGGATTAGCCACCTCCGAACGCCTGCGAAGTATTCCCGTTTGCGTCTGTTGCGCGATTGGCTGGGCCACTAAATCCCAAGTTACTAGCAGCAGAACGCCTGCGCCGAGCAGAGCCAGTCGTCCGCCATAGTGCTTTCGGTTCATCTCGCCACAGATTCTAACAAATGCTCCTCACCGGCACACGCGCGCCCGCGCAATTTCATCTGGACGCTCTTATTTCCGCGCACATGACTGTGGAAAAGTTCGCGCGCAATCCCAGTTTCTTGTTGACTCCACTCAGTACGTTCGCTAGCCTACGGCCCATCTTGGGCAGGGGACCACGTCCTAAAAGTGGATTATTAAAAAAACGGAAGAATTTTGCGGTCGGCTTCCAGCACGCGCATTTTTCTGTATGTTACGAGATCCTTTACCCGTAACGCGGATTGCATGTTTTCAACAACACGTCTTCTCACCAAAAAACCGTCTCGCATCGGGAGAGTCGCGATGAAAACTTGGAAAGCCACATTCCTGGCTGTGTTGCTAACGTGCACCCTGCTCCTATCCGGAGCGGCGCTCGCGCAAAACACTCAGTACGGCTCCATTCGTGGAACTGTGTTTGACACTTCTCGCGCGGCGATCGCCACAGCGAAATTGACGCTGACGAATCCCTCCACGGGCATCCGCCGCGGACTCCAGGTCGAGTCCGATGGTACGTATGTCTTCGACAACGTTGCGCCCGGCGAGTACACCATTACCGCCGAAGCCGACGGCTTTGCCGTAACTACAGTCAAAAAGATCGTCGTCAACGTCGGCGCTTCCTTGCAGTTCGACATCACCATGCCCCTGAAAAGTCAGTCTCAAACCGTTGAAGTCACTGCTGCCAGCGGGGAGGTCGTTGACACCAGCACCACCGGAATCACTCAGTTGCTTAATTCTGTAAGTGTCGAAAACCTCCCCTTCCCTGGACGCGATTACCGTGACATGGCCCTGCTTACTCCCTCCGCGCAGGTCGTTCCCGGACTACGGGGCGGTATTCGTCTCGGTGGGCAGCAGAGCGATTACAGCGGGTTAGTGATTGACGGCGCAGACGCCACCAATAACTATTTCGGCGAAAATTTCGGCTCGCTCGAAACCAAGAACCTCACCGTACCGCTTGAAGCGGTGCAGGAATTTCAAGTTGTAACAAACGGTTTCGCTCCCGAATTCGGCCGTGCCACCGGCGGGTTGCTCAACGTGGTGACCAAGTCTGGCACCAACGCAGTTCATGGCGAAGCCCACGAATACTATCGCGGTGGTAGCCTCACAGCCAACGACGCCCTCGGCGAACCCTCCAACATCGACAACCAAAATCAATTCGGCGGGTCCGTCGGTTTTCCGATCCACAAAGATCGCCAGTTCCTCTTCCTCTCTACCGACATCCAGCGAGAAAACGGTCCACTCACTACTGTATTCTGCGCAGCCGCTGATCCGGGATGCACCCAGTTTTTGGCGTCAGCGGGTCCGATTATCCAGAAGGCAACTCCGGGTAGCACCAACATCCTACCTCCCGGTTGCTTATCCACAGCCGTAGGGCAGGCTCTTCTGCCGGCTTGTTACGGCGTGCCGACCATCGGAGCCCTTAACGGTGCGCACAATCAATATCAGAATTTCTTCACGCTTCTTGGCCACTACGACTATCAGTTCAGTCCCGCAAACCACTTCAGTATTCGCGGCCTCGGCAGCCGTAATCATACGAACGGCTTCACTGGAGGCCAGGGACAGACCGAAACTCCTTACTCAATCGGCACGGCCGAAAACTTTGTGAATCAAGGCATTGGCGGCGTGTTTGCGCTAACTAGTGTTCTCGGTCGTAAGGTGAATGAACTTCGTGTGGAAGTCAGCGGCGAGACTCGCAAACGCCACCCAATTTTTGACGGAGCACCCCAGATTCTCATCAACCAAACCGGCATGTCATTTGGACAGCGTTTTTATCTTCCAGGCAACAACGACGCCGGGAAGCTCCAGGCTGCGGACAATTTCTCCTACTCCTTCGGCAAGCACGACATGAAGTTCGGAGGCGATACCGACACTTTCACCGACCGCAAGGACATCTTTGCCGGCTGGAGTGTAGGCGAATACGAATTTAATACTCTTTGTGATTTCGAGCCGGGACCGGTTGCCACCAATCCTTGGTGCGCAGGTTACTCCGGAACTGTGCCTACATCCCCCAACCCGTTCTTCTTTTCCCAAGGCGTTGGCCTGAATGGTCAAACCAATACCTCTCAACAGCAACAATTGGCTGCTCTCTTCAAAGACAATACTCTCTTTAATAATTACCAGTCGGGCTTGGGTCTCTATTGGGAGGATAAGTGGCAGCTCACTCCGCGAATCACCCTGACCTATGGGCTTCGCTGGGATGGTACCTGGAACCCTCAGCCGCAGTCCGCGATTCCGGGAAACACCGTTTGGATTGGCGAAGGATCCTCGAGCAAAAAAGCCGCGCCTCCCCAACGCGTTCCGGACGATTTCGGACAGTTTGGCCCTCGGGTAGGCATAGCATGGAATGTAGGCGGCACCGAGCATCCCACAGTCGTCCGCGCCGCTTGGGGATATTATTACGCGCAAACACCTCTTATCTTCTTCCCCACGATTGGTACCTCGAAACAAGCAACCGTTTTTTGTCCATCATCAGCATTCGAATTCTGCGCACCTTCGGCCACCAACCCTTCCTCATCAACTTCGGCTTTCCCCTATCTCTTCCCCTCAACACTTCCGTTTGGTGTTAGCGAATTGTGTTCCAGTGTCGTGGGTTGTCCCGCGATCAGCTACGTCGATCCATCATTTCGCAATCCACGGGTTTCGAACTTCACCGTCACCGTCGAGCATTCATTCACAAACAGCTGGACTGTTTCTGCCAGCTACGCCTTCGTCCACTCGTCGGATTTGCGGACAGGCGGCTTCAGCACCACGAATTGGTTCCGAAACTTTGTCCCGGAGGGCCGGGACTCGCTCGGCCGTACCCTTTTGGAAGGAAACGTGTGCTCCATCCAACAGCCGGCCGCCTGCACCGCACTCCAGACTCCAAATCCAAACGGCACTTTGACTCAGGCAGCAACCCCGCTCGATCCCACTCTCTTTAGTACCAACGAACTGGGCAGCTTCGGTCATGGCAACTATCAGGAGTTTGTGGCGGGCGTGAACAAGCGTTTCTCTCAACGCTATCAGTTCTTCGCCAATTACACTTGGTCGCGGAACTTTGCGAACGCTTCGAGCGAGCGCGACACCGAAACCTTCTATGGCCCGCAGGATCCTTTTAATCTGAATTTGGATTACGGACGCGACGGCTTGGACATTACCCACCAGTTCAAAGGCGGCATGGTGGTCGATCTGCCAATGGGCTTCACCTGGAGCACCAACTTCATACTTCACAGCGGACTCGCCTACCCGGCATATTCAAATGTGGACCTTAACGGTGACGGCGTCATCAATCAGTTCGCTCAGAATGACCGGCCGACGGTTCAGATCGGCGGCGGAAAACCATTTCTCCTGCCCGAATATCCGGGACGTCAACCTGCGTTTTACAATTGGGACATGCGGATCGCAAAAGATGTCACGTTGAAGGAGCGCTATGTGCTTCGCTTTTCCGCGGATCTCTTTAACGTCACCAATTCCAGCAATTTGTACTCGGATCCCGACGTCTTTGGTTTCGTCGGCCCAACTAGCAACACTGGATGCACGGCTGTCAACGCAACTTTATATTCCAATATCGTTTGCCCGCCGTTGACAGCGGTGCCCAAGCCCGGGGCGCTTCAGCCTAATGGCTCCGTTTACCGCACAGTCGACGAGCTGGCTCCCGGCGCAACCGCCTTCGCAGCCCAGTTTGGTGTCCGTTTCCAGTTCTAGTAATTGCGGGCGGGCAAGAGCGTCAGAACCACGCGATCGGCGTCCTGGCTAACCTCGGGCAGCAAGCACGTATTGAGAGGCCGGCATGGGCTCCCAAAACATCAGCTGTCTTCCTATTTTTCGGGTTCGGTGTAATCAAAGCGGAAGGAATCCCCTGCTGGGCCTGCGACTCCGCGCGTGTTGTACTCGAGCATATATTTTAAATGCCCCTCGTCCTCAGGATAGCCGACGCCTTTGGGATATGGATACGGAACGAGCGTGTGAAATGGAAGTGGCGAGACGGTGTCGCCATGGGCCGCGTAGAAATCCATGTCCTTCGCGAATCCATTCGCATAAAAGAAATAATCGCGAGTCCAGCCCTCTGGCAACTCCGGCAAATGTGTTGAGTCAAAATCCACTGCCACTTCGTCGCCCGATCCAAAGATCACATATTCGTCGTCCGGCGCGCGCAGCAAGTTTGTTACATCGCCATATCTCGTATAATTTCCAATCTGCCGCGTGTACGGTCCTGTCGCACTTACATCTTCATAAACATAGCTCAAATCATTGCGGGGATTCCCTTCCACCACCCGCGGGTAGCCGCGAAATTGCAATTGAGCCTTGGCTAACGGCACTTCCGTCGTCTTGAACGGCGTATCCATCGCAGAATTATCCACCAGGATGCGATCCCAATAAATTTTCAAGTTCGTGGTGATGCGAATGAACCGCGTGCCGGCCGGAAGCTTACCAGTCAGGTCCGCGATCATCGTCCGCGACAGCCCCGCGGGAAATCCCATGTCCTCCACCACTCGCACCCACTTCGCCGAATCGTCAAGCATCTCAACGTAAGGCGGCACCGGCTGAATCCCCGCCTGCCACGCCGCATACATCGAGCTGGCGCTGAAATAATCAGTAAAGCCGTCCATCAGAAGACGCAGGGGACGCGTTGGATCCCACGGCCCGATGTCCAGCTCGATCATATGCATAGCGGCAAACCCCGCGTACGGTGCAGCGGGAAAATCCTCCACATATTTATGGTCTCGCTCGATCAGCAGGGGCAACAGATTGTGTCCGTGGTCGTCCCAGGCGCCTAGCGGCGGATGCGCTTCGAAACTCGCAATCACTTTGAATTTCGGGAACGGGGGATTTGTCATGAAACGTTCGTTGGGATAAATCTCCACATCCGAAGGATGATCAACAGCAATCAGGCGCGCCTGATCGAGATAGTCCAGCTCTTCCATCGGCTCTAGCATGCGAAAGTGGATAAGCCGGTTATCGGCTTGAACTTTCGATCCTTCGACCTTCAGGTATTCTTCCGGGTCCGGCGTATTCCGCTGATTCGGAGCAATCCAATGTCCCACAATCCCAGGCCCGATCATGTCCGCGAGAAATTCGAACTTTTGCCCGTTCCACACAAACACGATTGGGCACGAACTGCCGCGCCGGTCGATCTCTGTAATCGTTTCCGTCTTGTGCGCGGGAATTTCCATTTCATCCTGTACCACGCCGGTGGGCCACAAGAGTCGAACCACATCCGCGCCACGCTCAGGCCCGAGCCCCGCCACAATTTCCGTTGAACTTTGCCCCAAGTAACCCGAGGCCCCGCTGACTTCCCACTTCTGTTGCAGCGCCCCGGCGCTCATCTCAACCTTCGTGCCGATTCCCGTCTTGTTGTCATTGGTGCCTTTGAACTGCAGCTTCAACCAGTTATATCGATGGCCTCCTTCGTTCTTTAGAAGCACCGGCGGCAAATGATTCTGCGTGATTAGTAAATCGACGGAGCCGTCGCCTTCAGCGTCAAAAGCGATTACTCCGCGCGGATTGTGTAACACGATCTTGTCCAATCCTGTCAGCGCGGTGACATCGCGAAATCCATTCGTCCCCTCGTTGCGCAGCAGAACTATCCGGCCATCTCCTGAAAAATTGTCTCCCACCGCAACCAAGTCGATCCATCCGTCGTCGTCGTAATCCAAAGCAGCCAGGCCCCAGCCGCGCATCCATTCCAAGTCTGGCAACGCTACTCGCTCAAACGGTTTTCCTGGAACGTTGCGCCACAAACTCAATCCCGGAGTTCCCCAGTGCGTGAAGGCCAGGTCCATCCAGCCATCCTTGTCAAAATCGAGCGCGACCACTCCTGCTGCCGGGGCCGGCATGTCGCTAGCCCACCGAACCGTTGCCCGAAACTTCCCTTCTCTTGGATTCATAAACGCCACCGGCGCCTTTTGCCATCCGGTAACCACAAAATCGATCGCCCGATCGTTGTTCAAATCACTTCCCAGAGCGCCTATAGAAGGCCCACTTCCGGCCAATCCTGTTTCAGCCGTCCAGTTTGTGAACGTCCCATTTCCATTATTCCTCCACAAAATATTTCCCGGGCCCGGAGTATCCATGGGAAACGAAAATGACTCAGCAGGATTGCCTAAAGGAAAGTCATGAAAGCGCGTGACGTATAGATCCAAGTCGCCATCGTGGTCGTAATCGATAAAGGTCACTCCCATAGCCAGCCCGTCCATTTCAATTCCCGCTTGCTCCGTGACGTCCTTAAAAATCCCCTTCCCTTCGTTATGAAATAGCAATACGCGCCCATTCATGGTCACCGCAAGATCAGGCTTGCCGTCATTGTCATAATCGCCGACGGCGCATCCCATACCCTCGCCGCGAATATCCAGCTTCGCCTCTTTGGTTACATTTACGAATCTTCCATTCCCTTCATTTCTGTAGAGTGCCGCACCGCCTTTGCCATCCGCATCAACCAGAAAAATGTCCGGCCGCCCGTCACCGTCGTAATCAATGATGCAAGCACCACTGCCCAAGAAATGTGAAACAGACACGGGGGTTCGATCGGCCCCAGAAGCCTGCGCATGATTCCTGGATTTCGTAGCATCAGGTGCAGCGTACCGCTCGGAGGGCAAGCCCGATTGCGCAGTCACGTTTACGAAATGGACGGCGACAGCGGGGGGAACCGGCTCGGGCTCCGGCATCATTAGTTCCGCAAGCGAATATTTGCCTTGTTCGCCATAAATGAAACTCACCGGCTTGCCGAGTTTCTCCGAAACCAAATGCTGGAACCGGTCGAAATGTTCTTTCGCGTGTGCCGTATCGTTTTTACGCTGGAGAGCTTGCGCCAGCCCGAATTCCGCTGAGACTTGAAATGGATTTAGATCTAGAGCGCGCTGGAAAGCCGCAATCGCTTGCTCGTATTTCTGTTCCTGCGAACATACCAACCCAATAAAATATTGAGTGTCTGCGTCGTACGGATCAAGCTGCGCGACTTTCTGGAAATCCGCGATGGCCTCAGCGGACTTGCCGAGGGCTTTCTCCAGTAGCCCCAGATTGAACCAAACGCGCGGGTTTCGTGGATCGCGCTCCGCCGATTTTTCTAGAATTTGCCGTGCTTCATCAAACCGCTGCATATTCAGCAGAGCGATCCCCGTATTCACACAGCCAACATCGGATGGCGGCTCCAGAATACAGGCGCGCTGGAATTTCCCCAGCGCTTGCTCGAACTGTTGCCGGTTCATCAGCGCTACGCCGAAATTGTTTTCGCGGATGACTTGTGTGTGCTGCGCCGCCTGCGCGTCAGCCTGGTCGGAAGCATCGGAATCGGCGGATTTGGATTTGCGAGTTCTATGGGTTTGTTGCTGTGCATTTGCGACCACGCCGGCAAGCGTGCCAGCCATCACAAGAAAAAACAGAATTGCCCGAATCAATCGCGCGGTGCGTTCCAATCCGTTCACGCAACCCTCAAAGGAAATTTCCGCACCATTCTAGCGTTTTACCAGCGCCTTTGTCGCAATGGCGCCCTGATTTTCTTTTATCGTGACAATCTGATCCACCGCTAGATTCTTCAAATGATCCGTCTGCCCGCTTGGCCAGCGCACCTCAACGGCATCGGCCTGTGTGTGCCCGGCCAGTCCAAAGGTCAAAATTAATTCGCTCGATGACAAATAGCTTGACCCGCTGCGCAGCATCTGCGATTGCGTATCATTCCCGGCAGTCACTCGCACCGTCGCTCCAATTCCGTCGCGATTCGATTTCGTGCCAATCAGTTTGATCCGCAAACCGTGATTTTCTGCGCCGGTATTGCGGAACAGGGCCGCGGGCCCGGCGTTGGTCGCCACCACCAAATCGAGTGCGCCATCATTGTTGATATCGCCGTAAGCTGCGCCTCGTGCTACTCGCGGTGCGGCGAAGGACGCTCCCGCAGAAGCCGTCACCTCTTTGAATTTCCCATCGCCTAGATTATGGAAAAGATGCGGAGGCTCCGCATAACGAACTCGCGGCTGTACACGTTCAATGGCATCCTCGATGTGCCCATTTGCCACATATATATCCAACCAGCCGTCGAGGTCGTAATCGAAAAAGAAGCAACCAAATCCAAGCGTCAACAAACTCGCCTGGCCTACATCGGACTGCGGCGCCTCGTCCACAAACAATCCGTTGCGCTCGTTGTGGTATAGCGCCAGCATCTGATTCGAGAAATTCGTGATGATCACGCTGGGATATCCTGAGCGGTCGTAATCACCGGCGTCTACGCCCATTCCCGCACGCGCGATTCCGTCCTCACTGTAGGCAATGCCCGCCTGCACTCCCTTTTCCGAAAACGTACCATTGCCGTTATTTATGTAAAGTTTATTTGGCTGTGTGTCATTGCTCACCAAAATGTCAGGCCAGTCATCTTGATTCGCGTCCAGCACAGTTAGGCCCAGGCTCTTCGAAGTTGGATCGTACAGCCCAGCTTTTTGCGTAGCGTCTTCAAAAGTTCCGTCACCGCGATTGTGCCAGAGCCTTACCGAAGTCCCTTTGTATGGCTCCGGCGTGCAGTACGATTTTGTTTTTCCATCCAGCGCGCAATAAATGTCGGTCTCCGGCGACCACTGCACGTAATTCGCAACAACCAAATCCAGGTGCCCGTCGCGGTCGTAGTCCACCCATGCAGCGCTGGTGCTGAATTCGTTCGGCCCCCACAGCCCGGCCTTCTTCGTAACATCCGTAAACGTTCCGTTGCCATTGTTGTGGAATAAGTAACTCTGTCCCAGCGCGCTGATAAAAATATCGTCGGAGCCGTCGTTGTCAAAATCTCCGACGGCCACACCCATTCCATACACTTCCAGCGCGAGCCCGGCCTTCTGCGTAACGTCGGTAAAAGTCCCGTCGCGGTTATTGTGATAAAGCGCCAGAGTGGAGTGTTTGCCGGGATGTCCGGCCCAAGCAGTCCCGTTTACGAAGAGGATGTCTTGCCAGCCATCGTTGTCGTAATCCAAAAATGCCACACCTGCTCCCATCGTTTCCGGCAACCACTTTTTTCCGAACGCTCCGTTGCTGTGGACAAAATGTATCCCGGAGGCGCGCGTGATGTCTTCGAAATGCGTCGCGGATCCAACGGGCGAAGACGCCGAGCCCTTTTGTGACGCGCCGAACAGCGCCGTTTTTTTAACGACCGAACAGACAACCAACAACGTACTCACCAGAAATAATGCATAGTGCCATTGGCGCAGCGGCCGCTCGTTGTTCAATCTGATTCCTTCGCTCGGCCGGAGTTTACTGGGTACTTTGCTGCTTTGGGTTGTTCTTTCGGCTGAACTGCCGAAATGTGCTCGTGGATTGGTTGCCGCTCCACATTGTCATCGCGGTGACTTCGCAGGTAAGGCCCGGTCAGCGTTTGCGCCGACTCGTCAGCCTTGAAGCGCAAATACCGCTTCTGATACTCGCTCGCTAAGTCATTACGCCCCAGTCCCGTATGGCAAAGCATCAAGTTGTAATTCGCTTCCAGATCTTCGGGATCTATCGCGAGCGTGGCCTTGAATTCCTTCACCGCATCAGAGTAACGCCGTTGCAAAAAATAAATCCGTCCCAAATCGTTGTGAACGACTCTATCACGCGGATATTGTAGTAACACTTCGCGCAAGTGCTTGGCCGCCTCGTCGTAGTGCCCTTCTTGACGCAGCATCTTGGCGTAAAAGAAATGCGCGCGTGCCAATTTTGGACTGAGCGCCAGTGCGCGCTGCAGCACATCGCGTGCGGCAGTTAGATTGCCCTCCTGCACTCGCGCACGTCCCAAATTCACCCATCCGTCCGGATTCTTCGGATCGATCTCCACGATCTTTTCAAATGCTCCCGCTGCGCCCGACAAGTCCCCTTGCAGAAATAGACCAATACCGTAATCGTTCCAGCGCGTCCAATCCTCAGCGTTCAGCACAACCTTCGGCTTAAGTTGGGCCGCGCGCGCAGCCAGCACCTCCAAGTCCACGGTGTTCTCTGCCATCACGACAATCGGCAACGACGGAATGCCTTTGCTTCCGCCAGGCAATTTTGTCGGATCGCCGGTGAACACGTAATGCGCATCATCGAAATTGGGCGAGCGTGGTATGTCTGTATCCTTGGGATCGCGCGCGCCGGCAAATGAAAATTGCGTATTCCACCACGCGAACTTCCGGTAGTTCACACGCGCAGTCAAATGGATGTGGCCGTTTGCGCTCGGCGGAATCTGCAGCCGATAGTGAACTGTGTCGGCCGCCCCTGGTGGAATTAGCCTCACGTAAACCGCCGCTCGCGTAGCCCACGCATTGCGTTTGTTGATGGGATTTCCATGCGCGTCGATCTGCAACGAACGATAAAAATGCGCGCCCGGATCAACAGGCCCCTGGCCGTCTTTTTCGGCGCGGCCACTCCAGAAAACCGTCTCTCCCCTATCATCCACCGCCTTCAGTTCGAGCCAACAATCGTATGCATCCACCGTGCCGCCTGGGAAAAAGTGTCCCAGCTTGCGCGTGCGCACCACCACATCCACGCGGTATGTGGCCCCCGGGAGTACCGACGCCGTAGCGCGGTTCAGCGGTCCCGTCAGCAGCGCAATCGGCGTTGCAGATTCCGGTGACGCGTTTGCCGGCACAGGTACCTCGGCCTCTTCTCCCTGTCCAAACGTAGTTTCCAAATTCGACGCCGCGAAATTGCCTCCGCCGATCGCGGCACCCGGACTTTGCGCACGCCCAGAAGCCTTCTTCCCGGCTTTCTCCGCAGCCCTCTCCGGTGAGATTGCAAAAATATCCACGCTCACCTCATGATCGCTCAGGAATTTCTCCGTGTCGCTCAATTGCTGCTGGTCATCATTAACATAGGGCAGCGCCGTGTTTGCTGCGGGAAAGCGGTGGGAATGTACGTTTCCCGCTATATTTCCGGCGTCCGCCGATTGAGTCAAAGGCATATGACAGTCGGCGCAAGCCTGACCTTTGCCTGGATAATAAAATGAGCGCGCGCCTTGAAACGACACGCCGCTAGCCTGCCAGTTGTCATACTCATTGAAGCCGCGCACCCAGCGGTAATGATTCACTGGAACGTCGAGATGCACTTTGTGGCAGGTCGAACAAAATTCCGCCGTCTGCGTACGCATAAAAGGTTTCAGGAACACACGCCGGTGCGGCTCAGGATTCAACTCGGTCAGAAAATCGTGCAAGCGGCGCACTAGCGGGTTGGAACTCGCCGCCATGCGATGCAGCGCCGGATATTCCAACTCGAAATCTCCCTGACCCATCGTGCTTTTTACTTTTGCAATCGAGTGGCACATCATACAGCCCAGCCCGGCTTGCCCCGCGCGCGTATCTTCCACTTCTCGAATCGGCCGATTGAACATTCCACTAAAAAGCAGTGCAGGATCGTGGCAGCCCGCGCACCACTTCGACGGTTGCACGCCCACCGTGTCCTGCATGTACTCAATGCTCTTGCGATACCAGGCATTGTTGAACGACGAGAAATGATGAGCTGAGCTTTGCCACTCTTTGTAAATGTCCGCGTGGCAACGCTGGCAGGAATCTGACTCCGTAAAATAATTTGCCGGAATTTCTCCGCCGTGTGCCGTCTGCGCAGAGCTTGGAAAAAACGGACCGCCGGGGCCGTCTCCTTCGCTGTCCATGGTGCCTGGCGCCGTGGCCGGATTCTCGATTCGATGCGCGCGCTCCCAGGGAACCGTGCGCATCCACCACGCGCCGGAAACAGCGAGCGCCGCAGCCACCATGAACATCACGGTGCGCAAAACACCTGCAGCGCGACCTTGCGCAAGAAATCCGCGCTTGCCGGCCCACGTCGAGGCCAGAAACGCGCCGCCCGTAAGGCACACTCCAATGTGCGTGTAAAGCAACGGCCATTCATCGCGGCGGGTCCCGGTGTTTATAAGCACCGCTCCCAGCACGCCGCCAATACCAATCAGAATCCAGCCGATCCGCGATAGGGCGGAAGCATTTCGCAAAATTCCACGCAAAGCGAATGCCAGAAAAATTAGAAGTACGATACCCGCGAGCAGGTGGAGTATCACTGCGGCGAAGTACGGCACGTTGGCCGACGGCCACGCGAACAGGTACGCCGCTGTAACAAACAAAACAGCGAGCATGATTGCTTGAAATCGCCGAGTCATGGCGTACCCCAAAGAGACACGTTCTTACACATGTAGAAAGTTTGCAAACTATTGGTTTCCTGTTGAAGGCGAATTTTCTCTTTAAGTTGCAGGCCTGTCAATCGTGACTCGATTCTGCGACGGCCCGACTCGCTCAATATCCGTGCCATGTTAGACTTTGCGGCTCACGACTCAGGACGAGGTCGAATGTACGACATTGTTTATCTCTCGCTCAGCGAAATGGCGGAAGGCATCGGCGCGAAGAAGATCTCACCCGTACAATTGGTCGATGCGCACCTGTCGCGAATCCGGGAATTGAATCCAAAGCTAAACGCATTCGTAACAGTTGATGCCGAACGTGCGCGCACTCAAGCCAAGTCCGCCGAGGCTGGCCTGGGGACCGCTGTAAAATCGAATTCCATCGGCCCTCTTCACGGCGTCCCGATCTCCATTAAAAGTTCGATCGATGTTGCTGGATTACCCTGCGAATGCGGCAGCATTCTACGAAAGGGATATATTCCGCCTGAAGACGCGCCTTTAGTCGCCAGGCTTCGCGCCGCAGGCGCCATCATCCTGGGCAATACAAACGTTCCGGAATTTCTGATGGCCTACGAAACCGATAACCTTCTTTCTGGACAAACCAACAACCCCTGGGACCTTTCGCGCACGCCTGGTGGTTCGAGTGGCGGCGAAGCTGCGGCCATCGCCGCGGGATGTTCCGCCGGCGGAGTGGGTAGCGACGGCGGCGGCTCCATTCGTATCCCCGCGCACTATTCCGGTATTTGCGGACTCAAACCCACGCCCGGTCGCATTCCTTCCACCGGCCAGTACCCCGCTTCCGCTGGCCCCTTCGCGCAACTCGGCGTGGTAGGGCCCATGGCTCGTCGCATCGCTGATGTACAGAAACTCTTCGAGGTGATGGCTGGCCCGGATCCCGGCGATCCCGCATCGGCTCCCGTTCCTCTGAGACGCTGGAACGCAAAGGAAATCCGCGCGCTGAGTGTGGCGTATTTCATGGATGACGAAGTCACGCCCGTTACTTCTGAAACCGCCGCTGCAGTGCGCACCGCAATAGACGCCCTGCGCGCGCAAGGATTTAAGGTCACGGAGTGGCGGCCACCAAACCTCGATCGCGTCTGGCAGCTCTGGTGGAATTTATTTGGCCGCGCCGGCCAGATGTCATTCGCGCCAACAATTGAAGGGCGTGAAGCTGAGCTTAGTCCCGTCTTCCGGGCATTTCGCGCCATGGTTGCTGAAACCCCGACGCTCACCGCACAAGATCTTTTGAACACGCTCCTCGCACGCGATGTAATTCGCGGCAAGCTACTCGAAAAAATGGCGGAGTTTCCGATTCTTCTGTGCCCGGTCTGCGCCATCCCGGCATTTCACCATGGCGAACGCGAGTGGGTAGTGCAAGGACGCAAAGTGGAATACTTAAAAGTGATGAGCTATTCGCAATGGTTTAATCTGTTCGGAAATCCCGCCGTTGTCGTCCCGGTAGCTCAATCGCCGGAGGGTTTGCCGATTGGCGTGCAAATTGTCGGACGTCCATGGGAAGACGAAGCGGTACTCGCCGTGGCAACCATCATCGAAAATGCCTGCGGCAAATTCCGCCGCCCGCCAGTCTAGAATTCTCTAATCCCGTGGGCGACACTAGAAACATGTCATTCCGAGCGAAGGGTCGCGTATTTGACTTTCCTCCGCAAAGCGGAGGCGCGACGGGAGCCAGGAATCTGCTCTCTGTCGAAAAAACAAAGTTGTGAACTGGGATAGTGCCTTAGCCAGCGGTGTTAGCGCGAGCGACCAGCAGGATGGCCAGAATATAAAATACGAACATCAGCGCCAGGTAAGCTTTCGCACGCGTATTGGCTCCGGCGAATTCCTTCCACGCAAAAATTCCCCAGAGTGCAGCCACCATGGGCGCCGATTGCCCGATAGCGTAAGAAATTGAGACGCCCGTGAATTGCGCGGCCACCAAATCGAAAACCATTCCGGTGGCCCATATAGCGCCGCCAGCCAAGCCCAACAAATGGCCGTGCAACGGTCCTCGAAAGAAATCGCGGAAATCAACCGGCTCACCCACGAGAGGATGTTTCATGAAATAGACGTTCCAAATGAAACAAGACAGCAAAGCTCCAAGACAAAGAAAAACGGAAGCACTGTACGGACCAAGCGTATTCCCATGTGTGAGGGCTCGCGTAGCAAACGGCGCCCAGAGTCCCATCAGAATACCGGCGATAACACAAATGAAGATTCCTCTGCGCGTGGCCCTTTTTCCGGTCTTCAGTTCCCCGTACGCTTTGCCGTCCAAAATCACTGCGGCTACCGCACAAAGTATTCCCGCCGCAAGCATATTTACATTGCCTCGGTGCTCCTGGACGTAGCTAAACACCACGCCCACTACCAGCGCGATTCCTATGGCGACGGGAAATGCTGTGGCAAGTCCCACCAAATCAATTCCCGCCATAAGCAAAAGATTCGCCAGATTGAAAATCACTCCGGCCAGTAAAACCCAGCCGAGGTTGCCGGCATCAGCAGACTTCACATTGTTGATAAAACTCGAAGGTCCGCCGTCGATGCTGCCCAGGGTGAAGGCCAGTACCAGCGACATAACCAAAATGCCGACGGCATAGTCCCAATAAAATAGTTCGAAGCGATAATGTTTCACGCCTTTGAACGTATTGGCCCACGATCCCCAGCAGATCGCAGCAACCACCATCATGATCAGGGCGGTGTCAAAGCTATGCGGAGTGAACATGAATTCCTCGGGATTGCCGCGTCATCGTATAGTTCGCCACGCGCCATGAGTCAAGGCAAAACGCTGCAAGAAAAGCGGGCCAAGTCGCGATGCTATAATCCGCGCATGTCCTGGATTCGCACAGGTCTGGCAATCCTTTTCCTAACACTCGGAAGCCTTCCTGCAAGCGCGCAAACGGCATTGCAGCAAGCGCAGCAATGGAAGCTCCAAGCTCGCGCGAACGCGGCTACAGGAAATTGGGACGCAGCGATCGCAATTTACGAGAAAGCTATCGAGATCGCACCGCGAAGCGCGGATCTGCACGTCGAGCTTGGCGACGCACTGATCAGGGTTGCGCGCTACGCCGAAGCAATCGCGAGTTACACCGAAGGATTACGAATTTCGCCGCGCGACTTGGACGCCGAGATCGGCCTGGCCCAGGCTTATCGCGGCGTTCACAATTACCCCGAAGCCAAGCAAATACTGGAGAAATCTCACGCGGAACATCCACAGAGTCCGAAACCGCTGGCCGCGCTCGGCGATCTCGACATCGAACTGCAGACTTACGATGCTGCGATCGCGCACCTCCGCTCTGCGCTTGTTCTTACGCCTGCAGATGTGGAATCGCGTAACCGGCTGGCCGTGGCGTACGAGGCCAAGGGGGATTCAGACAACGCGCTGGTGCAGATTGCGAAGGTTCTGACTCGCGACCCCCAGAGCGCTCTGGCTTACTACACGCGGGCGAAAATTTATTCTGACCGCAACCAAGACGCGGCCGCACTGCCAGACGCAATGAAAAGTGTGGAGCGGCAGCCTCGCAATCCGCGTGCGCGACTGCTTCTGGGCAAAATTCTTTTGCGCGCGCCTCGGGGCGAATCTTCCGAGCAAACCAAGGATCGCTGCGAACGAGCGGTTGCGGCGCTTGAGCCTCTTCTCAAAATGTCGACGCAGGATTCCGAGACCCTGTTCCTGCTTTCGCGCGCGTACGATTGCGCCGGTAGTTCCGA
Organism: uncultured Acidobacteriota bacterium; assembly: GCA_963731535.1. Classification (GTDB taxonomy): domain Bacteria; phylum Acidobacteriota; class Terriglobia; order Acidiferrales; family UBA7541; genus Palsa-295. The sequence goes on along the minus strand of CAVSWI010000021.1, from coordinate 147,151 downwards.
ACAGGCGCAGAAAATATTGGCGGCGTTTGAAAAGTCTTCGAAGAACGATCGCGAAACAAAAGAAAATCAGACGCAAGCAAAGCATCTCGTTCAACAGGCAAATGATCTCGCGCTGAAAAACGATTTCGCGGGTTCGCTCGACTTGTTGCAACAGGCCATGGTGAAGGATCCCACCTACGGCGCGGCGTATTCGCAGATCGCGAAACTCTACTATTCCGCCGGCGACATGGACAAAGCCATGGAAGCCATTTCGCAGGCGCTGGAACGCGATCCTTATCAGCCGGATTTTCTGTACGTGCAAGGAAAGATTCTTGCGAAGCAGGGAAAATTGGACGAAGCGCTCGCTGTCTTTCAACGGACCACTATTGTGAACCCGAAGGAGTCTGACGCGTTCTTTGAGATGGGCACGATTTACGAACAACGGGGAGACCAAGCACACGCGCGGGCTGCATACACGAAAGCTGCGGCGCTTTCACCGGACGATCCAGACTACCAGCGCGCACTGTCGAACATTTCCGACCACGCCACACAGCGCTGATGGCATTCTAATTTTTGGTGAAGCACGTTGGTTTATCGCTATTGAGTCGAGTGGTTCGGGGGCGGCGGCGTGCGGCGCGTTAAGAGGTCCACGAACTCTTGGTAGAATTTTGGCTTGTCCAGGTCGCCCTGAATTTCTGCTATGCGTTCGCCCATATGGGGGCGGGTGTCTTCGGTCCACACGAGCGTGTCGCCGTAAGACGCGCCGTGGTCAATCGAGACGTCGAGATAAAGTTTTTTCCATTTAGTGATGATGGAAGGATCCAACCAAGCGACCGAAGCCAGTTCGTCCCAAAGATAATTTCCTTCGGCATATTTTGCGGTGTATTGCGCGGCGGGATATTGGCCTTTGGCGATCTGAGAAATTAAATCCTGGTCCATTTTAGTTTTCAGCGAAATATCCACGGTGGTGACCACCATACGCGGCCACGGCGCATGCAGCACGATGCGCGATGCTTCAGGGTCCATCCAGAGATTAAATTCGCGGCGCGGCGCGATGGAGAATTCAGGATCGTCCGTTTGCGGATTTAAACTGCCGCCCATTAGAACAAGTTCCTTCGCCAGCGAAGCGAATTCCGGATCGAGCGATTGTGCGAGGGCCAGATTAGTGAGTGGGCCGCCTTCGTAAATTGTCACTTGGTGCGGATATCGGTGGACCATGCCTAGGAGGAAATTTGCGGCGGCTTGGTTCAATGGTTTGGTGCTGGGAGCGCCTTCCGGCATGGGCGGGATTTCCGTGGGCCCATGCACTGGATGTCGCTTGGCATAATTCCACGCACCTTGATAGACAACCTGGCCGTAGATTGTTTCCCAGCGCGCGATGAATTCTTTGCTATTCACGAGAGGGAAAGCTGCGCCGGGGACCACAGGGATATCCGTTCTGCCTATTATTTCCATCAGGCGCAAAGCGTGCTGGACTTCTTCGTCGCGCCATGCGTCACCGGTGACAATGGTGATGCCCAGCACATCGGTATCGGGCGATTGGATCAGAGCGAGGATGGCCTGGGTATCGGTGCCGCCGGGGCCAGCACAATCCTGGTCGATGATAACTTTGCGTTTTTCCTGGGCGGCCAGCGGCGACGTCGCCACCACCGCAAAAATTAGAAGTGCAAGTATAGCGAGTGCTCGGAAAGTGCAGACCGGAACGGAGATCGTTTGTTGAGGGCTGGGCGGAGAAAAATTGCAACTTCGGATGGTTGAAAGTTCGCGATTAGAACGGGGTGCCGTCCTTTGTCTTCTATAAGTTAGAGGTGAGTCTAATACTTGGAGTTCGCGATTAGAAATAAAGCTTTTTTCCGGCCTGGGTCCCGATCCGGCGGGCCATTTCTCCGGCCGTTCCCTCTTAATCTTCATAATTCCTCAATCACGCTACCACGAGAAAGCGCGCTTTGGAAGGACCTGAGTGCTGGGAGATTTTGATTTTGTTCGTGGAGCGCCCCTAGACGGAAAGGCACGTCCTTCCTCGCAAAATATCGAACAAGCAGCTCTCCCTATGGGGGGCCAGCCTCAAGGCTACTAACGCAAACCATCCTTAAATTCATGCTACGCGTCCGCTCGGGGCACGGCGAGTCCCGCATGCGGACATCTCACTCAGGCCCAATTCTGAACGATCAAAAATAAGTTATGTGAGATCAGCGGACTAGGAAAATATCAATCTGGAACCGAATCTGCTCAAGAAGGCTCAGCGCTATATTTGTGTTAATTAATTAGCAAACAGAGCATTAGCAGGACCTTTACCCGCGATTTTTGGAATTCCCGGAAATTAGGAAGGGGAGTTCGGCCCATCTGAGCATAAGAGATGATGTGCTTGGTTCGCGCAGAGATTGGCGCCAAGCACGATTGGAGCGCAGCTAATGAAGACTTTGCTAGGTGTGTCTGTTCTAGCTTTTATGTTTGCCAGCCTCGCTACATTCGGTCAGACCAGTTTCGATACGCAGGAATTTCAAGCTCGACGCAAAGCCGCACTCGAAAAGATTCCAGACGGAATCCTCCTTCTGCGCACGTCCCGGGGATTGAAGCACTGGGATGAATCCGGTTTCCACCAAGACCCAAGCTTTTATTACTTCACTGGTTTGGCCAACGCGCACGGTGCCATCCTGGCGCTGGATGACACGAAGAAAGAATCGTGGCTGTTTGTTCCGCCACGCATCCCTCTAGCGGGCGACCTGCACGGCTTCGATGCGGTCTTATTCGACCCAGGCCCTCAAACTGAAAAGGAACTGGGGATCGATCACGTCGTCTCTTGCGATCAATTCGTCACTTTCATCGAGTCGCGCCGGAAGGACAATCCCAAGCTGGTTTTGTACACGGACCAGGGAGGCCAGACGGGGTTCATGTCTGGAGACGGCAAATTCGGCACTCCCCCAGGGCTAGGTCCGCTGCAAAATCCCAACCTGACTTGGACAAACATGTTGCGCCAGCACTGGAGCGATCTTGAGGTGAAAGATGCGTTTGCGATTCTCGACGAAGTGCGCTCGGTGAAGAGCCCTGCGGAAATTTCGCGGATGCGCCAGGCGGCCGCTGTGACCGCGGAGGGATTTTGGGCGGGCGTACATGCTATTGCACCGGGAAAAACACAACGTCAAGTGGAAGGCGCGGTGCTGGATGCGTGTTTGCAGGCAGGCTCGGACGGCCCGTCGCTTTGGCCGTGGGTCCGTTCGGGGCCGTACACGTTGGAAAATACGCTGTTCGAACCCTTCGTCGATTACCACAACCTGGATCGAAAGATGCAGGCGGGCGAAGTGGTGAGGCTCGATTTGGGTTGCGACTTCCAGATGTACAAGGGCGATTTTGGCCGGACGATCCCAGTTTCCGGGCATTTTGATGACGGTCAGCGCGAGACAATGGAGCTACTGAACGGTGCGTACCTTGCGGGTGTGGCCACTATGCGGCCGGGCACAAGTTCGATCGATGTTTTCAAGGCCACCTTGGCCTACATCGAACAACACCAGAACGAACTAAGGACTGCGATGGCCAAAGAGGCGGCTGCCGACGCCCTAAAACGAAAGGGATATGCTTTGCATGGGCTCGGCGTGGACATGGCCGAAGGCGCGCCGAAAGCTTTTCAGGCAGGAAATGTGCTCTGTTACGAACCGCAACTGACCTCAGGCAATCAGTCTTTCTTCGTCGAAGACACCTTCCTCATCACCGCTGCCGGACATGAGGTCGTAAATCCCGCGCTGCCGTATTCTCCGGCGGACATTGAGAAAGCGATGAGCCAAGCATCACCTCAGGTGAAGTGAGGCGGAGTTCACTTTCGGTTTGACATTTCTATGATCAAGACTGGCTAACAGCTATCTTGGGAAGACTTGCCAGTTATCGGAACCTGAGCCAATCAGAAGCCTATGCGGCTTGATTGGCGGGAACTGGCGTGCTAGTTTTGTATCTTCATTCGCAATAGGCAAGTAAACCATTCATGATGTTGCCGTCCAAGCCAAAAGACCACATTTCGAGTATTGCGCGGGCCGAGCAAGAGGCCTCCGCTACCGATGCGCGCGAGCGTGTGTTCTGGCGGGTGGAAGGGAGCCTGCTGAACTTGACGGCGGTGCGGCCGGTGGGATTTTTTGCCTGGAACTCGCAAAGTTTTCTGCAGCGGTGGACACGCCGGGGCGGAATGGCGCTTCTCGCGGTTGCGCGGCCTTTTCTTTACTGTACCAACCGGGTGTTCGCGACGCGGCTACTGCACAGCGTGTTGCGTGGGGTAAGCCGCGACCGGCTGGATCTGCTGGGTGAAGAATTCTTCGAATATTTCCTGAAGCCGCGCCTGAAAAAAGAAGGCGTTGAAAAGCTGGAGCGATTGATCGCATCGGGCGCGCCGGTTGTGCTGGTTAGCCAGGGGCTCGACCACATCACGCGGCCACTGGCGAAACATCTAGGCGTGAAGCAAATTGTTTGTAACCGTTTGGATTTTCGCGACGGTATCGCCACGGGACGCTTGCTCGATCCGGTGATTCGTCCGCGCGGCGCTTTCGCGAAAATCACCGGAAGGCAGGCGGATGGACGCGTTTCGCGCAAAGCCCTCGGGCGCGTGCTGGGATTCACGAAAAAACCTGAACTTCTGGATCAGGCGATCCAAACGGACGAGCGGACCGCACCAGAAGTGTTTTTACCGGTTTTTCACTTCGATTCTACGAATGGCTTAGGCCCGTTTTCCGTGCGCGACTCCTTGCGCGGAAAAAACATTCTGCTGATTGGCGCGACGGGGTTTATCGGCAAAGTATGGCTTTCGAATTTGCTGACGGATTTGCCGGAGATTGGCCGGATCTTTCTGCTGGTTCGTCGCAACCGGACGGTCACATCCTTGCAGCGATTTCAACGCGTGATTGAAGAATCTCCGGTGTTCGAGCCACTCGCCGAACGATACGGCAGCGGGTTTGCTGAGTTTTTGCGCAAACGCATGGAGGTGGTGGATGGCGACGTGAGCAAGCCGGGCCTGGGACTTGCGCCGGAAGTGCGCGAGCGGATTGCGCGCTCGGTGGACGTGATCGTCAACAGCTCGGGGTTGACGGATTTCAACCCAGATTTGCGCGACGCTTTGGCCATGAACGTTCGCTCGACGGTGCATGTGTTGAATTTTATCCGTGAGTGCGACCACGCAGCCCTGCTCCATCTTTCCACCTGTTACGTAATCGGCCGGCGCGACGGGCGAATCCTCGAGACGCTGTCGAAGAATTACACGCCCATCGGCTTGGCTGATTACCACGCTGAAAAAGAATGGAAAGCGCTTGAAAAGTTTGTCCACGAGACGGAAAAACGGGCCGAATCGGAAGAAGTAGCGGAAGAGCTTCGCCAGGCAGCGTTAAAAAAAGAGCACGCTGCGAAGAACCTTCAGGGCACGGCGCTGGAAAACCAAATCCGCAAAAACCGTGTTCGCTGGCTGCGCGACACTTTGACCGACGCAGGTACGCGGCGCGCGAACGAACTGGGTTGGCCCAACACTTACACGTTTACAAAAAGCCTGTCGGAGTCGCTGATACGCAATTTTCTGGATGAAAATCCCAGCGCGGCGATTGCGGTAGTGCGCCCGGCGATTGTGGAATCGTCGATTGAGAAGCCATTTCGCGGTTGGAATGAAGGAATCAACACTTCCGCTTCGCTTTCGTATTTGCTCGGGACGTTCTTCCGGCAATTGCCCACAAAAGAAAGTAAATCGCTCGATCTAATTCCGGTGGACCTAGTGACTCGCGGAATGACGTTGATTGCAGCGGCGCTGGTGGCGCGCAGAAACGCGCACGCGTATCAGTTGGCGACTTCGATTGCGAATCCGTGCGATATGCGGCGATCGATTGAGCTGACGGGCCTGGGACATAGGAAGTTTTATCGTGCGCAGACGGGATTGAATCACAGGTTGCGTTTGAAGTTCGATGCCATTCCGGTTTCGAAAGCCCGTTATGACAAGCTTTCGGCTCCGGCACAGAAAGCCGTGGTACAAGCAGTGAATCGCGCGGTTGAACCGTTCGCTTCGCGTCCGCCACTGGCGCGGCAGGAACGCGACTTGGAGAAAGTGATCAAGTTAATTTCGCTCTTCGAGCCCTTCATCCTGCACAACGATCACAACTTCGAGGCGGTAAATGTGGAGCGCTTAAGCGCGGCGCTGCCGGAAAGCGAAAAAGCGGACTTCGGTTACAATTCGCGCTCGCTCGATTGGTGGGATTATTGGATCAACGTGCACATTCCTGCTCTGCGTAAGTGGTGCTATCCTCTCATCGAAGGACGCCCACTGGAACCTCGTCCCCGGCGCTCGGTGCAGCTTGCCGACCGCCCCGAGGTGAATACCGCGGAAGCGGCAAGTTCGGCTTCCACTGCGGCTTCCTGACATAAATCGTGGCTATCCTTCTGACCGGTTCCACCGGCTATATCGGCGCGCACATCGCGTCGAACCTGCTTGCGGATCATTCCGAGCCGCTGAACCTTTTGGTTCGCGCGCGCACGCAGCAAGAGGCGCGCGAACGTCTTTGGCGATCCCTGCAACTGCATCTGGAATTCACGCAGTTCGAAGAATATCTGAATTCGCGCATCCATTTATTTTTGGGCGACCTGACGGATGCGCGTTTCGGTCTCGCTGAGGACGACTACACTCGCCTGGTACATTCCACAGATTCTATTATTCATTGCGCTGCCTCGCTGAATCGCAAGTCCGAGAAGAGCTGCCTGAACGTAAATCTACGCGGGACGCTAGAAGTGATTCAGCTGGCTACGCGCGCGCGAGATCATCATGGGCTGCGCCGTTTTAGCCACGTGAGCACGGTGGCTGTAGCGGGGCAACGATCGAACGAGGTGGTGCAGGAAGACACCGCGATCGACTGGAACCGCTCGGACTACGATCCCTACGCGCGCACAAAAAAATTCTGCGAGCACATGGTGCGGCAACTCTTGCCGGACGTTCAGCGAACAATTTTCCGGCCTAGCATCGTTCTCGGAGACAGCAGACGGCCGGAGACGAACCAGTTTGATATGGTTCGCGCGTTTGTTTTCCTGGCGGGGCTTCCGGCGCTTCCCTTTCGGCCGACGGCTAAGATCGATATTGTGCCGGTGGATTTTGTGGCGGATGCCATCGCCACCTTGCACCAGAAAGAGCTGCCGGCGCACGAGATTTACCATTTATCGTCGGGGACGGATTCGGAAACGTTTGTGCAATTGACCGACGCACTTTCCAAGGCGCAGGGGAAACGCGGGCCGGTTTTTGCACCAAGCCTGGAAAAGCCATCATCCAAAATGGTGAATGCGTTGGCCGGGCGCGCAGGGAGAATTGGCGGGCTCGCCACGCTGATGAAGGTTTTTCTTCCGTACCTGGTGTGGAACACGGTGTTTGACAATACTCGCGTGGTGCAGGAAATGGGACGGAAGCCTGAGCCGTTTTCGCGATATTGTTTTCCTCTGCTTACATTCAGCCGCGAAAATAATTTCCTGTACAAATACCGCGACTGGCCTCCCAAAGCTTCCGTTCACCACACAAAACACGAGCCTAGCTCTGCGCGAGATGTGGGGCGATGACCGACCTTCTTCTGGAGGCCGGGGTCAGCGGCCTGATTGAATTTAATAAACTTGAATGGATGCTGGGTGCCGGCGAAGCGTGGAAGCCGGGCACCAAGCTGAAGCTACTTTTTGCAGGTTACAACGGTACGCGCAACACGGGCTCGGACGTTCGCGTGGAAGAAATTTTGCGGCAAGTGCGTCGAATACTAGGCGCGGAGAACGTTGAGTTGAGCGTGATGTCGCAGAATTTCGAGCTCACGCGCGGATATTTTGGCGAGGCGAAGCAAGTACACCTGCCGGATCTGTTTCCGCCATTTTTGCATTCCGAAGTACGAAAAAACGACGGCGTGGTGGCGTGCGAAGGCTCCATGTTCAAAAGCAAGTTTGCGAACGCACTTACAACCATGATGATTGGTGCACTGGGAATTGCCGCGGCGCAAAACAAATTGAGCGTTGGTTTCGGCGCGGAGGCCGGAGAAATGGATCCGCTGCTGCAAAAAATGTGCAAAAGGTATTGCCGCGATTCGCTGATCATCACTCGAAATATTGAGTCGCAGAGCGTTTTGGGGAAGCTAGGAGTGCCTACGGAATTGGGAACCGACACGGCGTGGACTTTCCAGCCGCTGGACCCGGAGTACGGACGCAAAGCGCTGATGGACGCGGGCTGGGACGGGAAATTGCCGGTCCTGGCGATTTGTCCCATCAATCCCTTTTGGTGGCCGGTGAAGGCGTCACTTGCAAAATGGTTGGCACACTCGATTGCCAGGGCTTACAAAGATAGCTATTATCGCACGATTTATTTTCATCGCTCGGGGCGCGAAGTGGATGCGGCGTATGAAAAATATTTGACGGCTATGGCAGGCGGCGTCGCACGCTACAAGGAATCTCGCGCGGTGTTCCCTGTATTGGTAGCGATGGAAATGCTCGATCGTGACGCATGCCAGCGCGTGGCAGAAAAACTGGGCGGCGCTCCTGTTTTCGCGTCGGACCGATATAATATGTACGAACTTGTGAGCATTTTGCGGCGTTGCGACCGGATGCTTTCTTCGCGCTACCATGCGATTGTGACGTCCATGCCGGCTGGCGTTCCGTCGGCTGGAGTAACCATGGACGAGCGAATACGCAATCTGATGCGCGAGCGCGGACACGAAGATTTGCTGTCGAGCGTGGATGATCCGGGCCTGGAGGATAAGATCGTCGCCTCTTTGGAAATTCTTGATTCGCAGACGGAAGAAATTCGCGATGCTATCCGAGAGACCGTCGCGCGCAATTTGCAGTTGATGGCGCGCATGGGTATGTATTTCGAGGAGCAAGTTGCGCGACGATATCCTGGCTTCCCGATTCGAAGCGGCATTCTGGGATGGCAGGATTATTTGCCGCCGCTCAGTCCTGATTTGTGCAAATTCGTTGAAGAGTACAGCAGAGTGTTGGCTTCCTGATGCCGGCTGCCATGACTTTTCTGGAAAATATTTTCGAGCGATTGAAGAAGAAGGCCGGCGAGCCTGTGCTACGAGAAATTCGCGACGGCAAAGTGAAGTCGGTGTCCGGCGCCGAATTGCTCGGCATGGTGCAGGAGGCGCGAAATTTTCTGGTCGCGCGCAGTTTGAAAAAGGGCGATCGCTGCGCTCTGCTTGGCTCGAACAGCATTTGTTGGGTGGCTTTGGATCTTGCAATGATGGCCGAAGGGCTCGTTGTTGTGCCGCTGTACCCGCGACAAGCCCCGGTTGAGCTAGTGGCCATGCTGAAAGACTCGTCGCCGGCGAGGATCTGCTGCTCCCATGCGAAACTCTCCGCAGAGATCGCCAAGCAATGTCCTACAGCCCCGCACATTACTCTCTTCGATACCATTTTTGGGGAGCAAACAGCGAACCCGGCACCGCCTGCACATCACGAAGATTCCGATGTGCTGACGATTATTTACACCTCGGGAACTTCAGGCGAATCCAAAGGCGTGATGCTCCATGCGGCAAATGTGAACCACATGCTTGCTTGCACGAATGCGCGTCTGGATCAGCTCATGGCCCAGCACGCCAAGCAGGGACCGGACGAAATTTTCCATTATTTGCCGTTTTGTTTCGCGGCTTCCTGGATCCTTTTGCTAACGGCACTATCGCGCGATAGCGTTTTGACACTTTCAACAGACGTATCGAAGCTTGCTGAAGACTTGAAGCTTTGCACGCCGGATTATTTTCTAAATGTTCCCACGCTGCTTGAACGCGTACGCGCAAAAATCACGGAAACGATTCAGAAACGTGGAGGTTTCGCGGCTTTTGTATTCACGCGAGCACAGCAAGGGTATGTGCGCGAGCAAAATAAAGACTTGGGCGTGTTTGACGCTTTGTGGCTACGGCTGGCGAGAAGCATCATGTTCCCGGAAATTCGAAAGAGCATCGGACCGAAATTAAAAGCGCTGATTTGCGGTTCGGCGCCGTTGTCAATCGAAACACAATTTTTTTTCATGATGCTTGGAATACCGGTGTTACAGGCTTATGGACTCACGGAAACGACGGCGATCTGTACGCTGGATGACCCAACGCGCGTGAAGCCAGGGTGGGTGGGATTAGCAATCCCCGGAATCGAGATGAAGCTGGCCGAGAACGGAGAAATTGTGGTGCGCGGACCGAATATTTTCCCCGGTTATTGGCAGCGGCCGGAAGAAACTGCCAAGGCGCTAGAAGACGGCTGGTTCCACACCGGCGATCAAGGCGAAGTGGACGCGGCGGGATACTGGCGCATTACCGGTCGGCTGAAGAATCTGATCATCCTGAATTCGGGCCACAATATTGCTCCCGAACCGCTCGAAGAGGAACTCGCGCGTCACGTGCCAGAGGCAGAACGAGTCATTCTGGTTGGGAATCAACGAAGTTTTCTGGCGGCCCTGGTGACCGCTCATTCGTCGAATGGATTGACGGACGCGGACATCCAGTTTGCGATTGAACAAGTAAACGGCGATCTGCCGCACTACAAACAGATCCGCGCGTTTGCAATTCTTCCGGAGCCGTTGAGCCCAGAGAACGGGTTGCTGACTACAAATGGTAAGCTCAAGCGCGACGCGATCGCTACGCGTTTCGCGACGGAGATCGAACAAATTTATCAAAAGAAAACCGCATGAAGACTTTTCAAGGCAAGACACTTTCATGGCAAGTCGTTGAGGGAACGATCGAGCTCACGCTCGATCATGCTCCGTGCAACGAAATCGGCTTAGCCGTGCTTAGCTGAGCTCGAACAATTCGTCGCGGCACTTGCCAAAATTAAAAGATGAGGCTCACGCACTAATCATCTCAAGCGCTCGCACCGAAGGCTTTTGCGCGGGCGGCGATTTGCGTGAGCTTTTTCACCTTTCGCAGGAATTGCCGTGCAGCCGAGCGACTTCCGGGCTGCAAGACTTCATCGAGCGCATCCACGCGGTAATGAACGCTCTCGACGAAGCTCCCTTCACGACCATAGCGGCCGTGAACGGGCTCACATTTGGCGGCGGGTTTGAACTGGCGCTCACCTGCGATTTGATCGTTGCGGATAAGATGGCGCGCTTTTGTTTTCCGGAGTTGCGGCTGGGACTGATACCGGGGTTCGGTGGAATTCCGCGGCTAAAGCGCGATCTGGGAAACGCAGTAGTTCGCGATTTGGTGCTTACTGGGCGCAGCATCAACGCGACCAGGGCGCAATCTGCCGGAATCGTGAGCCAAGTGACGGCAGAAGGGGACGCGCTACGGGTTGCGCGCCAAACTGCCGCGCAGCTAAAAAAATTTGACCGCGGCACGGTCCTGGCAGCCAAACGATTTATCAAGCCCATCCCCTACGACGAACTGCGCCGCGAAATTGAAATTTTTTGCGATCTTTTCATGCGGCCGGCGGTGGAAAAAGGGCTGCGGAAGTTTGTGGAGAGCAAAGACGCGCTGCCCTATTTGCCCTAGATCCAGCGGCGAACGAAAGCACTTTGCGAGCTATTTGTGGCAACATAGAAGCATGAGCTCCTTACAGAGCACAACCGACGAAGTATTGCGGCTCGCTGCCGAACATTTCAAAGTGCCGCGAGAGCAACTCAGGGCCGACGACGATTTCTTTAAGAAGCTCGGCATCAACAGCTTGCAGGCGCTGGATCTGCTCACGCGCATCGAACACCATTTCAAAATCGAGCTTCCCGATTACGAACTGCAAGGCGTAAGCGATTTCCGCACGCTCGCCGAGCGCATTCAATTGCGCCTCTGATGCTTGACCTCCGCGAATACCAATCCCTGGGTGAAGCTTTGCGCGTGGCACTGCAACGCTGGCCGGACGAAGTTTGTTTGATTGAAGCGGACCGCGAACGCGAGAAAGTCCGCTTAACCTACAAACAATTCAAGGAAGCTGCTTTGCCGCTTGCGAGCGCGCTCCAAGATGTTGGATTCCAGAGTGGGACGCGCGCCGCGATCATCATGACCAACCAGTCGAAATGGCTGATTTCTGCATACGCAATTTTTTTCTCTGGCGGAGTCCTGGTCCCGCTGGATTACAAGCTCAGCGCCGCCGAGCAGCTTCAGCTTCTTGCACACTCAAAAGCTGAGTTTCTAATCGTCGAATATCCCCTTTGGCGCGCGATCATGCAGGCTGATGAATTCAAGAATCTGGCCTCGCGCGTGGTGCTTGTGACGGAAGCGCCGAACGGCGCTGCTCTGGGAGGAGCGAAACGCTGGGAAGAATTTAAGAGCGCGCGGGAACCGAATTTTGTGCCGGGCAGCCGGCAGGACGCGGCTTGTATCGTCTATTCCTCAGGCACGGGAGGACGGCCAAAAGGCTGTGTGCTTACGCATGAGAATTATCTGGAGCAGTGCATGGCGCTCACTGCGCTCTATCCTTTTTCGCCTGGCGTGCGTTATCTGAGCATCCTGCCCACGAATCACGCGATTGATTTTATGATTGGCTTTATCGGCCCGTTTACTTGCGGCGCCGCAGTAGTACATTTGCGCACGCTTCGTCCGGAATATATCCGCGAAGCGTTTACCCGTTACAAAATTACTTACATGACTGTGGTTCCGATGGTGCTAAAGAGTCTGGAACGCGGTCTGCGGCAGCGATTCGCGGATTTGCCAAAAGGACGTCGCGCAGTCCTGAACACACTGATCAAAACAAATCGTGCACTTACGCGAGGCGAGCCCCATGTGAAGTTGAGCCGGAAGTTGCTGCGGCAAGTACACGATGCCTTTGGAGGCGAACTGCGTGCCTTTTTCGTTGGCGGCGCTTTTACTGAGCCTGCGACTCTACAGTTTTTCTACGATCTCGGAATCCCGGTGGGAAACGGATACGGTTGCACGGAGGCTGGCACCGTCATCACGCTAAATGATTTCAAACCCTTTCGTGCGGACACGGTTGGCAAGCCGCTGCCGGGCATCGAAGTGAAAATCCTGAAGGCAGATGTCGAAGGAATTGGAGAAGTAGCCGTGCGCAGTAAAACGATTATGTCCCAATATCTTGACGATCCCGAAATGACCGCGCAAACGATCGTGGATGGCTGGCTGATGACCGGGGACCTGGGCCGCATCGATCCGACTGGCCATTTGCAACTTTTTGGCCGCAAAAAAAACATGATCGTTACCGAGGAAGGCAAAAATATTTATCCCGAAGATGTTGAAACTGCGTTCGAAGGGCTGCCGGTAAAAGAATTCTGCGTGTTCGCGGCAAATTATCTATGGCCGCAGCGATCGATGGTGGGCGAACAATTGGTGATCGTGCTGCACCCAGAAGCGGGAAAAGCAATTGACAAAGATTTAGTGGATGACCTTGCGGCACGCAACCGGCGGTTGACAAATTATAAGCGCGTGCCTGGCTATCTCGTCTGGGACCGGGATTTTCCGCTCACGGCATCAATGAAAATCAAACGTGGCGAATTGGCGGAGCAGCTTCGCGGAACAGTCGATCGGTCTGCGGTGGTGGCTTTGTGAGCTGGCCGACTGGCCAAAAACGAGACATCAACCGAAGCGAGCCGAGTTATCTCGCCATTGTGAATCCGGCGGCGGGCCATGGCCGATGCCGCAGGTTTTCGCATGCTACTTTGGGCCGCGTTCGACGACTTGGAATTGACCTGGTAGTTTCTGAAACAACGCGGCGCGGAGAAGCGTCCGAAATCGCGCGCAAAGCTTATCAAGAAGGCTTTCGCAATTTTCTAGCCGTCGGAGGAGATGGCACTTCTTTCGAAGTTCTGAACGGACTTTTCCCCGAAGCCGGCAATCCTGGCGGCCGCATCGCGCTTGGTTTTTTACCGCTCGGAACGGGCAATTCATTCCTTCGCGACTTCACCACGCAAGGCGTGGAGCATACCTTGCAAGCGTTGCGCGAGCAAAGACGCCGCGCGTGCGATGTAATCCGTCTGCGGCACGCGGAGGGAGAACTTTATTTCATAAATCTGCTGAGCCTGGGCTTCCCTGCTGATGTGGGCGAGACAGCCAATCGAGAGTTCAAGCGTTGGGGCGAGCTTGGTTATATTTTTGCGGTGTTCAAGCGCTTGGTGGGATTGAAGCATCTGCCGTTTGCCCACCGGTTAAACAACACGGAAGAGTGGAATAACGAGCCGGCACTATTTCTTTCTTTCAGCAACAGTAAATTCACCGGTGGAAAAATGATGATCGCACCGAAGGCGGACCCCGCCGATGGATTAATCGAGTACGTTCGCTGGGCACCGGTGGGACGGCTCAATTTGCTGAAGAATTTTCCGGGGTTGTTCAGCGGAAAACACATTGAACATCCGCTTGCCTCGCGCGCTGGGGTCAGGCGCGTTGAATTCCGGCTCGATGGGCCAGTGAATCTGATGATCGATGGCGAGATTCTGAACCTTGAGTGCCGCTCGCTCGAAATTCTTGCGGGCGCGTTCGACGCGATCGTATGAGAAAAGCATACCGGACGGTCCGAGCGCTCGTTCTGTGGACCATCAGCGGAATTCATTTCGCGGTGGTATGTATTTTCCTGATCATCCTCGCAGCATTCATCAATCCGAGAAAAAATGATTGGCCGCAGCGCCTTTTCTTCCGTAATATTTTGCGTCTGATCGGCGCGAAGCTCGAGGTTCATCGCGCTCCTGGCTTTGATCCGACGCGCACAAGTATTTTCATTTCCAATCATGTGAATATTTTCGATCCGTTCGTGGTCTATTCAGCGATTCCGCAATTCCTGCGCGGATTCGAGCTGGCTTCGCATTTCAAGATTCCGATCTATGGCTGGATGATGGGCAGGTTCGGCAACATCGCGGTGCCGGACGAGCGTTCGCGCGCAGGCCTCGAAACCATGACCAATCTCGCGAAAGCTGCGCTCGATTCAGGAGTTAGCTTAATCGCTTTTCCAGAAGCGGGGCGCACGCGCGACGGCCACGTGCACGATTTTAAAAAGGGGATTTTCAATCTCGCGCACAAATTCGGTGTCCCGATTGTTCCTGTGAGTATTTGCGGTTCGTATCAGTTCTTCCGAACGGGACATTGGATGATTTATCCGGGGAAAATTACGGTGTATTTGCACGATACCATCGAAACCGCGGGCATCGAACGCGCTGAAGTGGATTCTCTCCGGCAGCGTGTGCAAAACATTGTGACGGCTCCGGTGGAAAAATCTCTGGAAGAACAGCCTGCAGAGAAAATCTAGGTGGCGTTGACGTCCGGAAGAGTGCGGCCCGCGCGAAGTTCCTGCCGGGTGTAAACAACGCGATGAATCACGGTGATGGTGGAAAATGTTGCGATGACCCAAAGCACTTGCGCCATGCGATTGAATGCGCCGCCGATGATTAATAGAACGAGGCGCTCCGGGCGCTCCAGAAATCCAACTTTACATAACGGAATCAGCGACTCGGCGCGCGCGCGCGAATAACTCACCATGAACGAGCTGGCCATCGCCACGGCCGCCAGCGCCATGTAAAACGGTCTTCCGATCAGCGTGTAATAAACGACCAGCCCCATGTAAAGCGCGAGGTCCGAATAACGGTCGAGCGTGGAATCCAGGAATGCGCCAAACGCGGTGACGCGTCCGACGCGTCGCGCAACTTGCCCGTCGGCCATGTCCAGAAAGCCTGCAAGGAAAAGGACAGCAGCGGCTTGGTGGAACCGTCCCATGGCGAATAGAACCGCCGCCCAGGAATTCACAGCCAGCCCCAAAAACGTGAACATGTTTGGCGTGATTCCGGTGGCGGCCAGACCGCTGACAACATGCCGCAGTAGCCATCCGCCGCCTTCGCCGATCCAATATGTGATGGGACGCCTTCGCGCGGGCTGTTCCGTGGACATCGTAGAAAAATAATACACTGGAAAGGCGCGGACGGATACGCGAGGCTCGCGCTTTGCGTCAGCAATCCTCAAAAATCGATGGTGGAGAATATCAGCGGGACTTCCAAGGTATTACAGGAACTTTTGCGGCATGACGCAATTTTGGTTCGGTCACCGACTGTACTTCTTCTGGAGTGAAACCGGGCGCAACTTCGCGAAGCACCAGGCCGTCAGGCGTTACATCAATTACTGCGAGGTCGGTAATTATTGTGTCCACGCACTCGATCGCAGTGAGCGGATAGGTGCAGGTCTTCACAATTTTGGGCGAGCCGTCTTTTGCGGTGTGTTCCATGGTAACGATAAGCTTTTTCGCGCCGACGGAAATATCCATGGCGCCGCCGATTCCACCCGCGCCTTTCGCTCCCGGAACGCGCCAATTCGCCAGGTCGCCGCACTCTGAAACTTGAAGCCCGCCCAGAATGCATATATCGAGATGACCGCCGCGCGTCATCACGTGGGCGTCATCCTGAGAAAAATACGAGCCGCCGGGGAGCAGCGTGACCGGGACTTTCATCGCGTCAACCAGATCGAAATCTTCTTCGCCGGATTTTGCGCGCGGGCCCATGCCGAGAATTCCGTTTTCACTGTGAAAGTACACGGAAATATTCGGCGGAACGTATGTGGCGATGAGATTTGGAATTCCCCAACCGAGATTCACGTAAACGCCGTCAGGCAATTCCATGGCAGCGCGTTCGGCAATCTGTTCACGGGTGAGACGCGTTTTAGACATAGCGCTTCCCCGCAGCCTGCACGATGCGATCCACAAAAATTGAAGGAGTGACGATCGTTTCAGGGTCGAGCTCGCCCGTGGGGACGATTTCTTCCACTTCCACAATCGTGAATTTTGCAGCGGTGGCCATAATTGGATTAAAATTTCGCGCGGCTTTGCGATAGATCAAGTTTCCCATGTGGTCCGCTCTGTGCGCGCGGATGAAGGCGTAGTCAGCGCCAAGCGCCTGCTCCAGAATGTAACGTTTCCCGCGGATTTCACGCTCTTCTTTGCCGCGGGCGATTTCAGTCCCTACTCCAACCGGCGAGAAAAAAGCCGGAATACCTGCGCCAAACGCGCGCATCCGTTCACACAGAATTCCTTGCGGAACAAGCTCGAGCTCGATTTCTCCAGCGTCAAACTGCTCTTGAAAATATTTCGCACCCGGTCCGGGAAAGGCCGCCACGACTCTGCGGATTTGCTTGTTCTTAAAAAGAATGCCGAGCTCGCCTTCACCCGTCCCGCAGTTATTGCTGATTACGCTAAGATTTCTGGCGCCTCGGCGAGCTAGTCCCTGGATTAGATTGTTCGGGAAGCCAGCGCCCCCGAATCCGCCAAACATAATCGTTGCTCCATCCGGTATGTCTGCTACCGCAGTATCGATAGAAGGAAAAACTTTCTCTTTTAACGGCATCGTGGCGATGTTTGATTTTTTACCATGGATGGCCAGAATTCGTAAGGAGAATGCATGGGCCAGAGATACCGAACATGTTTGGTGTTTAAGTCCATGTAGTCTGGCTAACAGCTACGACAAGTCCTTACTGTCTAATCCGGTACAGAACCAGTAGCTTCTTGTATTGTTCCAACCCACTTTTGGAAATTTGATAGAAACTTTGTAACCAGGAAACTCAACTGGATTCCACTTCAAATTCGGCAGTCTCCCGATGCGTCGAAAGCGCAGACCGCCGACTTTAACCCAGGTGATGTGGGTTACGTGCCGCAGACGATGGGGTATTACATCGAGAATGTTGGAGACACGCACTTGGTGTTCCTGGAGATGTTTAAAGCGAATCGATTTATGGATTTGTCTTTGTCGGAATGGGTGTCGAACAGCCCACCAGAACTGGTGACGCATTTGGGGATCAGCGCAGAAACTTTGCAGGCGATTCCGAAGAAGGAGCCGCTGATCACGCCCGTATAACAAAAATCCCGGCCTCCCACAGGACTTTGAAGTGTTATCAAGACTGAAAGAGGAGATTCTTCGAACTGAAAATCGTGGTCCGCAAAACCGGTAGCGCCGCAACACTTTGCTGCCTCATCGGATTAATTTTTTCTTGTAAAGCGCAGGAAAGCAAAGCACGCCTATTGCCGCAGTCAGTACCCGGTGGATTCGCGTATAAATAGTCTTTCCGTGAAAAGTACAGTAAGCTCTGCATTACACATCAGCCGCTAAAGTCTGAAGATGCTTATGTCGCAGCAGGCGAGAAGGACGGGCGCGTTGGCAGCGATCGAGTACGGTAGCTACTACTGGTGCGTAATCCTAAACGGGAAAGAGCCGAACGTTCCGGGCGAATCCGGCTTCCTGCACGCAGACGAATTGGCGATGGACCCAACGGGCGCTTTGATATTCAAGAGCGCCGGCCAGCGTCCAGCGGGCGCAGAACCTCAGCAAAGCAATGGCAAAAACGGAGACAAAAATTCGGCGAAAAACAACCAAAAGGGAACGATGACGCCGAGTTAACGTTTGGCTCTTCTTACGGTTGCGCAGCTGGTATTTGGGCTCTGATGCCGAAGAACATTTTGATCGCGGATGACAACGCCGGTGTGCGAACTCTGATTCGCACCTATCTCGAGATGCAGACAGAGTTTGAAATTTGCGGTGAGGCGACGGATGGTGTCGACGCCATTGAAAAGATCAAGGAGCTCAAACCGGATCTAATTCTCCTGGATTTGGCCATGCCTAAGATGAATGGCGCAGAAGTCGCTTCGATCATAAAAAGAACGATGCCAACCGTTCCGATCATTTTGTTTTCGGTGCATGGAGAGAAAATCGGAAAGTCGCTCGCTTCAGCCGTGGGTGTCGATGTCGTGCTTTCCAAAGCGGACGGGATTACTAACCTGGTAGAAAGTGTAAAAAGCCTGCTGCAGGTTACCTAGTCCAATCTGCTAACCGGTTCTGCCAGCCCGGGATGTAAAGCCGCCCGATACGCGTCATAAGAAGCAAGCGTTTGTGGTGCCCAGGGTGGGGGTCGAACCCCTCGGGGAGATTGATACAGCGTAACTTAACTTATTGATTCTACGAAAACACAAAACCGAGAAAAACCACAAAAACGCCGAAGTGAGGTACACGCCGGGTACACGGTCGGATTCAGAATTCGCTTACATAGACGGACACGGCCATTGTGGCAAGGGCCAAAATTCTGACCCTCTGCTTAGTACTCATTTTCATAAATACAATAACGTATTATTTGTCGTTTATGGCCCTCTCCTGTTACGCTGTTGCCGGGAGGGCATCAACTTGCCACGAAAAAGCCCGTATAGGATCGTCCTCACCAAATTGGAACGAGAAGAGCTGGAGCAGCGCGCCAATAAGTATACGTTACCATATTTTATGGTTGCTCGCGCCAAGATGATCCTCTTCGCCCAGCAGGGCCTCTCCAATGATCAGATCGCCGACCAACTCAGCACGCGACGTGAGATCGTCAGCCGCTGGCGAAAACGGTTCTTCGAGAAACGACTGGCCGGTCTGGAAGACTCGGAACGCCCCGGCCGACCCCGGGTTTTTCCCCCCAGAGCTGGTCGTGCAGGTTAAAGCCATCGCCTGCGAATTCCCCAGTCGGCTGGGTGCGCCTCTTTCTCGCTGGAGTGTGGCCGAACTCGGCTCCCATGTCCGCGCCTGCGGGTTGACGGCCTCCCTCAGTGACACCACCATCTGGCGATGGCTCCACGAGGACGCCATCCGTCCTTGGCAGCACCGCTGCTGGATCTTTCCGCGAGACCGGAATTTCGAAGCCAAGGCCGGACGCATCCTGGATTTGTACCAACGCCTCTGGAAGGGCCGTAAACTCGCTCCCGACGAGTTCGTCCTATCGGCCGACGAGAAAACCAGTGTTCAGGCGCGGTCCCGAAAAGCAGAATCTTTGCCCCCACAACCCGGTCGGCCGATGAAAATCGAGCACGAATACGAGCGGCTAGGAGCCTGGGCCTATCTGGCTGCCCTGGATGTCCACCGGGCCGAACTCTTCGGTCGCTGCGAAGCCAAAACCGGAATCGCGCCCTTTGACCGCCTCGTCGATCAAGTCATGAAACAGCATCCCTATCGCCGGGCACGAAGTGTTTTCTGGATCGTCGACAACGGTTCTTCGCATCGAGGTCCCCGGGCAGTCCAAAGACTCCAGGACAAATACCCCAACCTGGTGCTCGTTCAAGGGCCCGTCCATGCCAGTTGGCTCAATCAAATCGAGATTTATTTCTCGATCCTCCAACGAAAGGTCCTCACGCCAAACGATTTCTCTTCCTTGCAGGAGCTCGCAGAACGCCTGCTGGCTTTCGAGCGACATTACGAAACCATCGCCCAACCTTTCGAATGGCGGTTCACGCGACGGGATCTCATTCGAATGCTGCACAAGCTGGGCCGTCCCGCGGCTAAGGCCGCCTAAAAAATACGTGACCGAACATATGAAACGCTGCACTTAGACGGTGAGACAGAGCATTGCTCCCAGTGGTAGGCGTTTCTGGATAGTTTCCGTATTGCCAACCATTGGGGCGCGAGCCAATGTAGTCGCAACCGCCGTGAAGTGACTTATGGTTTGTGCGCTTCTGCAGCTTCGGTTCCGTTCCAGAATCCATTATAGGAGCATGAGGCAGCGCAGTGGTCGCCGACCGTAGCCTCTTCGTTATATTTCGCAAGAAGGTCCTGTATTTGAGCAGTGGCATCCGGCACTAATAATTTGATTTTCTGCCCCGCAGCAACTTCCACTGGCGTACCAAGCGCGCTCATGGATTGTAAGAACTTCGGGTCAGACCACACGGAATATCCGCTTGGCGACATTGTAAAATGGAAATTGAAATTTTCTCCTGCGACCGCGTGATAGCGTCCCGGGGGCACCCGGTAAGCCTGGATATAGCCCGCTTGAGTGAATGCGCCAGTCACAATTCCCGACCCGTCCACCGGAATAGAATCCGGAATCAGCACCGCTTGCGGCATAACTGCCATGTTTGGCTGGCACGGCTGGTCAGAACGGTACTCCTCCGCGGGTGGGCCACTGGGCTTAACCTGCACGTCAACCTCGCCACCCTTGTTGCTCACCACCATAGTCAACTTTGCTGGTTGTCCGGCATTGAGAGTTATGAGCCTGCCCTCGATAGGCTGGCCATTCAAGGCTACCGACTTCAGATACAACGCATCTCCTTGCACGCCCACCAGATCGAGACCAACTTGGTAGCTCCAGCCTGTGACACTCTCAAAGATGAACGTGCCATCTGAAGCGAGCCGAACCCGCGGAGGACACGCGTCACCGATTATCTGGGCCCCACGTAACGAAGGGATTTCGTCGGCTGGTGACAAGGTCACACTTTGCGCCTCGACTCTAAAGCTGCGCCACTCTTTCGGAATATCCTCGAAATGAATTTCTCCTGTGACCGAAAGAGGGAGAATCGGCTCCATGGTCACATCTCTGAGATCGCTATCGTGGACCACCAGCTCGCGCGAGGCGAGGAGGTGGCTAGGCCTAGGACATGGACCGGACCATATGTGGACCTGGCGCGGCAGCTTCTTATAAGGACCCGTAAGTCGAATCGAGTAGTGACCCGCACTCACGTTGGCGAAATCGAAGGCTTCGCCGGGACCAAGCATGTTTTTGAATAGGGCTACACCCTCCACTCCAGCCGCATTGGTCTCGACCAAAGTGATATCGAAGTACTCTCCTTCAGCATGCGCGATATCCTTGGGAACGTTGCCTCGAACGTGGAACGTTGCGGTGTGCATTTGGATGTTGTGGGTGCATCCGACATCTGACCCGAAGCCAACCTCAACCGGCTGAGCACCGTCGAGATTGGGCGATGAAGGATAATAGGTCCAGCGTCGAGTCCATGCCTGGCCGTTCGGCACCATGAAGTCTGTCCAAAAGTAATAGCGTCCCGGTCTCAAATCAAAAAATCGAAAGTTCCCGGCATCGTCTGTACTTACGTTCGGTGGCGCCAGACTGACGGCCATCACGGTTTCTGCACCTTCGGCACCGCTTGAGTTGCTGTCCGCATATGCTCCGAGCCTCGGGCCGTTGTCGCGCTTGGCGAATGGCATCGCAAACACAGTCACGTTCGGCAGAGGCTGCGTAGATCCCCGGATCCACATTCTCGAAATGAAAGCTTCCATCCGGTGCAGGCTTGGTTGAATACTCGTAGGAACGATCCGAATTGAATCGCACGGCCCACAATTTCACCCGAGGGGAATCTGCCTGAACGTCTGTCACCTTTCCAGACACGGATGCCTTGGGATGCGTGCCTTCCGCCCGATATCGCGCGACCGTTTCGTCGGGTGTGCTGTGCCCGGAAGCACGCGCGGCGTCACCGCTTAATACCACTTCCAAGGAATGGGAAGTTACCGATGAAATCTTGATTCTCCGTCCGTCCACCGGCTGCCCATCGAGCAGGATCGTCTTGACATAGACGGAGCCACGAAGGAACGGATACAAACCCACGATGTAGGTTCCAAGTGAGACGTGCGCGAATGAAAACGTTCCATCCGCAGCTACCTCGACGTTCTGGAATTGACCATCGTCTTCTTTTTGAATTCTGAGGTGTGTCTTTTCCTTTGTGGGGCACGCCGCCGCTGCTGCGATGCCTTCCAGCTTCACCTGGCCGCTAAGCGATGCCAGCGGATCTGGCGCGACGGTTATTCCGTTTACGTCAGCACCTGCGACCGTAATCTCCTGGGAACTGAGGATCGTAAATTCGGGCTGTCCAGCGTAGCCGTTCGGTGGAAATCGTCCGTGGGACAGGATCAAACGATAGTGGCCGGCAGGGGGTGCCGAGAGGTCAAAAGAAGGTCCCGGATCAAACGATTCCGGAAAAGGCACGGCTCGTGCGACCCCCGTTCGGTTAACCTCTAAGAACGAAAGGACCAGATCTTTCCCCCCTAAGGAAAGGTCTTCTGCAATTTTCCCTCGAATCTTGAATGCCCTATAGCCAAGACGTGGACCCATGCGGATATTTTCGCGACATCCGGCACCGTCAGCCCGGCCAACTTCCACTGATTCAGCGTTCGCCAGGCTCTCTGCTTCTATTTGGGTGAGATCCTTGGAATCAATGAACCAAGTGGACATGCCCGCTTCAAGGAAGTATTCCCCGGGTTCCAGGTCTGGCAGTCGGTAGTTACCCGCTTCGTCGGTGGCTATGTTGTAATAGCCCCCCATAAGCCACATGGAACCCTTGAAATGGCGGAACGCATAGACCTCCACTTTTGGTAGTGGGTTACCGTGGTCGTCTGTGACCTTCCCACACACAACGCGCTTTGGCGCAAGGGACAACACAATCCCTTTGCGAAACTGCCCGGCCTTGAGTTCGATCGGAGTCCCAGTTTGCTCGGACCCTTCCGCTCCGTATTCCGTGGCCATAAAGCCCGCACCTTCGGCCACCAGCACATACCTGCCCGGCTCGAGGTCTTGGAATTGAAAGCCCCCATCTGCCAAAGTTTGGGTGGAATAGCCGTCGTAGATTGCCAGCGGGCTTTTCTCAATCGACATTAGCTTCACCGACAAACCGGCTCTTGGAGGGTTTGTGATTTTTCCAGAAAGAGTGGACCTAGCGAGCGCTTGCGCGCAGGCTCCGTCGGAACAGCAAACAATCGCGCAACCCAATGCCATTAAAGAAAAGATTCGGCTGCGCATATTTCGATTCCCTTCGTGCATCGCTTTCACCAACGAGTGCACACGGCCGCATAAAGGCTACAGAACCGGCGAGCAACCTCGTTGGTTGCTTGCCCTTCTTAGAGAGAACGGCGCCTCGAGAAAAACTTGCAAGGCCGATTGGTCGTTTCGAGCGGAAAGACAACTGCTACGTGCATTGCTGGCGCCCCACTAAGATGGGCGGTTCGCTAATGCCTCCGAATTGTGCCCAAGTGAAGGGTTAACCGGAAGTCATTCCGGGCCAGAGTCCGCTTCGAGGAAGTAAGGTTCCGTCGGAGGCACCTTGCGCTCTCATCTCCTCGAACCCCGTTTCTGGCCAATGACAGGTATGATTAGGCGAGTGAAAGGAAATTGGTAAACACAAGCGCGTTACTCGCGATCTATCCCAGCGAGTGCTTGATGATACTGGGAAGAATTAGGCCTAAGAGTCTCTGCGGAATATTGACCGTGGTTTTTGAGCGATCTTTTTCCAGTCCACCCCTTTTCCGACTGCGAATGCCGGAACGATCACGTCAATGAATCGGTTCGGAAGTGCCAGTTCGCTGTCTGAATGAAGCTGTTCGAATATCGTCTGGAACGGAACCGCATCCGCACGTTCACCTACAAAGGGCTGGACGTAGGTGTGTTCGATTGCGAGGGTGCGACCATCCTCTGATGCTGCTATGGCCTCGATGGCCTTTTCTTTCCGCTCGGTGACATCGGGCCTCTCTTTTAACTTGTATGTCCGTCCGCTCTCGTCTTTGAATCCGGCAAGAAACATTCTTACTAGCTCGATGTCGTCGCGCTCGAATGGAGAGGAAGAACTGTAGGTGATCGTTGGTGTCGCCATGAATTCCGTTAGCACTCCGAAGACTACTGTCTGGATTATAATCCAGTAAAATATCCTTCAATGATCGACAAACCTGACGAACCCGAAGCGCTGAGCATTCTGGCATCCGTCTGTGGGAATCTTTTTGGTTATCCTCATGCACGAGGGAGGTCGCATGAGCGTTCTGCCCGGCATTGAGATAGCAATTCCATTCTTTGCTGAGCCGCTGCGCATCACACGTATCGTCTCAGACTACACTGGCACCCTCGTGGTAACTGACGCTGTCCGGCGGCAGATTGTGTGCGGAGACGAAGGAACGAAAACCCTGCCGCGTAGCGGGACTGTCTTCGAGGGTCTTGGATCGCGCGCGGATCACGTTGACGAATTGGGAGAGGGTGGTGTGGGAATCGGAAGAAAACACCGAAGCGGGGTTCTGCTCCTGGGAATGCACATCGGCGACTGCGGCCAGCATGGAAGCGATCGCGATCAGAACCCAGGCGAAAGGTCGAGTGCGCACAGGGTTTATCTTACGAGCATTTAGCGCAGGTGCCGGAGAAATCTGACGCTATGGGCCGTAACGATCAGTTCTTGGCGCTCTTCAGCAGGATGATGTCGCTGGATACTGAACCGCGCGTGAGGAACAGGATTTTGCCGTCTGGCGACCAGTTGAATGAGCGGATGATGCCGCTGGGAAAATTTGTGATTTGCTTCAGCGCGCCGTTGGGAATAGGCTGCCGCCAAATATTCGTGGCGCCTCCCCTGGTCAGAGAAAAGTCTATCCCGTGGCCATCTGGCGACCACTGCGGCAAGCCTTGCCCGACGATGGATCCGACTGGAACTTCAAAAGAAAACGCAGGTGGGCCGCCTTGCACGGGCACCACGACCAATTGATCGCGCGTTTGCGGCGAGTCGGGATGACCGAGTCGGTACATCACCTGCTGATTGTCTCTCGACAAAAAGGCGAACGGGCTGGTTTGGTTGTGCAAACCGAGCGAGGTGGGATTCGTGCCGTCAATTCCCATGCGCCAACCACTCAGTTGATCCTCGTAGTCGAAAACTATCGTTGAACCATCCAACGAGCACACCGGGAGAAGCGCGGACTTCTCGTGGGTCAGCTGCACTGAGTTCGAACCGTCCGCGTCCATGCGCCAGATGTCTGAACCGTTTCCACGCGCGACGGAGTACACAATGTGCTTCCCGTCGCCGCAGGCGTGAGCGAACAGGATGTTATGGTCGCTGCCTGCAACCAGAGTCCGCCCGCTACCGTCGTAGTTCGCGGTGAAGAGTTCGCGATTGCGATTGACGAATAGAACGCGGTCTTTCCCCAGAATCGAGACGCCCAATATCGAAGGCCCGCCCGAAGTGAGTTGCGTCGCGCGCGCGGAATCGCCGGCGGGCAAGGCCCACAGGTCCGAAGAAAACGTGGATTCAACGGTGACGACCGCCGAGCCATCGGCGGTCAAATCCAGCCAACTCAAATTGTAATCCGTGAGGTCGTTGGTCAGCCGCTGCGCTTCTCCGGAGGGATAGGAGACTTTCCAAAGCTGGCCTTGCGCACCCCCGCTTACGTCGCGCATGGGAACCAAGAGCGCATCTCCATCGGGTAGCCAATGTGGGCGGCCCAGAGCGCCGTGGGTGGCGAAGAGCGTACGCACCGCTCCGGTGACGATGGTGAATTCGTTGAGCTGGCTGCTGACCGATGGCAGCAAGGACGCAAAGATGATGGTCTTTCCGTCCGGGGACCAAGCGGGAGCCAGAAGACCGGCTGTAGTTATATTGCCGCTCTTAGTGGTGACCACCTTTTCGCCTGAGCCGTCCGCATTGGCGACGAGCAGATTGAAGACGCCCTTGTCTGGAATTCCCCTGATGAAAGCGAATTGCTTGCCATCGGGCGAGAAGCTAACGGAGGTGTCTATATCGCGCAGGAGCTGCTGCGGGTTACCACCGAGCACCGGCATCTTGTAAAGCGAGCTGAATAGCTGATTTTCCTTGGAGGCTTCGCTGAAATAGATGTAGTTCCCGTCAGGCGAAAACGTGAGGCCGTAGAAGGTGCTAATGGCGGGCGCAAGGATTTGCACGTCGCTGCCGGTAGCCACCTGGCGGACCATGAGGCTTTGCAATTCACCGTCGCGCAAGACGTACACGACGTATTGGCCGTTGGGAGAAATGGCCACACCCGAGGCTTTGCCGGTTTCGGTGAGTTTTAGGATGCTCATGTTTTGCGCGTTGAAAGTATTCTGGTGGCCGCGCGATTTGAAGACGGCGAAGGCGACGGCTGCGGCGATGAGCGCGATTATGGCAACTGCGGCGATTAGTTTGCCTTTGTGCTTTTTTGCTTCGCCGAGGACGATGGCGGCGCTGCCGGAACCGCTCGAGGAAATTTTCGCTGAGGACCCGGAGCCTGATGGCGGCGAAGGTGGCGCGACGGCGGCGGAATTTGCGCCGGACGAGCCGGCTGTGGCTGTTGCTGCAGCGAGATTTGTCGAACTGAAATTTTCAGCGGTGCTGGCCTGTGTCTTGCTTGAGCCAGAATCGCGCTGCAGACGCTTCAGATCGGTGCGCAGGTCCGCGGCCGTCTGGTAGCGCATGGTGCGATCTTTTTCCAGAGATTTATTAATGATGCGCTCGAGTTCTTGCGGAACGTCGGGATTGACGCGCACCGGCGCGACGGGCGCGCGATTCAGGATGGCGTCGAAAACGGCGGCGGACGTGGAGCCCGAAAAAGCCTGGCGGCCCGTGGCCATTTCGTAGAGCACCACGCCGAGCGAAAAAATATCGGTGCGCGAATCGAGGTCCTTGCCCAGGGTTTGTTCCGGCGACATGTACGCCACGGTGCCCACCGCGATTCCGGGGCTGGTGAGATTGCCATCGTCGAGGGTGACGTTGCCGGAAGCGGTGCGGCCATCGCTGCCGGGTACCGCCATCATTTTGGCGAGGCCGAAATCGAGAATTTTTGTCTGGCCGCGATCGGTGAGGAAAATATTCGCGGGCTTGATGTCGCGATGGATGATGTTTTCGGAATGTGCGGCGTCGAGCGCGTCAGCGGATTGAATGCCGGACTCGAGGAGCGCGTCAAACGCCAAAGGGCCGCCGGTGATGCGATGCTTCAGCGTAGCGCCTTTCAGCAATTCCATGGCGATGTAACTGCGTCCCTGGTATTCGCCGATTTCGAAGATGGTGCAGATATTGGGATGGCTGAGCGCAGCGGCGGCGCGAGCTTCGCGGAGGAAGCGATCGAGAGCCAGCTTGTCCTGCGAAACATCGTCCGGCAGAAATTTCAGCGCGACCATGCGGCCGAGCTTGGTGTCTTCGGCTTTGTACACCACGCCCATGCCGCCGCCACCGAGCCGCTCTAAAACGCGATATTGGGAGATGATTTGCCCGACGAGGGGCTGGGAGTCTGTCATCGCGTGCACATATTAGATTCGGCGCATAGACAAGTCAACGCGGGTGTGAGCGTGATCGCGGGTCACGTTCCGATTCCGCGACTATACGTCCAAGTGGAATTGAATTGGTAAACACAAGCGCGTTTTCTCGGTATCAATCGTGGAAATTTTCGGTAGTCGTGCAGTTTGAATCCTCTCACCTTACTATCGCAACGGAGGCATGGAAACCTGCTTCGCTGAAAGCCATGCCGCGGCAGCCAAACATAATGTAGTCACGATGGAGAAAACGATGGGAATAATAAAAAAGTGTTTCCAGCTCAAAACCGTGATGGCGGCAAAGCAAAAGACGAACGTCCACGCAGTGCCGCGCATGAGCGCCAAAGACTCTGGCGGAAGGCTGCCCAGCTGCCACGCCAATACGACCGCGAGTAGAAGAAACACGCTGACAAAGAGTCCGAACCCAACATAGAAATCCCAATAAGTCCGGCTAAACCCCATAATGTAAAAGTGAGTTGACCGCATGGCGCCAAGATCCACTCCCCACCGAGGATCGGACCAGGGAAAACCAGATGTGTGTCCGGCGTCAAAGAGCAGCAGAAGAACAGCAGCGATTCGATAAAAAACGGACGCTTTCACTTTTTCCCTCCCAATTCAGGCACCTTCACTGCGTTCAGACCCGCATAAATACTGATGAAAGATAGCGCCTGAAGATCATTGAAAAGAGTTCATTTCTCACTTGAGGGTTCGTCATCGCTCTCTCGTCGATTTCGCCTCCAAGTAGACTACCTTCCCCTGTGCAGTCACCACTTCGACGCGCGAAGTCATGGTGTCGGCAGTGTTGCGAGTGATGACCACCCGTCGCGCCACGGATTTCTCATTTACGTTGACAAAGACGCTTTCGACGTCACTCAAACTCTGCAGACGCAACACAAGCGGCGCGGCGCCCTCCCAGGATTCCAGCGTCGGCGCAAAATAGCGCACGCGCTCTTCGATGCCGTTCTCGATTTCGTGCAGCGTGCTTACTTCCAGCAACTGTGGATTCTCGTCAACGACGCGGAAGACGCAAACCATCAACCCCGCTCCAGCTCGCGAGCAGATCTCCTCCGTCGGATGACCGTCAGAGGTTCCCGTCCATCGGCCCGCAAGCCACTCAAAATCGTGGAGCGTTGCATGCAACGCAGAGGCGTCATTGGCAGTTGCAGTTGTTGCCACGCTCTGACGCTGTAAGGGGTTCGCTAGAGCGATTTCGCAAGAAGCAAATGCGAGGCTGCAAGCGATTAAAAATGCTCCTCCTGCAAGAGCGCGATTAGGATTTAAAACCATCGTCAGAGTCCTTCCATTACTGGGTTAACTAACGAAATATGTCACGGTTTATCGAGCGATAATATGAATTCTCGCCGTTTCAGCGCTCGGGGTCTTCGCCGGCGGACTGGAGAATGACAGCATCTGTTTCACCAGAGGAAAGTGCAACTTTCGATCTCCATGTAGACTCTGCAACAATACAACCTCTACGTGCTTAACAGTCCGAGTCATTCGTCCGACAAGCGATGGAACCCAGCCGGAAGAACTTTACCGCAAGAATCTAGGCCGAGCGAGATTTGGATTCCTTTATTGTGATTTGTTCTTGGCGGCTTGAATCTGCGGAATCAGAATGTCCCGCACATAATGCCAATATGGGACAAGCGTCAGCGCTGAACGCGCGTTCTCCTCCGCTGCATTCAAGTCCGGTGTAGTTCGGTGCAGATTGGCCCAAGCTAGAGCCGCCAACAATTCCGGTTCCCCCCACGAAGGTTCCAGCGGATCGCTTTTTACTCCTTTCTCTTTCCGAGCCGCCTCCAAACCCTTCTTCGTCATCTCCATCGCTTTGTCCTGACTGCATCCACGTTCCGGGGGAGCGTACCAACAAATAGGACCAAGCACCCAAAGGAGGCGGGGATTCTCCGGTTCTGCCGCTTCGGCTTCCTTACGCAATGGCACAGCCTGTGCGACTAGTTCCTGCACGCGTGCTGCGTTCTTCTGGTTTAGGAACAAGAGATTGCTTAGGCATGATATTGCCCCAACCTTTGCATCCACAAATCCAGGGTCTATTCGCACCGCTTCGTCGAATTCGCTGACCGCCTGCTTTAGATCTTCCTCCAACTCCTTCGGATCAGCCGATTCGTTGAATCCATTCATAGCCCTCCGCCACAAAGCAAAGCCCCGCCAATATCGCACACGAGAAGCAAGCTTCGTGCTTTGCGCAATAGGCGTTAGTTCCTCATACAGGCGTTTTAGTGCGCTGCGGTCTCCCTCATAGTCAGCCCGCTGTATTTGGGCTGCGACCGTGATCACCTGTTCGCGGGATTGATCGACCGGCGACGCCGCCTGAGGCTTCACGGAAATAAGAACGACAACTAACAGCTTCACAAGGCTTCCCAGCCTACGCTTCGTGGAATTCGAAGCATGCCTCTTCGACCCTGCCGGGAGGCTTACCACTCTGACTCCGAATTCTTCTCCCCACATGTGTTTCTCCTTTGCATTTCCGTTCCAACCCTGGACCCGCGAGGCAGCGCTTAGTAGGTTCTCGGCGAACTGACACATTCAATCGGCGAACGTCGGACGAAATCGGGCGGAAGCTGAAATAAAGTAGCACCGATGAATGTCCGTTATTGGGGTGTGGTGCATTTGAAATGACGAGTTGCGAACCGTTTGCGTACTTGCAGTCGAAACGGCAAGTAGAGATACCATTCCCAGTAGAATCTTGGTTCTCATAACCTGATCCCTCCTTGGGTCTGTGAATTCGAAACAAGTATCGGCCGACGTCTAACGCCACGAACCGATGATTAAGCCCATCAGGACAAATGCAATCGTCATGTAACCGCCGTTGATGAGAATGTACTTCCACCCTCGACGTTCAAATAACGCGATGGTCCCGATCGAGAGCATCACCCACCCGAACCCGACAAGAAACCCCGCCGTAGCGCCCCAAGCCGCATTGGTCTTGGAGTCGTTCAGGAACATGGCCAGGTTTGCAGCCATGAGCAAGGCGAACAAGAACGAGAACCCGAAAATGACTCCGCTGTTGCCGCGATTGAGATCTTCTTTTGTAAATCCGCACGCATTCATCCACGCTTTTCCGAGAAAAATCGGCGAATACCACAGACCTCCGAGAACAAACGTAGACAAAGCTGCGGCGATAATCGCCAGCCAGTTCAAATGTGAGATGGGCATCAAGCCGCTCCTCAGTTCTGAGTGGTTGTGATACTAGCCCGCGGTGCCTTTCGATGTATTGTAAAAATTTCCCTGCGATCGGTTGCGCCCGTGATGGCCGTTACCTATAATCGTGCTGGAAATCCCAGGCACTTGCGATTTGGCTATTCCATACCAGAAAGATTGTGTACTCACATGATTTTCCGGCGACGCCAGGCGTCAGGACCACTCTCCAAGTTCATCGAATTCTTTTGGTTCTACAAAGACCTTGCCGTCGCCCACTCGAGAGAGAAGCTTCTCCCAAATGCTGCGGTCGAACTCATCATCGATCTATCCCCGACACCCAAGAGGCTTTACACCCGCGAAGACCCCACGCGGTTCACCTCCCTCCGCCGGGCCTGGATTTCCGGTATGCAGCGACAGTACTTGGTTCTCGGCCCCGAACCGGGTTCATCGATGATTGGAGTCCATTTTTGTACGGGCGGCGTTGCTCCGTTTTTCGAATTTCCAGCATCTGAGCTGACTGCTTCGGTGATCGAGCTCGATCTCATTTGGAAACAAGAGGCACACGCCCTTCGCGACCGGTTGCTGGAAGAGCCTGATATTTCTCGCAAATTCGACCTGCTAGAGTCGTACCTTTTCGCCAAGGCTCGCCATCGCCTTGACGGCGATCATTTAGTGGACGTCGCCTTGCGCGCACTCCGGAACTGGCCTGTGTTGCCGTTGCGACAACTCGCAAGTCAGATTGGGGTCACCCAGAGACAGCTGATTTCGCGCTTCGATTGTCGCGTGGGTTGCACACCAAAGTTCACGTCGCGGCTATTGCGGTTTCGCAGGGCCCTTCTCGCTGTTCATCAAAGCAACACACAAGACTGGGCGGATATGTCCCAACATTTCGGATATTACGACCAGCCGCACTTCATTCATGAATTTCAGGAATTCGCGGGCATGAGCCCTGCCGAATATGTGCGACTGCGCACCGAATATCCCGAGTACGTCTATCTCGACTAATCCTGGAAACGTCAACCGGGTGCGGCAACCTATTTTTAGGATCAGTCCCGCTAAGTCGGCTAGTGTAAAGCTATCCAGGATCCTGGGTTCGGTTCGGTGTATTCAGACTCTCCTCGCTGTCCCGAAGTCCGCTTCGAGGAAATGTGGTGCGGGGGAGTGTGGCTCGCGTTTCCAATCTCCTCGAACCCCGTTTCTGGCCAATGACAGGTATGATTAGGCGAGTGAAAGGAAATTGGTAAACACAAGCGCGTTTTGCCGGTACTAACCGGACCGGCGAGCCCGTTACCGCTCGTCGTTTATCTGTTCCATCCAGTCGACCATCTGCGGTTGCAACGAATATCGTTGTAAGCCATCTAAGACGTGAAAAGCAATTTCGTAACGCAACTTCAGATAAACGAGAGAGCGCTCCGCGCCGAGATATCGCAAGCCGCACTCGATGCGAGAGGAGACAAGCCATGCCATACAGCATATCGACCTTGCTGATCCGCAATCTTCGTGATGTCTTCGGTGAAAACGATCCAGCTCGCCGGCGCGCCGCCATCGACGAGATTTACACTGAAGATTGCGTTTTCTACGACCCCAGCAAGGGAGTCTATCGTGGCCGTGACGAAATAGACCGCATCGCGGGCGCGATCAAAGCTACTCACCCTGAATTCCGATATCAGCCAATTACCGAGCCCGCGGAATCGGGCAATGGCGGGCTGGTCCGCTGGGTATCAGGCCGCCCGGGTGAGGCGCCAGCTTACGCCGGGACCGATTTCATCATTGCGCGGGACGGCCGGATCGCCGCCGTTTATCTCTTTTTCGACAAGCTACCGTGAGCTGGACACTGCCGTGCGACAGTCCTATTCGTAGGATTGGCACGCGGCGGGAGGAATATTTCGCGGTCGCTCAAGCTGCTTTGCTTGAAGCGAAACATCGAAAATCTATCGGCAATCCAGGAGAAAAGCGGCTATCTCCTTAGGCAACGGGGCAACGAGCGGTTTATCGGCAAACCGCAAGTTATCCAGGTCGAGCCGATCAGTAACGATAAGTCCTAGTGTTGTATCGGAAGCGCGAGTGAGCAAGCGCACACACGAGCACGGTGTGTTTGCGCGCTTTCGATACAACGACTTGAAGGAAGACGCTGGTGTTTGCGGCGGATGCGGGCTAATGGCTATGGAAATTCAATCTTTTCACCCATCTGTAAGCTATCGGTTTTGCGGTACTTAGAAAATGAGCATGTGCGAGAACCGCAATTCGATGCGTTACGCTGGGGCATGACGTGCGGAGCATAGCACGCGAAGCGTCCGCCGCGCCAGCGGCTTCGTTCAAGCCGGCTAGTGTAGAGCTATCCAGGATCCTGGGTTCGGTTCGGTGTATTCAGACTCTCCTCGCTGTCCGAAGTCCGCTTCGAGGAAGCAAGGTTTCGCCGAAGGCTTCTTGCGCTCTCATCTCCTCGAACCCCCGTTTCTGGATAGTTTCCGAATTGCCGAGCATACGCCCGTGACGTTGGGGGCGAATCCGGCGCTTCTACACTACTTCCTCCTTGACAAGCCGGGAATGCGGACTTAGTTTCATAAGTAGGTTAGGATACTCGGATGCCCGAACACGCGCAGATTCTCCCCGGCACTCTCGATTTGCTCATTTTGAAAGCCGTCTCTCTGGGCCCGCTCTACGGCTACGGCATTCTGCTGCGCATCGAACAGATTTCACACGGAGCGCTGCTGGTCGAACAGGGCGCGCTCTATCCCGCGCTGTTTCGACTTGTGCGGCAGGGATTGCTGAAGGCTCACTGGGACACGTCGGAGAACAATCGACGGACCAAGTTCTACGAGCTGACGGCCGCCGGGCGAAAACGTTTGCGCCAAGAGGAGGACGGCTGGAACCGCCTAGTCGCTGCGATTGCCTCAGCGCTTAAGGCGCAGCCGGAGGAAACATGAGGATCTTCTCCTCGCTCCGTTCGGTGGTTTCGGCGCTGCTTCATCGGTCTCGGATTGACAAGGAGATGGAAGAGGAACTGCGTGCGCACATCCAGGATCGCGCCAATGATCTTGAGCGCTCGGGTCTCCCGCGTGCGGAAGCCGAGCGACGCGCCCGGATCGAGTTCGGTGGCTACCAGAAGTTCAAGGAAGAATGCCGCGAAGCGCAGGGCACGCATTTCGTTGAAACCTTGATTCAAGACTTGCGCTTCGGCCTGCGCATGCTGCGCAAATCGCCTGGCTTCACCGCCGTCGCCGTGCTCACGCTGGCGCTGGGTATCGGCGCGAACACAGCAATTTTCACGGTAGCCGATGCGCTACTGCTCCGGCCGCTTCCCTACGCAAATCCGCAGAAGCTGATGATGGTTTACGAAACAAACATCGTAGACAACAGCCAAGAGGACGTGTTTTCGTATCCATACTTTTCACGATTGCGCGGCCACCAGTATTCGTTCTCTGGGATCTCCGCGTTTGCCAGCGACGATTTCGACATGTCCGGACGCGGCGAGCCGCGGCAAATTTCGGCCGGTCGGGTGAGCTGGAATTTCTTCGACGTGCTCGGCGTGCGGCCAGCGCTGGGGCGGGATTTTTTCGCGAGCGAAGGGCAACGCGGCGGCAATCGCGTGGTGATGCTGAGTCATCAATTTTGGGTGAGCGAGTTCGGGGGAGCGCACAACGTAATCGGGCAAAGTCTCATGCTCGATTCGCTCAGTTATACGATTGTTGGAGTGCTGCCGGCAGGATTCACGTTCCAGCCTCTCGGCAACGACACGCAGATTTGGATTCCGCGCGAATTCGAGCTGAATATCGCCACGCCGGAGCACATTCAGGCGGGCATGGGATACCTGGAGGGAATCGCGCGGCTGGCGCCGGGCGTGAGCATCGATCAGGCACGGTCCGAACTGCGAGTGCTGCATAACGAGTATTGCCGCGACAACTCGAATCGGCCCGACGCCGATCCGAAGTGGCCGACAACGGTCACGCCGCTGCAAACGATGATCGTAGCGAACGTCCGTGTGGCTGTGCTGGTTCTGATGGGCGCGGTGGGAGTGGTGCTGTTGATTGCTTGCGCGAATGTGGCCAGCCTGCTGCTGGCGCGCGCGCAGAATCGCAAAAAGGAAATTGCTTTGCGGACCGCGCTGGGCGCGCGGCGCGGCGTGATTGTGCGCCAGTTACTTGTCGAAAGCTTGCTGCTGGCACTGATTGGCGGCGCGCTGGGAATTTTGGCTGGACACGCGGGCGTGCGGGCGCTGCTGGCGCTGAACCGCGATACAGTGTCGCAGTTGAGCGGAAGCGTCGCGATGGATTGGCGCGTGCCGTGTTTCGTGGCGGCGATTTCGCTAGTTAGCGGAGTGTTATTTGGGCTGGCTCCGGCGCTGCAACTTTCGAAAACGGATTTGCAGTCCGTGCTGCGCGATGAAGGACGCGGGAGCACAGGGACGCGACGGGCGGCGAGTTCGCAGAATTTGCTGGTAGTGACGCAAGTGGCGCTGTCGATGATTTTGCTGTTCGGCTCCGGGCTGCTGATTCGCAGGTTTCTGCAGCTGATCAACGTGAATCCGGGGTTCGATCCCACGAACGTTCTGACGATGCGAATGAACCTGCCGCCATCGAAATACGGGACAAATGCGCAGATGGTTTCGTTTTACAACGAGGTGCTGCGGCAGATGCAGTTGTTGCCGGGCGTGAGCGCCGCGGCGATTTCGTCGGCGCTGCCGCCGACTCCCACGCGGTTCGCACCCATTCTTGCGGAGGGCGAGCCCGTAGTGCCCGTCGCGCAGCGGTCCGGCGTGAACATCCAAACGATCAGTACGGATTACGCGAAGGTGCTGCGCGTGGCGCTCGAGCGCGGACGCGAGTTCACGGCCGAGGACAATCAGACCACGCCGACAGTAGCGATGGTGAATCAGGCGTTTGTGCGGCGCTACTGGCCGAACGACAATCCCATCGGGAAACATATTTGGCTCGGGCCAATCATTAAGCCGGTGGAAGTGGTCGGCGTATTCGGCGACGAGAAGAATAATGGACTCGGCGAAGGTTCCGCTCCAGAGATGTTTCTTCCCTTCCCGAACCTTCCCTGGTCGCATTTGCGATTGAGTTTGCGCAGCGCGAGCAGAAACCCCTTGGCGCTGGTTCCGGCGGTGCGGCAGCGGCTGGCGCAAATCGACAGCGATCAGCCGATCACCGAGGTGCAAACGCTCGAGCAGATACTTGCGCAGTCGCGCGCGCAATCCAACTTCACCGTGGCACTGTTTGGGATTTTTTCCGCCGTGGCGCTGGTGCTTGCGATTGTGGGAATTTACGGAGTCATTTCCTACGCCGTGGCACAACGCACGCAGGAATTGGGCATTCGCATGGCGCTGGGCGCGACGCAAACTGACGTTTTGAAATTGGTCGTTGGCCGCGGACTGGCGCTCGCGGGCGTGGGGATTGCGATTGGGCTGATCGCAGCGTTCACGCTGGCGCCGCTGATAAAGAGCCTGTTATATAAAGTGAGTCCCGCTGATCCGATGACGATCATTGGCAGCGCAATTCTTTTCCTCGTTGCGGCGCTGCTCGCGAGCTACATTCCGGCGCGGCGCGCCATGCGCGTCGATCCCATGGTCGCGCTGCGGTACGAATAGCCCAGACCGTGCGCAACTCTTCCTCGGAAAAATCTTGGGCAAACATCTGGAGATTTGGTGACATTTCTCGCCGTCCCTGCCGAGCGACGGGCAACTCAGCAATTGTGAATAGCTTCTGGATTTTACGGGCTAACCGGAAGTTATCCCGGGCCAGAAAGTCCCGTTCGAGGAAGTAAGGTTCCGTCGGAGGCACCTTGCGCTCTCATCTCCTCGAACCCCGTTTCTGGATAACTTCCGGTTCGCCGACAATACTGTCCTCGTAACGGATCCCTTTGTAGCTCATTCGCTGGTCCCCTTCACCAAATCCAGAAGTGCCCGCAAACCCATTTGAAAACGGTCCGGCATGGCGGGCAGGCGTCCTTTGCCAAAGGCCTCTTTGAGCCGGGGAAAGGCCCCCGTCGCGAGTTGCGCCCTGGCGAACTTCAGATCGACCTTCGGGTCGCTCCCCGCTTCGCGAAGGGCATATCCGAAGACGAAGTCATCGATGATTGCAAGCAACGCGAGCTTTTCTCTGCTGGTCATGGTTGTCGCAGCAAGCGCCTGTAGGCATTGTTCCATGTGGCGCATCGCGTTGACGCCGGGGGAAGCCGACAACATGGAGGAGAGCACCCAGGGGTGCCGCAAGAAGACATCTCGTGTGCGGAATGCGATCACGGTCAGTGCCTCGCGCCAGCTGCCGGGGAGAGACGGTAACAGCACTTCACCCATAAGTGCGTCGTCCATTGCAGCAATCAGGTCGGCCTTGGTCTTGACGTAGTAGTAGAGGCTCATCGTACCGACGCCCATTTCCTGGGCGACCCGCCGCATGGAAACCGATTCGAAGCCCTCGGCGTCGGCAATCGCAAGGGCCGTGGCGGCGATCTTGTCTCGGCTGAGTTGGGAGGGTCTTGACATTCGTACACTGTACCATTAATCTGGTTCGTACAATGTACGAAACACAAGTAATCATCGTCGGGGCTGGACCGACCGGTTTAACACTCGGCATCGAACTTGCCCGGCGTTCCATCGCTTTTCGTCTGATTGACGCGGCTGAAGAACCCTTCCGCGGCTCACGAGGAAAAGGGATTCAACCGCGCACGCTGGAGGTCTTCGAAGATCTCGGGATCATCGGAACGGTCCTCCAAGTGGGCATGCCGTATCCGGGATTCCGCGTGCATGTAGGCCCGCTATCGCTGCGGTTTGGACCCCTGGGAGGGTGCAAGCAAGCGACAGAGGGGGTGCCCTATCCAAACCTCTGGCTGGTTCCGCAAAGTCGCACAGAGGAGATCCTGCGAGAGCGCCTGGCACAGCTAGGTGGTCAGGTTGAGTTTGGTACGGCATTCGAGGAGGTGTCGCTGAAAATGCGCGGAGTACAGGTCCGTCTCTCCACCGGGGAGTTGGTGACAGCGGAATATCTTATTGGCTGCGATGGCGGTCACAGCGCGGTCAGGAAGGCGCTCGGATTGGCCCTCCGCGGAGAGACTCTTGGCACAGAGGCCGCGTTCGTTGCCGATGTCAACGTCGAGGGACTCGACCACACAGATTGGCATGTATGGCCCTTCGCAAAAGGAGGTTCCATCGGCCTTTGTCCGCTGCCCGACCCTGACCCTTCGCTTTTTCAAATGATGTCGCGCAGAGAACCCGTGGAAGGCATTGAGTCGGCAATCCAGAAAGTTGCGGGGTGCCATGTCTCGCGGATCGCGTGGAGTTCGATGTACCGGCCTGCGGTCCGTATGGTCGATCGCTTGAGAGTGGGCCGCGTCTTCCTTGCAGGTGATGCGGCGCATTTACACCCGCCTACTGGCGGCCAAGGATTGAACACCGGAGTTCAGGACGCTTACAACCTCGGGTGGAAGCTTGCGCACGTATTGCGCGGCGGTCCTGAGTCACTGCTTGACACCTACGAGGCTGAGCGCCTTCCTGTTGCAGCTGCGGTGCTGGGGCTGAGCAAGCAGATCTACCGCACGCGCTCGCTCAAGCGCGGAGCGGCGACAAATCAGCTCAGGCTCCATTACCGGACGAGTGCCTTATCCTCGGGTAAACCCCTTGGACGGCTGCACCCCGGAGACCGGATGCCGGATGTGAGACTCGCTGACGGCACCAGGCTTTTCGAACAGATGCGAGGCACCCACGCCACGGAGTTCGTGATGCGAGAGGGGACACGAATCCTGCTCCGTCCTGACGGTTATATCGCCTCAATCGGGACGCAACCTGTTACGGCATTCGCAGGCGAACCTACATATCCTGTTGATGCCTCTGGAACCGATTTCGAGCTCTTATAGACGCACATGGCTCAGATTCTGGCTCGAGCACAATGGAGAAATAGCATGACATCAAGGTAGCCGGCAAGTCGCCCGTATATGGAGACTTCAACGAACCCGTCGCTGGCGAAGGACAGGAACTCATCACCGTCAGCGCTTCGGCGCTCAGTCAGTTCAGCAGGTCCCGATCTTCGGGCTCCCATTACAGTTCAAGCGGTATGTTTCCATCTGTGGCAGGTGCCGACGGATCAATGCGAATGTTGCGTCACCCACTCTGGCAAATTGTGGTGAATTCCCAAAGTCGACCGGCACCAGCGACTCCTGTTCGAGCAGGTTGCGCGTGTGCTCCCGGCCTGTGCTTCCGAGATCCCCAGCATGATTGTTCTCCAGAGTCAGCCCGTGAAAACTGGCCGTTCGTAAGAACTCAACGGCGGAATCGGGGCTTGCAAAACAAACGCGTGCAGATTCGAGACAGTCAGTCGGTGAGCCGAAGGCGCCTTCCAAGTTTCCGCTGACCCATTGAGCATTGTGAAAAAGGTCCGTTAACCGAGCCCCGGGTGAAACCCTTCGGTGTTCCAGTTCAGACGCAACGTGGCGCGAAAGCAGAATATCGCCCGTGAACAGGAGGCGCGCGCTGTGCGGCTGCGCTTTTGCGCAGACAATGATGGTACCGAAAGCGGCTATGAGAAGAATTAGGTTGAAGCGGGGCAAGGGCACGGCAATCCTCGGCGCACCGAATGGGCAGCCGACTGTGAATATACCGACATTTGAACGAATGCGTTGAATTCGGTCCTTTGCCGAGTAATGACTCTTACACCAAGTAGGAGTTCTTTGCCGAAGGTGAAATCCCAAGCCTCGTTTATGCTGAATTCATTCCTGCTAAAAGTTAAGGGCATTACATGAGACCGAGGAAATACGTTCTCCTATTGGTCGGAACTGCTCTCGCAGTGACCGCGGCGAGTGCTTTCTACCTCGCAAAAAGAAAGCCAGCCTCCGCCTCCAGAACAACCGCAGGGGATCCGTCCTCCACTCATTCGCAAGCGGTCCCACAGGTAAAATCGCAAGAGACGGGACAAGGCAGCCAATCGGGTAACAGCGCGGAAACGACCACGAGCTTCCTGGGGATGCTCACTCCGGGCGGCACCACGGAATCGGCAGGCCGGGAGCGCAATTACATCGTCACGTATCAGGTAGCTTTCCTCCGTAAGGCGCCCGCCGAAAAGCTTCTGGAAGAGAGCCTAACCTATGAAGAACTGCGGCGACGAGACCCTAATACGCTGGCTCCCGCTGTCTTCTACGGGGAGAGTGTCTTCGGGACGTACGATCCCGCGCACCCGGAGTCGTTAGCCGTTCGAGCCAAGATTGACAACAAAGAAGTTCGAGGCTACATCGATGCCCAGAAGTTGTGGCTGGAGCCTGCGACTGCCACTGTCGATACGCCGCTGTACATGTGTCTAAGAGATGGGACGGCAGTTCACGTTGTCCCAGACCCCGGAAGTCCCACGGTTCTGAGTATTTTCCAAG
Organism: uncultured Acidobacteriota bacterium; assembly: GCA_963731535.1. Taxonomy (GTDB): domain Bacteria; phylum Acidobacteriota; class Terriglobia; order Acidiferrales; family UBA7541; genus Palsa-295. Next base: position 107,003 of record CAVSWI010000021.1, on the reverse strand, counting down.
GCGAAGTGGTGGAAGCCGTTGGAAAGCTAGATTTTCAAGGGGGGCAGTGGATTAAAGCGCATTTCAATGGCACAGAAACGCCCCGCTACGGCTTCATGCAGGCGAGTAACCTGCGAGCGCTCACTGTTGCCGCGGTTAATCAGTCTGCCGTCGCAGCCGAGGAAATTCCCCGGCAGATCCGCTATTCGAATATCTCCCTCGCGGAAGCAGACCGCCAAACACTGTCTCAAAATGGCTTTTACATCGAGAGCGTTCCGCCCGCGAAGGAAATCCGCGTGGACGACGTGGCAGACGCTTACCAGATGGAGGGCCAGCCCTTTGTCACATCGGACCTCTTTCTCCATGCCCATCACTTGATCTTCGACCGCATGCTTCAGGACATAGAGGAAAAGAAGCTATCTCCCTCGGTCTCGAAGCTCGCCGCCAATCTCGTTCAGGCTACAGAAAACGAAATCAAGACCCTGCCGACCGCAACGCCTGCTGATGTCCGTGAGGCACTGACATACGACCTGCTTTATTTTTCGGTTGCTGCGAAGCTGTTTGACCTGAACTTCGCGGTTCCCGATCGTGTAGGCGGGGATACCCAAGCGCTTGTTGCCAAGATTGAGAACGCCGGCGGGGAGCTGCCCTCCTCCGCATCCAGCAAATTCGGCGACGAGGACTTCACCCAATACAAAGTGCGGGGGCATTACGAGAAGAGCGAAACACTGCAACGCTACTTCCGGGCAATGATGTGGTTTGGCCGCAGGAATTTTCCCCTGGCAGACCGGAAGATGACCCTGGCCGCGATTCTCATTCCAGGCTTAGTAGACAAGGCGCAAGGGACGCGCACCTTCGAATCAATAGACAGCTCACTCGAATACCTCGTCGGTCCTCAGGATAAGTCCACTCTTGCGGGTTATCGGTCGGTCAATCGGAAGGTCTTCGGCACAGAAACACCGGGTGCAACGCAAGTCGCCACCAAGCTCGAAGACAATCTGGAAGCATTCGACCGCGCTGTCGAAAGTGACCTCCCGCCCCCACAAATCGTTTCGGTGCAGACGGGGACTGGAAAGACACAGGAAGAACGGTTGAAGATGGTTCGAGGCTTCAAGTTCCTGGGCCAGCGCTACACGCTCGATGCTTTTCTTTTGAACCAGCTGACCTCGCCGAGTGTCGGCAGTGATGACAATCCGCGAAACCTTCCTTCCACACTGGATATCATGATGACCTTGGGATCACAGGCAGCCACGGAACAACAGCAGCAAGCCCAACAGCGGCAAAAATGGGCCAACTATGACTCTCAAACCAAGAAGCTCCAGGGGGTAGCCCAGGAGCATCTGGCTAAACCGGCCAGTTTCTATGACGAGTGGCTGAACACTTTGAATTCATTGTTTTTGCCGGTCGCCAGCAAACAAATGTTTGCCCAGGCGAAACCCTGGCAATACAAGAATCTGAACGCCGGTGCAGCGAACTGGGCGGAGCTGAAGCATGACACTATTCTCTATTCTGAACAATCATACGCAGAAAGTGGCGAGGGCGAGGAGTTTGACATTCCTCCATACTATCCACCGGGTCCAAAGGGCTACATCGAACCGAATCCCGTATTCTTCCGGCGCTTGAGCCAGTGCATTGACCAAATGTTGGACCGGATGAAACGCACCGATTTCATCACGGACGAGTATCTGGACAAATTCACAACGTTTCGTGAGCTGGCTCGTAAGGCAGAGGCTATTGCTCAAAGAGAGGTCTCAGGAGCCCCGATTACTGCGGAAGATTACGGTTGGATCGGGAGTCTGGCCGAAGAGTTTGGCAGACCGTTGCTCTTACCTCGCGGTGTTGATGAGATAAGAGATCCTTCCGAACTGCAAATGGCCTTGATTGCCGACGTCGCCACGGACGCAGTTGACGGTCGGGTGTTGGAAGTCGCTACAGGTACGCCGCAGCGGATCACTGTAGTAGTGAAGGATGCTTACGGGGGAACGCGCTGGACCGTCGGATATGTCTACTCCTGGTATGAATTTCCGAGCGCCAAGCGCTGGGCCGATTCCGAATGGAAGAAAGTCATCTACACCGAAGATCCCGCCGCAAGAAAAGAGAATGGCGTTCAGCCACCAAGCTGGTACTCGATGTTTCTGAAGAATTCGGGTGGTGCAAACTGATGTGGCGATCCTGCGGAATCATATTGCTCAGCCTCATGTTGGTCTCTCCGGGTGCACCGTCGCGAGACCAACACTTTTCTTTCTGGAGCGACAATCCGCAGGTCTTTCTTGATGCCATAAAAAACTCGGCAGGGCAGGCACTTCCTGCGCTGCCTGCTGGACAAAGAGTCTGCGGTGGAATCTTGACCCACCATTTTCTCGCCAGCGGGTTGATGGTCCGATTTCTTGCTGGATTGAAGGGCCAAACTTCGCCCGAAACGATTATTCTTCTTGGCCCGAACCACTTTCACCAAGGGCTCGCCAACATCAGCATATCGTCGCTGCCGTGGAAGACTCCCTTCGGCGTCCTTCAGACAGACACGCAACTGGTCCGGCAAATCGCCAAGGCCATTCAATTGCCAGAAGATACTGAGGCGTTCACAGGCGAGCACTCCGTGGGCGTGCTCATTCCGTTCCTGAAGTACTATTTCCCGCATAGCCGCGTGGTCCCAATCCTGATTGACGTGAACGCCGACACCAATCGTTTGCACCGGCTCCGCGATGTACTTGCGGCTCGTGCGGAGAATCCGAAGACGCTGCTGCTGCTCAGCATGGATTTCTCTCATGACTCTGTGGCTTCCGTTGCGGATGCGAGAGACGAACAAGCACGAGCGGTGATTACTTCCATGGAAAGCGCCAAAACACAGAGCCTCCGAGTGGATTGTCGAAAAGGCTTGTGGCTCTTATTGGAATCATTGAAGCGAACAGGATGCGACAGAGTGCAGATCAACGAGCATACGAATTCGGCGCAAGTCTCGGGGAAGCCGGATCAGCCGAATGTGACCAGCTACTTCACGATCTATTTCCTCAACGCACCGCCTAGGGCGTCCTAGATTCTCGTTCCCGGATACAAGCAGAACCACTCGATCCCGCAACGTGCTGCTTGCAGCTATAAGTCCCGCGAAGCGGGCCAGAATGTCGGCTTCGGGGAAATTAGAGTGTCGTTTGGGAATCGGGGATTGCGAGTGGATCACGAGGGGCTCGGAATTTAATACTCAACCCAAAGCTGGGGCCTTTCAAGCCATTCTGAGCAAGACGCCCCAAAACGTCGGGATACGCCAAGACACGCCATTTCAATAGGATGCGGAGAAATCAGCGTGACGGAGGCAGCCCGATTATGTCTTAAATTTAAACACCAAGTGACATCACAAGTGCCACTAGAAAATTCTGTCGAGTGCGGCGTTATTTGAGGAGCCGCTGACATTCTCTGGCTCTGACGATGAGGCGCTCTGAGAGTCGGGCGAGAATCGGGTGAGAGAGACCTTCCTGCTTTGAACGTTCTCGGATCGTCACCACGTGATCGGGCATAGCCTGGGCAGTGGCTCGTAGACTGGCAAGCAATTCGTCTGGATTTAGATGTGTTTCGGCCGCCAGCCTTCGCCAATGCCTTACAGCGACATTCCGCAAAGCGTACTCTCCCCCGATTTTCATCGCGAGTTTTAATCCAATTGGCCGCATGCCGGGATACGGGAGAGCGCTTGCGAGATCGTATAGCGGAGCTAATCGAACTCGGGACTCAGCGCCTAAAAGCAGGGCGTAATTCTTAGCATGGGCGTCGGGACCAGCGATGAACCAGTTGAAGGCGACAGCGTTGACGAAGGTATGTAGGTCGTTGCTGGGTGCGGTCGAAGACTTCGTGAGGAGTTCGGCGATGGCGCGGACGCTGGGATCGCCGTCGCTTTGATACTTTTGAGTGGGTGGAAGGCCCATCGCCTGACAGATGTCCTCCTGATGGACTCGGCGGATCGTACCGCCGGTCCGGACGCGGTCATAACATTCGATCACAATCGCGATTTCGTCTTTAAACCGCCGAATCTCCGAGTGTGCGACTGGCAGTTGAAGAGAGCGCGCCAATTCCAGGCAAAAGTGCTCGTTTTCGGAGTGCCCGTCGAATTCACCCGTTGGTGGCTTGAGAATATGTGTCGTCGGCGTGCGACCAGAAGGAACGCCCCACCGACCTTTTTCTAGGAGCAGCGCGGTCTTTGGTTGGGCACCGGCCAAACTGAACTGTCCGGTGTCGCGTGCGATTCGCCACGCGGACTGATCTTGCCGCAACGTGCGGAGCCGGTCTGCGACACCCGCTTCATCCAACCATTGAACTTCCGGTGGTCCGGCTGATCGAACGGCATCGAGCCGTTCGGCTTCACGAACTGGACTGCGCCTGCGCAATCTTCACCTACGTTTGAGATAAGTCCCAAAACGTTTCTGGGCGAAACGTGAAACTTTCGCGCCCACCGTCCAAGCACAATTTCGTTGTCTGGAAGTAGGCCCCAAAGGAAGGGATGGATTTTTCGGTGTCCTTGTTCGTCAGATGACAAGGGCATGGACACTGACAAAAGGGTAGGCGCCGGGTGACGCCAACCATTCGTCAGAATAGAGAAGGGAAATCCGCCCGCCTTTAGCGTTCGCCACCGTTCCCATGACTAAGCCTTCCGCAAAAGCAATAAGCTGCGGCGTCATTTGCGTGGCCTACGCGCAGCCGCGACGATCTGGTCGATATCGACGGTGCTCTGTGGACTCTTCGGTGGCAGCTTTTCCGATGTCGTAGCATTCAAGGTTATGCGAAAGCATCAAGGGCTCGTAGCACTAAACCAATTTCTGCGCGAGGCTTTCCTTTTTCGATCTCGACGAGCCAGAGGCGACTAACCCCGATGGTCTTGGCAAGCGTGGATTGGTCGAGCTGGAGCTTTTTACGGGTGTTGCGAATCAAGGTTCCAAGGTCGGCCGGTGTGCGGATCTTCATCCGGGTCCTCCTGTAAGCGAACGCTTACATCGTACACAGTAAGCGAACGCTTACAACAGCGACAAGTCAGCGAGCGCTTACATGGAACTGTCTCGGATCATGCGCCTCCATTAATTGAATCCAGCGGAGGGGACCGGAAACTAAACGCTCGACGGCCCACATTCACGCGCGACGACGCGTCTCTTGCCGAATTGCTTGGGATTAACGGACGCCACTATTGGCCCAAAAGCGCTTCGACGGGATTCTTCGTGGTGGATGATAGCGTCTCCACTCTGTCTACAACGTGTGCGAGCGCGTGAATAAAAGCCTGGCGTACCCGTTGCAGATCAACCTGGCGGTCAGTCCTGCCAGTGTGAACGATCTCACTTCTCATCGTAAGCGCCGCCTGGGGAATTAAACAAAGCGACGCTGAACAAAATATCATCCACGTTGAAAACGTGAAGGCGCGCGATTTCTGTCCGTCTCCGCCGTTTCGACTCATCGGTCGTCCGTGGATCAACGAAACCGGCGACTTCAAGATTCACAAACGACCGAACGATTGCGGTTCGCTCGCCGATGAACAGCAGCCGGAACGCGATAAGGGCGGCGCACCTACTGGCGAAGACACAAAAGAGTTAACCACAACAAGCAGCAAGTAACGGCCGACCCTGTGCAGCTTTCGAAATCCCGAGCAGCGGAATCCAACGTTCGACCAGGCTCTTAGTTTCATTTCACAGATTTCTCCGTCTTCTGAGCGCCACGCCACTGTTTGACCCAGCCATGCTCGCGCACGCCCTCTTCTTCCATCTGGCGAGTCCAAGCGCCCAAGATGCTCGAGCGATTCAGGTATCCGACCATTTCCTTAGGGTCTGCGCGGCTGACGACCGGCAGCCGGCCGATATCATTCTGCAGCATGCGGAAGAGAGCATCGAACGCTGACTCGTCGGGATAAGCCACGGTTAGATTTCTGCTTCCCGCTTCAAGCACAGTGGCCCTTCCTTTGGGGTCCGCTTCCAGCGCGCGTAATAGGTCGCCTTGGGTTACGACTCCAGCGAGCTTTCCGTCTTTGCCGATAATCGGGAGGCCCTGGGTCAGATTAAAACTTGGTTCTCCGCGGGCCATACGCTCGGCTAAGTCGCCGACGGTCATTTCGAGAGGGATTGGTTGCACGTCTTTCCGCATCACTTCGCCGACCCGCACCACCTGCAGCACGCCCGCTTCGTACTCCTCTGGGACGCGAAGGCCGCGCCGCGCGAGTTTTTCCGTCATGATCGAGCTGGGCAAGTAGTGAATCGCGATCATATCGGCAATTACGCAGGCAAGCATCAGCGGGAGAACGGCGTTGTAATCCCGCGTGATCTCAAACGCAAAGACAATGAACGCAAACGTGGCGCGAGAAGCTGCGCCGAAAACCGCAGCCATGGCCACTAACGCGTAAGCTCCGGGAGAAAGGTGCGCGCTGGGGAAAATCAGGTTTACGACAATAGCGAAGGACCCTCCGAGCGCCGCGCTCGACATGAACATTGGCGCGAGCAATCCACCGGAAGTTCCGGAACCGAGCGAGATCATTAGCGCGAGCGCTTTGAAAATCGCGATCAGAAGCAGAAGCTTTAGACCGAGATTGTTGTTGAGTATGTCTGAAATCGTGTCGTAACCAACGCCGAGAACCCTAGGAACGAAAAAGCCAATGATGCCGAGACCCAGCGCACCAATTGCAGGATGCCAGAGGTCATCGATTGGCAACCGATCGAATTGATCTTCTACCCAGTAGAGCACTTTTGTGAAGCAGATTGCGGCCACGCCGCTCAGAACTCCAAGAAGGAGATAAAACGGAAGACCGTGCAATACGTCGTAATTTACATTTCCCATGGTGAACATGGAATGCTGGCCAAGCAGCACGGCACGTACACTCGTCGCCAGGGTACACGCAATCACTAGCGGGATGAAGGAACGCGAGCGAAATTCAAATAGTAGAAGTTCGATGGCGAGAATCACGCCGGCAATCGGCGTGTTAAATGTAGCGGCCATTCCGGCTCCAGCTCCGCAAGCCAGAAGTACCTTCCGCTCCGAGGCCGTGGTGGAAATGATTTGTCCAATCACAGAGCCCACTGCGCCACCAGTCTGAATGATGGGGCCTTCCGCACCGAAGGGTCCACCGGTTCCGATAGCGATGGCGGCCGAGAGGGGTTTCAGAATCGCGAGTTTAGCTTCAATTCGGCTGCGCGAGGTGAGCACTGCTTCCATTGCTTCCGGAATCCCGTGGCCCTTGATTTTTTCCGAGCCGTATTTCGCCATGAAACCAACGATGATCCCGCCGATGACGGGAGTGACGATGATCCACGGACCGAGCTGTGTATGTTCGGGACTTCTAAAATGGAACGACCACTCATGGTAATAAGCAAGGTTCGTGATTAGACCGATCAAATCGTATAAAATGTAGGCGATAAACCCTGCGAGGATGCCGATCAGGGCAGCCAAGATCGAAATCAATCCGATGCGATATCCCGCCGATTGTTCCGGAAAACGAGTTGGCATGACTGCAGCCGAAGATCCCACGCCCAATTCTCCTTGGGAAATGTGCCTTTAGGTTACCTGTCTGCTTTACGATTTCTCCGGTTTTCGCCGCGAAGCGTCCGAAGTAGGCGGCAAGGTATTTAATGCGCGGCGTCGCTGACCCGCGATTACCGATTCGAGCGAGCCCACGAGCTTTGGCCCCACCATCCGCAATTCGGTGCGATGCGATACCGTAAGCTCCTGCAAGAGTTTTTCTCCACGACGAGTAAGACCTAGCAAGATCTCGCGGCGGTCTGCTTGCCCGCGCGAGCGTCGAATGAGGCCCTTGGACTCAAGCCGGTTTGCTAGTTCAACCGCACTGTGATGCCGAATCTGGAGACGTTCCGCCAAAACGCCGACAGTGGCAATTTGAAAAGCCGGCAGTCCTTTGAGGACGAGCAAAGCCTGATGTTGATGCGGCTCAATACCGGCTTTGCGCGCGGCGGCCTCGCTGAAATTCATGAACCGGCGAATCTCGTAGCGAAACTCCGCGAGCACACGATAGTCACTTTGTCTCATGAGCTGTTTTGCCGCCCAATTTACATTATATCGTAATATGATATTATATTGTCGAGTTCTGCGATAGGGTGTTACAGACTACTACCACCAGCGCCCTAAAGTCTGGTAGCGGTTCCGCGCCAGTGAAACTAAGAACCTGGCGGGTGTCAGATTTTACGGCAAGCACCGGCGGGAGCTACGCCTCTTACAGAATAAAACCGAGCCGGCGGACTTAGATTGACGGGCGAACGATAGTAAACGAGGTCGCTAACGTGATTGAAATGCATCTGTCAGGAATAAGGGCTCGAAATGGAACATTAATTTTCGTTTGCTCGACGTGCAAAGTGCCACCTAATTTCACCTTTGGGGCACGAGATAAAGGCGAGTTGGTGTACTTGATGCTTTGCCCAAGCTGCGAGATTGTGCTCGGAGAATGGGCTTCTCTTGAAGCCCGAGACCGCGAACTAAACGTTTTTGCGAAGGTGCTGAAACTCCGACACTAACGAGATTAAGGATTCTCTGGCAACACGACACGTCGAAGAAATACAGCCGACGCGAGGGTTTTACCGGTCCAGCACTTCTTTTACTTTCTCAAGCAGCTGGGCTGCAGTATATGGTTTCGGAAAAACGTCAAATCCTTCGAGTTCCTGGCGGTATTGGAGCCGATCATCCTCTAAAACGCCTCCATAGCCCACGACGATTGCGTACCATGAATAACGGACAGTCCATGGAACGGGCGCGCCTCCAGCGCTAACCCGGCTGTGACGTACTTCCTAGTACGCCCTTTGGGCTAATGCTTCATATAACCAATCCCGGCGGCAGCGAGCAAGAAGCGCGGAATTTCGGGGGGGGGAGACATAGTCGCGGCTGAGGAAAAGTATCAGCAGGCTGCCGCGCAATTTCCGGGTTGAGGAATAGGCGGCCGGCGGAGCAAGGATGCCCGGATTGAGGTGGTTTGGATAAAGCCTGGTCGGGTTGATCTGTTGATTCCTTGCTGTCAGTGCGACCGAAGACGGGAAGACTTTTCGATGTGCAGCGTCCCGGGAACGGCTTATCGCAAACTTGAAATGTCCATATCAATGTCACCCTTCAATGCTCTACGTTCTACGTCGCTCAAACTCAGTTCCTTCGTTTTGACAAGCCAATATGTACCAAACGCCCATATGCCGAATGCCTCTGCCCAAAAACCGAGGTTATTTTGACCGGTGAACTCATTGAACGCATAAGCTGCAACAGGCGACAGAACCATAGAGATGGCAAGCACTCGGTACACAAGCCTGTAGCGAGCTATAACCTTCTCCCGGTTCGGAATATCGGGCATATATCTCAATGTCTTGCCTGAACAGAACATACAAACGAATGCAATGAAAATGAAAAAGGTGACAGCCGAGACGTAATGTTTCGGGAACCCGGTGACTTGTGCGTCCGTCCAGGGCATGGGCAATATGGCCACGCACACGGCCAAAATTCCCGCAATGGTTAGGAATATGTTTTCCCATTTACTGAAGCCTTTAATGAGATACAAACAGCTTCCCACTACAAACAGGATTCCGACGAACCAATTTCGCATCGGTCCCATGCCTGTGGGTGGAGGATGCACTGAACATGGCGCATTAGGTTCAGGTCGCTTTGGGTCGATGCAATCTCGATTTGCGTGATAGTAGGCGCTCATCGAATCGGCCAGATGGAATCCAGCAATTTTTCCCCCACCCCAAAGGAGCAGGGGAAACACTATCCCGATAACGCCCACTCCGACCCGCAAGCTCAGGAAGGTAGCCATCATCTGTTTCTGGATGTTTGTCATAGACTAAGGCCTCCAGACAACGCTTCCATGCTGGGCAAGTTGTGTGGGTTATCTTTTTCAGGTACTCAAGGTTTTGCGTTTGGTGGTGCGGGCGGTGGGAGTCGAACCCACACGGGCCGTGAAGCCCTGCGGATTTTCATACCGGCTGCGGCTTTCGCCGCCCGAGCGCAGCGCGGTCGAGCGCCTGCGCGCGGTTTGTGGTCTGGACTATCCCTTCACCTTCTCCCGGTGCTCTGGGTCTTAGGTGCTGCCCGTCTAGTCTCTACACCTTCCCGGCGGAAATTCCCGTCCGGGCTTGGTTCGGGATTGCCATCTCAGGTTTCCCCGAATTTGGGCAGTTCTGCATCGCCGGTTTCCCGGCGAGCACTCAAGTTTCCTTAAGTCCGCTGCGTATGCCATTCCGCCACGCCCGCGTGGCTGTTAGCAGTTGTCTATCTTAGAGCAGGTCGCGGGAATTTACACCTCAGTTTCCGGGATCGGGAGTGCCCGTGGAACTGGAACGGTTGGCGGGTTTCTGTGTCTTCTTTGGCTTGGGCCTCATGATGTTGATCGCGGCGGCGTCAAGCTTCGTCTTGATGTGCGCCGCATAGTATTTCTCGCTCATCTCGACGCTGGTGCGGCCGTTTTTGGCGATCTGGTAAATGTCCGCACCTTCCATCAGGCGCAGCCAATAATCAGAACCGGCAGAAAAGTCAAAATCCCTATCGTGCGCATCGTAACTCTCTCAAGAGATGGCATTGCGCTAACGCCATCCGCCAAAAGGCTACTCGTTTCCCCAATCGGCTGGCAGGGAATGATGTGCTCAGCCGAAGTGAAGTGATGGCCTGCTATCATGACTTAACGGATAACGATTTCTAGACAAAGAAATCGACTGGCTCCCTAGTCCTTAACCTCTCAATCGCCATCGATGTGCAACTGCTCGATTGGCCTGTTCCATCGCCAGCTGAAACCCCCACCCAATAGCGACGCGGCTGTCTCTAAGAACATCACATCAATGGACCGGCCCAGCCATCTTGTAGTTTCCCCAAGCAGCTGGCAAGCAATGATGTAGCGGTAGTATTCTGGCATCCCAACGAAAGCACTGTTCGACAATTGGCCCATCTCGGAATAGCAGTCGGCGAATTAATCAGTTTCCAGGCGATTGAATACGCGTGGAAGGGTAGGTGACGGCGATGCAAGGCCCCCTGGGATTACATCGGCTTCATTTCGCTTTTACCATAACGTTCCACTACATCTTTCCCCAGCTCACCATGGGCCTCGCGCTGCTGTTGGTTTATCTAAAGACGAAGGCGTTGCGCACGGGCGACGAGCATTACAACCGCGCGGCGCGTTTCTGGGCGAAAATCTTCGGCATTAATTTTTTGCTCGGTGTGGTAACTGGAATCCCAATGGAATTCCAGTTCGGAACGAATTGGGCGGAGTTCTCCAAGACTGCTGGAGGCGTCATCGGGCAGACCCTGGCCATGGAAGGAGTTTTTTCATTTTTTCTGGAATCGACCTTTCTGGGCTTATTTCTTTTTGGAGAGAAACGGCTGGGACGCGTCGGCCACTGGTGGGCGGGATTTTTCGTATGGCTGGGCTCGTGGCTCTCCGGATACTTGATCGTAGCAACTGACGCCTGGATGCAGTACCCCGTGGCGTACTCGCGCGGACCCAATGGAGAGTTTCTGTTATCGAGCTTTTGGAAATTATTGTGGAACAGATGGGCGCTCTGGCAATACGCGCACACCATGCTTGGCGCGGTACAAACAGGATGCTTCGTGATGGCGGCGGTGGGCGCGTTCTATTTGCTGAGCAAGCGATTTGAGTCTTACGGAAAAACATTTGTGAAAGCGGCAGTGCTGGTGGGAGTTGTCGCGTCAATATTGCAGCTTGCCCCCACCGGCGATATGCAGGGAAAAATGATTGCGAACTTCCAACCTCCAACCTTGGCCGCGATGGAGGGACTTTTCCAAACGCAAGAGGGAGCACCTATCGCAATTTTAGGCCAACCCGATGTGCGTGCGCGCAAGCTGGATAATCCGCTGGTCGTGCCAAACATGTTGAGCTTTCTGACTTATCGAAATTGGAAAGCGCACGTGAGAGGGCTGGATAGTTTTACGCAGGACCAGTGGCCGGACCAAATTCCGCTGCTTTATTACACTTATCACGTGATGGTCGGGCTGGGCACGATTTTTATAGCTGTGTTGGCGCTCGCGGCGTGGCTTCTCTGGCGCGGACGTTTGTACACCTCACGATGGATGCTTTGGATTTTAATGCTTTGCCTGCCGCTGCCATACATCGCAAACACGGCGGGCTGGATGACGGCCGAGCTAGGACGGCAGCCCTGGCTCATCTTCGGATTGATGCGGACGGCAACGGGCTTCTCGCCACGCGTGTCGGGCGGAAACACTTTGTTCACGCTGCTGGGATTCATGGGCATGTATGCGCTGTTGACTGTTTTGTTTCTCTTTCTGGTTGGGCGGGAGATCGAACAGGGCCCTGAGCCGGACGAATTAAATCGTCAGCCGATAGCAGCTGCTGCGGATTGAGGAGTGAGCTATGGAGACAGTCTGGTTCTGCCTGGTCGCGATAATGCTCGCTGTGTATGTTCTCCTGGATGGATTTGATCTTGGTGCTGGCGCGATTCATCTTCTGGTAGCGAAAACGAACGAAGAAAAGCGGCAAGTACTCGCGAGTATTGGGCCGGTTTGGGACGGAAATGAAGTGTGGCTTATCGCGGCGGGCGGAACACTGTTCTTTGCATTTCCAGTTTTGTACGCTTCGAGTTTCAGCGGATTTTATCTGCCGCTGATGATCGTTCTGTGGCTTTTGATTTTGCGCGGCGCGTCGATTGAATTCCGGAATCATGTGGAAAGCGCAGTTTGGATACCGTTGTGGGATTTTTTGTTTTGCGCTTCGAGCCTGCTGCTCGCAATTTTTTATGGCGCAGCGCTGGGCAACGTGGTGCGCGGGGTGCCGCTGGACGGGAGCGGGTATTTCTTCGAGCCACTGTGGACCAACTGGCGCCTCGGCGAACAAACGGGAATTCTGGATTGGTACACCGTGCTTGTGGGCGTGCTAGCACTGTTCGCATTGATGATGCATGGGTCGCTGTGGGTACATATGAAGACAAGCGGCGCGGTGAACGAGCGGGCGGCACGGCTCGCCACAAGAGCGTGGTGGGCTGTTACAGCGTTCACAATCTTGGTGACGGCCGTCACATTCGCGGTGCTGCCGCAGTTACGCACAAATTTCTCGAGAGCGCCGTGGGGTTTCATTTTTCCGATCCTGTCGATTGCGGGCTTGATGGAAGTGCCGTTCGAATTGCGAAGGCACAACGAACGCAGGGCTTTCCTGGCATCCTGTGCGTACGTAACCGGAATGCTTACGAGTGTGGTGTTTAGCGTTTATCCTATGGTGCTGCCGGCTCGGGATGGCGTGCACTCGTTGACGATAAGCAACGCGAAGGCGGGCGGCTACGGATTGAAGGTCGGATTGGCCTGGTGGATCGTCGGCATGATCCTGGTGGCGGGATATTTTCAATATGTTTACAGATCATCGTCCGGGAAAGTAGCAGCGGAAACAGACCACACACAAAAATAACAAAAGGGACTTAGCAGGCGAGTGACTTATTTTCTAACCATCCGGCGGAATGTCTTTCCGCTCATTCCCATGAGCATTCTTCCAAGCATCTCTCCAAATATTTCTCTGGGCACTTATCTGATCGGCTCATCCATCGCCGCCAACGAGATGGCTTCGCGTGCGTAAGCCCATCGTTGTTGTGGGAAGCATAAATTTGGATCTCGTTGCGAACGCGGAGCGCGTGCCGTTACCCGGGGAAACTCTCACGGGTCGCACCTTTTCAACTTTTCACGGCGGGAAAGGGGCTAACCAGGCGCTTGGCGTGGCCAGGCTTGGATTTCCGGTGAGCATGGTTGGCAAAGTAGGAGACGATTCGTTTGGCTCGGCGCTGAAAGGCGCGCTGCGCAAGGCGGGAGTGAACGTAAAGGCGGTCGGGATGGCGAAAGGCTCCTCCGGCGTGGCGTTGATCAATATTGGCGACGATGGGCAGAACAATATTGTTGTAGTCCCAGGAGCAAATGGGAAGCTGCTGCCGAAAGATATAACGCGCGCTTCCGCGCTGTTACGCAGAGCGGAGATGTTTTTGGCTCAACTGGAGATTCCACTGATCACCATGGAGACGCTCGCAGTTTTTGCGCACAAAAACAAAATCCCCTTGATGCTGGATCCCGCTCCGGCGCGCGAGCTTCCCCAAGGTTTGCTGCAATGCGCCACATGGATCACACCGAATGAGAGCGAGACGCGCATTCTCTGCGGCCTTGGCGCGAATGAGCCGGTTACTCCGGCAACGGCGGCGCGCTGCGCGGATCTGCTTTTGGAGCGCGGGCCGAAGAATGTTTTGATCAAGATGGGCTCGCAGGGCGTTTTTCTGGCCACAGGTGCAGGAACGCGGGAGATGATTCCGGCCTTCGCAGTGAAAGCTGTGGACTCTACCGCGGCGGGAGACGCGTTCAATGCTGGCTTTGCTGTAAGCCTTCTCTCGGGTGCGGCTCCGGCGCAAGCGGCGCGATATGCGTCGGCGGTTGCGGCGATTTCTGTGACGCGCGTTGGGGCGCAGCCTTCGATGCCCACCGCTCGCGAAGTTGAGCGATTTTTGAAGTCGCATTAAGAGTTGCGGACTGCTTTGTTTGTCTTTTCTTCGACCAGCTCGCGTACCGACTGGTTCCACCAGCCCGATTGTTGCTGCGAAAATCTCGGAGGCAAAGGAGGTCGGCGAACTCGCGCTGAGCCGCGCCGTCGGTTCCCTGCTCCCGAGCGCAGATAATTTTTGAGCATTCGTCATGGTTTGGGCTCGGCGGTTAATTCTGGTTGAGGGAGGTCTTCGCCGCTGAGCTCACTTTGACGGCGGGCGCGGCTGGCGTTGAGTAGGCTGGTGGCTGTGGCGAGTTCGGTTTGTCCGTCCTGAGTGTGTCCTTCGCGCAGCAAGATTTGACCTTTCAAGTTGTGGTAATTCGGATTGTCCGGATCGATTTTTACAGCGTCATCGATTGCGCTTAAGGCTTGGTCGAATTTCTTTTCACGCTGGTAAACGCGCGCAAGGCCAAAATACGAACTGGACAAATGGGAATCGCGGCGCAGAGCTTCGCGGAAATTTTCTTCGGCTTTGGCGTCCTGCTGCTGGTAGATGTACACGAGGCCCAGGCGGTCGTAGTTGAAGGCCACATCGGGTTCCAGCGCGATGTCGTTTTCAAATTGCTCTTTGGCATGGTCGAAATCCAAGCGAGCCAGGTAGACGAGTCCGAGATTGAAGTGCACGAAGGGGAGATTGGGATCGGATTGCGCGGCTTGCTCGAGCTCTGCTAGCGCTTTGTCATTTTCTTCGCGGTTCAGGAAAGCTTTACCCATCAGCATGTGATATTCGGCTGTGTTCTGTCCTAGTTCGACGAAGCGACTGAGAGCGCGATCCTGCAATTGGGCGTTCCCTGCTTTATCGGCGGCGTTTCCTAGAACGTAGAGATAATTCAAGTCATTCGATTCCTGCGGCCACAAATCCTGGAGGGCGCCGACCGCGTCGGCGTATCTCTCGGTGAAGAAATAACAGAGGCCGAGAAGGTAGCGGGCTTGCGCGGAGTCCGGCTGGTCGTGTAGCACGGATTCGAATGGCGCAATCGCGGAATGAAATTCGCTTTGGCGATAATAGACGAGTCCAATGTTGAGCCGTATTCCTGCAACATTGGGTGCGAGGCGTTCGGCTTTGTGCAGCAGGTCCAGAGCGGCCGGCCAATTCTGGCGGCGCATGGCGATGACGCCGAGATTTGCGTAGGCGCCAGCGGAGTTGGGGTCTTGTGCTAACACTTGTTTGAAGGAAGATTCGGCCTGGTCCAGATTGCCCGCGCGGAGGGCGGCTTCTCCGCTACGGAAGAGTTCGGGGATGGTCGATTGTTGTACGCTGGCTACGACGCCGTTGAGGATAACGGCCCTGCTTGGATGGGCAGCGAGCGTTGTGGAAACAGCAAACGGAAGGAGCACGAGGGCACCGATGAATCGCCGAGAAGTGCGAAACAAGGTTAACAGCGGCACACTGCTGACGGCTATTACACGCAGCAAGCGCAGAAATTGCGCCGAAAACAGTAAATCTATCCATGCAATTCTAGAACCGGTTAGACGGGGTCTAGTCTTTTGTTTTCTATGACATTTGTTTTTAGGCCAGAACCGGTTAGAAGTCGTATGACCACTTCGGCAGAAACTCCAATATTTATGCGAAATGAGCGCTGATGGTATCGGTTGCGGTTCACGCAAAGGCCCAAGTTCGCGGTCAGCGCAACAGCGGTTAGACTGCTCCCGCCCGTTTCCCTTACCGTCGATGCTAAACCAAATTTTCATCACGCCAATAATAGGAATTTGAATGTGCGAATACAAGGGTACCAGGCGGTGGACCTTTTACTGGCTCGGACTACAGCGGTAACCCTCCCCTGACTTCCGGTTTTGATCCTCGATTTCCACTGCGCAGATTACCCATTTATCTGCTCGCGAACCGTTCCCTAGGTGCTGCCGTCGAAAAGTGTCTTCTATTGAACAGTTTTCCGCGCGCCTTGCTAGCAGGATATCGCGATGAATGGGGGAACCTGAAAGTGAAACCATGAATCGGGGAAACTCCGCCGAGTGCTTGGTCTGCTGGGGAACTGGAACCAACCATTTATGAGACAGGGGGGCGAGCAGCTCTATCTCGCTACGAAATAGTCGCGAATACGTAACAACTAATTCTTAAAGAAAAGAGGGCCAGATGAAGCGTCGAGCACACACGTTTGTGTCGAAGGCTGCGCTTGTGATGGGCCGATCATTCTGCCCGCTTTTTGCGATCGCGATTATCGCCGGAGCGGTGCTTTGGGGGCCTTGGGTGAGCTTGGGAATCACGGTTCTGGCGTTCGTTACTGCAATGAGGTTCGTGTGAGTCGAGATGGAGGCACGGCTTCCGCGGAGTTGATCCGTTGGCATGTTCTCGCTCATCCACAAGATCTGCACTGCGTGATCTTCCATGTGGCTTGTTTGGTTGCGTATGCAGGGACGTTCTGGCTTTACAAACATCCCAAGCTTGTGGGAATCACGGGACCGTGGTCCCGAGCGGCGTTTGTATTGGCTTCCGCGTCTTTGCTGGGCTGGATTTCGGGAATAAACGTTGGTGTCAATTTTCACAACCATTCGCACCGCCGGATTTTTATTTCGCCTTTTGTGAATCGGTGGTTCGGCCGATTTTGGACATTTTCGGGCGGTTGGCCATCGTTTTTCTGGGAGTACACGCACACAGTTCACCACGCCCACCTGCTCGGCAACGAAGATTGGACTCTTCCAAAACGGAAAGCCGACGGAACTTTTGAAAGCTTTCAACGCTACGTGCTGGCGCATTGGCCATGGCGGTACATGGTCCACCTGCGCAAGGAATTGATTTTGCACCCGACTCTGCGGCGGAAAGCGCTTTCTGAATTCGCCATCTTCGTCGCGCTTTGGTCAATTCCTTTCTGGATCGATCCGATCATGGCCATATGGCTGTGGGTGTTGCCGCAATGGATTGCCAACGTGTGGGTGATGGGGCCGGGGATGTATGTGCAACACGTGGGCTGCGTGCGAAAAAGTGCCGAGAGACCGGTGAGCCACTCCAATATTTTTCTGCTGAAATTCTTCAATATGACCATGTTCAATATCGGATATCACCTGGAACATCACGACAATCCGAAGGTGCATTGGTCGGAGCTGCCGGAACTTCATGAACGCCTGAAGAAAGAGCTAATCGTCGGCGGAGCGCACGTGCTTCCCTACGGTTATTACTACGCCTCATTCTTACTCGCCGGAGACGCCGAACGGAAAATTCGGTTTGACGATCAGCATGCGGAATACACGAAGGGCTGACATCGCGTCGATTATTTTTGCCGCGGATTGCAGAAGACGCTCAATTCTAGCGCTTCGTCGCCGTGTCCGTGTCCGATCGAGAAAACGTAACGGTGATTTCAGGAAGCTTGAAAGTGGGGATGGGAGACACCTTCGATCAAAGCAAGCTGATGACGTTTGGAGCGGGGAGTTTCACTTATCTTGATCCCAGCATGCATCACTACGCGATGGCCAGCGGCGACACCATCGCGCAAATTCACGGGATGTCGCCACTGCCGTTTAATTATGTGAACGCCAGCGACGACCGTAGTAAGAAAAAATAACCCAAAATAAATGGCAGGCAATGATTGCGCCATTGACCGCAATTGATTGCGACTATCGTGAACGCGATGGGCGCGTTCGACTACTGGGCGAAGTCAACGAAGAGGGCGACCCAGTCGTTCGTGCCCACAACGCGGAAAGTATGGCCTTTGCCGGTGAGGTCTTCGGCGAGATAGATTCGTCCGGGCTCGGCTGAAAACTTTTCGCCTCCGGCTACCTCTAATTCCGCACGGCCGCTGATGGGGATTACGTAGCGGCGCACGTCAGCGTTGTGCCAATCCTCGAAAAAGCCGGGAGCCAAGCGCACCACGTAAGACTTGGCGGTCTTCATGTGCTCGGATTCCTCGACAGTTACGGGCGCCCCGGTGACAGGAAAAAATTTCACATCGACCTGTTCGACGTGACTGAGCCCGTCGGCACCGGTGTAAAGGCGAGTGGCTTTAACGGCGGCACGTTCCTGGGCCGCAACAACAGTTTGGCTGCGATGTGCATACAGCTCGAAGATTACAGAGATGGCCAAGGCCATCAAGACAACACGGCTAGCGATGGATTTCATAACCGTTCCCCCCGAAAGTGACGCGGGCATTATATACATTGACCATTGCTGCGCTGCCTAGACTTTCTATTACTCCGGCCCGACCCACCGCGCCTGGCTGATGGAGCTGTGGGGCCTGCACACCGAGGTCTCGCGTTTTTTTCGCTTGACATGGGGAGGCTATGAATATTTAATTCGTTTTAATAAATTTAATAAAAGGCGTGGGTGGGGTGCCCAGGCACATTTTCAGGACTCTTCCAGCGAGTTTTGGAGTATCTTCTCTTTTCAAAAGCGTCCGAAATCGCGCGCGGCGAGCGGACGGATGGCAGGCCTACACCTTCTTGATCTTGGCCCAACGGAGATGGCAATGAAACTTATCCGCATCGCTTTCTGCATAACCGCTTTCATCTTGTGCGCGGCGGGCGCGGTGTTCGCGCAGGACACCGGGACGTTTACTGGAACCGTCCGCGACAGTACGGGAGCGATCGTGGTAGGCGCGGAGGTGACGGTCAGCAACGCGTCCGTCGGTGTGAACAAGACCGTGACGTCAAACGCGGACGGGAGCTGGGTCACTCCCTATCTGACCGCTGGGCCCTATGACATCACCGTCAGCGCAAAAGGGTTCAAGAAATATGAGGCTAAGGGAGTGGTGTTACGCGTAGGCCAGACCGCCAAGGTGGACGTCACACTCGAGATTGGAACGGTCACCAGCGAAGTCACTGTGGTGGGCACGGGCCTGGCCCAGGTGGAAACGGAGTCGGCGCAGGTGGGCGGAGTAGTGACGGGAACTGAAATCACACAACTACAGTTGAATGGGCGCGATTTTGCGCAACTGATTACCTTGACGCCAGGTGTAAACAATCAAACGGGACAAGATGAAGGAACGGTTGGAATCGCCGGTAACACGATCTTTTCGGTGAATGGAGGGCGAGGAGAAAACAATAACTGGGAGGTGGACGGCGGCGACGATATGGACAATGGCAGCAACAATTCGCTGAACGTCTTTCCGAGTATTGATTCCATCGCCGAAGTTCGCGTGCTGACTTCCAATTATGGCGCGGAATATGGACGCAACGCGTCGGGTACGGTGGAAACGGAACTCAAGTCCGGAACGAATTCCTTCCACGGCGACGTGTACGAATTCGTGCGCAACAATATCTTTAACGCGCGAAATTACTTTGATCCTCCGGGTCCCGTTCCGGAATACAAAAAGAATGATTTTGGTTATACCATCGGCGGGCCGGTTTTCATTCCGGGGCATTACAATACCGACAAGAGTAAGACATTCTTTTTCTGGTCGCAGGAATGGCGGCTGGAACGCATTCCCAATACGTTTAACATTCCGGTTCCTTCCAATCAGGAACGCATGGGAAATTTCAGCGACGTTTGCCCGGGGGGGCCGGATTGCCCCAATTTGCCAAGTGGCGGAACGCAAGTTCCACAGCCGCTGGATCCCAACGCAACGGCCATTCTCGCCGAGATTCCCGCTCCGAACAGCACAACTGGGTGCCCTTCGACAATTAAGGCCTGCTACAACGCCGACATCATTCAGCCTACCTACTGGCGAGAAGAACTCCTTCGAGTGGACCAAAACTTCACGCCGAAATTGCGCGGGATGTTCCATTACATTCACGACTCCTGGAATACGGTTACGCCGACTACCTTGTGGTCCAACGCAACGCTGCCCGGGATTTCGACAAAATTCGTAGGGCCGACGACCAGTGCCGTTGCGCGGCTGGTTTACACGGCATCGCCGACACTGGTGAATGAATTTGTATTCAGTTACACCGCTGACCACATTTTCCTAACCAACGAAGGTCCGTTCCAGCGTCCACCCACCATGACCATGACCGGTATTTTCCCGGATTTTGGAGGGAAGTTGCCGACAGTGAGCGTGAGCGGCAATCAA
This sequence comes from uncultured Acidobacteriota bacterium, assembly GCA_963731535.1. Taxonomy (GTDB): domain Bacteria; phylum Acidobacteriota; class Terriglobia; order Acidiferrales; family UBA7541; genus Palsa-295. Next base: position 86,594 of record CAVSWI010000021.1, on the reverse strand, counting down.
GCATATGGGCAGGGATTCACGGCCGACCCGTCGGACGAGCCGTGGAATAACGCGAATCCGACATACACTATCCGCGACAACGTCACAAAAATTCTGGGCAAACACACTTTGCAATTCGGCGCTTATGTGGTTATCGCGCAGAAGAATGAGCTATCCGGCACAGGACTTCAAGGTTCACTTAGCTTCGATGCCACAAACACAAACGTGACGACCGGTAATGCGTTTGCGGACTTGCTGCTTGGAAGAATTTCAACTTTTTCGCAAGTAAATGCGGAACCAAAATATTACAGCCGTTACCAATTCGTGGAGCCGTATATTCAAGACGACTTTCACATGACGCCTCGGCTGACTTTGAATATCGGGTTGCGCTTGAGCCTGTTCGGCACGTACTACGAAAAAGAGAAGAATACCTTCAACTTTGAACCGTCAGTATTCAATCCGGCCAATGCGCCGGCGCTCGATCCAGCGGGATCGGGGGCCTTGGTGAACCCAACTACAGGAGTTTTCCTTTCCCCTACAAACCCCGCCGATGCTCAGTTTTTGTACAACGGACTTGTTCAGTGCGGAGCTCCGGGAGTTCCACGCGGATGCATGAAAGGACATTTATTTAATCCAGCGCCGAGAGTGGGTTTCGCCTGGGATATTTTTGGAGACGGAAAGACGTCCTTGCGCGGGGGTTACGGAATTTTCTTCGATCACGGAAACGGGAACGAGGGTAATAGCGAATCGTTGGAAGGAAGCCCCCCGTTCGTCCTGAATCCTCAACAGCCGAATATCGCTCCCGGAATAAATGGTTGCACACAGCCAACCGGCTATACATGCATCGGCGGGAGCGGAGCATTGGCCTTCCCGCTCAGCTTAGTGGCGATTCCAACGCACGCAGTATGGCCGTACATGCAGCAGTGGAATTTAAGCATTGAACGACAGGTGCTGAAAAACACAGTGCTACAGGTGGGATATGTGGGCAGCAAAGGAACCCATCTGGCACTCAATGTGGACGAGAACCAATTGTTTCCGACACCCTTGGGTGCAAATCCTTACAACCCTGGCGAGCCGATTGTAATACAGGATCAAGCCACGCCCCCTAACCCTGCACTGGATAGTACGGGGCAGGTAGTCAATACAAATTGCAACACTCTCAGCGTGAATGGGAGGGGTCTGACGGGACAGGCCGCAATTAATCTCGGTACTGCATGCGGAAACGATCCGTCGCCGTTCCGCCCTTTTGTTGGCTACGGAACGATCACTCGCAAGTACTACGGGGCGGATTCGAGTTACAACTCGCTGCAAGTTTCGATCCGGCGGACGATCGCTCCGTTGGTGGTTTCATTGTCGTACACCTACAGTCACTCCATCGATGATGCATCCGACTTGGCGGACCAAAACTTTGTAAACTCCTACGATTTGGCCGCGAACAGAGCGAGTTCAAACTTCGATGAACGCCACATTCTGACGTTCAGCTACATCTACAGTCTGCCTTCGCCATGGACAAGCGGATGGAAAAAGCAGGTGCTCAGCGGATGGGAGTATTCCGGCATCACGTCGTTCAACACTGGGCAGCCTTTCAGCGTTCTCAACGGGGTATTTGGCGACAGCGCGGGCGTAGCGAACGGCGTGGGAACCAACGGCTCTTACGCGGACCTCGTGCCCGGAGTGAGCCCATACAGCAAGCCATCGGCGGCTGCCATTGCCGCATTGGCGCCTGGCACAGGGCCCCTGCTTTACAATCCTGCAGCGTTCGAGGCGCCGATGGGCTTGACCTTTGGCGACTCTGGCAGAAACCTTCTGAATAATCCCAGCCGATTGAACTTTGACATGGCCGTATTCAAGAACTTCCCAATTCACGAGTCCATTTCGATGCAATTCCGCGCCGAAGCCTTTAATGTGTTCAATCACACCCAATGGGCGAGTAACAACGGAACAGCAAGTACGACGGGAAGCGGTGGCGTTGCGAACAATTCGATATCCTGTTATGGAGGAGCGAACAATTCCGCCGCGGATCCTGCCTGCTTGGGGAATGGTTTCCTGCAACCGGAGGCCGCGCACAATCCGCGGATTTTGCAGTTTGGATTGAAACTGTTGTTCTAGTCCGGCGGAAATTTGGGCCTAGCCGCAAGAGGCGTCCTCGTCCTGGGCGGGGACGCCTTTCTTTTTCTAAGACCCGGCGGTACCGTAACTTAGAAACTTGGAAGCTGCTTAATCCCGGTGTTAAGGCCGTCTTGGAAATACTTCATGGCGGCGGAAGGGCTTTAGTGTTACCGATTCCCTTCCCTTCTGTCAGCGTGTAAATGTTGTCTGCCGCGACATTTTGCAATGTTTCCACTAGTCCGCTCGGCCACTGGATTTCTACCGAATCCAGCTTTGATTCCTTTCCTAAACCAAAATGCAAACGCAGATCGTTTTGCGAAAGATAGCTTGCGCCGCCGCGGACTTCGTTGAATTGCACAAGCTTGCCGGCGCGCACGGTGACCCGGGTTCCGATTCCGGAGCGATTACTTTTTGTGCCCACTAGCTTAAATTCCACGCGGTGATTGTCGGGAACACCATGATTCATCAGCAACGAGGGTGGTTCGCCGACGTTCAACAATAAAACATCGATGTTTCCGTCGTTGGCAACGTCACCGAAGGCGGCGCCGCGGCGAGAGGCAAGAGGAATTGCGTTCAGGCCGGCGGCTGCGGCGGAATCAGTGAATGTGCCGTCGTGATTGTTCATGTGCAGCAGAAGTGGTTGGCGATACCGCGCGCCGGATTCCAGAGAATCCAGTTGCGGGTACACGTGGCCATTGGCGACGAATAGATCGACCCAGCCATCGTTATTGAAATCGAAAAAGCCGGTGCCCCATTTGACGTAGGGATAGCTGGAGGCGGCCACTCCGGCCTTCCAACTGACTTCATCAAAGCCGGTGGCGCCGAGATTGTGGTAAAGGTTATCTTCCTGGTCCATGAAGTTGGTGACGAAGATATCGAGGCGGCCGTCGTGGTCGTAATCGCCAAAATCCACGCCCATGGAGCCTTCCGCGTCGCCCTCGGCGCTTAAAGCTGTGCCGGATTGCATGCCCACATCGGTGAACGTTCCGTTGTGATTGTTGTGGTAAAGATAATTGGGGCCGGCATCGTTGGCGACATAGAGGTCGGGCCAGCCGTCGTTGTCGTAATCGCCCCAGACCACGCCCAGGCCGTAATAGGCGTTGGGATCGTCAACACCGGCTTTCTTCGAAACTTCTTCAAACGTGCCGTCGCCGCGATTGTGATAGAGCAAGTCGGTTTCTCCGATCATGCCCCAGGGGCCGCACTGCACAACGATGCCGCGAAATTTGCAGGTGCCGAAGTCGGCCACATGGTCGATGTCGAGATGTACGTAGCGCGCTACGAAAATATCGACGAAGCCGTCTTTGTCATAATCGGCCCAGGCTGCCCCGGTCATGAAGCCGCTGCCGCGCACGCCGGCTTTTTCGGTGACATCTTCGAAAGTGCAATTACCGCGATTGCGGTAGAGAGCGTTTCCTCCATAGCCGGTTACGAATATGTCGGGCAGGCCATGGTTGTCGAAATCGGCGACGGCGACGCCCAGGCCCCAGCCTTTGCGAGTCAAGCCGGCTTGCTTGGTGATGTCCTGAAATTTCAGCGGAGAGGATTGGCGGTAAAGGGTGACCATGGGGTCGCCACCTTGTTTGTAACGATCAACCGTGGAACCGTTGACCACGAGTGCGGAAAGATTGCCGCTATTGTCACAGTCGATGAAGCCGACACCCCCGCTCATGGATTCGACGATATATTTTTTCTCGGGCGAGGCGATATGAGAGACGCTAAGGCCGGCGTGGGCGGCCATGTCCTCGAAGATAGGGACTGGCGCGTGAGGTTGGGGGGTTTGCGCGGTGCCGGCAATGGACAAGACCACGACAAACAGGAGTGGAAATATTTTGGTCGTGAGTCGCGGGGACAATTCAGAATTACTTTAACGTGCGAGATTCAGGTTGTCCACCGCGTAGGGATGTAAGACCAGCGATTTACTCTTATCGGCACTGCAAGCTCTTCGAATATCGCGCCCAAAAGCCCCAAGGGCTAAGGTGCGAAAATGGCGAGGAGCTTAGGTGTCGGAATTCGGATTGCCGCTCTGTCTTTCCTGCAAGCAATAAAGAACCAATTCCACGCGCGTTGACACTCCCCATTTGTCGAAGATACGAAAAAAGTAGTTGCGCATGATTTTTTGATGGCGCCGGGATCGTCACGAAGAATTGCAGTAACGGTGTAGGCGATAAGCGCGTCGATGTGCGGAATTGCCGGGCTCGCTCTGAAATGCGATTTCGGAATTGCTTTCACGTTGTGTCTAACGAGTGTGACGACGCTACTGCTGTTGGGTCTGCGTCTAGCAACACCGCAGGAAACTGGAAAGTCACACGTGCTGCGGATGATTAAGGCAGGCTCGTTCGACAATGCAGCCTTTCATCATGCCGAAAGCCTTAGCTCTGGTTGACGGTGGTAATTGTTCGGGTAGAGCGACGAGTCCGTTCCTGTGGCGTCGATTGCTTTTGAACGCTTCCCAACTGAACCAGAAGCTTTCGTAATTTGGATCGTTCCTCGAGATCCATATCCACCACTTCGAACGCGCGTGCTTGCGTGTTTGCGTCGCGAACAATGGTTTGCGCTTTCACCGGCTTTTTGCCGGTGTTCAGTTTCATTCCCACCACGCTGCCGGGATGCAAGCTCTGTTCGCAAATCGCGACGCCGCCGCTCAAAGTCATTTCCGGTATATCCAGTTTCCAATTTTCCTTCAAATTCGTGGTCATTGCGGACACCGCATGCTCCAAACGCAATCGCGGATAACGCCGCTGTCGAATCGCCGGAGAATTCGGATCCGCATCGAGCGGCTCAATCGAAAGTTCTGCGACGCTTAGACCGCTTTTCGGAATAAACTGGCGTGCCCATTCCGGGTCAATTTTCTCCATCGCTTGCGAGGCCACAAGTCTCAACTCATTAGCGTTGGCCCAGCGAAATGCTTTGCGCGCCTCGGCAATCTTTCGCAGAACAGACTCCGCTCCCGTGGTACGCAGACGGCCAAGCGCTTCGATAGCTTTGAGTTGCAGATACTCGGTACCGCCCTCGGGCAGGTCGCCCTCCGCCAGCCGCAATAAGCGCATGTCGGACAGCTGCTCGCCGCTCATTCCGACCTCATCTAGCGCCAGTGGACGGACCAGAACGTCGAGATCTTGAAAAAGTTTAAGCAGCAAGCGGCCGCGATCAGCCGCACCGCTGGACGCTATCTGCCGCACGATTCTGTCGTGTGTGGAGCGCTTCCATTCGGACATTCTTCCGGGAAGCACTTCTTCCACGATATTTGCGTCCATGCGCATCAGAAGACCAATCGCGTCAATTGCCTCCGCGGGTCCGCCCTTGCAGAGCTGCTCGCGCAGATGTTGCAGCCCTTCCGGACCAAGCACTTGCATCATTGAAATTAACAAATCGCAATCATCGCGGAAACCCGAGCGGCTGAATCGTCCGGCCAGCTGATCGGACGCCGCCACAGGCATGCGGCGCAGAAGATCCATCAATCCAGTGGGAACATTGCCTGTTCTTAGCGCTTCTTCAATAAAGTCCGGCAGCCGATTCTCCACGGCAATTCTCGGGCGCAGATTTTTTCCCACTCCCGGTCGCTCAGACTCGACGTATTCCATCAACTCAACGGAACGCTGGATCGCCTGGTAGGAGCGCTTATTGGAAGCTTCCTGCGACAAGCGCACAAAGGCTGCGCTCATCAGGCTTTGCAATTCCGAATCGCGCTCTTCGGCAAGCTGAATACCCACTTGCCGGATGGTGTCCATCAGCAAGCGCTCATCGATTTTCGCGTAGAGGCTTGCTAATTCGGCCAGGCCCATGGCAGTCTGGCGGCGTTGCTCGGGCGACTTGTTCGTGACACATTTCGCATAATTGCTCAGGGCAGCGATGGCCGCAGCTGTTTCGCCCTTCTGCACTAATTTTTCAACATAGTCCCGGACCTTGGCGGGGGGAACGCACCAAGCTTCGGCGGATTCGAGCACCGCTTTCTTCTTTTCGTCTCCCACTTGATTCCAAAATTGTTGCGCCAGAAGGTCCACGTGCGACTGAACTTCAATGCCGTGGCGAGCCATCTTCTCTTCGTACACACCGAGGATCTTTCGCAGGCCATCGAGTTCTAGGCTCATCTCGTCTAAAACCTGGCGCACTGCGTTTACTTCGATGTCGCCGTTTTCATAGCTTTCCAGCGCAAAACGAACAGCGATATGTTCCGCAAGTTTCAATAGAGTTGGCTTGTCCGCCATTTCCGAAGGCGCTTGTGCGGCTAAGGCCGAGAGGGCCTGGCTTACAGTGAAGCGCGCGCGACGCGGCAACGTGGACAGGCGCGATTGAAATGACACAGGGTCCAGCTTGTCTTTGGATGTTTCAGAAGTGCGCGCAATTTGCGCAAGAACTTGCAAGATTCCTTTTAATTCGTCCTCTCGCAAAGTCATCAGGCCGGTTTCCACCGCCATCGAACCCGGACCGCCACGTGCGGAACGGCTGCCGCGAATTTCGGCGGTGGCACTTCCCCATCGGCTTGGTTCACCGGATTCCGCGCCGCCTGCGCCAGGCGCTTTCCAAACGTGAGCGCTGGAGCCGCTCTTGTTCCTCGCGCCGCTTCCGCGCCGAGCGTTTTCTATTTGGCCCGCTCCGGCATTTCCGCCAGAACCTTCGATGCCGGCGCTATGGCCGAGGCCGCCTGCGCCATGAACAGAAACTCCGGTTGGAGCCTTTTCTCCTGAACCCGACCGTTTCGGTTTGGATTCTTTTGATAGATCTTTGTTGAGCCAGAAGCCGCCCGCAGCAGGATCGAGCGGGGCGCCTTCGCCGGTTGCTCCAACGATGTTCCAGGTGCCAAAGTCGCTAGAACGGCTTACGTTATCAGAATTTAATCCGTGAACAGGAACACCGCCATCTACTCGCGCCCCGGTTCCGGTTCCGTCTGTTGAAGATTGCTTCGCTCCATCTTTGTTGAACCAAAATCCGCCAGCAGCAGGATCGAGCGGGGCGCCTTCGCCGGTTGCTCCAACGATGTTCCAGGTGCCAAAGTCGCTAGAACGGCTTACGTTATCAGAATTTAATCCGTGAACAGGAACACCGCCATCTACTCGCGCTCCGGTTCCGGTTCCGTCTGTTGAAGATTGCTTCGCTCCATCTTTGCTAAACCAAAATCCGCCAGCGTCAGGCGCTAAGGGAGTTCCGGCACCTTCACCGCCAACGATATTCCATGTTCCGGAACCGCCGGCGTCCACCACCTGTTCTCCCGAACCGCGAACGGCACTCACCGGACCTGAAACATAAGGACCGCTTCCAGCGACATTGGAATCGCCATCACCGGCTTGAGCTCTTCGCACAACTCCGGACGCATCTCCGCCGTAATATCCAGCACCACCCGATCCGGAATTTCCATCGCCATGTTCGCCGTGGCCCGACCCACTAGAACCTTCACCAGAACCATCACCGCCGGATCCCGCGTAGCCATCGCCGTCGCCACTTCCCGCCGAGCCGCCTTTGCCCAAGCGTCCGGTATTTTCTCCATCTCCGGAGCCCTTTGTTCCTTCCGCGGCAATAATTAACTGCAGAAGCTTTTGCGGATCGTTAAAAAGCTGGTCGGACTTCTCGGAATCTAAACCAAACGTGTGCGCTGCAAGTTGCGCTGCCACGGTCGAGCGCGCGACCGCGGAATCAGCCGGCACAAAACAAACTTCATTCACGTGAATGTCGGGATCACCCTGCAGCGCGGCCTTCAGCTGCTCGGCCAGTTGTATCGGCTTCGCACCGGTGCCGGTGGGAAATCCACGAACGAATCGTGCCAAGCTGCCTTGTGTTACTTTTGGAGAGAAGTGAATGCTGGCAATGCCGGCGGCTGAAAGCATTCGCGCAAAACTTTTCTCCGCGGCTGCGGACTCAAGCGGTGTGCCGTCCAGTAGAAGCTGGTCTCCGGAAACTCCCAAGAGCAGACCCGATTCATTCTCCGCGCCTGAACCGATCGCCGTGTGCAACTCTACCCAAGCCGTGTCGAACTGTTTTGAAGTGCGCGGATGGCCAAAATCATACATACGCGCAAATTTCAGAAGAATATTAAGGCTGCGGACGAAGGCGCGGGCGGCTGCTGAGCGAGTTTGAGCGTCGATAGCCATGAATGTGGGGCTGATGCCCCGCCTCTAGATGAAAAGCATGGGGTTTAGAGGCGTGGCTTGCAATGGTACGGTGTTCTCTTTAGTACTAACTATTGGCCTACTCGGTGGGGTAGTTCTGAAGTACTGGAAGACTTTGGCCCATGGAATGTTCTTTTAATCCAAGGCTCTAACTCGCTGATATCACTAAGGATAGTGAGGGCACCTAATTTGCGAAGCAGCGCGCCACGTTGGCGGCGCTCTTCGCTCCGGCGAGGGAGTATGCCGATAAAGGGCATCTTTGCCGCCTTAGCCGCGAGAGCGTCATCCACATTGTCGCCAACGTAGAGTGCGGCGCCCGGATCGCGGCCGTTCAAAATCTGCAGCAGTCCGTCCGGAGCCGGTTTCGGCCTCCTCACATTCTCTACCGTGATGATCTTTTGGAAGAAATCGCGGACCTTCCACCGTTTGAGCGTATAGTCCAGCTCGCGCCGGACGCGGCCGGTAAACACATTCAGCTCCGCGAGTTTTGCCAGTCGACGCAAACTGGCAGATGGTAACAACCACTTTTCGCGCGCCGCATTTCCCTTTCCGTTCGGACCCCAGTAAATTTCGACAAACTTTTTTTTCACTTGGTCATATGCGACTTCTTTTCCCAACGCGTTGACCCAGGCGGTGGAAAGTTTCCAATCGTCATTAAAGCCGGCACGATTTTTCCAGCGATGAAGTTCCCGACGGCTCACTTTCTTTCCCACAAAGAATTGGACGGTCTCGAGCGTGGTGCGCTGAAACGAGTGGCGCGTATCAACCAGAACGCCGTCCACATCGAAAATAATCACACCGGGGTAGGTTTTCATGAGCGCGATGCACGAAGCGTCAAAGATTTTCCGTTTTTGGAAATTCGTTCAGGAAGGCGAACCATCTGTTTCAGAGGAGGAATCGGACGGATCAGAGTTGTGGCTGTCGGAGCCGGCTCCGCCGGCCTTCTCTTCGTTTTTGGTATCGCGTGAATCGGACGACCAAGCCTCGCCCGGTTGAGGCCTGGAGAGCATCGTATCGCCGGCTTCTGGCGCAGGAGCTGCCCCCGCTGCAGCCGATTTCGCGTCCGCCGGTTGCGCAGGGGAAGACCCCGGCGCCACATTCGAGGCGGAAGCTACGTGTAACGCTTCCAGCCTTGCGGCAAAAACTTCGGCCAACAAATCGATAATTAATTTCGCTCCACTGCCATTTCCATCTTTCGCAGGATTGTAGGCAGTCACCTCCATCGCGGCCAAGTGTTTCTGGCGCGCGAAGACCATTAGAGCCTCACGAACTTCCTCTAACGTCAAACCGCCGCTGCCGGGATAATTTGTAGCTTGGAAATCCGCGATTACGTCCACGTCAAAGTGCAAAACAAACTCGTAGCCATTTCCGCGAATGCGATCTACCGCTGTTTGGGCAGCAGCTGCGACACCAGTTCGCTTCACGTCCTTGGCCAGATAACTTCGGATGGTCGAGCGCTGCAGCAACTCACCTTCGGAAGGATCGAGCCGCTCTATACCAAACAGCGCAAGATCCGGTTCTCGCACCAACGGAGGTTCACCCCAGAATCGCACCAGTTCGGCGGCGCCGCGTCCGGTTAAATGGGAAACCACCATGCCGTCCACACATCCCGAGGGAGTTGTCGCGGGCGTATTCAAATCTGCGTCACGATCCATATAAATCATGCTGACGTGGCGAAAATAGCGGCGCACGCCGGCCACCGTGGCCAGTGCAATAGAACAATCTCCACCTAAAATTATGGGAAGCGCTGCAGACTTTACGGCTTGCTCTACGCGCGGCTTCAGCGTTTCTACTGCTGCAAGTACTCCGGGAAGATTTCGCGCGCGAGGACTTTCTTCGTCCGGCTTGAAATGGCGGGGAGGATCGTCGCCAAGATCCGCGACGGTGTAACCGATGGATCCCAATCGTTCTACTAACCCTGCTGCTCGCAAAGCGGCGGGCGCGCCTTCGTGCCCGAGCGACATTGCGGCCGCGCTGGTGGGCGCGCCGAGAAGAGCAATCTTATTCGGCTGGCGGACTACCTTAACCGCCACTCAAGAGCTCCTTGGAATCTGCCTGAGCCGCTGAAGCCGGTTAGTGCGCCACCGGGTTCTGCCGTGCTGCAAGCTCAGGCGGCAAAGTAAAACGCACGTCCTCGCGAATCAAATCAAGATCGCGATGATTCGTAAAGCCAAAATTCGATAGACGCTGGCTCACTTGTTCCACCAGAACTTCCGGAGCTGAGGCGCCAGCCGTCAATCCGAGAGTCTTCACGCCTTCGAGCCACGACGCGTCAATGTCGTTCGAATCTTCAATCAAACGCGCCGCCACGCCCGCGCGCTTTGCCACTTCCACCAAGCGGTTCGAATTCGAACTGTTCGCCGAGCCCACCACAAAGATCAGTTCCACTTCGCGCGTCAGCGCTTCCACCGCTTCCTGGCGATTCTGCGTGGCGTAGCAAATATCGTCGGAAGCTGGTCCCACGATGCTGGGAAAACGCTGCCGCAAACGCGCCACAATTTCCTGCGTGTCGTAGAGTGAAAGCGTCGTCTGCGTCAGGAAGGCCAGGCGATTCGGATCGGCTACTTCGAGCTGATCCACTTCCTCCACGCTGCCCACCACCAGAGTTTGCTCCGGTGCTTCGCCCGAGGTTCCAACAATTTCCTGGTGATCGCGATGGCCGATCAAAATCAGAGTGCGGCCTTCGCGCGCAAACTTCAGTGCTTCCAAGTGAACCTTTGTCACCAGCGGGCAAGTAGCGTCGATCACACGCAACTGGCGTTCCTGCGCCTCCGTGCGAACACGCGGCGGCACGCCGTGAGCGCTGAAGACGAGCACAGCGCCTACCGGAACTTCCTCGATCGATTCCACAAATATGGCGCCGCGGCGGCGCAACTGGTCAACCACGTAACGGTTGTGCACGATTTCGTGATGAACGTAAACCGGGCGGCCATATGCTTCAAGCGCTAGTTCAACGATATCCACGGCGCGGACTACGCCGGCGCAAAAACCACGCGGACGCACACGTACCAGCGTCTTACCCGCCGTTCGTGGTGCCTTGTATATTAGTAAGTGTCAATTCACTCTCCGCAAAGAAGCATATTTTACCTGAACCATGGCTTCCCTGCCAGTTCGTTCATTGGCCCGGTTACCTCACCATGAGACGGTCCTTTTGCGCTGAACAATGCTAACATGTCCAGTCGCTTCATACACTTGGGCCGGAGGTGCGATGCTACTCAAAGAAAAAGTCGCTGTAGTGACCGGCGGCGGGCGCGGGATTGGCCGCGCCATCGCCCAGAAATTCGCCGCGCAAGGCGCTTCGGTGGTGGTCACCGCGCGCAGCCAGAAAGAGATCGACGAAGTATCGAAGGAAATTCGAACCGCTGGAGGCCAGGCCGCTAGCGTCGTCGCAGACGTTTCGCGCGAGAAGGCTGCCAGGAAATTGTCAGCAGCGCGCGCAAGGCCTTCGGCGCGATTCACATCCTGGTGAACAATGCCGGAGTGCTTGGCCCGGTGCAGCCCGGTCGAGAAAATCACGCTCGCCGAATGGGACGAAGTTTTGGCGGTGAATCTGCGCGGCCCGTTTCTGTTAAGCCGGCTCGTTTTGTCCGAGATGTACGAGCGAGGTTCCGGCGCAATCTTGAACATCGTCAGCATCGCAGCCAAAGCCGCGTTGCAGTTGAATGCGCCCTATGCCGCATCGAAAGCGGGGCTTATCGGTCTTACGCATACGTTGGCGGCCGAGTCCGCTCGCAAGGGAGTGCGCGTAAATGCGCTGAGTCCCGGTCCGGTGCCGGAAACCAAAATGTCGCAAGAATTGGGTCGCCAGCTTGCGGATTATTTCAAAGCGGATAGCGAACAGCTTTTCAAGCAGATGTTGCAGGGGATCTTGCAGGGTCGGCCGCAGACAGCGGATGAAATTGCTTCGGCGGCCCTATTTCTTGTGTCCGATCAATCCAGCGCAATTACTGGGCAGACTCTGAACGTGGATGGCGGAATGGCTTTCTACTGAGTTCTTCCATCATGTTGTAGCCCCGCCGTGCAGAACGCGCGAGCATGCGAATTCCCAGCTTCCGCAACATCCAAGCCGCGCTCGCCGATGGCTCCCAACATATAAGCAGTGCCGCCGAGAATGAGAATCACGCCAAAGATCGATGCCGAAGAGCAGTTCGGCAGCAAAAAGCTCACGCACAAAATAGATTTGAAGAAAGAAGAAAATCGCCACGGCGGATAGCAATCCCTTGCGGACTTTCGCCTTTGCCGCGATACCAGCCAACAATGTTTGCAGCCGTCCCAGGACCGATGTCATGTGCCCTCGCTTGCAGCAGTACGTGTAGAAGCAAGCAAAAGGCCAATTGGAATGCGTGTAAGTGCCTAGCAAATGCATAAAGGACAGGTCTGGCGAGGGAAATGAATGGGGAAAGAGAAAACGGTTTCCGCAAAAGGAACAGTTGGCACTGCACCGCAACTGCCGAATTTTGTTGCCTGTTTTCGGCTACAGTTTTTCCAGCTTGCGTTTTGTTTCGCCTAGGCGAAACACATTCCCAGCTACTAACGCCCCTCGAACGGATAGCGATCTTGCGCCAGCACAGCATTCGCAACGTTCTGTCTCAAAGCGATCGTGTCGATGGCGGCGTGCTTGGCGAAACGGCGCAGCACGGCGAGTTGCGTGATCAGCGTATCGCCTTCAGCAGTGGCCGCCAGCGCCGTGCGTGCTTCCTTTTCGACCCGATCCATTGCGTCGTAAATAAATGCGCGGGCTGCATCGCACATCACGCTAGCCGCGTCACCGCGTTTTGCGGAGGCTTTCTGCGCGCGTCGCAGCGAGGATTCCATGGCGTACACGTCCATGGCGATATTGGCCAAGGCCGCGACGATTTCCTGATGTTCCGCGAGCTGTTCACGGAATCTTCTGTACCGCGGTGCCGGCAGCCAGCAGGAAAATCTTCTTGGCCTGCGCCAGCGAGCGTTCCTTCTTCGGCGAAAGGCCCCGATTCCGATTCCTCGAACGACGGCCCGGCCAGCACTTCGTCAGCCAGCTTCATCGCCGCGGGAATCAACGGCAGAATTCCGGCCATCGCTCGCTTCATCAGCATTTGAATGATGAGCATGCGATTGATTTCGTTGGTGCCCTCGAATATGCGGTTCACGCGGCTGTCGCGATAGGCGCGCGCCACCGGATAATCCTCGTGAAACCCGTAGCCACCGAAGATCTGCACGCCTTCATCCACGCAGAAGTCCACCGTCTCGCTGCCAACGACTTTGCTGATGGAACTTTCGATGGCGTATTCCTCCAGAACCTGCATGGCTTGCTGGGTTTTGTCCGCTGCCGAATTGGGATTTTCAACTGCCGCGTCGATCATTCCGGCCGAACGATAGATCATGGACTCCACAGCATAAATTCGAATCGCCATTTCGCCCAACTTCGCTTTGATCAGTCCGAAATCGCATATGGGCTTGCCGAATGCAGTGCGCTCCTTGGAATACTTCGAAGAAGCTTCCAATACTTTTTTCGAACCGCCCAGGCAGTAAGCGCCAAGCGAAAAGCGGCCCACGTTTAGTGTATTAAACGCTACGATGTGGCCGCGCCCCGCTTCGTGCAGAAGATTTTCCTTCGGCACCGGCGCGTTTTCGAAAAATATGGGCACGGTGGAACTGCCTCGAATGCCCATTTTCTTTTCTTCCGCTCCCACAGAGAACCCGGGAGTGTCTCGTTCAACGATGAAGCAGGAGAACTTTTCGCCGTCAATTTTGGCGAACACGATGTAGACGTCGGCAAAGCCGCCATTGGTGATCCACATTTTCTGCCCGTTCAAAATCCAATTTTTCCCATCCGGCGAAAGCACGGCTCGCGTGCGTGCGGCCAACGCGTCCGATCCGGCTTGAGGTTCGGATAGGCAGTAACAGGAGAGCAGTTCACCACTGGCGATTTTCGGCAGAGTATTTCTGTCTTTTGCGCTTCCGTGCCGAAATAAACAATAGGAATCGTTCCAATTCCAGCGTGGCCTCCATGCGAAACCGCGAAAGACGCGTAACCTGCAGAGCTTTTCCGCGAGAACCGTGGCGGATACTTTGTCCAGACCGGATCCGCCGTACGCTTCAGGAATGGCACCTCCGAGAAGGCCGATCTCGCCCGCCTTTTTCAGCATCTGCGCCATCAAGCCCTCTTTGTGCTGTTCGAGCGCAGGGATCTCGGGCGTCAATTCTTTTTGCACAAATTCCTCGGCGGTTTGGCCGATCAAGCGTTGGTCGTCCGACAAGTCAGCGGGAGTGAAAATATCCTCCGGACGGCTGGAGGTAATCAGAAAAGCGCCACCGCGATTTAGCGCCACTGAAACAGATGTCGTAGCCATGGTGCGTTCTCCCGTTTGAAATCCGATGATCTCCAAGTTCTACGACAAAACCGGGTCGCGCAATGTGGCATTTAGAGTAACGAGTAGAAAATGCGCGACCTCTGTCTACCGACTCACGGGATCCGAAGCCACTAACGTTAGAAACAACTGCCCCGGATGAATTCGAGGCGGCGGATCCACCGGGGCGGGAGCGGCCGCTGCAACCGACCCTTTCATTGACAACTAAATTTGTCTTGACAGACAAATAATTCCATAGTGAAATCAACGGCGTGAATATTGCAACCAATACCGCGAAAGTCCGGCCTCACTGGGACTTGGTGGCGGAAATGCCTCGGGCGGCTGCCTTGTTGCATCCATTGCGGCTGAGAATTCTTGACTCGTTACGCGAGCCCGATTCGGCGGCCGGTGTTGCACGGCGACTGCGGATTCCCCGCCAGAAGGTGAACTACCACATGCGTGAACTCGCGCGAACCAATTTCCTGGAGCGTGCCGGGCAACGCCGCCGACGCAACATGATTGAACGCAGATACCGCGCCGACGGCGAAGGGCTACATACTTTCGCCCGAGCTTCTGGGCAGACTGGGATTATCGCTACCACAAGCGGAAGACGCGTTTAGCGCGGCCTACCTGCTCGGAGTGCTGGCACTGGCGCAGTCGGAGCTTGGGCACGCGGCAGCCGCGAGGCAGCCCGGCAGAAGCAAACGGTTGACGACACTGTCCGTAACTTCCGAACTACGATTCGAAAGTGCAGAGCAACGCGCGAAATTCGCCGCCGAACTGCGGCGAGGGTCGTGGATGACGATCGGGCGCTACGCTTCTCCCTACACGCTGGATGACGGCTCGCCGCGGCAGCGGACGTCCCTACCGGCTCGTTCTCGGTTGCTACCCGATTCCTCCGAAACCGAAAGACAACACGGAGCGCTCTGACCATGGCAGAAGAAAAAAGCTTCGATCACAAGGGACGAATGATTCGCGACGAAATTGAAACCTCCGCGACTCCGCGACAGGCCTGGGAAGCCTGGGCGGATCCCGAAAAAATCTGCCCAATGGTTCACCGATCGCGCGAGCGGAGAAGCGAAGCCCGACGGGACGATGACCTGGTTCTTCGACAAGTTCGGCTACGTGCTTCCCTATACGGTAGTTGACGCGGAGCCCGGCGAACTCTTCGTATTGAAGTGGCAGCCACCGCAGGGCCACACCGGTATTTTGGAAGTGCGTATTGAGCAGCAGGGCGGAACAACCCTCGTAAAACTCATCAACTCGGGCTTTCGCGAAGACGCTGCGTGGAACGACGAGTACGAAGGCGTAGCGTCGGGCTGGAAAATGGCGCTCGCGATCCTGAAGCATTATCTCGAAAATCATTTTGGCCGCAGCAAAACGATGATTCTTGTTTTGCGCCCCGCCTCGTTCAATTACGACCAGCTTCGCGAATATTTCCTTGACGAATCAAAACTGACTCGTTGGCTTACGACTTCCGGGTCGATCGGAAAAGTTGGCGATCCTTGCGAGCTGAAATTGCGTGACGGCGTCACGCTACACGGACAAGTGCTTGCAGTGACGCGACGAGAAGTTACAGTCTCGTGGAAAGAAATCGGCGGCACACTCGAGCTGAAGGGATTTTCGATGGGTCCGCAGCGCTTGCTTGGCGTGCGCATCTTTAGCTGGCAACTGAACGCCGCAGAGGCGAAAAAGATGGAAAGCCGGATGGAAGCAGCTGTCGATCGGTTAGCAGCGTTTTTCCCAGTCGATAGTGCGCCGAACCCTGAGAAACGGTCCTCGGAGGATAAGTCGTGAGCGAAGCCAAGCCTGCACCACAAGCCATTAAGATTGAAAAGCAATCGAAATTGCCGCGCCAGTAGAGACGGTCTAGAACGCACTGGTCAACGGAACAGAGCTTTCGCGCTGGTTTCCATTAGAGGCCAGCGTTGAGCCAGGAAAGGGCGGCAAAATTTCTCTCTCCTGGGGGCCGGAGTGGACAGGCACAGCGGACGTTGAGACATGGGAGCCCAACCATCGCTTGCGTTCGGTTCAGATGCTGGCGGGCCAACCGGTCACGGTGGATTGGACTATTGAGTCGCGTGGAGGGAAAACACTCCTTCGCGTCACGCAGTCTAGTTTTATGTCCGGCGAAGATTGGGAGCAGGAATATTTCGATTCCTCGAATTACGGATGGGGCTTCATGCTGGTGAACTTAGGGCACTATTTGGAACACCACGCTGGTGAGCCGCGATTGGTCGGCTGGTTGAAACAAAATGTTGATATGCCACGCCAAGCGATTTACGACAAGCTAACCGGACGCAAGGTAGTGTCTCACTTTGGCTTTCTCGGCCAGCGCACCGCTATGCCGGGACTTCGCCGCCATGAGGTCCGTAAAATACGCGCCACAGGGCCAAATCGTCGGAAGTGTCCTCAAATTGATGCTCGGTCCCCGCGGCCACGAACAGGATGTCGCCTGACTCGAACGGGTCCCGCTTGCTGTCGTGAAGGAGGAATCCTCGCCCTCGAATGATGAAGTAAAGCTCGTCCTGTGCGTGCGGCGTCTGTTGGCTCGGGCGCTGAGGGAGGGAAAGGGCTACATCAAGAAGGCCACGCCGCAGGACCATAACGGCGCGCTCGCCCGCGGGGCCGGGGGATACGCGCTTGACCCTCGGCAAGACGCATAACGCAGCTACGGTCTGGCTTGCTCATGCTTCACTCCTTGTGCCTTCAAACTGAGATACTACCGTACGCAACGGAATTTTCTCCGAAGGTGCGGCACAGACTTTGCGTCCGGGTGAACACTACTCCCGGCACGCCGCTAGGGGAGAATTGTGGACCGGACCCACGGAATTCGTCGTTCCCTCGCGTGGCTTTTGCGTAAGCGTGGATTCGCTCAATAATGCGCTCGTTTGGTTGTCGATTGAAGGCGCGAAAGCGCCACACCACGTGCAATTCTGGTTTTCAATCTATGGGTTGCCTGCGTCACGCGTAAGTGAAATAGAGAAAAGTTGGAATGAGAAATTCAAAACCCTTCTCGCTACATAAAGGAGGTGATATGGGAAATCCGATAGTTCACTTGGGAATTGGTTGCCGCGATACCATGAAGACTCAAGAATTCTACGCCGGCTTGTTCGACTGGAAATTCGAACCAATGGTCCAGCCGTAATGATCAAAGGACCCGGAAGGAAACACCATCGGTTTGTTCAAGCCCGCAATGTAGCTGCATCACTCGGTCATTCTAATTCTGAATCCAGGAGAAGTGTATGAACAGAACGATGAAGATCGTTAAAATCGTGGCATTTGCGTCGGCCTTCGTAATCGTGGCGGGCGCGCAGGAACCTTCGGAACAAAACTAGCCCGCGGCACAGGAGCGGAAGGCGCCCAAGCCCGGGCCTGAAATGGAACGCATCAAGTTTTTGATCGGGCGGTGGAATACGGATAGTGGGTACGAAAAAACGCCCATGATTCCAGAAGGCGGCAAGTCCACAGGCTGGTACGAAGCGCGTCTCGGTCCGGGAGGCTTTTCCATCATTGCAGATTTCCAGGAGAGCGCCCCCTGGGACCGGAAATTGGGCATGAAGTAATTTCCTGGGATCCTAAGCAAGACGCTTACACGGTCGTCACGGTTGGAAATGCTTTTCCGGGAGCGGTCATCGGCAAGTCCCGCTGGGAAGGCGACAAGCTCGTCACGCAGTCCGAATTCACCGAAAACGGAATGACCATGCATCTTCGCAGCGAGTATTCCGACATTAAGGATCACTCAACGCGCATCGAAGAATTTGTGCAGGTTGGCGACAGCCCGGCCCAGTTATTGTGGAAATCGTACGCAGTCAAAAAATAATCTGCTCATTGATTAAGCAATGCGTTCGAAGATTCCTGCTGCGCCCATTCCCCCGCCAACGCACATGGTGACCAGGCCGTAACGTGCGTTTCGTCTTTCGAGCTCGCGCAGGATCGTGGCGGTGAGTTTGGCTCCAGTGCAACCGAGCGGATGTCCCAGCGCAATGGCTCCTCCGTTCACATTCACGCGCTCTGGATCTAATCCCGCCAGTTTGATTACGGCGAGCGACTGCGCGGCAAACGCCTCGTTCAGTTCAATTACGTCGATTTGATCCAACTTCAGTCCCGCAATCTTCAAAGCCTTTGGAATTGCGTACACCGGACCAACACCCATTTCTTCGGGCAGACAACCGGCCGTGGCAAATGCCAGAAAACGAGCGAGAGGCTTCCATCCCAACGCGCGGGCGCGCTCGGCGCTCATTAGTAATGCGGCTGCGGCGCCGTCGCTCATCTGCGAACTATTTCCCGCGGTGACTACTCCGTGCGCGTGAAAGGCAGGTTTCAATTTGCCGAGAACTTCGAGCGAAGTATCGGAGCGAGGACCTTCATCGGTGTCGAATGTAATCTTCACAGCTTTGGGCTTGGCCCCATTCGATGCGCCGTTTTCGAAGGCCACGTAATTTACTTCCACCGGTACCGTTTCATCTTTAAATTTCCCAGCGGAGATAGCAGCGAGCGCCTTTTGATGGCTCGCAAAAGAAAACTCATCCGCTTGCTCCCGAGTAATGCCGTATTTCCTGGAAAGATTTTCGGCCGTAAGACCCATACCAAGGTAGGCGTCCGGATAAGTATCCATGAGCGAAGGGTTAGGTGAAATTTTGTGGCCTCCCATAGGCACCATGCTCATCGATTCGGTACCGCCGGCGACGGCCACATCACCCTGTCCCGACATGATCCTTTCCGCGGCCAGAGCGATCGCTTGAAGTCCGGAGGAACAGAAACGATTGATCGTCATGGCAGAAGCTTCGACCGGCAAGCCCGCGCGCAAGGACGCAATCCGCGCTACATTCATCCCCTGTTCAGCTTCCGGCATGGCACAGCCAAGAATCACATCTTCAACTTCTTTCGCGTCGAACCCTGGTACGCGAGCGAGCGCTTCTTTGATTACCAATGCAGCCAAATCGTCAGGACGCGTGGCACGCAGCGTTCCCTTGGGAGCCTTGCCCACCGGCGTCCGCACCGAACTTACAATCACGGCTTCTCGCATTAATCACCTCGATATATACAACTGTAGCGGATTTTATATTGGATGCCTACGCGATAAAAAAGAAACAGCGCGGAAGCGGTCCGCGCTGTCTCAATCCCAGGAAAAATCCGAAGAAAGCAAAATCAAATTATCTGCGGAATTTGATGGTTACCAGCATCTGAACGGAAACAGGCTGGCCGTCGAGCTTGGATGGCTCGTACTTCCATCGGCTCAGCGCGTCAAGCGCAGCCTGACGAAGCACGACCGGACCTGAAACCACATCCATGTGCGCCACGTGTCCGGCCTTGTCGATTGTCGCTCTAATGACAACGTCACCTTGTGTGTTGGATTGCCTGGCGAGCGCCGGATAGATTGGCAAAGTGGAGGACAACAGCCGAGGCTCGTTCACCTGGCCGCCGATTTTCACTGGACCGTCCGGCCTGAGCTCCGGCGCAGGCGGCGATGCCATACCGGATGAACCAATTCCAGTCAGCGTATTATTTTCTGACACGGGCGGAGGCGCCATCAGGTCAACAGACGGAGCGGCATCTGCTTGTTCGCCGGCAGAGCGTTGCGAGCTCACTGGATGCGAATTCAAAGTCGCGCTCATCATGTCGTCCGTTACGCGCGGCTCGCTCTGCTTCGCGGTTGCACTGGGGCGATTGGCAGAAACCGAAGCCTCATGAGTCTCAACGGGCGCGTTACCGTTGACGACTACCGAGGGGCGTACGCTTGCCGCTGCTTCGCGGCTTGAATTCCTGGACGGCGAAGAAGAAGCCGGGCTGGCCACCACGGGCTGGGCGGTGTTCGCAGCAACTGCGTTGGCAGGCTGAGTTACAACCGGCGGGTTCCATGCGTTCACGTTGCGATTCGAAGAATGTCCTCGGAAATAAATCATGCCTCCCACTCCGGCGGCGAAAAACAGCGCGATGCAAGCAGCTATTAATATCCAGTTGTTGCCTGGCTTGCGCTCGGCTGAGGTTGTGTCGGAAGAAGACAAAATCGATTCGCCTGCTACTGCAGATTCCGCGTGATTTACGTTGAGGCTAACGCCTCCAGAAAGGCTGCCGAATGTGCTGCGCACGGGTGCAGCAGAAGAAATCGCTGCGACTGGCGCAGCTTCGACCATTGATTCGGACGCAACGGATGCAGACACAGTATCGGCCGGAAAATTTGTTGACGGAATTGCTGGTGAAACTTGAACGGAAGCGGCAGCCGGAGATTTCACTTCGCTGCTCGTGCTTGATTTCACTTGAGCCGCCGGTTTCGATACAACTTCCAAACGCGGAATGACCGGAGCGGCTGGCTTTGCCATGATCGTCGTTGCCGCCGGCTGAACTTCTTCCTGCGAGCCAATGGAGATAAACGGTGCCGCGGGTTTCGGAGCTGCGTTGATTGGCGACGTGATCGTTGGCGGCTTTACAACAGGCGAAAATGATTCCGGTTCAACTGGTTTCTGCGCCACCGGCTCGGGTGCAGAAGCCGGTGCCCACGAAATCTCTGATGCTGGCGCAACTGGCGCCTTCTTGATTGGCGGATGCGTCTCAATGACTGTTGGCTGCGCAGGTTTATTTACCGGCGCGGGACCGTCTGAAGGGAAATAAACATTCCAATAGCCCGGCTGTTTGTGCGTGAATTCCACTTCAACATAGCCTTGCAAATTGGAAAACGTCCGAACCTTTACCACCCGGCAAATTGCATCCTGGCGCGTTTTCTGGTTTGTAACCACCAACATTTGCCCAACGCTGACGGTTGTGGACATCCGTATCACAGCGCCCTGCGGAAACACGATCATTGTGCTGGTCTGTTCCTCGAAAGGTTCGGTATGCGGCGTAACATCGCGCACCACTTCGGTCACACGCGAGCCATGCACCTTCACGGGAACTTCCAGCGAGACAGCGTCGGCGCGCAAGTGTCCAGCCGGCTGTTCCGTCTTGGCCACACTGCCGCTTTTCAATTTACTTGCATCCGTGGCGGAGTTTGTAACTTCCAGCGTGTCCTTCGTTAGTGGCGCCATGGTTGTACCGGCGGTAGGCCGTTTCCCCCAAGAAAATGAAATATCCTGTCGATATATGCATTTTTGGAGGTCGTACCATAGGGGGCAATGGGACTTTGGTACTAACGGTGAACTTTTTAGACACTTAGGGGTGGATGCGGAACTCCTGTCTCAACGAGCGGGTGCGGGCCTTTTTCGATACTGCTCGTAGAGATCCTTGTGCCGGTTGTCCGTGCTGGTGAGTTGCCCTTTGATAAAAAGGTAATGAACTTCCGTCTGAATTTCGAGCGGGTCTCCAGTCGTTACGATCAGGTTCGCCAGTTTTCCCGGCTCGATGGTACCGAGTTGGTCCGCAAGTCCGAAGATTTGTGCTGCGTTCAACATTACGGCTTTCAAAGCTTCCTCGTGTGACAAGCCGTAACCCACAGCCGTTCCCGCATATTGCGCAAGCCTGCGCGAGAAAGATGTGCCGAAACTGGAGAACGCAAACTGAACTCCAGCCGCGTTTAATTCAGATGGCTGGGTCATGGGTTTGTCGTACGCAGTATCTTCTTGTTCGGGCAGCCGCTCGGTAGGACCGAGTATCACCGGAATCTTTTTCTCTTTCAGCAGGTCCTTGACTTTCCAACTCTCCGCGCCGGACGCGAGGATCATTTTAATATTTTGCTTGGTGCAAAAATCGATTGCATTGCGGATGTCGCGCGCTTCGTCCGCGACAACCAAGACTGGAAGTTTGCCCTCAACCACCGGAACCAACGCTTCAAGTTTCAAATCCCGTGCAAAGAGATCCGGCGAACCTTTTTCTTTCGCCTGCGCATAATGGCGGGCGCGCGTTAACCAATCGGAAAGCTGGTTGACCGACTGGTCGTACTCTTTCTTCGCATCAGCGTAAGGTTTTTCCTTCATGCTGAATGTTGAAAAATCAAACGAGCTCGTTCGTATCGACGGCCAGTTCAGAACCATGGCGACCGAGCGATTGATTTGCATGTCTTCCATGGTCCAGCCGGCCAAATTGAACGCAGAGGCTTGGCCCGCAATGATTCCGCTGCTTTGCGAGTCAAACCCGCCAACGCCGGGCGCGGAGATCACTTCGGTAATCCCGCTCGCGCGCGTTACGGGAATATGCGCAGACGCCGGATTGACCGCCGTCGCAGCGATCAGCTCGGGATTAAAATCTCCAAGCTCGTTCGAATCCACGGTCGCGCTAACCGCTCCAACTTCGTTCAACCCCATTTGAGTGATGGGATCGAACAGTCCCGGGTAAACTTCCAGGCCCGCCGCATCGAGCACTTGCGCGCCTTCCGGAATCGCGACGTCGGCACCCACTGCAGCGATTTTTCCGTCGCGAATCACCACCACGCCTTTTTCAATTGCTGGCCCGGCTAACGTGTAAATCTTCGCGTTCTTGATCGCATAAACGTTGGCAGCGCGCTGCGACCAAAGCGGAAACGCCAACGAAAGCAACAGAAAGAACGCGATCACTTGATATGCCGCGAGTCGAATGCGGAGCGCTCTGCTCATCGGCCACCTCCTCCTACGCCCGCTGCACTATCGTCGCTGTTTTGAGGGTGCTTCTTTTTCTGGTCTGGCTTTTTCTCCGGGTTCGCTTCCGGTTTCTCGCTGGCCGTCTTCTCTTCCGACGCCTTCTTTTCCTTGGCCAGCAAGCCTTGCTTCTCTTTCTCCAACGCAGGACGCGCCGCGATATCTTTTTCCCGGTCAAAATACACCTGGCCATCGATCAACGTCTTCTGCACTACCGCGTACACGCTCAACGGATCGCGATTGAAGATGGCCAGGTCCGCATCTTTGCCTACTTCAATTGAGCCCACTCGATTGTCGATTCCCAGTTGGATCGCGGGATTCAGTGTCACCAGCTTCAATGCGTCGTTCGCAGAGAGGCCGCCGTATTTCATGCTCTTAGCCGCTTCCTGATTCAAGTGCCGCGCTTCTTCCGCATCATCGGAGTTGACGGAAACCACCACGCCACGCTCCGTCATCAGCGTTGCGTTATAAGGAATCGCGTCGAAAGCTTCCATTTTGTAGGCCCACCAATCCGAGAAAGTAGATCCGCCAGCGCCGGACACGGCAATTTCATTCGCTATTTTGTAACCTTCCAGCACGTGCTGAAACGTGCGAACCTTGAAGCCAAATTCATTGGCCACGCGGATCAGCATCAGGATTTCGTCGGCGCGATAGCAGTGCGCGTGAACGTAGCGCTTCTCTTCCAGCACTTCCACCAGCGGTTCGAGTTTTTCGTTCCGTCGAGGCGGGAGGAGATTCTGGTCCCCGCCCGCTTTTTCCCGATTGTAGTCGTCCCACTGTTTCTTGTATTCGCGCGCTTCGATGAAAGCCTCGCGAATGGTTTGTTCTACTCCCATACGCGTCGCCGGATAGCGAGGCTCCACTCCAGGCGGCGGCGTGAAATTCGAACGTTTTGGATTCTCTCCCAAGGCAAACTTAATACCAGGCAGAGCGCCCTGAAATGGCAACTCACTCGCCTGTTTGCCCCAACGCAGCTTGATCACAATCGTTTGACCGCCAATCGGGTTCGCGCTGCCGTGCAGGATGTTTGCCGTAGTCACTCCGCCCGCAAGATCGTCATAAATGCTTATGTCGTCGGGATTCAAAACGTCCGCAATATTCGCCATGGACGAAACCGAAACGCTGCCTTCGTTCACGCTGCCATCCACCGCGATGTGCGAGTGGCAATCGACAATTCCCGGCATCACGTATTGCCCGTTCGCGTCGATTACGGTCGCTCCGCCCGGAGCTTTCACCTCGCTGCCGACTGCTGCAATTTTTCCGTCACGAATCAGGATGGAACCATGCTCGATATTTCCATGGGTGATCGTAAGGATCGTGGCGTTCTGAATCAAAATAGCGTCGTTGGCCGGAGTGTCGGAAACCTGAGCGCGTAAGCAAATAGGGGCGAGCGTCACAAACAGAATCACCGCCAGCAGTATGCGGACCTTCATCGGCCCAGCTCCGCCCCGTTAGCCAAGTGTTTTGGCGGCGAACTGGGAGCGCTGTCCGCTTTATGATCGCCAGGTTTTTCAACGGGAGGCTCTTCGTGGATTTCGAACCAGCGCCCATCCACAAAGACGTGTTTCACTTTCGTTTTCTCGGTGAAAAGATCTCCCTCGGTCACGATGAGGTTTGCAATTCTCCCCTGCGTAATACTTCCCATGCGGTCTCCGACGCCAAGAATTTCAGCCGCATCCACAGTCAACGCACGAAGAGCCGCATCCGGGGCTAATCCCGCGTCAACTGCTTTCTTGACGTCCTTGAAAATGTCCTTCGGCGTGGAAAGCCCGCCGGAATAAAACGCAAACTTCACTCCCGCCTTTGCCAGTGCAGCGGGCGAAGAAGGCGCGCGATCGCGAAATCGCAATTCGCGCAAGGTTTGTTCGGCATCGGGGTCGGCATCTTTGTTGCGTTCAGGCCATTTTAAGCTGACCAGCACCGGCATCTTCTTGGCCGCAATTGCACCCGCAACTTCGTATCCTTGCTGCCCGCCATAAAGTACGGCGTTGATTTTCCATTCATCCGCCAAACGTAACGCGCGCAAGATTTGCACCGAATTGTTTGCCGGTAACAGAACGATTTCTTTGTCGCGCACCCCGCGCGCGATCACTCGCTCGGTGCGGTCATACGGCAGGCGCTCGAATTTTGTCACCTTGGATTCATAAATGGGCTCGGCCTGCGCGTACCAGTTGGAATCGCCAAACACTTGGCGAACGTACGCAATGGAACCCATCAGAGAATCCGGAAATTCCCACCAAGCACCGATCGGTTTGAACGAAATCGGCAGCGTCGCCATCGCTTTTACAACGTAATCGCCTGAACGATCTCCGGCCAGATCAACCACCGTCGCTTGCCCGGGGAAAATTCCCCCGTCGGGGACGGTCAGCGTGGTGGTGAAGCCCGCGTTACGCCAAGTCTCAATTCGTTTGTCGTCTGTCTTTAATTCGTCGGCAGCTACACGCCACGGAGTCGTTCCGGGCCGGTCTTGGGGACCTTTCGCGATTTCTCCGGAAGGTGCAGCTCGCCTCGTTCCACGCCCGGTTGGTGTGTTCTCCGGGCTTTCTTCCTTGGGCAGGCCCAGGTCTGTGCCGGCGTCGATCAGGCCGGGATAAACCGTCAAGCCCTTGCCGTCGATTACCCAGGCTTCCGGGGGAACGGTCACCTTCGCGCCTACCGCTTGAATCAACCCTTTTGCTATGACAACGGTTCCGTTAACTATCACCGTTCCGGTCCCCGTGATAACCCGCGCATTCACTACCGCGAAGTAGCGGGGGCCGCCTCGGTCTCCTCGCGCGGAGTAAGCCGAGCCAATCAGGGCGATGCATAGCCCAGCAAAAACAACGCACACCGGTCGAAATTTGAAGCAATCGTGCACGCTACACCTCTCAATGCCCCGATGAAACTATGTAAGCGCTATGGAGAAAGCGATTGATGCTAATGGCAAGGGTGGACAAAATCAAGAAAACTCGCGCGCAAAAAATCACATTATCTTGCTATCAGATTAAACGAAAATCCGCCGTGCTAATGTCCTCCGCGATTTTGCAGGCTAAGTTGCGATGGTCTAGGGCTCATACGCCTTAGAATTGCAAAGCCATCGTCCCGGTCATAACGCGAAGAGGATCCATTTCGACAACCAGTATGGTATTCCCGTCAACCACGTAATACGACAGGACGTTCGTCTCGAACTTATTAGCAAGCGTCAGCGGATTGCCGCGACCGTCGATACCCACAGTTGTGATCGCACTGGCAGACGTGAGCGGCTCACTGGAAACTAAGTTCCCGCTATTGGCAACATCGTTGATGTCCACCGTTCCGGTAACCGCGCCGGCGCTCGCAGTGCTGACCTGCCCTTCAATGTCTTGCTCACCACCATCGTTCAGTCCCACACCGGTCAGATTCAGCCCGAAACTCCCTTGCGGTAAGGCAGTTCCCGTTTGCGTGTACGCTATTCCACTTCCCACGCCCACGTTCGAATCGGTTTCCAGTAAGAAGGCAGCCGTGGATTGTAGCCCGCTTGCCGTGGTGTAGTTGAAAAGATAGGCAGCAAATTGATAATCCGTACCGCTAGTTAAATTAATCGCTAATTCAATTTGTCCCGTGTTCGCGTTAACGGAAGGACTCGCCGCAGAAATATTCGTGGCGCCAGTCGGCGGACTGGTCAGCGTGCCGTTGTCGTTCAGATCCAAGACGCCAGTCCCAACGCTTCCGAATGCTCCACCCATCCCGTACGTATGACCGCTGGTGTCAACGCCCTCTACAGTGAACGCTTGATTTCCGCTCATGTTCACAGTGGTGGCCGGAGCACTGTAGAAATCGCCGCCGAGCACCGCAACGGAATCGTTTTCCACCACCTTCAGGTGCGTATTATCGACAACGTAGTAAACGAAGTTAAGCGTTCCAGGAATTCCGCTATTCGCTCCCAATACTGCTTCAAACGACGGGCAATTCAGAGTGAGAGTTCCGCGTCCGGTGGAGGGATCTGGCGCAGTGAATCCGCCCTGAAGTTCCGAGTCGGTGACATTGGTGGGCATGGTCGTAGCGCCGCTGTCATTCAAATCTAAAATGCCGCTGCCCATCGGGAAGGTGTCGTTACCGTTTGCGAACACTCTTCCCGCAGTTCCCGTGCGGTGCCCGTTTCCATCAACGCCTGACAAGCCGAAAGCGTAATTGCCCAGGGCGAACGCTTCGCCGAATTGCTCTGGATTCTGCTGATCGATGGTTCCACTTCCCGACGCGCTTTTATCGAAGCGAATCATCAAAGCGTGCTGATTCGACGTCAGCACGAACTGCCAGACGACTCCGGTTCCCTGCCCGGTGGTGATATTTGCGGTGGTGCGTCCATCCGGGCCGACCGTATAAGTGCTCGGGCTGATGGAAGTGCTCATTGGACCAGTTGATCCACTCGTGTTGGTGTCCTCTGTTCCTCCCGTGATATTTCCGTTTCCGTCAGCCACAAAACTTCCGGCTACAGAAAGGAAACTTGATCCATTATGAGCGCTATAAGAAATCGCGTAAGGTTGAGGATTCGCAGCGTTGGCAAGTGAGTTCAAGGACGCATTCGAGAACAGAATGGTCACCGTGGAAGTTCCGGAATTTCCGCCGGACATAGCAGTAATCGTAACGGTGCCAGGCGGCGGAGGACTGAACGGGGCGGTGTAGAGTCCGCAACCCGTAGCGCCGTTTGTGATCGTTCCCGGATTCGCCGACAAATTTGAATCCACTGACCAGGTAGTCGAGGCGCATCCCGCAGGTGAAGTGAATTGCTGCGTCGCGCCGGCAAGTACGGCAACCGCAGCCGGGCTCACTGCGACGGGCTGCGTGGCCACAATATTAATCGTAATCGGAGGACTTGCGTTCGAGCCGGAAACCGCTTGAATGGTATCGGTCTCCGTGGATCCGGGAGCGCTGAACAATCCGGTGCTGGAAATAGTGCCGGTGCCGCTCACCACACTCCACGTTGGTGCAAGAACCGTTGCTCCGGAATACGCCGTAAATTGCGCGGTAGAATTTTCAGATATGGTGGCGCTGCCCGGATAGACCGTAATTCCGCCAACAACGGGCGGTTTGGGGCCGCTACCACTGCTGCTGGAGCCGCACGCCGTAAGCAGAAGAGCCCCAGCCATGGCGGCTGTCAAAACCGAAAACGTCACAAACTTCTCGCGCTTTAGAAAACCCTTCATCATTTTCCCTCGATTCTTATTTTTCTATTGCCGTTCTCGCCGCAGAAAGTTTCAGGTGGGTGCTACAGCCCGTTTGAATTCTCAGTGATGTCCTGGCCTTAGATTCCGTCAGCCGCGAACGGGTTTCCCGCCATTTCTAACAAACTCCCGAAGTTGGCCCATTTCCCCAGGCAATCTGTTTCGCTCAATTCCGCAAGGGCTTGCCGGTTTTCAAAGTGTGCGCCACGCGCTCCTGAGTTCTGCGCTGGCCGCACAGGCTCAGGAAAGCTTCGCGCTCGAGGTCGAGAATATATTGTTCGGAAACAGTTTGCGGCGACGTAATTCCGCCACCCGCTAAAATAAAAGCGAGCTTTCGGGCAACCACGCCATCGTACTCACTGGCGTATTCTCCACGCACGAGCATATGGATCGCGAGCTTCGCAGCGGTGAGAAACTCTTCGCCCAGCACTCGGATTTGCGCGGGCGGCGGTGGATGATAGCCAGCGCGGACCGTCGCCAGCGCGGTCTGTTTTGCGTCGGCTACTTGCCGGTCGCGATTCATGGCCAGCAGGTCCGACGGCCGCAGGAAACCAAGCGACCGCGCTTCCTCTCCGCTGGTGGACACTTTCGCCATCGCGATCGTTTCAAATACGGGCTTGAGCGCGTGGAACAAATCCAGATTCTCGCCGCCGGCGGAGTGCTCGTTCGCGCGAATCAGCATTTCTTTGGTTCCACCACCGCCCGGAATTAATCCAACGCCCGCTTCCACCAGGCCGATATACGATTCGGCAGCCGCGTGAATCCGCGCGCCATGCAAACTGATCTCGCATCCTCCGCCCAGAGCCATACCCTGCGGCGCCACTACCACTGGCCGGGACGCGTACTTGATGGCCAAATTTACGCGTTGGAACTGGCGAACGGCCATGTGAATGTCGTCCCATTCCTGCTCCTGCGCGCTGATCAAAAGCAGCATCAGGTTCGCACCGACGGAAAAGTTCGGCGCCTGATTAGCAATGACCATGGCATCGAACTCGGAATCCAACCGCGCGATTCCCGCGTGAATCATGGCGACGATGTCTCCGCCGATTGAATTCATCTTCGAATGAAACTCGCAGCAGAGCACTCCATCACCGAGGTCGATCAAACTCGCACCTGAATTACTTTGCACCACGGGCGTGCGCTCTTTCAGCGATTTCAAAATAATGATTCCCGGCGGTTCTTCCACCGTCTTCAGCGAGGACGATGCGAGATCGAAATAAAGCGTGTTGCCCTTTTCCGATTGGTAAAAGACTTTCGTCGGAGAATTAAGAACTTCGGCAACCAGCGGTGGCATCTCTTTGCCGTCGCGCTCCATGGCTTTCGCCATTCGCTCCACGCCAATCGCGTTCCACATTTCGAACGGACCCAGCTCCCACCCGAATCCCCAGCGCATCGCGCGATCTACATTCACGATACTGTTTGCAATTTCGGGGATTCGCCGCGCGGCATACAGGCACATTTCGCGTATTCCGCTCCACAGAAACTGATTGGCCTTATCTCCAGTTTTGCCTTCGAGCGCCGGGCCCAGCAGCGCACGCAATCTTTCGCGGGTGTTCTCAATTGCTTTTCCGGCTTCGATGGAACCGAACTTCGCTTTTTGGCGAGGACGGTATTCCATTTTGTGCCAGTCGAGCGTCAGGATTTCCGATTCACCACCTTTCTTCACGCGCTTGTAAAAACCGCCGCCTGTTTTCTCGCCCCGCCAGCCACGCGCGAGCATGTCTTCCAACAGCTTGGGCACTCGATACATCTCGCGCGATTCGTCGTCCGGAATATTTTCATAGATATTCCGTATCACGTGAACCAGAACGTCCAGCCCCACCAAATCCGCGGTGCGAAATGTAGCCGACTTCGGCCAGCCCACTGCCGGCCCGGTACACGCGTCCACCTCTTCCATCGTCATGTCCAGCGCTTGCATCTGGCGCAGCGCATTCAACATCGAGAAAGTGCCGATGCGGTTGGCGATGAAATTCGGCGTATCTTTCGCAACCACCACGCCCTTGCCCAGGCGCAGATCGCAAATTTCGTCGAGCGATTGCAAAACTTCAGGCTTCGTCTTCGGTCCCGGAATCAGTTCGACTAGCTTCATGTAACGCGGCGGATTAAAAAAATGCGTCCCCGCCCAATGCTGCTGAAAATCCTCCGAGCGCCCTTCGGCGATTAGCTTAATCGGGAGACCTGAAGTGTTCGACGAAACGATGGTGCCCGGCTTCCGAACGGTTTCGACGCGCGAGAAAAGCCCTCGTTTGATTTCGAGATCTTCGGCAACAGCTTCAATGATCCAATCCACCTCGCCGCACCATGCCAAGTTGTCTTCCAGATTTCCCGGAGTCACCAGTCGCGCTGTTTCAGGCGTGAAAAATGCCGCAGGCCGCGACTTCTTGGCCGCTTCCAAGCCGGCCAGCACAATGCGATTGCGAACCGCCGGAGATTCCAGCGTCAATCCCTTGCGCTTTTCTTCTGCGGTCAATTCCTTCGGAACAATGTCGAGCAAAAAACAAAGAATGCCCGCGTTCGCCAGATGTGCCGCGATCCGAGCGCCCATTGTTCCGGCGCCCAACACAGCCGCTTTTTCTATACGGTGTTTCATCAGCCCTCGATATCTCCCGAAAAATGCAAAGTTGAGGTTACAAAGCCGGAAACCACGGGTCAACCCAAAAACCCCGGCGCCCGATAAGTGCGCTACAGTGTCCTATAGAAGTAGGGACGCTACAAATGGGAACCACTTCCAAATGGATTGGGAAGGCCATTCGCGGCCTGCGTTCATTCGCGTATAGTACCGGGCGCCGTCCCAAAGTAGGGGTCGCGCTTGGTGGCGGATTCGCTCGCGGTATCGCACATATCGGCGTCCTGCGCGTGTTGGAACAGTACGAAATTCCCATCGACTATATCGCCGGCACCAGTGTCGGCGCCCTTATCGCTGCAGCCTATGCCAGTGGAACTTCCCTCGATGAAATGGCTCGGCAAGGCACTCTCACGCGTTTCCGCGATTTTGGCCGCTGGACGCTTTCACGCATGGGCATGGCTTCCAACGAACGTCTCGAAGATTTCCTCCACCGTTTTTCGGAAGCGAAAAATTTCAGGCAGATGAGAATTCCGCTGGCAATTGTTGCCACGGACCTGCTCACCGGCGAATCCGTCCATTTCACCAAAGGAGAAATCAGCCCGGCGCTCCGAGCTTCCTGCGCCTATCCCGGCCTTTTCCTTCCGGTGGAACACGATGGCCATTTTTTGGTGGATGGATTCTTAACGGAGCAAGTGCCCGCGCCGGCAGTCCGCGAAATGGGAGCGGAGGTGGTGATCTCGGTTCACCTGGAGCCCGGCCTGCTGGATACCAAGCCGCGTAACACAATCGAAGTCATCAGCCGCGCTTTTTCGATCATCCAAACCGTGGCGAACCAACCTTGGCGCGGCCTGACGGACGTGCTCATCGAACCCGGTGTGCACCACATCCTCTGGGATGAATTCGTAAAGACGCCGCAACTCATTGCCGCTGGCGAAGAAGCCACCCACACGGTGATGCCTCAGATCAAAGCCGTACTGGAAGGCGACCCGGTGAAGATCAAAGCAGAGCGGGAGGCTTCTCGAGCGGCTAAAGAGATTTAAACCCCGTGTGCGTGGGCTGTTTACCGTCGAACATTGCTAGTTCAGAAGCTGCTAACTATCCTCGCGATTTTTCGTCAAATTAATTGTGAAGAGCCGGATTTCTAGTGCGGTGACCGCTGCAACGCCCCAGTCATACGTAAGAGAGTTCGGCTCTTCTTCCTCAGGAAAATACTCCTTAATTTCATAGACCGCCAATCCGAATTTCAAGAGAAAAACCGGATTACTAGGATTGTCGGGCGAGTTTGCAAAAGAGGTCAATCCGCCGAGTGGATTTCCACGGTTACTGGCTTGCCGTTTCCTTTGCCGCGTTTCGTAGCCCATTCGCCTATCGCTACGGCAAGCCGCTGGGGGTCAACGTTCAGCCCGGCTTCGAGCGTTCCCTCCCCCGTCGGCAAAGTGTCGTCGAACTCGGCCGAGCCGGTAAAATTTCGCATGCAAAAGCTGTCCAGCCACTCCAACGGAGCCGCTTTTCTCTGGCCATCCACTACTACTTCGACCCGAAGTTTTCGCGCAAACATTTCGCAGGAAGTATAACATCGAGAATTGCACGCCGGATTTGCGCATTCGCCTAGATGGAAGCGAACTTACGCCACTTCGCCCACTCGCCTCGGTGCCTTGCTTTTAAGTCCCGCGTAACCTAGAATTTTTAGATATTAAATATCGAAATAGGTTCTATAAGCGGGTGAAGCTACCGCAAGGCATACTCCCCGCCCGAAATTATCGGAGGTTCGGTGTCCACGCCACTGGAAAGATGGGTTGACGAATCAGCACGTCTCACCAAACCTTCCAAAATTGTTTGGTGTGATGGCTCGCAAGCCGAAAATGAACGCCTTGTTGAAGGGATGCTCCGCGACGGCACTTATATCGGATTGAATCAGAAGACCCGCCCGAACTGCTATCTCCACCGCAGCAATCCAAATGATGTAGCGCGCACGGAAAGCATCACCTTTATCTGCACGCGGCAAAAGGAAGACGCCGGTCCCACGAATAACTGGATGTCCCCGCAGGAGGCCAAAGACAAAGTGCGCCCGCTTTTTGACGGGGCGATGAAGGGCCGCACGATGTACGTGGTGCCTTACATTTTGGGTCCGGTGAAATCTCCTGACAGTAAAGTCGGTGTAGAGATCACCGATTCTCCATACGTGGTAGCAAGCATGCGCATCATGTCGCGAATGGGGCTGGCCGCGCTCGAGCGCTTGGGCAACTCGGACGATTTCGTGCCCGGCCTGCATTCGTTGGGAGATCTAAACCCGGATCGGCGGTTTGTCCTGCACTTTCCGGAAGAAAAATTGATCTGGAGCGTGGGTTCCGGCTACGGCGGAAATGCGCTGTTGGGTAAAAAATGTTTTGCCTTGCGAATCGCCAGTTATATGGCGCGCGAACAAGGTTGGATGGCCGAACATATGTTGATTCTCGGCCTGGAAGATCCCTCCCGCAAAGTGACCTACATGGCCGCCGCCTTTCCCAGTGCATGCGGGAAAACGAATCTCGCGATGATGGTCTCGGCGCTAGAAAACAAAGGCTATCGTGTGTGGACTGTGGGCGACGACATTGCCTGGATGCACCTCGCGGCCGACGGTACCTTGCGCGCCATTAATCCGGAAGCCGGTTTTTTCGGCGTTGCTCCCGGCACCAACGCGAAAACGAATCCAAATGTAAGAACTGCGCTGCAACACGACGCCATATTCACGAATGTCGCCATGACTGCCAACTCGCGTGAGCCTTGGTGGGAAGGTATCAATGGCGCACCGGACGAACCGTTGATCAATTGGAAAGGTCAAAATTGGAATCCGAGCATGGGGCCGGCGGCGCATCCGAATTCGCGCTACACCGTTGCGGCAAAACAATCGCCCTCGATTTCGCCTCACTGGGAAGATCCCCAAGGCATACCAATATCCGCGATTATTTTTGGCGGCCGGCGCGCTCGTGTGGCACCCCTGGTTTATCAATCGCGCGATTGGCAGCACGGCGTTTTTGTCGGGGCCACGATGGCCTCTGAAACCACGGCTGCGACTACCGGCGCTGTCGGCGTAACACGCCGCGACCCCATGGCCATGATTCCTTTCTGTGGTTACAACATGGGCGATTACTTTAGGCATTGGCTGGAGATGGGACGAAAGATGGAGAATGTCCCCAAAATTTTCCATGTGAACTGGTTCCGCAAAGATGAAAATGGAAAATTTCTGTGGCCCGGATATGGTGAGAACGTTCGCGTCCTGAAATGGATGCTGGATCGCATCGAAAATCGCGCGCAAGCCAACGAAACCCCCATCGGCGACGTTCCCACGCCTGATTCGCTCGATCTCGACGGCCTTTCCATCCCTCGCAAGAATCTGGAAGAATTGCTCGCAGTTGATCCAGCCGATTGGATCGAGGAAGTTTCTGCCACGGAAAAGTTTTTCCAGAAATTCGGCGATCGCTTGCCGGACGAGATCCGCACGGAACACAAAGCTCTGGCTGATCGCCTCCAGCGTTACAGCGTCGCCACCAAGTAAAGTTTTTGACGCGACGTGTCGACTGAACCATATGTCTCTGTCTTTCGGCCGTCCCACGGTACGCTAGCGCTAGGAACTCCCCGCTGTTATGCTCGCACTGTTACCGGAGGTTTTCGCTTGGCCTTCAAAAAAGCTCTGTACCTGACCGCGCTTTTCGCCATCGCCACCTGCGCTCAACAAACAAAGCCGACCAACACGGCATCCTCCTCGCCGCAGCAAACGGAACCGGTGCTCCCCTACACTCCCAGTCTCGATCCCTCCGCCATGGACCGCACTGCGGATCCTTGCGTGGATTTTTACCAGTACTCCTGCGGGGGGTGGAAGAAAATGAATCCGATTCCGTCCGATCAAGCTTCCTGGAGCGTTTACGGCAAACTTTACGAGGACAACCTCAT
The DNA here is from genome assembly GCA_963731535.1 of uncultured Acidobacteriota bacterium. GTDB lineage: Bacteria > Acidobacteriota > Terriglobia > Acidiferrales > UBA7541 > Palsa-295. The sequence goes on along the minus strand of CAVSWI010000021.1, from coordinate 51,851 downwards.
CTACCTGCGAGGCATTCTCGAGCAAGCCTCCACCGCAAAAGACCGCGACGCGGTCACGCAGAAAATCGGCGACTACTATGCGGCTTGTATGGATGAAACGGAAATAGAAAAGCTCGGCGCCAAGCCGCTTCAGGCTGAGCTAACGGCCATTCACGATCTCACGAACGCGAAAGACCTTGCAACCTTGATTGCGACACTTCATCTGCAGGGAATTTCCGCTCTTTTTAACTCCGGCTCCACGCAGGATCCCGACAATTCTGAAGAAGTGATTGTAAATGTCTCGCAAGGTGGGCTAGGGCTGCCGGATCGTGACTACTATCTGAAGGACGATGCTAAACACAGCGTCATAAGTAATTGCGTATGTGAAGGATCTGTGATTTCCTGGTGGAATGAAACCACTCACTGTTGCAGATTCCGAGACCATCATTCTGGGATTGCAAGATGAAATTCGACGAAGTGAAGAATCACGCTATGACCACCGGCTTCACGGTCTACTGCTGGTGGCCCACGGTATGACCTGTCCAGAAGTGGCGGCGCTGTTAGGTGATGCACCGAGAACGGTCGAGTATTGGATTCGCGGGTTCGAAAAGCAAGGTCTAGCGGCACTGCGTGAGGGCGACCGATCCGGGCGGCCGGGACGCCTGAGCGAAAAGCATATGCGAGGGATCAATGCTGCTCTTCGCCGGATGCCACGAGAGATCGGCTTGGGTGGGAATGTATGGGACGGCAAAACGTTGGCGGCCTGGATCGAGCGGCAGTACGGGATCGCCTTGGGCGTGCGACAATGCCAGCGTCTGTTCCGGAGGTTGGGTTTTCGACTGCGCAAACCACGTCCCGCGATCGCCCCAGCCGATCCCGAACGGCAGAAGGCGCATAAAAAAAACTACAAGCGCTAATGGACAATGACGAAGTGGACCTCTGGGCCACCGATGAAGTGCACTTTCAGCAGCACGGCTCCCGGTGTCGCATGTGGGTGCCACCGGAAACCAAGGACCCCGTACTGCTGCATCATCCGACGCGCCGCAGCGTAGGATACTTTGGTGCGGTGCGGTTGCGAGATGGCAAGTTTCGGTTTTCTCGGGAGACGGGCAAATTCAACGCGATGACCTTCTTTGCCTTCCTGAAGATGTTACGCCACACCAGTACCAGGGCCGGCCGTTCCGTCGTGGTCATTACGGACAACGCCAGATACCATCACGCCCGGCTTCACAAAGAATGGCGAGACGACCATAGGAAGGATTTCATGTTGGACTACCTGCCGCCCTACAGTCCTGAACTGAATCCGATCGAACGCGTTTGGAAACTCACGCGTCGCCAATGCATCCACAACCGATACTTTCCTGCGCTGGAGGAAGTCGTCGCTGCCGTGGAAACACAGTTCGGATATTGGGCCAACGGAAACGAGACCTTGCGTCGACTATGCGCAATTACTTAAGACGCTGTGTTTAGATCGAAAGAGACCCGCGCGCGTTACCTGCAGCACGTTCAGAAAATATTTGAGCTCCTGGGAGATTCGCCTGATCCCGCGAAAAATAATGCTGCGATCGTCATGCGTATGGAGACAAGTCTGGCCAAAGCCTCGCTTACCCGTGTGGAGCGCCGCGACCCTTACAAACAAAAACATAAAATGACCGTCGCTGAACTCTATAAAGTGGCGCCGGATTTTGATTGGAATGCCTACTTCGCGGTGAACGACGTCCCTAAATTCCAGATCCTGAATGTCGGTTGGCCAGATTTCTTCAAGGAAGTCGATGCCCAGTTGAAATCGGAGTCACTGGAGGATCGGAAAATCTATCTCCGGTTTCATCTGGCCAATTCTCGCGCGCCCTATCTTTCCTCTGCTTTGGTCAACGAAGACTTCGAGTTTTACCGCAAGTATTTGCGCGGCGCTAAGGAGCTTCAACCTCGATGGAAACGTTGCGTGCGTTACGTCGATCGCGATTTAGGGGAAGCCTTGGGGCAAGCCTATGTCCGTAAAACTTTTTCGCCTGAATTGAAGGCCTCCACTTTGGACCTGACGCGCCGCATCGAAGACGCCATGGCTATTCGAATACAACAGCTGGATTGGATGAGCCCGGCGACCAAGCAGCAAGCCCTCACCAAGCTGCATGCCATTCGCAACAAAATTGGCTACCCGGATCAATGGCGCGATTACAGCTCGATAAAAATTATTTCCAGCGATTTTTACGGTGACAATCTGCGCGCCATCGAATTTGAATCCCATCGCCAGTTGAACAAAGTGGGAAAGCCCGTGAATCGGGGCGAGTGGGGAATGACGCCGCCTACCGTCAACGCTTACTTCGATCCACAGATGAATGATATCAACTTCCCCGCCGGCGTTTTGCAGCCTCCTTTGTACGACTCAAAAATGGACGACGCTCCAAACTACGGCAATACTGGTTCCACGATTGGGCACGAGCTCACCCATGGGTTCGACGATGAAGGCCGCCAGTACGATGCAAAAGGAAATTTGAAAGATTGGTGGAGCAAAGAGGACGCCGATCAGTTTGTGAAGCACGCGGACTGCGTGGTCGATCAATACGCCCAGTATGTCGTGGTGGACGACATCCATATTAATTCCAAGCTCACCGAGGGCGAGGACGTCGCCGATCTCGGCGGAACGATCCTGGCCTACATCGCATGGAAAGATGCCACGAAGGATATGACGCTTGAAGATCGCGACAGCCTCACGCCGGATCAGCGCTTCTTCGTCGGCCTGGCGCAATGGGCTTGCGAGAATAATCGCTCTGAAAATGAGCGCGTGAATGCAATTACTGACCCGCACTCGCCCGGAAAATATCGCATCAACGGAGTCGTGGTGAATATGGCGGAATTTGGAAAAGCGTTTTCATGCAAAGCGGGGCAGCCCATGGTGAAACCGCCGGAGAAGATTTGCCACGTCTGGTAATGTCGAAAAAGAGTCTGGCCAGGGCAACGCTAAAGAATTTCGCGGATTTCAGAGTCGATGGAAATGTGCGTCTGCGGAAATCCGTTGATCTGAAAACTAGCGCCCGATCCCGCACCAGCCGCGTTTTGAAAGTGAAAGAAGCGGCTTATGTGGTAATCCTCATCCAGAATGTCGAAGACCCGCTCCGTTTCTTCGCGCGAAAGCCCTAAAGCGGTCAGCGGAACGGCCTTGCCAAAGCCTCCCGCAGCTGCCAGATATTTTTCAACTAGCTCTTTTAAGCTCATGTTCAAATCCAGACGTACGCGCCTGCTTCGCCGTACGGAAGATTCATGTAAAAAATATTGGCCTCAGATAATTTGTCAAAGGAAGCCAAAAGCTTTCTCGCGCCGTGCCTGCCGCAAAAAACTTCGCCAGCCGCCGTCCTGATCAGCTCAACTTCATCAAGACTTTGAATCTGCTCGCGCGAGAACCAAACCCAAGTGGCTTCGCGAGAGCACTCGCGGCACCTCCCAAAATCCTGGCTCAGCCGCGCCTTAATCGCGCCGGAAGTTTCCGGTGCCAGCCCCGCAGCATCGAAGTCCGGCATCGCCACGAAGAAATACTGGGTAAATAACTCCGGATCCGGCTCAAAAGCTATCACGCGTCCGGGAAACGATTCAAGCTCCGAGGCGAAAGTTTCGCTTAGACACTCAAAACAGAGTGAAACTTCCGGACGAGCGCGCTCGCGCCGATTTGCTCTTTTCCCCCGCAGATAGAGCGTGTCCGGCAACACCGCCGCGATCCAACTGATGTCGTCACCCAAATGTATACATTCGGGAGCAGTTCCCCTCAGCCGCGCCCACCAATTCCGGCTGCGCGGCAGGTACTCCAGCCCGGGATAAGCCTCTTCGTAGGAAACTCGCGCCACTTCGTCTCCTGCTTCCTACATCAAAAAATATCGTAGCAGATTGCAAACCGAATAGCGCGACAGCACGAGCCAGCGAGCCGGCGTTCAGGGATGTTTGTTTGCTTAGGCGCCTTCAGCTATCATTATGTGCGATTGGACGAAATCTTTTTCTAATATCGTTCGCGACAGCGGACAGGAGGATCGTGCATGGCACTCTCAGTCGGCGCAACAGCCCCGGATTTTACGTTGAAGGATCAGAGTCAGAAAGAAGTGAAGCTTTCAGAATTTCAAGGCAAGAAAAATGTAGTCCTCATCTTCTACCCTCTCGACTGGAGTCCCGTCTGCACCAACGAACATACCTGCTTAGTCAATGACATGAAGCGTTTTGACGAGCTCGACGCACAGGTGCTGGGCGTGAGCGTGGACAGCGCCTGGTCCCACAAAGCCTTCGCCGAAAAGATGGGCATCAAGTATCCGCTCCTCGCCGATTTTCAGCCGCGCGGCGCTGTGGGTGAAAAATACGGGATCTTTCTGGCCGACAAAGGCATTACCGGACGCGCGATCGCCATCGTGGACCGCGCCGGAAAAATTGCCTGGTTTAAAAATTACGATATTCCAACTCTGCCGGACATCAAGGAAGTTTCCGAAGCCCTTTCAAAAGTTAAGAATTAGTTTGAATCATTACGAAGCCGGATTTTGCGGCTTTGCACATCGGTGTGGCGTCTGTTTATGGGGAAGGATACTTTGTAGCAGGCGCCACGCCCGCATTAGATTTTTGCGCGAAAGTGCGGATGAAGTCCACTAACTGCCAGCGCTCCGTCTCCGTAAGTTTGTCCTGAAAAGCGGGCATAGGCCGGCGCCCATGCGATATCTTCCAGAAAAGCTCACCATCGGTCACTAAACTCATGGCCTGTGCGTCAGTAAAATCCGATGGCGCGATCAAAAGGCTATCGGCGCGCGGGCCTTTTCCATCTCCCTTATCTCCGTGGCAGTTCTGGCAATGAGTCGAGTAATTCATCCTCCCCATCGCAATCGATTCATCGGTCGCAGGCACGGGATTCTGAAGATTCTTCGCCGCCGCAGGAGCGCTCCAATCCCGATGATAGTAAAGAACAATCGCGCCGCCAGCCGCCACAATCACGAATAAGACGGCAACCTTCAAAAGCAGGTTATTCTTACCGGCTCGCGCTCTCGTTTCCAAACTCATGAATGTGATTTCGAATTCTCCGGGGATTCAGTTTTGCGAAAGAATTTTCGCATGCCGGGCGAACCATTTCAAAATGCAGCGGTGGGAGGTATCCGGCAGAATGGGCTCACTGGATCAAGTGAACTGCGCGAAGCACCGAGATGAGGACGATAATCATCATCACTACAACGTAAATCCGTAGGCCCCACAGCAATATGCGAACGCCTCGCGACAGCTTTTGCCTTCCGAAACGCATCTGCTCTTTCGCCGCGACCACCTGGTCCGCTTCAAGAAGAGACAACACCACGCGAGGGTCCTCCAAATGCGGCTGTGCTATGTCCGCAGGAATAACCTCCCTGCCGGCCTTGCTAACGCTAAGTTCTGAATAATCTGATTTCAATTCCAGCCTCTTAGAATGCAAAAACGCATTCAAAATATCTTCTATGATCGGAACTCAGCCCCCTAGCCATTTAGGGAACACGGTGGCAATACCAAATCCCAGCCCTGCAATAATCAAAAGTAGTGTAACGCCTATCCCGGCCACGTTGGCCCAGGTCCCGTTCACATATTCGCCCATCACTTCCGGATCGTTCACCAGAAGCAAAAGGAATGCCAGCGCCGGAGGCATGGCCAGAACCGCAATTACGTTCACCGTGAGAGCCACGAATTCCAATGGGAAGTTTGGGATTAGCACCAGCGCTGCCGCAGCGGACGCAGAACCCAACAACACCAAATAAAAAGGCCATGCATCTCGCAGCGGACGATTCAAGCTATGTCCGGTCTGCAACACTTCGCCGAATGCGTAAGCAGAAGATGTAGAAATGGCAATCGCTGCCACAATTCCCGCTTCAAATATTCCCAGTGCAAAAAGCGCAGCGCCCGTATGTCCGATCAAAGGTTCAAGAGCTTCCGCGAATTGCGCCTCTTGAAAATCCGCCGCGTTGATTCCATGATGAAATAGCGGTGTGGTGGCCAGAATCGCAGCAATGGCGAATACAGAGGCCAAAATCACGCCAAGAATTGTATCGAACCGTCCGGCGTTAATATCGCGCGGCTGCATTCCTTTATCCACCACGGCGCTTTGCTGAAAAAAAAGCATCCAGGGTGTTACCGTGGCGCCGATCGTCGCCAGAATCAGCAAAAGAAGCTCGTAATGATTTCCGGTCGGGAAAGGTTTCCAGGTCACCAACGCGTGCCCCACCGCGTGCCAATTCGGACGAGCCAATATCGCCGCCGGAACAAAAAGCCCATTGAAGATGGCCAGAGCCATCGTGATTCTCTCCCAAGTCCAATAGCGCCCCGTAGTGATTGCAGCGGCCACGATAGCCAGCGCTCCGCCGATCGCAATCGTGGGACGAATGCCGAAAAAGCCCAGCCCTGCGCGCACCCCGATAAATTCCGTCACCAACGTCAGGAAATTTCCCACTACTAAATCCCCCATGGCGAAAAATCCCCAAAATTTTCCGAATCGATCGAAGATCAGTTCTGCGTGACCTCGGTGAGTGACCGCCCCCAGGCGCACAGTCATTTCCTGCACCACGAATCCCATCACGAATGTAAGCACCACGAACGGAATGAAAAATCCGATTCCGTGGCGGGCGCCATCCGCCGAATACGAAAGCATGCTGGGCGCGTCATTCTCTCCGAGAAAAACCAGCACTCCAGGACCGATCAGAAGCCATAGCAAGCGCACACCACGGAATTTGTTCGCTCCGCGGCCTTTCCAGCGTGCGCGAGCCACCTCCCAGCGGTCGCGCGCGCGATCTACATCCTCATGAGTTAAAAGGTCTGCTAATGCCGCCGCATCCGAAGAAGCAGCGGCAGATTCCGTGGTTGGATGCGCGGTAACGTAAGGAGCGGGGCGGAGGTCGGTTTTTGGACTGTCCATGGGGTTAATCTAGTTAAACTCTCCATATAAACTACGCTTAACTAGTTTTCAGGTCAACCGCCCTACGCAGTGTTGTTTCCAAAAATCGTCGAGCAGCATTTCCCTGCTCTGCTATAGTTAAAGAGCTTTTTTAGGAGAATAGCGATGGCCGAAACGCCGAAACAGCAACCGCAGCAACAGCAAGTTCAAATAAAGGCTGACGAGAAGGAATTGCTCGGCCAGTATGCAAATTTAGTTGTGGTTCATCATAATGCGGAAGAGTTCACGCTGAATTTTATCTATCTTTTTCCCAGCGTCCCACAAGGCAAACTAGTCGGCAGCTTGATCCTCAGTCCTGCTCATGCTAAGCGCCTGGCGAAAGCTCTGCAGGAAAATATCGCTCGTTTTGAAGCACAGTTTGGAACGCTTCCAGAGGGCCCCGGCCCAGGTCCAGAGCCAAATGTGGGATTCGTGCAGTAGGAAATAATTAGGCGGCCGGCATATCGGCGACAACCCACCCGTGCGTCGGCTCAAGAAACTCCAGCCCCACAGCGAAGCCGGTGTCCGGAACCAACTGGCAGTAAGCCACGCGTGCGACAGCTCTGAACTGCCCGGTTAGAGTGGCGATCGTTAGGCGGTCACCCGTCGTCCACCGGCGGCTGCTCAAGACCCGTGCTCCGCGGGCGCTTACATTCTCCGTAAACGTCGTTTCTGTTCCGGGTAGCGCCGGATGCCCGGTGATCTGGACTCCCACTTCCATCGGAATGCGCGTCTCGCGACGCTCCGCCAACGTCTTTGGGACCCCCCTCCCAAATCGCATTGCCTCCCCCCTTTTATAAGCAGGCCGCTACATGCCTCAGACGAAATTTCTTTTCACTTCGCCCCTTCATACGATAAAGCGCGTGATCGGCCGCGCCCAAAAGCTTTTCGATAGTGGTGCCATCGTTCGGATAAACAGCTAGCCCGGCGCTGACGGTCACGGGCGGTTCCTGTCCATCACGCGCGAGTCTCTCGCAGATGCGCAAAGCAGCCTTGCGGCCCTCTTCTTCGCCCGACTCCGGAAGAATTAGCACGAACTCATCGCCGCCATAGCGCGCAGGCGTGTCAATTGTCCGGCAATCATTGCGCAATGCTATGCCAAGCCGCTTGATCGCACGGCTTCCCGTCAGATGCCCGTACTTGTCGTTGATCTTTTTTAAATCATCGAGGTCGAACAGCAACACCGCGAAGCTACGTCCGGTCCGCCGCGACCGCTGAATTTCGTTCTCCAGCACTTCAAGCAGCCGGCGATGATTGGCAAGTCCGGTAAGGGAATCGGAAGCAGCTAAACGGCTGACCTGGTCGAAAAGTTGCGCGTTGTCCAGAAGCGTGCCACCCAGCACAACCACGTAACTCAGGTCCATCGTTACGTGAGCCAGCGTGAAAGCTGCGTCGAAAACGCGCTGTGACTGGCTAATGGTGATATGGCAAATCACATTCAACGCCGCTGCAAAAAACAGCGCGCGATCCAGCGAGGAGTCGGAATTTCCACGACGCAAACGCCAGGCGTATCCTATCGTTGCCGCCACATAAATCGCTGCCGGCAGCAAATCCCACGGTCGCGGAATAATTGCGCCTGGGTGAATCTTCGGAGCATTCGGCAGCATGAAATAAAACACGCTGGTCAAATACGCTACTGCGCCGACAATTAGCGTCGACCCCGCCATCTCTTTGGCGGGCTCTCGCGCCACAGGAATCCGCCGCTCCACGACCAGGGCAGCCAGCAGCAAAATTCCCAGCAGCGTCCGTCCGGCAAGCCACCCGATTGAAATGTAATTTCCCGGAGTGGCTGTAACGAGCATTCCGCGATAGAACGTCATGCTGGTCCCCGCTTCGATTAGCCCGGCCAGAACGAAACCGAACGCCAATATCAGAGAAATTCGATCGTGCGTTCCGCGAAATCGAACCAACGCATTCGCAGCAAATGTGAACGCAATCAAACTCCCGGCCATCTCGAGATAAGTGTCGAGCAAAGGATCAGCAACGTAGGGAGAGCTGCGCAGAATCAAAAGTAAGGCGAGGTAGGACGCCCCTGCTATCGTCCACAATAGGACGAGACGAAAACGATGCAAAAACGCCCAAATCTTCTCCGGTCGGCCCACAAAAATCCCCTAAAACGCACTTCGCCCCGCAACAGAACCAGCAACTTCTGTACCGTTCCAATAGATGGTTTTAGTACTAGTTAACTAAATGAAAATAATAATCTTACAATGAGAGAAGGCGGCAGTTGAAGAGCCCGGGCTGAAGATGCAGCTTGGAAGGAAGGGTGAAAATGTTACCGACTGGTTAGGCCCCTGCCCACTATTTCGGGTTAGGGGGGGGCAGTTCGTGGGCCTGTACCACGCTCTGAAAATTCGATCTCTTGTGCGACCCGTCGCAAAACGGCTTCCGCTCCGACAGACCACAGCGGCACAGCCCGATCTTTGTGCGGCCCGCCAAGCCGTAGGCTTTTCCTTCTTGATCCACAATCTGTATTTCACCGTCGATGAGCAGCGGGCCGTTATTCACGACCGTTACTTTAACCTCAGACACTCGATCCTCCGATCGCCACGCCTGGAACTTTTACCATTGGATTTGTTTCGCAGTGCTCAACAGGTTCGGGAACATTCAGTACTTGGGAACGGAAGCGTCCACTTCATCCGACCATGCAAGGATACCACCCTTCAGGTTCAATACCTTGCGGAACCCTGCGCTGCGCAAAAACTCGACAGCCTCGGCAGAACGTTTTCCGCTACGGCAGTGCGCAACCATTTCGCGCGAGCTATCCAGTTCGTTGACTCGCCGCGAAAGTTCGCCCAACGGAATCAAGTGTCCACCGAGATTGCAAATTTGGTATTCGTGAGGCTCGCGAACATCCAGGACGAAAAGATCATCGCCACGATCCAGACGCGCCTTCAATTCGCGCGGAGCAATTTCAGGCACCGAGCTTTGCGCCGGGCTAGCACCTTCTTCGCCGCGAACGCCGCAGAATTGCGCATAGTCGATCAGTTTGGTAATCGTAGGATGCTCGCCGCAAACAGGACATTCCGGATTTTGCTTCAATTTCAATTCGCGGAAGCGCATAGCCAGCGCATCAAAAAGCAGCAGTCGTCCGATAAGGGGCTCGCCTTTCCCGATGATCAGTTTCAAAGTCTCCGCCGCCTGAATAGCTCCTACGATTCCCGGTAGCACTCCGAGAACTCCGCCTTCCGCGCACGAAGGCACCAACCCGGGCGGAGGCGGCTCGGGATACAAGCACCGGTAGCACGGACCACCCAGCGCGCCAAAAATTGTAATCTGTCCCTCAAAACGAAAGATCGACCCATAAACATTGGGTTTTCCGAGAATCACGCAAGCGTCGTTCACCAAGTAGCGCGTCGGAAAATTGTCCGTGCCGTCCACCACGATGTCGTAGTTCTTCAGCATATCGAGCGCATTCTCGCTGGTAAGGCGCGTCTCGAACTGATCGATCTGTATATCTGGATTTAGGTTTCGCAGGCGGTCTGCGGCAGCTTCAATCTTCGGCCGCCCAATGTCGCTGGTGCCGAAAAGTATTTGGCGCTGTAGGTTCGTCAAATCCACCGAATCAAAATCCACCAAACCAATTCTGCCAACCCCGGCAGCCGCAAGGTACAAACCCAGTGGCGCGCCCAAACCGCCCGTGCCGATGCAAAGAACTTTCGCCTGCTTCAGCTTCCGCTGCCCATCCATGCCCACTTCGGGCATGATCAGATGGCGGCTGTATCGCATCACTTCTTCTTTCGAAAGCGTCACGTTTGCATTGGCCGTTTCCGGCAAGTTCGAAATTTTTGTATTGGTTGCCACGAAAATTCTCCTGATTTAATTCTGTGTCCCGCCTGCAATCGACGGCACGATGCTGAGTATGTCTCCCTCGCGCAAAGGAGTCTGATCTCCGCGCAGGTAACGTATATCCTCGTCGTTCACATAAACGTTCACAAAACTCCGCAGCCGCCCGTCGTCGGAATAAAGATGCTTTTTCAAGTCCCCAAAAAGCGTTGTGAGAGACGCCAGCGCTTCTCCTACCGTCGCAGCCTGGAGTTCCACGCTTTCTTTCTTGCCAGCATAAGGACGCAACGGCGTAGGAATAATTACTTTCACTGCCATTCTTTGGTCTCCTCGATTGTTCAATTAGATGCTTGCAGATTGGGCCACGGATTCAATTGCTTCCGTATCGTACGCAGAGCGATCGTCGCGCAGACGCCACGATTTGGTGTCCCGCGGCTCGCGCTGCTGCACACTAACGATGATGTAGCTATACCACGGCCAGGCGTGTTCGCGATCAAATTCGCTCGGTCGGGCTGGCGCATCCGGATGCGAGTGATACCAGCCGATCACTTCCAGGTTCAAACCTTTCGCTTTCTTCTCCGCCATTTGAACATCACCCGGGGTCACTTCAAAACGATTGCGCGGCGAATCATTTCTCCGGTTGGCAAGCGGAACCAATTCCACGACTTCGCGTACGGTCTCGCTATCATTTCCCAGCAGCGCCCCACAGCATTCGTGCGGATATGTCTCCACTCCGTGCGCCTGTATTCGCCGAACGAGTGCATCCGAGATCCGCAGCGCCATCCCGCTCACGGCTCGCTCCAAAATCGATCGCTCAAATATTTATCGCCGGAATCGGGAAATACGGTAACGATCACGGCCCGCTGGCCGCTCGGCAAATCTCGCGCTACTTCAAAACAAGCAAAAAGCGCCGCGCCCGAGCTAACTCCTGCCAGAATTCCCTCTTCACGCGCCAGCTGCTTCACCACGTCATGCGCATCCTCGGTTCGAACAGCAATGTCCTGGTCCGCCAGTCCAACATCGTAAATGCCCGGCACAATCGCCGTGGCCATGTGTTTCAAACCTTCCAAACCGTGGAACCCTGAATCCGGCTGCATGCTGATACAGCGAATCGCAGGATTCAGCTCTTTGAGGCCTCGCGTGGTACCAACAAACGTCCCGCTAGTTCCGAGCCCCGCCACGAAATGGGTTATCTCGCCCTTGGTCTGCTCCCAAATCTCTGGAGCGGTCCCGGAATAATGCGCTGCCGGATTCGCCGCGTTGTTGTATTGATCGGGATAAAAATATTTCGACGGCTCCTGCTCATAAATTTTCCGCACCCGACGAATCGCTCCGTCCGTCCCTTCTTCGCCCGGCGTAACAACGACCTCCACTCCATACGCAGCCAAAGTTTGTTTGCGCTCCGGCGAAGCGCTCGACGGAAGGCAAAGTTTCACGCGATACCCGAGCGCCGCACCAATCATCGCGTACGCAATCCCCGTATTTCCGCTCGTTGCATCCAGGATTATTTTCCCGGGTTGAAGCGCCCCGGTTCGCTCGCCTTCCCGAATCATGGAATAGGCCGCACGGTCCTTTACCGAACCTCCGGGATTAAACCATTCAGCCTTCGCATAAAACTTCGCGTTGGGAAAATCCGTGCCCGTGCGCTCCAGACGTAGCAGCGGCGTGTTCCCGATGCGCTCCAGAAGACTTTGCCCGATGCGTCCGCGCTCGCCGGCAACTACCGGAGAAATCGTCTGTTTGTTCACCGCGTTCATATTTGTAGGACCACCAAATCCCGTCGCAAATTCGGTTTAAGTGTAAATGCAGCGCCGCTGCCTTCAGCCCGGCATCTTTCTCTTGCGCCTTGCGCTCGGCGTCGAAACAACAAACTCAATCCCAACGTTTGGATGCGAAGAAACCCGCGTATATTCAACAATTCCAAACCCAGTCTAGCAGAATACGCTCCGCCTTTGGCGCACGCCGGCCTCCCCAAACCTGCAGCATCCAATTTTTCGCTTTACACAACCCATGCCAACTCAATACTCTGGACAACGTGTGGTACGTCAACAAACTATTCAATCAAGCCCAGGTGGAATCTCTATCCGCAAAAGGTTTCCTGGTACGCAGTTCCGGCGGAGTGGCCCGCATCGAGAAATATAATTGCGGCGCCGAACTGCGCAAGACTGCCGGCGACAATTTTCAGATGACGGAAATTCCGTGCATCATGCTGCAAGGCCAGTTCGCGCTGCTTTGGGACGCCGGCTATCAGAAATTCCTGCTCACTCACGACAAAAGAAAAGTCCCCGCCCACAAAAATCAGCTCGTTGACCTGCGCAAATTCAATGAGGAACTGCGAACCGCCCTGGGAGTCCCTACTTACTACAACGAAGCCATCGGCTCTACCTGCCAGCTTAGCATGTACGACCGCGTGAAAGGCCGCCCCGGCGACGTCCCCGATGAAGGCGCGGGCGTGCTAGAAGAAATAAAGCACTAACCGCCGCGATTTCTCCGCATCGCCAGGAAATAATTCCTCAACTCAACACAGGTTCGCCGTGTTATGAACTCTTCGTCTCTTCCAGCCGCTCCCTCAGCAAAATCGGATCGATTCGATGCTGCGCAAATAAGTGTCCGCCGATGAAAATCACTGGTACATCGTCGGTGTAGCGCTCGAACAGAACGGGATCGTCATCGATATCCACTTCGCGAAGCTTCGCGCCGTATTCCAAAAGCAAAGGTGCCATCGCCGCTTTCGCCTCATCGCAAAGGTGACATCCTTCGCGCGTGTACATCGTAACTTCACGGGGGCTCGCTACTGCCAGGCGGCCGCTCTCCGTCCGACTGTAAAAGTCAGCGTTCTCCTCGCGAAGCAAACCTCTCTGCGCCAGATCGGCCACCGCATCCAGCACCGCTTCCCGTTCGGCTGGCGCGTTGCCGCCCACCAATTCAAACAGCGTATGCAAATCCAGAGAATCCTTTTCCAGTTGATCGAAAGTTGACAGGATTTTCTTGCTGATGATGGTTTCCATGGGGTCGGTGGTTTCGCCTTGTTTACGGTTTGATCGTGTAGAACTGCTGGAATGGCCCGATCGCGGGATAAAACGCTCTGGACCGAAATAGTTCCGCAATCTGCCGGATGTGGCCCAAATCGTGGAAGGCCCATTCGTTCATTAATTGTCCAATTGAAATCTGCCCGATCTTTCCATGTTGTCCGATGCGCGCCACTGCATGCGCCGGCACGTAACGTAGCATCGACAAGCTGCGATCGCGTTCGTGGCAGAAAACTTTCAAATGCTCGCGAGCTTTGCCGCTCGAGTATTTCCCCGCGGCGTACGCAGCGTTTTGATCATAAGGATCCAACGCCGGATTATTTTTCTCGATCATTTTCTGGATACGATCGCGAAAACCCAGCACCTCCACTTCGGCCAGGTGCGCCAACACCTCGCTGATAGACCATCGTTCCATCGACGGTTTCCAATGCATTTGCTCGTCGTTAGCGGACCACACGATTTTCTCAATAATAATAGGCGTCTGCTCGAGCACGGCAAGACCCGGCAACGCATCAGGGCTAGGTGTAGCAGCCATTAAAAACCTCCGACAAATAATTGTCTCGTATTTATACCTTAGGCCCTGGCCGAGTGGAAGAACTGACCTTGTGCCGCGATGGACTGCGTGGTAAACCGGAAACAGAGGTATTGAGCTTGGCGCAAGTACTAGCGATGGTGGATGACCTTTTTTTTCAGTCCAAAATTATTGAGACTGCTCGTCACGTCGGCGTGGACCTAAAGATTTGCACCACACCCGATGCCTTGGCTGCCGAAATATCGAAAGCCACTCCCAATCTGGTGGTGCTGGATCTCAACGCGCGCAACCAACCGCTCGACGCCGTTCAACGCATGCAATCACTCGCCGCGGCCGTCCCGCTCGTGGGCTTTCTCTCGCACGTCCAAACCGACCTTGCCGAGCAAGCGCGCGCGGCCGGCTGCGGCGAAGTGATGCCGCGTTCTAAATTCACCAAAGACCTGGCAACCATCCTCGCCCGTGCGAAATCCGAAAGCACATGACAAAAAAAATTTATTCCGCCCTGCTGGTCGCAATCGTCGCTCTTTCGCTGCTCGTTCCGAACGCTTCCACCTTGCGCGCGCAGGAACCTGCCGATCCCGTCGCAGCGCTTTCCGCTGCAATCGTGGCCGCCTGTCGTGATAACCAAGCTCAATTCTTGAATTATTTCACCGCCGATAACGCCACCGCTTTTCGCGCCCTTCCTGCGGAACAGCGCGCCGCATTTTTGAAACGCTTTTCGCTTTCCGATATGCCCGGCAAGCCGCTGAGTTCCACAGACCAGCAGAATCACGCCGTGCTCCTCTGCCAAACCCCCAGCGGCACGGTGCAATATCATTTCGGTGCGCCGCGCGTTCACGAAAATTTAGCGTTCGTTCCCGTAAGCGTAGTCGATGGCGAGCAAGCGGAATTCGGCCTCGTGCGCGAAAGCGGCGGATGGCGTCTCTTGTCTCTTGGCCTGGTGCTGCTGGATATTCCGCAGCTTGCCAGGCAGTGGGCCGAAGACGATTTGCGCGCAAGCGAGGATTCCACCATGGATACTCTTCGTAGCTTGGCCGAGGCCATTCAAACTTATAATCGTGCCTTCGGCAAATTACCCGAATCTCTCGCGGACCTCCGCCCTGCGCCGAAAGGTCAAATTTCTCCCGACCAAGCCTCGCTCATAAGTGCAGACCTCGCCAGTAGCAAGCAGAACGGTTATGAGTTTCGCTATCGCATCGTGCCCGATCCAGCCGGCAACGACACGAATTTTGAATTGGCCGCTACGCCGGAATCATCGTCCAAGGGTCGCCGATCGTTTTTTCTCGATAAGGATGGAAAAATTCATGGCGCGGACAAACACGGCACTGTGGCTACTTCCGACGATCCCGTAATCGACTCCGAAAAGTCGCCCTAGCCAGCCGCCTGCTTCGGGTATAATGCCGGTCAGCTAAAAAGCTGGCATAACGAATCCTTGAGGAGCGTGGATGTCACACTCCAGAGTTCTCGCCGACCGAATTTATCCGACCGAAGGCCTCGCCGCAGATGTGGTCCGCGTAGCCGCTGCAAATATTTTGCTCGTGCTCTGCGCGCACATCGTCTTGCCTTTGCCGTGGACGCCCGTGCCCATCAGCGGACAAACTTTCGGTGTTCTACTCCTGGCCGTCCTGCTCGGCGCGCGCCGCGGCGCCCTAACTCTCGGTTTATATTTACTCGAAGGAATCGCCGGCCTCCCGGTTTTTCAACCTCTCGGCCTGCCGGGCCCGGCGCGATTCCTCGGCCCCACCGCGGGGTATCTGCTCGCTTACGTTCCCGCTGCCTTTATCACTGGATGGATCGTACAACGCGGCGCAGTCCCGCTGCGCATTCATTTCCGAATCCAATCAAATGCGGTGAAACTTTTCATCGCCTTGATGGCCGGCGAGATAATAATTTTCACCGCTGGTTGCGTTCGGCTGGCGTCCATCATGCACCTCGGATGGATGGACTCACTCCGTCTCGGCGCTCTGCCATTTTTGCCCGGCGAAGTAATCAAGATGGCGTTAATCATGGCAGCAATCGGCGGTCTGGAATTTGCGCGCGGCAAAAATCGGAACCGCGTTCCATCGTCCGAGCGCTAGCTACCCGGGCCAGATTATTCATTCGGATTTGAACTAGACTTTTTGCGCCAAGTTTCCGCCTTCAACATGTCCACGCAAACCATGCAGCAAAAACAAACTCCCGAAGATGCTCTTCAAGCTGCAAACACCCGTTTTTACTCCGCCTTTGAATCGCTCGATCTGGCCCAGATGGAGGCGGTATGGGCGCACGACGAAGAAGTCCAGTGCGTTCACCCCGGCTGGGAACTTTTGCTCGGCTGGGAAGAAGTGCACGACCGCTGGGCCCGCCTTTTTGCTAACGCGCGTCGCGTCCGCATCGCCCTAAGTTCCGTCTGGGTGCGAATTGAAGGTAATGTCGGATGGGTAGCTTGTACCGAGCACATCACCACCGCGTTTGCGGACGGTTTTGACGACTCCATGGTGCAAGCCACCAATATATTTGTGCTCGGCGAACAAGGCTGGCTGCTGGTAGCCCATCATGCCTCGCCGCTACCGAATCCCGCTCATTCCACCGTGCAGTAACGACCGTTCCTGACAGCACAATTTTGCACGAATCACGCTGTGTTTAATTCTTCATGAATCCTTTGCCCTGTGGATATCCTCGCGACGCCTATACCCAAACTACCGCCTTATGTTATTCTCTTGGACGAAACATTCGGCACTCACGCCGGAACGTCCACACCGGTTTCACTTTCATCGTGACGGGCACGAGTATCGGTACTCTCTCCCCTAAGCCGATGGTAACGTTTTCTGTGAGCGCCAGGACGGACCCAGCATGTCCACACCTGCAGCCCTGCCCAAGACGGCGGAAATTCGCCTCGCGCATTCGCCCGACAGCGACGATGCCTTCATGTTTTACGCTCTGGCCACCGGCAAAGTCCGTTTGCCCGGAGTGAAATTCAATCACGTCTTGTCCGACATCGAATCGCTGAATCAAGCCGCGCGAAACGAAGTCTATGACGTGACCGCGCTCAGCTTTTACGCCTATCCGTTCGTCGCCGATAAATATGTTTTGCTCGATTGCGGCGCGAGTTTTGGCGAAGGCTACGGCCCTATCGTCGTCGCCGGCCATGCCCTCAAGAAAACGGAGTTGGCCGGACGCAAAATCGCAATTCCCGGCAAGCTCACCACTTCCTATCTCGCGCTGAAGCTCTTCGAGCCCAACGTGGAAACGGTCACCATGCCGTTCGATAAAATTCTAGCGGCGGTGCAATCCAAAGAAGTCGAAGCCGGCCTTTTGATTCACGAAGGCCAATTGCTTTTCTCTCAAATGGGATTGCATCGCGTCGTTGACCTGGGACAATGGTGGCAGGAAAGCACGGGACTGCCTCTGCCGCTCGGCGCCAACGCAATTCGCCGCAAGCTAGGTCCGGAACTGGGCCGCCAGATCGCGCGCGTCATCCGCGAAAGCGTTTCCTATGCCCTTGAACATCGCGAGTCCGCGCTGAATTATGCGTTGCAGTTCGCGCGGGACATGGATCCGGTGCTGGCCGACAAATTCGTGGGCATGTACGTGAATCGCTGGACCCTGGACTACGGCGAAGAAGGACGTCGCGCCGTTCGCGAGTTGCTCGCGCGAGGCGCCGCCATCGGCATGCTTCCGCCGTCGGTACCCATAGAATTTTTAAGCAGCAACGACGGTGTTACCCCGTCGCATGCCGCACAAAATCTGTAGTTTCGCACCGTTTCGCGATTCACTTTCGCGTCGGTTCCCCCTTCCCTGCTAAAATTCTAGGAGCGCTATTTTCTGAACGATGAGGAATTTCATTCAACAGGGCTTAGCCCTTCGAGAGCTTTTGCGCGAGCGCATCCTGGTACTGGATGGCGCGATGGGCACTATGCTGCAACAAGCCAATCTTACCGCCGAAGATTTTGGCGGCCCTCAGCTCGAAGGTTGCAACGAAAATCTGGTCATCACCCGGCCCGGTGTGGTCAGCTCGATTCACAGAAAATATCTGGAAGCTGGCTCCGACATTATTGAAACGAACTCCTTTGGCAGCACGCCCGTCGTTCTCGCCGAATACGGCCTGGGGGGACGTGCCCGCGAAATCAGCCGAATCGCCGCCTCGCTCGCGCGCAAAGCCGCTGACGATTTTTCCACGCCCGCCAAACCGCGCTTCGTGGCGGGCGCGATGGGCCCCACCACCAAAGCCATCAGCGTTACCGGCGGCATCACCTTCGAGCAGCTTCGAAATAATTATTATGAGCAAGCTCAAGGATTAATTGAAGGCGGCGCGGACGTTCTTCTTCTCGAAACTTGTCAGGATACGCGCAACATCAAAGCCGGCATCCTTGCCGTTCAGCAGTTAAGCCATGATCTCGGCCAGCCCATCCCGCTCATGGTTTCCGTCACTATCGAGCCCATGGGAACCATGCTCGCCGGCCAGTCCATCGAGGCTCTCTGGTCATCTCTCGATCACGTGGATTTGATTTCGCTCGGCCTAAATTGCGCCACGGGCCCGGAATTCATGACCGACCACGTGCGCACCTTGCAATCGCTCACCAGCGGTTTTGTCTCCTGCTATCCCAACGCGGGCCTGCCGAACGAAGAAGGCCTCTACCAGGAAACGCCCACATCCCTCGCGCAACAACTCGAGCGCTTCGTCGATCGCGGCTGGCTGAACATGGTGGGTGGCTGTTGCGGCACCACCGAGAAACACATTCGCGCCATCGCGCAAATGGTCCAAGGCAAGTCGCCCCGTCGCCCGGCTGCTACCACTCATCGCGCGGTGTACTCCGGCATCGAGGTCATCGAAGCCGAAGAAAGCACTCGTCCCCTCATCGTTGGTGAACGAACCAATGTGATCGGCTCGCGCCAATTCAAAAATTTAGTGGCCGCTGAACTTTGGGAAGAAGCCACCGAGATCGCCCGGCGCCAGGTGAAAAGCGGCGCCCACATCGTGGACCTCTGCTTGCAAAGCACCGATCGCGACGAAATGGCCGACATCCCGCCGTTTTACGATCAGCTCATCCGCAAAATCAAAGCGCCCATCATGATCGATACCACCGACCCGCGCGCCGTCGAACTCGCGCTCACCTATTGCCAGGGCAAAAGCATCATCAACTCCATCAATCTCGAAGATGGCGAAGAAAAATTCGAACGCATCTGCCCGCTCGCCCGCTCGTATGGCGCCGCGGTGATCGTCGGCTGTATCGACGAAGATCCCGTACAGGCACAAGCATTTACCCGCGAACGCAAACTGGAAATCGCCGAGCGCTCCTACCGCCTGCTCACCGAGCGATTCGGAATTCCGGTGGAAAATATAATCTTCGATCCGCTGGTTTTCCCGTGCGGCACCGGCGACAAGAATTACATCGGCGGCGCGCTGGAAACTATCGAAGGCGTACGCTCAATTAAGAAACAAATTCCTCATGTCCGCACAGTGCTTGGAATTTCCAACGTTTCCTTCGGCCTCCCGCTCGGCGCGCGCGAAGTAGTCAATTCTGTTTTTCTCTATCACTGCACCAAAGCGGGCTTGGATCTCGCCATCGTCAATGCTGAGCGCATCGAGCGCTTCGGCTCAATTCCAGAAACTGAGAAAAAACTTGCCGAAGACCTTTTGTTCAATACTCCGCCAAAATCGGTACCCGCAGGCCATCCGCTGGCCGAACACTTGCGCAACGCTCCAGCCGACTGGCGTGATCAGACGCCCGAGCAGAAAGCCGCAATCAATCAATTCCATATCGCGGCCATTACTGACCACTTCCGCGCGTCCGGCTCGCGAAAAAAAGAACGCGCTGCCGATCTGCCTCTCGATCAGCGCCTCGCGAATTACATCTTGGAAGGCTCCAAAGACGGCTTGGTGGACGATCTCAATCGCAAACGCGCCGAGGGAAATGCTCCGCTCGATATCATCAACGGCCCGCTGATGACTGGCATGGCCGAGGTCGGCCGCCTCTTCAACAACAACGAGCTGATCGTCGCCGAAGTGCTGCAATCCGCCGAAGCCATGAAAGCCGCCGTCAGCCACCTCGAACAATTCATGGAGAAGGCCGACACCGAAAAGCGCGCAAAAGTAATGCTCGCGACAGTAAAAGGCGACGTCCACGACATCGGCAAAAATCTCGTCGAGATCATTCTGAA
Source organism: uncultured Acidobacteriota bacterium (assembly GCA_963731535.1). Taxonomy (GTDB): domain Bacteria; phylum Acidobacteriota; class Terriglobia; order Acidiferrales; family UBA7541; genus Palsa-295. Next base: position 31,477 of record CAVSWI010000021.1, on the reverse strand, counting down.
AAATAACGGCTACGAGGTGATCAATCTCGGTATCAAAGTTCCGCCCGAGGAATTGATTCGCGCCCATCGCGAACATCAGCCCGATGCCATCGGACTTTCCGGCCTGCTTGTAAAAAGCGCGCAGCAAATGGTGACCACCGCCAGCGACCTGCGCGAAGCCGGCATCGACGTTCCTTTGTTGGTAGGAGGCGCCGCGCTCTCTGAAAGATTTACGCGCTCCAAAATCGCTCCGCAGTACTCAACGGCTGTGTGTTACGCAAAAGACGCTATGACCGGCCTACGCCTCATGAACCATCTGAGCGATCCCGCGCAGCGCCAAGCCCTATTGCGTGAGAACACCCACGCCGGAACCATTGCCATCGACGAACCTGCGCCGCTTCCCGCAGGTCCCGCCGGTGAAGAACGCTCGCCGAAAATCCGTACCGATCTTCCAATCCCTCCCGTCGCCTATGTTGACCGCAAAGCCCGCTCCATTCCCGACCGCAACGAAATTTGGAGCTACCTAAATCCTTACATGATCTTTGGACGCCACCTGGGCTTCCGCGGAAATTTCGAAAAGGCGCTAAAAGAACGCGATCCCCGCGCTCTCGAACTTTTTCACAGCATGGAAGAGGTCAAGCGCGAAGCTGAATCCTTCATGAAAATTTCAGCCGTGTGGCAGTTCTTCGAAGCCGAACGCGAAGGCAACTCCATCGCGCTCTTCGAACCTGGAAAATCCTCGCCCATTCACAAATTTCATTTCCAACGTCAGCGCGTCGGAGAAAGGCTCTGCTTAAGCGATTACATTCTGCCGCCAAATCATGCCGTCGCCAGCAATCATGGCGCAGACCAAAAGATTCAGCGTGATCATCTCGCGCTTTTCGTAGTCACCGGCGGAGCTGGAGTTCGCGAGCGCGCCGAACAAGCCAAAGCCGCCGGCCGCTATCTTTTCTCCCACGGACTGCAAGCTCTCGCCATCGAAACCGCCGAAGCCTGCGCCGAATGGCTGCACCGACGCATCCGCGAAGATTGGGGCTTCCCCGATCCGCCCACCTTGACCATGGCCGACCGTTTCACTTCGCGCTATCGCGGCAAACGCTACAGCTTCGGCTATCCCGCCTGCCCAAATCTTGACGACCAAGCCGGCATATGGATGCTCCTCCGCCCCGAAGAAATCGGCGTGCATCTCACCGAAGGCATGATGATGGATCCCGAAGCCAGCGTCAGCGCCCTCGTCTTCCAGCACCCCGATTGCACATATTTCACCGTCGGCGACCAACCCGAGCCACAGCAATAAACTCGAAATTGAAGTGAGCGGATATTACTTGTGATGAAGCGCGGTTTTGCCGTTTCCATTGGTTGCGTGGGCCATGATCGATCGCAACACCAGTTCAAACTCGGTTGGGTCAGTGCTCTGTGACGCCGGAGCGATCTTCCCTTTCCCCCTCGCCGCGGAAACCGACCATGTCTTGGTTCCACCGGTGGGGACAAATTCTTCCCTCGAATCGGCTTCAAGAAGATTAAAAATCCCGGCCTTGAGCCGCTCGCACACCTGCCCAGCATCCGCCGAAGCAGCAGCGCTCCCGCCTTCAACAACGGCAGGATGCTCTTTTCCGTCCGGTCGGCGAAATCGGTCGCGTGAATCAGCGAAAACGTCGCCGCTGTCAGCATCTTCTTTTTCTTTCCGAATTTCGTGGTGTCTTTCACCAGTGGAGAAGAATTCCACTCGCTGAACACTACTCCATACCCTTTCGATTCTAGCCATTTGTGCCGCAGACTCAGCTGCGTGGACTTTCCCGACCCATCAATTCCTTCCACGATAAACAATCGCCCCGGGGAATCCATCATTGCCGTGCTGCTGAGGTTTTAGTGCAGCCGCGTGAGCGGGCAAAAATACTTCAAAAGGTCCGAATCCGTTGCCAGACGTAATTTCCATTTCTCCGTTGACCCCAATCTTCTTGTCGCAAGAATTTTGAATCGCCTGGACGCTTCCGTCCCGGTTTGCGACCCCATAAAATTCATCATCGGGACAATCTTTGCATTAAGAATTTCGTAACCGTGTATCGAAAGGGAGGCGGGTGGCTCCTCACAACGTATTCGTCTGCGGGCCAATTTAGAGGGGGCTAGTTGGCAACGCAAACATAACTTTCCTACGCCGATCGCTCCCGAATATTGCAAAATGGTCTGCAAGAGGGCCTGGAGCGCAGCACCCAGCCGGATACCCAGGAACACGAAACGCGGAGTCCGATCTCATACGCAGTACGCTTCGATTTGAAGTCGAATCGAACGTGAGCGCCGAAGCAATTGCTTTCCAACAGCGCTCGCAAAGATGTAGGGGGATCCGATGACTGAGGCTGGAGCAAAACAGATCGACCAGGTCGTTGACGGAAAATTCCGCCTCGGCCCATTGGTGGGTCGCACTCAACGCAGCGCCGTTTTCCTCACCGAATATGACGGGCAGCCAGTTAAAAAAGCCGCCGTCAAATTAATCCCCGCGGATTCCGTCGATGCCCCCGCCCAACTAGCTCGCTGGAAACAGGCCGCTAAACTTTCTCATCCTCACGTGGTTCGCCTGCTGGAAATGGGACGCTGCCAGATCGATCACGCCGATATGCTTTACCTGGTGATGGAATACGCCGAAGAAAATCTGTCCGCGGTGATTGCCCGCAGACCTCTCGATCCAGAGGAAGCTCGCGCCCTTCTCGGGCCTGTTGTCGACGCGCTCGCCTACATTCACGCCCAGGGTTTCGTTCATTGCCGCCTGAAACCCTCGAACATCGTGGCCGATGACGATCTTCTGAAAATTTCGAGCGATGGCCTGTGCCGCATCGGAGAATCCAGCGGCAGTCCAGGAAAACGCGGCGCTTACGATCCGCCCGAAGCGTCAGGCGGAAGAATTTCTCCAGCGGGCGATGTCTGGTCCCTGGGTATGACTTTGACCGAAGCGCTCACTCAGCGCTTGCCCGTGTGGGAAAGAACCAACCAGGCCGAGCCATCCCTGCCATCGAACTTGCCGCCGGAGATTCTCGACCTGGCGCGGCACTGTGTGCGCCGCGACCCGCAAATGCGCTGGACCGTTGTCGACATCTCCGCACGCCTGCAATCGAATTCGCCCGTGCCGCCAAATCAGATGCTTCCGAATCCGCAGCATTTGTTCGCCGACCCGCGTGCGATTGGCGCAGCCGTGTTAGCCGTTCTGGCGCTAGCAGCAATCGTCGCTGGTCCGCGATTGTTCAAACGCTCCTCGCAAAACCACGCCATTCCCGCGACCGCAGTTGCGCAAACGCCAAGTCAGTCGTCAGCTCCGTCGACAATGCCGCCCCTAGCGACGCCAAACAAACAGCCCAAGCCACCGAACAAGCCCGTGCTGTCCGCCACATCGCATTTGCCCGTTCCGGCGACGCCGCAAAAGGCTCCTCTCGCCTCGAAGCCGACGCCCCCGCAACACGCAGCGCCGCCGTCCGCGCAGCAGTCCGCGGCGAGTTCTTCGACAAATTCCGCCGAAAAACCTAGCGAGAAACATGCGGCAGCCGGTAACCCTGCTCCCTTGTCACCACCGATTCGATCCGAGGCAGCCGCGACCGCAACAAGCAGCGGTACAGTGCGCGGCAAAGTCCTTCAGCAAATCTTGCCCGACGCTCCGCAAAAAGCCAGAGACACCATCCGCGGCAAGGTAAGGCTCAGTGTGAAAGTGAAGGTAGACGAATCCGGCCATGTAACCCAAGCAACCCTAGATGCTCCTGGACCAAGCCAATATTTCGCCGACCGTACCTTAGCGGCCGCCCAACTCTGGAAATTTGCTCCCGCAAAAATCGACGGCCGCAACGTCCCCAGCCAATGGCTCCTCTACTTCGAAATCGATCCCGCCATCACCACCGTCCATCCGAAGCAAACCGCCCCCTAGCGCCATAGCCAACTACTCCGTCTCAAGAAATACGAGCGATTGCACCGTCTTCCCCTTTGGCAAACAACCTCTTCTAGTTATAGGCGCGATTCTTTCGCAACCCAAACTTCGAATCTCGCGCTTCAATTTCTGCCGTTCGATTGCATTCCCTTGCTTCCCGCGGCGGCTTCTGATTACACTTCAAGTTTGTAGTAAGAGGAAAAAATGCAACAGAGAGAGGAAGTTCGAAGCAGCGCTGAAGGGGGTAATCGTCAGTCGCGCGAAATGTCTCGCTCCGTCACGCCAAGCGACCTGCAATCAAGAGTTCAGAGGCTGAGCGAAGCAAGCCGTCTTTTCCGCACGTTAAATCGCCAAATTCCTGAATTAGAAACACTTCTAACTCTTAGAAAACAAAGAATGGTAGATTGCTCAAATCGCCAAGAAATCCAATTTTGCAAAAATGAAATTTTGACTCAAAAACTCCGCCACTCAGCTAGGATTCATTCATCAAGCGGAGAGAGCCGCCCACACATTTCTAATCGCGAACTCTGGGGATTAGAAATGCTGCAACTTGCTGAAAACAATCACCGGCGACCCGTTCTACTTGCGAACTTTGAACCAAACCACCGAGCTGGTTTCCGAGCTTCTGTGGCGGCCATCTTCAGGCCGGCGGCGTTTCCTCTTTCGCCAGGTTCGCTAGAGCCAGCAGGCCGGCCCGGAAAATCATGGCAACGGAATCCTGAATCCAAATGAACGCGACTCCCGGCCTCTATCTTTCGAGCACGGGCAGCTACCCGCGCATAGGCGATACCCCCGCATTGCAAGCCCTCCGCCGAACGATCGCCGCGCTCGATCGTGGAGAGCGATCCCACGCCGATCTCCTCGACGTACAGAACGAAGTCACCCGTCAGGTGATCGCCGAACAAGTGAAGGCCGGACTCGACCTAGCCACCGACGGCCTGATTCGCTGGTACGATCCCCTCTCTCACCTGGCAGGCAAATTGGACAACATTGAAATCAAAGGCCTCGTTCGGTTTTTCGACACCAACACTTATTTTCGGCAACCGGTCTTCGTCGGAGCGCCCGTAAAACGTGGCAATCTGCTCGCCGGCGAATACAGCTTCGCGAGAAATGCCCTGGGACACTTGCCGACCCCGCAAGGCAAAGCCGGAAAGCTCAGCATCAAGCCCGTCCTGACCGGTCCTTACACCCTCGGAAAATTTTCCCTGAGCGAACAATCCGGCGACGGATCATCCAAAACCTTCTCCTCGCTGGAAGCGCGCGTCCAAGCCTACGCCGAGATTCTTGCAAGCGAGTTCGAACCGCTTTCCCAAGCGGGCGCGGAGCTGATTCAAATCGACGAACCCGCCGCGATTAAATACCTAAAAGACTGGGCGATTTTCGAAGCTTCGTTGGCTCCGCTAGCGCACGCCCGCGACAAAATTAGAAACAGCGGACGCCGACTGGAATTTGCCCTCTACGTTTACTTCCACGATTGTGCGCCGCTCTACGAAAAACTGCTCGCTCTACCGGTCGATATCGTCGGCCTGGACTTTACGTATTCCCCCAAGCTCACCGATCTCATAGCCTCAGCCGGGTCTTCAAAATGGCTCGGGCTAGGCCTCCTCGATGGCCGAAATACAAAATTGGAAGATCCCGCGCAGATCGCGCGCCAGGTTGAACGCATGCTGCCAAAAATAAAAGACCAACGCGCCTTCCTCGGGCCTTCTTCGGGCCTCGAATATCTCCCGCGTGATCGCGCCTTTGCAAAACTCGAACTGCTGTCGAAAGTTCGCGCAGAACTAGAAGGCCACCAACGCCAATGAGCCGCCAAAAATTGGAAAGTCTTGGTCTGAAGCTGCCTCTTTTCCCGACCACCTCGGTGGGCAGCTTCCCGAAACCGGATTATTTGGCGAAAGCTCGCGCTGAATTTAATAAAAAACAAATTTCTGAGAAAGACCTCCACGATCTTGAACGCAAAGCCACCGCCTTCTGGATGGAAGAACAGGAAAAACTAGGCATCGATGTGCTGGTGGACGGCGAAATGTATCGTGGCGATATGGTCGCGTACTTCGCGGAGCGCTTGCCCGGCTTTTCCATCAGCGGCTTGGTTCGCAGCTACGGAAATCGTTACTATCACAAGCCCATAATATCCAGCGAAGTTGAATGGCGCAGCCCACTCACCGTCGACTGGTGGAAATATGCGCAAAGCCTCACAAAAAAACCGGTTAAAGGAATGCTCACCGGCGGCTACACCATCATGGATTGGAGCTTCAACGAATCTTATCTCGACCGCCGCACCGCCGCGCTGGCGCTGGCAAAAGTTGTCCGTAAGGAAGTGGAAGCGCTCATCGCTGCGGGCTGCAAGATCATTCAAATAGACGAGCCCGCCCTCTCCGTGCGGCCAGAAGAACTGCCCATCGCCCTCGAGGCCATGGAACTTACCACCCAGGGCCAGAATGCTTATTTCATCACGCACGCCTGCTATGGCGAATTCGACAAAATCTACCCCGGCATGCTCGACCTGGCCGTGGATAATTTTGACCTGGAAATGTCCAACAGCGATTTGGACCTGCTCGAACTTTTCCGCCGCCATCCCTTTACGAAAGATATCAGTTTCGGAGTTGTGGACGTGCATTCTCACCGCACAGACAATGCCGAAGTCGTCCGCGAAAGGATCGAACAAGCGCTAACGATTCTTCCCAAAGAAGGAGTGTGGGTGGATCCGGATTGCGGCCTCAAAACACGCACAATAGAACAGGCCATCGAAAAACTTCGCGCCTGCGTAGAGGCCGCCAAATCATTTCGCGATAAGTAGCGGCAGTGCTAGCATCGGACGATGCGCGAAGAATTCGTCGATGATCAGGCGCACTCCAACCCTGGCCTGGCCTGGCCTGCGCCCCATTTCTCAAAATAAAAAGATCGTGACCGCCGAGCCCCTGATCCCCGAAATTGTCCCCCCGCCCCCCGGATTAATGCGCAAACGTCGCCCGATATGGATGTGGCTCGCGTTCGCGCTTCTCCTCGGCGCGCTGATCGCCCTGGTGCTGGTTGTCCTCATCTCGGATTGATGTCTCATCCAATGAAAAACTGGCTCCCGGATTATTTGCATCCGTTCGAAGGATTGTTTTCACCTCAATCTTTCGGGCCTATTGACGGAACCGCATTTTCCATCGACCATAGTAATTCTTTACTGCGAACTGCACGGGAGCTGAATGCAACGCGTACTTTCGACCTACCGCTATGTCAACCAGGCGCTGGGAGCTGCCCTCCTGGCCGAGATTTCTCAGGCTAGAATCACCAGTGTTGAGATATTCTGCGCTCCTCGGCATTTCAACTACCGAGAGCCACAAGCAGTACGTGAATTAGCTGACGCGCTTGGCGAATATCGTCTCGAATTGCACTCCTTGCATTCGCCCACGGAACGCGACCTTTCCCCCGGGCGCGAAAGTGGCGTACCCATTTCGATTTCCGATACCGAACGCATACGTCGCCTTGACGCGGTGGACGAAGTTAAGCGAACGCTGGAAGTGGCGGAGCGAATCCCCTTCCGTTTCCTGGTGCAACACATCGGCCACGGCCGCCAATCTGCGGACCCGCGCAAGCTCGATGCGGCTTTCAGCTCGCTGGAACATCTCTGCATTTTTGCCAAAGCGCGCGGCGTAACTATCGCGCTCGAAAACACGCCTGGCGAACTGGGTGCGCCTGCTTCGCTTCAACATTTCCTCAGCGATACGCACCTACACGATTTGCGGCTTTGTTTCGATGTAGGCCATGCGCATATTGAAGAAGGCGTGGAGGTAAGTTTCGATATCATGCGCGAGCGTGTGGCAACCACACACATTCACGATAATCATGGCGAGAAGGACGAACACCTGCTGCCCTACGAAGGCACCATAAATTGGGCCGCCGGATTCGCCGCAATTGCAGGCGCTCCGGAGTCGCTCGCCATCGTGCTGGAACTGAAAGCTCAGTCGAATGGCGGCCCAACGCTCGAACAAGTTCGCGCAACATTTGATAAGCTGGAAGAGACTTTCGAGCCCAATCGCGGGCGTACCTCACGATCCTGAATCACTTAAAGAGAAAACAGGCAGGTACATGACTCAGCCACAGCAAGCAGCTAGAACTATCATCACCATCGAACATGCCGGAGAGCACGTCGATAGCTCTGTGACCGTGCAAGGCTGGCTTTACAACCAGCGCGAATCAGGCAAGCTTCTTTTCCCCATTTTTCGCGACGGCACCGGCGTAATCCAGGGCGTGGTATCGCAGAAAGAGCAACCGGAAGCATTCGGGGCGCTCAAGGGACTGACGCGTGAATCGAGCGTAATCGTAACCGGCACGATTCGCGCCGAGGCACGCGCCACGGGCGGTTTCGAGATGCACATCAACGGAGTTGAAGTGGTGCATCGCGTGTCCGATGCAGAGCCTTATCCAATTCAACCTAAAGAGCACGGCGTGGATTTTCTTCTCGACCGCCGCCACCTGTGGATTCGCACGCCGCGGCAGGCTGCCATTTTGCGCATACGCGCGGAAGTGGAACGCGCTGCCCGGAATTACATGGATAGCCAGGGCTACACGCTTACGGACGCGCCGGTTTTCACTCCCGCGGCCTGCGAAGGGACCTCCACCCTTTTCGAAGTGAATTACATTGACGATCAGAAAGCGTATCTGACGCAATCCGGCCAGCTTTATGTGGAAGCCACGGCGGCCGCGCTGGGAAAGGTGTACACCTTCGGCCCGACATTTCGCGCTGAAAAATCCAAAACTCGCAGGCACTTGACCGAATTTTGGATGCTGGAGCCTGAAGCTGCTTACGCGCATCTGGAAGACATGATGCAGTTGGGCGAAGGGCTGGTGAGCGCGGTGGTGCAGTCAGTGATTAAAAATCGCCCTCGCGAACTAGCCACTATCCAGCGCGATCCAGCGAAGCTGGAAAAAATCGTTCCACCTTTCCCGCGCGTAACCTACGACGAGGCCATTAAGGTTTTGCAGAAGGCCGGGAACCCGGCGAAATGGGGCGACGACTTTGGCGGAGACGAGGAAACCATCATCTCCCAGGAGTTCGACAAGCCGGTAATCATTCACCGCTATCCGGCAGCAATGAAGGCGTTCTATATGGCCACCGACGAACAGAGGCCCGAGCTATCTTTGAGTTTCGACATGATCGCCCCGGAAGGATACGGAGAAATTATCGGAGGCGGCGAGCGCCAGTCAAACTACGAGACTCTGCTGAAACGCCTTCGCGAGCACAACCTGCCCGAGGAGTCCTTCCAGTGGTACCTCGACCTGCGCCGATACGGCAGCGTGGCGCACGCCGGCTTCGGGCTAGGGCTGGAACGTACGGTAGCGTGGATTTGCGGAACGGAGCACATCCGCGAAGTGATACCCTTCCCTCGGATGCTATATCGCGTCTATCCTTAGTATTCCTTCGCCCTGAATCGAGGGCGCGAAAGACCACAACAAGATGCCAGAGAAAATAAGAATCATCGGTGTGCCGATGGACTTGGGACAAAGCCGCCGCGGTGTCGACATGGGCCCGTCGGCCTTGCGTGTGGCGGGACTGCATGCGCGTCTCAAACAGCTTGGCCGCCAGGTGGAAGATATCGGCAACCTGGATGTCCCTCAGCCCGAAGAACAACCCTATGGCGAAAAGCGCGCAAGGTATCTCGAAGAAATTGCACAAGCTTGCAAAGGTTTGGCGGATGCGGTTCAGAAGACACTCGATGAAGATATGGTGCCCCTGGTATTAGGCGGGGACCACTCTATTGCGGTGGGAACGACGGCGGGCACGGCGGCACACTTCAACAAAGAGTCAAAGCGCATCGGCGTGATTTGGCTAGACGCGCATGGCGACATGAACACTCCGGAATCTTCGCCATCCGGAAACGTTCACGGCATGCCACTCGCTTCGATCATGGGATATGGCCCGCCGGAGTTGACCGAACTTGCCGGTATCAAACCGATGGTCGAGCCGCGCAACGTCGCATTAGTCGGTATACGCGATCTCGACGCGAAAGAGCGTCGCTTGGTGAAAGAGTCTGGTGTTCATATTTTCACCATGCGCGACATCGACGAACGCGGAATGCGCGAAGTGATGGCGGACGCTCTACGATTTGCGAGCGACGATACGGCGGGGATTTCGGTGAGCCTCGATATGGATTTTGTTGATCCCACCGACGCTCCCGGCGTTGGCACACCGGTTCGCGGCGGCGTCACATATCGCGAGGCCCATCTTGCTTTGGAAATGATTGCAGACAGCCGGTCGATGGTTTCGTTTGAGCTTGTAGAAGTCAACCCGGTCATCGATTTGCACAACACGACCGCTTTGTTGGGCGTCGAACTCGTCTTATCTGGACTGGGAAAGAAAATTCTGTGAGCGGTGCACTGCTGAAGGCTAGGCAATAACGTGGTTTCCAGTAAACGATTACGCGTAGGCGTGCTGTTCGGTGGACGCTCGGGTGAACATGAAGTTTCGCTGGCTTCTGCTGCGTCAGTAATTCGCGCGCTCGATCCGGAAAAGTATGAAGCTGTGCCGATCGGCATTTCGAAAGACGGGCGCTGGCTGGTGGGCCGAGGTGCACAGGAGCTGCTTGCGGACGTTTTGAAATCGGGCGATCGTGTAATTCTTCCGTCCGATCCCACCGCGGCCACATTGGTTCCGCTCGTCCCGGTTGCGGGACGCCCCAGCATCATGGTCGATGTAATTTTCCCGATCCTGCACGGCACTTTTGGGGAAGATGGCACAGTGCAAGGGCTGCTGGAGCTTGCCGGTTTGCCGTATGTGGGCGCGGGCGTTCTGGCTTCGGCGGTCGGTATGGATAAGGATGTGCAGAAGCGGCTCTTCGAGCAGGCCGGATTGCCGATCGTTCCGTTCATGGCCGTGCGGCGGTCTGCCTGGGAACACAGGCGTGCGGCAGTATGGAAAGCGATCAAAAAGAAATTCCGGTTTCCTTTTTTTGTGAAGCCGGCCACGCTCGGTTCTTCAGTCGGCATGACGCGCGTGAAAGCGGCCAACGAAATTCCCGCTGCGATGGACCTGGCCGCTGAATTCGCGTTGAAAATAGTGATAGAGCGTGGCATTGCCGGGCGTGAAATCGAAGTGGCCGTGCTTGGCAACGATGAATTGCGCGCTTCCATTCCAGGAGAAATTGTTCCGCATCGAGAATATTACGACTACACCGCGAAGTACCTCGAGGGGGGAACGGATTTATTGATCCCTGCACCTCTGGCCAAAAAACAAGTCAAAACCTTTCAGGAATATGCGGTACGCGCGTTCCGGGCGATCGATGGATGCGGGATGGCGCGTTGTGATTTTTTTCTGGAGCGCCGCAGCGGCACGATTTTTGTGAACGAGTTGAATACGATTCCGGGGTTTACGTCGATCAGCATGTATCCGAAACTGTGGGAAGCTTCTGGAGTTCCCTACACGAAACTGATCGACCGGCTGATTGATTTGGCCCTGGAAATGCACCGCGAGAAGTCCCGAACCAAATACTCCATTGAGCTTCCGGAAGACGCTGGTGGCGCCTTGACCGCGCAGTAACAAATCTCCGCTCACAATCGTATTAGTCCAAGAAGGGTCCCGAAAAACGCTGACCTTTTGGCTGCCGTATTCGATGGGCGCCGCTGCCAGCAACTTTTGCTTTGCGGAACTTGACAGGCAGGGAATATGGCAATTAAACTAACCAGTTAGTTAAATAATACAGCGAGACGATAACCAAATGCCGGCAGGACGAAGGAAGGTAAAGAATCCATTGACTGCGAGCCGCATCTTGGCCGCGGCGGAGGAGCATTTCGCGGACCAAGGCATGGCCGGCGCGAGAACAGAAGAAATCGCAGCGGCTGCGCATGCCAACAAAGCGATGCTCTACTACTATTTTGGGGACAAGAGCCGCCTGCATCGGGCCGTGATGGAAAATCTCTTGCGGCAACTTCGCAATGCCGCGTTTGCTCCTGCCGTGGCTAAGGCAAGTTCGCGTGACCGCTTGATCGCCTGGGTAAACGGTTATTTTGATTTTTTCGCTACGCACCCGAATTATCCCCGTCTAGTTCAGCGAGAAGTAATGGACACGGCGCCCAAGTTCGAGTGGATCGTTCGTGGATATTTCCGGCCGTTTTACAAGCGGCTTAGAACCTTGATCGAGGAGGGAGTGGCTTCCGGGGAGTTCCGGAAGGTGGATGCGCATCAAACTGTTTTCACTGTGTTGGGCATGACCGTTTTTTATTTCGCGGCCGCGCCGGTGATGAGCCAAGTGTCGGGCCGCAACGTTCTTTCTCCCCAGGCATTGAAAGAGCGAAAGCACGCGCTTCTTGACTTCCTGGATCACGGGCTCATGCGCGCAGAAATGAGGCCGCGATGACTGGACGAAAATTTCTGATGTTTATCGCAGTGATTTTTATTATTTGCGGCGCGGTCTACTACTTCACAACTCCGCAGGGAAATTATATTCCGTTGATTGGCGTCGTGGACGGCAACGAAGTAGTTGTCAGCCCGCAGATTACCGGACGCATCATCAATTTAACGGTTGACGAAGGCAGCTCGATCAAAAAAGGAGATCTGATCGCTGAACTTGACCCCGCGGAGTTAAACGCAAGTCTGGCCGCCGCAAAAGCAAACGTTATTAGTCTGGAAGAACAAGTGAACGAAGCAAACCATAACTATTCCTGGATGGACAACCAAACGGGCGCGTCGGTGACCGAGGCGCAGGCTAGAGTCAGCTCCGCGGATGCCCAATTGGCTCCCGCGCACGCGCAGCTCGAACGCGACCAAGACGACCTGAAGCGCATGCAGCAGCTTTTTGCGAAGGGAGAAGTCTCGGCGCAAGACCGCGATCACGCCGAAGCTGCGGTGAAGATTTCGAAAGCCACTGTGACGGCTTTGGAACAGGCGGTCAAGGCCGAGGCTGCAGCTCAAGAAGTGGCACAGGCAAACAGGAAGCAGGTCGACGCCCGAAAAAGCGCAATCAATACGACGATGGCGCAATTGGAACAGGCGCGCGCTACCCAGGCGCAAGTATCAGCACAACTCAGCTACACGAAAATCTATGCGCCAATTGACGGAATTGTTTCCGTGCGAGTGGCCAAACAGGGAGAAGTTGTTGCGCAAGGTTCGCCCATTGTGGTGGTCGTGGATGTAGATCATCTGTGGGTGCACGCGGACGTGGAAGAGTCCTACATCGACTCCGTTTCGTTCGGACAAAAACTGCGGGTAAAGCTGCCTTCCGGGGACATGATCGAGGGGCCGGTGTATTTCAAGGGCGTCGAAAACGATTTCGCAACACAGCGTGACGTGAGCCGCACGAAACGCGACATCAAAACTTTCGCTATCAAAGTGGCCATCCCAAATCCCGGCCGGCGATTGTTTACGGGAATGACCGCTACGGTGCTGCTGCCTCCGCCAGCAAAGAAGAACTGGTTCGCGCGGCTGTGAAGCAGGTCTGGAACAAATTATGAACTCGATTGAAGTGGATCAGCTTACGAAAAAGTTTGGGGATTTGGTGGCCGTCAACGACGTCAGCTTCCATGTCGCGCAGCAGGAGATTTTTGGTTTGCTGGGACCGAACGGAGCGGGAAAGACCACGCTGATCCGTATGATGACGACCTTGACTCCTCCCACTTCCGGGACCGCGCGAATCGCGGGACACGATATTCGCGAAGATGCCAACGGTGTGCGCTTTGCCATGGGCGTGATTCCCCAGGCGCTGACTTCCGATCCTGAACTTACCGCCGTAGAGAACATGGAGGTCCACGCGAAACTTTACGGCGTGTCTCGCCAGCAACGCGGCCAGATCATCCACGATTTGCTGGAATCGGTGGACTTGCTCAAATTCAAAGATGCGCTTGTGCGCACTTTCTCCGGCGGCATGAGGCGGCGGCTGGAAATCGCGCGCGGACTGATTCATTCGCCCAAGATTTTGTTCCTGGATGAGCCCACGACCGGCTTGGATCCCGTTTCAAGAACCAATGTTTGGCAAATGATACGCAAGCTGCGCGAGAGATCCGAGCTCACCATACTAATCACCACGCATTACATGGAAGAAGCCGACAAACTTTGCGACCGCATCGCGATTGTCGATCACGGAAAGCTCGCAGCGCTGGACACGCCCACGCGGCTGAAGGACAGCATTCCCGGCATAGATACGGTGGAAGCTGAATTTATGAATGCGCCGAGTGATTGGATTTCTCAGCTACAGGCGCTGCCTCCGGTTACCGGAGTAACGCAGCGCGAAGACGTCGTACATATTACTTCGAGTGACGGGCCTGCGACTATTGCGGCGCTGATGGATTTGACTCGCTCGAAGGGAGTGGGCGTGAAAAGAGTCTCGGTGCAGAGCACTACGCTTGATGATGTCTTTGTGCATTACACGGGAAGCGATTTGCGCGATGCGTCGAACACCGGAGCACGTTATGACATCGGCCATCTTTATCGCTGAACGCAAGGTGCTCCGGAAATCAGTGGAGAGCGCAAAAACATGAATTTCAACCGCACATGGGCGCTTATCGAGCGCGACCTGCGCAAATTTTTTCGCAGCCCCGCGCTGATGATGACCTCCATGGTCTTTCCCCTGATGCAATTAGTCGTGCTGGGTTACGCCTTCGGCGGCAAAGTGACGGGCGTTCAAGTAGCTTTCGTGGATATGGATCATTCGGTTGAATCGCTCAAGGTTCGCGAGATGTTCAACGGCATTGCCGCTAACGCGCGCACCTTTCATGTGATCGACTACGACTCAGAGCAGAAGGCCAGCGAGGATTTGCGCAACGGATATGTCCGTGCAGTTGTTTACCTGCCGAAGGATTTTTCGCAGCGCTACTACCATCGCGACCGGCCGCGAATCGCGTTCCTGGAGGACAACACCGACCAATTCATCTCTAACGCGATTCTGGAGCGGGTGCAGCAGATGGTGGAACAGCTCAACTCTCCCGACGTGGAGCCGCGATTGGCTAGCCAGATTCAATTGAATACGGTGGAGATTTATCCTTACATCGAATACATAAAATATTTGTTGGCAGGCTCAATCGCGCTTGCGATATTTGTCGTCGCCATGATCGGCGGCGGAATTACTTTCATTGACGACAAAGCGCGGGGACTTCACGAAGGGTATCTGGTGACGCCGATCAAGAAATCCGAATTGGTCGCCGGCCTTATCGGCGCCGGCACGGTCAAGGGCTTGATGGCTGGGATGGTGTTGACTGTGATCGGTGGAATGATTGCTGGAATTCCCCGAATCTGGGATCCGCTGCGCTTATTTTATCTCGCGATCGTTGTTACGTGCGCAGCCATTGCGATGATGAGCTTTATGTTCTTGCTCATGGTTCGTGTGGACGACCCGCTGGTGCCCCGTGCCACCTTCGGCGTTTTAAACACACTATTATTCTTCCCTTCTGGCGCCGTCTATCCGATTCAAGCTTTTCCCCGCTGGCTTCGTTGGATCGCGGTGATCGACCCTTTCACTTACACGGTGCACGCTTTGCGCAATCTCACGCTGAAAGGGACCGGCATTGAAGGAATTTACATGGACGTGATAGTTTTGTTGGGTATTTCAGCGGTGATGATTGCGGGCTGCCTGATATTATTCAAACGCCAGCTGTGATTCCAAGGAGCGTTCGTGGGACTTTTTGACTCTAGCGAAGAGCATCCGCCTTCGAAGGTGCTGCGTTACATTATTACGGGATTAGTTTTTGTTGCGCTGATTGTTGCCTTCGTTGCGTATCAGCTTCGCTTTCATACCGAAGAAAAAACAATCCGGCATTTCATGGACGCGGTAATTGCCGGACGTATGGACCAGGCTTACCGGATATGGAAGCCGTCGGAAACGTACTCCTTCCAGGATTTCCAAGAAGACTGGGGGCCGGATGGCTATTACGGACCTATAAAAAGCTTCCATTTGGAACACCTGGAAAAAACCAAGCCGAATGCTTCCGGGGTGGTGGCCACCGTTGAACTCAGCCCCTACCAGCCGTTCCCTGACGATAACGACGCTGCAAAGCAGAGTAAAACAAAAGAAGTGAAAATTTGGGTGGAATTCAAAGACCAGTCATTAGGCTTTCCGCCATAGAAACGGCGCGCGACGCGATCAATGTTAGTTATCCAGCGGTTGTTTTACTGAGCCTCGATTCGCGCTTCGTCGATAAGCATCACTGGAATGTCGTCACGAATGGGATAGACGCGCCGGCATGCGGAACACTTTAGTCCGCTTCCATCGGCAGTCAATTTCACCGGAGTTTTATCCAGCGGGCAGACCAGAATGTCGAGCAATTCCTTGGATATGGCCATCTTCCCTCCGTTTTTTCTTGTGGCAAAATGTAGCAGAGCTTAGCGATCGAGCGCAACCGCCGCATTTTCGTTCGATCAAGCGCTATTCAGCCTTTTTCTCTTGCGACACCTGTTCAACTTTCAAGCCTAATCTGCCAGTCCATTTCATACCGGGAGCAAGCTCGATCGGCCATACAGCCATAATTTGGGAGCCTTGATAGATGCGCTCAAACCCTTCCTCCGATTCCGACACACTTTCGATTGGCGTCACCCAAAAATCCTGGGCCTTTGGCGCGCCAAGCGTCACGCGTACACCCTGCCACTCGTCAACCATTCGCAACTCGGATGCCGGTGTGGATGCACCCCAACGAAGCGGATAGCGTTGACCGTGCGTTTCAAAATATCGGTCCGGGGCCGAAGGCGCCAGGAAGTTGATGACAGCCTCGATCCCAACAAACATGGAAGCCGCTCCCAGCGCCGTGCGCTGCAAGATAACGTCGCAGATAATTTCGAAGCCTTGCGGGAGGACTGAAAATGAAAATGTTTTTTCGGCCGGCCAGTCGTTGCTTTCTTCCGCTACGAAGGTAGCCTTTGTTGCCGAGACATCTGTGGGACGATATCGGCCGCCTGCCAAACCGGCGTTCTCTTCCAACCGCACGGAAGCGCAATCTTCGTAATTCTTACCGCGACCAAATAGTTTTAAACGAAAGGCGTTCTGCGGCCAGCGATCGTATTGGAGAAAACGTTCGAGGCCAGCTTCTTTCGTTCGAGTTTGTTCGTGAATGGATTGGACGCCGGAAGCCTTCTTCGCAGAAAGATTTTTCAGAGCCGCATGATAGGACTCTGGTCGCCTGCAGAGCGAGTTAATCAACGCAGCATTCGATTGCCGGCAATCGAGCGCGGAAATCGTGGCGCCGTCGTCCGGGGAAAGTAGCACCGCATAACGATCCGAGCAGAAATAGATTTCTTCCCGGCTATCAGCATTGAAATCGATGGATTCCACGGTGGCATAGCGACGCCCGCGATGTGCCAACAAGTCCGCGCTAGTTTCCGCTTGCACCAAAGAACGCCAAAGCGCCGTGCGCAAATGCGGAGAATAGAGACCGCCGAAAACGCCATGCCAATACGCGTCATTGCATTGGCTTCGCAGGACGAGAGTCCTGGCCTTTTCTCGCGTCGCGCGAAATGATTTGTTTGGGCGGCTGATTTGCTCCAGGCGGCGAACCTTAGCCGAAACGTGCTGCATTTTTTTATGCAGCAAGTTCGATTCGCAGTACTTTGAAAAGAAATTCCTCCAAATACCACCGCGCAAGAAAGGCAATTCGGCGGAACGATTCGCGAACTCCACGGTCAAAGCGTGGTAGCTGTTCCGCGCCGGCGTAGGTAGAGACCACTCCATCATCTCGGTGTAGGAAGCGGTCGGAAGATCTGCACGTCCTAACGACATGTGGGAATTCACTGCATCAATCGGGGTGCTCGTTTCCAGCCAGTCGGAATTGCGTTCCAGGTCGATGAAGAAATTCTCCAGCCAATGATCGCGATAGCAATGGTCGTAGGTACCGGGCCAGACGCCGAATTTCTCCATGTCGTCGCCCATTGCGGCGAAGCTGCCCGGACGTTCGCCCGCCGCACGGCGTAAGAATTGCGACGTTTCTTCCGCTCCCCGAAATGGAATAAGATAGCGTAGCGCTTTCAGCCCCGGCAGAACTTTCACCGAGCGGCATTGATCCTCTGCGGTGAAGTATCCAAAGAGCTGATCCAGCTCAAATCCCGCACCGAGGAAGTGATTGTCATCAACCAGCGTGTATTGGACTCCCGCGGCGGCGAGAGAAGAGGGCAACTGCGGTTCCCATACGCGTTCTGCGAGCCATGCGCCTTTCGGCCGTGGACCAAAATGCTTTTCAATGTAATCCGAAAGCCTGGTGATTTGTTCGAAGCAGTCTTCGGGCGGAATTACAACCAGGATTGGTTCGTAAAACCCTCCACCGACGATCTCTATTTGTCCGCGCTTCACCAGCGTGCGAAGCAGCTCGAAATATTCCGGGTGCGCACGTTCCAACCATTCCAGCAGAACGCCCGAATAGTGCAGGCCCATGTGAATGGAAGGATGGCGCGCCAAAGTTTCCACGAAAGGCAAATAAGACTGTTGATAGGCGCGCTCGATTACGTCGTCGAAATTTCCGACTGGCTGGTGCGCGTGAATGAGAAGGGCAAGTTGAAATTTCGCCACTACCGAACCTCGATGGAGTTAACAGAATAACCTGAAACAGACCAACTTCACAGGCACGGAGCATGAACGTCAACGTGAATTTCTTTAACCGAGTTTCTAAGTGTTTCTGTTTACGTCGCGCGACAGATTCCGGTGCGCGTCGCTGACGCTTCCGCAAAGAGAGTAAGGCGTTCGCTGAGCCGTTTCATCGCCACTTCTATGGATGTGTCGGGCACGCCGGCGGGTACGTACAAAACGACCAGAATATCGCGCGCACTTTCCGTTATCATGCTTCGCGTCGAGTCGCTTATCGGGCTGCCGAATGGTCCCTGGGGATCAGCGAGTAGTGGACGTCCTTGAAGATGCCAGGTTTGCTTGCCGATACCTTCAAACTTCTCGCCCATTGCGCCGTGCCGAAATTCTATAGGAGGCGCGATTTGTGAGCGATCGTAACAACCAAAGGGCCAACCTGTCTCGATCGACCCTAGATTTCCAGACTCAACGACATTTGAAACGCGATAAAGGCCCTTCCCTTGCACCACTCGGCGGAGCAGAGCTTCCGAAGACGGACGATATTTCGAAGGGTCCATTCCCCAGACGCGGAACATGGCACGAACGTCTCGAACTGATTTGTCCTCCGCCAACGATTCCAGCGTGAAGTCGCGGCGTTTGCGTTCGCAAACCTCAGCCACCAATTGTACTAATTCTTGATCGCCAGGCGCAACGTGTACTCCCTCCGCCTCCACCGCGCCAAGTTTCACTCCCGGCAACCGAATATTGATTTCCATTCGCCTGCTTGCTCCCGATAGGCCTGCTATGATGTTTCGCTACAGAAGAAGTTTAACGAGAAAAGAACATTCACGCGATGGAATCCATGAACAAGGACGAAAAATTTCAGCGCGGCATCGCACATTTTAACGCGGGAGAATTTTTTGAAGCCCATGAGGTGTGGGAGGAAATTTGGCTCGAGGAAGCTGAGCCAGAAAAAACCTTTCTACAGGGAATCATTCAAATCGCGGCGGCCTTCCATCACTACTGCAGAGAGAATACCGATGGGACCGAGACCCTACTCGCTGCTGGTATCGTCAAATTGTCGCGCTTCCCTGCAGAACATCGCGGTCTTGCAATCCACGAGTTGCGCTACGCGGCGAAGAAGTTCGCAAGAAATATTGGCAAAGGTGAAAAACCAAAGCGGTCGGAGATTCCGCGACTACGCTTCAGTGAAACGCATCCCAAATTGGATGACTCGAAATCTAAGGATCGACGATGAGCTGGCCCTTCATCGATTTGTGCTCTTTTCCACAGCCCTTGCAACACGTGTACGTATAGGTGCCCGGCGTGTCCCCCACGACATCGATCGGGAGAGTTTCACCTTTTCTAAGCTTCCAGCAGTCCTCGCCAAACACAAAATACAGACCCGGCGGAGTTGCGGGCGTAGCGCCGTCAAGAAAAGGGTTGATCCTGAGTCCTAGCGTAGAGTCAGGTGCGGTCACGTACAGGCGAACTTTCTGGCCAACCTTGATGTGAATGATCGCTGGATCAAACTGAAAATTCTTCGCCGTTAAGGTAAGGCTCTTGGCAGGCGGGCCATTGTCATCGTGGGTTACATGCTGCGCTTCCAGCCCCGCCGCGAAGAAAAACAGTAAGACTAGCGTGGTCGTCAACGGGATAAGGAATTTAGCTTTCAAAGTTTTTTTTCTCCCCAAGCAATCGCATCCTTCGACCACGACTGCAGCCCGCAAATCGCAAAGTCGCAGTGTACCAGCGAGGGCGCGCGGCGCAAGCGTCGGATGCGATTGACACCTGCGGAAGGCTATGAAAGGCTGGCATAATGTGGATCGCATCGGTTGCGCCCAGCAGCATCGAATCAAACAGAGAGTTCAGGCGAGGAGAGTAAAAATGACGGTCGAGCGTGAACAGATTATGAACGCGTTGAGGCAGTGCTACGATCCGGAGATCCCTATCAACATTGTCGATCTGGGGCTTATCTATGACGCGCAGTCCGACGGCGAAGGTAACGTCGCAGTGAAAATGACGCTGACGACTCAGGGATGCCCCTCCGCTATGGCGATTCCGGAACAAGTGCGTGCGCGAATTGCCTCCATAGCGGAAGTGCGTGACGTGAAAGTGGAAATCGTGTGGGAACCCGCGTGGGATCCGAGTAAGATCAGTCCTGAGGGACGCAAAGTGCTCGGTTTGGAAGCCTAATGATTCCACCGACAAGAACCGCGAACCGAATGATCCGCCGCAAAGAATCTGGCCTTCGCCAGCGTGTGAGCCGCTTCTAAGCCTTCTTATTCTTGTACCAATCCGCGTTGATCGGTGTGAAGCCAGCCCATTTCTCCGGCAAATCCTCCAAAGCGAAAATCGCTGTTACCGGACATACCGGGACGCAAGCCCCACAATCAATACATTCATCGGGACTGATATAAAGCATTTTTTCGGATTCGAACTCCGCCTCGTCTTTGCGGGGGTGGATGCAGTCCACCGGGCAGACGTCAACACAAGCGGTATCTTTTGTGCCGATGCAGGGTTCAGCGATTACATAGGCCATTTCCCGTTCTCCTCGAAGCGATCACCTACCCCGGATAGTCCCGGGAGTATTGCCAACAAACGTTATCCATTTTTTATACCATCAACGAATCGCTTCAGCAAGCGGGAAGCTGTAAACGCCTGATACGACTATGCTTGCTTCGCCCGTCGGATTTTCGTCACGGTGCCAGTGCCGCTTCTGGTGCAATTTGCGGTTTCGGGTCCAGCCGCTCGACCGCTCCGAGTTTGTGATCCGGCGAAAGGTGCGCGTACCTCATGGTCATCAGGATGGGCTTGTGCCCGAGCAACTCCTGGACCGTGCGCAGATCCACGCCGCCCATGACCAGGCGCGAGGCGAAGGTGTGCCGCAGGTCGTGCCAGTGCAGGTTGTCGATTCCCGCTCGGCGCACGCATCCCTTCCACCATGCCAGCGACCACCCGGGGGAAACCAGCGCGGATCCGTTCGAGTTTTCGCAGAGCGTCTCGAGCGCCCGGCGCGCCGTCGAGTTGATGGGGATGAATCGCCTGCCCCGCTTTCCGGGCACGGTGAGCTGGTTGCGCTCGAGCGAAACGTTCTCCCACGTCAGCGTGCGCATCTCGCCGAGGCGCATGCCGGTGTGTATCGACAGGTCCAGCAGGCGCCGCGGTCAGGGAACTCCGAAGCCCGGACCGCCTTGCGCAGCGCTAGTTCCTCGCCGCCGTCGAGGAAGCGCACGCGTTGTTCGCGATGGTAGACCTTCGCAGGCATCTGGAAGATAGTCTTCATGCACAGCTCCCGTGTCCCAAAACCACAAGAGAACCGAAAATGACAAAATTCATAGTCAGCCGCTTAACGGCAACTCAATTGCATCGACGGACCGAGCCGCCGCATCGAAATAGATGAGTTGGGCAGGTCCGAAACCATCAGCGATGAAACCCTGTAAACGAACGCCTGTATGTTGAATGAATTTGAATTGAAAAGTGTAGTTCGATGAACGTACCGAAAACCTTTTCGCACTTTCTCATCCTGGAAAAGCTCGCTGATGGCGGCATGGGCGTGGTGTACAAAGCCGAGGACACCAGGCTCGGCCGCCAAGTGGCGCTGAAGTTCCTGCCCCAGGGTTTTTCAAAAGACCCCGCGACGCTCGAACGATTTCAACGTGAGGCGCGCGCCGCTTCAGCGCTAAATCATCCCAACATCTGCACCATTTACGAAATCGATGTGGAGAACAGCGGCGACGAAACTGTTCCGTTCATCGCTATGGAACTCTTGGAAGGGAAAACGCTGAGGAACCTCATCGACGAAAAGGCGATCACTTTCGACCAGGTCCTCGCTTTGGGAATTGAGATTACCGACGCGCTTGACGCGGCCCACGCGAAAGGCATCATTCATCGCGACATCAAGCCTGCCAACATCTTCGTTACCGAGCGGGGCAACGCCAAGTTGCTCGATTTCGGAATCGCCAAATTCGTTCCAGACCGACAGAGCGCGGATGTCAGCGTTCAGCCCACTGCTAACAAGACTGCGCCGTTGGATGAACCGCTGACCGGCCCAAGCGCAGCAATAGGGACTGTATCTTATATGTCGCCCGAGCAAGTGCGTGGCGAATCACTCGACGCCCGATCGGACCTCTTCAGCTTTGGTGCAGTGCTGTACGAAATGGCCACGAGCCGGCAAGCATTTGGAGGCAACACTGCAGGCGTGATCCTCGACGCGATTCTAAATCGCGCCCCGATTCCGCCCACGCGCATAAATTCCGAATTGCCTGCCGAATTTGAAGCCCTGGTCACCAAGGCGCTCGAAAAAGATCGCGATTTGCGCTGCCAGACGGCCTCAGAGTTGCGTGCAGATCTAAAACGACTGAAGCGCGAAGCGGTGTTGAGCCGCTCGCCACTTGGAACAGTTCCCTCCCTCGAGTCGCCGCAAGCGTCACCTCCGTCCACAGGCCGCAGGAAACGGGCGTGGTATAGGCTAGCCGCGGCCATAATTTTTCTGATTGTAGCGGTGCTTACGGGGGGCATGCTCCTCGCGAAACGCTTGTCCAAAACCCCACAGCCGACCTTTCGACAGATTACATTTCGCCGCGGCATCGTTTATTCAGCGCGCTTCACACCCGGCGTCAGAACGATTATTTATAGCACCGCCTGGGACGGAAGCCCTTCCGATATTTACTCGGCGCGCGGTGACAACCTGGAATCTCGGTCGATGGAGATCCCCGGCGCGCAGATAGCAGGAGTTTCTTCCACTGGAGAAATGGCGATTTTACTTCACAGCAAAGTTGGCGTCTTTGAGCTGAACGGAACGCTGGCACGTCTGCCGCTTGCAGGGGGCGCACCGCGCGAGATTCTCGACGAAATAAATTGGGCCGATTGGTCAGATGACGGCTCGAACCTTGCGATTTCTCACGGTCAAGACGGATTCGAGCAACTTGAGTTTCCAATCGGAAAAGCACTGTATAGAACAACCGGATGGATCGGCGATCCACGGGTTTCGCCGGCAAACGACCGAGTCGCCTTCCTGGCTCACCCGATAATAGGAGATGACGGAGGCTCGGTCGCTGTCGTCGACCTCAAGGGCAAAGTGACCACGCTGTCAACCGGCTGGGTGAGTGCCGAGGGGCTTGCGTGGTCTCCCAACGGAAAGGAAATTTGGTTCACGGCCACGAAAGTGGGAGTTAGCCGCGCACTCTACGCCGTTGATCTCTCTGGACGACAAAGGCTACTCGTGCGCGTCCCGGCAGAGCTCACTATTCTGGATACCAGACGAAACGGCCAGACGCTGTTGAAGCGCGAGCTCTCTCGACACCATATCAAAGCTCATATCGCGGGCGATATCCGCGAGCAAGAGTTGTCCTGGTTTGACGCCTCCTTGCCCGCAGCTCTCTCCAACGATGGAAAGACGCTTTTGTTTGCCGAGGTGGGCGAAGCAGGAGGCGCCACCTATGGAGCTTACATCCGCGGAACGGAAGGATCACCCGCTATACACCTCGGAGATGGACTGCCCTTCGCCCTCTCACCCGATGGAAAGTGGGCGCTATGCGCTACGCATGCTTCTCCATCGCAACTCATCCTTTTGCCTACCAAAGCTGGAGAAGAAAAGGTCCTCACGAATGATTCGATTGAGCATCTCGGCGCGGCTTGGCTTCCTGACGGACAACGCATAATTTTCTCAGGCAGTGAACCGGGCCACGCCATTCGCCTGTACGTCCAGGACCTGCAAGGCGGAAAACCAAAAGCGATTAGCCCGGATGGCAGCGGGACATGGACGGTGCTCGTATCACCTGATGGAAAGTTGGCAGTGGGTACCGGCCCGGGCGGAAAATATTATTTCTTCCCAGTAGACGGAGGCGAGGCTTACCCCGTCCCTGGCACCGAACCCGGAGATACCATCGACGGCTGGGCCGAGGATGGACGATCTTTCTTTGTGCACAATTCCATGGGACTACCCGTCACCATCTCGCGCATTGATTCCGCCACTGGAAAGCGAACAACCTGGAAACAGCTCGCGCTTCGTGATCCCACGGGCGTCGATACGATTCAAACCGTCGCAATTACACCCGACGAAAAATCATTCGTGTATTCCTATCGCAGAAGACTTTCCGATCTATACCTGGTTGAAGGATTAAAGTAGCGCAAACCCGTATCGATAAGCGCAGCTCGGGTCGTTCGATAGTGCCCGGCCGAGTAGGCCCGGAGAATTTCACCCCGAGCCCCTCACAGAACCGTGCTTGACTGTCTCCAGTCACACGGCTCGTGCCACTCAGTGAAGGTTTGACCTTCCGTTCTAACCACTCGGTTCCTCCTGTTTCCAGTTGACCGTCATTGGTTAGGACGCGAGTGACCTGCCCCCTTCGCTCCACGGGAATTACCCCGCTTCTTCACTACTGTGGGGCAGTCCGACCCTGAAACTTCGGTTCCGTACTCTCGCCCTCGTGGTTCTTCCACTTGTGGCTTCTCCGTTTGCATCGCAGTCTCAGGTTCCCACGTTTACCCCCCGCGGTTTTGACATCGTCTCTAATCTTTCGACACTTCAGCAGTGGTTCCCTTGCAGTCCTCTTCTTGCCTGTCACCTGACCTGGTCGTTGCCAAGCCTTTTCCTTCCGCGTTCACGACCATAGCTTTTGACTACAGCCGCCGAAGGTGGTTTGGAACCTGTTCCTGTAAACCGGTTGCCGAGTCGGCCGGAGGAATTGCACCTCCAGCCGCTCACAGATTCCGGACGTGATGCTCTCGCATCATCCGGCTCGTGCAGTCCTTGAAAGGCCGGCGCCTTTCGTCCAAGTGTGAGGGTTCCTCCCATTGCTGGTTGACCCAACCTGAACTGGACCGCCCACCCCCTTCGCTCCACTGCCATTACAGCAGCTTCATCGCTACTACGAAGTGGTCCGCCCCTGACCGAAGCATCAGTACTTTCTGCCTTGCGTTTCTGCGCTTGAGCATTTTCCCTTTGCATCTTCGATCAGGTTCCCAAGTTCTATACGAAAGCCTAGATGAGAGTCACGCCCCCTATACACCGGACGCCGTCTGGCCGGTACACAGGTTTCCACCAGACTGATCCCGGAATCCCTCGGAGACCCCGGTTTTGACGTCGTCTAAGTAGGTTTCGATGCTTAATCGGAGGTTCGCTTGCGCTCGTCTCTCTCATCCACACATGACGTGGTCTAGCCACGCCTTTTAACCACAACGTTCACCACCATGGCCATTGTGCCGCAGCAGCTTGTGGCAGTTTGAAGCCTCTCCCTGCAGAGCGACTTCGAGGGACCTGCCCTCATCTCTCGTACCGCATGAAGTTTGCACCTCTCCTTCTTCTTCTTGGCACAACCGAGGGGCCTACCTCATCAGTCAAGCAGTTGCGCACTACTCAGCATTTCTCCTTTCGTGCTCGTGGCACACGTTAGTCGGATAACCGGACATCTTGGTTCCCATTACCCACTTCTCCGGTAAGTGCTGCGGGTTCAAAGGGTCGGTGCAACACTTGCGCGCAGTTTACTCGCTGGAGTCTGAAAGCCCAAAGTTTTTCGCGGGCGTTGATTTAGACGCAGCGCGATCTTGTCCAGTTGGGATTGCGTGTAGCTGGAAAGGTCGGTTCTCTTCGGCAGGTATTGTCGCAGCAAGCGGTTGGTGTTTTCGTTCGTTCCTCGTTGCCAGGGGCTGTGCGGATCACAGAAATAGACTTTCACATTCGTCGCGACCGTGAAAGTTTTGTGTTTGGCCATCTCCAGCCCGCGATCCCAGGTCAATGAGCGCCGTAGGGATGTTGGAAGCCTGCGAATTTGCTGGTTCAATGCGGCGACAACCGCAGCCGTGTCTTTGCTTGGCACCTTGAGCAGGGCAGTAAAACGCGAATGCCGCTCCACCAACGTCGCGATGTAACTGTTTTTTGTGCCACCAATGAGATCGCCTTCCCAATGACCGGGGACGGCGCGGTCCTCGATTTCTGCGGGTCTTTCCCGGATGGAGATGGCATCTACGATTTGACCGCGCGAGTCTTTAAAGATACGAGAATGCTGCGAGCGGCGGATGCGGCGCTTGGATCGCAGGTGCCCGATCAGCTCTTTCTTCAGCACTCCGCGTGCTTGGATGAATAGGCTGCGGTAAATCGTTTCGTGAGACACGCGCATGCGACGAACTGCTGGAGCAATCCCACCGTGATGCGATAACAGACAGTGAATGGACGTATGCGGCCTGTCGAAGGCGCGTCCAATCCTATGCAACGACTCTCCCGCTTTCCAGCGGCGCCACACGTCAGTCCGCTGCGCCACAGAAAGCTCCACGTATTTCCCCTGCGTCATAGACACCACCTTTGAACAGAAGTCTTATATCAGATGGTGTTGCATCGACCCATTGAGACCACCGAATCGGACATGTTCTGGGCTAGTACTCTACTTTTCCGATTGATGCCATCTTTCGGCCGTGCAATGGTTGGTTGAAAAGCTACTCGGTAAGCGAGTGCGGGTCAATAGAAGCGAAAGTATTTTTGCAAGGCGTGTGGGTAGAGCGGCATGCGACGGAATTCTCGGGATGATTTGTAAGCTTGCGAAGCTGGTGAAACTTGAGCGAACGCTGCCGAGCGGCGCGTTTCCACGCGACGGGCTGGCGGCTTGACGGCAAGCGATTCCGCACAGATAATCGCCAGACGCTGAGGCGTCCCATGCACCGCGCGTCTAGTTCCCGAAGTGTCGTCACAGCATCCCAGAAAGTCTTCCTCGCAATACTGTTTCTCTCGCTCGTGCTGGCCGGCTGCGGCAATGAATGTCTTTTGATCGTCTCCAACCCCGGCGGCAGCGGCGGAATAGTAGCGGGTGGGGTTAATTCTTGCCCGGTTGGTCCTACGACCGGGAATGTGCGACTGCGACTGGCTTCGTCCTTCGCGTCGACCTCCGGAGATGCGGCGCCAGCACGCATTCAGCATATTTTTGTGACGCTTCGAGGGATTGAAGCCAATCCCAGTGCGAACGCTGATGAGGGATCGCCCGACTGGCAAGAGCTGGCGCCGAAGCTCGCGACGCACCTTGCGCAAGTGGACTTGCTCGCGCCGGGCGGTGATTCTTGCGAGGCGGAAACATTTGAGGACGCCGCCGTGCCTGCGGATGCGTACCACCAGATCCGTCTGCGGCTCGCACCAAATCTGCCGGAGTTGCCGGGCGAGTCTGTCCTGGAGGAGAACTCGTGTGGGACTGCTGGCTTGAACTGCATGGTGACATCCGACGGCAGCGTGCGGCCACTCGTCCTGGATAGCAAGGCGTCGCAAATCCAAATCTTGCCGGAGCAGATTGCTGATGGCTTCTTTCGCATACTTCCCGACACATCCATCGGTCTGAAAATCGAATTCAATCCCCAGTCGTCGATGTTCATGCCCTCGGAGGAAGGCATGCGGCTGGTTCCCTCCTTCACCGCCACCGCGCTGCCTCCGTGCGACACCGCGGCCAGCACGAATCGGTAGCGCGTCGCGATTCCTCGGGGTGCGCATTCTGCGAAACGCGCCCTGCGCTACACTCCGATTCTAGTTTCGGTTAGAATTTACCTCTCCTTTGTTTTCATTGGTTTTACGGTGTTTTAGGTATGGGCGAGTCAGGCATTCTGGCCCACCTTTCTTATTTCTGCCCGCACACCACTTCCTGCATTATTTGCCAATGAATTTAACTTGCCTGGCAGCGTTAATCGGGAGTTACTTTGCAAAGGTTTGAAAATGAACTGGCAGGGCGGTGTGTTGCGCTGGATGAATCACGGTCAGTTGCCGACTGTGAGCGCTCCGCATGACGGAATATTCCGAGATTAAAACCGTGTCGGTTTCGTTGGTTTGGGCGTTCGGCTAAGTCTTCTTGGCTTTTATTCTTGCTCTTTTCTCCCCCGGTTATTCGCAGGCGATATCACCCCTTCTTCCTGTCCGACCGCGTTGAATTCCGCAGCTAGGGTTGCTTCGTCACCACTACGGCCTTACCCGTTGCATCTTGTTTGATCACGACAGCGGGTTTTTCGTCGGGCTTCGAGTCGCGCTGTTCGCGCGCCACATCACCCAACGAAGGCGGCGCCTCGTTCGGGGCCTGTTCTTGCTGCCCTAGTGCCAGGGCTTTCGAAAAGCGCATGTACCCCGCCTCGTTCTGCGCCGGTGCTTGCTGTCCTACCGCTACGGCTTTCGAAAAGCGCATGTACGCCGACGGTTGCCAGGCGGCGTCGCCATTTGCAGCTACAACTCCATAGGGAGCCGTAATGTCGCTTGTGTTGCCTGCGTCACTCGAGGCGCCGCTAGAAGTGCAGCAGTAGGAGCCCAGGTGAACGTGAAAATGATAATTCCTAGCGCTTGCGGCCCGAATCGTTTCCGGAGGGCGCGATTCCGCGATGGGAGCTTTACCCTGCGCGAAACTTGCACCGGCAAACGCCAGAACCGAGGCCAATAAGAAGTAGGTTCTAATTAGGTTTGCTTTCGCTCGCATGGCGATCCTTCCTCTGTACCGCTTCCACCCAGCGTAGTTAATCTTTCCGCCGCGTGAAAATAGTACTAACAGATTTGACGTGACCAATCTGTTGAGAGTTTCGTCGCCCTGCAAAACAGGTCACAATTCGGTATTTTCCCCGATGAATTTAACTTGCGTGATCAGTCGGATTACCGGACATGTTGGGAAACTGACCCACTATTCCTCGTCCGTTTAGGACCAGGCGCGGCTGGTGCCACTTCTGGTGCCACTTGAAAATTACTTTACCGCCTCCAGCCACCTCGCTCCACAACATCGAGCGAGGCTAACCTGTTTGTTTCTGGCGTCCCACTGTGACCCGCGACCTGCCACAAGGAGGGCGATTCTTCTACCAGCAAATAATAGCAGGTACAAGCACAGGCCCTGCTGCTTATCTTGTTCCTGGTACAGGTTGGCGGTAAGCCCCAGACTCGCTAGAATGATGAATCGAGGACGGTGGCATTTGAAACGAACATGGCAGGCCGCATTTCCAACCTTCGCTTTAGCTTTGCTGTTTGTGTTTACGTCTGTCGGTTTGCCGCGTTCAGCAAGTTCGCCGGCGAACACCACGACGGTCACCGCTCAATCCACGCCGAAGACCCCAGATCCTACGGTGATTGACCTCGCAGGCTATCAGCAAGTACGGGCGAAATATCGAGGTAAACCACTGGTGGTAAATTTCTGGGCTACTTGGTGCGAACCTTGCCGCGATGAATATCCGCTAATCGTTGAACTAGCCGCTGAATTTAAATCGCAGGGCATCAACGTGATTGGCATAAACATGGACGACGACTCCGACATGCATCTGGTTCGCCGCTTCATCGCGCGTACGCAGCCGCACTTCCCCAATTACCGGCAGAAACCGGGAATCGATCTCGATGGGTTCTACCGCGGCGTAAATCCGGCTTGGAACGGCACGATGCCGCAAACGATTTTTTATACGCGCGACGGCCGCATCAATCTCTATTTTTTAGGGACGCGTCCGCGCCCAATTTTCGAACAAGCATTCCGTGACCTTCTTACGAAATCCGCTGCGCAGAATAAATCGGTTGCCAGCCTTACTACAGCCGGCCAAAGCTAAATTTATACAGCGAGGAATCATTCATGCTCGAAACGCGAGGGAACAAACTGACGTGGCTCGGTCACGCGACATTTCGCATCACTACGCCATCCGGAAAAGTAATAGTGATCGATCCTTGGGTGCAAACCAATCCGATGTGCCCCAAGCCACTGAAGAAATTCAGCCGCATTGACACCCTACTGATTACCCACGGTCATTTCGATCACATAGCTGACGCGGTGACCCTGGCGAAAAAGCACCAGCCGCAAGTTGTGGGGATCTTCGAAACGTGCGCGTGGCTGGAATCGAAAGGGCGTGCGCCATACGCACGGCATGAATAAAGGCGGAACGCAACAGGTGGGCGAGATGGAGGCCACCATGGTCCACGCAATCCATTCCTGCGGTATTCAGGACGGCAAAAAAATCATTTACGGCGGAGAAGCGTGCGGTTACATAGTTCGTCTTCCGGGCGGCCTAACGATTTATCATGCCGGTGACACGGCAGTTTTTGGTGACATGAAAATCATTGGCGAGCTGTACTCGCCGAACGTGGCGCTTTTGCCGATCGGCGACTACTACACGATGGACCCCAAGCAAACAGCCATGGCCATCCAACTGCTGGGCGTCCGCCACGTAATTCCAATGCACTTCGGAACGTTTCCGGTCTTAGACTGGGACGCCCGAGGAACTTAAACGGCTGACAAAGGATATTTCAGGTCTTGAGATCCACGACATGAAACCGGGCGACACGCTCGGTTAGACGTTTCGTTTCTTTCCTGGGAGAGAAACGAATGCCTGGTATTTTGAATGCAAAGGTCGAAGAGTACCTCGCGGATCTATTGCCCAAACGCGATGCGGTCATTTCGGAAATGGAGCGCTACGCCAAGCAACACGACGTGCCATTATCGGCCCGGTTGTTGCGCGAATGGTTTACTTAATAGCGCAAATTTCCGGAGCCAAGCGGACACTTGAGATGGGTTCGGCCATCGGCTACTCGACGATCTGGCTGGCACGTGCGGCGGAAGCGGACGCAGAAGTTTATTATAACGGACGGCGACCCCGCGAACGCGACGCGCGCTCGTGGCTACTTTAAACGCGCCGGAGTTGAAAACTGCATTCAGATTATGACCGGCGACGCGGTGAACTTGATCGACCAAGTGCCCGGCGTGTTCGATCTGATTTTCATCGACGTAGATAAACACCAATATCCAGAAGCTTTGCGCAAGGCTATTCCGCGACTGCGTTCGGGCGGATTGCTGCTCACTGACAACGTGCTGTGGTCCGGCAAAGTTACGCGAAAATCAAACGATCCGAGCACACGAGCAATCCAGCAGTTCAATAAGCTTATATATTCATCGCCCGAACTTTTTCCGATCATGATTCCTCTGCGCGATGGCGTCGCGGTTTGCCGCAAGTCTTAAGCCTCGGCGCTTAGCAAACTTTCTAAATCGTAAATTGAGTCCATTTGCGGCCTGGAATTATGAAGACCAAGGTTGTAAACTTCTCGGGAGCAGGTTGCGCAAAAAGAAAGTTAAGTTTGCAGGGCGTTCGGCCAGGCGGCGCATGAAGTAAGGAAACCAGTCGGTGCCGTAGGGAATATAAATTCGCAGACGGTATCCTTCTCGAA
>CAVSWI010000020.1:0-159630 GCA_963731535.1 uncultured Acidobacteriota bacterium | reverse complement strand
TTCCACAGGTTTGTTGCGCTGAAGTTCCTTCCCGACGGGTTCGCTCCAATATTCCAAGCTCTAAGCCGCTTCAACCGTGAGGCACAGGCTGCGTCCGCTCTGGACCATCGTCAGCATTTGCACCATCTACGAAATCGGTGAGCACGACGGCCAGCCCTTCATTGCGATGGAGTGTCTTGACGGGCAGACTCTGAAGGAGCGAATTTCCGGCAAGCCGCTGGCGCTTGAGCAAGTGCTGGAGATAGGGATCGAGATTGCGGATGCTTTGGACGCAGCGCACTCCAAAGGAATCGTCCATCGCGATATGAGCCTGCCAACATTTTTGTCACCGAGCGCGGTCACGCCAAGATTTTGGATTTTGGTCTGGCGAAGCTGACACCTGCGCGCGGTACCGCGGCGTCCGCCATGCCCACGGCCAGCGAACTAAAGCAACTCACGCGGCTCGGCGTGGCGATGGGCACGCTTACATACATGTCGCCGGAACAAGTGCGAGGAGAAGAGTTGGATGCGCGCACCGATTTGTTTTCGTTTGGTGCGGTACTCTACGAGATGGTGACTGGGGTTGCGCCTTTTCGCGGCGAAGCCTCTGGCGTAATCGCGGAAGCGATTCTGAATCGCACACCCGTTGCGCCAGTGCGGCTGAACTCCTCGACCTTCCCACAAAGCTCGAAGAAGTCATCAACAAGGCGCTGGAGAAAGACCGGAAGCTGCGCTGCCAGAGCGCGGCGGAAATTCGCACCGATTTGCAGCGGCTGAAGCGAGATTCAAATTGGGTCGTGCAACCATCGCAGAAGCCGAGGCCTCGGTGAAAGCCGCCGCGAAATCCAGTCGGTTTCGATGGTCAGCGGTCACTGGAGTAACAATCCTGGTCATCGGACTGGCCGTGGGCGGATGGTTGTTTTTCTCTCGCAAGGCTCACGCGCTGACGGACAAAGACACGATCGTCCTCGCCGATTTCACGAACACGACGGGCGACCCGGTGTTTGACGGGACGCTGCGCCAGGGGCTCGCCATCCAGCTTGAGCAATCGCCCTTTCTGAAAATCATGGACGACCAGCAGGTGCAACAAGACCTGCGATTGATGAGCCTGCCTGCCGGAGGGCGCATCACAAACCAGATCGCGCATGACATATGCGTGCGGGACGGAGCCACGGCCACGATCGACGGTTCCATCGAGAGCTTGGGTAAGAACTACGTCATCACGCTACAGTCAACGACTTGCGGAGGCGGTGCTAGACGCTGGCTCGCGAACAGATTCAAGCGGCCACAAAGAGCACGTGCTAAACGCGTTGGGAACCGCCGCCACAGCCATGCGGGCCAAGCTGGGGGAGTCGCTCAACTCGATCCAGAAGCCGATCGTCCCGCCAACAAGCCACCCTTCGATCGCCTGGAAGCTCTCCAGAACTACACCGCGGGCTATTCCGAGATGGGCCAGGGCCATTTCTGGACGCTGTCCCGTTGTTTGAGCGCGCCGTTGCACTCGATCCGAATTTCGCGATGGCTTACTTCATGCTGTACGCCGCGTCCTCAACAATGCTGGGGACGTAGAGCGCAGCCGGGAAAAGACACGCAAAAAGCTTTCGGTTTGATCGACCGAGTTTCGGAATTTGAGCGGGACCTCATTACGGCGACCACTACTCGTACGATGGCCAGTCTGACAAAGCGATTGACGCATATCGGTTGGGTACCCAGAACTATCCCCGCTTTTGGGGATTCCATAACAACTTGAGTGTCGAGTACATAGACCAGGGGCAATTGAAGAGGGCCTCAAGGAGGGCCTGGAAGCGACTCGGCTAGAAGCGAATGTCGAACCGCCGTACCGGCGTCAACTAGACGCCTACATGTGCCTGGATCGGCTCGCCGAGGCGAAGCAGTTAGCGGAGAAGCTGCGAGCGCAGGAGTTCGGCGGAGCGAGGATCCACCAGCGCTTCCTGGAGGTCGCTTACGTTGGGGACTATATGCGGCCGCTGCGCGGGAGATTCAATGGTTCGCAGGCAAACCGGTAGAGTACCTCAGCGTTGGTTTGCAGGCGGCCCATCGGAATGGTCTTGGCCAGCGTCGCGAGTCGAGCAAACTGTACCAGCGAGCCGCGGAGAAAGCGCTGCGCCAGGGGCTCCGTAACGCCGCCGCAGAATTTGAAGAGGCCGATGCGCGTGCCGATGCACTGTCGGGTAATTGTCAGACTGCGCGGCGACTGGAGCGCTCTGCGCTGGCACTGGCCATGTGCGGCGATGCGGCGCAAGCGGAGAAGCCCGCCGCGGGAGCTTCGAAGCTGTTTCCAAACGGAACCCTCTGGAATGCGGTGCAGCTACCAGCGATTCGCGCTGCGATCGCGCTCAAGCGAGATCAGCCCGCGAAAGCCGTGGAACTGCTGGCATCCGCATCGCCGTACGAGCGCGCTCACCCCGAGGTAGCATACCTGCGGGGCTTGGCTTACTCGAGCCTGCGTGAAGGCGCTGAGGCAGCGGCTGAGTTCGAAGATCTTGATCAAGGGCGCCAGTTGGGGCAGTGATTGGCAACACCCCGATTGGGGACAGTTCTACTCGCTTTCCTACCTGGGCCTGGCGCGCGCCTCCGCACTCGCGGGCGACAAGGGAAAAACCGAAAAAGCCTTCCAAGATTTCTTGGCACTGTGGAAGAACGCCGATCCCGACATTCCCATCCTCATCGCTGCCAAAGCCGAGTACGCGAAGCTGAAATAACCATCCGAATTGCTAAAGAGGGGTTGGCAGACTTGGCGAACTCCTGATAGGTTCCATAAAGGAAGTCAAGGAAAAAACACTTTTCCTGTGGCCGGAGTTTTTCTTGCCGTCCAGCCCGCCCCATGGAGCAGGATTGTTCTGGCCTTCCGTTCCGTGAGCTCGGGACGCTACAACATTCGTAGCTTTGGTTTTTCTACCAGCGGTTTTCATCGCATCTTTGCGACGAAGCCAGTCTGTTCTGAGACCAACAAGCAGCAAGGTTGTCAGGTGCCAACCATGGTTCCATCGGGGACTCGTGGTCCATAGCTTTTTCGGTGACTAGGGTCGGATAGGAGACTGAGCTGCCCGAGGCAGGCACAGCCTAAATAATCAGCTGAGACTCGCCCTCGAACCCGAGTGTCTCAAGAACTCTGGCCACCGCAGTCGGGACCTTTCAGAACATCACGAAGGGCATGCCGAATACGAAGACATCCAAGAGACCACCTGAGAAATGAGCCGAGTCCGCGCTATTTAGATATTTAGCCAATACGCTAGAAACCATCCAAACCAATCGCTGCGTTTTCCTGAGAAGAAGCCATCCAGTAATTGTGTTGGGCGGCGAGGTTCAATAAGCGCTGCATGTTCTGGGGCGACGGCGGCGCCGATGGCCCCTCCGTATGGAACGGTTTCCCGAGACTATGCAAGGAATAGACACGCCGGGTGGAACGATGCCCCGCATAAGAGCAAAGCTTCGGAAGACTGAGCGGGCAAACGGCGCCGAATCAACGGCTCGAGTGAAATCTAACGGCCGAATGCCTAGCCACAGCTACCGCTCCTGTGTAACCAGCTTTTTTCGGTGTAGAATCGCGAGCGATATGGCACTGTCGCCCGGAATCCGGTTGGGTCGGTACGAAATTTTGGACGCAATTGGTGCGGGCGGAATGGGAAAGGTGTGAATGGATTTGAAGGCTTTGAAGGATACTCCACCTTGGGACTGGCCGGAGGACACGGCAGAAAAGCTCGTCAGGGTTCTTCAGGATAAGCAAGTAGCTGAGTCTGATCGCCTCCTAGCCACCGAGATGGCAGGCGATTTCACGGTGGTCAACGAAGAATTGGTTGAAGTGCTACTCACGCTCCTCTGCAGCTGGGACGAATCCGAAGGGGTGCGTGGCCAAGCGGCGATTTCGCTTGGACCGATTCTGGAGCAAGCGGACATCGAAGGCTTTGACGATGCTGATGATGTCCCGATTTCGGAGCAGACTTTCCGACGGATTCAGGAGTTACTTCGCGAGCTCTACAATGATGCGGAGATTCCCAGGGAAGTCCGACGGCGAATCCTTGAGGCATCCGTGCGCGCCCCGCAGGACTGGCACGAGAGTGCCATCCGTTCCGCTTACACAAGTGGCGATGAC
Organism: uncultured Acidobacteriota bacterium; assembly: GCA_963731535.1. Classification (GTDB taxonomy): domain Bacteria; phylum Acidobacteriota; class Terriglobia; order Acidiferrales; family UBA7541; genus Palsa-295. The sequence continues at coordinate 155,537 of CAVSWI010000020.1, read as the reverse complement.
CTGTGGAAGCTCACCGCGGTCTTCTGCATGCGCTTTGTCCGCGGGTTCGATAAGCAGATTGCTGAAGAGCTAAACAACGGGAATCCCGGCATTCGTCTCGAGGCAGTCCTCGCCGCAGGAAACTGGGGCATCGAACTCGCATGGCCGTACCTAGCCGCCCTGATCCATTCGGGCAAAACGCCCAAGCCCCTATTGCTCGCCGCGATTGAAGCAGTACCCAACATTCGCCCACAGGAAGCCAGTGAACTCCTGGCTGATCTCACCGAGTGCGACGACGAGGAGATCGTCGACGCTGTCCATGAGGCGTTGGCCGAGGCAGAGGAACCCTCTTTTGCGGATGAGGAGGACGACCTTTTCCTCGAATGAGGTGAAGGGAAACGAGGCGAATAGCATGGCGAAGGAAAGAAAGCCGAACCAGAGGATGCAGGAGTGGATCGACGCGCGAAAGCGCCATCATCTCTCCGACCCCCAAGTGCAGATGGCTCGCGAGTTGGGTATGAACCCGAAGAAGCTCGGCAAGCTCGACAATCATGAGCAAGAATCATGGAAGATGCCGCTCAGAGAGTACATCGAGCACCTCTACCTAAAACGGTTTGGAAAGTCCTCTCCGGATAACATCACGTCCGTCGAGGAGCAATGGCCTCGCACACGGGAGAAGAAGAAAGCGCGGCGTGCGTCCCGGCCACAACTCTCCAAGGAGGCTCCATGAGACGATACGACGCCGATGAGAGAATCCCCGCTTGATGTGGCGGTTTCCGAGTTCATGAATGCCGAGGACCTCAAAAGGCTCGGCGCGCTCACCGGGGAGAGATTGCCAACCAGGAAAGCCGATCTCGCTCAGGTCATCATTCGTCATCTCGAAGGTGAGCGGATCCGCAGCGTCTGGCAATGTCTTGATGAGATCCAGAGAGCCTTTTCCGAATCCGTCATAAGAACGTAATACTAATGGCGGCGAATCGCGACAAAGCGCGAACGAAAGGTGAATAAAGAAGGAGAAAGTGATTCGTCAGGTTTCATCGGGACTAATTGATTCCTCTCGGTTATGGCCAATTCCGGCAAGTTCTGATGACATTAGTTTCATGGCCGTTAGCTTCTCGGTTCGGGCACGTTGTGATGCGCGAAAGGCGCATTAGATTTTGCCGGAAGGTCCATTCGGCTTGCATCTCTGCCACCCCCTCATGTGGACTTCAATTTCTCTTCAACATAAAGCGAGAGCTCAATCATGCGCTCCACCACTTGTTCGACCGGCAGACCTGCAAAGTTCTTGAGCACCAATTCCTTGACATAGAGCCGCCCAAGGTAACGCAGCTGCAGCGCGCGATTACGGGTGGCAAAAACGAAATCGCGATGCCCGTTATTCACGACAATCAGGTTGCGCTCAGCGTCGTATCGCGAGCGCCACAGTTCCCCGGCCGCCCTTTCGAAAGTGTAGCCCGGTAAGCCGCGGGCATTCACGGCAGTCGGGCCGATAGCCACAAGGCTGTCGGTGACGGTGATCAGTGCCTCCGCGCTGCATCGCGTGTCGCGCTGTGAGGCGACGACGGACAAACGCACAAGAACGGGCGAAGAGGGGGCCTCGAAGCTCACTTCCTGATCGGACGTGGACAGGAGGGTGCCACCCCCTTCGACGATCTCCCATGCAAATGTCAAGTCCTGCTCGACCCGCCGGCGCGAGCGATCCCGGGGTAGCGCGCGAAGACGTCGGGTTTGACCCACTGCCAATGTGCTTGACATTGGTGAAATCAGGACGGAGTGCAAAGGCCCAGCATAGTCGAAGAATTGGCGCTGGGTTGATCCGACTGCGCTCGGTTCCGGAATGCCACCCTCTTCCTCCCGACCCGATGCCTCCATATCTCGCTCCGGGGACCCGCCGGCACTGGTGGCTTGCAGGGAGCGTGACTGGATGTCAAACCAGTCGTATTCCTCGCGCGGCAAAACCAGCATGGCTTCGCGAAATGCACGTTGAATGGCGCGAAGGGACTCCCGGTTTGCCTGCTCTTCCTCGGCCCGGCGCTGTGCGTCGATAAGGCCATTGAGGTGTGTTTCCAGCGGTACTAAAGCTTTCACGAGGGCCCCATAGCGTTCATCGTGGACGATTCCGGAACGTGTGCCGGGAGTCAGGTCAAGAAAGGGCACGTCGATCAGGCCCTGCAGGTAACGAGAATTCCACGGCGGGCGCTCCAGACCGGGCAGCGTTCCGATATTCGCTATCACCCGTGTGCCACCTCTGGTAAGGGCGACACAGCAGTCCTCAGCAGGTTCCGCGAGATACAATTCGGCATACGCCTCGCCGAATGGAGAGCGAATCGTCGGCAGCTGGTGCAGCAAGCGGCCTTCGAACTGTCTTGGCTCGACCTGATACTGTCTGCGCGCAAGTTTGTCGATCACCGTTACACGAACCTGCGTATCCCGAATACGATCGCGCAGCTCTGCTGCCAGATACCACTGGATCTTCTCGCCACTCAATCCGCGGATGCCCTCTAGCAATGGGCTGATCTTAAGTTCGGTGCCTCGTTCGGCAAAAAGCACTCGTCGAAGCTTCACCATATAGCGCGGATCTCCCCTGCTCATAACCATCTGATAGACCCGCTGATCGGCACCGCTAGACATCATCGCCAGCGTGTCGCCCACGGTCCAGAAGCTCAAAAGACCGATTCCAAATTCCCCTTGTAAGCCGCCTCCAGCGCCGTCTGCCTTAAGTTGTCGCTTGACCGAGTCACAGATATGGGTCGCGACGTACTTGAAGTCAGGCAGTCCGTTCGGATCACGTGGGATTCCGTCGCCATCGTCCTTGACCGTTAGAAAGTAATTGGCTTGCTCGCGGCCTCGCGTGATGGTGATGGTTTTGGCATGCGCGTCGATGCTGTTTTCCACCAACTCCGCGATGGCCTTGAGCGGATTGCTTTGCGAGAGTGCGATGATACGGATAGCATTCCAATCATCGCCAATCCGCAATTTGCCGCTCTCTGATTTCTTCGACTTGGCTGAGCTGGTATTCGCCATCGTGACAAGGACCTCTACGGTTGACTGTAAGGCAGGTAGGACCAATCGCAGCCTGCCATCGACGACATACTATATCGAGGGCTTCATTTGCCTTGCAAGATTCGCTCTGCCGAGGCCGCCCGATTAACTAAAGGAGAATGGGTTGCAGTTCATTCGGGGTGATTTTCGGTGCTCGTGCATATTTCTCCCGGGTGGTCTCTGCCATCTGTACGACAATCGTGAGATCAGCCAATCAGTTAATCATGTTGACTGTCGTTAACCAACCTGTGCGTTGCTTCGTCATTTTGGGGTCCCGATTCCCTGACGCAGTCATGAAAAACCCCTAAGCGTGGACGGGCTCGCGCCTTTTCGTTCGCCCATTCAGCTGATTCGAGTTAGCCTTTCTCGGTCAGGCAGCCCGCCAAGGAGATATAGTCGTTCTTATGTTTGTTGATTCATTTGCGGTGTATGGAACAACTTCGGAGCATTTTGAGGGAGAAGATTGGCTTCCGATTAACCCTAAGCGACCGTTGAACAATGACTTATGGATTTGAAATCGAACCTGTTAACCTAAGGGTTGCTAGTTCGAATCTAGCCCAGGGAGCCACTTTTTCATTTTTTGCCGCTGGAAAATCAGGTCGTGGTGACCACGGACGTAATCGCGATTTTTTGTTTCCGCAAGATTTGCAAACGGCGTGAAACGCAGCTCATTTTGCCTCGGATAACTTAGAAAGTAAACTTCCCGAAGACCTGAACAATCCGCGCGTCCACGGCAGCAGACCCACCCGAGGCGCCGTACGGAGTCGTGGGCGGTGTGGCGGCATTGAAAATATGACCGAACACCGTTGGATTGGCTAGGTTCGGAAAGGGAGGATTGAAATTTACGTGGTTGAGAATGTTGTATGCGTTTGCTCCCACGGTGAAACCAAGCCGTTCATTAAGTTTAAACATTTTCCGCAAGCTCAAGTCGGTGTTGAAGTAATCCGGCCCACGGAATGCGTTACGTCCAACAGAGCCGACGAAGTTTGTGGAAGGGGAAACGAAGTCGCTTTCGGTGAGGCATCCCGGCGTAGTCACGCTAGGATTGAATATAGCCGCGGAGTTGGCGTGGCAGGTCAAATTGATTGGACCAGCCGGTTGGGCGAGAATGAACGCGGTGGGAGCTCCGCTAAGATTCAAGTTGTTATCGGCAAGAGCGGCGCCGGTGTTTCCATCAATTACGCTGAAGGGGGCACCGGTGTGCCGGAAAATCGTACCTGAGACGGTCCAGCCTCCGACCGCTGCGTTAATTAATTTATTCTCGCTCTTGACGGGTATATTCCAGACGTAATCGGCGCTGATCACCTGGCGGATGTCGTAATCCGAGGGTCCGTAATTACCTCTTATGTTGAACGGATCGATTACGAACGGAATGCTGTTATTGAAGTTGTAGGGAATGTTCGGAACTCCGCCGTTAGAGACAAGGTCCAGATCGTGACTATAGGTATAGTTAAACTGCCCAGTGAAGCCGTGCCACAGGTTTTGTCTTACGGACAGAGTCAAACCGTTGTAATTTGAGTAGCCATCATTCGTAAGAGATATGACACCGGCTACGCGTGGATCAGGTGCGGTTGCGGGGAGCGCATTGAACCCGAACGCGTTGCCGTAAGGGTTGTAGAGGATCCCGTCGTAGCCGTGATTTCCGACGTAGTTGGCTGATACAACCGTCTTGTTTCCGAAGCTGTGCTGGACTTCCAAGTTCCATTCAAGATATTTCGGATTTAAAACTTTTCCGTTCGTTGCGTACACCGAGGGAACCTGGTTTTGACATCCGGCGGGAGCCAGCGTGTTGAAACCATTTGGGCCCGTAAGCCCGCCGCCGCTGTTGTAGGCCGTTTGGAATGCGGTATTGCATTGCGGAATGATATTGAAGCCACTGTTAGCTTCGTTAGTGGCGATAGTTCCGTTTTGGACGGCGAAGGACGTTACCTGCGGAAAGTTCGTTGTGTATAGGCTCAGGATCGTCGCGGGATACAAGTCTGTGAATAAGCCGACTCCACCGCGAATAACGGTGTTTTGTCCGATTGGGCTCCATGCGAACCCGATTCGAGGTTGAAACGAGACCTTCTCAACATTTGGGAGGATAGTGTGCAGACCAGTGATAAACGACTGATCGTAGGGAATTGTTGGACCGTGGGGCAGTTGGTCAAAAGGAACAGGGGTAAGCGTATTGCAATTTGAGGCGCATACTCCACCGGAATTGCGGTCGGCTCGCATAGTCAGAGTTAATTTCAGTTTTGAATTGACGCGGTACTCATCCTGGAAGTAAAGGCCCACGCTGTAGAACGAATTGTTTTGCGGAGAACTACGATCGAAATGCTCCGCGATGTTTCCGCCAACTCCGGGGATGTTGATTGTATCGGTGGCGAAACCTTCCAAGGGCACCGCAAGAATAGGATATTGAGTCAAAGTTGACGCTGTAAAGTCAGCAACGGCATCATGCCGAAAATTTACGCCCATCTTAAAGTTATGACTGCCGAGTGTCCGTGAGAGGTCGTCGGCCACTTGCCATTGATGAAGTTTTCGGCCTCCCGGATACAGGAACCCTTGCGCCGCACCTCCCGGATTTCCCGAACCGGTACCGAGGGCGGTCAAGGCCGAGTCAGTAGAGAGCAGGTTCACGGGATACAGGCTCAACGCTTTTGAAATGTCGGGACTCTCGAAAATCGCTGAGTAATCAAAATGCGAGAGGATGATATTGTTCACCAAGTTGGGACTAAATATATGGGTTTCATTGATCTGCCAGTCGTTTTGCGGCTGGTTGCTGACATTGCTAAAGACGGGGTTGATAGGATCCGTGTAAGTGGGTTGGACGCCGCGGTCCGCTTTGTAGCGAGCGAACAGTTTGTCTTTGTCGCTGATCGAATAGTCTCCACGAACTGACAACAGCCACTCACGATTACCGCTTGATCCGGAGGTTCCGAATGATTCCAAGCAATCGGTGCTCGCCGGATTTCCTGTAACGGGATCCGCAAAGGAACCTACTGAGGCGCAGCTATTCGGTGTCAAAGTGGCACGGCTTATTCCCGGAGTGGCGTTGTAAAGACTAAACGTATTCTGATAGAAGGAGGTGGCTGTTGCCGGAATCTGTGACAAAACAAATTGCTGGAAGTCAGGAGCAGGCAAGCTTACCTGGCTGGACGTTCCAAATATGTAGCGAATTCCTTCAGTGTTAGCGAAGAAAAACAGCTTATCTTTAACAATTGGCCCGCCGAAATTCGCTGCCCACTGATTGTTATTCTCAAAAGGTCGCGGCACTCCGTCCAGATTATTGAAGTAATCGTTGGCGCTCAAAGCTCGGCCAGTCCAATAGTACACAGCATCCCCGTGGTACGCGTTCGATCCAGATTTGGTGGTGTAGTCAATCTGAGCGCCCGCTTGACGACCATACTGTCCGGTATAACCGTTGCTGACGACGGCAACTTCTTGCGTTTCATTGCTCCCGAGGAGAAGGTTGCTCGATCCGGAATTGTTCAAGTTTAAGTATGGGTCGTTGTAATCGTTTCCATTTATGGTGAAGAGATTCGCTGTGCCAGGCAAGCCGAAGGCGCTGAAGTTACCGAGACCTCCGTTCGCAGTATTCATGGCCACGCCCGGAGAGATTTGCGCGACATAAGTCAAGTCGCCCCCCGGATTTGGAACATTTTCTACGTCCCTGGTTGAGACATTGGTGGATATGTTGGCATCTTCGGTCTGCAGCATCGCGCCTTGCCCGTTAACCTCCACGGTTACGGCGCCGGTGCCAAGTTCCAACTTAAAGTTTGAAGTCGAAGTCTGGCCTAGAAGGACTTCTACCGGCTGGTTAACTTGCTTGAACCCTTGTTGAGTTACGGTCAAGGTATATGAGCTAGGCTTCAGCAAGGTGAATTGATATACGCCGTCCGAGCTGGTCGTGGCGGAGAGAACTTCACCGGTGGCGTTGTTTTTCAGATGCACCGTGGCGCCTACGATTACGGCTCCGGAGGGATCCGTAACCATTCCAGTTACTGCTCCGGTAACAATGCTCTGGGCCGAAAGCATGCTGGGCCGCAGAAGCAGGAAAGCGGCGAACAAACCGGCAAACATAAAGTATTTGCAAACTCGCATTTTCATCTCCAGTTTTCGTTCGATATTGGGGCGCCGCGAACGTGAAGCTAACTTCCCCCGCGACGCATATGGCACGTTCCTCGCCAAGATTCTGGTCAAATAAGATGTGTGCTGACAGCGAGCTACATAAATTCGGAAAATTCGAATATACCGGGCAGGATGGATAGACCTTGAATGCGTCCTGATATTCGGAAAGAGCTGGAAAATATTTGAAGGGAATTAGGAGCGAGCCGGCTGTTGTTGCGTCAAGCAGTGGATGGTGCCGAATCCCCAGACTAAGTCTACTGCGTGGATTCCAACTACCGAGCGCTTGGGGAAGAGTTCAGAGAGGATGCCCAGAGCGACGCGGTCGTTGGGATCATTAAAAGTGGGCACTAAGACGGCGGCATTCGAAATGTAAAAGTTCGCGTAACTGGCAGGGAGGCGAATGCCGTCGAAGAATAGAGGCGACGGCATTGGCAAGGCTACAACATCCAACTTGCTTCCATCTTCGAGTCTAGCTTCACGCAGGCGCTCCCAATTCTCTTCAAGCGCGCGATAATTTTTCTCGGTGCGGTTCTTTTCGCGGGAGAGGACGACGGTACTCCGGTTCACGAAACGGCATAGATCATCAACGTGACCGTGCGTGTCGTCTCCGGCGATTCCTTTGCCGAGCCATATGACCTTGGTTACGCCAAGACATTCTCGCAAGACTGCTTCCGTCTGACTGCGGTCGAACCCCGGATTTCGCACTTGGCGTTTCTGATCGAGGAGGCACTCTTCGGTGGTGAGCACGGTGCCCGACCCATTTACGTCAATGCTTCCGCCCTCCAGAACCACATCGCGGTCGCCGAGCTGAGCGCGGAGCAATTTCATTTTCAATCGGCAAGCGGCCCGTTCTGGAATCGCGTCGTCCTTTTTCCAATCGAGATAGCGAGCCCACGCGTTAAAGCGAAATCGCGCGATAGCAACTTCCTGGCGGGGCTTCGCACGTTTGATAAATATGGGACCGAAATCGCGTGTCCAACCTCTATTTGTAGGAAACCTGAGAAACTGAATTCGGCTCATGGATACGCCGACGCTTTTCAAAACATTGCGCGCTCGCGATTCATGTGCTGGCGAGTTCGCCAGGATGCGGAGGAGTTCACCCGGAGCAATTTTCCGAACGATCTCGCCATAGACCCAGTGGATCGGTTCAAGTTTGCTGGGCCAATCGGTTGGATTATGAGGCCAGCCAAGCCAGGTAGCTTCGTGAGGCTCCCATTCGGCGGGCATGCGGAAGCCTGACGCTGCGGGATGACTTTCTGCGGAAGTACGGCTGATGCGGCTCGATGGCTTCAAGGCTTTTCGTCGAGGAAACGCTGTTCAATGCCGGCGTAGGCATCGATTCTGCGGTCGCGCAAGAAAGGCCAATTGCGACGGACGTCTTCCAAGTGTGAGAGATCCACTTCTCCGTACAAAATTTCTTCGCGGTCGGTGGAACCTTCGGCGATCACGACTCCCTGGGGATCGCAGAGGAACGAAGTGCCCCAGAACTCGAGACCGTCTCCACCTTCAACAGTTTTTTCGTGTCCCACGCGGTTGACCGCCGCAACGTAAACTCCGTTGGCAATCGCGTGACTGCGCTGGATGATGCGCCAGGAATCGCGCTGCGCTTCTCCATTGGAATTTTTTTCGCTGGGATGCCATCCGATAGCGGTTGGGTAGAAAACGATGCAGGCGCCGTTGAGGGCAGCCAAGCGTGCTCCTTCGGGATACCATTGATCCCAGCAGATTAAAGTTGCGATTTTTCCGGCGCTGGTTTCAAACGCGCGAAAACCCAAGTCGCCGGGAGTGAAATAAAATTTTTCGTAGTAAGCCGGATCGTCGGGGATATGCATTTTGCGATAGACCCCAGCGATTCGGCCGTCGGCGTCAATGATTGCCGCGGTGTTGTGATACACACCGGGCGCTCGGCGTTCAAAAACAGGGGCGATTATGACTGTTTTCGTCTTCTGCGCTAGGCGACCTAAAGTTTCCGTGGTGGGACCAGGCACGGGCTCCGCCAATTCGAAATTTGCAGTGTCTTCGCGCTGACAGAAATATTGCGAGCGAAAAAGTTCAGGCAAGCAAATCACTTGAGCGCCGCCCCCAGCGGCTTCTTCGACGCGGGAGATGGCGTGGGCGAGGTTTTCCTGCGGCTTAGGGCCCACGGCCATCTGCACGAGACCAACCTTAAATTTGTTAGGCCATGTCACGATACAAAAATCTACACGAAAAGCCGAGACAAGGCCATACGCCGCGAGCGGCTCTAACTACTTTTCTTTAGGTGAAGCAATTTTTGATCTTGGTATTCTTTCCAGGTAAGAAATATCAGCAGAAGATCGAAAAGAGTAAGAATTACGAGCGCTACAGAATGGGTGTGCGTGAATCTGTAGATTTGGTAAACGACAAAGGCCGCAAAAACCCCCATCGTCAGCGGATAAGCCCACAGTTTATTTAGCCAAAGACAAACAACCAACAGGGCTTTCACCAGGCCGTGCGAGAGAAGATAAAGCGAGACGAACATCGGGCTACCGCTAGCCAATTTCTGAGAAGCGATACTCAGGTGAGAAAAAATAAAATCGTGCTTGTCTCGCGCGAGTTCGTGCTGGCAGAGCACTTGCAACCACGAGTTCAACGTGTTGACTTTAAACCACAGCAGCACGCCGCCGACGGCTTCGAGAACACCGTCCATTCCTTTGATGGTAATGCCGACACGAAAAGAATCGTGAAGCAAGATGTGGGCGAGTCTTTTTGTGGGCATTCCCTCCAGCGTGCCATATCTCAGGAGGAATTGCCAAACATGCCGGAATTCTGGAACCTAATTGGCGTTTAGGGCGAAGGTGGTTTCGGAGCTTCACTGGCAGGTGAGGAATTTGCGGGACTAGCGCTGGCAGGCGCCGATGCCGGAGTAGGCGCCGCTTGCAAGAGGGCCAGGTAGCTGCGACCGAACGCGGAGTGCTGCGTTCCGGGAGCGATCACCACGGCTTGAACGGTGTAACGCCCTCCTTTCAATTTCGATAAAGGCAAGCTGATCCGAAACGATGCCGTGGATTTTTTCGGATCCACTTCCGAAGGAGCGAGCAACGGAGTGGCGTTCACCTGCAATCCATTGCGGAAGAAAACTAAACCGGCTCGGAGAGAACTTCCGTCAAACGTTTCTTTGCTTTCATTTTTTTCCGGATAGTAAGCTTGAAAAAAAACGTACAGAGTCTGATTTTGCGCGAACAAGCGAGTCACGCTGGGGACAATCGCTTCTCCATTCATCTCGAGCGGTGAATTGGGCAGCTTGGCCCGCAGTCCCTGGCCTTTTGTTTGAACTTCGGACGATTTCTGCACCGGCACGAGCTGACTGGAAAGAACCAACGAGCTGAGAATTAATTTGCCGGGCTGGACCGCCGGGACGGAGAGATTCTGTTCAAACGTGCCGATCTTTCCTGATTCATTTTCGCGAGCGACAAATTTAAGCCGGTAATTTCCGGGTGCAAGGACAACCCCGCCCTGATAGAGCAGGTTTTTTTGATTGATCTGCTGAAAACGCTGGGGGTCGAGGTTCACCTGGGTAGTGTCGCGCAACTGAGCGACCACTTGGCGGGAAGGAACAGCGCGAACTTCGACAGCAAAATCAAACTCGGCCTGCCGGTGTCCATGCTTTTCAGCCCAGTCGAGAGCGCTGGCAGAAATCTTAGCGGCGATGGGAACGTAGGTCTGCTGATCGGACAGGCGGAACATGGCTGTCTCTACTGCCACCGGCAGCTCGACGACGGGATTATCCGAATTGACAGCGTCGGCAAGCTGTTGGTCGCGATCTTCTTTTTGAAGATGCTGAAAATCGCGGGGTGCGTAGTAACCTTCGCGATATCGCACGTGCGCGCCGGGCGCGTTGACCTTTACGCGGATGGTTCGCCAGCGGCCGTCGCGCTTTACATCAGCGCCCAGACGATAGCCGATAAGGTAGTAGCCGGTATTGTCCTGCTGGATTTTCGGGAGCGCTTCGCTCAAATCTCCCAAATCAAAGAAGGCTTTTCCGCCGGTGTCGGTGGAAAGAGTGGCGAGGGTATCGCGCGAATCTTCGCGCTGGTCGGTTTGATGAAAGACGGAGGCGCCGGTGAACATGGAAGTTCCGGTGGCGGCATTGGTGGTGGTGTCGCCACCAGGCGGCGTGGCGAATAATCCGCGCGAATCGATCGAGTAGATGGAGACGTCGGCGCGGTTTGCGGCATCGGTGGCAGCCCGAAGCTGCGTGCGATTTTCTTCGCCGGTCTGCGTGATGCCGCCAGTAAATTCCACCAAGGCTTTTCTTCCAGGGAACGCGCTGAGAACGTTTGCCATGCCTTCAACGGCAGCGAGCTTCTGGTCGGTATTAAAAACGTTAAATTCAGTTTCATCCGGCGTGTACGCCGCGCCGGTATATTCCTGAACGTCATATTCGCCGTTTTCTGCGGCAGCGTAGAGCGGATTGGAAAGATCGGAAATGCTGGTGGCGGTTAACTGCCCGATGGCTTTATCGAGCGTGACGTGGTCGTTGGTGAAATTCGCGAGCACGATGAGTTTTGAGGAAAAAGCGACGACGGCCACGACGTCGGCTTTGGTCATCTGCTCTTTCACAAATTTCGCGGCCGCGTCGTGCGCGCGAATCAAGTCGTCCGACTGCATGGACGTCAGGTCAAAGAAAAGTACAATCAATCGGCGATCGCGCAACTGGTCGCTGATAGCGTCGGCCGAGGGCGCGTTTGGTCCTTGGTTATCTACTGGGACTATGATCGGCTTGTCTTCCGCAGCTGCTGCGGACTCGATGCCCTCGATGTCTGAGTAAGAGAAACTGGAAATCTCTTGGCGCTTGCCGTCGTCAGTGACGGTAAATTGATCCGCGCGCAATCCTTTGATGGGTTTGCCGGATTTGTCTGTTACTTCGACGTCAATGCGCACCAGATCGGACGAGGCTCTGATCACGGAAGGCACAGTGGGCTTGGGAACCTGAGGCGACGCAGGCATGGGTACGGCGATAGGAGCCGATTGGTTTGTGGATGGTGGCGCGGGCGGATTGGAAGATTGCTGTTGGGATTGGGCTAGGCCGATAGCTGCTAAAAAGATTGCTACAATTAACGGAGAAGCGATTTTTTGAGTGCAGTGTCTCATCAGAAGTTATACCGGATCATAACATCCATGGTTCGCATGGTTCCTGCACCTGTAACGCGGCCGAAAGACGAGGAACCCAGCAGCGTGGCAAGCCCGGAAAAGCTGACTGTGTTGGAAAGGTTCTGAACTTCCCAGCGGACGTCCAAGTGATGGCGCTCTTGCGGACCGTATCGGAAAGATTTCGCAAGCGAGGCATTCCAATTGAACTTGCAAGGGCCTTCGATCGAGCCGCGGTGTTCATTGCCATATTCCGTGGGAGGTGGCGTGGCGAAGGCCGCCGTGTTGAAAAAAGTTAGCGGCCCTCCGCCGCAAATGCCAACGTTTGGATTTCCGATTTGATCCGCACGAAGAGAAAAACTCGCGCCCGTCCCATTATCGGATGCTGTGCCGCCGAGATATGCTGTGTATGGGTTCCCGGTCTGCCAGGTAATAATGTTCTGCAGCCGCCAATTGCCGAGAACGTGTTCCGCCCAGCCATGATTGCCATAGCGATGGTGCTCGCCAAACGGCAGTTCGTATACCGAGAACATGCGGACTTGATGGCGGACGTCGAACGAAGATAGTCCGCGCTCTGCGGCAAAATTGCCGTCTTGCTGGACGACTATCGGGGTGGTGCCGCCGATGGTGCTGGCGTTATCGAGTGACTTCGAAAAAGTGTAGAACCCTTGGATGGAAATGCCACGCGTGAAGCGATGAACCAAGCGCACTTGGAGTGCGTTATAAATTGAGTTCGCTCCGGATTGATCGTAATAGAAGCTATTGGCGTCCGGAATTCTCAGAGAGACTTGCGTGTTCAGAGGGCTGGTGCCCAAGGGAGCGCGATTCGGTGCGCGAAGCAAATCCAAATTCGTACCTTTCGTGCCCGTATAAGTTAGGTCCAAAATCCAATTCTGGGTAAACGATGTTTCGGTGCCTAAGGTCCAAATGTCCGCGTATCCATTTTTGTAAAAGGGATTTACGCCGCCCTTGTTGGATATTGTGCTAGTGCTGGGAAATCCATTCTGAAGCGTCAGAACTTGAGCGGCGGAGGTAATGAGATTCTCCGAAGTAGCCAAAGGAGGCTCATATTCCAAATATTGCTGCGCTAGCGTGTTGTATATTCCCTCGTTGTAGAAAATCGAAAAACCGCCGCGAACAACCGTTTTCGGCTTGATCATTTGTGGCACCCAGGCGAATCCAATTCGCGGCGCCCAATTACCATAATCTCCATGGATCAGAGCTTGTGGATAGCGGCCGTCAAACATTCCCACGGAACCCGGTGTGACCACATCCACGGCCGTGGCCGTGGAATTCAAATCCAAGTTAGCAATCCGGTCGTATTCATCCACTGGCGGGGTAACGGCCTCGTAGCGAAGGCCATACAAGATGGTGAGCTGCTTGTTCACTCGCCAGTCATCCTGCGCGTAAGCGATAAAATCCCAACTGCGCAGATAAGCATTCGGACCGAATTGCACCGTGGTGCTGTAAGGAAGGCCCAGGAGAAAATCTGCGAGCTCGTAGAAGGGCTCGGTCTGAGGATTGGACGGCACCGGCTGGCCGGTCGAAGTTAATTGTGAGGTCATGACGCCGGTAAAATTGAACAGCCCGCGCGGCTGAGGATTGGCGTCGGCGTTGAGTTGAATGCGCCGAACCTCGCCGCCGAACGTCATAGTGTGTTTTCCGCGCACCCATCTCAAATTATCTCCAAATCGGAGTGTTTGGTTGCGAACGAGAGAAGGCAGCGGATCGTTCAAATCAGAAATGCTGCTGAAATTGATCGCGGGGATACCGAAGATGAGCGGCTCGGTGGATACGCCTGAAATTCCTAATTCTGCGGCGACGTCGTTCTTGAAAGAGTTATCGCTCAAGATTTGAACGCGACTGCGGCTCCAATTCAATTGCGTGCTTTCCACCAAATGCGAAGTCCAGTTATGAGAAAGTCCTAGAGTGACTGCCTGGCTCAGCGTGGATTGAGTTCCGGCGGTACTCAGGAAATTGCCAAACGTATTCTGACGCTGCGAATTCAGATTGTAGGCGCCATTCACACTGAACTTGGAATTGATGGTGTGAAGCACGTGGAGGTTCAAAATATCGTTGTTAATCGGCACGGTAGTTTGCAGCAAATAGTTCTGCACCGTTCCCGGCAGATTCGGCAAGGGATAAAAAGCGAGAAGTCCCGCTGCTGCAGAATTTATCGAGGGAATCTGGCAGCCATTGCCAACAGGAGTGCGTGGTCCAGTAAAGTTCGAAAATGGATTAAAGATGGTGACTCCGAGACCGCAGAAATCTCCGCTACGTTCGGCCGCGGTGGGCACGGTCGAATACGTGTCGAGCGCGCTCGACTGAACTTCATGCTGGTAGTTGATGAAAAAATACGTGCGGTCGCTGCCGTTGTAAATGTGAGGAATTTTTAACGGCCCGCCGAGGTTGCCGCCGAATCGTTCGTCATAATGGCTGGGCTTGGGAACCTGATTGCCTGTGAGTGAATAGGGCTTGGCATCGAACGCAGAATTCTCGTAACGATCGTAAAAACTGAACCGCACGCGGTTTACCGTTTGGCGATTTAATCTTCCCGCGTCCGCCGAACATTCCTCCCGGACCACCACCTCCGCCAGCGGGGCCTCCTGCAGGTCCTCCGGGACCGCCTTGGCCGAACAGTTGTCCCGCACCCCGGCCGCCACGGCCCCCCTGCTCGCCAGGAGTGCTAGGCACTATACCCCCCAGGCCGCCGAAACCTCCCGGTCCGTTAGACGTGAGGCTCTGGCCCACTGTTCCTTGCAGCAAGAATGAATCGGAAGTCGCGTTCGAATTTGTATTAGCGGTAAGCGACACTTCGGCCTGCGGACCCGTGTTCGCAGTACCGTTCGCTTCCGCACCTGGTGCGTTTGTTCCTTCACCTGTGAGTTCGGTTTCTTCGAAACCGCCGGCCATGCCTTCGCGAACGGCGTTGGCTGCTCCTGCAGGCAATTGCCCTCGCGCTCCTCTCTGGCCGGGCGCGTTTGCAGAATTCGCGGCGGGGTTCTGGGTGTTACTTCTGTTGCCGGGAGCGTGGGACCTATTCGAGGGAGTAGCTGGTGCTGGGGACAATTCAGCCAGAGTCGCAACACGCAGGACCACCGGAACTGGTCCGGGCGGGACTATGGGGACCTCGACTATCAAGGATGCTTGCACGAAGCCGAGCTGGCTTCCCTCTATTCGGTAACGTCCCGCGGCAATCCCGGGGAATTCAAATTTGCCGGATTCGTCAGTCCAACTGAGCCAAATTTTATTGGTATCGATGTTGATCAAACGCACCGTAGCCCCGGGGATGGGGGTACCTTCAGTAGTCCGAACGATTCCAGATACTGCTGACGTCGAAACGGCAGACTCTTGCGCTGCTGGACTCGGAAACAAGGTTAGCAACCAAAATAGGAAAAGAATCGAGAGCTCATACTTGTGCAAACGACCCGACTTTCCTCGAGCCGGTGGTCTCATACGTATCGCCCGCAGCACTTGGCCCTTTTATCCACCGAAAGAGTTCCTATAGCCCCTTACATCGCAAATTGATTCGGCACCGCGAACTTCGGACATAGTTTCACGAACTGGCGGCCCCGGCCGACTCCACAGTCACCGAATCGGTGGGCCCAGCCGTTCAGCTTATGGAGTCGGCCAGACCATAGAGAAGTCACAAACGGGTTGGATACATGGCCAAACTTTCCCGAAGCTCGATTCCATACCTAGCATGATTCACTTTTTAGGGCATTACAGTTCCAAGAATCTACTTAGATAGGAATCGAATTTAAAGGAAGGGCCTTGTCGCCGCCGTGGAACATAATGTACAAGTTATCGAATCCGCGAACCCATTGCGACGAGAGTGGCCTTCCATTTAGCGTGCGGTAAAGATTAGGAGGATCGCTTGATGAAATTACTTGTGCTTGCCATTTTCTTTAGCGTTTTGTTTTGCGCTTCAACGGTTGAAGCTCAGAAAGAAGTTCCGGTTATTGTGAAATATCACGCGACGCTTGAGACGGTGAAGTATGTTTACGGAGTGGCGCCCGACGTGGCACGGCTTGGTCCGCACGACATTCTGGAAACAAACACGCTGGATGCGTTCGGCGACGCCATTCAGAAGCCGGGCGACACTTTGGCATTGGTGAACGGAGACAATCCGCTCACGGGTCCTTTTTTTATCGAGGGTGCGGAACCGGGCGATACGATTGCCGTCGAATTTCTGGATCTGGAAGTGAACTCATCTCAGGGAGTCGGTGCATTCGCTCCGGGTTTCGGCGCTCTTAACTCTACTGGCTACACGCCGATGATCCAGCCGGCTCTGCCCGAACGCCTATGGCTTTATCCGATCCATTCCGCCGATAACACGGCGACTTTCCAAGCGCACGATTCCAATTTCTCGGTGAAAATTCCGCTGCATCCGTTTCTGGGATGCATTGGCGTAGCGCCGGCAAATGGCGAAGCCCGCAGTTCAGTGGTTCCTGCCGAATTTGGCGGAAACATGGACGCTTCGGAATCAAGCGTGGGGAACATTCTTTACCTGCCTGTCAACGTCCCGGGCGCACTTCTCTACATGGGTGATGGGCATGCTGCGATGGGCGACGGCGAAATTGCCGGCACAGCTATCGAGGTGCCTTTGAGGGTCCGTTTGCGCGTGCGAGTTATCAAGGGACAGCGAATCGAATGGCCGCGCTTCGAAAACCAAGATGAGATTATGGCCGTGGGCATCTACCGCCCGCTCGACGACTGTTTGCGCATTGCGTTCACGCAACTGATCGAGTGGATTCATCAGGACTACGGGCTCTCCGAGCTTGACGCGTACGAACTGCTTTCGAAAGTGGCGACGATTCATCTGGCCGAAATGGTGGACCCGAATTACGTCGTGATTGCCAAAGTTGGCAAAAAATACCTGCCGCCGCGCAAAGCGTCACACTGATTCCGCGGACTTCGCCGGCGGCCAGAGCCTCAAATTTAACGGCCCGATTTCGTTGACAGCGTCGTTCTTGGCCCCTAGAATCGGCTCCACGCGGGCTTGGTCATTTATGTTAGGTCCCCGCGGGAGACCACCATCACCCCGGTAGTAACAAAGCCCAAAGTTGCGATAGTAGACGACGAGCACAGCCTGCGCTCGAAGATTGCATCCGCGCTGCGATCGCAATTTGAAGTGTTCGAAGGCCAAGATTTAGAAGCAGCTTATCGGCTTCTGCAAGGATCAGAACTGGACGTTCTTCTGTTAGGCCTTCCGCTCGGCGACGGAGGAGTTCGCGAATGCACTGAGCTGCTTGGCAGGCTGGTGGGAAGCGAAATCGATACGCTGGTGATTGTGCTGAGTTCGGATGAAACGAAAGCCACCGCACTGAAAGTGATTGACGCGGGCTCCTACGACTATTTCATTAAACCTATCGACACAGACGTCCTACGGCATCTTCTTGAGCGCGCTGTTGAAAAATTACACATTCAGCGCGAGAACCGCATTCTCCGTCAGGAGATAAGCCGCAAAAGCACGCATGGCGATCTGATCGGTTCGACCGACGCCATGAGCCACGTATTCGATTCCATCAAGCGAATGGCCCGCGCTACGACCAATGTCATCATCCGTGGAGAAAGTGGGGTGGGCAAAGAATTAGTTGCCCGAGCGCTTCACGAGCAAAGCCCTAGGCGCAATAGGGCATTCGTCAGCGTGAACTGCGCTGCGCTTCCTGAGGGTTTGATGGAGGCGGAGCTTTTCGGCTATGAGAAAGGCGCCTTTACGGGGGCGGTCGCAGCGAAAGAAGGTAGGGTCGAAACAGCGCACCAAGGCACCCTTTTCCTCGATGAAATTGCGACGCTAACGCCCGCGCTCCAGAGCAAGCTCCTGCGCGTGCTAGAGGATCGCTCGTTCACCCGGCTGGGTGGGAAAAAATCTATTAAGGTGGATTTCAGGCTTATAAGCGCGACGAATGAAGATTTGGAAGAGATGGTCCGGGAGGAACGGTTTCGCGAAGATCTCTACTACCGGATTCATGTGGTACCCATTTTCGTGCCTTCGCTGCGCGAACGCGTGGAAGATATACCGGTGCTCACAGATTACTTCGTGAGCGTCTATTCTGCTGCCAACGGCTTCCCTCTCAAGCGGATTGCTGATGACGCGATGCTGGCCCTTAAGCGCTATCCCTGGCCTGGCAATGTCCGGGAACTCCAGAACGCGATTCAACGGCTGGTCATCATGACCGACGGCGAAGTGATCTCGCTCAAAGACCTTCCCAGCGAAATTGTACAGGCCTCGGGGCGCGATTCGCGTGGCCGCTTCCGGCTACCCTCCGGCGGAATCAATCTGGACAAGGAAATGGGAGCGTATGAGCGTCGTTGGGTTCAAGAAGCTCTGGAGCAGGCCAAACAGGTAAAAGCGGATGCAGCACGGTTATTAGGAGTGGATCGCAACAGGCTCAACTATCTATGTCGAAAGTACAACCTGTAGTTCTGGCGGCTCGGAACGAGCCCGCCGTCGTACACCGCTTTGGCTCAAGATGCCAGGACGTAAAGTCTTGACAAAGAGACCGACCGGAGGGCGATTGCCTTACTCGCGTTCAAAACCTAGAACAGCGCGCCAATCACCATCCTACGAGATCTTCGGCCAGTTCTACGATGTTATATGGGGCGAGAAGCCTGCATCGCCGGCGTGGACTGCGGCTCGCCGCCAACTACTGAAGCCGGTTCTCTCGCAGGCGAGCCAAGTATGCGAACTCGGATGTGGTACTGGCGGGACCGCGATCGAATTTGCCCGTCGCGGCTTGCGAGTTTTCGCTTCGGATTTCTCTCGCGAGATGTGCCGGATCACGCGCGAAAAAGCTCGCGCAGAGAAGCTCGACGTTTGGGTTCGTCGAGCTGACATGCGCACATTCCATTTGCCCGTCCAGGTCGACCTGATTACCTCCGAATGGGGAGTCATAAATCATTTGCCGCGTAGGGCCGATCTGGCGCCAACGTTTCGTGCGGTCGCGCGTGCGTTGCGCCCCGGCGGCCACTTCTATTTCGATCTTCACAATCGAAAACTGTATGAAGATATTTGGACTCGCACGTTTGCCGGCGATGGGATGACTTCCGACCGCCGAAGAGAACTCTTCGCCGCTCAACGCGGCGGCTTCGACCGAAGCAGAGGTAAAGGCTGGACAGAGCTTACCATATTCGTCCGTGGGGCCAAAGGGGTCTGGAAACGGCACCGCGAGCGAATTGAAGAGATTTACTGGCCTTACGAAGAAATCGTTCGCCACCTCGAACGGGCGGGGTTCCGACTGCTGCGCGTGTTCGATTTCACCGACCTTGCATTGGCGCCAAGCCCGAAAAAAGTACCCGCCGGGCTGCGAACAATTTACCTAGCTCAGAAAAAAGTCGCCCGCCGTTAGGTTCTATTGGTAGGCTCTCGGTGGCTTTCGTGGCTGTCAGCGTGGAAACTAGACTAACTATGTCGTAGTAATGAATGCTAGCGTGAAGTTGATTTTTTAATTAGCCGGTGAGAATTTCAACAGATTGTCACTGGCAAACCTAACTTAAGACGAGGTTGAATCCTATAACTCATTTAGATGTAATATGTTAAAACCCTCTCATTTTATCGTCGACATTGGAACTGCTTTTGCACAGAATGGGTTGAGGATTAAGCTGTCTCTGAAGCGGAGGAAGTACAATGGCAAAGAAGCCCCCCTTGAAGAAGGCGAAGAAGTTGGAAGAGACGAAGCCCCTGATCAGATGGATCGGTAACAAATAAGCATTTTCTCGTGCAGGTGCAATTGTTGGCCTGCGCAAGTGACCACCGCTGGATAATGCGGAGCTATCGGCTGCCACCGAAAGGCTGGCAGCTTTTTTTTGGTCGAAGCGCCCCACTCGGATTGTCGCAGCAGCTCATGCCCAACTCCTTAAAGACGTCTCTTTAGAGGGCTTTGCAATCCGAAGAACGATCCGTAAGGTTTGGTCGACGCGTTGAATTTTTCAACCCGAACGCAAAAATTAAACAAATTGAATATCCAGGATGTCCGACGGCTGCCGCTTCTTGGCGATAACTGCTTTCAAATCATATGCGGCCGCTCAAGACATCGAGCTGACAGTTTGGCGTAAGGATTGCAATAGTAACGGCGTAGGCAGCAGGAAAAAACAAATACTGCTAAGGAGATTTAAGAACATGGCAAAAGCAAAGACCGTGAAAAAGGGAACCAAGCTGGGATCAGTAAAGCCGCTGAACCATCCAGGAAGAGGCTAAGACTTCAATCTTTAGCGGCTGGGCTTCGGCCCGCCACGAGTTAGCAGCTGCAGTACCAAGGGGCTGCCGTCCCAGGAACGGCGGCCCTTTTTTTTATGGGGCCGAGGATTTCGGGCTGCCAAACAGACTGTTTTCCCTTACCAAAATTGCGAACGCACCCACCGCCAAGCGGCCTGCCCAGTCTGCCAAGCCAAAGAGCGCTTGGGGCCCAAAATCTTAGCTTTGCCGGTCATACCTTCCAGCAGGGAACCGTCAGGGTTTGGAATTTCCATGTCAACCGCAAGATAGTTGGCTAGGTCCTGGCCCAGGCGCTCGAGCTTGTCGATCTGTCCGACCGGACGGTCTAGCGCCGCGGCCGGGAGTAGCTTATCGATATGACCCCGATAGGTGCGGAACGGAAACGGAAGCACCATTACTTCCGCCGGCGCTCCGGCGTAAACATCCTGAAGATCGCGATCCTGAACGAGGATGCGAGCTTTCATGGAGCTTCGATCAACAACGCGGGCAAACTCGTCGCCGGCCGAGAGATACTCGCCGGTTTCCTGTTCCACATTAGGTGTCACCACGGTGCCGCCGATTGGCGCCCGAATTTCGAGTTCCTGCGCTTGTTTCTGTCCTATAGACAGCTCTTGCGCTAACCGTTTGCGATCACGCACCGCTTGCGCTGTTTGACCGAGGTCCGAGCGATCCTGGTTATTGCGGAGGTTACTGCTCGCGAGCGCCAACTGCTGTTTGAGTGACTCGATACCGGCATGTATATTGGGGTTTTCCAAGACGCCCAACAATTGTCCCGCTTTAACCTTATCGCCCTCGCGCACGAACACTTTTTGAATTCTGCCGTCCACGAGCGCCCGAACCCGCGCATCCTTTCCGGGCTCTAGCACCAGGTCAGTGGTGACTTTTGACGGGAGCGGCGGCAATAGAAACAGTAGGATCAATCCGAGCGCCCAAGCTTGCTGTGTGCGTGTTATTTTCCAGGCCATATATTTCTCCTTCTTGCCGCGTATCCACGCCCGGACCACCGGTAAAGCCCTACGTATACTGCTTCTTGAAACGAAAAAAACGATGCCAGCGGTTGCGACAAACCCCCAGGCGTCGCCCATTTTGCTTACCAGGACGTTGTTGACGAACGACAGCACAAGAATAAGAAGCGACGTGCTATAGACAATGGCGGCAATTCCGAACAAGAAACAGATTCGGCGCTCACGCTTGCTGGAGGGCGGCAAGTCCATGTCATGGCGAAAGATGTATTTTCGGGTCCATGCTCGCAGAAAATCGAAGGATTCTTCGCGTAAATTATCGATTTTTAGGAATTGCGAGAGCGCATAGTAGCCGTCGGCCTTGATTAGCGGATTTAAGTTTACGACGGCACCCTGAATACCACTGAGAAGCATCATCTTGTAAAAGAAGTCATTGGTCAGCGAGCCTGGAGCCGTGAAATGCCAAACCAGCGCGGCCCAGCCGCAGATCACTAGCTCAATCCAAATGCCCGCAAAGATAACCCACTGCCGTGGGGCCCCGGACTGGAACAGAAGGATGTCGGTAGTATCGGTATAAAACGCGGGAGTGAAATAGATGAGCAAAAAGCCCATTTGATGAACCTCACCGCCATAATGCTTGCAAGTGAGGCCATGACCAAGCTCGTGGATTGAGCTTAAGCCAAGCATCAGGACCCAAAAGATCCATATGTCGTACGCGCTTTTATTCGCAAAGTCATATAAAGCAGAAGTGTCCTGTTGCACGCGCGTCCAATCACCGGCAAGGAGGTAAAGGGCCACGATAAATGTAAGCAAGGAGAAAATCACGAAGCCTTTGGTAAACATCCACCAAAGATATTTGTCCAATTTCACAAGGGCCTTGTGAGGGTCCCAGGCTTTAAAACTAATGTAGAGCATGCTGGATTGATCGACGCGGCCTTTTCGCTCATCGCGAATCCGCTCGAGAACAGCGAGATTCTTTTCGCCGATCGATCGTTCCCACATGTCGGCTTCAATCGAGTCGAGGAATTCAAGCACCTCGGCTTCGGTCATTTGCGATTCGGGATCCTTTTCGCGCATGGCCTGAGCAATTTCGGCCGCCGTGCGCGTCCCGTCGCAGAGTGACAGCAACTCGTATTCCGTGCTTCCATAGCGGTTATAGGAATTGGTCTCGGGGTTTTTGATTACGTAACTGACTTCGCCGGCCACCGTTTGTTCGCTGATACGCAGGTCGGCGCGAAGCTTGGGGCGTTTGAGTCCTTTTGCTAGAACGCTGGAAACTTGAAGGCTGGTAGGGCCGAAACGCATCTGCGAAATCCTCTAAGGCTTCGATTGCGAAGTTCCGGGCCAACCAACTCTTACGGCCATTCCGGGGCGCAGATTCTCGAGTCCGGGGCCGGTGAGTTGGGCCACAACGTCGTAACTATCGCTCGACGGGTCCACTGTAGGGCTGACTTTCACAACCTTAGCGTTCAGAGGCCGATTCGAGCCGTCCAAAAGGACCAAACTGACCGGCGCGCCTGCCGCCGGACGGGGACCAGCCAATTCAGAAACTTGAAATTGCACTTGAAGCGGAGAAAGCTGGCTTATGCGAAAACACTTATCGCCCTTCGCAATAGCTTGGCCTTCTCGAATATAACGGCGGACCACTACTCCGGAAAATGGAGCGCGCAAAACAGTTTGATCGATTTCAATTTCAAGGCGATGGATTTCAGCTTTGCCGCTTTCGACCAGGGCTTCGTATCCGTGCATATCGTACTCCGCGCCTTTCGCTTCGAACTCCGCTTGTTCGAGATCGGCCTGACTTGATAATCCGGCTTCTCGCAACTGCTGCTGGCGGCGGTAGGCGGCACCTTTAGCTTTCAACTCGGCTGCTTTGTATTGCAGGTTGTTTTCGGTGACCTTCAGATCATCGCGGGCTTTGATGAGTTCCTGTTGCAAAGTCCGGTCATCCAGGTGGCCTAGTATGTCGCCCGTGTTTACAACGTTGCCTTCATCTTTCAGCACGGAGATTACCACGCCATCGCGTTGCGATGAGAGATCTACCTGATGCTCTACTGTGAGGATGCTTAGGATATCGCCAGGTTCTGAGGGCCTCGGCGCTCCCGTATTTGCGGGCGGTTGGGAAGGAGCTGGCTTTGCCGGCGTTTCCGACGCCACCTTGTCGTTCGAGGCCACTGAAGATTTGTCACAACCATTTCCGCCAAGAACAATCGCTGCGGTTAACACGAGCAAAATACGTTTCATAAGGCTATTTCCTCTTTGCTACGGCCACAAGGCCCATGCCTTTTGCCAAATCCAGCGAAATGGCGAGCGCAAGATGGCATAACCTATGGGATACCATCCACTACCGAACCACCCCCCCTGTGATTGAATTCTCGCCCTTCCAACCATTCCATCACGTGCATTTCCTCCGGTATTTTGGAATATAGCACGCACTAGAAAATACTGGTCTCCGGAGTCCGTATGCGTTTGAGCGCCGAGCCGTTCCACGTTTCCGTTGAATGTTATGGTCGGAAAGGCGTTCAACTTCAGAGCTATGTTTTCTCCGGGGCGCACGAGGGCCAGGTCTGTCTCCGGAACGCTCATTTCCGCAGCCATGTGGTCTTGAGCGACTATCTCGGAAAAGGGATCGCCTGCTTTTAGCATCGTTCCGGTTTTTTCTTCCACTTTCGGTGTCACCACCATGCCGCTGATCGGTGAGGTCAATCGCGCTTCATTCACACGTTGCTGCTCCAGCGCCACTTCCGCGGAATACAGTTCGTTGCGAATTTGCGCTTGCCCGGCGGCCGAGGGATCGTTCCGAAATTCAGCTTCGGCCAATTCGCGGCGCGCCTGAGACAAGGCAGCTTCCGCTTCCGCCAATTTCACACGATCCTCGCTGTCGTCCAGCTGCGCCAGTACTTGGCCGGGTTTTACCTGGTCGCCCTCGCGCACGAAGACCTGTTTTACAGTGCCGCCTTCCAGCGCGCTCACAACACGCCGGTCGGCTGGGACTACGGTTGCATCGGTGCCCACGCGCATAGGCCAAGGAATGAGTATCAGAAGGGCTGCCACGATGCCGGCGCGTTCCGCATATTGCACTACCCGGCTTCTGGGCATAGCCGCGATCAATTTTTTCTTTCTCTGCGCGAAGGGCTGGAAGATGTTCGCCAGCGGCACTTGTTGGTATAGCTGTGCGTTGCGAATAGCTACGGTGGTCTGGCTGGCGAGAATGGCAAGCGTCTCTAAATTGCTTTCTGAAAGAAAATCTGGCTCATTGCTAAGGAGAATCATCGCGCCGAGTGTTCCCTGGTCGTCGCGGAGGGGCAGACCGTAGAAACCTTGATGCCCATGCTCTTCGAGAAACGAGACGACCTGCGCCCGCGTTTCATCGGGGTCAACTTGCCAGCCATCTTCGTGCAAATTTGCTGAAACAGGGTTCTCCTGCTCGGCCACCCACTCCATGCGCTCGCGCAGGTCGCTCATTTCCCGGGTCTTGGGGACTTCGGTTTCACCTGACACGGCACCCAGGATGAAGCGTCTGCGGTCGTAGAATCCAATCACACAGCTTTCAAAGGGAACTACTTTGGAGGACTGCGCGACCACGGTGGTCAACACGTGATCGAGATCTAGGGTAGAGGTAATTTCCTGCGAAATCTTCAAAAGGGCGTCCAGGGCGTGAAACTTACGCTCGGATTCGAGCAGGTTGGCGTTATGCAGCGCTACCGCCGCCTGCTCGCTGATACTTGAAAGGAAGAACAAATCATCTTCGTTAAACAGCGTGCCGTCAGACTTGTTGATTATTTCAACGACACCGAGAACTTCATCGTCCTTGCGAAGCGGTGCTCCCATCCAGGACTGAATTTCGAAATCGCCGCCTTTTTCAATGCGCTCGGCGAGCGCAGGTTCTTCACTAGGGTCCTCGAGCAGCCTCGGGTTGGCTTGTTGTGCGACGTCGGCGAGAAGACCTTCATTCAAAGATGCGCTGGCGTCCTCTTCAATTGTGGGATCTTCCCCGATTTGTTTTGCAAGAGTGAGCTGTTCCCCGTCCGCAGATGCGAGCCATAGGTTGCAAGCGCCCGCCCCCAGGATGTCGCGAATCTTTCCAGCGACGATCGGGAGAAGTTCTTCCAGCTCCAAGGTCGATGTGAACGTGCGGCCCAGATCGTAAAGAGCGGTGAGGCGTTCGAGGGTGGAGAGTTGGGCATGGCGCTCAGCTTCAATCGCGTCGAGATTCGTTAGGGCGCCGCCTGCCAGGCGGCAGGCTTCTTCCAGAAAGTGAGCGTCTTCGGCGGTAAACTCTCCGGCGCGCTTATTCAGAACTTCGACTACGCCTTCAGGTCTTTGCACTCCAGGCAAGGAAGCATAGAGTGCCGATTTCACTCGGGTGCGGCTGAATTCATCAAGATGCTCGAGGTCCTCAATAACGAAATTTCGCGCGCGGGTAAACGTCGAGTTGCCGCGGATTGGTACAAAATTGCGAGCGTTCCACTGCTGACGGGCAGTTCTGCGGGATGCAATCGTTCGCCGGGTTCGGTCCAGCGCATGCGGCAAACCAGCCCCTCGTCCGTTGGATTCGCGATCCAAACGAGGACGGCACGCGCTCCGAGTGTGGTACCGACTCGAGCGGCGAAAGTCTTAAGCAATGTGTCTTGATCGCGACACGCCAGCGACACGCTCGCGAGTTCAAAAAGCGCGGAAGATGTTTCCATTACTCTCCCAGGGGAAGGGAATGCTTAAAACTCTGCCATCACGTTTACACCGCGCCCGTGACGCAGAGAGCAGTGAGGCAGCCTAACAAAAGCAATAGATAGGCGTCAAGGAAGGGATCGTCGGCGCGCCAAATGCGACCGACCGGCGGGGATAAACGATGGGGATAAGGCGCGGGACCGATTGACAGAACCAGTCCCGCGCAGTCTTGGCCGGCCAACTTTTAGAAGTGGAAGCCGACCGTACCGGTGATTGCACGCGGCGTAGACGTAGTGTGTGCCGCTGAACGTTGACAGGAAATTGTAAAGAGCGTAATTGTTGGTCAGGTTGATCACCTCCACCGAGCGCTCCACTTGTAGCGATCCCCGTGGAATAGATTGTCATGGCCCAAGGCGAGATCAAACAAATTGCGCTGTTGGATACGCGGCGGATTGAGGTCGTCGTTCTCTTTGTTCGGCGCAGGAACTTTTATGAGCGACGAACCAAAGGATGAAGCGGGGCAAACGCCGACTGTGCCTGGAACTAAGGGTGTGCCAGTTGGATTTGCCGCGCTGGTGGTGTGGCGTGCATGCCGTTGCAAGTGAAGCCGGCCTCGAATTCCTGGTCTGCGGAAAGGGGCACGCTTCCCACGTTGGAGGCGACCAGACTTACGTTCGGCACTCCTCCTAGGAGGATCGAGCCTGGACAATTGTTAGTCGCTAGAACTCCGAAGCAGGGAGTAGCGCCGGCTACGAGGCCGCTGTCATACCGCCAGTTGAAGGACACCCAAGGGTATTTCTTCCAAGGCTGATATTGTAAGTGGGTCGTCTGATTGAAATGCTCGTCGTGGTCGATGCGAAAAACGCCTGTCGGCGCCGAAGGGTTTGCTCCGGCTCCAGCGACTTGCGGGGTAAAGAATCGCGCGGCCACGCTGGACATCACGACGAGAGCTGTCAAACCGTGGAAATTCGGGACAGACCCGCGGATTGCGAATCCAGGGATCTTCGAATTGGTCCCACTCAATCGGAAACGTGATCGGAGTGTTGCCAAGGACGCTGAAGTCGTAGGCGTTGTGCGTGTACTTCCAGATGTATTCACCATCGAGCACAAAATACTTGCCGAAGGCTTGTTGCAAGCCGGCGTGGAATTCATTGCGAAACCCGGGCGCTAATGGCGTTAGCGAGTTCGACGAACACACCAGCAAGGGATTGAGAATTGGCGACTGGCACACCGATGCTGGAAAGGACCAGATTTTCGTTAAAGGGAGTTTCGAGAGTCCGCGCATAGGAAATGCGGAGAACGGTGCTGGTCGATTTAATGTTGTAAGCAACGCCCAGGCGGGGCTCCGCTTGGCCAGCGGTGGTCAAACCATTGTACTTGTCGCCGCGGATACCCAAATTGAACGACCAGTCTTTCCAAGTGATGGTGTCCTGGACGTAAATCGCCAGCTCCTTGACGTCTGTGTGCAGAGGAAAGGACGTAGCGGTGTTCGAATAGACTTCCTCCACGCGTCAGATCGAATGGAAGTAAAGCTGGAGTTGAACAGAGGGTACAGCGACGAGCTAGAATAAACCATTGGCCGGGTTGCCCGGGGCATTCGGATTGGATGCGATCATTCTCCTGAAGCCCAGCTGCTCCACACTGGCTGAGACTTGTGAACGCCTTGCACCGGCGCGAAAGGATAGCGTCGGTTAAGGATTCGTATTGGGACCGAGGCACGGTGCGTTGAACGTCGGATCGACGATGCCGAGGCTGTCGTTCTCAGTGAGAAACGTCTGCTCGTAGAGAGATTCCCGCTTTCATATTGTGATGCCATGCACGTACGATATGCCGAATGAACGCCCGCATTCGTTAAGTGTGCGATCCTGGGCGACGGTCTCTCTCTGAAGGCTCGAACGGTCCGAGGTCGGCGAAGGGATTGTCGCTTGGATAGTAGTTGTAAGCATCACGGCGAACAAAAGCACCGACTGTGAAAACCGTATTGGAGCTGATCAGATGTGTCCAGCTCGGCGCGATGTTAAAGGTACCGATCTTCGAGCGTTGATCCTGCCGCGCCGACGGGCACACGCATTGGTGCAACCTAATGCCGGCGCAAACCCTCCGGGACGCCCACCCGCCCTCACCTGACACCCTCGCCAAACCACATGGTGGCATTCTGGGAGTCGAAAGAATTAGGAGTCTGAAACCAGGATCGCGTGAAGCCGACATTCAGTGGAGCGAGTCACCAGTCGATACTTGATAGTCCACGCGATCGAATACGTTTTCCTGGTTACCTTTGTCGTGCATCACGCTGTTTTCCGGAGGATCCGAGAAAGCGTCCGCTGTTCAGTCCGTCGACTGCGATGAAATTGCCCCATTTCTTAGTTCCGTAGGCTAAGTCAAATCCGGCGCTGGACGAGCCAAAGGCGCCGTAAGAAGCGGTCACTGCCATGGGGGGTAGTAACGCCAAGGCCGGAGCGTGTAGTAGCCACAATAACGACACTGGTCTTGTCACCGAATTCTGCCGGTGGTGCGCCGGAAATAACTTCCAGTGACTGGACCGCATCGACGGGAAGCTGATTCGAAAAGACTTTGCTCTGCTGATCGGTGATAGGCTGGCCGTCAACAGAAAACGAATTCTCTGCGTGATCGCCAAGTCCGTGGAAAAGGCCGTTCGAGTCGGCTGCGATACCCGGAGTCGTCAGCGTGACCAGCGAACTGAGTGATGAAGATTGACTTTCCAAAGGCAGCTTCTCGAATAACGCACGATCGACATCCGTGTGAAAAGTTGAATCATTCTCCAATAGGTCGCCACCACCCTCGACAGTGATAGTGCTGGAGCCTCCCTCAACTTTCAAAGTAATCTGCAACGGTTGACGGGACCGAAGACCGAATCTCCACATCCTGGGCGTACGGCGCGAATCCTTTTGCAGTTACAGAGAGGTGGTAGGGGTTAAAGGGTACGTTCTGGAAATTGAAATTGCCCGAGCTATCGGTAGAAGTGGACCGTTCAACCCGCTAACCGGATTATGAATCGTAACATTTGCATTGGGTACAACGCCGCCCGAGGGATCGACGATCGTACCGGTAATTGACTGCGGACTGCGCGTGCACGCCGTTCCAGAGAAAAGAATTAAAACGCACAATGCCGTTGCTAGAAAAAATGGTTTCTGACGGTTCATCTGAATCTCCCTGAGCCCACGTGGGGCTAGTCCAGTCGTTTGGTGGGGCTGACGCGGAACTCATCGCTCGCGAACGAGCTGAAATGAGAAATCCACGTGCCGGGTTTTTTCTAGGGATGGATTACGACTGAACCGGGGGAGCGCGAGGAGAAGTCTGATGAAAGACGAGTTCTAGCTGAGGGTCAATTGGACTCGGCTGGATTGAGCCGAGCGACTGCCTGTGGAATAGGCAGTGTGACGCCATGCGAAAGGTCAACTGTTACGGAATGAGCAAAATGACAGACGCGGCAGTGCTGATCTTCGAATTGGCTGTGCCAGTGTCCAGCGGCCTGAAACGCGAACGACAGTACGAACGCGGCCACCACGATGGCCACGATCCGATACGCCGCTTGCCGCCGCTTGAGCAACCCAACACCCCCACACCGATGTTACTTAGACGCAGCTTCCAGCGCAATCGTGACTATAACTTTTGCTGCACATCAACCATTGCGGCCTTCAGACCTGCAGCACGTCACCTTGCCGGGCTACCATTTTATAGAGCACTGGGCTGACGATTCGGCCCAGCAACAGGCGCGAGACGAGCCCCGCCACGATGACGATTGCAAACGGCTTCTGGGAATCGGACCCGATGCCTGTGGAAAGCGCTGCGGGAAGCAGGCCGAGACAGGCAACCAGCGCCGTCATCATGATTGGCCTGAAGCGTACGAGCGATGCCTGAAAAGTGGCCCGCTCGATGTCCTGACCTTCCAGCCGAAGCTTGTTGATATAAGAAACGTCGATCACGGCGGTCTCTACCGAGACCCCCATCAGCACTAAAAGCCCGAGGATAGAGGAGACACTGAAAGGCGTGTGCGTGAGTTTTAATGCAAGCAGCGCGCCCACGGGCTCGGTCATTACGACGCTAAGAACGACGGTGACGGGAAACTTCACATTACCGTAGAGAAAGAACAGAATCGCGAAAATCAGCAGCACCGTGAGCGGCCCGACCACCCGCACCTGACTCATCGCAGCGATGAACTCGCTATACTCCCCGCCCCAGCTCATGCGGTAGCCGGTCGGCAAAGATTTTTCGACGCTGGCGATAGCGCGCTGGCCGTCTCGCACCGCGCTCGCCAGATCGCGTCCTTCGATGCTGTACTGCACACCGATATAGCGTGAGTTGTTCTCGCGATAGATGAAGGAAGCGCCGTTGGCTTCGCGAATATCGGAGAGCTCGCTCAACGGTATCTGCTGGCCGGCAGGAGTGCCAACTAACAGGTTGCCAATCTGCTGTGCGTTTTCGCGGAATTCGGGTTTCATGCGAACAACAAGATCGAATAATTTTTCGCCTTGAATTACCTGGGTAGCAGCTTGACCTCCCACGGCGGCCTGCACTACGGCTTCGACGTCGGCGACGTTGATGCCGTAGCGGGCAATTTTGTCGCGATCCACCTGCACCAGCAGGCTGGGCTGGCCGAGTTCGCGTACTACCGTTAGCTCGGTAAATCCGGGAACCTTAGAAAGTCTGCGCTTTATTTCCAGGGCTTTGTCTTGGAGCACATTCAAATCAGATCCGTAAACTTTCACGGCAAGAGCGCTTTTTAGTCCGGTGAGTGCTTCATCCACGGCATCTTCGGCCGGTTGTGTATAGTTGAAAATAATTCCGGGATACGCATCAAGCTGCTTCTGAAGATCTTCAATCAGCTCAGGCTTGTTGTGAATTTTTCCGGTCTTCCATATAGCGTCTTTGTATGGCTTCAGGCCAACGTAAAACTCGCAATTGAAAAATCCGGTGGGGTCGGTGCCGTCGTCAGGCCTGCCAAGCTCGGAACCAACTTCCGTTACTTGAGGATATTTGGCGAAGATGTCGCGAATCTGCGGCGCGATCTTAGCTGCTTCTTCATACGAAATCGTGTAAGGCATGGTCGCGCGCACCCAGAGGGCGCCTTCGTCGAGATGCGGCATGAACTCGCCACCGATAAACGGAATCAGAAGAAGGCTGGCGCCGAAAATAATGGTAGCGAAAAGCATGGTCAGCCAAGGGCGATCAAGGCACCACCGAAGTTCCGCGGCGTATTCCCGTTTAATCCACTCGAATGGTCTATTTCTTGGCTCGCGCACACCCTTCTTAAACCAGTAAGAGCACATTACCGGAACGAATGTGAGTGTGAGTATTAGAGCGCCGACCAGAGCGATCGACATGGTGTCGGCCATGGGATGGAAGAGCTTTCCGGACGGGCCGCTGAGCGCGTAGATCGGAATGTAACCAGCGATGATGATGGCGACAGAATAGAAGATGGGCCGGTCCACATCTCTAGCTGCGGCGAGAATTACTTCCTGCAGATCGTATGGCTGGCCTTCTCGCAAGCCAAGCTCACGATAAATATTTTCGACCATCACCAAAGTGCCGTCGATGATGATTCCGAAGTCGATTGCGCCGATGGAAAGAAGGTTGGCGGCAACTCCCTGCGCATGCAGAAAGATAAAAGAAAACAGTAGCGCCAGCGGAATCGTGAGCGCAACGATCACGGCAGCGCGAACGCTCACAAGAAAGAACATCAGCACGATCAGCACAAGAGTCATGCCCAGCAGAAGGTTCTTCTCGACCGTAGAAATTGTTAGCTGCACCAGGTCGCTGCGGTCGTAATAGGGCCGCACCTTTACGTCCGGCGGAAGGATGTGCTCGTTGAGCTCCTTGGTTTTTTCTTCAACACCCTTTAAAACAGTTTGTGTCTGCTCGCCGCGCAGAATCATGATGACGCCTTCGACTGCGTCATCGTTTTTGTTGAACCCGAATTGGCCGAGACGCGGCGCGTGTCCAATGACCACGTCGCCGACATCGCGGACGTGAACCGGCACACCGTTCTGAGTTCCGATGATCACGCTGCCGATGTCCGCTTCGTCACGGATTAGACCGAGGCCGCGGACGTAGTAAAACTGGCCGCCTTGCGAATAGAATCCACCACCGGTGTTGGCGTTATTTACACCGAGTTGCTGGAGTACCGTGGGAACTGTGATGTGGTAGCCGTACAAACGGGCGGGATCGAGCAGCACTTGGTATTGCATCACCGTGCCGCCGAATCCGGAATCGTCGGCGACGCCACGTACTTGTTTGTATTCGCGCTCGATTACCCAATCCTCAAAAGTCTTCAGTTCCTGAGGCGAGCGGTCGGGACTTTCCAGCACGTAGCGATAGACAAGTCCTGAAGGGCTGAAAAGAGGCGCGAGCGTGGGCTGCACGCCGGGGGGATAGTTCACTTCGCTGAGCCGCTGGAATACGACTTGTCGCGCGAAGTAATCGTCGGTGTCTTCGTCGAAAGTGAGAATTACATCCGACAACCCGTACAGTGATATGGAGCGCTGGATGACCATCTTCGGCACGCCGTTCATTTCCACTTCAGTCGGCAGCGTCACCAGCCGTTCGATTTCCTCCGCTGCGTGACCAGGCCATTGCGTGATGATTTCGACCATGGGCGGCGACAAATCCGGATACGCGTCCACCGGCATGCGCTTGAATGAAATAGCGCCGGCTACAGTGATGAACGCCACCAGCATGAGGACGAGGAATCTCTGTTTCAGGGCGAATTGGACAATTCGATTGATCATCTAAGCTTTGAGGCTAGTGCTGCAGAGAATTGGCGAACTGTAGAAAGAGGCTACCGTTGCCAACCACTTTGTCGCCGGGTGAAAGGCCTTTCAGAATTTGCGTTTCCCCGTTCTCGCTCTGCCCAATTTCTACCTGGCGACGGCCGAACTGATTGGAACTGGTGGCCACGTAAACAAAGGGCTGATTTTCGTCGTCGCGCAGAACTGCAGAATCAGGCACGGCGATCGCATTCGGAATGACTCCGGCCGTAATGGTCGCGACGCAGTACATGTCCTTCTTCAGTTTTCCGCCGGGATTGTCGACAACTATGCGCGCCTGCAGAGTCCGAGTGGTAGGGTCCAGTGCCGGTGAAATAAAAGATATCTTGCCGGAGAATTTATCGGGATAGGAATCGGTGGTGATTACCGCGGCATCGCCGTTCTTCACGAAGGCCAAGTCACCCTGATAAATATTCGCGAGCACCCAGACAGTGCTCATGTCCGAAATTGTAAATGCCTGGGTGGTACCAGCCTGCAACACTTGTCCGGGAGAAACGAGGCGCTCGACAATTTCTCCGCCGATTGGAGCGAGCAGAGGAATCTGAGCTGAGATGGGAGATTTCTCCAGATCCTCCGGTTTTGGTATGCCCAAAATTTTCATGCCCTCTTCAGCCGCGCTTAGATCCGCTTGCGCTTGTATGCGATCGGACTCTGCTTGCAGCAAGTCACGGTCGGCAATGGCGTGATGGGCGAAAAGATCTTGGGCACGCTGGTAATTTTTATCCGCTACGCGGTAGGTGTCCCGAGCCTTCAAATACGAAGCCAGCAATAGCGAATAGTCCGGGCTGCTTACTTCCAAAAGAGGCTGCCCGCGTTTGACGCGATCTCCGGGAACGACCAGGATTTTGCTGACCGGTCCTCCCACTTGGGTAATTACCGGAGTTGTACTGAATGCGTTGTAAGCGACTGCTCCGGTTAAACGCAGCGTACGCGTGATCTTGGAGGGTTGCACGGTCACAACTTGCACGTGCGACATTTGATCTTGCGGAATGGTGAACAACCCAGGAGTTTCCGTTTTCGATTCGCTCGAAGAGACCGAGGTCATTTGATTTGCGCCTCGTTCCGAGCTGCAGCCTGTGATCAAACTAGCGAGTGTAACGACTAATCCGAGGTACACCGTATGCTTTATGATTGGTAAATTTTTCATGGCAAATTTCTAACTCCCACAGCTTCGCGGAGCTGCTCTACAGCCGTGAGATAAGCGGCGAGAGACTGGCGGTAGGCTAGTTCCGTGGCGCGGTAACTGCGCTCGGCATCGAGAAAATCAAGAAGGCTTGCGGCGCCACGTTTGTAGGAATATTCGGCAATGTCGCGCGATTGTTTTGCGGCATCGAGATAGCCGGAGCGGTATAACGAGACTACCTGGTCGTTGTCGCGTACTGCCTCGTAAGCTGTGAGCACATCGCTCAATACTTGATCGTTCGCGGCTAACTCCAGTTCTTGCGCTTGATTGATGGCGTAATTCGTGCGCGCGATTTCACCCTGATTGCGATTGAAGATCGGAATCTGGAAGCTGCCGAAAAAAGAACCGGTGTTCGTTTCGCTGACATGGTCGTAGTTGAACGTGCCAGTGACGTCCACTTTTCCATTGGCCTTCGCCAGTTGGTACTGACTCTTCGCTGCAATCACGCCTTGTTGCGCCGCGCGAAGATCCGCCCGGCTCTGTAGGGCCTTCGCCTGCAGGTCCTCCAGTTTAACTATGACCGGCAGGTAGTCGAAATCGGCCGAGACGTCGAAGTCCGCTCCGACGGTGTGGTATCCGAGGAGTTGCCGGAGGCCGACAAGCGCTTGAATCTTGGCGAGCTGGGCCTGCGAGACGTCGCTCTGGAACTGCAACAATTGGAGCTTGATCTTCAGATAGTCGCCTTCGCTGATGTCGCCAGCCTTGTAGCGCGCTTGGCTGATGTCCACGGTGTTCTGAAAGCTCTTCATATCCTCGATCGCCAGATCGAGAGTGGATTCAGCCAGCTGAACGCTAAAGAACTGTGAAGCTACATTGAAGGTGAGCGTGCGCTCGTTATCGGCAACAGTCGATTTCGTCTGCGCAGTCGTGTCCTGGGCTGCTTGCAAGCGGTGCTGACGCTTCTTCCCACGTTCAAACAGGTACGAAACGCCCAGGTCAAACTGCACGATGTTGTCGATGTAGTCGGCCGTAAAGTTTTCGGGCTGAAAGATCGGCAGGAATTGAGCGTCTGCGGTGAACACCGGGTTCGGCCGCAGGTTTGCCGTAATCTCTTGCGCTTGATTTTGCTGGATGGTGGTCTGCGCGGCCTTCAAATTGTGATTATTTTGAAGAGCTAGTTGGATGGCTTCGTCGAGTGTGAGACGCACCGCGCCATGGAATTGTGCCGATGGCGCCTGGATCTTGGGAGCTGGCGCGGCGGCGGATTGCGGTGGCGGATTTTGCGCATTGCTGTTCCATGGCCAAATAAGGGAACCGGAACACAGCAAAAATGTGAGCATCGCGAATCGCACACGTTTTACACGCATATTTTCAACCTTTGCTGAAACGATAGAGAGTGGATCGGAGCGCGGACAGCGCTGAATTCAGAGGTTTAACTAAACAGCGGGAGGCGCGCGTGCGGGAAGACGAGGAGATAACAGCCTTGGTTCAACAACAGGCTCCACCGGGTCGGGATGGGATCCCAATTGCGCGAGTGCCGGTGTACGGTCGCTGGAGAGCGTCCGCTCCATGGGTTGATGATTCACATGGCAAATGGAACAGTTCGCTTCCGAGCGATTCGCGTGTTGATGCCAAACGCTTCCTAACGTAATCGTGAGGAATAGCAGCGCAATTAACGCCACCGGAATCAGCAGACACCGCGTTGCCTTGTACTTGAGCATTTTAAGGACTAAAACTAGGCTTCCTACTAATCATATAGCAGATGGCGAGTCGATACGAATGGGTTGTGCCTGACAAGCATCACTTCAGCCCGCAAGTTAGTTCGTATGTTCCAGGGCTTTTTCCACCATCGCGACGCACTTTTCCACGCGCTTACGCAACGGGCCGTCGATCTCCTGCTGTCTTTGGCGCAGCGTAAATGTTTCGTCGGCGATGTTCAGCGCAGCGAGCACGGCCACTTTCAGCGAATCCACCATGCGCGTCGCTTCCGCGATCGAGCGCATTTTGTTATCCACATAAGCGGCAAGTTCTTTGAAGTATTCTTCATTTCCATCTGCGTTCACGTTGTAGCTTTGGTCGTAGATCTCTATTTTCACGGTGCGCTCCCAGCTGAGCTTCCGCCATTGTCGGCCATCAGTCACCCGCACGCAAATGATATTGATACGAAAGAGGCAATCTTGGTCAGGCTTGGCGGTCCAGCGATTTCATCGTGTTGCTAGCGAGCGCGCAAGGTGGCACCGAGTTCTTTTTCGAGAGCAGTCACAATACGCGAACTGAATTCAGCCAGCTGTGACTCCGCAAGCGTGCCTTGCGAGCTTTGGAATTTCAGGCGAATCATGAGGGAATATTTTCCGGCGGGGATCTGGCCGCCTCGAAACAGGTCAGCGGCCTCAATCGACTGAATCTCGCCTATAGCGAGCGCCCGGATCGTCCGTTCTACTTGCGCGAAGGTTACGCCATCAGCAAGTATCAGCGAAAAATCTCTTTCGACCGCAGGGTAACGCGGCCAAGGCACGAAGCGTAGCGCGGCACAGGTGGATTCGATAGCGGTGTCGAGTGGCTCTAACTTCAGTTCGGCGAGATATACGTCTTGCCGGAACTTCAATTGTTCCGCGATCCGGCCGGAGAGTTGACCGGCAAAGCCTAGTTGTTCGCCTTTGTTCTTCGCAGAAAAATGAGCCGAACGTGCGGCCGAAAGCCAAGGCGGTCCCCCAGCTTGCCATTCCAATCCGCCCGCTAGCTCCCCAATTTGATCGAGCGCGCCTTTTAAATCCGCGAAACTGAATTCTCGCGCTGGCTCGTGAATTGTTTTCTCGCGCTCCAAACCTGTGGCTCCGAGCGTTAGAACAGCTGTTTCCACAGGTACTCCGTCGCGCAACTCATATCTTTTGCCGATCTCAAAGAGCCGCAGATTTCGGTTTCCGTGATTCAAGTTCCATTCGATGGCGCGAACCATGCTGACGGTCCCGCTCGAACGCATAATCGATGCATCTTCCGCGAGCGGATTGGCAATTACGGCAGGTTGAACTCCTTTCTCGCGAAACAGAGCGTCGCGTTGGGTATCCACGATCGGGATTTCTACGATTTCGTGATAGCCGAGCGCGATGGCGCGTTCCACTAGGCGGTCCTGCGCATCCGCGTGCGGCAAACGATGTGCCGGCATTTTTGCGGGCGGAAGACGCGGCGGAAATTTGTCGTAACCGTAGTGACGAGCTACCTCTTCGATCAGATCGATCCCGCGAGTAACATCGCGCCGCCACGAAACCTGATGGCATTCCCAAACGGCCGCGAGAGAGCCGTCGCTGCCACGATTCGCATCCACACGCGTGGGATGAAATCCGAGCGCACTTAAAATTTCTTCCACCTCGCGGTCCGGAACGTCCGCGCCCATCACCCGCAGGATTTCTTTGCGCGCCAATTGGATTTTCTTTTCCGGTTCGCCAGAGGGATAAACATCCACCACGCCCGACAAAAGTTCACCTCCGGCTACCTGCTGAATTAATTCCGCGGCACGCCTCGAAGCAAGCTCTGCCATTTCGGGATCGACGCCGCGCTCGAAGCGATAAGAAGCTTCCGTACGCAGGCCAAGCGCTTTCGCAGTTCGTCTAACGGAAATGGGATCAAACCACGCGGCTTCGAGGAGAATATTCCGGCTGCTGAAACCGATTTCGGTGTCCGCTCCGCCCATCACGCCGCCTATGCCGATGGCGCGGGTCGCGTCGGCGATCACACACATGTCTTTTGTGAGGGTTCGCTCCGCACCATCGAGCGTGCGAAGTTTTTCACTGAGGCGCGCGCGCCGCACGATAATTCGGCGTTCGTTTAATTTATCGAAGTCGTAGGCGTGCAGCGGCTGACCCAGCTCGAACATTACGTAGTTCGTGACGTCCACCACGTTATTGATCGATTTCTGGCCCATCGCCTCGAGCCGCTGTCGCAGCCAGTCTGGCGACGGCTGAACTTTTACTCCACGCAGAACGCGAGCGGTGAAGCGTCCGCAAAGTTCCGCGGATTCGATTTCAACATGCGTTGCATCCGCAGCCTTGTCCCCAACTTCTTTGAGCTTTGGCTGTACCGGCTTGAGCTGCGCACGGTAGATCGCGGCAACCTCGCGTGCGATGCCGTAATGACCCAGACAATCGGGACGGTTTGCGGTTACTTCCGCATCCAGGACCGGACCGGCTGCCGAGTCTTCCACTGAATCAATCGCAACTCCGGCAAGGGAGAGCCGCGAGGCAAGGTCGGCAGGCGCTGCCTTTATATCCGCGAATTCTGTGAGAACGTTGTAGAGAACCTTCATGGTTGAAACTCAGCCTAACAATCGTGAGAATTCCGGCTTTGGGTCTAAGACTCGGAAGACCCTGCTTACAAAGCGCGCTCTAAGGAAACTGTTGCAAGAAACGCAAATCGTTCTGAAACAGAAGTGGCACCTCGGTCACGCCATACTTCATCATCGCCAGGCGATCCACGCCCATACCGAAGGCG
The DNA here is from genome assembly GCA_963731535.1 of uncultured Acidobacteriota bacterium. GTDB lineage: Bacteria > Acidobacteriota > Terriglobia > Acidiferrales > UBA7541 > Palsa-295. Next base: position 117,053 of record CAVSWI010000020.1, on the reverse strand, counting down.
AAGCCCGACAGCCGCTCCGGATCGTATTTCACAAAGCCGTAGACGGCAGGATTCACCATGCCGGCGCCAAAAAGTTCGATCCATCCGGAGAATTTGCAGACGCGGCAGCCTTTCCCACCGCACGCGTGGCACGTCGCGTCCACTTCAGCGGAAGGCTCGGTAAATGGAAAATAACTTGGCCGCAGGCGGGTTTTCGTTTTCGGTCCCAAAAACTCACGGGCAAAATATTCCACGGTGCCTTTGAAATCGCAGAAAGTGATGTCGGTATCGACCGCGAGGCCTTCAATCTGGTGAAACATGTAGCCGTGGGTCGCGTCCGGATTATCACGGCGATACACTTTTCCCGGCACCACGATGCGAACCGGCGGCTTTTCTTTTTCCATGGTGCGGATCTGCATGGGCGAGGTGTGCGTGCGCAGCAGATGACTGTTCCGCACTCCTTGGATGTAAAAGGTATCCATGTTGTCGCGCGCGGGATGATGCTCGGGAATGTTGAGCGCTTCAAAATTGTAGTAGGGCGTTTCGATTTCGGGTCCTTGGACCACGCTGAAGCCGATAGCGATAAAAATTTGCTGGAGTTCTTCGAATGTTTGCCGGATCAGGTGCCGCGCGCCGAAAGAGCGCTCGATTCCCGGGAGGGAAAGATCGATTTTGTCGCGCGCGGCAGCGGACTGCTCAGACGCAGCTTCCATCGATCGCTGCCGTTCTGCGATAGAAGACTCGATGTATACTTTTAATTGATTTAACTCCTGGCCTACTACCCGTTTCGTCTCCGCGGAAGATGGCTTCAGCCAATTGTTCGTGATAAGCGAAAAAATTCCTGCTTTGCGGCCCGTCCATCGCACGAGGAAGCCTTCCCAACGTTCAGGGTTGGAACAGTCAGCGATTTCCTTGTCGAATTGATGACGCACTTCGGCGAAGCGAGCAATTATTTTTTCAGGTGTGGTGTCACCCAAGTCGGAAAGCGTGCGCTCGGCAGTAATTTTTTCAGCCATGTGTTGGATAATTGGGGGACTTCAGCGATTGTCTACCGCGCCCGTGATAATTACGACCTCAATCTAGCGCGCGGTGACAGCGCCACAGTCCATGCCGAAGATCTAGCCCTCGTCGCGGTGGCGGCCGTGTTCTGGCTTCGCATGGGCCTTCGCATCCGCAGGCGCCTTGGCAACGTGTTGCTTCGCCGACGCGACTAGCGCGGTAAATCCATCCGCATCGTTCACAGCCATGTCCGCCAGGATTTTGCGATCCAGCTCGATGCCGCCCACTTTCAGTCCATGAATCAACTGGCTGTAGGTAATACCGTTGTTGCGAGCGGCGGCGCCGATGCGTTGGATCCACAGCGTGCGGTAGTCGCGCTTGCGGACTCGGCGGTCACGATAGGTGTACCGTAAGGAGCGGTTCACCGCTTCTTTTGCCGACCTATAAAGTTTTCCCTTAGTGAGGAAAAATCCCTTGGCGTGTTTCAGAAGTTTTTTGCGACGCGCGCGGCGTTTCGTTCCACGTTTAACTCGAGGCATAGCTTGATCTCCTATGGCGCGCTACCGAAGGCGCATTCACTAAGATTTGGGTCGATTACCAAACGGGGAGACAAACATGGCCGGCCAGCCGCAAATAAATCGCGGATAACAGGACGGGTTTGTCTCGTAGAACCGCTGTTACGCTTCCGCGATTTGTTTAATCGCCGAAGCAACCGGCTGGCAGGCACCCGTTACGCTCTGCCTAACACGGTAAGAATTCTTTGCGCTTTCGCGCAGCCCGAAAGCTATTCGACGCCGTATGGCAATGCCAGCCGAATGTTCCGTACATCGGAATGGCTCACGACCACCGCATTTGCAAGTTTGCGCATGCGGCGCGGCTTCTTGGTGCCCAACAAATGTCGCTTGCCGGAATGCCAACGCATGATTTTTCCGGTGGAAGTGATCTTGAAACGCTTGGCGGCGCCGCGATGTGTTTTCAATTTCTTCTTTTTATTCTTCTTCACAATTTCCTCTTCAATCTGATTGGCAGCGTCGCAAATACCGCTGCGGAACTAAGCCTGTCCGCCAGCCGCCGGACGCGCCGATGGAGCCGCGGAGGATGCGCCTTTTTTCGGCGCCAAAAGCGCCAGAAGAATGTTTGCTTCCATTCGAGGACCGAATTCCACTTGCGCATGGTCCACGATATCTTTCATTAGCCGGTCCATCTTGGCACGGCCTACGTCCTGGTGCGCCATCTCGCGGCCACGATGAAAGATCATGGCCTTCACTTTGTAACCTTCGCCAAGGAACCGTATGATCTGATTCTTGCGAACTTGATAATCGTGTTCGGCTGTAGAAGGCCGGAACTTCACTTCTTTAATGTGCGAACTTTTCTGATGCTTCTTGGCTTCGTGAGCTTTTTTGTTGGCTTCGTATAAAAACTTGCCGTAGTCGACAATCTTACAGACTGGCGGCACGGCGTTCGGCGAAATCTCAACCACGTCCAGCCCGGCTTCTCGCGCCGCCTTCATCGCGTCGAACAGGGTCATCACGCCGAGCTGATTCCCATCTTCGTCCACCACGCGAACTTCACGAGCGCGAATTCGCTCGTTTACCTTGAGACCACTACTCCCACCCCGCTCTGCGATAAACTCACCCCCCGGACTTGCGAAATCTTGTTCGCTGCCCGCTTTCCCTCGCTCCCAGTGCCAGAAAAGCCTGATGGGAGGCGCGGGTCAAAAATTATAGCACGGCTAAGAGGCTCCCCTGCAAGCCTGTATGTTTGGGCCGAATAGTGCGGGCCAAACCGTTTCACCGGGAAGGACTATTTAGAATTGAGGTTATAGGCTATAGGGTGCTTAGGCTGGTAAAGGCCCACTTCTCTCTCCGCCGCTGGGCAAACGTATGGTCGTTTTTATTCCCCAACGTTCTTCGCCGATTGGCCCGCAGGCAACCTTCTTATCCTTAAGCACTTTAACGGTTGCCTGTAGGTCGTCGCACATAAAGTAAAGCTCCGCACCGAGCATGGCATGCTTGTCCGGCGAGCTTGCAGAAACGAATGAAGCGACCGAGTGGGCGAGAACGAAAATAACAAAGCAAGCTAGAGCACAAGAAAAATGACGACGCACGATTAGCACCTCTATGCAGGCCTACAGGATCTGGCGGGAATCGATCTCGGCGCGCAGGTCGGTGGCAAATTGTTCAAGTGGCCGCGGACCCAGGTCGCCTTTGGACCGATGCCGAACGGCGACGCTACCCGCTTCGGCTTCCTTGCCCCCAATAATTAGCATGTACGGAATTTTCTCGATTTGTGCGTCGCGAATTTTCGCTTGCAGCTTTTCATTGCGATCATCCAGATGCACGCGGAAGCCAGCGTCTTTAAGATGCTTGGTGACTTTCTCCGCGTACTCCATGAATTTTCCGCTCACGGGCAACACAGTTGCTTGCACTGGTGCAAGCCATGCTGGGAAGGCCCCGGCGTAGTGCTCAATCAGCACGCCAAAGAACCGCTCGATGGATCCAAACAGCGCGCGATGGACCATCAGCGGTTGGTGGCGAGCGCCATCCTCCCCAACATATTCGAGCTTGAACCGCCGCGGCAAATTAAAATCAAATTGCACGGTGGTGAGCTGCCAAGGTCGCCCAATGGCGTCCACAAGCTTTACGTCAATCTTCGGCCCGTAAAATGCCGCTTCGCCGGGGATGTATTTGTAGGGAACGTTCATGCGCTTTAGCGTGTTGACCAGCGCAGCTTCCGCTTTTTCCCAGTCTTCCGGAGTACCGGCATAATCATGCGGGCGCAAAGGGTCGCCGCCTGAAAGTTCCACTTCGTAGCGATCGAAACCAAAAACGCGCAGCGCTTCCCAGGCGAACTCGATGCAGTCCTGTACTTCCTTTTCAATTTGATCCGGCATGCAAAAAATATGCGCGTCATCCTGAGTGAAGCCGCGAACCCGCAGCAAACCGTGCAGCACGCCCGAACGCTCGTAGCGGTACACGGTGCCAAGCTCTGCCAGGCGTACCGGCAGCTCGCGGTAACTGCGCAGCCGGCTTTTGTAAATCAAAATGTGCCCAGGGCAATTCATGGGCTTCACCTGGTAGTCAGCCTTCTCGATTTCAATCGGAGTAAACATATTTTCACGATAGAAATCCGCGTGCCCGCTGGTCTTCCACAATTCCAGGCGCATCACGTGGGGAGTAAAAACCAGGTCATAGCCGCGCTTGGTTAATTCATCGCGCTGCCAATCTTCCATCTGACGGCGAATGATGCCGCCTTTGGGGTGCCAGAAAATCAGGCCGGGTCCAGCTTCTTCCTGGATGCTGAAAAGATCGAGCTCCTGGCCCAACTTGCGATGATCGCGACGCTTCGCTTCTTCAAGCTTGTGCAAGTACTGGTCCAGTTCCTTTTGATCGACGAAGCAGGCGCCGTAAATCCGCTGCATCTGCGCATTGCCTTCCTGGCCTTTCCAATAAGCGCCCGCCACGTTCATCAGCTTGAACGCCTGGATGCGCCCGGTAGAGGGAATGTGCGGCCCGCGGCAGAAATCCAGGAATTTTCCAGTAGTGTAAAAAGACACGATCGGTTCGATGGCCTTTTCTTCCACCAGCTCGCACTTAAATTCCTGATTGCTTTTGCGATAAAGCTCAAGCGCTTCCGGCTTGGGAATCATCTTGCGCTCGTTAGGAATATCCTTCGCCGCCAGCTCGTGCATCTTGGCTTCGATTTTTTCTAGGTCTCCGCTGGTGAAAGGCTCTGCGCGCACGAATTCGTAGAAAAAACCGTTCTCGATGGGTGGGCCAATGCCCAGCTTTACGTCAGGGAAAAGCTCCAGCACAGCGGCCGCTAGCAAGTGCGCGGCAGAGTGACGGAAAACCTGAACCGCGTCGGGATCTTTGGCAGTCAGAATGGAAAGCTTTGCGTTCTGCTCGAGCGGGCGCGAGAGGTCCACCAACTCGCCGTCCGCGCGAGCTACCAGAGCCTCTTTCGCCAAGCGCGGCGAAATCTGCTGCGCGATCTGCGCTGGGGTGGTGCCGCGAGGCACTTCGCGGGTCGCGCCATCCGGCAAAGTGATTTGAATGCTCTCCATGTGGCTATTTGTTCTCCGGTGGAAACTAGTAGCTTACTGGCCCAGGCAAAAGCGGTCAAGAACGAGGATGACGTCCGTCGCGCCGGCCCACCGCTGTTCCATTAGGCTGGCCTCTTCGTTTTCAGCAAGTCGGGGCGGTTGCGCTGCGTTTTTTCCAAGGCGCGTTCGCGGCGCCAGCGTCGAATTTCTTCGTGATTGCCGCCGAGCAAAACTTCCGGCACATCCCAGCCTCGGAAACTTGGAGGGCGCGTGTAATGAGGGTAGTCGAGAATGCCGCGAGCTACCGTGCCACTCTCATCCCGAGACTCCGGCGGATGCTCGTGAGACGGCAGAGCCTGTCCACCGCGGAGGCCAGGGCCCCCTCTCTCTTCATTTTCTTCTGCGCTGAAAGACTCGTTCACCACGGAATCGTGGTTGCCAAGAGCGCCGGGAATGAGCCGCGTGATCGCATCCAGGATCATTGCGGCAGGGAGTTCACCGCCAGACAGAACGAAATCGCCGACGGAGACTTCGTCGGTTGCAAGATGCTCTGCGACGCGCTCGTCCACTCCTTCATATCGACCACAGATCAGCAGGATTCGTTCGAGCTTCGCAAAACGCCGCGCGGTTTCCTGTGTGAACATTTTTCCCGCGGCGGAAAGCAAAATGACAGCGGTGTCAGCGGGAAGCGCGGCCGAGCGATTTTCACCTAACAGCGATTCCACCGCTTCGAATAGCGGCTCGGGCTTCATCACCATGCCTTCGCCGCCGCCGAATGGACGATCATCTACTGTGCGGTGACGGTCGTGTGTGAAATCACGCAAATCATGAATGTGCGTTTCGATGAGTTTTGCTTCGCGCGCACGACGCACAATTCCGCAGTCAAGCGGCCCTCCGAAAAACTCCGGAAAGATCGTGATGAGGTCAAAACGCATCGCTGCAATCGTACCGCAAACGCTGGATTGTTACTCGGTGTTCAAATCGTGGAGACCTTCGGGGAGAACCACCTCAATGCGGCGAGCGTTAATGTCCACGCGTTCGCAAATCTCCTGGGCTAACGGGATGAGAAGTTCGCCGCGCGCGGATTTCACCGCCAGAATAGGATTTCTGGCCGCTCCTTCGCCCGTAAACTGCACGTCGCGAACAATTCCGACTTTCGAGCCTTTTTTTTCGTACACTTCGCAGCCGATTAGATCCGTCACATAATAACTTCCGGCGGGCAGGGCCACGCGCTCGGTCAACGGAATTTGTACGTCCAGTCCCACGAGTTTTTTGGCGTCAGATACGGAGCTGGAGTCTTCGAAATGGAGAATTGCCTGCCCGCCACGGCTGTGCGAGAGCCAGCATTTGCGGATGGCCACACGTTTTGTAGCCCCAGTTTTTTCGTTCCACAACTCTGCGGATTTTAAGCGCGTGAGACGGTCGGGGAAATCGGTGAGGATTTCGGCGGCTACTTCGCCGCGAACTCCGTGTGGGCGCAAAACACGCGCTACGGTGACGCGATCGGCCCTCGGAGATTGTTCTGCAGTCACTACTCTAGAATTTCCAGCGTGAAGCGCTTCTTCAATTTCATTCCCGCTGCGCCCAGCAGCGTGCGGATGGATTTGGCCGTGCGTCCCTGGCGCCCGATTACTTTTCCCAAGTCGTCGGGATGGACGCGCAATTCCAGCACGGTGACTTGTTCGCCTTCCACTGACTTCACTACCACATTTTCCGGATGATCGACAAGAGCCTTGGCAATCTCTTCTACAAGTGCTTTCATTGCGTCCTCCACAGTAACTTGCGCTCAGCAGAGAAATTCGCTGGAGCATGTGCGGGTAATAGATTTACTGTGGGGTGAGACGCCTTAGGCAGGTTTCCGGTTTCGTAAAAAACTGCGCACGGTGTCACTTGGCTGTGCACCCTTACCAAGCCAATAAGTGACGCGTTCGTGATCCAGAGTTATGGCCGCGGGCTTTTTCAACGGGTCGTATGTGCCGACGATTTCCACAAAACGGCCGTTTTGGGGACGCGTCTTCTCCGTTACAACCACGCGATAAAACGGGCGCTTTTTCTTGCCAATCCGAGATAACCGAATCATTAACACAGCGAAAATCCTCCTATGCAGAACCAAACTATTATAGCGGAGGCACCGGCTTTCACCAATCGGTATCTACGGTCTGCGGGCCTCATCGTAGTAGCCACAGGGGTAGGGCCGCCTGGGCGCAGTGCTCGATCATTTGTTGGTCGCGCTCTGAAAATGCGTTGGCGACGTCGCTTTCGACCTCTACCGTGCCAATGACGCGTTCTCCTCCCGGAGCCAAGACCGGCACAATAATCTCGGAAAGGGTATTGCCGAACGCGGTGAGATATCGCGGGTCGTTCCGCACGTCGCCTACAACCACGGTTTTCTTCAGTTGGATGGCTGAGCCGGTAATCCCTTTGCTGACAGGAAACTCGGGGTATTCAGGAGCGCTGGGGCCGCTCCCGGAGATGATTGAGACCGTCTCGGTGCCAACGTCGTAAATGCCGACCCAACGATAGTGTCCAAGGACTTGGATTCGCTCCGCCAGTCTTTTTGCTTTGGCAACGCGATCGTTGCCGCTCGCTGCGATGGAGCGAATCTCGTTCAGCACATTATCGATGACGATCGGCATATTTTCTTCTGAACTTAGCCGCAGCTATTTGAGGCCGGCGAATTTGCCTATGCCGCGTAGTTTGGTTTTCGCGTAGTTGCCGTACTGCTTCATCATCTTGCGCATGTCGGAGTATTGCTTCAGCACTTGATTTACTTCCTGCACCGACGTGCCGCTCCCGAGCGCGATGCGCTTGCGGCGCTTGCCGTCAATCAAATTGGAGTTAGCACGTTCCGCGGCGGTCATGGAATTGATGATGGCTTCGACAGAGCCCAGGCGCTTCTCGTCGATTTCCGGGTTCTTGGGCAGGTTGGCGAATGGTCCAACCTTCGGCAGCATGCCCATGATCGACTCAAGGGAACCCATCTTGCGGATCTGGCGCAACTGGTCACGGAAATCTTCCAAGGTGAAATCGTCTTCGCGCAGCTTGCGTTCGAGCTCGCGGGCCTTTTTCTCGTCAACGTGCTTTTCGACTTTTTCGATCAGGCCGAGAACGTCACCCATGCCGAGGATGCGCGACACCACGCGGTCAGGAAGAAACGGCTCGAGAGCGTCATATTTTTCGCCGACGCCCACAAACTTTACGGGCGCCCCAGTGACTTTGCGGATGGAAAGAGCCGCCCCGCCGCGGGCATCACCATCCATTTTGGTGAGCACGACTCCAGTAATGCCGAGCCGCTTGTGGAATTCGCCGGCGGAACGCACGGCGTCCTGGCCGATCATGGCGTCGGCCACGAATAACACTTCGGAAGGGCTCAACTCGCGCTTGAGGTCGGAAAGCTCTTTCATCAACTCGTCGTCAATGTGCAGGCGGCCGGCGGTGTCCACCAGGATCACGTCGCAGGCCGACAGCTTTGCTTCTCGCAGGGCGCCGCGAACAATTTCCAGCGGTTTGTCAGTGCCAGTGCCGGGCCAGAGCGGAGTCCCCGTGGCTTTGGCGACCTGGGCTAGTTGCTCTCGCGCCGCGGGGCGATATACGTCGGTCGAAACAACCAGCGGACGGTGGCCATGTTCTCCGAGCCACTTGCCCATTTTTCCCGTGGACGTAGTTTTACCGGAACCTTGCAGGCCCACGATCAGCCAAATCGAAGGTGGCTTCGAACTGTACTGCGGCTTGGCTTCGCGACCGAGTAACTCGCCCAATTCGTCACGGACAATTTTTACCACTTGCTGGTCGGGCGAGAGTTGCAGGAGCACTTCAGAGCCAACGGCTTTTTCGCGCACGTGCGTGATGAACTCGTCGGTGACGCCGACGTTCACGTCACCTTCGAGCAACGCTTCGCGAATTTCCGCCAAGCCCGCGTCGAGGTGCTCGTCGGTAAGCTTCCCCTGCCCGCGCAGATTTTTGAAGGCGCGTTGGAGTTTGTCTGTGAGTGTTTCAAACATGTTGGGTCTCGGGTACGGCCATCGCTATTGGAACAGGTGAACCGTCTGCCTGATTTTCTCGCGGCGAATATTCACAAGAATAACGTCTGGTGAGTTTATCTCTCTATTCTAGCCACAAAAAACACTAGCACACTGCGAGACGAGAATCTAGGAAGGGGTAGCGTGCATAGCGTGCACGTGCGTCAAGCGCTGACGTTCAGCTCTCCGCTCGGAGGGATATGACCTTTAGTTGGACCGCCGCTAGCTCTCACAGGAAAACAAAAAAGTATTCGCAAGTTATTCTGCGAGAGATGTTTACAGGCCTTTTCACCAGCACACCCAAACGCGACTAATTTGCGACCGTTGGGTTAATTCAGGAGTGGGCACGTGGATCGGCCTGTCGCCGAGGAGCGAGGCCGAAGACCAGGGCAGCTGTAAGGTGTTTTCGTTGGCGAACTAAGGCTCTTACCGCACGTCACTTTGCGTGCGGAGAAAGTAGAATATTTTGCTTTAGCGTTTTTCCGAATGGTCCGAGCGAAATCCCGGCTAGCTCGAATGCGATTGAGGTGTGGGGATGTCGAGTACTCGGGGAAATATAGAAGAGTTGTTTGAAAGCCTCTCAGAGAGGCGTGATCGTCGCGCCTATCCGCGAACCAATTCACCTCTGTTAACTTACCTAGACCTCGGCGATGGAAATGGCGGCATTGTCTTAAATATAAGCGAGGGTGGCCTGGCAATTACCGCTGCCGGAACGTTATTGGAGGATTATTTCCCCAACATACGCTTTCAATTGCCGAAAATCCCGGGATGGATCGAAACAAGCGGGCGGGTAGTTTGGACCAGCGAGTCGAAGAAAGGCGCGGGCATTTATTTCCAGGGCATCACGGAAGTAGACCGCGAAAGAATACGTCATTGGATTTCGTCAAAGGACTCGGGCACCGAAGTGGAAGGCGGAACTAACTACGAGTCTGAAAAGAAATACCCGTCGCGTTCCGACAAGCCTAAGAAGGAGCCACGCAAACTCGAGGTTCTGAGCGAAGCTGACGAGGCCAGATTTGCGGCCATGTTTCCGTCAGAAAGTACTCTGCAAACCTCGCTTGATCACAACTGGAAAGAAACAGAAGTAGAACGAGAAGTTCAGGAGCGCGTAGGCCAGAATCCGCCAGAACTTGTGAAAGATCCTTTACTTGATACGAATCGCAAAGAATTGGACGCCGAGTCTTTCGTCGAACAAAGCAGCCAATCCACAGAGAACATTCCCGAGTCGAATGCCGAAGGCGCTATTTCTGAGCAACGCGCCCAGGATTTCCAGCTGGACTCTGGCGGCGTCCATCCCCGGAGCGATGCATCGTCGACGGCAGACCACTCGATTGACACCATCGTGTTTCCGCGCCGACGCTGGGTCATCGACCGTCCCGACGATTTTCTGACGCTCGAAGGATTACCCACAAAGGAGCACCGAATTAAGGAATTAGAAGCGGTCGATTCCTTATGGGATCCAGATCATACCTCTTCAGAAGAAAATGGAGTCCAAGCTTCTCTTCCTGAAGATGCCGAAGCTCCCCCGGCGGGGATTGGCTCACGCGAATCGCCCGCCAGGGAAGAGAAAACTCCTGGCGAATGGACGCTGCCAACATTTACCTATCTCCAGGAAACGGATTGGAGACAGCAATTTGTTTGGAATCGAGGTGGGGCGGCGGCGGAATCCGCTGCGCCACCGGTCGTTGAAAAAGTACCGGAAAGTAGCAATGTATTTCTGATTGCAGGAGTGATCCTTTTAGTCGCCGCAGTGTGCTTCGCCGGCGGACTTATGGTCGGAAGCGGTTCGGTAAGAAAACTACTGAGACTTGACGGTGGAGACGCTGCAACAAGTGAGCCCGCGGCAGCTGCACCTGCAGCTGAATCAAACTCCCACAAATCAATTAAGACATTAGAGAGCACGACCCAACAACCGAACACCGATTCCTTGAGGGCTTCTCGTGATAGTTCTTCCATCGGTTCGACTGGCAGTTCGAAAGACACGGCAGCCGCAAAAAACGCGGCGACCGATTCAACGACAGATGTTGCGCAATCGCCTGAGTCTGAAGATGATCAGGGGCCGCCCACGCTCGATCGGCGGCTAGAGGCAAGAAAACTTGCCCCACCTTCCGGTGCTGGCTCGTCGAGCGGCGCCAGCGCTGAGTCGAGGGCGAGAACAGAACGAACCACACCTCAGATGCCGGCTCCAGTGCCGGCGGCGCCAGAATCCAGATTACGATCGCAAAGCCAAGAAAATCCGAGTACATCAAATTATTCCGCAGCAACCGTCGATAAACCTTACAGTGAGGTTCAGAGTCCGATACTGGTAACTCCCCCGGATGAGAGAAGCGGTCCGTTTCGGCTGGCGTTTCCGGAAGCGGCAGTGAGTGCTTCACGAACGCTGGCCATTAGCGCCCAACGTTTCGTTTCGATTCCAGTTAAGCCTGGCCCAGCATCGAGCCATCGACCTGCGCGACTGCAAGCGGGAGTGCTGATCTACCACGTAGATCCCGTACTACCAGCGTCGGGAGACGAAATCGGCGGAACGGTGAAAGTGCGAGCCACGATCGGAAAAGGTGGGGATGTGGTGGAGGTGAGGGCGATCCGCGGTCCTGCTTCGCTAATCCCGCGAGTGGTGCGAGCCGTTCGTGAATGGCGCTACACCGTAACTCTCTTAGACGGACAGCCGCTAGGCGCTGAAGAAGATGTGGTAGTGGAGTTCCGGCCCAAAGGTTAAGCATCCTCTTAGAAATATGTGTCCTGAAGCACTGCTCAAGCATCATGTTCTTGATAGGGTGGAGTTATAGGAGTATTCTTGGTGTCACATACGGGCTGTCCGACGGGACTTCGAGACCCCTTCCGAAGTGTTCTATGCAACAAAAGTTGTCGTTAAATACGTAAATTTTTGTCGGCCATTCCCATTGGGTATGCGTTTTTGTTCGCAGCTAAATGAAAATCTAACGAGGTGATGCTCAATGCAAAAGATGCGCTCGATTCGCTCGGTTCGTTGGCTCTTGCTCGCAGTGTTCCTACTACTGATACCGTCGAAATCGTTCGGACAAGTGGTTGGAGTGTCGATCACCGTGGCACCGCCGGCGCTGCCGGTGTATGTGCAGCCGGTTTGTCCCGGCGACAATTACATATGGACGCCTGGCTATTGGTCCTGGAGCGATGACGATGGGGATTATTTCTGGGTGCCTGGAACTTGGGTATTGGCACCGACTCCGGGCTTCTTGTGGACGCCTGGTTATTGGGGATGGAATAACGGAGTGTATGCATGGAACGGCGGTTATTGGGGACCGCACATCGGCTTCTACGGCGGAGTTAATTACGGATTTGGATATGGTGGAGTTGGTTTCGAGGGCGGGTATTGGCAAGGTGGAAATTTCTTTTACAATCGCTCGGTTAGTAACGTAAATGTCACGGTGATTCACAACGTTTACACCAAGACGGTAGTGAATAACTACAACACAACCAGTCGCGCTAGCTTTAACGGTCCGGGCGGTGATCGCCGCAAACCGACGGCGCAGGAAGAGACCTATTCACACGAACAGCACACGCCGCCCACTTCCGTCCAGACCGAGCACCAGCACTCCGCAGCCGCCGATCGCAGCCAATACGCTTCCGTGAACCACGGCAAGCCAGCCGTGGCTGCTACGGCGAAGCCGGGTGAGTTCAAGGGAGCGGGTGTGGTACCGGCAAAGGCCGCAGCACCCTACAAGGGCGCAACGGGTAAAGGCGCAGCGAATGCACGAGGGGAAAAGGCGACAGGCGGAACTGCTGCTACGAAAACCCCCGCACACTCGACGACGCCTGCAGCACGCAATACCGAACATACGAACGCTGGCGCAACGAATGAGCGTAAGAGCACAAGCCCTGAGGCCAAGCCGGCAGCACGTGAGAACACGTCACGCACAGAAAGCGCACCGAAGTCGGCGACACATACGGCGACGCCTAAAACGGAAACGGCAAAGCCGAAAACCGAAACCGCAAAACCGGAGAAGGAAGGCACTCCGCGAAAAACCGAGAGCACGCCTAAGACTACAACTCACGAGACTGCCCCTAAGACGGAGCACGACGTTGCGCCTAAGGCCCAAACGCAACATGCCGCGCCAAAGGCTCAGCCCACGCACGAGGCTGCTCCGAAGGCAACTCACGAGTCTGCACCAAAGGCGCAGCCGGAGCATGAAGCTGCGCCAAAGGCTAAGCCTCAACACGAAGCTGCACCTAAACCCCAGGCTCAACACGAAAGCGCGCCGAAGGCTCAGCCGACGCACGAAGCCGCAGCGAAGCCAGCTCCTGCTCAACACGAAGCCGCTCCGAAGGAAGCGAGCAAGCCTGAAGAGAAGCCGAAGCACTAACCAGACGTAGAGACAGATGATGACGTCGGCAGGTCCGGTTTCGCGACCGGACCCTGCCACTGCCTGGCCAGCTGGTTCAGATCGCGCGGGCGTTTGCTCATGGGTGATTTGCCATCCAAAGTGCTATGAGGATTACAACGACAGTGCCCATGGCATAACCAATTGCCGGAGCTAGGCATGTGCCAAATCGAGTATGCCACAGGCCGCACGAACAACTCTACGCTACCTACTTCCAAACTGAGACACTACCGATCAGCACCGATCAGCGCGAATTCTTGACCGCGCCGCGCGGGTCTAATACACTGTTTGTTTCGCCAGGGTGAGGGATTTACTTCCGATGCGTTGCGCCCGCCTGGGATTGCGCGAGCGCGAAAAGCGGAGATCGGCGTAACACCGCAGCGCCCAACCGGCTCACAAGAAATAATACTCAGGCAGAGGAGAACGATCGTTGCCGAAACGCACGTTTCAACCGCATGTGCGCCGCCGTCACAAGAAGCACGGCTTCCGCAAGCGCATGAAGAGTCAAGGCGGAAGGAAAGTTCTGGCCCAACGTCGCAAGAAGGGGCGCCACAGTCTCACGCGCATCTGATATACCGCGGCTGAACCTTCCGCGGAACTGCCGGCTGGTGCGCCGCTCGGAGTACGACATGGTGTATCGCGAAGGGCGCCGCCGGACGAGCCGCGAGTTCACGATATTTCTACGTCCCAATGGCCTCGAAATCAGCCGGTTTGGCTGGAGCATAAAAAAGGCGCTGGGTAACGCGGTCCGCCGCAACCGAATCCGGCGCCGCCTTCGCGAAATTCTAAGATTGCACCGACAGGAGATTGCCACGGGATGGGATATTGTGATTCATCCACGCAGCACGGCGGCGACCGCGGAATTTTCTCCGCTGGCAGTCGAGCTGGTGAAGCTGGTTCCGCGCAGACCGTGATGCCGTGCAGTTCCGAACACATGGAAACGAGCGATCGATCATTGGGCGCGTGGGTTTCGCTCGCGCTAGTCCAGTTTTATCGAATTTTTCTTGCGCATTTTTTCGGAGGCGCCTGCAAGTTTTATCCTTCCTGCTCGAAATACGCTCAAGAAGCGATTGCACGGCATGGAGCGCGGCTCGGCATCGTCTTGGCGCTGAAAAGGTTGGGACGCTGCCGTCCGTTTACGCGGGGTGGATTTGATCCGGTGCCGGAAATAGTTGCATGTGAGACTTCTACAACTCGAAATCCCTTGATAAGAAATATTCCTGATTCAAATTCCAATAAAACATTGGTCCCACGTTTTGCGAAAGACGCTCGGTGTAAGCATGATGAGGATCGAGTTCTGTGAACGAGATGGGCGACCAGGTACGCGCAGTAGTATTTGTGATCGTCGCGTTGATAATTCTTTTTGCCTGGGGGCATTTCTATAAGCCTCCGATACAGCCGCCCCAGCCTGCGCAGACATCCGCACAAGAAGCGACCACCCAAACTCCCGGCAATACTTCAGCAACCGCTGCAAAACCGGCGCGGACTGCGGACGCTGTCGCGGCCGCTGGCCTTGTAAAGGTGGAAGCGGCAAACGAAAAGTTACTCGCGATAGACAATCCCGTTTATGTAGTCGAGTTTTCCAATCGCGGTGGTGTGGTGCGAAGTTGGAAACTGAAGAAATATTTGGACGACCAAAAGCCACCTCATCCGCTCGAGCTGGTGAACACCGCGGCGGCACAGCAACTCGGTTGGCCGTTCTCTCTGCTTCTTTCCGATGCACAGCTCGAAGCGAAGGCCAACTCCGGGTTATATGAAGTAACGCCGGATCAAATCAATGTGGCTGCGCCAATCGAAGTCACGTTCCATTGGAACGACGGCCATCTCGACGTCACAAAGAAATTAATTTTCACCCGGGACTACGAGATGACCGCGGAGGTTTCCGTCCTGCTGGACGGCAAACCAATTCCAGCAGCGTTAGCTTGGCGCGGTGGGTTCGGCGACCGGGCGGTGTACAAGGCAGCGTCGCTCGTTACCGTTTATTACAAGCAGAACGATAAGCTGAATTTGCTGCAATACAAAAAGCTTGGTGTCTCCGGAAGTCAAAGCCAGCCCGCGTTGCAAACCGGCCCGATGGAATATCTGGGGATTGAAGACCAGTTTTTCACTGCGGCGTTTTTGCCCGATGGTACGGAACTCTCGCTGTGGCACTGGACACAGGACCACGGCATTGTGGACGACGGAAAGCCCGCGACTGAGCCCATCGCGGAAATGGCCGCGGGAACTACTATCGCGGCGCCGCTGCGCGCGCGGATCTACGTTGGTCCGAAAGACCTGAAGATTCTGGAGAAAACCAAGCCCCCGCTGGCCGAGCTAATCAATTTTGGCTGGACCGGTGTAATCGCCAAGCCACTGCTGTGGATTCTGCAGACTATCCATACGAAAGTGCCGAATTATGGGTGGTGCATCGTCATTTTGACGCTGATAATCAATTTCGCGATGTTCCCGCTGAAGATGAAAAGTTGGCGTTCGATGCAGAAGATGCAGAGAGTGGGGCCGGAAATCCGGCAGATTCAGGATCGGTACAAAAAATATTCGATGACCGATCCACGCAAGAAGAAAATGAACGAAGAAGTAATGGCCATCTACAGCCGCGAAGGCATTAACCCGATGGGTAGCTGCCTGCCGATGCTTTTTCAGATGCCGATATGGTGGGCGCTGTGGCGCGTGCTAAACGGAGCGATTGAGTTGCGTCACGCGCCATGGATCGGATGGATCTACGATCTTTCGGCGAAGGATCCGTATTATATTTTGCCGATTGGCATGGCCATCATGATGTACTTGATGACGAAAATGACGCCGCAGACGACTACTGATCCAGCGCAGCAGAAAATGCTGGCGCTCATGCCGTTGATGTTCGGCTTTTTCTTTTTCAACCTTTCCAGTGGGCTGAATTTGTATATGTTTACGAGCAACCTGGTTGGAATTGCTCAGCAGCTTTATTTGAATCGTACGGAACCGTTGCCGTCTAGAAGCAAATTCAAAAAGAAAGCGCTCGATGCCTGACGAACGAACTCCAAGCGCGAAAAGACCGTATGTGAAAGACCGCGTACAAGGCGAAGCGCGCCTCGACCACGGCCGCGCGGCCTCGGAGTTGAAACGATTCCTGGATCTCGCGGTGAGCGAGATGGGACTGGCCATTGAATACGAAATTTCGACGCCAGGTTCGCTGACAGGCGGACCCGAGGATACGGACGTTGTGGTCGCTTTCCGAGGAGCGGACCAGGATCTTTTGCTCGAACGAAATGCCGAGCTTCTATTGGCGCTCGAACACGTGGCGCATCGCTGGCTGCACTTAGATCCTCGGCTTCACGATCGCGTGCGCTTCGATTGTGGTGACTACCGGGCCGCCCGCTTGGAAGAATTGAAGCTTTCGGCACGCGTGGCCGCGCAGCGCGTTCGAGAAACAGGTCAGCCTTTTCGTTTTAATCCCATGTCGCCACGCGAGCGGCGACTGATACATTTGGAATTGAACGGCGCGCAAGGCGTGCGTACTGCTAGTGAAGGTGCCGGAGACCACCGGCAACTCGTTGTTTACCCTGCCAGCAAGAAATGATACGCAGCGAACAGCCTCATTAAATCTCAAGCAGGTACCCCTCTTTGCCCACGTTGAAGCACTGCGTTTGTCCAACGCGGTCGGAGCGCCCGGCAGTTTCGTGGATGTGTCCGCAGAAGAGATAGGCCGGCTGATTTCTGGTTACCCATTCGCGGAGCGTGGGGCTGCCGGCATGTTTTCCGGGCGCGAATTCATCGAGCGTGGTATTGAGCGGAGGAAAGTGCACGACCAGATATAACGGCTTAACACCGTCAAATTCGCCGAGAGCTTTTTTGATTTCTTCCTCTGTGTACTCTCCTGGAGTATTGAAAGGGGTGATATTGCTGTAGCCCAATCCTGCCCATCGAGTGCGGCCTGCTGCGGAGTCCAGAGGTCGCAACTTGCGATGAAAATCTATAAAACCATAACGTTCGCAGAACGAATGAATCTCGCTCTGGGTCTCATGATTTCCAGGCAAGACCCAAACTTTTTGGCCAAGCGGCTTCAGAATGTCGCCGCAGCGATGGAGGGTTTTACCGAAGTTCGATAAATCACCGGCGGCAATGTAAACGTCAGCCTGTTGTTTTGTGATTTTTTCCAGCGCGCGCAAATCTCCGTGAATGTCGCTGAAGATCAGGATTTTCATGGTGTTTCTCCGCTTCGCTGAGGCGAAATCCTTTGCATGTGACGCAGGAACATTCCATCCGCTTGCCAGCCTTGTTCAAGTAGATTGCTGGAGCTATCGAAAATCAAGCGATAGGTAAAAGGCTGAGGTCCCTTACGCCGCGTATTCACAAAGCGATTCTCGCCAATATCGACAATATGTTCGCCGTCTTCTGTGAAACTGTGAATCACCGGAAAACGCACGAATTGCCAGAATAGTTGAACCTCAGGAAGCTGCAATGCTTGCGCAATAAACGGATCGGGCGGTGAATCGGCGGCGAAATGGAAGTCCGGCGGCGCAGAATTTCGCAAGTCAAAACGGGCCTGATATACACCGTCGGTCGAACGAATCACTCCGCCCCAATCAAGTAGGGACGGCGGGAGGGGAAGAGCGCCTATGCGATCGATCGTAATTTTGTTGGCGGAGGCAAAATCCTTTACACGTTGCATCGCCGCGTGGTGTGCGACGCTGCAAGCAAAAAGGTAAGCGATCATGGCGTAGGTTCCGGCCTGACACCACAAAGAACGTCTGACTCCAAATCCCCATCCTCCTTGTGCCGGAAGAAAAAATAATACAGCGATGATGGCGCTGGCGAGCGCAACGATCCAAAGAGGAAAAGGAAATCCAGCAGCGCCAGCGGCGGTCCACGCTCCCATGGCGCCTAGCGTGAAGAGAACCCACATCCAGACCGCACGCGTTCGGCATTTCGCCTGGTTGCTATAAATCCATGCCGTGATCTGTGGCAGCAAAATGATCGCGGTGAAACTGAAATCGATGATGAAGAGAAGGTCCCAGGCCACGCGCTGCTGCGAAATCGGCGTCCACATGCGCGTGCCGAACGAAGTCATCCCGTCGAGCACGATGTGACTGGCGATTCCCATGCCGTAGATCAAGGTCAGCATCGCCCAGGAAGGAGTTTCGATGCCCCGACGCCTCGCGAGCCACCGTGTAAGCCAGGCAAGGAGCGCCGCAAAAAACGGGAGTCCTACGAAAGAGTGCGTAATTCCGCGATGGTATTTCACAATGGCAAGCGGGTCGCCAGACACGATTTCGTCGATGATGTCGATGTCAGGAAAAACTGCTCCAAGAGTGGCCGCGAAAATAGCCACTCGGCCTTTGCGATCCGCGAAATATCCTTTGCCTAACAGAGCGCCAGCGATGCCGTGAGTTATGGGATCCATGAGAGTTTCAAAGGAAGAAAAGTGTACACGATTGAAGCGGGTCAGGCGATTTCGATCAGCGGAGAACACCGTGGAATGATTTCGCCGATGATTTGCGCGGACACATTAAAACGCTTCAAAGCAGCGATTGCATAATCGGCCGAATCCGGAGCAATTGAAACAAGCAGTCCGCCGGAGGTCTGCGGATCGAAAAGAAGAGCGCGAAATTCTTCCGGAACTTGGTCAAGGAAGTTGACGCAACCTTCACAAAAGTCGCGATTGTTCTTCAGACCACCGGAGAAAAAATGACCGCGCGCTGCCTCGACCGCTCCCGGAAGATAAGCGATTTGTTTGTGATTGATTTTCATGGACGCGGCGCTGCCAATGGCCATCTCTCTGGCATGCCCCAGCAAGCCAAAACCGGTTACGTCGGTAACGGCGTGAATGGAAGCTTCAGCGTTTTTCGTCGACTCAACTTCATGCAAAGCGGAAGCCGCGTCGCGGTTCAGACGAGTCATCGAATCTGTTGCAGCGGAAACCCAAGCTGCTTCTGCGGAGCCCTGTTTTAACGCTGTGGCAATCACGCCGGTACCGAGCGACTTCGTGAAAAGGAGGACATCGCCGGGCCGTGCGCCAATATTTTTCCAGACTTGTCCGGGATGGATCACTCCGGTCACGGCATAACCAAACTTCAACTCATCGTCGCGGATGGAATGTCCTCCGACAACAGTGCAACTCGCTTCGGACATTTTTGAAAGCCCGCCGCGGAGTATTTCTTCGAGAATTTCCGGCGCGTCAGAAGTTGGAAAGGCCACAATCGTCAGCGCGGAAATCGGGCGGCCGCCCATAGCATAAATATCGCTGAGAGAATTTGCGGCGGCAACCTGACCGAACAGCTCTGGGTCATCTACGATTGGCGTGAAAAAATCTACGGTTTGAACGATGGCTAAGTCGTCCGACAGACGATAAACGGCTGCGTCGTCACTGGTTTCAAAGCCGACCAGGACATTTGGATCGATTTGACGCGGCAAGCGTTTCAGAACTGAATCCAATATTGCAGGACTCAGTTTCGCCGCGCAGCCAGCGGCCTTTGCGGTTCTCGTCAAGCGAACGGTTTCCGGCAAGCAATCTCCTGTCATAACGCGGCTCTGATTATAGCGCTTTGACGCGGAAGACTTAGCGTAGGGAAAATTGATGACCCCAGAAAATATTCAGGCCCGTGCGGCTACAGAACGAATTGGAATGGTAACTGGTTTCGAAGTCTGGGTGGAACCCAGCATGTGGCAGCTTCCATCGAACACCGCTCCCGGTTCTATCAGAACGCAGGGGGCATGAATTTCTCCAGTGACGATGGCCTTGGCCTGAATTTCAACTCTGCCCTTGGCCCGGATAACTCCGTCGAACCGGCCGGCGATTATCACGCAGTTGCCCTCGATCTCGCCTTCCACAGTTGCATGCTCGCCCAGAATTAATGTTTCTTCGGAAACGAGCGTTCCCTTCACGGCCGAGTCGATTCGGAACGTGCCGGTTGACTCGAGCCTGCCTTCAAGCTTTACCCCGCGCTCGAGGAAACCGGTCCATTCTCCGGAGTCATGCCTTTTGTTACGGTCGAACCACGCCATTTACGATTTTTACCCCCTGCCTGATTTAGTGGCGAAGAAATCTCTATTTAAGCATCAATTGGTCGTAAAGGCGGGTTAAATCACTATCGTCATAGTATTCAAAGATCAACTGGCCCGGCTTACCTGATCGACGGGGTTGTATGTGGACCCGCGTTCCGTACTCGCGCTGAAGTTCTTCAAGAGCGGCCTTCGTGTTGGGCTCGGGCTGATCTATCGAGGGGATTGCGCGCGCACGTGGGCCGCGAGTGGCAAGGCGTTCGACTTGGCGAACCGTCATCCCCGTACGTGCAACGCGCTGAGCAGTGGACAGTCGAGTGGCAGGGTCTGCGATTGCTAGCAAAGCTCGGCCATGACCAGAAGTGAGCTTTCCATCTTCAAGTAATGTGAGGATCGGCTCTTCAAGTTTTAGGAGACGGACCGCGTTAGCAATCGTCGCACGATCCTTTCCGGTTCGCCGAGCGACTTCTTCCTGGGTGAGATGAAATTCTTCGGTGAGGCGTTGGAAAGCATGCGCCTGCTCAACTGGATTCAAATCTTCGCGCTGAAGATTTTCAACCAGTGTCATCTCCAGCGCCATTTCGTCAGGAACGTTGCGAATGACGATGGGGACACGGCTCAATCCGGCGCGCTGCGCGGCACGCCAACGTCGTTCGCCAGCTATGAGCTGGTGGCGTGTGGCGACCTTTCGTACTACTAGCGGCTGCACAATGCCACTCGCTTGTATGGAGCGCGTTAGTTCCTCGAGCGCCTCCTCGCGGAAGCGGGAGCGAGGTTGGTACGGGCTGGGATCGATCAGATCGATATCGATGTGCAGGAGACCGTCAGCGGGTGCCAGGGCCGGAGCTGCCGCCGTCGCCGCTGTCCCCGTCGCCTTCGGTTGTGCTGGAGTCAGGCCTGGTGATGGTTGTGCCGCCGCCTGCCCCTGCGCCGGCGGCTGCTGCGGATTCGGCTCGGGTTCCCTGATCAGTGCGCTCAGGCCCTTGCCCAACGCGTTTCTGGGCATTTGCGATAACCTCCTTGGCTAGTTGAACATAACTTTCTGCGCCTTTACTATGAATGTCGTAAAACATTACGGGCATGCCATGGCTCGGCGCCTCCGCTAAGCGGACATTCCGCGGGATCACGGTCTCAAAGACTTGGCCCCCGAAAAAGCTTCGCAGATCGGCGGCAACTTGCTTGGAGAGGGTCGTGCGGTCGTCATACATTGTGAGCAAGATGCCTTCTATTGCGAGCGTAGGATTTATGGTTCGTCGGAGACGCATCAATGTATCGAGAAGTTCAGAGACGCCTTCGAGAGCCAGATACTCGCATTGAATGGGCACAAGAACCGAATCGCTGGCGGCTAGAGCGTTCAGTGTAAGAAGGTCAAGCGCTGGCGGGCAATCAATCAACACATAGGCATATTTGTTCCGTATCCCAGCTATTGCGGCTTTTAGCCGGTATTCGCGGTTTTCCATGTTGACGAGCTCGACAGTAGCCCCCACCAGGTTTTTATCGGATGGAATTAGCTCTAACCCCTCGACTTGAGCGTCAAGAGTGATTCTCTCGATCGACTCATCCAAAATTAGAGCTTGATACAACGTCCTTCGTGCAGGATCTTTCGGAAATCCCAGGGCGCTCGTTGTGTTCCCTTGCGGATCGCAGTCGATTATGAGGGTTTTCTGGTCGGACGCGGCGAGCGAGGCTCCTAGATTAACTGCGGTGGTGGTTTTACCTACTCCACCTTTCTGATTTGCGATAGAGATGACGCGAGCCAATAAGAGTCCCTCGGGCGAGAATGTAGCAGACCGCTCTGCGGAGATGCAAGTTGTTTCACGTGGAACTATTTACGGAAATCGAAAATACGAGTGTTCCACGTGGAACATAACGCCTATTTTCGAGTTCCAACAAGAATGACGCGATGATCGCTAGCCGGGATGGCAGTCGGAGAGCGCCATTCGATAGATGACTCTTTTTTCAATTTGATCGCGTCATCCTGGCCCAGCCACAGAACTATCGCTCCGCTTGATGCCAAGCGCTTCTGCCCCCATTCGATAAGACCTTCGTAGCCACCAAGAGCTCGAGCTGTGATGAAGTCAAAATCAAGGTCACTTTGGTCAAGATCTTGAAATCGGCTGCGGACGACTTCTATGCCGTCAAGATCAAGTTCGCGAACACACTCGGAAAGGAAAGATGCTTTCTTTAAATTCGACTCAATAAGAACTAAATCTAGGTGCGGAACCATGATCTTCAGCGGGAGTCCTGGGAAACCTGCGCCCGAACCAACGTCGGCGAGCCGACCATCCCGAATCGGAACAGAAGACGCGGCGAACATGCTCTCGCCGAAGTGGAATCGCAAGATTTGAGGCGGATCGGTTATCGTAGTGAGGGAGATTCTCTTGTTCCACCGCAAGAGCAATGAAATATACATCTGTATGCCCGCGCGGATGGCAGGAGTCGTAAATACTTGATACTCTTCCAGCGTCTTGTCGATAAATTCTTCCGTAATAATTGGCATGAGAAGGTGTAACGTACGTCAGTTAACTATACTATATGCAGCAACTTGCTAGAAAGTCCTCCTTCGAATGCCTCCCACTCTAAGGCAGATTATTATAAAAGGCATGAGAAACACTACTCTGAAATTCATAGGGGGAAAAGTCGGCTGCAGAAAAAAAAAGAACCAGCGTGCGTATTGCGGGGTACTACTATATATATAGTAATAGTGTCCACACGACAAACAGCGATGTTGGTCAACGATAATCTTCTTTCGTTAGGAGTCGGGTTCGAGCTGCGTAACGGCTGACCCGCCGGAAAATCCTCGAAGCCGGAGCGGCCATGAGGAACTAGAGTTGACAGCGGTAATCGTCCCTCGTATCGTTCTTGGTTCTGTGACCAACATGAAAATTCTTGTGATCGGTGGCGGCGGGCGCGAACACGCAATCGTCTGGAAATTGCGGCAGAGTGTCGGGGTCGAGAAAATCTGGTGTGCTCCGGGGAACGGAGGCATGGCCAACGACGCCGAATGTCTGTCGTTGGATCTAGGAGATATCAGCGCGGCTGCAGATCTGGCGGAGAAATTCCGTGTTGATCTTACGATCTGTGGGCCAGAATTGCCGCTCGTACGCGGAATCGCGGATGAATTTACAAAGCGCGGACTGGCGCTGTTGGGTCCGACAAAAGAAGCAGCCCGGCTGGAGGGAAGCAAAGTTTTTGCCAAGAAATTTATGGAACGGCACGCAGTTCCGACGGCGTCCACATACGGAATTTACGATTCGCCGATTGACGCATACACGTCGCTATGTTCAGTGGATTGGCCATTAGTGGTGAAGGCCGACGGATTGTGCGCGGGAAAGGGTGTGTTAGTGACCTCTTCGCCGGACGAGGCATCTGAATTCATCGACCGTCTGATGGAGCGACGCGAATTCGGAGATGCAGGGAAGCACGTTTTGTTGGAAGAGGGATTAGCGGGACGAGAGCTTTCCTACATCATACTCAGTGATGGAAAGAACTTCGTGTCTCTTGCAGCCGCTCGAGACCATAAGCGCGCGTTTGATAACGATCAGGGTCCGAATACGGGAGGGATGGGCGCCTTTTCCACTGCGGATCTTTTGTCACCTGAATTGGAAATGAAAATTCTCGAGACCATCGTACAGCCGACGCTAGCGGGGCTTCAAAAGGATGGTCTCACCTACCGAGGCTTTCTGTATTTTGGATTGATGCTTACGCCCGAGGGACCAAAAGTTCTGGAATATAATTGCCGACTCGGCGATCCAGAGACGCAAGCGATTATGTTGCGCGCCGATTTTGATTTTGCGGATGCGTGCGCCCACGCCGCTCGAGGAGACCTCTCACCGTTGCAAGCGAAGTCTTCCGCCGCAGCGAGCGTCTGCCTAGTACTAGCTTCGGAAGGTTATCCCAACGATCCCAAGCTCGGCAAAGAAATCGAAGGACTCGATGCTGCCAGTAAGATTCCTGGTGCCGTGATCTTTCACGCGGGTATGCAACGAGAAGGTGAAAAGTATTACACCTCCGGCGGGCGAATTCTAAGTGTTGGCGCCACCGGAGAGAATTTGTCTGAGGCTTGCAAGATTGCCTATGAAGCTGCGAGCAAGATTCGAATTGAAGGGGCGCATTACCGAAAAGATATTGGGAATATGAAAGTGGCCGGAAAAGCTGCCGCGGAGTCATCGAATGGCTGAGGTGCTGCATCTTTTTACCTGCTTAGTTCACAGGTTTCCAATGCAGGAAGTGGAGCAAGCCGAGGCCATCGCGGATAAAGGATTTCGCGGTTGCATTCATGGCCGTCGCGGATCCAAACGGCAAGTTCTGCTGATGGATTCGGAAACTCTGGAGCGTTTTGATATTGCGCCAGGTGCGGTGAAAGAAAACGTGACCACTGTCGGAATTGATTTCCAAACGCTGAAGACGGGGCAAAGCTTTCGCATCGGTGAAAGCCTTTTGGAGATCACTGGACCGTGCGATCCGTGTCCGCGAATGGATGAAATTCGAATGGGTTTGCAGCAAGAATTGCGCGGCCAGCGAGGCTGGCTTTGCAAAGTTATCGAAGCAGGAATAATTCGCAAAGGCGACCGCATTGGAGTGGAAACACGCCCGCGAAAACAACTGGCGATGCAGGTTACAGACTAGGAGACGGAAAAAGTGGCCAACGAGAATAAACACAAAGGCGCAGCGCTGGTAGGAATTCTGATGGGATCGGATACCGATTACCCGGTGATGAGCGAGGCGGCAAAAACTCTGGAGAAATTTGCAATTCCCTACGAATTGGAAGTCGTGTCTGCGCATCGCACGCCCGCGCGCGCGCATGAGTACGCGACGACGGCTAGCAAGCGAGGGTTAAAAGTCTTGATTGCAGCCGCCGGGGCCGCTGCGCATCTTGCGGGAGTAATCGCCGCCAACACTACGCTGCCGGTCATCGGAGTACCGATGGGCACCAGCACATTGAATGGACTGGACGCGCTGCTCTCAACGGTGCAAATGCCCGGCGGAATTCCCGTCGCGACCATGGCAATCGATAAGGCGGGAGCAGTGAATTCCGCAATTTTCGCAGCGGAAATCCTGGGACTTTCCGACTCGGTGATCGCTGGCAAACTTGTCGCGCATAAACAAGATCTCGAGCGTTCAGTGACCGAGAAGAATGCGCGTCTGAAGCAGCAAGTTTCAGAAAAGAAGTAGTCCTGGATATCTACTTAGAATTTCTTCTTCCCGCCCAAGCGAAAATGGAGTCGTTTCATCACCGAGCTCCGGCCAGATAAATTCTTCAGTGTGGCTGTAGAAGCGAAGGCGCGTCGGCGGGACGTTCTTTTTGCTCGCTTGATCTCGGAGCCTCAACCGGCGGCCTTAAAATCCAGCTAAAGCCTGTTTCCGCGTTGATGGCAGCGAAGGTCTCCCGCGTGTTGGGAGACGCCACAATATTCAAGGCAGCGCGCAAAAACTGAATTGCATCCACCGCCAGTATTTTATTGCTCTCACCACGCCCGAAGCGATCCCGTACCTCTCGCATTTTTGCGTCCGCGGAACAAAGTTTATCGATCTCAGGGTCATTCTTCCGAATCCGCTCGATTAGCAAAGGCGTCGAATCCTCCGGTGGGTATTGGAATTCCACCAGCGTGTGTGGCTGGCCTTTTTCCGGCGGCCAAAATTGGCGGTACTGTGGCAAAGGAACGTGCGTGTCGTAGTAATCCTCTCGCTGAATCGCTTGCTGAAGAGTAAAGCTTAGCTGCCAGATTTCCGGTCCGTAGCTTTCCACGTAATCTGCGAGAATCAGTTCCGCGACAGGTTCGTTCGGCGGCAAAGTTACTTTCCCGTGAAGATTTCTGGCAATTTGGTTCAAGCGTTCGGCTACGCCATGCCCGATCGAATCAATGTCAGTGGCTTCGGCGTCCGGCGCAGCTTGCTGCAAATGCGGTCCCGCAGAGGCAACTTGGCCGCGGAGATGCGGCAATTCTCTGTCGAGCCGAGCGATTTCAACGTGCGAGGCAGGGGACGTCCATTCTACGGCGCCGAGAAAAACGCCGGTACGTCTGGAGCCCAGGTCCACGGGAGTAGGGAGGCGTGTCTGCGGCTCGACCGGGTTTTCGATTGTGGCAATGAGTATCGCGTCCTTAACCACCGCGATGATCACGCGGCCTGCCGAAAGATTTGCGACGATCTCGTCGCCGGGGGTGTCCTGCCTTTGCTGCGAAGCGGCCTCCTGAGAAAGAAGAAAAAGCATGGGAGACAGAGCGAAAAAGATTGTCGCGAGCGGGAGCAAGGTTGCGAATCGAGCCCGACGATATCGCGAAGAACTGTGGCAGTCGCCCATCTTGCGACGTTATCACAATTTCTCAAACGGCCGATAATCTGGCGCTGGGTCCGTCATGTTATACTTTCTGAATACTATTACGCATCCTAGCTATTCACGGCGATGATGAGATCCCCCAAAAACATCAAACACAAGGGACGGCCTGTCTCGGAAATTCTTGAATCGCACCGGCGTTTCGTGCGTGGCGACGAAACTGGCGCCCGTGCGGACTTATCCGGCGCCGATCTCTCGCGCATAATTCTGGAGCGCGAAAATCTGGATCTTGTAGATTTTCATGGCGCTAACTTGGAAGGTGCAAATTTGCACGATGCCAGGCTTTCCTCCACGAATTTAAGCAAGGCCAAGCTGCGCCGCGCGGATCTGCGCAAAGCCGATTTAACGGAAGCCAATCTGAGTGAGGCCGATCTCACGGAAGCCAAAGTTGGCGGGGCCGAACTTTTCCGCGCGGATTTGCGTGGCGCGATCCTGCGCGGCGCAAATTTTGTGGCTTCAAATTTCCGGTTGGCCGAAGTCCGCGGCGCCGATTTTAGCGGCGCTGACTTGAAGACGACGGTACTTCGTGAGACCAATCTCGACGGTGTGGATCTTTCGGGTTTGGATCTAAGCACAACCTTGCTTCCACGTGGATACAAGCTTCCTACTCCTGCGAAAAGTTAGATGAAGAAGAGCGCAACTCCGAATCTGCCGTGGGTTCCAGTGGAAGATTACAAGCATCCCACGGGCTGGATTGCCTCCGGAAAGAGCGAAGCTCATTCGCGCGCTTACTGTGAAATGCTCGAGCACGGGCAAATACTTTTCTTTCGCGAGCCGCCCTTCGACTTGCCCGCCGCTGACCAGAAATTTCTGCTCGAGCAGGAATGGTCAGAACTGCGCATGCATAAAAATGTCTCCTACCGGCCAAGCGAGGATTCCCTGCGCGGAGTTTCCGGCGACCGCGACACGATTAGCCGGCTGCAATCAATCATGCGCAACTACAGCGCGCAGGTTGCACAGTTCCTGGGAAAGTTTTTGAGGCCGTACGCCGGCAAATGGAATCAGGATTTCGCCAGTTTTCGGCCGCTTGAAGAAGAAGGCCGCGACCTGCCGTTGCACAAGCGCAACGACCTGCTCCACGTGGACGCGTTTCCGAGCCGCCCCACACGCGGCGCGCGCATCTTGCGAGTATTCACAAATCTAAACCCCCAGAAGCCGCGCGTGTGGCGGACCACCGAGGGCTTTGAGGTTCTGGCTCGACGATACGCCGGTGGCGCTGGGTTGCAGGACATCGCTGAAGATAATTCGTTCTTGAGCCGCACGGTGCAGGATTTTGGTTCCAAGCTGGGTTTCGGAGTGATCGGGCGAACGCCCTACGATATGTTCATGCTTCGATTCCACGATTTTCTGAAAGAAAACATGGAATTCCAGAGGGACTGTCCGAAGACCCAGTTGGAATTTCCGCCGCGAGCGACTTGGCTCGTTTTCACCGATTGCGTGGCGCACGCAGTAACGTCGGGCCAGTACGCCATCGAGCAGACGTTTTTGATTCCTCCAAAAGCTCTTGTCGCGCTGGAGGCTGCGCCGTATCGCATCCTTGGGAACATTGCCGGACGTGCGCTGATTTCCTGATCCGATTTTCCCGATTCCACCACTAAAACTTGTCCGGTTCGGCTACTACTTGCCGGCGAGAAACTCGGCAGTATCCTCGCCGAACCCCGTGGCAGCGCCTCGAACGGGCGTAGTGCGGCGGCGTGTTTCAATTCCCAGGCGTTTGATTTTTTGGTTGAGTGTGGAGAGCGGGACCTGAAAACGCTCCGCCGCCTCGGTCTGATTCCAATTCGTGCGCTCCAGCATGTCAACGATGATGCGGCGCTCGACTTCTTCCAGGATCTGGAAGAGAGACGGTGAACTCCCCAATTCTCCGCCTTCGCCGGGCATCGGCGGCAGGAATTCGGCGAGCTGCAAGCGAACGCCCTTGACAATCTCGCGAGAGCGTACGCTTTCGGGCAGAAGCTCAGCATCCATGGATTCCTGAGTGGAAAGCACAATAGCGCGCTCGACCACGTTTTCTAGCTCGCGAACGTTTCCGGGCCAATCGTAATCCATCAGCAGCTTCATGGCTCCGTGTGTGAACGTGCGTGGCGGTTTGCCGTTTTCCTGGCAGAACTGATCAAGGAAGCGCTCGATTAACAGAGGAATATCTTCTTTGCGTTCACGCAGCGGGGGCAGATGCAGTGAGATTACGTTCAGCCGGTGAAACAAATCTTCGCGGAAACGGCCTTCGCGAACGAGCTTCATCAAATCTTCGTTAGACGCCGCAAGAATCCGCACGTCAACCTTGATCGTCTCAGTGCCGCCCAAACGCATAAACTCGCGCTCTTGAATCACGCGCAGAAGCTTGGCCTGTGTTTCCGGGCTGATGGTGGAAATCTCGTCAAAAAAGATAGTGCCTTGGTCGGCCACTTCGAATAAGCCTTTCTTCGAGGCGATGGCGCTAGTGAAAGCGCCTTTCACGTGCCCGAAGAGCTGGGATTCCAGAAGATCGGCTGGAATTGAGCCGGTATTGATGGGGATAAATGCTTTGTCCGCGCGAGTGGAGGCCGAGTGAATAGCTTTGGCAAAAACTTCTTTGCCGGTTCCGCTCTCGCCGGAGATCAGGATCGTGGAGCGCGAAGGCGCAACCTGCGTAACCAGGTCGAGCACAGTCTGCATCTTTTCGCTCTTGCCGACGATGTTAGGAAAGTTGTAGCGCTGCTTGAGAGCGCGTTTCAGCTGGACGTTTTCGTCTCGAAGTCTGCGGCCTTCGATTGCCAGAGACACTTGGGCGATCAGCTCATCGTTGGACCAGGGCTTGGTAATAAAGTCCTGAGCGCCGCCTTTAAAGGCTGCGCGAGCCATGTCGATTGAGCCATAGGCAGTGATTAATATGATGGCGAGCTGCGGATCGCGCCGACGAATCTCGCGCAACAATTCGAGGCCGTTGCGATCCGGCAAGCTGACGTCGAGCAGCATCAGGTCGAAGGGATGATCTTCGAGCTGCCGCAGTCCGGCTTCTCCGGAATCGGCGAGTGTAACCTGGAAACTTTCGGAGGTGAGCAGCGCTTCCAGCCCCTCGCGAATTTCCACTTCATCATCAATTACAAGAATGGAGCCTTTAGGCATGGACCGCCTTCCTGGCTACGGGAAATTCTAGCCGGAAGGACGTTCCCTTACCGGGCGTCGAGCGCACGTCAACCTTACCCGCGTGCTCTTTTATAATCCCATAGCTCACCGAAAGACCCAGCCCGGTGCCCCGTCCGGTGGCCTTTGTGGTAAAAAATGGATCGAAAATACGATGGAGATTTTCTGCCGGAATGCCTGAGCCGGTATCGGTAACTTCCACTGCAACCGAGCCGTTGTGCGCTCCAGTGCGTACTTCCAGCATCCCGCCGCCCGGCATGGCGTCACGCGCGTTCATAAACAGGTTCAGAAAAACCTGCTGCAGGCGCGTCATAGAGCCTAGAACGGGCGGCAACTTTTCGGTGTAGTTCTTGATCACGTTCACTTGCGCTGTTTTGAATGGATGCTGCACGAGCGTAAGGGTTTCTTCCAGCACGGAATTTAAATCTACCTCCACGAACTCTGCTGCGCCGGTCCGAGAAAAGTTTAGCAGGTTGTTGACGATTTCGCTGGCGCGGAACGTCTGCTTTACAATTCGCTCGATTGTTTTTTGGCGCGGGTCGCCCGCGGGAATTTGTTTGGCAAGCATCTGAATGTAATTCGAAATCACCGCGAGCGGGGTGTTCACTTCGTGCGCTACGCCAGCAGCCAGCAAACCCAGCGAAGTGAGCTTTTCGGTCTGCACCATCTGCTCTTCCAGCCGCACGCGCTGGGTAATGTCGTCGAGCAAGAGCAGCCGGCCCAAACGAGCGCCATTCTTCCCCACCAGCGGCGCAATTGAAGCATTGATAACCAGCCGTCGGCCGGCTGGTGTATTCAGATGGAATTTGTAAATTCCGGAAACGCGGTCGGCAGTGTAACGCGACGAAATTTCCGCCACCAAATCCTGGGGAAGAACGTCCTGAAGGCGGCGCCTCACTGCCTCTCGACGCGGAATGCCCAGCAAATTTTCGAGCTGTGGATTCCAGGACTCGATGCAATCTTCCAAATCGACCGTGAGTACGCCAATATTCAATGACTCCACGATATTTTCGCTGAAGTCCTTCAGGCGCTCGATTTGCATGGCCTTCTGTTCGAGCGATTGATAAAGGCGCGCATTCTCAATGGCAATGGCCACATAACCCGCAATGGTCGAGAGCAATTCGAGGTCATCGCTTGAAAGATAATCGCCATCTACCGTCTTGCCCAGGCCGAGAATCGCCACGGTGCGCTCGCGGAAGCGGCAGGCGATGAAATAATTTAAGTCGAGTTCTTCCAGCGTACGCCTGACGGGCTCGCTTTCCTCGGTCGCCGCGCGCGCGGATTCAAAGAACATGCATCCGCGCTCCAGCGCAGGCCGCGAAGGATCCAGGAAAGACAAATCCAGTGGACCTTCTGGGCGCAGTCCCATCGAACGCGAAAGCACAAACTGGCCTGGGTGCGCGGGATCCTCAAGGAATACAGCCAAGCGATCCACCAGCAGCGTTTGCGAAATCCGATCCAAAACGGACCCGACCAGAGGTTCCAGGCGAACTTCGTTTGTAAGCGCGCGGCCGAACTCAATGAGCGTACGCCGGTAGTCCAGACGATCGCGGTAGAAAAACCGGTCAAGCCGCGTCTGCATCCAGCCGCGAACGGGTTCGAAGAGGAACGCCGCCACCACAATCGCGATCACGCCGCCGGCGGGGCCTGTAGGCCATCGCGTGTGGAATGTTTCGCCAATCAATGCGATACCCGCGAAATAAATCCCAACGATGGCCGCCGTAGCGAATGTATAGGCAAGTCCGCGCTTGAAAATAATGTCCACGTCCATCAGCCGGTAGCGGATGATGGCGTATCCGAAACATAGCGGGATCAGACCCAAAGAGAAGACCGAGAGCTTCATCCAGGGCTGGGGAACCAAGCCCTCACGTACGCGGCAACACATAAAACAGGAAAAATGGAAGCGATACCTGCGAATGTTCCACCGGTGACCCACTTCAATTGCTGACGCAAAACCCCGCTGGGCGCCCGGCGATAACTGGAAAGAAAAATTCCCTGGCGGCGATCATGAAATAAATGCCCAGGTTGACCTGTTCGACATTATCCAGCCAGTATGCGGCGTCTCAATCGACGGCAGGAAATTAAGTGTCCCGGTGGCCACAAAAACTTGGAGAGCCAGCAAGGCGAGAGGAAGGCTGTAAAGCGGCGACAAGTTTCGGCCACAGCGTACCCCGGCGTTCCGGGAAACACGAGCGCGAAATGCACCAGCAAGGCCGGCTGCAGACAGCAACGCTACGACTTGCGTCCAGTAAATCGTGGTGTCGAAGGAATTCAGTTTGCCGGTGTAATGGAAGCTGTAAAGGATAAACGAGACCAAACAAAAAATGTAAAAATGAATGGCGCGCGGCGCGTTCCAGCGGCGAACGAAGATGAAGAGCCCGATGAAAATATAAAGTAGCGCGGTGATCCGCAAATAATTTTCGATCGAGGAAGACGTATCCTGCGGTGCAGTCACCAGCGGCGTCTCAAATCCCGTCCGTGCCGCGATGCATTTGGTAGCGCACTTCCGTCCAAGGGCCCGCACGAAACAAGACGCGCGTAACGTCGGTCGCGCGATGGATAGGAATGCCGCGCACGGCCTTAACGAGTCGCCCTTCCTTGATTCCCGCCTTAGCAGCGGGCGAGTCGGCGACGACATGCCAGGCTACGACACCCTGTTGGGTGTCCAGCCAAGTCACACCATCGTCTGGAAGAACAAATCGCGAACGCTGCTGGAAATTCAGGAAAGCAAATACAATTGCAGATAGGGTGAGGAGCGCCAGAACGACCGCGCCAAGTCGCATTCGGAGACTATCGTTCATCCAGCTACACCCGTAACTTACGCAGAAACAATAATAGATGCTAGCACGTCGGCTTCCACGCTATTATGGATTCTAATAAGTACATCGGCTTTCGAATGAATAATTTACGGACGCCTGTGTTAGCGGAGAACGCCACAATCCTGTTTGTGGAAGACATCTTCCCGATTCCGGTACACTCAGAGGCAGCTAGAACTGGAAGCTTAGCCCGCCACGCAAGTATCGGTAAGTAGGAATGAGGACAACGCGACCATCGCTGAGTCGTCAGCGGGACATAGCCCTGCGCTAGAAGATTGCCGCAGTCAGCCAGAATTTCGGCGTGGCCGGGGATGAAAGCTCGGCAGTGGCTGACGAATGCCTAGAGCTCAGGTACGGGTCCAGGTTATACAGAGATTGGCCATAAGGATCCACAGCCGACACGACCGGTCCATTAATCCACTTATAGCCTGCCGTGAGCCTTGTCCCGACCTTGGGAGCTTTTGCCGTATATGCGACGCCGGCACTCTGGCGATAGCGTGTCTCTAACTGGTTTCGCAGGATCGCTTCCGATGGATCCTCGATGGGAGACAAAGCTCCGGCATATTCGTAAATAATCGTCGCGCTCACGTTATCTGAAAGTCTCTGATGGTACGCGACACGCGTTCCCAGCGAGCTGGACTCTCCGGCGTCGTATGCAAAGACATTGGAGAAAAAGTCCTGCAAGTAGTCAGGTCCCGTAACGGATCCATGCCCGAAAACTGCGGTATGGGAAGAATGGTCATTGAACACAGATACCGTAACGCTGGCGTCCTTGTTAAAAGTGTGTTCGACAGCCAGTTCTTCATGCGAGCCATTCTCGAGTACCGAGTGCCCATCGCGCTGCAAAAGTATCGGAAATTCATCGAGCGTATTCAGCGCGGACTGCAGCGTGCTTTGATCGCCGGCGGAATCCTGCCAGCCATTGGTCGCAAACAGCACAGAAGCCTGCCAGGTGGGTGTGATCTGAGCGGCTACCTCAGCGCGTGGCCGCGCGGCGCCTGTGGTACCAGCGAGGCCGGCCATGACCAAGTCAGAGCCATAGCGAATGCTGATCCGGTCACCGACGGTAAATGAATTGTCAAAGGACATCCGCAATCCGCGGAAGGTAGGCCCGTTAGGTCCAAGTTGCGACTCTCGTAGCAAAAGAGTAGCCACTGGGCCTACGCCTGGTTTCCCA
This sequence comes from uncultured Acidobacteriota bacterium, assembly GCA_963731535.1. Lineage (GTDB taxonomy): Bacteria > Acidobacteriota > Terriglobia > Acidiferrales > UBA7541 > Palsa-295. The sequence goes on along the minus strand of CAVSWI010000020.1, from coordinate 83,222 downwards.
GAGGGGATCCATTGCGTTGCAAAGCCGCCGGAATAAGATCCGCTTTCATAGCTGAACTGACTAGCCATGAGTAGCTGCTGGTTACCGCCCAAACCTAAGTCGTACACCAAGGCGGTGCCCGGCGAATCAGCCGGATTCGAGACCGAACCGGGATGATCAGAACCCGAAGTCAGCTCGAGCCGCATCTGGCCTGCTTGGGATTGAGAAGATTCAAATTGAGCCGGCGGAGCGCCGAGGATCACATCGTCGTCTTGCCAGCGCAGAACCGGTCGCGTAGCGGCCGAACTTCTCAAGACCCAAGTCCACTCGTCCGCACTTACCTGCTGATCAGGTTGCCGACGCAGTTTTTCCAGCGATGAAAACACGGATCCGAGAACGATCTCGAGCAGAGTAGTGTGCTCGTCGTTCACCTGAATATGTTGTTCGATTACAGGAAGAAAGCCTGCGAGAGTTACTTTAATCGAATAAGTCCCGGAAGGGAGCAAATCCGTGGAAAAACGTCCGCGATCGTTCGTTAGCAGTTCAATCGAAGATAGCTTCAAAAATTGGTCTGAAGTGACAAAAATCGTGGCGCCCATTTGCGGGGTTCCGGCAGCGTCAAGTACCACACCGGAAATCTTGCCGGAGTTTGGCGCAGCCATCGTTGGCATAGTCAGCAGGCATAGAAGCAGCCCAAAAACCGACAAGCGCATCATTCGCATGCTCACGAGGTCACCTCGCGTGTGAAACCGCTCCGGAACCTGCTTTCACCGTAAAGTCCATGGCCGGAGTAATCGTTTGCTTCGTTAGGTTATCTGTGACCGCCACTTCGAGCTTATAAGCACCGGGAGGCAGCGAGCCCAAGGTAATAATATTTTCCAGAGTCAATTCCTCGCCGTGCTCAGGCAGTTTTTCCTTTGGAATGTCAAATTTCAGAACCGGCTCAGTAGTTTTGTCTTTCATCACACGGTACTGCACGGTCGCGTCTGATTTGTGCGTCTGGTCGTCCACTTTCAGATTATAGATTTGCAGGAAAACGCCCATGCCATCCGAGGCAGCAAATGACGCGTCCAGCTTCGGCCTGACCTTTACGTCACCCAAGACGAACTGACCCAGCCCAATATCCTTCGACGAAACCGGCGTAATCTGGTCTGCGAGGATGAGCGAGCTGGATGACAGATGATCGTCTTCAAAGCGCGGAACCGGCAGCCGCGTGTTCACCACTCCAACATTTCCGTTGTTCACGTCTTTTAGCACGATATCCAAGCGATACAAGCCGGGGCTTAGCGGTACTGCCTTTTGATAAATCGACGGAACGGCCTTAGCCTGTTGCAGCAAGCTCGCCGGAACGTCCCGCTTCACCGTATCTTCAAACGTTTGCACGATGCGGCCGCTCAATGTGCTGATTCGCGCGAAGAGATTTACGGTGGCGGAATCGACGCCCTGCTTCTCTTGAAAGCTCAGCTGGCCGGTCGGAATTTGAACCGTGATAGGCACGAGCACGGTGTCGGACGTGATACGCAGGAAATAGAAGCGGTAATCAAATTTCACTTGATCGCGCACGAGACGCGATGTAACCACCGCCTCCAGATCCTTGAATTTAACCGGAGGGGCCTGCTGGATCTTGGCGTAGAGGTCCAGTCGCGTAAATTCATTCATCGCTTCGGTAGCCATGCCGATCGGAGCAGCATCGTGCGTGCCGTCGGTGTTGTTGAACCGTGCGGTCTTGCTAGCCAATCCCATGGACTCCATTTGGGTGAGGCCAGCGCCCGGAACCATCAGGAGGGCGTCTTTTTCGCTGGGATCCATGGTGAGGTGGTATTCCCCGCTCATCGTGGGATCCACGAACTCTAGTATTACGTTCTCCCCGATCCCTTCGAGATAGCGGTAGCGCCAGTCTTCAAATGGATATGTGGAGGTTTCTCCGCCGCCTTCTTCCGTAGGCCGTTGGTAGCTACCGCCCGAAGGATGCGATTCAATTTCATCTGCTGGTCCCCACATGATGTAAATGCGGCCGCGATCGGTTTTCCAGCCCGGGATGCCGGAGGAAAAGTGCTCGTTCACGTAGGCTATTCTGCGGTAGTGCTCTTCTTTAAACGTATTGTCAGCCGAATCGGGATCAGGATTGCGCCGCTGCCAGAATGCTTCAATAAATTGCTCACGTTCTTCGTTGGTAGAAAGGTGAAGAAAACTAGTGCGCTCTTCCGGGGAAATAATGTAAACCACATCTTCGTCGAGCCATTTCCTGTATTGGGAATCGAGTTCTTTTCTGAGCTCTTTGTCGCTCTTGGCTTTTTGCTTTGCGGACTTCTTCGCGGAGTTCTGGTCAGCGGGAGGATTCTGCTGATTTTGTGATTCGCCCTGCGCATAGGCCACCTGCACAGACCCCAAGGTCGCAGCCAAAATGCCAACAAGAAACACCCTTGCGCAACGGCCCATAATTAACCTTTTTCCCCTATTTGGTTAAAAATTCTAACCTGTCCCAAGGTACAGGTCAACGCTAGTTTCCGGACACGTATACGTGTATGAGCACGTTATATGGAATGGGGTTGCCTGTCCTTTATGCCGCGGGAGCGTGCCATCAACACTGTTTCTTTCCGGCTTGATTACATTTAAAATGGGATGGCAAGGGGCGTATCCCACCTTGGCCCGCACTGGTGGACGAGCCGAACTCGACCGCTTGCCCAGCGTGGGAGGGGAAGCCTCGTACGACAACCGGAGAGAACGGCAGACCTCCGAAATCTGGTATGTGGAACTGTCTTTATCTCTTTAAGTTCGTCTAATCCGAGAAACATTCTGGCCCTTCCAGACGTATGCAACAGTGAGCGGACGGTTCCGTCCACAGGTGTGAGGGACTAGAGGTAAAGCATGAAGAAGTGGCAAAAAGTCGGAATCAGCCTGGGAGCAGTACTGGTCCTGGGCGGCATATCCTGGTACAGCATCTACCAGTCTAACAAAGGCGTGGTAACGGTACAGACCGGGAAAGTCGTTAAACAGGATTTGGTGTCCATCGTCACCGCCTCCGGAGAAGTCCGCCCAAAGAACTATACCAACGTGCTGGGTGAAGGCATCGGCAAGATCACGAACATCGTAGTGAAAGAAGGCGACCACGTAAAAAAGGGCGATATCCTGCTGCATCTGGAGAACATCCAGCCAGGCGCGGACGTCCAGGCCCAGGAGGCCAGCATTAGCTCCACGGAAGCGGGGATGCGGGTGGCCGCCGCAACTTACGATTCGGCAGTTGCGACGCTCGCTCAACGTCAAGCGGACCTCGAGAAGGCCAAATTCGACTGGCAGCGTACCCAGGAACTCTACAAAGAGCAGCTAATAGCCAAACAAGAGTTTGACGCAAACAAAGCTACTTATGACAGTGCGGTTGCGGCTCTGAATGCTTCTAAAGCGCAGGTGGAACAGGCGCGCGCCGCGCGAGACCAATCGCGCGAGAATTTCAATCAGAATGAGGCAGTGCTGAAACATACAAAAGACATTCTCCGCAAAACGACCTACACAGCCCCGATTGATGGCATCGTCAGCTATATCGCAGTGCGAGTTGGCGAAAACGTCGTCCCCGGAATTCAAAACGCCGAAGGCAGTTTCTTGATGACCATTTCCGACATGAGCATCGTCACCGCGGAAGTGAAAGTAGATGAGACCGACATCACCAACGTCCGCGAAGGCCAACCTGCCGAAGTGACCATTGACGCGCTTCCCGGCAAAACTTTCAAAGGCCATGTAAGCCAGGTTGGCGAGCTGGCCATCCTGCGCTCTTCGGGCCAGGCAGCCACCACACAGACCACGGCCAATACGCAGGAAGCGCGCGATTTCAAAGTAGTGGTGACCGTGGACAATCCGCCGGATTCACTTCGCCCTGGGCTTTCCGCTACCGCCAGGATTCAGACGGAGCAGAAGAAAGACGTGCTGACCATTCCGATTCAAGCACTCGCCATGCGAACCCAACGAGAAATCGACGAAGCTGCGCTCGGAAAAAACGGCAGCAGCGTTACGCTGGCGGCCTCGAAACCGACGTCGGGCACAAACACGCGGACCAATGGCCAGAAGAACGATGTTCAGGGCGTCTTCGTGATCCGCGGCAAGAAAGCCGAATTCGTTCCGGTGCAGACGGGCGTCGCGGGAGTGACTGATATCGAAATTACCAGCGGCTTGAAGAGATGGCGACCAAATCGTGATTGGCAGCTATAAAGCGCTTCGCACCTTGCGCCCGGGCGCTCCAATTAAAGTGGATAATTCCGAACCCAAGCGCGAAGATTCTTCGACTAGCTAAAGTTGAATTTAGGAGCACACACTGATCGTGGCCGTCGAAGAGATTATCGCTCCGCAGGGATACCGCAAAGACCTTGTAGACGCCGGCATTGTCATTCAGACGGAGGATCTGTGGAAGACCTACGAAATGGGTGCGGAGCAGTTGCACGCACTGCGCGGCGTGAGCATTGAGATTAACAAAGGCGAGTACGTGGCCATCATGGGCCCTTCCGGTTCCGGAAAATCCACTTTGATGAATTTGATCGGCTGCCTGGATACGCCTACCAAGGGCAGTTACTGGCTGGCGGGTCGGCTGGTCAGCCAACTTGATGACGACGAACTAGCCTATATTCGGAATAAGGAAATTGGATTCGTCTTCCAGACTTTTAATTTGCTGGCGCGAGCAACGGCGCTTCACAACGTGGAACTTCCCATGATTTACAACGGCACGCCCTCTGAAGAGCGTCTCGGCCGAGCGAAAAAAGCTCTGAGCCAGGTGGACCTCGCCGATCGCATGATGCACAAGCCCAACGAACTCTCCGGCGGACAGCGGCAGCGCGTGGCCATTGCACGGGCTCTCGTAAACACTCCTTCGATCCTGCTGGCCGATGAGCCGACCGGAAACTTGGACTCGCAGACCGGCGAAGAAATTATGGCGCTCTTCGCGCGCTTGCATGAGCAGGGCAATACCATCATCCTCGTAACGCACGAACCGGACATCGCCGCCCACGCGCACCGCGTCATCCGTTTGCGTGACGGCAAAGTCGAAAAAGACGAACGCACCCGATAAAGACTGAGTTAACCTCCAAGAGACTGAGATTTCCGAGCGGTGTTTCGTTCCAGGAGTCCTATCGCGAAGGGAGATCGAGATGGGTCATGCGAGTCACTTAGCGAGCTTGAATCGTGGCGTTTCGCTCCTGGTATTGCTAATTCTTGCAGCGGCTGCGACATTGGCTCAGGAGGGCTCGGCTCAAAAATCCGAGACCGCTCCCAACGTTCCTGCCGCAGTTGACGCCACAAAGCCTGGACCAGAGCAAGCATTCCTGGCAAAACGCACCGGCGAGTACACTAGAACCGTGAAATTTGTCGCGCAGCCGAACGCCGATGCGAATGCTTCCACCGGAACAGCAAAGATTTCCGTAATTCTGGGCGGAAGATTCATCGTCGAAGAAAATACCGACACCGTTTTCGGCCGTCCCGTTTCAGGGACGCGCATCTACGGCTTCAACAACAGCACTAAACAATATGAGGCCATATGGATGTACACCATGTCCACCGCCATGCTGTTTCTCACCGGCACCAGCTCCGACGGCGGCAAAACCATCGACCTTACCGGCATGTCGCAAAATCATCGAGGCGATAAAATTCCTATTCACGCTACCATCCGCCAAGTAGATGACGACCAGTTTGTCGTCACGCTGATGAGCACGGGAGCGGACGGTAAGGAAGCCGCATTCCAGGAAACCACTTACACCCGTAAGAAATAATTCACAAAAGGGAGATCCCATGTCAGAAGCCGTAAAACCAATCCCCGAAGGGTTCCACACCGTCACGCCTCAACTCCTATGCCGTAACGCGACCCAAGCGTTGGAGTTCTACAAAAACGCCTTTGGAGCCGAAATTCGCAGTGTCGCCAAGGACGATCACGGGCGCGTAATGCATGCAGATTTCAAAATCGGCGATTCGATCGTTATGTTGAGCGACGAGTTTCCAGAGCACCACGCCCTTTCACCACTTTCGCTCGGTGACACAACTGTGTCGCTGCACATTTACACCCCGGACGCCGACGCGGCTTTTTCAAAAGCGGTTCAGGCCGGCGCAAAAGCTACCATGCCGATCATGGATGCTTTTTGGGGTGACCGGTACGGCCAGGTTGTCGATCCCTACGGCCATAAGTGGGCGATCGCCACACGGAAGCGCGTGCCAACGGACGAAGAGATACGCAGTGCGGTGAAGGCCTTCTCCGATAAAGAGAAATCTGCGGGCGCCTAACCAGAATTTCGAGCAACCAATTATTCGTAGCGCAGCGCGACGAGCGGGTCCACTCGCATCGCTCGACGTGCGGGAAGATAGCAAGCCATCACGGCCACGGCCACCAGTAGCAGCGACGCTGCTCCGTAGGCCAGTGGATCGAGAGTGCGGGTATCGAGCAGCAGACTTTGGAGCACTCGCGCGAGGCCTGCTGATAGCGCAATTCCAAGAACCAGTCCGGCCAGGACGAGCTTGAGGCCCTGCAGAATCACCAGGCCCAGTATGTTTTGCTGCTGCGCGCCGAGCGCCATGCGAATTCCGATTTCGTGTGTCCGCTGATTTACGCCGTAAGAAACCACTCCATATACGCCGCTAACGGCTAGCAAAAGACCAAGCCCACCGAGTATCCCGGCGAAAATTGCGGCCAGCCGGAAGAAAAACAATCCATTTCCCCCCTGCAGCGCTGTCTCCATGGACATGACGTCGAAAACCGGAAGATTCGGCTCCACTGCGTGGATTTGATCTTGAACCGATCGCGTCAAGGCGGCCGGCGGCACAGAAGCACGTACCTGCAACACTCGTACCGCGCTGTAATCCTGCGTCAATTGGAACGTAAAAATAAGAGCGCTGATCTTCAGCGATCCACACATACTTGCCATCTTTCGCAACGCCGACCACTTCAACCGGGTCCGCTTGCGCCGTTCCGTAGCGGAAGTGATGGCCAACCGGATCTTCTCCCGGCCAAAACCTGCGCGCCATAGTTTCGTTTACCACAGCAACGCGAGTCGAAGTGCTCTGATCCTGTTCGCCAATCGCGCGGCCGCGAACGATTTCGATTCCCATCGTGTGAAAATAATCCTTGTCCACCTTGTTGTGGGGAGGCCGCGGCACTTGGCTTTCCGGCAGGCCTTCCTGGCCTTCTTTCCAAACGTTATCCCACTGGCTGAAATATCCGAACGGCACTGAATAAGCAAAGCTCGCCGATTCCACTCCTGGTAAAGCGCGAATGCGCTCGCCAACCTGCCGATAGAAATTCGCGCCTCGATCCTGGTCGTAACCCAGTTGGCTCACATCCATCGTCAAATTCAAAACATGGTCGGGATTAAAGCCGAGAGTAGTCTTCTCCGCGTGTTGCAAACTGCGAAGAAAAAGACCGGCCATGATCAGCACCACAAGCGAGCCTGCCGCTTGGCCCGCCACCAGGATATTGCGAATCCGGTTATGTCCCACGCCGCCGGTAAGGCTACGGCCGCTTTCGCGCAGAATTTCATTCAAACTCATGCGCGAAGCGCGCCACGCCGGCACTATTCCCGCAAGAAGCCCGCAAGCGATCGCCACCGAAGCTACAAACAGAAACACGCGCCAGTCGTACGGAATACTCGTCCGCATGGGGAAATCGCCGGGCAGGCGAATAGTTTCAATTAATTTCATGAGCCATAGGCCCAATGCCGCCCCTGCCGCACCGCCCAGTCCGGCGAGAAGAAGGCTTTCCGTCAAGCACTTGGCGAAACAATCGTCTGCGGCCCGCTCCGAGCGCCGCTCGAATCGCGATTTCCTTTGCACGCACGGACGCTCGCGCCAGCAACAAATTGGTGACGTTGACGCAAGTAACCAGAAGAACCATTCCGACTAATCCCAGGAATACCGAAGCGATCAGTGGCCACATAGCGGCCGAAGCGGCCTCCGGGCGGGCAAGCGTTTCGGGAATCACCGCCATCCGTAAGTCCTTGTTTGTTTCGGGATATTCTTTAGTAAGGCGGTCGGCAATTACTTGCAGGGAGACGCGTGCCTTTTCCGTGGTGATGCCCGGCTTGAGATGTGCCAGAACGCGGAGCTGCCTTTCGCCGCGGTTGTTGAAGATTTTCTTGGACTCTGCATCGTTCCCCAGCATTCCGAGCGGCAGGTAAACATTCGATTCCACAATAAAAAACGTTCCGAAAAATCCTTTGGGCGCGACACCGACCACCGTTACAGGCTGGCCGTTTAGATTCACGGTCTTGCCCACAATGGAGGGATCTCCATTGAAACGCTGCTTCCAATAGGAGTAACCCAGGACAATGACGGGGTCGCCGCCCAGAGTTTCACCTTCGTTCGGCAGAAACAGACGCCCTACCGCGGGTTGTAGACCAAGAGCCGAAAAATAGTTTCCTTTCACATAGGTAGCGAGAACTCGTTCGCTTCGATTATCCGCAGTCAGCCCCGAAAAATGGATCAGGTAGGCAGTCATGTCGGTGAATGCGTCGCTCTGCGATTGAAAATCTTTGAAGTCAGGATTGGAAACTTCGTGCGGCTCCTCGTAGTCATGAGTGCCGTTGGCGACCACGACCAGACGTCCCGGACCTCTCACAGGAAGCGCATGGAATAGAAATGAATTTACCACGCTGAAAACGGCGGTGTTTGCTCCGATTCCTACGGCAAGGGTAAGGATCGCCACCAGCGTGAACGCCGGACTTTTCGCCAGCATCCGCGCTCCGTACCGCACATCACTCCAGAAATCTCGCATGGACACACCTCCTGCGCTTGCTCGAAGGTACGTAGCGATACTCAGTAAAGTTCCTTTTGCTTAGAAGCGATATGATTAGCGGGAAAAGAAATTACGGGCCAGAAAAAGTGCATTGGCGGGCCGCTCTGCAAGTCGGCGCATGAACCAGGGAAACCAAAACGAGCCATACGAAATCAGGACGTTGCACCGATAGCCTTCCTGCACCAAACGCAGTTGTTCCGCGCGCTGAATACCGTAAAGCATTTGAAATTCGAGCAGGTGTCTCTTAATACCTTGAGACGCAGCCCATGCGGTGAGCCGTGAGATCAACGAGCGGTCGTGCGTGGCAATCGCCGCTCTCACACGCGCGTTACGCGCCTCCGGACTCAGTAACCTTTGCGCTAGATGAAAATAATTTTCGTCTACGTCTTTCTTCAGCGGGAAGGCTATCTCGGCTGGTTCGTTGTAGGCACCTTTCACCAAGCGTACAGAAGCCGCGATCGAAATCAACGAATCCAGATCTTTTTCCGTGCGATAGAGATATGCCTGCACGCAGACTCCCACATTCGGGTGAGCCTTCCGCGCGCGGCTATAAAGCTCCAGGGTCGCGTCCACATACGGACTCTGTTCGATGTCGATCCATAAAGTTTTTTCGGCCGGCGTGTGTTCAATAAGCTTTGCAAGATTGGCGAAACAGAATTCCTGGTCCAGATCCAGACCAAGCTGGGTGAGCTTCACGGACACTTCAGCAGGCAGGTTCGTACCGCGAATCCGATCGAGGACATCCAGATAATGTTTCGTGACTTCCTGAGCTTCGGCGCCATCGGTAATATTTTCGCCGAGATGAGTCAGCACCGAGCCTAGGCCCCTCGAGGCCAGCGCCTGCGCTGCAGCGAGCGCATCTTCTACATTTTCACCGGGCATGAATCGCTTCACCGTGCGACGCATGAAGCCGTATCGCGGAGCACGTACCCGCAGCCACTGGCTCTGCGAGGCCATCAGCAACGAGCGTCTCATCAAGCCCATCTGCCGTATTTCTCCGCGAAAATTACTGAGGCGTAGAAAGTGTCTTGATCAGGCGATAGTAAAAATCCACGCCAGAATAAAAGGACGCCACGCGAATGCGCTCGTCGCGTCCGTGCGAGCGATCGTCATCGAGATCCATAAATACACCCGGTATTCCATAGGTGGTGTATCCGGCGGCGCGCGAAATAGCCCCATCGCTCGCTCCCGCATCGAGCACCGGCACAACTGGAACGCCCGGCCACATCTCGTTGACCACTTTTTCGACCGCCTGCATTACTTCCGGCTGAAGTGTAGAGAGTGGGTTCGATCTTAGGCCTGCTCCCGGTGCTGCGACCTGTGAGATGGAAACCTTGGGATCAGCTATCACCTTTTCGAGCGTCGCCTGAACCTCATCAGGCGTGTGCCCCGGCAGAATCCGGCAATTGATATTCGCTCGCGCCATCCCCGGCAAAGCATTATTTGCGTGGCCTGCTTCCAGCCGGGTCGCAACGCAGGTTGTACGCATGCGCGCGTTATAAAAAGGCGATTCCGAGAGTCGCGCAATTGCAGCAGCATCAGGAGGCGTCGGAAGAATCGCTTTCATGTCTGCGCCTGTCGTTCCACCCACGATGTCCGTCTCGCGTTTGAAATATTCGCGCGTTACTTCGCTCAGCTCAAACGGGAATTGATAGTGCTCCAGACGCATCAAAGCATCGGCCAGCTCGTAGATTGCGTTTTCCTTTCCCGGAAGCGAGCTGTGACCTCCTGGATTTGTAACCTTCACGTCGTAATCCTGATAAAGTTTTTCCGCCGCCTGGATCCCGACCAGCAGTTTCTTTCCCTTGTCTAACTCGAAATCACCGGCATCGGGGTTCAAAATAAATTCTGCGTCAATCAATTCGCGGTGGTTCTTGATCAACCAGTCTACTCCGTTAAACTTGCCGCCTTCTTCATCGGCGGTGAGCGCGAGGATAATGTCCCGGTCCGGTTGGAAGCTTTCTTGTTTTAAACGGATCATCGCGGCCATCAGGATCGCGTCGCCGTCTTTGATGTCTCCCGAGCCCCGGCCATAGAAATATCCATCCTTCTCGATGAATTGAAACGGGTCCATGGACCAGTCTTCGCGGCGCGCTTCCACCACATCCAAGTGGCAAATCATCAGCATGGGCTTGCGCGCTCCCGTTCCTCGCAGACGCGCCAGCAGATTTCCTTTGCGAGGATTGGGCCCGATTACTTGCACGTCGCTTGCGGGATAACCCGCATCGCGCAGCCGCTGTGCCATCGCGTCCGCTGCCACAGTCGTGCTGCCAACCGAATCCGTCGTATTAATTTCTATAAGCTGCTTGTAAATATCGTGCGCTAGTTTATTTGTAGCGTCGCTGTTCTGCGCTTGAATGCCAATACCGAAGGCGAGCACAGAAATAAGCCCAAGCAAGATAAGGGGGAATTTCATTCTCATCTCCGAATTAGGACGGGAAAGCCTATCAGAGAGATGCGGCCCGCGCTACTCCGGTTGCGCTATCTAAAACGGTGGCGCAGAAAAAGGTTTGCTGCTAGGGGGTTCGAGCAGGAAAATCGCGTAACGATAAATTTCAAGCTTCCATGGCTCGCCAACCGAGCTGCGCTCGAAGATTTGTCCAAACGCCGCGTGGATTTCGTGCCGCTTGTCGTCAGGCAGACCGGCGAGCAATTCGCCAAAATGATTCTTCGCCAGCGTCATGGGGTCGGTGTCAGGTTTAGACGAGGACTGGGCATCTGCCGGCGAAGCGCTGGCTGGACCGCCGGATTTTTCAGTCGTTTCAGACGACGGACGCTTCTGGAGCTTTTGAGAGTAGCCCTGATAAAACGCATAGCGGAATTGCTTTTCATACAACGCCGCGTATGCCGTCTTGACCGAATTGGAAGCCTGTTGAGGCTCCTCCAGCGCCTTCGCCGTAAAATTCTTGAGCGCCGATTCGAAGTCCCCGAAATTTCCGCGGACCCCCATCAGCGGCTCCTTGCCCTGTTTCCCCAGCGAAGCGGCTAAGCGATCCGTACGCGCGTCGTAGCATTTGCCATACTGCTCAATCGCGAGAACCGTGCTCGCTGGACTACCGTCTTTCGCCGCAGTAAATTTCGCGACCCAATCGCTTGAACTCATCACCAAAACTTGCGCGCAGGTCAGGCCCAGACGCGACCCATTGTCGCGCTGAGCCTGCGGCGTCTTCGCCTGAGCGAAATTCGCCGGCGCCGTGAGAACCCAGATCAAGATCGTGACGATGATTTTCACTTTTAAGAATGCTACTTCATGAGGCGCACCGACCGCGTGGGAAAATTGATGAAAATAAAAAAGGCCGCGAACGCTTTGGGCGTTGCGGCCTTTGAATTTTAATCCTGGCGGTGACCTACGTTCCCGCGCAGTTACCCGCGCAGTATCATCGGCCCGGCAAGGCTTAACTTCCGTGTTCGGGATGGGAACGGGTGTGACCCTTGCGGTAAGACCACCAGGAAACTTGTTCGCTTGCGAACAGCGTGCAAGCGAGAAATTTCCGGGAAATTTTGAAACTGAAGGAAGCTGGAACAACAAACCGCCAATTTCCGCATTGAGAATATCGCAATGTGGAAAGAGCGACTTTCCCTAGCAACGGCGCCCATTCTTTCGAATGGTTGCGCGTTGGGAAAGTTTTATGGTTAAGCCGAACGGCCGATTAGTACGGGTTAGCTACACGCATTACTGCGCTTCCACCTCCCGCCTATCAAAGTCGTAGTCTTCGACTGGCCTTCTTACCCCCCCGCAGGAGGGTTGGGAAACCTTATCTCGAGGCGAGCTTCTCGCTTAGATGCTTTCAGCGATTATCTCTTCCGGACTTCGCTACCGAGCTATGCCACGGGCGTGACAACTCGATCACAAGAGGTCCGTCCATCCCGGTCCTCTCGTACTAGGGACAGCTCCTCTCAAGTTTCCTGCGCCCACACCAGATAGGGACCGAACTGTCTCGCGACGTTCTGAACCCAGCTCACGTACCGCTTTAATAGGCGAACAGCCTAACCCTTGGGACCTTCTACAGCCCCAGGATGCGATGAGCCGACATCGAGGTGCCAAACCTAAGCGTCGATGTGAACTCTTGGCTTAGATCAGCCTGTTATCCCCGGCGTACCTTTTATCCGTTGAGCGATGGCCCTTCCACGCAGAACCACCGGATCACTAGATCCCACTTTCGTGCCTGCTCGACCTGTGTGTCTCGCAGTCAACCCGGCTTATGCTCTTGCACTCCACGGCGGGTTTCCAATCCGCCTGAGCCGAGCTTTGAGCGCCTCCGTTACCATTTAGGAGGCGACCGCCCCAGTCAAACTACCCGTCTGGCCGTGTCCTTCAGCCCGTCTAGGGCTGTAAGTTAGAGCGACAGAACTATCAGGGTGGTATTTCACCGTTGCCTCCCCCTCAGCCGAGACCGAGGGTTCCCAGGCTCCCACCTATCCTACGCAGGCAGTACCGTTAATCATGACCAGAGTGCAGTTAAGGTGCACGGGGTCTTTCCGTCTAGATGCGGGCATCCGGCGTCTTCACCGGAACCACAAATTCGCCGAGCCGTTCGCCAAGACAGTCGTTCGATCGGTACGCCATTCGTGCAGGTCGGAACTTACCCGACAAGGAATTTCGCTACCTTAGGACCGTTATAGTTACGGCCGCCGTTCACCGGGGCTTCAGATCAAGCCTTCGCTGCCTTGCGGCAGCTAAGCCCTCCCTTTAACCTTCCGGCACCGGGCAGGCGTCACCCCCTATACGTCGTATTCAACTTAGCAGAGAGCTGTGTTTTTGTTAAACAGTCGCCGAACGCATTTCACTGCGGCCCCCTCGGGCTATAAACCCTAGCGGGGCACCCCTTCTCCCGAAGTTACGGGGCTAATGTGCCTAGTTCCTGAGCGAGCGTTCTCTCGAGCGCCTGTGGATATTCACCTTGTCTACCTGTGTCGGTTTGAGGTACGGGCACCATTCGAACTCCTTAGAGGTTTTTCCTGGCAGCGTGAAATCAGAGACTTTGTGGCCGTGTGGCCTCGGACCTGGTTTGACCGTTGAATGACCCCGTGGATTTTCCTGCGGGATCCGGCTTATACCAAGACATCGGGACGTCCATCACCCGACTCCCCTATCCTTCTGCGTCACCCCATCGTCAAACGTTCGTATGGCGGGGCAGGAATGTTGACCTGCTGTCCATCAGCTACGCCTCTCGGCCTCACCTTAGGACCCGCCTAACCCTGAGCGGATTAACCTTCCTCAGGAAACCTTAGACTTTCGGCGACACGAGTTCTCATCGTGTTTATCGCTACTTATGCCGGCAGAGTCTCTTCCATTGCGTCAAGTAGTTCTCTCGATCTACCGTCGAACACAATAGAATGCTCCCCTACCAAATAACGAGTTCCCGAAGGAACCGTTAATTTCGCAATTTCGGTCGCAGACTTAGCCCCGTTGGATTGTCGGTGCGTGAACACTTGACCAGTGAGCTGTTACGCTTTCTTTAAAGGATGGCTGCTTCTAAGCCAACCTCCTGGCTGTCTGTGCGCTCACACGTCCTTTCCCACTTAGTCTGCAGTTGGGGACCTTAATTGGCGATCTGGGTTCTTTCCCTCTCGACCACGGAGCTTATCCCCCGTAGTCTCACTCCCGTACTGTTGTACACGGCATTCGGAGTTTGATTGGATTCGGTATCCTGGATGGGACCCTAGTCCATTCAGTGCTCTACCACCGTGGCAAATCATACGAGGCTGCCCCTAAAGGCATTTCGGGGAGAACGAGCTATCACGGAATTTGATTAGCCTTTCACCCCTACCCTCAGCTCATCCGAGCGATTTTCAACTCACACCGGTTCGGTCCTCCAGTCGCGGTTAAGCGACCTTCAACCTGGCCAAGGGTAGATCATCCCGCTTCGCGTCTATTCCCACACACTGAACGCCCTATTCGGACTCGCTTTCGCTACGGCTCGCTTGCGCTTAACCTCGCGTGTGAGAATAACTAGCCGGCTCATTAAGCAAGAGGCACGCCATCAGGCATTCCGTATCCGAAGACACGGCATAGCCCTCTGACTGCTTGTAAGCATACGGTTTCAGGTTCTATTTCACTCCCCTCGCAGGGGTGCTTTTCGCCTTTCCCTCACGGTACTAGTTCACTATCGGTCACCAACGAGTATTTAGCCTTGGAGAGTGGTCTCCCCAGATTCCCACGGGGTTTCTCGTGCCCCGTGGTACTCAGGATACCGCTTCGAGTCCGGTAAGCTTTCGGCTACGGGGTTTTCACCCTCTTTGACCCTGCTTTCCAGCAGGTTCACCTAGCCTCCGGATTGGTAACTCTACTCACGCGGTCCTACAACCCCGGGGTGTAAACACCCCGGTTTGGGCTGTTCCGATTTCGCTCGCCGCTACTTTCGGAATCTCAATTGATTTATTTTCCTCCAGGTACTGAGATGGTTCACTTCCCTGGGTTGACTCGCACCCGCCTATGTATTCAGCGGGCCGTAACCTGGTTTTACCAGGATAGGTTTCCCTATTCGGAAATCCCCGGATCAAAGCCTGCTTGCGGCTCCCCGAGGCTTATCGCAGCTTGCCACGTCCTTCTTCGTCTGTTGGTGCCAAGGCATCCACCGTACGCCCTTAGTAGCTTAACCATAAAACTTACCCAACACGTCTCGATCCTTTGCAGAATCGAAACCCTGAAAGCGATCACAACGAACGGTCTTGCAAGCCATCCGGGGATGTACTTCAGGGGTGGCGCGCTTTTCCAAGCTTCTTTCAAAGCCCGGAAATTCACGCGCTGAACCAATGCGAGGCAAGTTCGCCTTTCCACATTGCGCTACTCTCGAGCAAAAATTTGCGGTTTACTACGCCATGCGACCTTGAAATCGCATAACGTAATGCCAGCTTCCATCAGTTTTCAAAGATCGTCGTTCCACTCATCAACTTCCGATCGGAACGTCTCCGCTCCCGGCGGAGCGCGTCTTCAGTTTGGAGCCGAAGCCGCGGGCAATAAAAAACCCGACGTCGAGCGCCGGGCGACTCCGTCCTTCGCAGAGGCTGCTCAATGAGCCGCCTACAGGACAGACCTGCTCGATGCTCGAATTCGTTCTACCCGGTGTTAGTAACCAACTTCACCTCTTGGGCAGACCCGGTCCGTCAGGAGAATCCCCGGCAAACGAGGGGGGCCACCGACATCAAAAGAGTATATCAAGAATTATAATTCCGTCAAGCATATCCAAATTATTTTATAAGGGTTTTTCTGTATAGACGCCTGTGGATTTCACGTCATTCTGTGGAAATCGGGTGGCTCAAATATTGCGCGCGAACTAAAGTTCCGCTGCAATTTAAGGTATCGGGTCTTCCCGATCTATTCTCGCCCCTGCGGAGATGTGGAAGCCTAACCCTTAGTATGTTTGAAATATTCTACCTGTTTTAAACGCTTGGCAGCTTCTTCGCGCGTTTTATAAGGGCCGCCCAGATTCTTGCCTTTTTCAGAAGTAACTTTGTAGCCGCCCTTAACTTTCCTAATCATGTTCGCCTCCTGTAAATCAGATTTCATTGTTTGGCGAACTCAATTTCGAATCAATGCCGCAATCGCTGTAGGCGGCAGGTTCTCTTACAAATTACGTAGCGCCATCCTTGAATATAGCTGCGACGATCAGACCAAGGATAATGAGTTGAATTCCTCCGGCAACCATCCACTTGACAACGAGCATGTAGTTCACGACGTACACCACATATTCGCTTAGGGAATAGGGCACCACGGTCATAAAGGTCATCACGATCCCGTAGCGAATCCCCTGTTCCAGCCAAGGTTTGTTTTCGCGTCCCCGCGTGTAAATGTACGAAAACATAGCGGCGAAGAAGAATTGACCCAAGGCCATGGCCCAAAATCGATGCATGATCCCTTCGACAGTTCGATGGCTGCTGGCGATGGCCTCATAATCCGGCATCAGCCAGATGCTATGAATTAAGTAATTCGTCGCCATCAAAACGACGTACGCCGCGATGGTCGCAATAACAAGTTTTTTCATGGCCGCTCTCCTGTGCGCTTAGATGGGGCCCACTGAAAACCGTTAAACGAGAATTGAAACCGGGATGTGGTTGCGTGATTGGGCGGAGCCTAGCACGGCTAGGCCGAAGCGCATAGTGGATTTTGTAGGCGAATCAGCTAGACCCTAAGTTGAGGTAGACTAACTACGGGTTTGTAACTTGCTCCGACACGCTTTGCTCGCGGAGCAGTGTGTATTTTTGTTCCCAGGCCTGGTGAATCGGACTTTCGGCATAAGCGTCAGCCGCGGCGCGATTTTGAAACTCGATGGCGAATGCCGCGCTGAAGTCGCGTGGTTGCAGCCGTTCGGCTTTGGTCCATATATTTTTAATCCCTGGAATTTTCGCCGCCATCTCCTTGACACCTTCCATCGCCGCTTGCTTCTCGGAGTCCGCAACACCTGGATTCCATTTGAGGATGACCATATGAATGATCGTTTTCGGCTGGCCAAACTTATTTTGTCCCGCCACATAACCGCCGGCGAACAAAGCGAGCGCAACTAAGCAGCCTGCCAGAGCCTTAGCCGCCGTCGTCAAATGAGTTCGCATGAGTTTCTCCTTTTTTGCAATGACATGAGTGTAAGCGACGCGCTTGATGCAGGCAACAATACCGCCCGCACTTTGCATGTTGACCCGCGCGTTTAGTCTTAAGTACGATGCGCACCAGCCCCAAGCGCACCTGTCGCTGCATCAAGTTCTGAGGAGGTCCCATGTACTGCTCAAAATGTGGAGCGAATGTCCCAGAGGGCGCAGTATTCTGCAGCGCCTGCGGGCAGCCGGTGCCGACTGCGTCCGCAGCGCCTCCCGCCCCTCCCGCTTACACGCCGCCGTCAGCAGTTCCCCCTCCCACCCAGTATCCGCCCGCTTACGCGCCTCCCGCGCAAGCGGCTTGGCAAACAAGCGCGCGGCCCCCGGTTGCATATGCAGGATTTTGGCTCCGCTTCGTGGCATTCATCATAGACAGCATCGTCCTGTATTTTATAGGGACGATCGTGACATTACCGTTCCTCGCCGCCATGGGACTACGGGGTATTATGCGAGGCCACCTGCCCATGTCTCCTGAAGAATGGATGCCGCTCATGGGCGCGTTTGTCCGCCTTGCGTTCATCAGGGTGATTTTAAACTGGCTCTATTACGCATTGCTCGAAAGCTCGAGGTGGCAAGCTACGCTTGGAAAGAAGGCGTTGGGGTTGGAAGTAACAGATATGGAAGGTAAGCGCATAAGTTTTGGCCGCGCCACGGGTCGATTCTTCGCGAAAATTATTTCCGCTCTAATACTGTTCATTGGTTTCATTATGGCGGGCTTCACCGAGAAGAAACAGGCGTTGCACGACATGATCGCTGGCACACTGGTCATCCGCAAGCTGTAGAATTTTTGAACCAAAGGAATCCCAAGGAGCGGCATGTATTGCTCAAAGTGTGGGACCGCAATTCCGCAAAACGCCACTTTCTGCACCGCGTGTGGTCAGCCGGTGACTCAGCCGACCAGGTTAGCGGCTAATGCGCCACCTTATGCGACAGCTGCTACGTCGCCCCTAGCACGCCCGTATGGATATGTCGCGTCCCCGGCCTTCCCTGGTGTGGCCTATGCCGGTTTCTGGCTGCGCGTCGTTGCCCACCTGATTGATGGCATCCTCGCGGGAATCGCATTCGTGATTTTAGCTCTAATCGCGTTCGCCATGGTTGGCGTCGGTCATTTGAAAGCCTTGGCGCAGGGATCGAGCCCGGACGAATTCTTTACACCGGAAGTTATTGCGATAATTTTTATGCTGGCAGCAACCTCGATCGTAATGATGTGGCTGTACTATGCCTGGATGGAGAGCTCTACTTATCAAGGAACGCTCGGAAAGATGGCACTCGGTTTAATCGTTACCGATCTCGAGGGACGACGAATCTCTTTCGGGCGTGCAACCGGCCGATATTTTGCCAAGATTATTACTGGATTTATCCCGCTCGGGATCGGCTACGCGATGGCAGGTTTCACTGAAAAGAAGCAGGCCCTGCACGACATCATTGCCGGCTGCCTGGTCTTGAGAAAAGTATAAGTTTTAGCGCTCGTGTTGCAAGGTACGCGAAATCACTTTTGGATCCGGCCGTGCTCTAAACTCCCCACCCGTAGCGCTCTGAGTGAACCAACGATTCGTGCAACTCAGCGCGAATTTGTTCGGTAAATTCCGAGCTGCGCAGCACTCGGGAACCCGGCTCTGCGATATCCATAGTCCTGTAGCCATGATCCAGAACGCGATCGATGGCCGCTTCGATCCATTGCGCCTCCACATCAAGGCCAAAAGACTCTCGCAAAAGTAGTGTCGCAGAATAGATCGCACCCAGCGGGCACGCCAGGTCCTTTCCCGCAAGCGACGGAGCCGAACCGTGAATCGGTTCGTAGAGCGCTGGCCCGTCAGCGCCGCGGCTCATCGACGGAATTAATCCGATAGAGCCCGCCAGCGCCGCTGCCTCGTCACTCAGAATGTCGCCAAACATATTTCCGGTCAGTATCACGTCGAATTGCGCAGGCTGTAGCAGAATCTGCATCGCCGCATTGTCCACGTACAAATGATCAAGCATAATGCCCGGATATTCCCGCGCAACCGCTGTAACTGTATTTCGCCAGAGTACGGAAGTGGCCAGCACATTCGCTTTGTCCACACTAGTCACCTGCCGGTTTCGCGCCGCTGCGCGCTCGAATGCGTAGCGCGCTACACGTTCGACCTCAGCCGCTGTATAACTCGCAACATCGCTTGCGCTGGCATTTTTTCCTTCGCCTTCGTGTGCATGCTCACCGAAATAAATGTCTCCCGCAAGTTCGCGTACAATTTCCAAATCGCATCCCTCGATGCGCTCCCGCCGCAGCGGTGAAATTCCTTGCAGCGACGTGCGTAGCTGAATCGGCCGCAGGTTGATGTACAACCCAAGCTGTTTGCGCAGACCTAACAATCCAGCTTCGGGGCGTTTATCCAGCCGTAGGGAATCCCACTTAGGTCCGCCAATCGCGCCCAGCAAAATCGCATCTGCCGAGCGGCATCCCACAAGCGTTTCTTCGGGAAGAGGGTTCCCAAAAGCATCGATAGCGGCCCCGCCAAAAGCCAGCTCGCGAAATTCGAATGCATGTTCAAATGTGCCGGCGCAATCGCTAAGTAGCCGCACCGCTGCGCGAGTTACTTCCGGGCCGATGCCATCACCGGGCAAGACCGCGATCGACTTTCGTACTTTACTCATGACCTCGATTCTCCCAATTGTCGCAGCTCACAACAAATCTAGGATGCTGCTGCAATACGATTGTTCTGGTTCACTACACTAATTTCATGACTCCGCCGGACGATGTGAATGATCGAGAGCAAATCGCGATCGGTCACTTGCTTGGCAGAATCAGCCAGCGCGATAGCCTGTTTGTAGCACTCCGCTAGTTCGGCCTCTGTGGTTTGATATCCCAACTCCACCAGCCTGGCACGCAGCGCATTACGTCCGGAATGCTTACCCAGTACGAGTTTCCTCGGCGGAACGCCCACTTTTTCCGGAACGATAATTTCGTAGGTCATCGGATTCTTGAGCATCCCGTCCTGATGAATTCCCGCCTCATGTGCAAAGGCATTCGCTCCCACCACTGCTTTATTCGGCGGAACGCTCACGCCAGTAATGGAGGTCAACAAACGGCTGGTGGAGTATATTTTCTCAAGCGAAATGTTCGTTGCAGCACCATAGCGTCCTTTCCGAACGTGCAGCGCAACTGCGATTTCCTCCAGCGACGCGTTTCCCGCGCGCTCGCCAATGCCATTGATAGTGCACTCCACTTGCCGCGCTCCGGCGGTGATAGCTGCCAGAGAATTAGCAACCGCTAGACCCAGGTCATTGTGGCAATGCGCACTAAAAATCACATTTGCATAAGCGGCAAGGCGCTTGCGTGCCGCGTGAAACATCGCCGCATACTCTTCCGGCGTCGAATATCCCACCGTATCAGGAAGATTGATGATGGTAGCTCCGGCGCCAGCCGCGGCCTCGATTACGTCCAGCAGATAATCCAGGTCGCTCCGGCTGGCATCCTCGGCCGAAAATTCCACTTCATCGCAGCGCATGCGCCCATACAAAACCATTTTCCCCACTTGTTCAAGCGCCTGTTGACGAGTGATGCGCAGCTTGTGTTCCAAATGCAGGTCCGAAGTCGCTAGAAAAATATGCAAGCGAGGTTTGGCGGCAGGCTCCAGGGCGCGCAAGGCGGCGTTGACGTCCTCCTGACGCGCCCGAGCCAGAGCGGCGATGCGGCAGCCCAGGATCTCAGCCGCGACCGTTCGTACAGCCTCTCGATCGCCAGGTGAGGCGATCGGGAACCCAGCTTCGATCACATCCACTCCGAGTTGCTCCAGTTGGCGCGCGAGCTGCAGCTTCTCGCCGCAGTTCATGGAAAACCCAGGCGACTGTTCGCCGTCGCGCAAAGTCGTATCGAAGATATGCACAGTGTCCATCAAGTTTCCTCGCCGCTATCGAGTGAACCGTACTTGACAAAGTATGTCCAATTTATAGTTCTTGCGTGCAACATAAGTTATCCTTATATAGATAAAGGGCCTTTTTGAGGTGTCTCCGTGGACTTAGCAGTACTTCAAGTTTTTCAGACCGTGGCAAATGAGCGTAGCTACTCCAGAGCTGCGGAAAAGCTTTACCGCACGCAGCCCGCCATCAGCATCGCCATGCGCAAACTCGAAGAATGGGTCGGCCAGCCGCTTTTCGTGCAAGGCTCAGGAGCCCGAGCGCTCACCGATGCGGGAGTGCTCCTACTCGAGTACGCCGAGCGCATGCTCAACCTTCGCGAGGAAGCTCGCAAAGGCCTGACCGAGTTGCGCGGAATGGAGCGCGGCCAAGTTTCCCTGGGTGTAAATGAAAGCTCGATTCACGCGCTTCTGCCGTCATTGGAAAAATTTCGCACGCGCTTTCCCGGCATTCGCGTTCGAGTTCATCGTGTGTTCTCGCGCATGATCCCGCGTGAGCTGTTGAACCATCAGCTTGATATCGGAGTGATTTCCTACTTGCCGGAGGAGCGAGAGCTCGCCGCCGTGAAGTTTTATCGCGATTCACTCGCTCTCGTGGTCTGGCCGAGCCATAAGCTCGCAAAGCGCCGCGAGGTGGACATCACCGCCCTCGGCAACGAAAGTTTTGTCGCCCACATCGTCGAATCGCCCTACAGACAACGAGTAATCCAGATGTTCGCACGCCACCGGGTTGCGCTGAACATGGATTTGGAACTTCCCACCATTGAAAGCATCAAGCGATTTGTGGAGATGAAACGAGGGGTCGCCATCGTTCCTCGAATGTGTGTGGAAGGAGAGCTCGCGCGCGGCGATTTGCGCGAACTACGCATCCGCCAAATGCGCATCCAGCGCCATCTATATTTGGTTTATCGGCGGGATCGTCCGCTGAGTGCCGCGGCCCGAGGTCTGGTAGAAACGATACTGGCGCGTAAGAAGTCGCGATCCGTATCTTCACGCAGCGAGCAACATTCAAAAGCTAAAGCAGCTTCAGGAACAGGAGCGACGAAAATCAACCAGCACTGTCGCAACGCTCCCCCCCTTTTACGGTAGTCGAATCCGCAGAGACTACCGCGAGGTATAGCGAATATTAATGTCTAGCTGCGAGTTCATCGAGCGCAGTCGCCAACCGCGAAAGCCCTTCACGTATCTTTTCTGTTTCGCCGCCGACGCCCACACGGAAATGGTCAGGGGAGTCGAAAAAACGTCCAGGAACAACGCTGGTCTCATATTTTTCGAGCAAGAGCTGGCAAAAAGCGTCGGCATGCCCGCTCGCGAGCTGCGGAAACGCAATCGCCCCGGCCTCCGGCCGGATGGTCAGCAAATCTTTTCGACAGCCGAGAAAATTTTTCAGATGCTCGCGATTTGTCTCCAGCAGCTTCTTTGATCGCGCCGCAATCTTCGGCAAATTATCCAGCGCGATCACGCTCAACATTTCGGCAGGATGCGGCGCCATCACGCCAAACAGATCGTTCAAGCGCCACATACGCTCCGCAAGCGGCTTGGCCGCATAAATCCAGCCACAGCGGAGTCCCGAGAGACCGTAAGCTTTTGTCAAACTGCCGGTAGCCACAAAGTTCTGCCCTAATAGAAACGAAGTCTGCCATGGCCAATCAAAGCAAGCTTCCAAGTAAACTTCATCCACCAGAACATGCGCTCCCAGGCTCCGAGCGATCTCTCCAACAATCCGAATCGCCGCATCCGGTGCGCGCACACCGCTAGGATTGTGAAGGTTGGTTACCACAATCAGCCGCGTTCGTGGCGTCACACAGCGCTCCACTTCGCGAGGATCCAGTTGGAAGCCTGATTCGAATTTCCGCGCAAAGCGCCGTATTTTCGCTCCCAGGTATTCGGCAGTGGAAATAATCGCCTGATAAGATGGCTCTTCGATCAGCACTTCGTCACCCGGTTCGATCAGCGCGGCCATCGCCAAATGATTGGCCATCGAAGTACCTTGCGCCTGAACGATATTTTCCACCGGAACATTTGCCTTGGCAGATAGACGCTCGAGCAGGGGCTGATAGCCATAACCGCTGGACCCAGTGATTTGCAGATCTTCGATCCGAACGGGAAGCTCGCTTAGTGGAAAATGAAGCACGTCGCTTGCAGCAAGATTGTAACGCGCACCCGAACGCAGCTTCGCCCATTCGATATACGCGGAACGAATCTCTCGCCTTTGTGGGCTCATCTCGAACTCACTCAGAACCGGCCGTACGCGTTGCGCGTCGGCGGAGCAAATAATAGATAGGGATCCCGGCCAGCAGAATACATACGGCGGCGCCCGCATTGCGAGGATATTTGTAAATAGTGTTTAAAACTATCAACCAGGCCACCAGCACGAATAATCCGGTAGTCCAGGGATGCCCGGGAACGCGAAAGCCGGCTTCAACATTGTTAGATTTTTGCGCACGCGTCTCACGGCATCGAAAAACAAAAATGCAACTTGCCGTTAGCCCAAAAAATAGCCAGTCCATCACCACCACGTAACTCAGCAGTTGCTCGAACGTTCCCAACAGCACCGCCGCACTCGTGATAACGCCTTGTAGAATAATGGCGGGCACCGGCGCATGACTCCGCGATCCCAGCCGCGCAAATGTGCGAGGCAGCACTCCATCTTGAGCCATCGCGAAGGCCACGCGCGGATTCGTGAGCATGGCTTGGCTCAAAAATCCCACGGTGGAGATAGCGATGGCCGCGGCTATTAGCGTCGCACCGAAATTTCCGAGCGCCGCGTACATCACCGCGGAAGCCGGAATCGTGGTCGCTGCCAATCCCGCAGGGGAAAGAACTTCCACATAAATAATATTTATCGAAACATACAGCGCAATAACTCCCGCAACTCCCAACAGGAGCGCCTTCGGAAGATTCTTGCGTGGCTCGCGAATTTCGCTGGCAATGTAGTTTGACGTTTGCCATCCCCCATACGCAAAAATCACAGGAATCAACGCCGCACCAAAAACGGTCAACAAGTCGAAAGAAGCCGGCCGGTCCAGCAACGGATGCCAGCTTGGATGAGGCGCAGCCGGAGATCGAAAAAGAAACCACGCGCCACAACAGACAATCATCACGATGGCCAGAATCCGCAACACCATGAAAAAACTCTGGACCCCACTGCCGGCCCGCACTCCCACACAGTTGATCGCGGTCAACGCGACCGCCACGGAAACCGCCGCCACATTCTCCGGTACGGCGCCGCGAGAAAATTCCCGGAAGTATTTTCCAAACGTAACTGCGACGGCTGCCGTCCCGCCCGCGTTGATAACCAATATGCTCACCCACCCGTAGAGAAATCCGAGCAACGGATCGTAGGCCTCGCGAATGTAAGCGTACTGCCCACCCACTTTCGGCATACGATTCGCTAACTCGGCGTAGATGAATGCTCCAATCAGCGCAAGCAGGCCGCCCGCTAACCACGCGCCAAGAATCATGGCGGGCGTGTGCACCAGTTTCGCCACGACGTAAGAGTTGATGAATATTCCTGAGCCGATAATGCCGCCCATGACGACCATAGTGGCGTCAAAAATTCCCAGCCGAGCGCTGAGACCTGAAGTTACCTCTGCGGATTCCGGATTGCCGGAGGAAGGTTGGCGATCTCGGGAGCTTGGCAGCACCTAAGCGAGCGGTCGGCGCTCCACAAATTTCAGAGCGCGAGCAGCCAGCGCAAATCTATCATCGCAGGAGTTCAGCGCCAAAAGTTCAGCGCCAAGCCATCGCTTATCCGTCATCGCCGCCGTCTCCTTTTTGAACTCTCCGTAAGTGGCTGTATGATCGCGAGAGGAAGAGATGCCGCAGATTTCTACAACCGAGTTTTACGCCCTACCGCTTCGCGTGCATACATTTCTCGCCGACGTGCCGCTGCACGACGTCTGGGCCGTTGACCTGCCTGCGCGCCGCGGCGGCGTTACGCTTTCTGAATTTCTTCGTCAGGCGAGTGAGAGGAGTTCCAAGGCAGCGAATACCAATGCCAACAAATTTCCGCCCGTGGCAGGGACGCTTTTCCGTCTTCGGTTTTTTCTTGGACGCATTTTTCGACTTGACGTGGAACCGCAGGATGCCGCGGCCACCTCGTTTGCAAGCCGCCTCACGGCAGAGGATCGTGCTCGTTCGTTCGTGGCGTCCCGAACGCGCGAAGGACCGTTTCGCGTCGTCTATCGTTTCGAAAATGAGCAGCTACTTGAAATACAGAATCGGACCGTCCATGGCGCGGCCCTCAGTGCCCTCGCCAAACGGGCCGAGAGCTACCGATTCTACTTGGCGGTTTACGTGCTCCCGAGAACGTGGATTACGCCGTTCTACATGCGCTTAATCGATCCCTTCCGAAAACGGATTATTTATCCGGCGATACTGAAAAAAATTCGTGCAACCTGGGATCGAAATATCTGACACTAAGCTTTCGGCGTGCGTTATCTGGGTTTTCGGTTGCTTTCCAGACCGCAGAATAGTAATCACAATCGCGCCATATTTGGGCGGAGCTAATTCGATGACCTGCGATGGATCTGTTGTTTTTTGGGGAGCGCAACGCAAATGGTTGTGGTGCGCAGTGTTTTTAATCGCAGCGCTTGCGATGATCAGTCCATTTACCATCGCTCAAACGAAAACTGCAGCACAGCGAGTCCAATCAAGCGCGCAACCTGCATCCGCAACGCCCGCCCAGCCGCCCACGCAGGACTATCTCGTTTATGTCGTCTGCGAATCCGCCGACAAAGTTGTGCTCGTACGCTTCGGTCCAAAAGGCCTTCGAATCGAGCACGAAACGCGCATCGGGCTGATGCCCATGGATATCAACGGCCCGCACGGCATCGCCGTATCGCCCGACAAACAATATTTATACGTTTCGGTAGGCCACGGCCGGCCGGATGGTTCGGTCTGGAAGTTAAGAACCGGAAACGACGAAGTGATTCGCTTCGCTCCACTGGGTCTTTTCCCGGCTACCACCGATATTTCGCGCGACGGCGTCTTTATCTTCGTAGCGAACGCAAATTTCCACGGCGACATGATTCCGTCTTCGATTTCCGTGGTAGCCACTGACGAAATGGTCGAAGTAAAGCGCATCACCACCTGCACCATGCCGCACGGCTCGCGACTGAATCCCCAAGGAACGAAACATTATTCCGCCTGCATGATGGACGACATGCTTGCCGAAATCGACACGCAAACATTCGAAGTCTCACGGTATTTTATGCTTAGCGCCGGAAAAGAAATGGGCATGACCGGTGCGCCGGACAAGCATATGAAAATGAGCGACCTCACCTGCGTGCCCACTTGGGCGCAACCTTCTAACGATGGCTCGGAAATATACGTGGCCTGTAACAAAGCAAACGACATTATCGCTGTTGACGCAACCTCTTGGAAATTGTCGCGCCGCTTTCCCGCCGGCACCGGCGTGTACAATCTCGCCATGACCAAAGATGGCCGTCTGATTGCCACCAACAAGCGAGGACAATCCGTCTCTGTGTTTGACCCTAAGACAGGCAAAGAACTGGCTCGCATACCAACCAAGCGAAAAGTAGTACACGGCGCCGTAGTGACGCCAGACAACCGCTACGCCTTTATTTCTGTTGAAGGAATCGGCTCCGACCCCGGCACCGTTGAAGTAATCGATCTAGACTCGCTCACTAATGTCGGCACCCTCGACGTTCCGCAACAAGCCGCCGGCATCGATTTCTGGAAAACCGAACCGCTTAAGCCTTGACCGCCTGTGGATTTGATATGCCGGAAAAATTGTATTTTCGAGAGTTATGTAGACTGAGGCCTGTCTTCCACGCACGCTAGCCAATGAGCGAGAGCATATGAGCAGGACCAGAACAGCGGGTAGATGTAGTCGACTGAAGATAAATCGAATCTCGGCCCTCCTGCCCGGGCTGCTACGAAGTTTCCAAGTATGTTCCACAGGCTTGCGCTGACTGCGATTACGACAAAAACAATCCAGACGAAATATCCGATTCGAGCTTTTCTCGACATCGCGACCGCCGCACCCAGCGCGAAACCAATGACAATCTCAGGTCACGAGCTGATTCCGGCCATAAGTAACCTTAAGTCGGGCGATAAACAAGGATGTGTAATCACACAGGTTTGAATCGCATGTGTAAAGGCAGCTACAGGAAAAACTAATGAATTACGGAAGAAAACAGCCGCCAAAAGTGCGCCAGAATCCTCCAGACCGAAAACCCCAGCCCAGAAGTATGCCAGCCCGATGCGAGCAGGTAACCGATTGCCAAGCGCTTATGTAGCGGCAGGCTGGAACCGAAAACCATCGATATCGCGTAAACGAGCACTCCGCTGAACGCTAAGAAGCAAAGCAGGCGTTGGTATCTTTAGTCCTGGGCCATCCCCCGCTCGGTTGGCTTTTACCGACGTATTTGTCGGAATCAACAGAGCTCATAGATAAAAAGTATGTAGCTCAGTAATTGCTTATTGTTTCATAATCTGGTGGTAGGTTGGCGCATAGGTTAGCCTTGCACCGATACTCACTTGTGCGACAACTAGACCCCGCCTAACCGATTCTAGGCACAAACAGTCACGCCAATCACATCTTTCCTTCTCGATATTCACTCGCTCCTGTGATTGTCTGCGCTGTCTTTACATCTAAATATGCGTTGCAGCACAACCGATTCCCTTCGCCGTTGCAAGATGGAAGAGTTGAAGGCAGGATATATCATCACTTTTCGCGCGCTTTCTTAAGTCGCAGCTACAATCGCATTGGAAATTATAGATTCGAAAGGGCCAAGAATGAATTTTGGGATCAGCCTTAGAGACGAAAACTCAAACGGTCGCGCGCGCCTCCCCAATTTGCCGGAGCGAATTCGCGGCCTCGAACGCCTCTGTTTGAACTTGTGGTGGTGCTGGCAGCCCCACGCGCGCGAAATGTTTCGTTCGCTCGACCACCAGGCTTGGCGTGAGAGCAATCACAATCCGCTGCGCATGCTGGCGCTGCTGCCCCAGGAGACCCTTCAGGGCGCCGCTAACGATCCTGAATTTTTGAAAATTTACGATCTGGTGATGGAAGAATTCGAGGCCAGCATTGAATCGGAAACAGGATGGTTCACCACAGAGTATGGCAAGCCTCAAGCAATCATGGCCTATTTCTCGGCCGAGTATGCTTTCCACAATTCGCTGAAACTATACGCCGGCGGCTTGGGCGTTCTCGCCGGAGATTACATTAAGGAATGCAGCGACTTGGCCATACCCGTGGTCGCCGTTGGCTTGGTCTATTCTCACGGCTATCTTTCTCAGAAACTTCGCGACGATGGTTGGCAAGAAGATGAAGAGAAAGTCTTAGACCGCACCTACGATCCAGTCACGCGAATTCTCGACAAAGACAACCAGCCTCTTTTTGTGCAGGTGCCCTTATTTGATCCTCCGCTTCGCGTGCAAGTGTGGCGCGCCGATATTGGCCGCGTCCCGGTCTATTTGCTTGACACTGACGTAGAAGGCAATCAGAACGTAGACCGCACTATTACGCATCGTCTTTACACCAATGATCCCGAGCAACGCCTTCGCCAAGAGATCGTGCTGGGCATGGGCGGAATACGAGTGCTCCAAGCCTTAGGCATTTTTCCGGCGGCCGTTCATATTAATGAAGGCCATCCAGGCTTTGCTCTGATCGAGCGTCTGCGCATGCTGGTAGAAACTGGAAAAACTTTCGACCAAGCCACCGCAGAAGTCCGCGACACCTCCGTTTTTACGACTCACACTCCTGTTTCCGCCGGCACTGATATTTTCCAGTATCCCTTGGTGGACAAATACTTCGGCAATTCTTACGACAAGCTAGGCACTGACCGCGATGGCTTCCTCTCGCTGGGCGCCAACCCAGCCGATCCAAACGCCGGATTCAACATGACCTTGTTCTCGCTTCGCATGGCAAAGTTTTGCAATGCGGTAAGCAAGAAGCACGGCGAAGTCGCGCGTCACATGTGGGCTCCGGTATGGCCTGGTAAAAGCGAGCCAGAAATCCCAATCACCGCGATCACCAACGGCGTTCATCTTCGCACCTGGCTGGATCCCATATGGTTGCAGCCCATGCTCGACAAATTCCTGGGTCCCGGATGGATTCGCGAACAAGACCAGGCCAAAACCTGGCAAGCCGTTGACGACATCCCAGATAAGGAACTGTGGCGGCTGCGCAAGCGGCTCAAGGCTCTCCTGATCGAGGACATCGACGAGCGGGCGCGTGAGGAGTGGGCTAGTAAACGCGTTCGGGCGGAGAGCGTGATTGCGTTTGGAACTTTGCTCGATTCACAAATTCTCACGATTGGTTTCGCGCGCAGATTCACCGGCTACAAAAGGCCCGATCTTATTCTCCACGACCTTGACCGGCTGAAGCGCATTCTTTTGGATCCGCTTAAGCCAGTGCAAATTATATTTGCCGGGAAAGCGCACCCGTCCGACGTGGGCGGCGCACAGCTAATCCAACGAATATTCCAGCTGGCGCAGGATTCCGAATTCGCCGGCCGCATCGCCTTCGTAGAAAATTACGATTACCATCTGGCTCAACGAATGGTCCGCGGAGTGGACGTCTGGCTGAACAATCCGCTTCCCCCGCTCGAAGCCAGCGGCACCAGCGGAATGAAAGCAGGCGCCAATGGAGTCCCCAGCCTTTCCGTGCTCGATGGTTGGTGGATCGAAGGATATAACGGAGAAAACGGATGGGCCTTTGGCGGCGATCCGGTCGAAGGCGATCGCACAAATGCCGATGCCGACGCCCTCTATCGCTTGCTAGAGGAAAAAATCGTTCCGCTTTATTACCGCCGCACTGATGACGAGATCCCGCACGACTACGTTCGCGTGATGAAGTCCGCAATCAAAAGTGTGGCGCCGCAATTCAGCACCATGCGCATGGTGAAAGAATACGTGAACCGCTTCTACGTCGATGCGCTCGGTCTGAAAGAATCGCTCGCTTCGGTCGACAAATAATTTCGGCCCGATAAGCTTATAGCTGTAATCGCAATCCTTTGAACTAATTTAAGCGGGGAGGCAACTAGCTCGATTTTGCTTAGCTACTTTCCGTCGCAAAATTGCTGATCGAGACCGGGCTCAGGCGAGAAGACACGATACTATAGCGGATATGGCTGCGGGAGGCGCGGGATTGTCCGGGGCAGATCAATGCCGCAATGTGTGCATCGTGAAACTGTCTTACTTTAGGGTTCACTCCACTCGGTCAAAAGTAAGGGATCGGGTCGGCTTACCGGAAATTCGGTAGGCCTGTCTTTCCGGACCTAGGCGAAGGCTGGCCAATTCGTCGGCTGAGGGGAGGCCCGGGGCAGGCAGTGTCGAGCGTGGATGTCGCGCTGCCCCGGTATCTGCGGGATTGAATGAAGAGCACACTAGCCGCCGTACAAGTTCACTGTATCGGCCTTCTGTATTTGCTTGGCTTGCACGACCCACAATCCTTCGTCATTCGACAAATAAATCAGACCGCGCGCGTTATCGGCGACCACACTGGTAACGCCGGCAAACGTCTGGATCGGTTGTGGATTCGTTGGGTCAGTCATGTTTAAAATTGTCACTGAACGCGGAGCCGCATCCGGCGAACTGATCGTTGTTTCTCCGCTGCGAGAGCTCACTGCCAAGGTGTCGCCAATAAGCTGGAAGTCAGCCGCTTGCGCTCTGCCTCCTTCCGCAAACCTTTCGAGCTTGCGCGGGGCCGCCGGCGTCGTAACGTCAAAGACGCAAACACCGGATGACGACGCGAGCCCAAGGTACAGATATTCCTTTCCGTTCTTTTCCATCAGAACCATATGCGTGGCCGATCCGCCGTCGAGCTGTACGTGCGCGATGACTCCCAGATTTGAGACCGCGGACTTCCTCTCCTTCGGCTTGGCAGATATGGAAGGCGCTGCAGCAATTCCGATCGCAAGAAACGCGACTACCGCCCGCGACACTGACTTAATAGCCCTACCTCTCATCTTGTCTTGCAAATTGATTTTCATCGGTCAATCCTCCTGACTGCTCGTGCGCTTTTCCATCTCTCTCGGCTCTTGCAGTCACCGGTCCAGACCCTCGAAACGCCTGAAATATTCCGAAGACGTGCCTAGATCGCAGGGTTCAATCGGCTGATTCGGCGGATACACTTCTGCAAGCAGCCAATTTATTTGCTTTTACTTTCCTGCGAGCACTCGCTTCTAGAAAGACTTGACTTGTACGATTTGTTAAATGCGGGAGTAGCGACGGACGAAAATTAACTGCTAGATCCAGTGTGAGCGCCACGTGGCATCGGTTTTCATTACCAAACATATTGATTATCTTTCCTATACTTTTACTTTCTTCAGCCTCTTTCCTCAGACTTCCGAGGGAAATCGGTTCCGATCCTAGGGCAAGACCACCTACAGAGGTCCCGTTCGATACGCAGCGATCGCTTTCAGCGCTGGAACCCCAAGCTGGGGGGAAGTGGTGGCCGGCGACCGGCGGATTACGCGGCCGGACAACAGGGCCGACGCCCCAAGACCTGCACGGATGGAATAAAAGGAGCGAAAGGACAGTCAGTTATAGCGAGGAGAAACAAATGAACAGTCGAAAGATTTTCACCGTTCTCGCGTTTGTGGTCGCACTAATCACGTTGCCGGTTGCACGAGCAGATCAATCGAATGAGGCCACGAAGGTCACGTTTAACCAGCCGGTTCAGATTCCAGGACGTGTCCTGCCTGCGGGAACGTACTGGTTCATGCTGCCCAACGACAACACGCTGCATGATCAAGTCCGTATCTATAACTCTGACCGAACAATTTTTTATGCGACTGTCATCACTGTCGCTGCTCAGCGTCTGCAGCCAACCGATAAGACTACGTTCACTTTCGCAGTCCGCGAACCCACACAGCCTGGGGCAATCCTTTGCTGGTTCTATCCGGGTAACACGACGGGACATGAATTTCTGTACCCCGCCAAGATGTGGAAAGAACTGGCGAAGAACAAGCAAGTAACCGTCGACGCCGGAGACTAATGACGAGTTCAGATATAGGAATCAACTAATCGGCGGTTGAACTTAAGTTCAGCCGAAGGATTGTTCCAAGAGGGCTGGCAAGTCTGGTGTGCTGCACCTGACAGGCACGATAGGGGCCGGAGAAGACAAGTTTGAGGGACAATATGACAAGTGCACAGAGACAATCTGAGTTACCAGAGCTGAATGACGCAGATGTAGTGCGACTGGCTCAACATGGCGATGCGGCCGCTTTTGAACGAATCTATCGGTTACACCGCCGGAAGGTCTACAACCTATGTCTGCGTATGACAGGGGACCGAACCGAAGCTGAAGATTTGACCCAGGATGTGTTTCTGCAGCTGTTGCGAAAGATCGACACCTTCCGAGGTGAATCGGCCTTTTCCACCTGGCTCCATCGGATGTCCGTCAATATCGTGTTGATGCGTTTTCGCAAAAAGCCGATAGCGGAGACCTCCTTGGATACGATTACCAGCCCCGAAGAGGAGTCCCGCACAGTTCCCAAGGAATTTGGCCAGCCCGATCTGCGACTCAACGGCGTTATTGACCGCATTACTGTTCAAGCGGCGGTCAACGAATTGCCTCCCGGATATAAGGTAATGTTTATTCTGCACGACATTGAAGGATACAACCACGACGAGATTGCCGAGATGTTCGGATGCTCAGTGGGAAATTCAAAGTCGCAAGTGCACAAAGCCCGGCTGCGACTACGTGAGTTATTGCAGAACGCAATTGGGCGCACTAGGCATCGTCATCCTAAGTTGATGCAGGGTTCTCTCGCGCTACGCCGGCTGAAATATATCTGCGAATCTGCTAATGCGTGAATCTAGGGGAACGCATTTCCCATTCTTTCGAATCCCGTTTCCCATGGAATTTATTAATGAGGGAGTCCGATAAGGCGCACGAGGTCTTTAAAGCGCGCATCCGAGCGAAGAGGATCGAAGGCCGGCCGCAGCAGGACGCCCTGGGTTAAATCGCTCTTCGTAACCTTTTTCCAGCCTATTCATCGCTTGATCTCTGTCCCCGAGCACTGCATATATCATGGCAATCTGCGAGGCAAGAGAAGCGCTGGGACTCGAGCGCTTCTTCAGATCGCTCAGCAGCTTTTCCGCTTCGCTCCTCCTGCCGGATGCGGCGTAGGCGCGAGCAAGATTTGCTATAGATGTGGGGCGGCCCCCGGAAAGCTGGACCGATTTCTCGAGTTCTGCGATTGCCGGCTCGTACATCTGTTTTTGGAAGTATGCCTGGCCGAGTTGGTTATGTGCGAGAGCAGAATTAGGATCCATTTCGATGGTCTCGCGGCCGTAACGAAGATCCAGCTCAAAAACTCCAAAGCGGAGCCGACCGGCAACCTGTTGGTTTTCTGGCCTGGCGAGCTAGCGTGGGCAAAGGGAGTGTACCACCAGCCAGCGCTCACGGGCACACGATGGGGGATAGCCTTCTGTAACACCTCTATTGACAGAGGCTTACCAAGGGAGGTCCATTCCAGCGCGAAAGAATCGTCCGTCCATTGTCTCGATCACAGGTGCATAACATAGTGAAGCCACAAGCGAACAGTGTACAGATCGCAGGAGGCTTCAGTGCTCGAGCACAGTGATATAGCCAATTTTGACCAAGCCGTTTTACCCCATCTTGACGCTGCCTACAACCTGGCGCGCTGGCTGATGCGAAATGAGCAAGATGCCCAGGACGCCGTCCAGGAGGCATACCTGCGCGCCTTCCGATTCTTTCCCGGTTTCCGCGGCGGCGATGCGCGTGCATGGCTCATGAAAATTGTCCGTAACACTTGCTATACGTGCTTGCGTGCAAACCGGCCGATGCAGGATGCGACGGAATTTGACGAGACTCTTCTCGCACCTGATTCTCAGGCTCCTAATCCTGAACAAGTAGCGCTTCAGAATGATAGCGACAGTTCAGTGCGCCAGGCAGTAGAGAGTCTTCCTACGGGTTTTCGCGAAGTCCTGATTCTGCGTGAGATCGAGGGGATGTCCTACAAAGAGATCGCAGAGATTACGGGTATGCCTACGGGCACCGTGATGTCGAGCTTGTCGCGTGCGCGCAGTCGGCTTCGTCAAGCCCTGAATGGTCTTATGAATAGAAATTCAATGTCGAGTTCACAGCGAACGCCGGTTTTCAGCGCATGAGCGCACGGCCGAGTGTCGAAAACCACGGTTATTCGGAATTGAAAAGCCGGGAATAAAGAAATCGTGGGAATAAAACCGAAAGGTTTGCGGTCTGTACCGTAGCCAGTGTTGCAATTGGTCTCGTTCACAAACCAGGATTTCAAAACAAAGGAGAGACAAATGAAACAATCGGAATCTGAAGCTCGAAACAACCGTCGCTCGTTTTTGAAAAAAAGCGCGTTGGCGGCAGGCGCAGCAACCATGGGAGCGGGCCTATTGACCCGCGGAATGTCAACCTTTGCTCAATCTACGGGGAGTAGCAGTGGCAGCGGTTCTCTTTCCGCTGGGGACATCGCAATTCTTCGATTCTTGGCGGCCGCCGAGCTGATCGAAAGCGATCTTTGGACACAGTATGCGGAGTTGGGTGGTATCGGCGATAACCCGCCCATTGAAGTAGCCCCCAACCAACAGCTGAATAACTATCAGATCGCCTTGTCGAATCTCGATTCCGACGGCCCGCAATACATCACCAGTAACACCATCGATGAAATCAGTCATGCCACTTTTCTCAACGGATACTTGGAGTCCAAAGGCGCAGACCCGGTCAACTTCGATGAGTTCCAAACACTGCAAGGCAGCCAGGCGACCGGGGCTCAGAATATCGGACGCCTCACCAATCTTATGCAGCTCAACGTCGACACCAGTTGGTTCATCCGCTACCGCAGCGCGACAAACCCTGACTTCGGCGCCACGTTCCCTCAGGCGCTGACTCTGAATAACGTTACCGCCATTCCTCGGAACAACAACGATTTCAATGGCGCTTCTAATCCCAACTTCCCGGGTAACGACCATATCCAGGCGATCGCCAACGTAGCGGCCTTCCACTTCGGATATATCGAACAAGGTGGCTCGAGCCTGTATGGGGCGCTTAGCCAGAAAGTCAGCAGTCCGGAAGTCTTGAAAATCACGCTAGGTATTGGCGGAGATGAGATCGCTCACTTCCTGGAATGGGTCGATTTTGCAGGCAATGGAGTGCAAGCTCCGGTGGCGCCGTTTACCGACCACATCTCCGGTCTAAAGTTTCCGAATTTTTTCAGCCCGCTCAATCCATTGATTCAGCCCAGCCTGATCTTTCCGGTTCCCTGCGAATTCATCAACGCGAAGTTGCCTCATTGCGCGGTGATTCGGCCGAGCGATGACAGATTTGGAGGCGCCGTAGCGACCATTGCGTCGTTCACAGCGGACGGACTATTTGTTGGGCAGTCCCCGAAGTTCTTCCAGACAGTGAAGCAACTAGCGGAAGAAGCGGACGCTGCCACACGCTCAGCGTAAAACACATGTGGTGTCGCCCGACCCAAGAGTCTAATAACTCTTCTGTTTGAGGCCTTGCGGCTGGAATGAATGATTCTCGATTTCGAGGGCGGGGTCATTCATCCAGCAGCGGGGTTATTCCCGGCCGCGCAACAGGAAGGATTTTTAGAAAACCTGCCGGACCCATCCTCTTCGTTACTTTGGCGAATGTTCAAAGGTTACTTTTACAAAATGAATCGGGAGCAGCAGATCGCATAGCTTTTTGTCGCGCTCGTGCATTCGTTTTCATACGCAAGTTTCTCAACCAACCAACTGCCGGTACCTGAGGAATAAAAGCTCACCCGATTTGGTCACCTAAACAGGAGCTCAATGTCTTCGACCGGCTAATCGTCGGCTGATTGGACCTTGTGGGCCCCTCTGAATGAGGAGGAAAGGTATGCCGTCCTACAAAGCAAAGTTGAAGTCTCAAAAAACTCTCTGCGCCGGTACGACTGCTTTTTATTTCGAGAAACCCGAGGAGTTCGAATTCCAGCCGGGACAGTTCTTCAATTTTACTCTTCTGAAACCGGACGGCACTGACCTGGACGGCAACACTCGTGCTCTCTCCATCGCCAGCGCTCCGCATGAACGAAATCTGATGGTGGCCATGCGTCTGCGCACCACCGCGTTCAAACGCACTCTCAATTCGTTACCGCTCGGCACGGAGCTTCTTCTACAAGGGCCCTACGGTAGGATGACTCTTGCGCGCAACACCGCGCGACCTGCGGTGCTCCTGGCCGGCGGTATCGGCATCACGCCTTTTCGCAGCTTCGTCTGGAGCGAGGCGGAATTACTTTCCTCTCGCCGAATTCTACTGTTCTATTCCGTTCGCGTCCCTGAGGAAGCAGCCTTCCTGGAAGAATTTAAGGAAATGGAGCAATACAATAGCCGTTACAAACTCATCTGCACTGTCACACAACCTGAAAAAGCGAAAACGCCTTGGCAAGGAGAAACGGGGCGAATATCGATCGAGATGCTGTCCAAATGGATTCCTGATTTGAACGTTCCAATCTATTACATCGCTGGTCCTCCCGATATGGTTGATGGCATACGCAAGATGCTTATCGGTTCAGGGATCGCTGAGGAAGATATCCGCGCTGAGGAATTCTATGGATACGAATGAGTTTCGCACTCGATCGCAAGTAATTCACAAAAAGTTTTCAAATGAATTGGAGAAGAGATGAACGTGGATAAGGAAATACCTGCTTCGTGGTCTGAATTAGCACTTCAGGACCTGCTAATAGATGTTGCGGCCGTCGTGGACGCCACCGGATTCGACAGAACCTCGAACATCCTGAATG
Organism: uncultured Acidobacteriota bacterium; assembly: GCA_963731535.1. GTDB lineage: Bacteria > Acidobacteriota > Terriglobia > Acidiferrales > UBA7541 > Palsa-295. The sequence goes on along the minus strand of CAVSWI010000020.1, from coordinate 46,263 downwards.
GACCTAACGGGAACCTTGGTCGAGTGCCGGACGTGGTCCACGACGGGAATAATCTGAGAAACGCGACGGTCTGGAAAGATGAACGCATTTGAAGATCGGAGAAGAGAAAAATGAAAGTCACTAGCAAGCTAATTGCAAAAAATACTGTAACCGTTATAGCAGCGCTTCTCGCGGGGCTGGCAGTGATGTCGCCCAACGCTGGCGCGAAACATCGAGTTGCCGCGCACGCTCCGGAGCCGGCGTCTGTGATCGCGCACTTGCCACTTCCGGGGATCACAGTAAGTCAATTGGAACTGCAGCAGAACGGCAGCAAGCAGTACTTGTACATCGAGGGAGTTTCCAAAAGCGGTTTTGCGATCGTGGATGTCACCAAGGCGGGCCAACCCGATGTCATCAAAAGTGAGGCCGGGCCCGACGAAGCATCCACGGGAAAGTTGCAACTTGTTTCGGGACGGCTGGCTTTAGCCGAAGCGCCAGACGCGACGATGGAAACTGTTTCTCGCACCGAGACTCTGAAGGTGCTGGATCTAAGTGATCCGGCAAATCCCCGGACAATCTTAACTTTCTCCGGCGTAACAAGCACTCTCGTGGATGATGCGCACAATTTGGTTTACATCACCAACGGTGAGGGGCTGTGGATTTTGAAGCATCAGCCGGATCAGGCGAGGTCTTCCGTGACTCGCTCATGTTCGTCAGAAGATGCCTCCAACGACTCAGCAAGCTGTCAGTAATTCATGATGACGGGCATACTCCCGAAATCAAAAGGCCTGCAAAAAGGGTCTCGGCCTCATCGAATGAAGCCGAGACTCTTTCAGTTTTTAGGTTTTAGCGTGTGTGCGAGGCGCGATGCGCAAATAGAGGGGGCTTCTGTGAAAGGATTCCTAGGAACCTGGGCCAGTTTTAGTGCAGACCTGAACCTTCTAGTCCAAATCGCGATGGGCCTCGCGCTAGTGGCTGGCGCCTTCTTAGCACGAGCCAAACGCTACGCCGCCCATGGTGCTTGCCAAACCGTGGTGCTCATCCTGAACCTTCCCATGATTGCTCTGGTGATGTGGCCATCTCTTTACGTGCGAGTGCTGCCAAAACTCTCTGCGCATTTCGGGAAACGATACTACGCCATCGCCATGGCTCACGGTGTTCTAGGGGCTATAGCGGAACTTCTCGGGCTCTACATTCTTCTAGTCGCCGGCACCAACATCCTTCCTCATTCATGGCGTTTTCAGCGCTGGAAGTTATGGATGCGCATTGAACTGGCCCTTTGGTGGGTGGTCTTGCTCTCAGGGATCGGAACCTATTACACCTGGTACGCGACTCCTCGATCGCACTGAAAAATCCCGTTTACAATCTGCGTTGATTTCAAAGGGTATTCCTGCGAGGACGAGACAATTCCCTCTTCTCGAAATCAACAAACAGCAATCCGAGTGGAATAAATACGAGAGCGACGCAGTTTGGAAGAGTATGAAGGATTCCAAACAGCGATCGAAAGAAATTGATACCGCGCCGGCTATCGACCGGGGCGACACGGAAATCTCATCGATTGTTTCGGCCGGAGGCGGGAAATACGTGGGCGTTTTGAAAGAGATTCCGAACAAAATGGAATCGGTCGTCCTGTTCAATTCGCCGCGGACAAGAACAACCCTGGGCATTCGGATTTCGAGTTTAACCGTGGAAGCCGTGCGCGAGCATCTCGCTGAATCCGATGCAGCATTCGCTGAGGCGAACACAAAATGACAAATGCAAGTGGCATCGTTCTCGAATACAGATTCCGCGACTCATTTTGCCCATATCCGCCTGCGGAATTGCTGGGGACAGAAATGCCGAGACTGATTGAACGGCTGAAGATTTTTCGCCGTGAAATTATAAACGTCTCCAAACCAAGATTCGCCTAACAAGATCCGGTAACTTGCTGAAGTGACTTTGCCCCCCCCCCTAATTTGCTCCGCACTGCGCGTCACAGAAAATCAAACCGAGGATGGATTATTGGGAATAAAACGGCACGAGTGGATGTCTACATTCTGAGGAGACAACAGATGAATGTTCAAAAGGCGTTTTACGTCCTTGGTTTATTACTAGCGGTCACCGTCACACTGCCAGTAGTGCATGCAGACGATTGGAATCAGACGACCCGGTTCGCATTCAGTCAGCCCGTCCAGATTCCAGGGCACGTGCTACCGGCGGGCACGTATCGATTCCAGCTAGCGAACACCGACAATCGTCACTTGGTCCAGATCTTCCGCGAAGATCGAACTCTAGTAGCGACCCTTTATTCGATTCCGCGAGCGCGCGATGGGCGGAGCAACGAAGTTGCAATTACCCTTGCGAATCGTGGAGAGAGGCAGCCCCAGGCCATCGTGGCTTGGTTCTTTGTCGGCGAAGCAGAAGGCCATGAGTTCGTGTACCCAAAACAGGAAAGGCAAGAACTTGCTCATTCCTCACGCACGACATTTGCGAGCGGAGATTAGTTCGGTGAATTTCCAATCACAACTTGCCGGCGATGCTCGTGGCGCGTCGCATATTGTGGCGCGATCAGGAAGTTCCATCAGGAAACTTGTGCGGCATGCTTTGTTGCTCGCCTTGGCCGCAGTTGGGTTGTGGCCGAGCGTATTTTTCCTGTATCCCCGACCAGTGCTTTCAGCCGAGGTCAGCACCGCAGTCATACAAGTTACAGCTAAGAAGTATGAGTATTCGCCCGCGCCTGTTCATGTGAAGCGGGGAGCGAAAATTGAACTCAAGATCACGGCGATTGACCACGACCATGGTTTCTCCATTTTTCCGGTTCCCGACGGCGCAAATTCGAATGGTCCTGCGGGGTTGATATTCACTTCGGCGCAAGAGTGTTGGCAACTGAAAAAGGGCGAAACAACGACGATTGAATTTCTTGCGCAAACTGCCGGTACGTACTCCTTCAAGTGCTGCCACGTCTGTGGACTTGGGCATCGCGGCATGAAAGGTCAACTCGTTGTGGATCAGTAGGATTTATACGGGAATATTTTCGGCTCTTGCCCAGTCTAGATAGGTGATCGCCGGCCGGGACGCGAGAATCCTCGGTAATGGCGATAGGGAGGCATTTGATGGGAAAGATCATCACAGAAAATCTGAATAACGATGGCGTCGACCGACGTGGTTTCCTGAAGTGTATGGCTTGGGCTGGAACCGGCACGCTTTGCCTGGTTCAGGGCGGCGTACTGAAATCGTTCGCACTGAGCGAAGTGGCGAGAATGGACCAATCAAAGATGAAGGGCGACCTGAGTTTCGTGCAGATTAGCGACAGCCATATCGGCTTCGACAAAGCGGCCAACCCAGACGTCACTGCCACGCTGCGAGAAGCTATCGCAAAAATTAACGGGCTTAGCGAGCCTCCCGCGTTTGTGCTTCACACGGGCGATCTGAGCCACCTCTCGAAAGCATCGGAGTTCGATACGCTCGATCAGACACTCAAGAGCATTCGTACCGAAAAGATTTTTTACGTCCCAGGCGAGCACGACGTGCTGAACGACAACGGAGAACAGTATCGCGAACGCTATGGCAAAGGGACGCTCGGCGACGGATGGTACAGCTTTGAACAAAAGGGCGTGCATTTTATCGCGCTGGTCAATGTGATGAACCTGAAAGCTGGCGGGCTGGGCAGCCTGGGGAAAGAACAGCTCGAATGGCTCGAACATGATGTGAAGAGCTTGAAATCGAGCACACCGGTCGTGGTCTTCGCGCACATTCCGCTTTGGTCGGTATATCCCGACTGGGGATGGGGAACTGATGACAGCGAGCAGGCGCTTTCTTATTTGAAGCGGTTCGGTACGGTGAGCGTGTTGAACGGGCACATCCATCAGGTGATGCAAAAAGTTGAAGGTAACGTGACGTTCCATACGGCGATGTCCACGGCGTTTCCGCAGCCGCAACCGGGCACGGCGCCATCACCCGGCCCGATGAAAGTCCCCGCCGACAAGCTTCGCGGACTGCTTGGGCTTACTAACGTCAATTTCGTTCGCGGCAAACACACTCTGGCCGTGGTGGATTCCACGCTTCAGGGATAACCGGTTCGACCAGTCTACTTTGGAGAGATGACATGAAAACAACGATATCGAAACTAATTCTGGTTACAGCACTGTTGGGAGCGCTCGGATGGACAAGTGCAGGCAATGCGCGCTTCGTTGCGAGTGCGGCGACGGCGCAGGGAGCGGCGAAATCTCAGGAAGTCGTCGTCAAGATCGATAACTTTAGCTACATGCCGCATGACATAACCGTCGCGGCGGGAACGACAGTAATATGGGTAAACAACGATGATATCCCGCACACAGTCGTGAGCACGACTGACGTGTTCAAATCGAAGGCGCTCGATACCGACGACAAATTCTCGTTTAAGTTCGATAAGCCCGGGACCTACGAGTACTTCTGTTCAATTCATCCGAAGATGACTGCGAAAGTCAGCGTTCAGTAACGGATTAAGGGGCAAGAGTGGTGTGTCCTTAAAGCACTATGCAGAAGCAAGATTAATCGTAAATCACCGAGCAATCAGGAGATCGTCCAGTGAAGAGTATGCACAAAAGGGCTCTTAGGTCAGTGGCGCGGATAACGGTCGTCTTTCTTGCGGTGGGCATAGCTTCGGCACCTCACATCTTTGCTAAGTCAAGGCCGAAGAAGTCTGTTGATCAAAAATTGGGCATCATCGCGCACGTACAGCTCGACGGCGGATCGGCCACGCATATGGTTCTGATGGAAAAGAACGGAAAGGAATATCTGTACCTTGGGCTCGCGTCGTCATCCGGTGTTTGCGTCTTTGACGTTACGACGCCGGCGGCCCCGCGCAAGCTCGAAAGGTTTGCGGAAGGAGGCGGAGCGCAAGCGGCTGACTTCCAGCTTATTGGCGACACCTTGGCAGTGAGCTCTCGCAGCGGAGAAACAACGATCAGTTCGCCGGATGCGGCTCCGCGTTCAGTGACAATTTTAAACATGACTGACCCAACGAATCCACAACCGATCCAGACGTTTGCCGGCGTTACCAGTGTGGTCGCCGATAACGTGCGCGGTCTGATTTATTTGTCGAATGACGAAGGATTGTGGATCGTGCAAGCCAAGCAGCCACAGAAAACCGAAGCAGATGACAAATATCTTAACGCCGACGTCGGTCCTTAGCATTGTTCTTCCTGCGTCCCCATCAGTCATCGGGGCAGAGCAGACCTGCTCGAAACAGTCTGCCCCGACCCCCTCTCAGTGAGTCCTCTGGGCAGGGTACCGACAACGCCGTCATTTCGCGGGGAAACTTGAAATACGGTCCGAGGTTGAACGACTGCTTGGTGTGGCGTGAGCCCTCGCTGTGGGCAGTCGGATGGGACACTTAGCTCCTTGAAACCGCGGAGAAGTTTCCGGGAATAAAAGGCGTAGCTTCCCGGTCAGTACCGTAGAGAGTCTAAAGCGGCGCATGCCGAACGCTATGCAAGCAGTTGGGAACGCCGGGCGGTTTGAAGAGGTTGTGCTTCCGCACCTTGATGCGGCTTACAATCTGGCGCGCTGGCTCGTGCGCAACACACACGATGCGGAAGACGTGGTGCAAGAGGCCTGCCTGCGCGCTTTCAGATTCTTCGGCGGCTTTCAGGGCGGCGATCCCCGCGCCTGGCTGCTGAAAATTGTGCGTAATACGAGTTACTCGTTTCTCCAGAAAAACCGCCCAGCGGCTTTGGCTGAGGAATTTGACGAACAGGTTCATGTGCGAGACCTCCCCACTTTCGATGCGGAAGCGATTATGGTTCGAAATGTCGAAAGCCGCATGCTGCGCGAATCGCTCGAAGAACTGCCGGTGAATTTTCGCGAAGTGCTCGTTCTACGCGAACTCGAAGGACTTTCGTACAAGGAGATTGCAGAGATGATCGGCGTTCCTATAGGCACTGTAATGTCGAGTTTGGCTAGAGGCCGCGACCGTCTCCGCGAATCTCTGCTGCGCGCTCGAGCGAAGGAGGGCACGCGTGGTCTGTGACGACAATTCCCGTTTGCTTCACGGCTATCTGGATGGAGAGTTAGATTTAGTCCGAAGCCTCGAGATCGAAGAACACATGAAGACTTGCCCAGGCTGCGCGCAGCAACTCTGGAGCCAGCAGACTCTGCGCAAAGCATTTCGCTCTTCGAATTTGTATGAACGCGCACCAAGCGTCCTTGCCGTGCGAATCCGTGCGTCCATTTCACGAGAGGTTGCGCGAGAGGCTGAAGCGGCGTTGCAATCAAAACCCATTTCCATGTTGAGGCCTCAGCGTCAGGTATGGAATTGGCTGGCTGTCGCGGCAGCGATGCTCCTCGCAGCGTTGTTGACGTGGCGCGCACTTCCGGGAGTTGACAGACGCGGAACTTCCGATTTGGTCGCTCAGGAAATCGTCGCTAGCCATATTCGTTCACTTCAGCCCGGTCATTTATTCGACGTACAATCCACCGATCAGCACATCGTGAAACCGTGGTTCAATGGCAAGCTGGATTTCTCGCCGCCCGTTCGCGATTTAACGGAAGAGGGATTCCCTTTGATCGGTGGCCGCCTCGATTACATTGATCATCGAGCCGTTGCAGCGTTGGTGTATCAGCGGCGCCAGCATCTTATTAACGTCTTCATATGGCCTGCGGACAAACAGACCGACAATAACCTTCATTCGGAATCTACCCAGGGTTACAACATGTTCTTCTGGGAGCGCGACGGCATGTATCTGTGTGCTGTTTCTGATCTAAGTATTGGCGAGCTTCAGCAGTTCGCGCAGCTTATAGAAAAATAAAGATTCATCTATCACCAACTTATTTCGCTCAAAGGCTCCCACACATACACGCCTCCCGAGCTCTCCTGTTTACGAGGTCGACCGACACCAACGTTTTCTAAAGCTAACTTTTCATAATTGCTAGCGGTCTCAGTGTCCTCCAGATCTTTCCGCGTTTCGCGTACCGCTTTCGGGGACCTACAACACGCGGATTAGTTGACATTTCTTACAAGCGTTTGACAAACCGTTTACATTCTCCCGCCGCGCTCGATCGTCTTATACGTGACGGCACAAGTTGAGAGCACAAAGAGAAGTAGCAAAAAAAGAAATCGGTGCATCAGCCGGCCGCAATACGAAAAAAAGGAGCTGTTATAAAGGGACTTACTATCGTGAGGAATTTTGTCACTGTTGCGTTATTGCTTGCGTTTTTGATCGTCCTGCCTGCTGCACGCGCGGATGAGGCGAATCAGGCCATCAAAGTCACATTTGACCGGCCGGTTCAAATCCCAGGACGTGTCCTGCCTGCGGGAACCTACTGGTTTGTTCTGCCTGATGACATCAACGAACATCACCTGGTCAGTATCTTCAGCGCTGATCGAACAATGCTGTATGCGACTCTTCTCACAATTGATGCCCAGCGCCCGCAGCCAACCAGCAACACCGCGTTCACTTTTGCCGAACGCGGCTCCTCGCAGCATCAGGCCATCGTGACTTGGTTCTATCCCGGCAGAACGGCAGGCCATGAATTCCTGTACCCGAAGCAGGTGCAGAGTGAACTAGCGAAGGACAAGCAATTCACCATCGTGGCCGGGGACTAACCCCGTCCACTGTTAGTCAGCTCTCCGGCTGTGAGATTGACCCGCCGCCGGCGAGCTGACCGACGCGGGCTTCCGAACACACATGTGGTTTCTATCGGGCAACAGGCGTTCGACAGACGGCATTCCGGGCCACGCAGGCAAATATTCCACGAGAATTTTGTGCAGGCCGGGAATTTTTTGGCCAATCCGCAGTCTGGACACTAGCAAGAGTAAGGAGAAAGAGCAGAGGACGAAGGGCCAGCGGTCGGTCTCTTAGCGCGCTCGAATCGACGTCGTCTAGAACACTTCGATTCGGGGGGCCTTGTCTTCTAAGCGGTCTATCTCGGAAGAAACACAAATCTACGTGGAGACTAAAAAATCAATGAATCCCAAAAGATTGTTCTTACTGAGCGTGCTGCTGCTATTTGTGGTCTCGTTTTCCGCGCTGCGACTTCCCGCGCAAACACAGACCACCGGTGAAATTACAGGCGTAGTTACCGATCCCTCAGGCGCAGTCGTGGCGAAAGCGAAGGTCACGCTGAAGGACAATTCAAAGGGATCCACGCAGAGCGCCGAGACCAACAAAGAGGGTGTGTATCGTTTCCAACTCCTGAACCCAAGCAGCTATACGATCACTGTGATTTCCTCTGGTTTCCAGGAAGCTGGGACGGTAGTGGACGTTGCCCTCGGATAAGTGACCAGCGCAGATATGCAGCTTTCGATTGGGTCGGCGTCACAGACTGTAACGGTCGCCGGGGAATCTGAGCCGTTAATTCAAACAGAAAACGGAAATGTCACAACCACTTTTAGCCAGCAGCAACTCGCTGCAGTTCCGAACCCTGGGAATGACCTTACTGCTTTTATTCAGTCAGCCCCGGGCGTGGTGATGAATACAGCAGGTGGATTGGGTAACTTCTCTGACCACGGAGTCGGCGCCGCGTCTAATTTATTTACTCTTAACGGAATGGATGATAACGATCCGTTCTTAAATTTGAATAACTCCGGCGCCACGAATCTGCTGCTTGGGGCGAACGAAGTCCAGGAGAGCACCATTGTAAGCACCGGGTATTCCGCCGAATATGGCAGTCTGGCCGGTGCCAACGTCAACTACGTCACAAAGTCCGGTAGTAACGATTTCCACGGCAATGCGATCTACTATTGGAATGGTAGCGCTTTCAACGCGAACGATTGGTTCTTGAACCATGCGGGCGATCCGAAGAACTTCAGCAACGCTAACCAGTGGGCCGGTTCTTTCGGAGGTCCTATCAAGAAAGACAAGGCCTTCTTCTTCTTCAACACCGAAGGTCTGCGGGTCGTAGTTCCGGTAAGCACCGCAGTCGCGTTTCCAAGCCAAGCCTTTCAAACAGCAACCATCGCGAATTTAGAAAACAAAGATGGTTTCCCGGCGAATTCAGCAACTGTCGCGTTCTACCAGAATATTTTCAATCTCTACAATAACGCCAAGGGAGCGGCCAACGCCGTGCCGGGCGCCGGACCTTTGTCTACTGATCCGCTAGGGTGTAACGGATTCACTGGCTTGGGACCCGGCGTCGCTTGCTCCTCTTTCTTCCAGGCAGCCGACAACAATCTCACACACGAACAACAATTTGCGGGTCGCCTCGATTACAACGCTAGCAGTAACGATCGGCTGTTTCTGCGCATTCTTTACGATAAAGGTGTGCAAGCCTCCGATACGGACCCGATCAGTCCATTGTTCAACATCACCAGTACCCAGCCGCAATGGCAGGGCCAGTTGAATGAAACACACACGTTCGGCTCAACCATCGTGAACCAGTTTATTTTGTCCGGGCAGTGGTACAGCTCGGTCTTCGACAACACAAACCGCGCGGCCACCCTCGCGGCATTTCCCACAACCATAGCTTTCGGCAACGCGAACATTCCCTGGTTCAACATCGGTGGAGCTGCCGCCGGCGGTGCCGGGGATGCCTTCTTCCCCCAGGGACGAAACGTCACGCAGTATCAGATTGGCGATGACCTTTCGAAAACGTTGGGCAATCACACTCTCAAATTCGGAACTAAGTTTCTCCGCTACGATGTCAGCGATAAAGACTTCGGCGTATTCACGAGCGGTTTGATAACACCCAATTCGGTTGCGGCTTTCTTCAATGGCGGTGTGGACCCGGCAACGGGCACGAGTTCGGTGCTGCAGCAGAGCTTTCCCAGCGCTTTGTCGCAGCCCATCGCTCTCTACACTCTGGCTTTTTACGGGGAAGACGACTGGAAAATAAAGTCGAACCTCACACTCACCCTGGCGCTTCGAGTGGAACACGAGTCCAACCCAGTCTGCCAAACCAATTGCTTCAACCGGCTGAACGCCCCATTCCTTTTGGCCGACAATAACGTGAACGTTCCGTACAGCACGGACGTCTTGCAGGGATTGCATCAGGAGCTGCAAGGCCTAAGCTCGATTCTCTGGCAGCCTCGGTTCGGATTCGCGTGGTCGCCTCGCGGATCGCGCAGCACAGTGATCCGCGGTGGAATTGGGCTCTTCAACGATGCTTTCCCCGCGGTGTTCACGGACAACTTCGCTTCCAACGCGCCTGGAGTCAACACCTTCGTAGTCGCAGGAAGCAACATTGCCCCGGGCGAAACCCTCAATGGCGGCAACTTATTCGCCCAGGCGGCCGCGAGCAACGTAGGCTTGATCAATGGTTTCAAAAACAACGAAACGTTGGCTCAAATCCAGGCGAAGGTTCCAAACTTCGCGCCACCTAGTCTGTTCAGCGCCAACAAAGAGACGAAGATTGCCCAGTTCCAGAAATGGAGTTTGGAAATCCAACAGGCTCTCGGCAAGAACAGTTCCTTCGATGTTAGTTACAACGGAAACCACAGCATTCACGACTTGGTGGATCGCAATGGCGTAAACGCATTTTGCACTCCGGGCGTCGGAGCATGCGCCACCGTTCCGGCATTCGTCGGTCTACCGGCTGCTCCGTTCGATCCTCGATTCGGCACCGTGAGCCTTCTTGATACCAGCGCCATATCGAACTACGAGGGCCTGACTTTCTCTTTCAAGCACAACATCAGTGGCGGTTGGGGCAAAGGCGTACTGCTCGCCAACTACACTTATAGCCATGCGTTCGACGACGTATCCAATGGTGGAGACCCGAACGTGTTCTTTTCGGGGACTTCTGTGACCTCTGCCGTAAACCCGTTCAACATCCACGATAATTACGGACCCTCAGATTACGACGTCCGCAATTACTTCAACGCGAGCTACGTTTGGGAATTGCCACTCCGTCGTGCCTTGCTGGGGCATGGCTGGGCGCCTTTGGTGGACGGCTGGCAAGTGTCTGGCACAATTTTCGCGCGCAGCGGCCTTCCTTACTCCGTGGTGGATGGAGGCCTGGATGGGGTTCTGTCTGCGCAGAATTTTGGTGGTGTTGTTCTTCCGCAGTTCCTTGGTGGACCGACCTCCAATTGCGGAGAGGGTGCCGCAACAGGTGTGACTCCCTGTGTTACGGTCGCTCAATTTGTACCCTCGGGAACTGAAAAGAATTTCGTCGGTGGTCTGCGGAATATTTTCCGTGGTCCGGACTACTGGAACACCGATTTTACCGCTCAAAAGCTAACAAAAATTCCTCGCTGGGAAAAAGGTGAGTTCGGGGTTGCCTTCCAGTTCTTCAATCTGTTCAACCATCCGAATTTCAATCTCCCGAATAACGACCTCACTGGCGCGCTCGGATCAATCTCCTCGACAGTCAGTGAGCCGACCAGCATTCTCGGCTCGGGACTCGGTGGAGATGCTTCCGTCAGAATTATTCAGATCAAAACATCTCTCACGTTTTAGTGCCCGCGTGGAACTGCGGTCCGCCCCGACATCGGGCCGCAGCTTCGTTTCTTAGGTTCAGACTTTCGTTAGCGCTAAAGTGGCAGCTCTTGGCATTAATAGAAATAAATAAACACGCAGACCCGCTGAACTTTCCGTATTCCCGCAAAACATACTAATTAAGAAAATAAAGTTCATCGGAATAAAAATTCACGGGCAGCAGTCTTCTGTACGAGGAGGAAATACCAAATGCTTATTAGGAAAATGCTTTCAATTCTTTGTTTAGCTTTTGCAGCCGCAATCCTGGTGCCCGTTCTGCACGCAGACCAAGCAAATCAGGCCACCAAGGTAGTCTTTAACAAGCCAGTTCAAATTCCCGGGAAGATTCTTCCGGCTGGGAGCTACTGGATTCAACTCGCTCGAACCGGTGACCCGGATGTGGTGCAGATTTTCGGTGAACAGCACGAGTTAATCGCGACGCTCTTCACAATTACACGCGAGAGATCAGAACCGACTGAGCCCGCCGCAGTCGTTCTCGCGAATCCCGGTGACGGAAAGGCGCAGGCGATTGTTGCTTGGTTCTATCCGAACCGTAGCGAGGGACATGAATTCTTGTATCCGAAAGTAGAACGGCAGGAACTCGCGCGAGATACAAAACAGAGTGTGGTTGCCGGCGATTAAAACAGAAGTTGGGAATCGCGGCGTCACAGCAGCCGGGGGAGAACCAGATCTCCTCCGGCTTTTACATTTTGAACTCGTTGCAAGGAGATCAAGCTCAGCTATACAGCGATACAACTCCTTGAAACCCGCCAGAAGAGGACGGCGTTCCAAGAGTCATCACGTCTGAGGCCCAGAACGAGCGGTATACCTCCGCGCTCCTGGAAATGGAACGACGCGGCAACCTGACCGCCGCCGAGAAAAACTTGGCTGAAGTGTTGACTCTATTGATTGAGGCGTATGAAGAAGAGCACTACCCGATTCGTTCGGCCTCATCTGTAGAGGTGTTAAAGGAACTCATGGAAGCCAACAATCTTCGCCAGAAAGACCTAGCACCCATGCTCGGTTCAGAAAGTGTAGTTTCCGAAGTCCTGCACGGTAGTCGAAAATTGAATCGAAACCACATCCAGAGACTCAGCAAGCTTTTCAACGTTTCTCCGGCTTTATTTTTCTAAAGTTGACAGAAGTTCACGGCGATCAAAACGCATGGCGCGAATTAAATGTGGCGAACTTGCAAGCAAACAATGACGCCGGAGTCGATCGCTCGATCGCGAAAAACGGCAATCGAGGAGATCTGGCTAGCCCCCAAGTGCGGGCGCTCCCAACCGATGGATTGAAGCGCTCTCGTTGTTCGTGGGCATTTTTGCGCAGTCGGTGCACAGCCGACGCCTGCTTTTGGCAGACTCCGCGTTGACGAAATCGCGCAAAGCATACACAGCTAGGTAGATTGTTATGCGGATTAAGACATGCGCTGAAGAGCATGAGTGAAAAGTCCGATTACCGCTCCCAATAGTACGAGCCATGCTGAATTCAAGCGCAGCCTCATTAGGGCCACCAGCGACGCGGCGCCCAAGACTATCGTCACCACGTCAATAAGCGACGCTCGGCCAAGTTGCCAAGTGACGACGCCCATCAACGCGAGCGATCCGACATTTACACCGTCAAGAAAAGCGCCTGCAAGTGTGGATTTTCGAATGCGCGGCACCAGCGGACCGCTGGCCGCGACCAGCAGAAACGCAGGGAGGAAGATGCCGACCGTTGCGACCACTGCGCCGCGAACGCCTCCTAGGAGATAACCAATGAATGTGGCAGTCGTGAATACTGGTCCTGGCGTCACTTGCCCCACGGCTACGGCGTCAACAAGTTGTGAGTCTGTGAGCCAGCCTCGATGCGCAACGAGATCCGCACGAAGGAATGCCAGCAAAACGTAACCACTTCCGAACACGACCGCTCCCACTTTTAAGAACACCAGAAAGAGCGAACCCAAACTGAACGAAGATGCTGCGCCGGCCAAAACCACCGCGGGAGTAGCGACAACAGGAACCGCAGCAACCGACAAGCGCGATGTTCTTAGACTTATCAGGCAAACGGCACTACCCGCCAGTAACAGCACAACAAGCGGGTGCAAACCCAAGAAGGCGAATAGCACGGACAACACTCCCACAATTCCAAGCAATGTTGTCTTCACGGCGGTTCGTCCCAGTCCCCAGAGCGCCTGGAGAACAACTGCAATCACGACTGGCTTGACTCCATAGAGAATCGCAGAAACCTCGGGAAGCTTGCCAAAATCTACGTAAGCCCACGCGAGGGCCGCGACCATCGATGCTGCTGGAAGAATGAAGCACATTCCGGCGACTAGCAGCCCTGCCCAGCCGGCGAGTAAATAGCCGATGTGAATCGCCAATTCACTTGAGCTTGGGCCTGGAATGAGATTGCTCGCGCCCAGCAGATCGAGGAATTTCTCACGGGAAAGCCATTGTCGCCGCCGAACAAGCTCGTCCTCCATCATGGCGATGTGTGCCGCAGGACCTCCGAAGGCGGTGGTGCCTAGTCGCAGGAAAAATCGAGCGAGTTCACGGAGCGAGACCTTGGGTGTGGAGGGTACGGAAACCGCATTTACGGGAGCTGCGCTTTCACTCATTCGTATGGTCCGGTTTCAGCGCAGGTCCTACTTTGTCGTCCGGTCTCCTAGACATAATCGAATAGCGTCATGAAGCCGAAGTCCATATGGAGTTGTTGGTGGCAATGGAACAATGTCAAACCCGGATTGTCAGCAACGAAATCCACTTCGGCTTCTTGGTAGCCTCCCAACATGAAAACATCCTTCAAGACTCCCGCCATCGACTTTCCCGCGATGCTGGTCAGCTCAAAGCTGTGCCGGTGAAGATGGACTGGATGGATGTCGTCGCTGGCGTTGCGCATGCGGAGGCGGTAGCGCTTCCCTTGCTTCAGGTGAAATGACGCGGGGGTCATCTCGTTGCTCATAGGGTAAGCCGCGCCATTGATGGTCCATCGGTTGAAGCCTTCTTCGGCCGCGTTATCTTTGGCGAAAGTCATCTCAACCGTCTCGTCTGGCAAAGCAGCCGTCGCTCCAGGTTTTGCGAAACGAGAATAGTTCCACTTAAAAGGTGGTGGCGCGATCCATTGTGCTTTTCCCGTCCCGCCCGCATATTCCACCACAATGCCCATGCCGTGTCGGCGATCGTCGTTGTCGAGGTCGCCCATGATCCATACGCCCGGATGATTCATTTCCACGACGGCGGAAACGCGTTCGGCTGTGCCGATCCACAAGACAGGAACTTCTGCGCGATTGGGCACCGGATTGCCATCCAGCGCCACGACCTGAAACGTGTGACCCGGCAAAGCAAGGCTGCGAATTTCCGTGGCGCTTCCGTTCAGGACATGGAACAAAACACGTTCGCCTTGCTTGACTCGGATCGGCTCTCCCTGTCCGAGCATGCGTCCGTTGATGGTGAACGAGCCGTAGCCAACCTCATAGCCGTGCGGCATGCCTTTGGCGAGCGACGCTTTCATTGCGGACTCGCCGGTCTCTTCGAGTTCCTTGTTTCGTGTGTCCGGCGAGAGAAAATCCTGCGCCATGTCGCCGCCGCGGCTGAAGGTCGGCTCGAACTCCTTCAGTACAAGAAACACTTCGCGATCGTACCGGCTTGGCTCTTGTTTTGGCTCGATGTACACGGGCCCCACTTGGCCGCTGTATTGCCCCGCGTGAAGATCGGCGCCCGCGCGATTATGCGTGTGATAAAAGCGCAATCCTGAAGGATTCGCCGTGAACGTGATGCGCCGTTTGCCATGTGCAGGAACGAACGGCGTACCCTCCTCAGCGGCTCCGTCCACATCGGTGGAAACTTTCTGGCCGTGCCAATGAAGTTGTTCGGGTGTGTCGCTATCGTTGTAAATGTCCACAGTTACTTGCTGCCCTTCTTTGAAGCGGAGCAAGGGCCCAGGAAATTGCCCGTTGTAAGTAGTCGCTGAGATGATTCGCTTGGGAGCAAGCTCAATGGGAGATTCTTTGATGTGCAATGTGCAGTCGGCGACGCTCGGCTCGTTTTGCACCGCGGCGGATTCAATGTGCGGCGCGATCATGGCAGTGTGAGCAAGAGCTCCCCTAGGTGACACGAGTGCCGCTCCGGCCGCGAGGCCCGTGATCCGTAGAAATTGACGCCTTGATTTCTCAAACTCACTCATGGCTCTCCGAGATGCGGCGCGCGTCGAGCGACCAAGCTCCGCCGCCCACGAAAATGAGGAAAAGCAGCGAGCAGAACATCGCAGAATCAGTGCGCGCGTCGCTCACCATGTACCAGAAACGCTGATTCGCCCGAAACAGTTCTGGAATTTTCGTCGTCGCAATCGCTGTGGTTATCACGATCAGCAGCGGGACGGCGGCTGCCTTGGTCCATAATCCGAGCAATACTAGAAGGCCGCACACGATCTCAAACGTCCCGACGAAATGCGCGGTGAAGTACGGATGCGGAAACCCAATTTTAGTGAAACGGACTACGCCCATATTGGGATCGATAAACTTGAGAATGCCCTGCGCGAAAAAGATCGTCCCCACAGCCAGACGAATCAGCACGATGCTCGCAGCGCCTGCAGTTGGCTTGAAGAAAAACCGAAAAAGCGAATTCATGAGGCTAGCTCACCCAGGTTCAGATAGAGAAGCGTCTTCACGTTCCACGGAATTATCTTGAGTTATGCACTCGCGACGGACAACGACGAGCGGCGAAGAATCTGAACGCTCAACCAGACGCCCAAAAACTCAAGCGCCAATAGCAGCACCGCGCTAATCCGAAGGGCAGGAGTTAATTCGCCCGGCGCCATCCGGAAGACATTGTCCGAACTAGGACTCAGAAAATGGGAATACCCCCCGATCGCTAGCGGCACGGCCAAAAACAGAAGGAGGCAGGCGCCGGCTTTCGGGAAATGCGCCCACAACGAAAGCAAAGCAATGAGAGGGATTATATTGGCGAGACCTGCGAAAAGAGGGACTTGGTCGGGTCTGAGCGCGCCACCGAGCCTTGCGAGAAGTTCGAGGTGCCAAAAGACGACTACGGCATGCGCCAGCACAACCAGCGTCGCGTACCAATATAATTTCCTCATCGGACGCCTCCTTCCTCCGATTCTGGATGGTTCTCCCCTATGCTACCCTGATTTGAGTGACATGGCGTTTCGTAAGTGAGTGCCGACCGCACTGATTTCTTGGATTCGCTACGTGGTGTCGTGAGAGAACCCCATCGCCTCGTCGCATCATCTCGCAGTGATCTGCGTTGTGATCTTGCACGTCGTTCTGAGAAACGGCCCACGCGTTCGAAGCAATTGTCAGGCAGACAAGAAGGATCGTGGTTTACATTGCTTAGCCTCGCTTGATTCTTCCTCTCCGCGAAAGACGTAGACCGACGGCAGAGGGCAACTCCACAGGCAAATTCTCCAGCAAACGCGCCGCCTTCCCCCTCGCCCGCGCCAATAGCCTGTCCCAATCCTTGGAAATCCGTCCCAATTCTCCACGCATCTCCATGAGATGTTTCAACTGTGACTCGACGTCTCGGATCTTGCTTTGCAACAACTTCCGGACGTGCCGGCACGGCACTCCTCTCCTATCGCGTACTCCCAGGATGGTCTTCAATTCATCCTCCCTGACTCGAACTCGCTGGCACTTGGATGAACTCCGTGCGCATGGAGCCGGAGCTTCGACGCCCCATGGCCGAGAACATATCGCCGTAGCGAACTATCGGGAAGGGTTGAGAGTGCCTCCCAAACTTATTTGTCGACTTTCTTGGTTGGCACGTCCGGGCGAGGATCGCCAACAAATCCGTCCCGATTGGGCATTTTCACGCGAGGCAGCGTCGCTTCGTTCAACTCCGCTTTTTCGTCGACAATTCCGTTCAGGTACAGAATGAACGCCGTAACCGCGTAGGTCTCGTCGGGCGTAAGACTTCCTGGTCGCGGATACGGCATAGTGCGGTGTATGTAATCCCAGACGGTCGTCGCATAAGGCCAGTAGCTGCCCACCGTCCGCACGGGGTTCTTGCTCCGCAGCGTGCCCTGGCCTCCAACAAGCGCGGGATATTGCGTTACTCCCTGGCCGCGATCTCCGTGGCAGTTCGCGCAGAATATCTGATAGTCGTGCCGTCCTTGCGTGACCGCGCCGCGTCCTACAGGCAGGCCAGAGCCGTCCGGGGCCACCGAGATGTCGCGCTTGCGAATTTCTTCTGCGCTCGCTGGCCTTCCGAGTTTGTAGCTGGGAGTTTGGGCAACTGCGGCTGTGACTACGGTGATCGCCGTGCAGAGCATGCAGAGCCTGGCCTTATTCATGGCTCACCTTGCCGTCTTTGTGCACGTACCACACCTTGATGCCGTTGTAGTGGTCGGTTGCATTCCATCCGCGTACGGTCAGGAGTTCCTCACGAGTCGGCTGTAAGTAGCCGGTTTCGTCCGTGCATCGCGATTGAAGCGACGTTTCTTTCCCATCCCACCACCACGGAAAGCGAAAGCGAGTAACTGCTTTCGGCAGGATTGGCTCGTTGAGTTGCGCGTCTTGCCAGCTCCTGGCGCCATCCGTCGAAACCTCAGCCTTGGTGATCCGTCCTCTGCCCGACCATGCCAGGCCGGTGATCTCATAGAAGCCCGGACCAGATAGTTCCTGCCCACCAGCAGGGCGGGTAATCACAGACTTGGCTTCCATCACGAATGTGAACTGTCGAGCGCTTCCATCCGGCATCAGGTCCGTATAGTGAGCGGTTTCGTAAGCCGTCATGTAAGGTTGATCGACCACATGGATGCGACCCAGCCACTTGATGTTCACATTGCCCTCCCAGCCCGGAACCACGAGTCGTACGGGGTATCCCTGCTCGGGGCGTAGGGCTTCGCCGTTCTGCCCGTAGGCCACCAATACGTCATCGAGCGCCTTTTGAAGAGGGATACTGCGCGCGAGCCGGCCTGCATCCGCGCCCTCAGCGACGATCCACTTCGCGTCCGTTTTTAATCCGACTTGCTCGAGCAGAGTCCGAAGCGGCACGCCTGTCCACTCGCTGCTACTCAGAAGGCCGTGGCTCCTCTGTGGATTGGCGGCTGGCCGGCCTATCAATTCGCTGCCGCTATTGCCTGCGCATTCCAGGAAGTGAATTCTCGAGACCGACGGCAGTCGATGGAGGTCTTCCATCGTGAAAATCAGCGGCCGTTCCACCAAGCCATGGATCATTACTTCGTGACCGCGAGGATCAATTTCAGGCACTCCAGAATGATGAACCTCGTAATGCAATGCGGAGGGCGTGATGATGCCGAACAGATCCTGTAATGGCGTTTTGCTATAGCTTGATGCCGGTGTGATTGACTCTGGAAAGTAGCGAACGGATTTTTCGAACGGCGACCGTTCCCCATAGGCGCGCCGTGGCGCGCCCAATTCCTGCGAAC
This sequence comes from uncultured Acidobacteriota bacterium, assembly GCA_963731535.1. GTDB lineage: Bacteria > Acidobacteriota > Terriglobia > Acidiferrales > UBA7541 > Palsa-295. Next base: position 27,526 of record CAVSWI010000020.1, on the reverse strand, counting down.
TAGCCGAGGGGCTTGCTGCAGCGCCGAGGGCTGCACTCGCGGTTGTTAGGAACGCTCTTCTGGTGAGTCCGCGCCTTTTCATAGATTCTTCCAGAAATCGTGTCCAGAGAATTCGGAGAATTGCAGACAGTCACGAAGGGCAGTCTCCGGATTGCGATCTACCGGCCTCTCCTCTCCTTGCGTGTGCGGGCTGATTTTGAAGTTGAGCCTGCACAGGGTGCGATTTGCCTTTCTACGACGCAAGGGCAGCAACCACCGCTTCGCCGCTGATAGGCAACGACGCCACGGCGATTGTCCAATTCAATTTCACAGCACTGCAACAGCATGGTCTTTAATTTGCGTCGTGCACGTTGGACCCGAGTCTTCATTCCTGAGACCGAAAGGCCGGTCTGCTTTGCTGCCTCCGACTGTGCCACACCTCTTAGCTCGGTAAGACGGATCGCGTGCCGATATGACTCTGGAAGAGCCTCAATCATTGGCTCAAGGCAGTGAGCGAGCTCGTTCAATGCAGAGTAATCGATTTCAGGTTGTTCGGTGGGAGCAGGCAAATCGAAATCCTCGGCAAAACCCTCCGTAGGTCTAGCATTCTTACGAAAATAGTCCACAATCGCATTGCGCGCGATTTTGAAAATCCATGCTGGCAGCCGCGCCTCATCCTTCACAGTCGAGAGATTTCTGTGAATGTGGAGGAAGATTTCCTGCACCACATCTTCTGCATCGGCGGGCTGCTTCACGCGGCGTGAGACGAATGATCGAAGACGCCCATGAAAATCCTCCCAGATGCCCTGCGAGTCGGTGTTCTCTTGCGCTGTGTTCATTGGTATCCACAAGTTGCGGCCGTGCCCTGCTCACCCGAACCACAACAGCTCGATTTCTCGGATGGCTCACAGCAACTCGTCTTTTCCTCAGCGGCGCAACATGATTCTGCCGCTTTCTTTGCTGCCTTTGCTTCAAAGAAATGCTTCAAGTTCTCCGATAGCTCGCACGGACGACTGGATGCTGGACGGTCAGCACTCTGACTGTCGTAAATCTCCGATAAAAGTGCGTTTACGATCAGTGGGACGGGAGCTTCGGTATACTCGTTGCCTTCGTAGACCCATACCCGACAGTCTACGCCGCCGTCACAAGCACAGGCTTCGGCGCAAGAGCCGCACGGAGTTTCACGAAACTTCAGGGCAATGTCACGGCCATTGATTCTGATAGTGGGCGACGACAAAAACTTGAGTTTCCTCGCGGTTTCTTCCGAATCCACAAGGACTTTACGCGTCGAAACATCCGTTCCAGAGGCCTGGAGAACTTCTTGCAGTATGCGAAGTGCCATTGCAAGATTAGCATCAGTCCCCTTACAGCGGGTGCAGACGTCCAGGTCAAGATACAGGAACTCGATTTCGACCTGCTTTTCCCCGTCAGTTTTTGAAGCTCCCATTGTTTACGCCTCCTTGGGAAACCGTCTTCATTGGTAGAGACGACACACTTGGGAAAAGGACGCAACACGCAACGATCCGCCGAATTATCAATTCGGATGGTTGCCGATATTTAATTTCAAGCCACACGAACCTTTATGTGTTGCAGCGAAAATGAACAGACGTGGGACGTTATTATTGGGTTTTAGCCACAAGTGGACTGAACCACGAGGGCGAGAGTACGGATGCGATGCTGAGGGGCGGACCGCTCGGTAGTAGCGTTGAAGCGGAGTAATGTCCGCGGAGCGAAGCGGGCAGGCTATCCGCGTCGGAACCATAATGGGCCAACTGGCAACAGGAGGAGCCCGCCGGTTTTTGACGGAGGGCGGCAGCTCTCGTTGGATGGCACGAGCCGGATGAATCGAGAGGTTCAAGTCCGGACTTCTGTGAGGGGCTCGGGGTGAAATTCCCCGGGGCCTACTCGGCCTTGGCGCATGCCGCGCCGCGACAAATCGGAGTCTGACCCAGCATGTGCCCTAGGGAGAGCGGATAGCGCTGAAGTGAGTTCGTAGATCTTGTCCGCGGTGGTGACCAATTTCGGAGTCCCCGCGTTATGCATTTCACGCCTTGGAAGTTATCGTCAAAAATCCGGACATTCTCGGCGGAACTCCGTGTTCGGTGGAACGCGAGTGGCGATCCAAACGCTATTCGGCTACCTGGAAGGTGGCGAAACGCTCGGAGACTTTCTGGAAGGGTTTCCTACCGTCTCGCGTGAATCATCCGTTGCCGCGCTCGAAGAAGCGAAGCACCTCTTGCTAGCGCGCGCCCAAATGCACGTCCGTCATGATTCCCACGGATTGAGCACTTGTACGGGCACGCGCGTAAAGTCGCTCACGTTTCGCGAAACGACCGTCAGATTGTGATGGATTGCCGTTGCCGCTAGCAAGCCGTCGATCGTGGACAATGGCTTACCGCTCGCCTTGGCATTCGCAGCAAGTAAACCCCAACGATCGGCGACAGCTACGTCAATGGGAAGAATCCTTCCCGAGAAGCGCGCTTGTAATTCCACTTCGAGCCAGGTTTCCAGGCCGCTTCGCCGCCTACTTTGCGGGAGCGCTGCCAAGCCCTTCCTGATCTCACCTAGCGTTAGGACGCTGAGGTAGAGCAAGCTCTCGTCAGCCGCCTCGATCCACGCGAGTACGCGAGGTTCCGGTTTAACGCGGACCACCTCGGAAATGCAATTCGTATCCACTAAGAAGCCAGTCATAGCTCGATGTCGCGTCCCTCATCCTTATCCCGTTCCAAGTTGAGTTCAAGACCTACAAGCGGTGATTCGCGAAAGAACTGCAAGAGACTCTTCGGCTGATGGGCCTTGCCGACGAGTCGTTCGTATTGCTCGTCGGAAATCATCACCACGCCCTCTTTGCCCTGCCGCGTGATGAGTTGCGGACCCTCGGAACGGGCGCGTCGAAAGAGTTCGCTAAAGCGGGCTTTGGCGGCTTGCAACTGCCAACTGGCGTTCGGTGCTCGTTTCCTGCTCTTCCGCTGTACTCTGGGAACCCTCAATTTGGGCATGCAACTCTCCTGACTAGTCTGACTAGACTATCACACGAAAAAGGGGAACGCAAGGACCGCAGTCCAGTCAGTACTTGTCATGCCGAGCCTGCTCATGAGCCAGGCGCTCACCATCACGACCAATCTGTTTCGGAAGCGGCCGTTAGGATTAGCACAGCTTTGCCAAAACCTGATCTGGCACAAATTGGTGAAAGTGAACCCTTGATTGAGACAGGGTGTGCTATCACACCTTTCTTGGGGACGCACCAACCCGATGGAAAAAGATTGAAAATTTTGGAAAGGGCTGTTGGCAAAAGACTGCAATTGCCAACTTCTTTCGTTTCCGAATGGAATGTCATTAGAATGTGCGCGAGGGGAATCCGAATAATGCTAGACGTAGACCCCAACGAATCGCAGCCAGAGCGTATCGAGCACACTGAGGCACGGCTCCGTCAGGAGCGAGAAGAGTTGCGGGGAATCGTCGATCTTATTCCCCTTATGTGACGAATTCCAACTCGAACGACGTATCGATGTACAGCATCAACACCACCACGGGGATCTTGACGTCTATAGGGCTGATAGCTGCAGGAACAAATCCTTCATCCGTGGCCGTGGATCCTACCGGTAAGTTCGCCTATGTGACGAATTCCGCCTCAAACGACGTCTCCATTTACAGCATCGATGCTGCCACGGGTGCCTTGACGCGGCGCCTACGGGCGTCAAGGCTTTCGCGCGATGATGTCTGCGCGCACGACGGCGAGGTAATCGCTGGCAGCTTGGAGCGCTTGCTGGGCGTCATGCTCGGAGACGAAGCCTCTATCGTCGTACAGAGCGAGATTTCTCTTCCGTCTGAGACGGTCGAAGACCGAGATTAGACCGGCGTGCTTCTTGCCGATGCGGGCCCGCACGAAATCGATGATTGCGATGTGGTGGCCGGGTTGACTCCTAGCTCGGAAGCCGTGGCTGAACATGAAACCCAACGAGGCTTTGAGCATCGCTTCGTACGCTTGCTGAAGGCAAGCCTCTTCGTCAAAGGCGAGGATCTTATGGGCAGAAGTGAGCTTCTTCTCGGCACTTGCAACGAAGCGCTCTATTTGCGCCCAGTCAACCGTGTGTGACTTGAGCTTTTTCATGCGGCACCGACAAGTAAGACCCGCTTAGTGTGCCAGACGTTTTCAAGGAAGGCGTCCTTGCGACCGCGCCGCGATTCCAGTTCCTTCCTTGTGAGAACCGTATAGTTGATTTCGCGCCCGAGCTGCCGTTCGAGCTTCTGAACTGTTTCCGCCAGAGTGTCGCTTTTCGGTTTGCCGATCACGAGAACATCAACGTCGCTAGCCGCGTCCTGTTGGTTTCGTGCGAACGATCCATACAAATAGGCCTCTTCTATTCCTTCGATCTTCTTGAGGGATTCTGCGAGCAGGGGAACGGCGCCGATGGTCTTCGCGATGATGCTGCGCACCTCATTAAACAGGGGATATTCGCGGTTCAGTTGAAAATACTTTTGGCGGCCACTCACTTCCGAACGAAATAAACCCTCGCGCTCCAAACGGCTCAACTCTTTCGAGAGGTTTGACGGATCGACGCTGAGTCGCTGCGCCAAGTCCCGCAGATGGTGATGGGTCGTGGGGTTCGTGAAGTAATAGGCCAAGAGCTTTTGGCGTGCCTTGGATCGCATGTCAAGCATGGTATGAGTCTACCACAAATGTGGTAACTATCAACCAGGGTTTCGAAGGATTCAGAGTTCGTTACCATAGAGTTTCATACGCTTCTTGACCCTGCTAGGCCGACACGTTGGGATTATCGTGAACCGCGCACCGCGATCACGTCGTCAAGGTCACCTCCACGTGACGGCCACGGCTTAAATTGCCTTGGCTATGGCTATTCACGATCCAAGCACACCCCCAGTGGCGGAAGGCACGTCCACCGAGTAGGAACGTGCGCTTCTACTGGAGATTTCCTCAGGGACTTGTTTTCTCGAATTTCGCGAGGTAATGTCACACGATCATGGCCGTTCATGTCAACGAGCAGGTCGGCAGGAATGACCCTTGCCCCTGCGGCAGCGGAAAGAAGTACAAACGGTGCTGTCTAGAGCAGCGAAATGCGTGCTACGGCCTTTGGGCTCAACAGCGTGACGCATCCGACGAGCTCACGCGGGAGATGATGAGATTTGCCGCGCGCAAGTTCGGCAATCAGATTGGCGAAGCCTGGCAGGACTTCCATGCGACCGATCTCCCTCTGCCGTTTGATGAGCGCTCCCATGAAAACCAGATCTTCATGCCGTACTTCCTCTTCCGTTGGGATCCACAGAGGCGCCGCAGCGGGAAGGGAGCAGTCACGAAGGGAGGAATCGTCGCGCGATGGTTCACGCTGGAAAGAGCCGGAAAGCTATCCGAGCTGGAGCGTTTGTTTCTCGCACAAGCCACGATGCAGCCGGTTACCTTCTTCGAGGTTCTTTGGACGGATCCCAATGAACGAATTGGGCTGAGGGACATTCTACTCGGCACGGAGACCGAGGTTTTCGAACGTTCAGCGTCCCGGTCATTGCGGAAGGGAGATATCGTTTACGGACAAGTTTGGAAACTGCAAGGGCTTTCCATCCTGGGTAGTCTTGCGCCTATCGGCATCCCGCCGACCTGGAAGGCCGAGGTGTTCGAGCTTCGGAAGAAACTGCGGAGGAAGATCGCCAAGCAGAATCGGGATTTGGACGCGGAGGACCTTGTTCGGTACGCGGACAGAATTCGGCATACTTACCTGATCATTCGGGATGCTCTGAATCGTCCACCCCGCCTCGCGAACACGGACGGCGATCCGCTCGTGTTCCACACCCTAAAGTTCCGAATTGAGTCGCCAGAAGCGGCGTTCGAAGCTTTGGCGCCTCTGGCCATGGGTCGATCCAAGGAAGACCTCTTGGCCGAAGCGGAATTCGACGAGACCGGAAGACTCCGTGCCGTGAACTTCGATTGGCTCAAGCAGGGGAACAAGAAAATCTCGACCTGGGACAACACCATTCTCGGCAGTATCAACATATCGGGGGGTACTCTGATTGCTGAAGTGAATTCCAAGAAGCGTGCCAAGCAGCTTCGAGACAAAATCGAAAAGCGACTCGGTGCTAATGCGACTCACCAGAGGACTGTCGCTCGGACGGCCGACGAGATGCTTGCCAAATCCGCGAGACAAGACAAAATGCGGGCAGAGGATGAAGAGACCGTAGACGACATCCTTCATGATCCGGAGGTGAGAAAACAAATCCAGGAAGAGGTTCAGAAGCAAACCGAGGCCTGGGCTTCTCAGAAGATTCCCATTCTTGGTGGCCGGACACCGATGGAAGCGGTTCGGGATCCTGACGGGAGAGAGATCGTTGAGTCGCTGCTCTTGGATTGGGAGCGGCGGGCCGACGAGGGCGTGTATCAACCGGGAATACGGCCTGACTTCAATGCCGTCCGTAAGCTGCTGAAACTCATGCCGAGAATGTCATCTGACGTTCCCTCGTGAACGGTCCATCGGCGGACTCGCTGAAGCAATGGCAAAACCAAGAAGAGATTCCAAACGCGAGGACCGAATCCGCAACGAAGTTATCGTCGACACTTACAATGCGGAAGAGCAAGTCATGGGATGGTTCTACTATCTGGAAGGCAAACTGAGATTTCCTTTCCGGGCGAAGTGCGTCACTTCCAAGGTCGTGTCACCGCTCAGAAAGGGAGAAGTCGGCGAAGTATCTCGCATGGCTCCTGAAAATGCGTGCTCAGCTGACATGCTCGCGCTAATCCGCTGGCAGGGTCGCGACGTAGCAGTTCCCTTGTCACAATTGGTTCCCCTTGACGCGGAGGAATCAACCATCGAAGCCATCGGTGACTGGCACTACTGGGTCGCACGAGGTTACCGCTTTTGAAGCAGGTTCAGCGCTGAGTACTCGGCTTCCCGAACGTGCAAGAATTATGTGGCGCATTGAAATTGGCTAGCGCCCGGAAATCTCTGCTGTCTATATCCACTAGGCCGGGACGATTGTACACAATGGCTCAAATCGGCTCTATTTTGCACAGTTCGCGCACAGTCCATTTCTGAGAAAATGTGCACAGTGAACCCCTCGGTGAGGCAAAGTGTGCATCGTATCTTGTTGGATTGGGTGATGCAGTTGCTTGTCGCTAGTAAAATCAGGCTTCGCGGGCTAGCCGGTGGCAAATGCTCGCCGAAGGGCAACTATCCACGATTCCGTGAATCGCTTCGAAACTGCGGCGTCGGGGACTAGCAGGTCGAAGCCGTGATACGCGCCTGGAATCACATGGAGTTCCGTCGGAACTCCGGCATTGATCAGGCGGCGGCCGTATTCCGCATCTTCATCCACAAACAGATCGATAGCGCCGACGCCGATGAATGCGGGAGGAAGTCCGGCGAGATTTTCGACGCGCGCAGGAACCGCGCCTGCCGGAACCGTAGGCGAGCCGGCCGGGACGCCGAGGAGAGAAGTCCAGCCGAAACGATTCGAGCCCGCGTTCCAAACGAACTGTCCGATATACGGCGGAACTTGGCGAGTGCTGCCGGTTCGATCGTCGAGCATCGGATAAATAAGCAACTGAAATAGGATGGGAATTTCGCGGCGATCGCGCGCGGCAATGGCGAGTTGCGCAGAATGGCCGCCGCCGGCGCTTTCTCCGCCTATGGCGATGCGTTTGCGATCCACGCCGAGCTCGTCAGAATTTTTGTAGAGCCAGCGCAGCGCGGTGTAATTATCTTCGAGCGATCCCGGGAAATGAGTTTCCGGCGCGAGGCGATAGTCGACCGAAACGACCAGGCATCCGCAATTCTGTGCCACTGCTTGCAGAAACGGATTGAATTGTCCGGCGAAGCCGGATACATACCCGCCGCCATGAATTTGCAGAAATGCAGGACGCCCTTTCGTACCCGGAGCCGCATCGACAATCACCAGGCGCAAGTCCGGCGCGCCCAATGGACCGGGTATGTGCCGTTCAAATGGCTGCGGCGCCGGCGGAGGCAGCGGAGGCACCGGCGGCCATTTGCGTCCGGAAACGAGAGTTTCGCTGGTGAAGGTCTGAGTGGGGAATTTCTTGATTGCGTCAAGCAACTCCGGATCGACCATGGCATAGGGGTCCGCCCCCGCTACAGGCGCTGGCGCAAGCGCCTGCCGGGCGACGGCGGAGCGCAGCAATTCAGGCGCAATGCCGATCCCAATTCCCGCAGTCAAACCGCCGCGAACAAAATCACGCCTCGTGAGCTCATTCATCGTTGACTCCCGTTTCTGAAATTGAAGTGTCTTGCCAGGGTCTCAGACATGTTTTCGAACTTGCGCTCGATATAACCCAAACAGATGTATTTCATCAATTCCTCCTTGCTTCCTGTGACTCAAGGAGCCACCCGCTCGAATGTTTATAGACTTCCGGTTGGGACTGCGCCTGCACGCTTGTAATTCACGATAATGACGCCTTTCGAGGTGACTGTGCTTTCCGTCACCTTGAAGGCCGCTCGGATTGTGCCATCGGCACACAATCGTTTTCCAATCCCTGTCGACCCGCTGTTCATCACAGGGAGACCGGGTCAATCTCCAATCGCGCGCCTCTGCGCGTGCTCACCGCAAGCCAACCAGATCGGTGACGGATTGAATCAGCTTCGCAGGATCGAAACCCACGCCATCTTTGAAAACCAGCTCAACCTTCTCGATGTTTTCAATCTTCTCCGCCGGGTTGTCGCCCAACACCGCCAAATCGGCAGCCTTGCCCGGCGCAATCGATCCGATGCTCGCGTCTCTGCCCATGTAGATTGCCCCATTCAGTGTGGCAATGCGGATCGCTTCGACCGATGAGAAGCCGGCCTCGACCAGCAATTCAATGTTGCGCTGGTCGCCGAAGCCCGGCACCACGCCGCCGTAGCCGCTGGGATCGCATCCCGCGGTCAGCAATCCGCCCGCGGCCACAAACTCCCGCTCAAATCTCATCTCTTTTCCCAGCATCGGCCCGCCCACGTCGCTCTCGGCCACATGAGAGCGGCCTACCAGATACTCCTTCGCGGCTTGCGGCGAGAGCGTCTTGAGAGCCGCGCTCTCCCGCTCCATGGGCGGGCGATTCGAGCCGAGAGTCTCAAACACCGCCAGCGTCGACGTGATGGCCACATGGTGCGCCACCAGGTCACGGATCGTCTCCCGCACCTCAGGTCCTTCCACTTCCACGCTTTTCTCGATATATGCCAAATTCGCCAGAAGACCGGGACACTCGTCCGGCTTCCTCCCCGGGAAGAACTCCGTATCCACCGACAGGCCATGTTCCAGGTTGTCGATGCCCAGCGCGGCCGCCTGCCTGAATCCGATGGAACAAAGATGCCCGGTGATTTTGAGCCCGTGGGCGTGAGCGTGGTCGATGGCCGCCTTCAGCTCATCCGCCGTCAGGTAGTTGTATGCCTTGAACGAGGTCACGCCCTCGGCGGCCCAATAATCCACCGTGCGCGCAGCATCGTCCGCATCCGCAAGCGTGTGCATCTGGACCGCGAAGCTCCCTTTGCCCTCGAGGTAGGGGCCAGTCACGTCGAGTTTGGGTCCGGGCACCAGCCCCGCGTCGATCTCTCGCTTCAGTTCCAGGTCGGTGTACGGCTCTACGCTGCCCGCAGTCCGCGCCGTCGTCACGCCGCCTGCCAGATAAAGACGCGGAGCGCTGTCCGGTGCCTCGCCATAGAACGCCACGCCACCCTGGGGTTGCTGCGGCGTGGGATAGAAGAGATGTTCGTGCATGCCGACCAGGCCGGGGATCACGGTCTTTCCCGTCATATCCAGCACCTTGGCGTTGGCCGGATAAGGGCTGTGCGCACTGGCGGCTTGGACAGCTGTGATCTTGCCGCCAGCAATGTCGATGCGCATGTCTTCCTGGGGTGCAGAGCCTGTGCCGTCGATAAGGCGCACATGCTCGAGCACCAGCACCGGTGCATCTTCCTTCACATAGGGTGAAAGCGGAGAAGGCTTCTGCTGGGCTGCTAAGGTCAGGCTCAACGACAAGAAAATGCACAGAATTGTAGTTCGTCTCGCAATTGGCATGGTTGGCAAACAGATGTATTTCAATGTTCTTCTCCTTGTTCTTCTGCCCTCGGTGGGAGCCGCTAGCACAGCCTTACGCAAAGGAACACGGCACCCACTGTGTTGGTAATGCCCGCAAGATCAAAAGCCCGGGCCACCCGGCCGAATGTCTCAAAATAGGGGTTCACTCCAAATGCGTTTCGTTCCTCAGGAATAGCTCGTTCGAAACATAGCAGCTATCTAAAGATCAAGTTCTGATTAAGGTTCAAGCGTGCACACACGTATCAGCCCTGAAAACGCGTGTCGACAAAAACCCTTTCAAAAAGCCGGGTGATTTCCCACAGCACCTTGCAGGAAACTGTCAAACCCAACCACACCAACCATGGGAACTGCCAGCCCGAAATAAGTTGACCAAACCACACCCATGCGATCAGCAGCGGCACCGCGGTTCCGGCGAGCCAAACGAAAGGTATCTCGACGCGTTGAAGCAGGCGACCGGACGCGGCACACGCAAAGGCAGCCAATGGAAGTGCCGCATGCTGCGGGATCAGCCAACTGAAAACGGCGGCGAGCCATAAACCCAAACTGACGCTTGGCAACACGGTCCTCGCCAAGGAGGTCGGGAAAAGGCGCTCCCCCGCATACAGGCTGCAATAGCCCGCCGTAACCGCGCCGAAACCGAAGGCCTCCCGATGGATGTCCTTCAAGATCGATACAATCGAGGTCGCAGTGCAAATGGCAGCGATCAACTGCACAGCGCCAATCACAACAACCACGGCCATGGTGGACGCAGTAACTAAAATGGTCGACTGAAGAATAAGCTTCGCCAATCGTTCCGGCGCGTAAACAGAAGCGAATGCTCCGGCAACATCCTGCGGTTCGCCGAACCGCATTCTGACGATCCGGGCGATGGCCTCCTCATCGTAGCCTTGGGATCGCACCTCCTCTGCAAGGTCCTCGAGGTGAGTTCGTAATTCCTCCGCCACTTGGGCCCGGCGGTTGTTGCCGGGAAGCCTGGCCAGCAAAATTACCCGAGAAACGATGCGATCGAGATACGTCACACGTTGGCCTTCGAGAGTATGGCGTTTACCACTTTGGTGAAAGAAAACCATTCTTGTTCACTGCGGCGGGCAGCTCTTCGGCCAGTGGCGGTCAAACCGTAATACTTCCGCTGCTTCCCGTTCTTCCCCGTGCGCCATTCCGAGTGGAGATAGCCGCGCTTGTGCAGTTGGTGAAGCGCAGGGTACAGCGTGCCCTCCTTGAATTCAAATGCATGCTGACTGCGGCGCAGCGACTCCTGGATGATTTCGTATCCGTACATTTCGCGTTCGGACAGGAGCTTCAGTATTAACAGCGCGATGCTGCCTTTCAGCAATTCCCGATCGAATGGCATTCCAAGCACCTAGGGTAGTCGGTTACATCGGCTACGGAGGTAGTGTACGTCCGAACGAGTTTATTGAAAAGGGGTGAAGTCGCCTCTATTTCATAGCCGGCACGAAAATCAGATCGCTGTTGACGTCCGTTCGCGAATAGTGTATTTCTATACATCGTATAGCGATGTATAGAAAAAAGGAGTCGATCATGAAAAACGAAAAGATGCTGCGCGTAGCCCTCTTGCTAGTCGTCGTGGCGTCACTTCTGGGGTCCTTAGCCGACAGTCTAGCGCGGACGTTGGTGGAAATGCCGGCCTGGCGCCATCTCGGGCCCGAAGCTTGGGCCGCGTTCAGCCGAAGTGCTGACCTTGGAAATGGCAAGATTATGTACCCGGTGGCGGGCATCGGGGGAACTGTGTTGATTTTGGCAGCCGCAACCGCCTTTCGGCTGAGTCCGAGAAGACCTCTGTCTGTGGCCGTTCCTCTTTATGGTGCTGCCCTAATGGCGACCTGCGTCATGCTCACGACTACTCAAGCTGCTCCCATCATGTTGAGTCTGCATCGAATCGGCAACGATCCTGCAACGCTGCAACAAGCCTTCGAAGGCTTTTATCGGTGGGATTCGATCCGAGCTATTTTGGGAGCGCTAGAGGGTTGCGCGGTGATATGGGCGCTGGTGGCGCTTCTTTCCGTGCCAACTGGGACTCAGGTGCCGGCGCACGAAAACCTCCGCTCGGCTGAGAAATCGTAAGCAGCACTGCGCTTCGAGTTCAGCCGCAGCAGATCTGGGAAACGGGGGGATCATCTACCCCATACCCGATAGTTCAACCCTTAGAATCATTTCAATTCGTGAATTGCAAAGCGGTTCAACAAAGCCTTTCAAAGGAGATGCGGTATGAACAATATGAAGCTAAGAATGGCAGTTGGATTTTTGTTGTTCGCCAGTCCATTCGTACACAGCCAGACCTCCAACGTGGCGACAAAGCAGTTCCTCTACAAGGTGCAATCAACTCGCGCTGACATGGCGAAAACCGGTGCCAACCCCGAGGAAAAGGCGGCCCTCGGAGAACGCTTCGCGTATCTGAAGGAATTGGCCGACAAAGGGGTCGTGGTCCTTGTTGGGTACACGCTGAACACGGACGAGACTAGTTTCGGCATCGTAGTTCTCAGCACTGCTTCAGAAGACACAGCACGCGATATCATGAATCGTGACCCAGCGGTGAAGAAGGGTGTGGTGAAAGCCACGCTCTTTCCATACCGCACCGTGTTGACCGGCAAACCGATGGACTAAATGGGACCCGTCAGGCGAAGTTGTCACATATATCGCTACACGGCATAGGGAAGAGCAACCATGGCAACTGCTGAGGAACGCTTTATGGAGCAATCGAATTGTCTCGAGCGACTTACAGAAAAATGATCCAAAATCTCGTTTGGGCAACCGCTTACAACCTGGTCGCTATCCCGGCCGCGGCGGGTCTATTCGTCCGCTGGGGAGTTGAACTCCCCATGAGCGTCGGTGCGGTGGTGATGAACTTGTCTACCATCATCGTGGCCGTCAACGCTCAGTTACTTCGCCGACTGAAATTGCAACGAGCGACCCTCTAGATGCACGAAGAGGTAGAACGCTTGCTGGTTGCAGAGACTTGATTTGAACTGACGATCCCTTGTAGCAGAGCCCGTGCTCACGAGGCAGGTGCGCGGCCCGCGCGTTGAGCAGGACTGTGCCGCTACGATCGGGAATGCTACGAGGAATAACGAGGTAAAACTTCTTGCTGCCTGTTATCCGCAAAGCCGCTCTGAGCCTACCCACAGTTGAGCCAGATCTCTGAGGTTGTGTTTGTATGTTCGCGTCACCAGGTATTCCTTTCCACCTTTCACGCGCAGCCTGTACTCCCCCGTCGGTAAAGGTTGGATCTCCTCCACGGCCGAAATATTCACGACGACCGAGCGGTGGATGCGAATAAAACCGTAGGGTTTGAGCTTCTCCGCCATGGACGAGAGGGACTCGTGCACCAAATAGGGATTAGTTCGGGGTCGCAACGAAACGTAATTACCTTCGGCTTCCACTGCCAAGACGTCGGCTAAATCCAGGAGTAGGATGCTACCGTTTGCCTTGAACGCGATTCGTGGCGCCTGTCGTTTTGCTATAACTTCCAACTGCCGCAAGGCTCGCATGAGGTTTGCGGCATCAACTCGGTTTACTGGAAGCAATGATGCATCTGCAGCTCCGCAGAACTCGTCCGCTGTCGATTCAAGACTGTAATCCCGTCTACTCTTGGAGGAGCAAATCGTAGCTCCTCGCAGTGAGCTGACCGAAACGTCCGCATTAGCGTGAGCAGCTTGTTGAACAAATATCTCGCGTGCAATGGTCTTCTGATCCGGAATTGCGCGGGCGCTCATGATGGGACCTCTTGCTCTCTCGCTTCGGCTTCTGCTACTCGAAGTGAGGTTACTTCTGGCCAGTGCTCACTGCTGACGGAAAGCTGGATTGCGCGCCAAAATAACACTCAATGGATTGCAACTTTCCGTTCTTGATTCGGAGATACTCCACGTTCCTGAGCGATTTACCGTTCTTGGTGTAACAAAGATACTTCACAAAAGCATCATCCGGGCCAGTGGCGACTCGCTCCAGGTCAAAATGCCCAATGAAATCGATCTGTGTTTCCCAGCATAGCTTTTTGAAAGTGCTCTTGCTGATGTGGTCGTCGCCGGCCGCGCTTGAAAAGGTGAAGTCATCGGCGAGCAGGCTATCTAGTGGGCCCCAGTCTTTCTGCCCCCAGCCTGCGTACCACTTCCGGACTACCTCCTCGGTCGTTAAGTTCGACCCTCCCAATGCGCTGGCACTTGCCGATGTCGGCAGGCTCACGGCACCAACCAGCGCGCAGGCTCCCGTAGCGAGCAGATTCCTTCGCGACACTGCGGTCCTTGTCATTGTTCGTTCTCCTTTTCAGAAATTAGTTTGAAGGGCTAGACCGGTCGCGATTTTGACCGTCCGAGCATACAAACCGATTGGTATGTACCATTCGCTAGAACCGATGCAATCAGAACCGCTTGCGGTTGCCCTGTCGGCGCAGAGACCTCAGCCAGCCCACGATATTTTCGACCCCCGCCTTAATGACTTTCGGATCCTGAGCATTCTTTGCCAGCGAGCCATAGCCTTCGACCATCGCAATCAGTAAGCCGGCGGCGTCGGAGGGTTCCACGTCGCGGCGAACGCTTCCACGGATTTGGCCCTGTCGTAAAACGAAGGCCGCGGCCTCGCGCCAGGCATCGAAGATTGCCTCCAGCCGCTTCCGGAATCCTGTGTCAAGAGGAGACATTTCTTGCGCCAGATTGTTTAGTTGACAGCCGCCGCATACATCCTCTGGCCGGACGGATATACCTCGAACGATGCCGATCAAAGCGTCGATAGGATCCTTGACGCTCTGTAATGGCCGCACCCATTGGCCGCGGACGTCGGGAAAGATGACCTCTTCGACGACGGCGTATCCCAAGGCTTCCTTGTTTTTGAAGTGGTGGTAGAGCGCTCCCTTGGTGACGCCGGCAGAGGCCAGAATTGTGTCTAGGCTTGCACTCTGGAAACCCGACCTGTAGATCTCGCGAGATGCCGCGTGCAGCAAGCGCTCCCGCGTGCGCTTAGGATCACGCAGCCTAGTCGCTCTACGTTTCGAATTCTTGCGTGCCGCGAACATACGAACCGGTATGTATGTTAACTATAATTATCGGAAAGTCAATCACGATGATATGAAAAGTGGGGGAAACAGCCGCTCTAGCCGTTTTAGCGTCGTCCTAGGATTTTGTTAGTCCGCCACTCGTTTTCGAACTCTGAGGTGTTGGGCTTGTTGTATCACGTAATCGTTGTGAACCTGGAATGCCACCTGCTTCATATTTCTCGGCCAGCCATCTCTGCACGAAAACTTTGCTCGGACCAAAAGGAGAAGATATGAGCGCACTAAGACGGTTGCGAAATTTCTGGATACCGTGGGTTGCGATGATTGTTCTGGGTTGCTTCACTGATGCGGTGGCTCAAACGAGCTACAAAGTTACCGATTTGGGTACTGAGGGGAATGACATCCTGGGGTGTGCCATGTCCCTCAATAATGAAGGCTGGACGGAGGTCATGGCTCAGAACTTGCCACCGGGGCAGCAGGATAGCTTGTTAGGGACACTTCTAAACGGACGCCTATTCCTAGACATCGACGGATTCAAGCTCGACCTCGGCACGCTGGGAGGAACGAACACTACGAGCAACTGGGGCGAGATCAACGATTTCGGGCTGATAGTTGGTGATTCCGAAACGGCTGTCCCAGACCCGAACGGCGAAGATATTTGCGGCTTCGGCACACACCTTACGTGTCGCCCGTTTCTCTGGGAATTCCCCAAGATGAGGGCTCTCCCGACGCTCGGCGGAAATAACGGGCAGGCGAGCTCGATCAATAACCGTGGACAAATCGTAGGATTCGCGGAAAACGGCGCCCTGGACACCACATGCCCGGCCAACACAACTAATAATAGGGTTGCGCTGCCGGTGATGTGGGAAAGAGGCACCGTCAAACCTCTTCCTTTGGTGAGTCTCGATACAGACGGGGACGCATTTTGGATCAACGATCTAGGCCAAGCCGTAGGCTACTCGGGAAACTGCACCACAGCGCTTCACGGCGTATCGTGGAAAAACGACATCGTCTCCACGCTTCTTGACCTCGGAAATGGCGCTATCGCCCAAGGCATTAACAACCGGGGCCAAATTGTTGGGCAAATAGGCAGTGCTGACGGCTCAACCTTCCTTGCTGGGGTTTGGCAGAACGGCGCAGACGGCCCAGTCACAAACATCGGCACTGCGCCGGGAGATGCTGCCGCCTTCGCCTCCGGCATCAACGACCGGGGCCAAGTGGTGGGAAGCTCCCTGGACTCCAAGTTCAACTGGTCCCATGCCTTCATCTGGCAGGACAACGTGCTCACCGACCTTGACACGGTGTTTCCCGCCAGTTCCAACCTCTTCCCAGTCATGGCCAACAAGATCAACGAGAGCGGACAAATCTCGGGCATGGCAATCGTACGCAGCGGGCCGCATGAGGGCGAGATCCACGCCTTTCTGGCAACCCCTGTAAACGAACGCGTAGGCACATCGGTTGCAGATGTCGCACCCACACACCCGAAATCCAATTTGCCGGCGAATGTTAACAAACAGCTTTTGCGGAGATTCGTAATCGGCCGATTGGTCCAATAAAGCTGTTTCGGAGCTTCCGCACCAGGCATTCCAGCCATGTGCTGTGCGAAGGCGCAAGGACGGAGATTGTGCGGGACATTCTGGGTCACGTCGATATTCGCGTGACCCAGAATCTTTACGGCAAAGAGCTGTAGGAAGAGCGAGTGGATGCGTTTGCCGCAAGATGTACGCGCCAGCCTAGCTGCGGCAGATTAAGCAAGAGCGGTCTTCCAGCCCAGGCTTCCGCAGTTTGGTCAGTTTCCGATCTCTCGCCGGAGTTCATTGTCGGATCAAGGTACTCGGATGGTGTTGCACCGGCCGGTGGAACCCGCACGAACTTACCAGGCGTTACTAATTCTTTCGCTGCTGGACCCGAGCTGTTGAGGGCGGAACATGGCCCTTCAGCCGCATGTAAACGGCGAGGTTGCCGTAATGCTCGTTATTGTGGGTGATGTTGTACATCAGCACGGCGCCTCGGACGGTATTGGTCGACCCCGTACCAACAACGTGCGCAATCTGCATCGGCTGAATAAAGTTAGCGTCGGTGGTCGCCGCGTACACCCGGTCGCAATAAACGAGCGAATCGTTCAACGCCTTAACGAGTGCAGCCTTGTTAGTGATTTGCTCGTAGTCGGCGGTTGCTGGCGACTTTTCGCCCGCAGCTTGCGAACAGAAGAAGAAGTTCGCATCGACCACGTGACCGATAATCTGACCGAAGGTCCGGACCTGCGGCGTCGGTCGAAAGGCGTATTCATCAGCAGGCATGTTCTCTGCCGCTTCCGCTAGATCTCGGCGAATCATCGCGTGCATCGCCTTGGCACTGCCCGCCAGCGAGGGCGACAACTCATCGGGATAGCCAGCGTCCGTCGTTTGAGCGAAGGCCGCCGGCAAACTCACATACGCAAAGACAAAAGCCAACATAAGCAGACGCAGCATCGGGTCGTCTCCCTGCACCGTGCGAATCATTTTGGCCAGCGCGGCTTACTTACCTGCATGTTATAAACCAAAAGCGATATCCGCTTGGGATCACAAACTTCCCCGAGCGTGCGGGGAATCTCTAACCCAAATGCGTGCTCCATCCCGCACTCCAACGTTCTGGGGCCTTAGCTGGACCCTCGCCGAAAACTATATTATCGAAATCCCTAAACGCAACGAGGGCGTGGGGGTGCCCTCTCACCACCCTTGAGAGAACTGCAGCAGAGCCCGTGCTCACTAGGCAGGTGCTCTCTCGAAGTAGGGCGTGCGACTCGAAAGTTGGAACTTTGAAGTCTGGCCACCAAGAACTGTCTCAAAATAGGGGTTCGCTCCATCTTACGAATTTGTCTTACGTCTTACGACCTACTGTCGAATTGACCGCGAAGCGCAGGGTATCTGACGTCGTGGAAGCGCGCAGTTCCAAAAGACCGCTTTTCGCCGCAGCCGGGACGTGGGATGTTTTCTGGGGTTGCGTCCCGGTCGCAGAAACTCTGGCATGAGCGAACCACAGCTACACATCAGCAAAGAAGGAGACCGTTACCTAAGAACGTTGCTGGTGCAGGGGGCGCACTACATTCTCGGGCGCTTTGGACCGGACAGTGATCTGCGGCGCTGGGGACTCCAGCTCGCCGAGCGGGGAGGAAAGAATGCCAAGAAACGAGCGGTGGTTGCCGCAGCGCGGAAGTTGGCCGTACTGCTTCACAAGTTGTGGGTCAGCGGAGAAGTCTATGAACCACTGCGGAACAACCGAAAGTTGGTGGCCGCAGTAGCCTAGGAGAGTGTGGATTTTAATAGCCGAGCTCATCCGCCGAGATCAGGTGACTGCGCCTAACTCCTGGCCCAACTCTCGTCCAAGAGACGAGAGCCAAGGTCGCTAATCAGGTCGCAGCACCTAACTGTATTGGGGAGGGTCTATTTCTTCGAATCGGTCGCGCCAGTTGTAAAGCAATCTTCGAGGTATCCCAAGCTCTCGAGAAAGCCCGAGTACGTTGTCGCAGGACTTCATTCGCTCGAAAGCCTGGCGTCGAAATTCGTTACTGTATCGCTGCCCTTTCTTTCGCTCCACTTTGCGGCTCCTTTCTCAAAAATGTGCATCATAAACTGTCTCACTCTAGGGGTTCACTCCAACGATTTCTGCGGCAACGTGCACAGTCAACCCCTTTGGTGAGACGACACCGTGCACCGTCTCTTATTGCATTGGGTGCGAACCGAAAATGAGGATAAGAGAGTGAGCACACAACAGGCTACTCGGAAACCATTTCGATCCAGAAGTCCGCTTCGAGGAGACAATGCCCCCGAACGCTTCATGGGTATCTTCAAGGAACTCTGCGTCACATCGCTGAAACTCAAAGTTATGGAGAGACGGTGATGGTCGGAGGCAGAAATCGAGCGATGGACCTGGGGTTGCCCTGCGCGAATGGGTCCCCGCGCAAACATCCAATCAATTAGTCTTCCATTGATTTAACAAAGAATGAGACGGCGTTGTTGGCGCCTTCTAATTCGCAAACGCATGCTGAAATTGTGCGCGACCTTAGGGAGGAAGCAGCAGGTCCAAGCGGGTGACCCACGAGAGCCCTGGGTTAATTCCTGGAACTCACGTCCGAAGACCTAGTTCATCTGCACTTCTGGGATATCTCTCTAGCAATGTTGAGCGAGGAGGCCTCGCACGACGCCCGGGGATACGACTGGGACACGCCGATTTTGCTCGCAGGCGATTAAACGGCTCGATTCCCGGAAGGAACCAACGTGGCCTGACGTTAGGCATGGCTTTGTTCAGTTGAATTCGTCAGCGAGGATTGTATGTCTCGAGCGAGCAACCTCGTGACGAGAGCAAACAGCACACTGACCGATATTCCTGACATTAGCACACCCGTGATCGCCTCCAGGGGCCCCAAGAGTCGCCAGTTGGACGGGAGAATCAGATCACCATATCCCACAGTGGAATAGCTAACCGCGGAGAAGTAGAAGGCGAACTCCCATGAGGGGAAGCAACGCATCCGGTAGAAAGTGGCCCACAGAAGAATCACGAGCCCGTGCAGAATTACAATCGCGACCGCCGATCTCACTACCAGGGTGGCCGAGTAAACTGGCCCATGTTTGTGAACGTCCTTGCTCAGAACACGCTTTAGCCACTCGATGAGCATAACCACGCCGACGCACTGCAAGCAGAGCGTAAGACTCAGCAGAAGAACAGCCGCAGAAATTTGATTAAAAAGAATCATCGCAAATACCTTCAACGGGCTAAACATGCTCACCGTTTCATTCGAGCGTCTTTTCCATGGCCGTTACACCCCGGTCGAGCGAGCAAAGCCGGGACAAACCAACTGACCTTAGTCATCAGCTGGTGTGTGGCACCATCTCAGGCGCCGGGTGACCTTCAGTCTGTGCCGGAAGTTGTTTCGTTTCCCAGCGGATGATTTTCAGATCAAGAACGAAGATGCTGTAAAGCACCGGTACCAACAACAGCGTGGTAAAGGCTGCGACGGCAAGGCCGCCAATCTGCGCGTAACATAGAGGCTGCCATAGAGGGCCGCCTTCCAAAGCTAGTGGGAAAAGGGCAAGGATTGTCGCTCCCACGGTGATCATCACGGGCCGTATACGCTGGATTCCCGCGTCCGGAAGCGCCTGTTCCAACGGTTCCCCTTTCGCATGCATTTCCTCGATAAAGTCGAACAGCACGATCACGTGGCTAACGATCACGCCGATCAAGCTGGCGATGCCCAGAAAAGCCATAAATCCAAAGGGCGTATGCATAATCGAGAGAGCAATTAGAGAGCCGATCACACCGTACGGTGCCGCGGCGAATACCAGAAGAGGTTTTACCGCGTTATTGAACTGAACGAGCAGCGCCAAGTAAATTCCAATCAAAGAAATCAGCAGAACGATTTTCAGGTTGCTGAATCCGTCTATTTGCTTTGCTCTTTCGCCCCCGATACGAAGCTGATAACCGGGGGGAAGATTTTTCTGGAACTCCTGCAATTCTGGAAGAATGGGATCGAGTATTTCTGAGGCGAGAACGCCGGGCCGTGGATAACAAAGTATCGAAATGGTACGAAAATGCTCACGCCGGGCGATGCGACCTGTTTCCAAAGAATTTCCGACCGTCGCGACCGACAGCAAAGGCACTCGGTTGTTGGTCTGTGAAGAGTAAACATACAGGTTTTTGATGTCGGCTAGCTGAGCACGCTCCTCCATACGAAGGCGCGCCACTATGGGGATGTTCTTGTCCCCTTCCTTGAACATACCCACTGTCGTGCCGCTCATGGCGGCGGTCGAGGCGTTCGCGACATCCGCGTTGGTGATTCCTACTACGTTTGCGCGGTCAGGATCGATTTGAATCCTCTGCTGAACATCATCCGGGAACCAATCATCCCGAAGGACGGAAATGCCGGGAGATTGACTAACGATATCCTCAGCCTGCCGAGCAATCTGTCTCAGCGTACGTACATCGCTAGCTTCATTTCTGGCGTCGACGTCCGCCTGCCCGGAAATCAGCACCTCGACGGGATTCTCGACAGGATTCGTTTGGAGCTGGCGTACCGTAATCCACGCTCCCGGTACTTCCTTGGCCAGCGCGTCCTGGATCGGGCGAGCTAACTTTGGCGAAGCTTCTTTGTCGGTAATCTCAACAATCATTTGCGCGTAGTTGGTCTGCGGCATTTCCGGTGATACCGAGAACCAGAAGCGAGGCCCGCCACCACCGGCAAAAGTCGTCAGCGACTTAAGAAGATGCTCACGGTTCTCCTTGGTTGTGACGTCGGTTGAATTTTCAATGACCTGACGGACGACTCGTTCGGCATGCACGGCAGCATCGTTGGTAACGCTCAAAGGAGTTTCATTCGGCAGCCATATATCCAGATAAAACCAATACTGGACATCTTCAGGAAAGAATTGGGTTTTAAGCCGAGAGCCGAACAACCCGCCTATGATTAGGAAAACCAGGGACCCACCGAGGACGGCCCAACGGTGTTTTATCGCCCTGCCGACGAGTTTGTTATAGAAGCCGTAAAACCCTCGCCGCCGTCTCTCCTCGATGGTTGGTTCGGGCTTTGCTGGGGCGCGCAGAATGTAGTAACCCAGGAACGGGACAAACGTCATCGCCACAAAAAGTGCGCACAGCAGGGAAGCCGTCATTACGATGGGAAGGCTCTTCAGGAATTCGCCGGTATTGCCGCTCAGCATCAGAAATGGCAGGTAGGCGATGATGTTCGTGATCGTCGCGTAGAAAATCGCGGTGGCAAGCTTTGTGGGTCCGAGCCAGCACGCTGTCGTGCGCGGGAACCCTTCTGCCAAATGACGTTTTATGCCGTCGCCAGCGACTACCGGCACGTCGACGAGAAGGCCAAGTGCGATGATCAGCGATGCGATGGAGACTTGTTGAAGATCAATTCCCAATACGTATACGACGCCAAATGTCATCGCCAATGTAATCGGTATGGCGAGAGCCATAATCAGCGCTAGCCGCCACTCCCAAAATCCGAGCAGCGAAACGATGACCACGAGAATAATGGCTTCGACTAGTGCGCGCATGAACAGATTGATGTTCTCCTTCACTTGGAGCGGTTGATCGGACGTGTGCGCCAAAATCAGGTCGGCGGGAACAACTTTGCGAAGCTGCGCAAGCTTTGAATTTACGGACTGTCCGAAGCGCGCGATTTGCTTCTTATCGCGCATGTAAACTGCCAAGGTGATAGCCCGGCTACGTTGCCAGTGCCCACCGGAGTCTCGCCATGTGTAGTAATTGAGGTATGCTGCAGGAGCTTGGTACCCGCGGCTAATTTGGACGATATCCCGCAAATAGACTGGGGCACCCTGTGACGAGGCCGATACAGCTACATCGCCGATGCCCCTGGCGGTGTCGAATTGACCGGAAGGGTTGAGCGTAATCCTGTGTTCCCCCGTTTCCACCGTCCCACCCGGCGCGATGATGTTCCGAGCCGAAATGACTTTGGAGAGATCAGCAGGACGCAATCCGTAGGCAGCCAGGCGGTCCTGCGAATAATCGAGATAGATGGTCTGCGACAAAACACCCCGCCGTTCGACCTTGGAAACTTCGGGAGCTCCCTGGACCGTTCGGCCAATCAAGTCAGAATAATTGTCGAGTTCGGCATAGCTGTACTTGTCGCCGGCGACGCTGGCTAGTTTCGTCCGTGTTTCGCTCGGATCGCGAATGATTGTTGGCTCCCACGCGTCGGGATGTAGCTCGGACCGTTTTAGGCGCTGCGAGATGAACCGTTTGATGAACGCTTGAATGGAGCTGTCATCTGCATCGGAAATACCATCGAGTCCGATGAATCCATTCCCCTGAATGATTTCCGAGTCTTGAATTATTCCAGCACTAAGCGCTTCCGCTTGAAATAGGTATCCAGTGTCAAGGACTTCCTTCGCGGAGATGGATTGGGGAAAGGAATCTACCACCGTCATGCGCTGTCCCTGTTTTGCAACGCGAGCTTTGCGGATCGCGGCCTCAACGGAATTGGCGCGAGCCGCAATTTCAACGTCGTCCGCCTTTGGGCTGGCGACCGTGAGCATGAGAGCAGCGGTATCTCCAAAATCGCTCTGGAAACTGATTGGGCCCGCGCCCTGAGGCAGCTGAGAATTTAGGGCGTCCAGCTTAAGGTTAATATCGCTGAATTGCCGCTTGGTATCGGCGATGCCCTCATCCAGTTGTATGGTCACAAACGAATAGCCCGGAAGGGATATTGACTTAATGCCGTAGTCCGCATCCGTTCCCGGATGAATGGTCTTATTCTCGGCGGCGACATCCTCAATTCGACGCGTAATGAATTGCTCGACCTGTTGCGCCGTCGCTCCGGGCCACGGACAAGCCGCGACTCCGACGCGCACGGGGATTTCCGGGTCTTTTCGTTGCGGCATGGACTTATAGCCGAACCAACCCCAAATCAGGACTCCGGCCAGAAACATCCAGGAGATGTGCGGGTGCTCGACGAAGAATCTTGGAACATTCCGGCGATTAGTGATGTCTTGCTCGTTTTCGTGTGTCATTTTTTTCCCTATGCCTCTATGGAAGAACCTGTACCGAATCGCCGTCCTTCAAACCGGCGGCTCCAACGACGACGATCTTTTCCCCTGGCTTTACACCATCGACTGCCACATCGCTCTCGTGCGTTTCGCCCAGCGTGACCTCACGCAGATGCGCCACCCATTTGTTGCCCTGTTCTTCGGCCACGAAAACCGCGTAGCGTCCAGGTGAGGCGGGGTCAGCAACAACGGCGCTTAGCGGGACGGCGGGAGCGGGAGCCTTTTGGACTCCAGACACTGTGAGCGAGGCGATCATCCCGGGCTTCAGATAGCTCTTTGGATTAGGTACGGTCACTTCAATAGCGAAGACGCGATTCTTTTCGTCAGCGCTCGCGGCAATACTCGTGACCCGCCCGCTGTATTCTTTCGGATCATCCTGGAGATGAATGCTGAATTGTTGCCCCAAACGTAGATGCCTTACAGCGTACTCGGGGACGCCGAAACCGATTTTGACCGCACTCGTGTCGGCGATGGTAAAGGTCGTCGCCCCTGGTTCTGCCAGGTTTCCCAGTTCAATGTTCCGGACAATGACGTATCCCGAGAACGGCGCTGTTAGATCGGCATCGTCAAGTGCCAGCTGGGCTTGGTGCACACTAGCCTTGGCCTGATCCACACCTGCACGGGTTGAATCGAATCTGGCCTGCGCTTGATCGAAATCGGGTTTGATCAAGCTCTGTGTAGCGTAAAGCGCCTTCGCACGCTCGTAATCCTGCGTTGCCTCCACATGCTGCGCTTGGGCTTGAGCGAGCGTTGCCGCGGCTTGGTCAAGCTGATTCTTCAAATCCTGATGCCGAATCTGCGCGAGAACCGAGCCGCGGTTAACATAATCTCCTGGCCCTATGTCGCGACGCCGTCCATCTGCTCCCACGACCTGCTTAATCTCCGTTACGTAGCCTGCGGATTTGAACGACAAGCTCGCTTGGGCGAATGGCAAGACGGAAGCCGAGTAACGCAAATCTTGTGAAGACGATTCCAAAGTCACGTCCACTAGATGAACTGGCGTGGGAGACTTGGCTTCGACTTGCGTGGGTTGATGACAGCCATTCATTACTGCCATCAAGGCCAGAAGCACAGCCGCTCTTGCTAATCCGAGCCCTACCTTCAATTTGTTGTCCATGATTTTTGCTCCGCTCCAATTGCTTCCTCGAACTCTGCTCTGGTTCTCTGAAATTCTGGACGCACCCGCTGGCACTGCACCTCGGCTTCCTCGGCTGCCAGTTTGGGATGACGCTGTTCTCATGGCTACTCTTCTCCCATCGACTTGCGCAGCTCAGCGAAAGCGCCCCAATAGGAGGAAAGCGCTTCCTGATACTGAGCATTGGTTTCCGAACTCCTGGCCTGGGCTTCGAGGAGATCCTTCAAAAGCGAAGCCTGCTGTTTATATTTGTTGTTAGTCTCGCGGAGCTGTTCCACAGCTGCTTCGTGAGCGGTCCGAGAGGCCTTAAGCAGTAAAGAGGCGTCCCGCCATTTGCGGTATTTCGCGCCAACTTCGACAGCGATCTGCGATTCTGTCTCTTGAATACCGTTGCGAGCCTGCTCGATTGTCTTGCTTGCCTCGAGAACCTTGTTGTGGCGGCGTCCCCAGTCGAACGGCTCCCAGGTCAAAAGAAAACCCGCCGTGGCAACGTTTTGAGGAAGAACTTGCACGTTACTGATCCCCTGATAGCGCACAGAGAGACTCAGGTCCGGGATGTATTCGGCCTTCGCGAGACGCCGGTCATACTCCGCTTGCTTTTCTTTCAGACTCGCTTGCCGATTTTCGGGGCGATTTGCCAGAGCCTCGTGGCGGGCTGAATCGAGCGTCAGATCGCTGGCGTCCTGCTCTGGAATGAAGTCAACACGAAAAGGCGTGGCTACATCGCGGCCAAGAAGCTGGTTGAGAGCTTCCCGCTGGGTTGCCATTCCATTTTCGGCAACGGACAAGTCGTAGTGTGATTTAGCTAAGCGGGCCTCGACATCAAGTACATCGCCCCGCAGCGCTTTCTTTTCGGCCTCGTACTGCGTGGTGACGCGCTCTGCTTCTTCGAGTGTCTTCGACCGCCTCGCGCGCTGCATCGACGCCCGCCTGGGAGGCGACAAGATGAAGATATGCACATCGAATTTCCGCAGCGATTTTTTGGCGCTCGGCGCGTACGTCCTCACGGGCGATGTCGCGTCCAAGTTCCGTCGCGTGAATCCCTAGACTGATCTTGTATTGTTGTGTCAACGGTTGATCGATGCTGCCGGTGAGATAAGTAGTGAACACCGCGGGCGTGTGGATTTTGGCATTGGTCGCTGGAATTGGGCCCGTGTTCGCAAACGTGCCTAACGAACCTTTCGGGATAGTGAGTCAAACGGCTGCAAGAGCTCGCCTCCCAGCATGGAAAATTGAAATTGGGGTTTCCGGCGGCCGCGAGCTGTATTCACCTGAAAGTCGTATTTCTGAGCCTCCAGCACCGTAGTTCTTTACAAGTCGGTTTTGTTGGAGTGCTAGCGTCACCGCGTCATTGAGCGTGAGAAGCTCGCATCGACATCGCCCGAGGAAAAGCTGTCGTTGTCGACCCAATGTCAACTCCGGGAACGCCCGGCCAAGAGCGCGAAAATCAGCAGCACGCGTTTCCACGCGGTCGTCTTACGAGATCCTCTGGCGCCGAGTGAATGCGGCTGTGCTCGACTGGCCTGTCCGCCAGCGCGTCGCTTTGCTTTTCGAGCAATTAAGTTCATCGTGTTGCTCCCCATCATGAGCAGTGCATAAGACATGCCAATTCTATGCGTCGCGCAAGTAGCGAACTACATGGGCAGGAGAGACTCTGGCCCGCGCTGCGCTGCCCGTATGCGGGCAATGCCGCTCTAGGTGCCGCGGGCCCGTTGGTTACGGCGGGGCTTGAGGTGTTATTCTATTCCGGCAGGGCGATCAGACAGGGTCGCAAGGTAGATCTCTCGCTCAAGAAAATGGACGATAGGGGATCAAGGATGTACAAAGATACGTCTATACGGAGAACAGCAAGCTCATGGGTGGAATACCGGCAGGGAAATCCAAGTGGAGAGTCACATAACAAGTCAAGAATGTGAGTGCCCGAGAGTCTTAGACGGCGTTCGTGGCTGCATTTAGCGGTGCTGCGTCGGCCAGCGTTGTGCGGGAAGCGCCTGCATGTGCTCCCACCCGATGCCTCACTCGGAGCAACTGAAGATGTAGCCGCTCACACGTATCGAGTGTATAAGATGTTGGGGCGAGCGAATTTCGCCACCGACGACAAACCACAGTACTTCTTCCCTACCGAGTCGATGAACGTGAAACTTCCGTAAGGTCGACGATCAGTGTCATTCCGTCATGGCAACGCGCCATGAGCGCACAAGTATCCGGTGCGTCATTACCCGTGAATCGACCTTCGAGCTCGAGGCTCAGGGCGTTCGCGGAATCGCGTACGTCAACGCGAGGATCTCACCTCCGTGAAAATCTAGCAGCCATCGGCAGTCGGCTGGAGAGAATCATGTCAAGTTGTTGCAGATCTTATGCCAGAAATGAGTCTACGTAAGTTGTTGAAAGCACAAGCAACCGTCGAGGTGTGTCTGGGGATCACCTGTGCCTGACCGACGGGCACTGCCGTGATGCGGCACGATTACCTCTCCCTTGAAAACCCATGGAGCGCAATGGCCGCTTTGAAGATGAGAGGTGAGGTCTGGTTTCCAGCGTGGCCGGATTCTCACCCGGAGTACTCGGCGCGACTGATATTCAGTTTGTTCATCTTGTTTTGGAGTGTCGTTCGCTTCAGACCAACGCGCTCTGCTGCCCCGCCCTTGCCCGCTATTCTTCCCGAGGCCGCCATCAAAGCATCGATGATGACCTGCCGCTCGGCCTGCTCGAAATTTGGGTGCGGCGGAGGCAACGGGACGGACGGGCTGGCTTCTTAAGCCCTGCGCTTAGGACATTCAATTCGTCCCCTTGCGTGAAGATCACGCAACGCTCGATGAAGTTTTCCAA
>CAVSWI010000019.1:0-406923 GCA_963731535.1 uncultured Acidobacteriota bacterium | reverse complement strand
GA
The DNA here is from genome assembly GCA_963731535.1 of uncultured Acidobacteriota bacterium. Classification (GTDB taxonomy): domain Bacteria; phylum Acidobacteriota; class Terriglobia; order Acidiferrales; family UBA7541; genus Palsa-295. The sequence continues at coordinate 406,921 of CAVSWI010000019.1, read as the reverse complement.
GGTGATACCCGATGCTAGGCCGAGCGAATCCGCACGGAACGAGACGCTCATGCTCGTGTCGACTGGACGTGTACCGCGCGAATGTCGCGTGCAACTTCCGTTAATCGATCGGTTCTGCGATTACGGAGCGGATCCCAATAGCGCTGTACAAGCGGTTTCGTAAATCGGCTCCGAGATAACCTGCGGCTTAACGTAGGTACGTTTCTTTTTCGATGCTCTTCGTGGGCCTTCGCGATTGTCGATGTTTTTTTCCATTACTAAACAACTTTCCTAAACAGAACGATGGAACAGCGATGATAGTCTTTCGTCATTACGCAATGCGTTAAGATGCATATTTTCTATCGTTTCGTACTTAGCACGGTCGCTGACTGAATTTCGCTTGGAGAATAAGCTGGAGAAAGGCTGGACAGGCAGGCCAGGTAGATCGCAGGAGAGCGTTGGCTATCTCATAAAGACAACGGCCGACACTATTCGGGGGAGCTAAAGGTAAATTCGGGAGCGCTGACAAGCGGCGAAACCGGGCAAGCTAATCTATTGCAGGACCTTACTTGTCCGGTACGCGCGTGAATCGGGGCACTGTCACTTTTGACAATTCCCTAGCATAATCCTCCGCAGACACACTTGCACAAATCTGTTGAGTCGCGATAAATCCTGGTTGGTCGGATTGCGGACGAGTCCTGTCTTGGTAGTTACATTTCTACAGTAAGCGCGTTCAACACAACAAGAACTGAAAAATTGTGCCGGGGGTTCAACAGTGAAATCAAGTTCAATTTCCGCTGCCATCGTGAGGGGGTTGAAGGTGCCGATCTTTTATGCGCAGGACTACTCGCTGCTCTCCCTCGAGTCGGTCCTGGTCCTGTTCAGCAAGCACCTTTACGTTGAAGACACGCTCGAACAGATGGACCAGATTGGTGTGGGTTCCGTTTTGATTATCGTGGTGGCGCTGTTTTGCGTGGGCGGAGTGATTGTGTTGAATGCAGCGTCACAATTCAGCCGCTTCGGCGAAACAGTTTTAACGGGAGACGCCCTTTCGCTGTCGCTGGTGCGCGAACTCGGTCCGGTGTTCACTGCGCTGCTGGTGGCCGGACGAAACGCCACGGGGATGGCTTCGCAATTGGGGTCCATGGTGGTTACCGAACAAGTGGACGCGATGCGGGCGATGGGAATTGACCCGATTCGCAAGCTGATGACACCTCGTGTGCTCGCGACGGTGTTAATTCTGCCGCTGATCGTAGCGGTTGGGGATTGCGCGGGCCTGCTCGGCGGATTTTTGGTGGCGAGTTTTACGCTGCACATTGATGCACAGCAATTCTGGACACGCGCGGTGAAGGCTCTCACTTTCGGCGACCTGGTTATCGGCTTCTGGAAGCCGGTTGTTTTTGGATTTCTTGTAGCGACGGTGGGGTGTTATCGAGGGTTTCGCGTAGAGGGTGGGACAGCAGGCGTGGGGCGCGCTACGATCATGGCGTTCGTTGACGCTGCTTTGGCCGTGCTCATCGCGGATTTGTTTTTGACGCGACTTCTGCTCTATATATTTAATAAGTAATCAAGAATTACGAAGTGTGCCCGTACTTAGAACGGAACATTCGAATTTAAGAGTAGAAGGCGATTATGCGCATCTCTTCACGGGACAGGATTACTCTTCTGATTGCGAGCGCCGCCGGAGTCGCTTTTTGGCACCTCGCCCAGTTCTCCGGTAGCGTGGCGGTTATCGTGCTTTACGCAGTTGCGATTATTCCCCTCGTCATTTCGCGAGCAGAGCGGCGATACCCTTCTCGTATGGCAAGTGTGCGTGTTTTCCTTTATTCTCACGCTCGTTCCTGCTGATAGTTCGTCAGGGCCTCTTACTGACAGTTTCACGGAATCTCTCAAATCGCTCACTGACTCAAGCGCGCTCGGCCTACCAAGACAGCTTGAACACTTTTCTGGAAGCCAAACGGCTCGGCGCCTCTTATCCTGCCAACGGTGACGAGCAGAAACGTTTGATGCAAGAAATCTCGCGCTGCGATGCGAAGCTCGCAGAATTGAAGGGGTCCGCCGGGCGTTAACAAAGATCAAAGGTGCGGCTACCGATTCGAACCGCTGGGTATGGTGGATACGTCTTACGCGGTGCCAATCGCCAAACAGTCGCGCCTGGCCACGAAGTACAAGCGCGTAAACGGCGTGTTGCAGGAACAGGGGCGAGGTCCGTCCCGGTGACGCCGACGGCAAAGGGCCGCAGATTGCTTGCCCGCGCCGTTCCCGTCTGGGAGAAATCCCACTCCGCGGTGGAGCGTTTGCTTTGCGATCCAAATCCCGAGCGCTTCCGGAAGAATCTACGCGCACTCGCCTGATCGCAACGTTCTGGATTGCGTAACTCCGTGGAACGCTCAAACATCTTTATTAATGAAGTTTATTAAACGCGAGCGCTCGCGCACGACAAACTAAAATTCAAGGAGACCACATGCATCGGGGACATCGATTCGTAAGCTCGCTATTTCTGGCGGCGGCACTTGTTGCTCCGTCCGGAATTATCGCTACCAGCGCATTCGCTCAGCCCGCGCAAGATGAACGCCATGATAAGGACCATCGTTACTACGACGAAGAGCACAAGGACTATCACAATTGGGACGCCCACGAAGATGCCGCGTACCGCCGATACTTAAAAGCACAGCACAAGAGCTATCGCGCGTTCGACAAACTGCAGGCCAAGGAACAGCAGGATTACTGGCGCTGGCGTCACGATCATGCAGATCAACCCTAGTTTTATTCTTCAACGCGGCTTCCGCTTCGGACCGTGACCCAGCCTAGATATTAACGATTTATAAAAGCGGACCATTCGCGGAAATTTGTTGGAAAGACGCGAGTGGTCCACTTATCGTGTGCGTTTAATGTGTGCGATGAGATGCCAGGCTGAAGACCCCGGCGCTACATTGAAACCTGCTGCGACTTGCACGGTTGTGCTTCGCTTTTGGTGTCACTTCCCGTCCAACGCGAGGGCTGCTACGCGCGGGAGTCATTCAGGCGAATGCCCAATTCGCCAACGAAGTGTGCGGTATTGGCCGAGCAGCACAGGGAGTATCGCGACCTCTCGCTCAGTCTGAGGCGGCAAATTATTTTGGGATGTGGAAAGTGATTACGACAGTTTGATGCGCGGCGACAATTTTTCCTTCGGCGTCGCGGGCTGGCTCCCATTGCCAGGTGCGGACGGTCTTCATTGCTTGTTCGTCCAAACCTGCTCCCAGCGATCCCAGAATTCTCACGCTGGATACCCAGCCGTCTGTGCCGACGATGGCGTCTAACGTTACGTTGCCCTGAACTTTGTGGATTAGCGCGGGGTAAGAATATTGTGCGGGCGGACATCGCAGACACACGGGATGTGTAACACCTCGCGCGCCGGCAAGCGGCAGACCGTCGGTGGGCGTAAAATCAGAGGATAAGTCAGAAGGCTGCACAGGCCGATCGTCCGTAGCGGCGTGAGCTGGGGGCGAATCGGAAATATGCGCAGCGGGTTCTTCCGAGAGAGAAATTTTTCCAGCCTCGGCATCTTTTGCGGAATTTATCGCTGAGTTTGGAGCGGGCGGGGAAATTTTCGGAGGATGCGTCTGCGCGAATGCGGCGGGGATATTTGCCGTCGCAAGCGCGGCGTAGAAAAAGATACACCAATGCAATACCGTGCGCAGACCGACATGCCCCATAACGGTCTCCCGGATTGCTGTCTAGTCAAACGCAGCCGCGCGTCTAGATTTGCAGTGGAACTCGCGCCGTCGCGCTTGAATGTTGCGCGCACACTACCACACGGTTCTGCGCGTTTCAACAAGAGTTGGAACCGTGGGACGTTGACAATTTTTGTCAAAAGGCGGATATAGCGAAGTAGTGACCTCTTTCCGCGGCCCTGGTTGGAGGTTTTTATGACTTCGCGTTACGATATTTTCGAAATGATTGCGGGAAACGATTTGATGTGGATAGATGCGGTAGAAGATTTATCCGCAGCTAAGAAGCGTCTGATCAGTTTGGCTTCTACAAAGCCTGGCGATTACCGCGTGTGGGACCCCTGGCGTCAGCAGTTTGTTGACATCTCGCGCCAGCGATTCAAAGACTGCGCTTAGCTTTTTGTGTTGTAGATAGTTGGGCGCGCTACGCGGCAAGCTAGTTATTGCTCGGCCTTTTTCTTCCACGCTTGATTGATCGACTCGAAACCGCGGTTGGTTTTTTCTGACACTCCCCCATCAGGGCGATAAGGATTTCGGGACAACGTTAAAGATAAAATAGAAATAGGTTGCAGGCCGCTTCAGGCGCGCAACCTATTGAAATCTACCTTAATATAGCTGCGATCGAGACAACCGAATCGCAGACGCGAATTACGCTTTCTTTGTGGACTTGCGACGGCCGCGGCGGCGTGTGGGAGGCTGAGCGGGGGCTTCGCCGATGAGTTCCGCGGACCAAATCGAGGTGACGAACCGTTTCACGCCGTGATCGTCGAAATCGATGGTGGTACGTTCGGTATTGGATTCCGTGACTGTCCCCATTCCGTACTGCTCGTGACGAATTGACTGCCCTTCCGATAGGATCTGCACCACGGCCTCCTTGAATGATTACGAAGTTTTGATTCTCATGAATTACAACTGCGCCCGAATCCAAAACCCACAAGGCTCGTGATTTTCACCTGTGTACGCTGGCAGACATAGCCGGTTTTTCCGGGCCAAGCTTCTCACACCGCGTTCAGGAGGGACTAAGACTTAGCTCCGCCCCTCGAATCAAAGCGCTGAATTGTAAATCGAAAACTAGAAAGGGTTAGAGGCCGACAACGTTCTCGGCCTGCAGACCCTTGGGGCCTTGCTTGACCTCGAACTCGACTGCTTGCCCTTCATTGAGGCTCTTGTAACCCTCGGACTGGATCGCCGAGAAGTGCACGAAGACGTCCTCGCCGGACTGGCGTTGGATAAAACCATAACCCTTCGCCGCATTAAACCACTTCACAGTTCCTTGCTCTTTTGCCACTGATGTACTCCCAATGTGTTGATTGTGTGGATGTTAGCCACCGCGTCGGCGACCCCGAGGACATGCCCTGAAGCAACAAACGCAACCTAATATTATCATAGGGGTGAAGGCCGCGCAACTGCTTCAGTACGTTCGAAAAGGGTGCCGGCAGGGATGCTGCGGGGTTTGGCTAGCAAAGAACCGCGATGAATCTGCTCTCGCGGTGCCAACCAAGTCCAAAACAAAGCACAAGAAGTGCGAAGGCGACAATCAGAGCGCTGGTTCTGACCCAATGGTAGGTGTCCCAACGACGTTCCGACGCCATCCAGTCGTCAGGAACCGATTCCGGCGTCCATTTTGCGATGCGATTGTTGATCGGCACCGGACCAACAAGTGAAAACACTACGGCAAAAACTTGGATGGCTAGAGGAATGGCTGCCGAATGGCGCGCGGACTTATTCAAATGCTCGATCGGCAACAGCAGCAAAAGGTTTAGCAGCGTCGAACCGGCCATCCAGAACGGCATCACGCGGCCAAACAGTTTTGCGAACGACGAACGCAGCAATATCCGGAGTTCAGGCCGTTGCCCTTCTAGCCTGGGGTGAGCAAACGCGGCAACATTTAGCTCGCTTCCGCACATTAGGCCAAGCGCTAGGACAGCAAAGAGGTAAAGAATCATAAAAACACCTCCTATACCTTTTTTAGATGTTTCTCGGCTTGTAGCCGTATTGCGTGCGATTTGCAGAAAAGGCGCTGGATTAACCGACGCGCTTCCTGCATACCCTAAAATCACGCCTTACTGTGGCGGAAATGTAGCGATGTATTCTTGCGCGGTGGCTTTGTGCGGGGTGGCGTCCACATCATAAAGATTCTGCGGTTTTTGGCCGGGACGTAACAGCAAGACCTCAATCCATGGAAATGAATGGGCCTTTTTCTGGTGATTGATGACGGAAATTATCGAGCCGTCGCTGAGTGGAACGTCGTACTGCGCGCCTGGGCCGGGAGAATAATGCAAAGTCCATCCGCTGATTACTTGGCCGTCTTCGCGCGCTAAGGACGGCAGAGTTCCCGGGTCCAGGTTTCGCACCTCCGCTGGCGTGGCCAACACGTAGCCGTCAATCGTCCATTTGCAAAGCAGAGCGCTTTGGCAAAGCGCAAAGAATTTGTTGTCGTACGGCGTTGTCAAAGTGCCTTGCACTTCCTGGGCCCCGCAGGGGCCGCGCTGACGTTCCACGTCGGTAGGGGTAATGTGCAGCACTACCGGGCAGTCGCGCTCGTTGGATGGAGGTGGCGTCCAATAAAATTGCATCAGGACAACGACCGGAAGTTGCAAATAACTGATGTGGTATCCGGTGTGCGATTGCTCGGTGAAAATGTACGCCTCGTTTCCCTTCCAATAGAGCGTGACGCCGCTGCCGCTGGCGATGTATCGCGTGTCGATGAATGCGGACATCGTAAGGAAGATCGCCACGATGACGGCCGCAATCGCGATCTTGACTTTCAACTCCGAGCGCTTAATGTCGTCAATAATGTTTTGTAGTTCCATGATCTCCATCGTGGGACACGGATAGGGTGACGTTCCTCAACTAATAATAGTGGGTGGGGTCGACAATTCCAACGCGGAAGCTTTTAGAATTTGTCGGAGTCGTCTTAGCTCTAACTGTAGCGCCGGCTGGCGAGCAGGTGTCTTTAACGCTAGGATTTTCGCGGCTTGATCTCGTTTAACGGCGGTAGCGAGGTTGACGCGGTGACCGTGTGCTCGATCGGCTGCTTCCCGCTGCTCATTGCGTTGGCTAACATTTCGACGGCTGTGCCGGCTATAGGCGGGATCAGAATTGTTGCAGACAGCAAACCATCGCGCAGCCACTTCTGGCCTGTCTCGGGGACGCCATCGCATCCGGTGAACGGCAAACCTAGCCAGCGCTTGCGCTCTTCTTCATTTTTTATTTTTTCAAACGCGGCGCGGGCGCCCATGGCCATGGAATCATCCTGCGCGGCAATCAGATCCACGGGAACTTTTTGCGAAGTGCTCAACTTTAGCCAGGAACTTACGGCGCGCTCGGCGCTTTCTGTGGTCCACTGGCCTTTCAGCGTGGTCACTTGAATGTTTTTGGGCTTGGTTTCCATCATCCCAGCGGTGCGTTCTTGCGCTGAAGTGCTGTAGGACGGGCCTTCAATGTAAAGAATCGATCCGCCTTGCGGCAACAGCGCGGCGACCTGTTTTCCCTGGATGCGTCCGATTTCCGCGTGGCTGGAAGTCACCGCGAAAACCGGCACTTTCGTTTTGGGCCGCAGTTCAGAAATGTAGCTGGGCGCGCGATTCAATACTGCCCAGGCGATTCCTGCATCGCAAGCTACTTGCGCCACTTGAGGCAGCGCACTTCCCCGCACCGGCTCCAAAACAATTCCAGCCGGACGCAAATCTGCCGAAGATTGGATGGCCTTCAAGATATGCGTGCTTTGATTTACGGTGTCGTTGTCAGAATAAATTACGTTAACGTCGATCCCGAGTTTCGCTCCCGCCCGTTGCGCGGAAAGCGCTTGCTCCAACTGGAAATCGTTGTCGTCAGTGGGAAGAGACACTAAAAGTTTCAGCTTCTTCATTGCTTAAACAATACGTTCCATCCATCGGGGACGCGAACTGTTTCGTGGAGGCGGTACTGTAAAAGGTACGATGGCCGCTCATTGGCTTACGGGGCTCATCACGGGGGCAGGCGTACTGAAATTTCATGGCAAACGCGTGCCGCATCGGCCTACTCTTCAAAGACGGAGAGGACGTTGGTCAAACTGAGGAGGCCGCGGATGCGCGGACTTAAATTCACCAGCTGAAGCTGGCACTTTGCGCCTTTCGCCGAAATGTAAAGCGCCACGAGCGCGCCGAGGCCGGAGCTATCCATATGCGCGAGGTCGGTCAGATCCAGAATTACTTTTTGTTTGCACTGGATCAGCGCTTTCACTTCCGCCTTCAGATGGACTGCGGTTTCCGTGGTGAGGCGGCCGGTGCAGCTGACCACGGTGGCGTCCTCCCAGGCGTACGTTTGGAGCGTTAGTGTGCGCGCACCTATGGAAGCGTCGGTTGCCATGGTGCGTCTATTTACTCTGTGCTGGGGAATAACACAAGGATTTTTGTTGGAAGCCAGGAAAGCCGTGTCACTTCTTGGCGCCGGTAGTTTCCATTTTTACGACAAATTTAGAGGCTGTGTCCTTCGGCTTCGGTGGCGCTTGCCAAAAACCGGGCGTGGGGACAATAAACTCGATGCCAACCTGCGTTTTTCCCATGAAGCTGTCGCCTACGCTGGTGACGCGGCACAACAACTCTTCGCTAATGGTTGGATTTTCCACGCGGAGGATCTGATTCACCTTCACCGAAGCGGCGAGCAGAATTAGTGCGCCGTGGTCGTTCACGATGATGGCTTCTGTATTTTCCGCCAGCGACTGCTTGCCCGCATCGCGCAGCCTGACGACGACGGGAACGCGTTTCAGCACACGCTTGCTCCGCCGGCGATTGTGCGGACGGATTTCCGGGATGGGAGCGATGATAGTCACGCCCAAACTTAACAATACTTTACAGGCTCCACAAGCGTTTGAAGCCCGGGCTGTGCCTTTCTAGGCATCGAAAACGCAATCTCGAGACTGCGCGATTGTGGCTCGGAAATTTGCCTATGATTGCACTCGGCGAAGTGTAAAAGTTTATGGAACCTTTCAGCATCGTCGGACGCAATTACTATTAGCCCGGCAATTCGTAACGCCTTTGTCCACGCGGCTTGCGGTGGACGAAGGCGCACAATACGTTTCGTACAAAGGAGAGTCACAGATGCGGAAGTCGAGAATCGAATTGGCCTTTTGCGTTTTCGGAATACTATTGATCTTTGCGGCGGCGGCCATCCACGCCGCGCCTCAGGAAGCAAATTTCGTGGGTACATGGAACATGACGGTCAACGGTGACCAGAGTGGCGGCGGTCGCCAGACGGGCGATCAAGGTGAAGCTCAGGGTGAGAGCGGCGGACATCGAGGAGGCGGAGCGCAAACGATCACCATCACAAAAGACGGAGACACTTTTAAAGTTGACCACAAAACGCACAGAGGCGACGTCGTCTCGAACGCGACTCTCTCTGGGAACACTATCTCCTGGACAGAAGAGCGCCAAGGCCGCGACGGCAACAGCCACACAACTCAATGCAAAGCCACTGTGAATGGCGACTCGATGAGCGGCACCTTGGCCGGCGGACAGTTCAGCCGGACCTTTACCGCCAAGCGCGCGCGGTAACTTTACCGCTAGGCTAACCTTCGACAAACTAGGAACCGGAGAGCGCTGGGAAACCTACCGGCGTTCTCCGCTACTAGCAGACTTCCGTACTCTGGCTTTCCCCTTCCAGGGTCTCCGGCGCGTCGTTAAACCAGTCTCAAAGCCATCAACGAACTCGCCGCCATTATTATTACCATTTGAGTGACACCTGGCATTCTAACCAGTTGGTTAACGCGCCTCGGCAGGCTACAGTCGGCGCTGGAGGCCTGTCATGACGAATTTCAGCGGTGGGAACCTTCCCGCGACGCGAGTCGGCCACTTTCTGGCCATGGTGTGCGCTTCGTGCATGCTGTTATCTTCATGCGGTTCGGCCACCAAGAGTCTCGAGCTCGCAAAGCAAAACGTGGAGCAGTTCCACTCCCAGCTTGATTCCGAACAGTACGCTGCTGTTTACGCATCAGCCGAAGATAAATTTCACCAGGCTACCAGCGAATCCGATTTCACCAAGATTTGCAGGCCGTTCATCGCAAGCTTGGCAACGTTCAGCAGTCCGGTTTGCGCAACATGAATGTCGGCTGGCACTCAGGACAGGGAGAGACTGTCTCGCTGGTGTACGACACAACGTTCACACAGGGCACCGGAACCGAGCAGTTTGTCTGGCACGTGAAGGACAACACCGCGTCTCTCTACGGCTATCACATCAACTCGAGCGACCTGGTCACAAAATGATTTAGAATTTTGCTCCGTCGCCTGCGCGGCGGACAGGAATCTGCTCTTGCGAGGTCGCACCCAACGCTATACTTACGTAAGTTATGATGAATGACATTCCAGACCTTCCCATTCTCTCTATTCTTTTGGGGGAGCGTTCATTGGCCTTGGGCAACCTGGAACATGGTTCGCGACAGTCGCGACGCAAAGCTAGTGGCGCGTAGCCTCGGTTGGCCTGAAGCAAAAGGCACGGTGATATCCAGCAAGGTTGTCTGGGCGCCCTCGAAGTGGAGTACGAATGCTCGGTTGCGAGCGGGCGTTTTACAGGTAGGCACAACGCGAATCTCCCCCGTTTCCCCACCGGATCGCGGGGCACCGCTCGAATGAAGCAAGAAGCCGATCGGTACGTAGACGATTATCCGGGCGGAACAAGCTCATTGTCCGATACAACCCGCAAGACGGGAATGAGTCGGTACTTTTTTGTCGGGCGGAAGTTGACCGAGGTGGATCAAGCGAAGTCACCGAAGTGGCGCTAAGCTTCACGCCGCTGGGTTGATCCTTTTGTTGAGTTGCAATCTGTCGCATACTGCTGATAGCGCGTAAGACGTCGAAAGTACTTCTTACCGACTGCCCGTCGGCTACTGCTCAGACTTAGCCGCGCAGAAAAGTTCCACAAAGTTGTAAGTTTATTTTTTAATTTCTTTGAATTTGTGCAACCCTCGCAAAAACCGCTCCGTCTAACGCGGTGTAACAAAATTGCGAGGGCCGCGATTTGTTTCCTTCGCGGTCCTTGCCGAGGGGAGATTCGCAACTCCCTCAGCGTATCTGACTCGGCGACTCCGGCTCAGCGTCTCAGGCAGGTACCTTACGGCAGGTCTGAGACGTGAATAAGTAAGCCGCAGTAAAAAAACATGAACTACGGATTTTTCGCGACGCCACGGGTGTGTGCGCGCGCGAACGAATCCACTTCAACGGGAGGCAATTCGAAATGCGCCTAAAACTAAAACTGCTTATCGCGGCGTTGGCGTTGTGGTCTTTACCGACGCTCGCGCAGCAGGGTAATTCGGAAGTGTCCGCGAACTTTACCGGGAATTTCCAGAAGCAAGCTATGGGAAATGGAATCACCGACAACGCATCCAACTCCGGCGGCGTGCTGGTGAATTATCGCTACCATTTCAATCGCTGGAGCGCGATTGAAGTGAACTACGCTCACACGCAGTTCACTCAATACTATAGTTCGGGCAGCGCGACGCAAGCGGCCGTCAACGAAGCAACTGTCGCGTACCAATTCACATTCGGGATTCCGCAAGAATCTCGCTTTCATCCATTCGTAGAAGCCGGCACTGGCGCGGTATTGTTCTCCACTCCGATTAATGCAGGGTCCAATTCAGGTGGCTTTTCGCAGGGTCGTCCCACACTTCTTTATGGCGCAGGGGTCGCGTACAAACTCGTTGGGCCGGTATCGGTGCAGGTTGGATATCGCGGGCTGATCTACAAAGCGCCCGACTTCGCCATCACAAGCCAATTCACTAACGCCACTACGCAAATGGCGGAGCCATATGTTGGATTTACGGTTCGCTTCTGAGCGCACGCCTGAACTCGTCGTTGATCCGTAAGACCTGTGCTGCCACAACAAAAGCGGCGGCCGGCCGCCGCACTCCAAGGGTCGCCACGCTTTTTTGGGGGGTGCGGGAGCTTGCTCCCGCTTTGCCTTGGCAGCGAGAGTGCGCAGCATGCTGCGCCCCTACAAAATCGTTGGTAGCGGGCAACAATATATTGTGCTGATTTTTTCCTATTACTGTTGGGAGCTGCTTTGCTATTTTTGTTCTGGGGTGGATTGCGGGTTGGGCCGGGTGATTATTGCGGCGGGGAGCCATGAGCGACTGGTCGGGCTGGCACGAGCGAATTCATAGACGCCGCGCGCGTCCGTTGCCACGATCAAACGCTCAGGTTCCACGATGATCGCGCTCGCTCGCACCAGCGCGCCTTCCGGGGTGGCAATAAAATAATCGCCCAGATAATCGCCATTCTTGTCGAAATGCGCGAGCGTTCTGCCGATGCCGGCCCACACGTCTTGCGAAACCGGATCAACGCCGAGCGCGGTGATCTTTGGATTTTCTTTCGAGGTGTCGATAATATGGTCGAGGTTCACTTTGACCGTGCCGGTTAAATTGTAAATGCCCTCGCCGTAGCGTCCGCGCCCGCCGAAATGTCCTTCGCCGGTTCCGCGTTCAAATGAATGACCCGTCGTCGTGCCGCTCGAGGCCGGCGCAGTCGAAATCGTCGGCGAATAAATCTGCGTTCTCTGAGACGAGGCGTTTCCAAATTGTCCAAAACTTCCAAAGGCTCCCAAGCCTCCAAATCCCGGCGAGAATTCCTGGCCCAATCCCGCGCCGCCGAAGCCTCCGAACCCGCCGCGCCCGGCCGCGTTTGCCGATTCTGCGGCTGGAGCGGAAACCGGCGTGGTGGAAAAAAGTTCGGGCAGGCTAATGTCAGAATTATTCGTCGTGGAAGAATCGCCTGACCCGGAAGACTGCGCGCTAAATTGCAAATCGGAAGAGCCAATTGAGCTGGCAGCCGATTTTTCGTCAGCAGCTCCCGTTGAGTTCTGGTTCGTGCGCTTGCCTCCCAAATGAAATTGCGTGGAGTCCGGCGCAATCACTCCTTGCGCTGACAACATTCCGCCGCCTGCTGAACCACCGGGACCTCCGCCGCCTGGACCGGTCGTCATTCCAGTCGAAAGAATATTTGCAGTTGCGGTCTGCGCTGTTTGCGGGCCCTCTCCCGTATGCGCGCCCAGGCCGGGCGTCAATCCTCCGCCGAAAAATATGTCGCCTTTGTTTCCGATAGCGGCCCACGTGTTGTAGGAGTCGGAAAAATTCGACTGGCTGTAATTCACGCCAAATTGAACGCGATCGGCGGGCTCCGGCGGCAATTCCGTGCCATAAAGTTTCAAATCGAATGTGACGTCGTTGGCGGCGTAGCCATAGCGGTCATATCTGCGAACCGTGGGATCGGAAAGCTCCGTAAAGGCAAAATAAATATTCCCCGCGCTGTCGCCGAAAACTTTTCCGAGGTTTTGAAGTTGTTTTGACGACTGCGGGTCCGCGCCAGCCTCGGCCAAGTCGCCGAAGCTGCGCACCAGGCTGCCATCGTCACTGTGAATTTCTACCAAGCGCTTGGACCGCAGCGTGGAAACGGCGAACTGGTGGTCGGGGAGAGCAACAATGCCGGTGGGCGCAAAGATTGGGATCTTCGTTAGGACTGTGCCGTCGGCCGAGAAAATCTCCACCGCATTTGCTGCGCGGTCGGCAACCAGGACGCGACCGTCGCTATCGATGTCGAAATCGGCGGCGTACTGAATCTTCACGCTTTCTGCGCCCGCGCGCGGTATCTGGCCGATGCGTTTGCCATCGGAATTGAATATCCAAATTACGTTTGGCGGATTCGCCAGAACGTAGTAGTGCGCCGCCATATCGCGCTTCATCGCGGTGACGCCGGAAGTTATCTCCGGGAACACCCGTGCGCTGGCCGGTATGGCGTTTACAAAACCCTGAGCGTTAGCCTGATAAGGAGCGGTAAAACCAGCAATCAGCAGAGCCAGAAACGTGGGTTTCCATAATTTCCAACGCAAACCAAAAACCATGGAACCAACCCTTGCTCGACGGACAATGTTTTACACGATGATAGCTTGCATTCGTCTAGCCCTATTTCCTCCTGCGGGGGCAAAAGTTCCAAAATCTTTTACTTCGCAGAATAGAGCGATCGGTACGGGAGGCAAGAACTGAAGCTGGGCTAGGCCTTCTTGCGGTATTGGTCGAGGAGCAGCTTGTAGCGGGGGTCGTTGCGCAACGACGCGAAATAGGGGCTGGCATCCAGCGCCGCGAAATCCCCGTATCCTAACTTGAACGCATCTTGCAACGCGGCCAACGCTTTCTCATGGTCGCCCTTGCCGGCGTACGCGGCGCTGGTCCAGTAATAGTTCAACGCCGTCTCTTGACGGTCTAATTTTGAAACGTAAGTGAGAGCCTCATCCCACTTACCTTCCGCGAGACAAAGCTGAGCCATGCCCAAGTCTTCGTAAGTCTTGTCACCGATCTGCCCCGCGCGACGGGCAGCCACTTCGGCCTCCTGGTAGCGCTTTTGAAAAATAAGCGCGCGCGCGAGGTGATACTGCGCCGCTGCCGAAGTAGGCTGGAGGCGGATCGCTTCGCGCGCTGCTTTCTCCGCTTCCGCTGCGTCGGGAGGTTGCTCGTATCCCAGCGCCCATGATAGCAAGTCCCAGGCAAGATAGTTATCCGGTTCCAACCGGGTGGCCTCGCGAAGGTCGGCGACCGATGCGGCGTAATCATATTTCAAGCCGTATGTCTGCCCCAGCGCGACATGCGCCTCCGCGAGGTTCGGATCGATGGCGACTGCTCGCCGCGCGTATTCTTCCGCACGCTGCAGGTGAACGGGATTGCTGTCGAGGTCGCGGTAATACAAGCTTTCAACGTGAGAAAGTCCGGCCAGCGCGAGAGCGTAGTTGGGGTCGAATTTCAAAGCTTCTTCAAAGTTTTTGCGCGCAGCCTCAAACCTTTCCGCAGTCTCCACTTCCAGCAGCCCGCGTCCCAACAGAAAAGCTTCGTAAGCCTGTGGATTTTGCGTGTAGCGCTGTTGAATGGCCTTCGTTTCCTGCGGACTCAAATTCAGATTCAGCGCTTGTGCAATTTTCAGCGCGGTTTGCTCTTGCAACGAAAAAACATCTTTCATTTGACCGGTGAAGTCGTCGGCCCACACTTGAAATCCGGTGGTTGAATCGATCAAATGCACGTTGATGCGCACCTGATCGCTGGACTTTCGTACGGTGCCTTCCAACAGATAGCGCACGCCTAGTTGACGCCCCAACGCCGCGGCGTTCTGGTCCGCGCTTTTAACGGCGGCGGCGCTGGCACGCGGAGCAACATCGATTCCCTGAATCTTCGAAAGCTTGGTGGTGATTTCGTCCGTCATTCCATCGCTGAAGTAAACGCTGTCCGCGTCGGTGCTTAGGTTTTGCAGTGGCAGGACGGCTACCGAGGGTTTCGTAGCCACTCCCGCCGCAGGCGGAGTGTATCGTTTTTGATACCAAAACGCGCCGATCGCCAGCAGAACTACCAGCGCGGCTACTCCTGCATAAATTCGCCAACGGTTTGACTTTGCTTCCACCGGTGCGGATACTTCCGCCGCTACTTGTGATGACAGGCGTCCCGATCCTGGAGAGGCCGCCCGAGACGAAATCCTTCCAGAAGATCCCGTCGAGGATTGTGCGGACGATTGGTTTGAGGGTTGCTCGTCGGATTCGCCAACTTCCCGCGTTGCCACCACGCGCGACGAATCCGTTTCCCTTCTTAGCCTTCGCAAGTCCGCGCCCAAATCCGCGGCGGACTGGTAACGCATCTTGCGATCTTTCTCCAGCGCTTTGTTCACCACATGCTCGAACCCGGACGGCAAGGCAGGATTCAGACGCAGCGCCGGAACCGGCGCGCGATTCAGGATGCCGTCGAAAATCACTCCGGTAGTGGCGCCAGTAAATGCCATCGCGCCTGTTCCCATTTCGTAAAACACTGCACCCAAGGAAAAAAGATCGGTACGCTTGTCGAGATCGATTCCGCGCACTTGCTCCGGCGACATATACGTGACGGTGCCAAGTGAAGTGCCGGGACTGGTCAACAACGCGTCCGCAGGCGCAGTTCGCGCGGATACCGTCGCGCCTTCCGCCACTTTTTCGTGCGTGGGAGTAAGTTTCGCCAAGCCAAAGTCGAGAATTTTCGCGTGGCCGCGCGCGGTGATGAAAAGATTGGCAGGCTTGATGTCACGATGAATAATTCCAGCGGAGTGCGCCGCGTCCAAACCTTCCGCAATCTGCGTGCTCCAATCGAGGAGCGTCTCAATGTCCAGCGGGCGGCCATCGATCTTGTGTTTCAGCGTCTGGCCGTCGAGAAACTCCATGGCGATGAAGCGGCGGCCGTCGAACTCATCAATTTCGTAAATCGTGCAAATATTGGGATGGTTCAGTGCCGACGCGGCCTGCGCCTCGCGCTGAAAGCGTTCCAGCGCAAATTCGTCCTTGGCCAAATCTTCCGGCAGGAATTTCAGCGCCACAAAGCGGCGCAGCTTGATGTCCTCAGCCTTATAGACCACACCCATCCCGCCGCCGCCCAATTTTTCCACGATGCGGTAATGCGATATGGTCTGCCCGATGAACGAAGACGCGTCCGCCATGTGCCGCACATATTAATTTGCGCGACAACGCAAGTCAACGCGAGCAAGCACAGCGAGCAAGTACAGCCAGTACAGCCGCGGTAGCAACGACCCCCCCGGGTCGCATGTAATTTTGATGGCTACTCCAGCTTAAGCTACCTGCGGAAGTTTCCTATCGGTGCGCTGAAAATCGACCAGCCATCCATCCGTCAGATCACCACTTCCCCTGATGAAACCTCTGTCGTCACCGCCATCATCAGCATGGCTCGCAACATGAAGTTTCGGGCAGTGGCCGAGGGCGTGGAAACGCAACAGGAAATGCTTTTTCTGCAAGATCACATATGCGACGAAGCGCAAAGCTACTACTTCAGCCGGCCATTGCCTCCCGCAGAATTCGCTAAACTGTTGGCAGCCGGCATCGCCGAAAAAATCCTCGTCGAAATTTAACGCATCTTCTTCGACCGCGGAAGGTGAACGTAAGATGCCGGGCTGAACACCCTGCCGGCAGGGAGGCGCCACATTTACACCTTAAGGCGACGATTGCGGCGAGAGATCGCCATTGCTCGCGTTGTTCCCGCGGGCGCTACTTAATTGTTCCCGCCACGCACACATCAATCGGGCCAGAGCCGGCGCTATAGGGAGAGCCGGCGAGTACTTTCAGAGCGCCGGTGCTGGCGTTGATGCTGTCACCTTCCAAAAGACTCGAGTCGGCGAAGTACAGAAATTTTCCCGAAGGATCAACGGCTACGCCGCGGCTGGGTCCGGATGCGGAAAACGGCGAGCCCGTAAGTTTGGTGAGTCCGCCCGTGGTGTTATCGATTGCGTAGCCATCCACTGTACTGTCGTTATTGGTCATGTAGACGAAACGGCCCTCCACATCGGTGGTGATGGACCAAGGAAGGGTGCCGCCGGCGATGGGCGTCCCCACAAGAGTCAACGCGCCGGTGTTGGCGTTGATGCTGTAAACAGAGGCCCCGCCAGTGCCAAATGATCCACCATTCGCCGCGTAAACGTATCTGCCAGTCGGATCAACTGTAACCCAACTGGGCTCGCTTGTTCCGGAAGGTGGCAGAAACAGAGAGCCTTTCACGACCGTTAGCTTGCCGGTGCTGGGAGCGATGGTGAACACAGTGATTCCGGCCGTATTCGCGCAACATTCTTCCGCCACATCAGGAAGCGTCCGGTTGGATCTACCGCGACCGAACCCGGCGCCACCGCATCCGCTGTGAATGGAGATCCTGTAATCAAGGTAAGTTTGCCGGTCGCAGCAGCTATGGAATACGCGTAAACGCCGTTGGTATCAATTGCCACGGCATACACGAAGCGGTTGCTGGGATCCACGGCAACGGAGTACGGGCTGTCTCCGTTTGCGATTGTCCCCACGGATGTGAGCGCTCCGGTTGTGGTGTCCACGGTGTATTCGCCGATCGTGTTACTGCTATCGCTGTTCGCGGTGTAAACAAATTCTTCATTGGGCGACAGGGCGATTGCTCGAGGACTCCCGGAACCGAAGGGCGAACCTGTTACCGACTTGAGCGCTCCCGTACTGGCATTCACGGAGAGCACGGCAACACCGCCCTCAAAATCAGCGGCGAAAGCAAAACTCGGTGTGTATGTGATGTCGGTGGTCCCGGAGCTGACTACAATCGATGAGGGGCCTTGGCGCGCGCGAAATGGGCCGGGCACTAACTCGGTTAGCGCGCCAGTAGTGGCGTTGAGCGAGAAACTGGAAACATCGTCCGAAGTGGCATTGCCGGTGAACACAAACTTCCCGCTGGGATCGACGGTCACAGCCGCAGGCGCGGTGCCGGCCTTCACTGGCGAGCCAGAGACCGCGGTGAGCGCGCCGGTTGTAGCATTTATGGTGAACTCGGAGACATTGTCCGATGTTGAATTCGCTACATAGAGAAATTTCGAAAGAGGATTACCCGATACAGCCGACGGTTTTGTTCCCGCCGCGAAGGGCGATCCTGCAATTGCTTTGAGCGCGCCGGTGGTGGTGTTTAGGGTAAAGGCGGAAACATTATCCGAGCCGTTATTGGCCACATAAATGAACTTCCCGGAAGGAGTGATGAATAATCCGGCCGGCGTTGTTCCGGCAGCAAAAGGCGAGTCCGACACGTCCGTAAGCGCGCCATCGGTTGCGATGGTGAAAGCGGAAACATTATCCGAGCCGCTGTTGGCCACGTACAGGAACTTGCCGGACGGATTGACATGCAGCGCTGCCGGACCGGTTCCTGCGGTGAACGGTGATCCGGCAATCGCAGTCAGCACACCTGTGGTGCTCCCGATCGTGTACGCAGAAACGTCCCCGGAGGTTTTGTTCGCTACGTACAGAAATTTCCCGGCCGGATCGGTGGTCACAGCAGATGGTCCGGCCTTCGCCGCAAATGGCGAGCCGGCCACGGCGGTGAGCGTGCCGTTTACAACGTTCGCAGAGAATTCCGACACGTTGGCCGAACCGGAGTTCGCAACGTAAACAAATTTTCCGTTCGGCGTCACGATTACTGCTGTCGGTTTCGTGCCCACCAAGACATAGCCGTGGCTGCGTAGCAATCCGCTGGTGGCGTTTACCGTGTAAATCGAAACAGTGTTGTCTTTTTCATTGGCGACGAAGGCAAATCGTGGGGTGGTGGTGCCAAAAGCACTCGGAATGAGCAATAAAACCAACGTGAGGGCTACAAAAACTACGGGACTCTGCTGATGGATTCACATCGGGGGCTCCTGTTGGCGGCAGTATACTCCTGCTTGGCAGATTAGGGGCCGACGGGACTCCGGGTAGTCTTGCGCTGATCGCGGCTGGGCCTGGCAACGGCCCGGCGCTAAAGTCGCACTGGGCCCTGTGGGAAAATTTTCTCGCCGGCGTGCCATGTCGTGATCCGTCCGACGTGTTCGATTCCCGCGTCTCGCCCACCCGCGGATCGCCCAGGCGCGTGTACGGCACGACTACGTTGAGATTCCAGCCGGCCAAGACTTGCACCACCACGCCCTTGTTCTCAGATCCGTCTACTATCTGTCTTTTGATCAGCAGAGTTGAAAAGAAACCACAGAAGACTCGCGACTCCAGACATTTTATAGCTCTCCTATTGGATTAAAGTAGGAGCCGGTAACGCATTTGCCACAGAACACGCTACAACTTCCCCAATATTAGACTCCCCGCGCTGAGTCAATTCATCCCCCCCCCGGCTACTTCATGAATTCGCGGACGATGAACGCAATTTCATCGGCCGCGGTATCCAACGCGAAATGGCCGCCATCGACGATGTGGATCTCGGCCTTCGGCACATCGCGCCGATACGATTCCGGCTCCGAGGGATCGAACGACGACTCATACTTTCCCCATATCACCAGCAGATGGGGCTGCTTCTCCTGCATCCAGGCATCCCACTTGGGATAATTCTCCACGTTCGTGCGGTAGTCGTAGAAAAGGTCGCTTTGAATGTCGATCTGTCCGGGCTGGTTGAGAAAATAATATTCATCGGTCCACACATCCGGGTCGTGGCGTTCCACGTCGGGATCATCCCCCACATGCCGCGCACGCGTGGTGGCCAGCGACAACAGATTTACGCGCAACGCGCTTTCGTTCGCTGCGCGATCGGCCCAATAAGCACGCCGCGTTTTCCAATTCGCGCCCAAGCCCGTGTCGTGCGCCACCGCATCTTGAACGATTAGCGATTCCACGCGCTCGGGGTGCGCCAAGATCATGCGAAAACCCACGGGGCCGCCGTAATCCTGCATGTAAAGCGAGTAGTGCGAAAGTCCGAGCGCTTCGGTGAAGTGATTCATCACCTCGGCGATGCGATCGAACGTGTACGCAAACTTCTTGGGGTCCGGCCAGTCGCTGTGTCCAAAGCCAGGATAGTCGGGCGCCACCATGTGATAGCGGTCGGAAAGCCGCGCGAAGAGGGGCTCAAACATTCGCGATGAAGACGGAAGTCCGTGCAGTAGCAAAAGTGTGGGCGCATTTTTCGGCCCCGCCTCTCTGTAAAATATGGAAAGCCCATCGACTTGCATCGTGCGATAAACCGTTGAGTGATCCCCGCGATTTTCCATAGGACGTTCCTTCCCCTGCGCTTGCCCGATCAATTGTATTGATGCAAACATGACAAAAACCAGCATCGCCAGGCGCGAAACCCGCAAGCATGTTTTCGCTCGCCTCATAGTTCCCCTCCTTCCGCACTAGAATTCAACCTCCCCGACCGGACCGAACTCTGTTGCCAACACGAGAACGCTTGGTGCTTACGATATCACTTGATCCGCGCCGAAGCAGATGGATGCCTTAGCAAAAATTTGTCCAGTGGTTCTTTAGAAGCGATAGGTAAAACCGACATTCCCGGCGATAGGTGCCGTGTTATAGGTCACCGTTTTGAAAAAGCTTCTCGGCTCAAAGCCGGCCAGGTTGGGAACGCGAGGATAATGTGCGGCGCGGGAGACCAACGAATCTCGAGATCTCCTTGAGTGCCGAGATAGCGGGCCTGGCTAGCGCCAGCTGGGTCAATCAAGACTCCGCTTCCAAAAGCATATATCCCGTCGTGCGTTGATTCCCTCCAATACCAATCCCAGGCAAAAGCGCCGGTGACGCTCGTCTGCAGCTGGAATTGAAGCACCGGATGCACATCGATCAGGTTCTGAGGCCCCAGGAAAGGCAACACCGCGGGGGTAAAGTATGCGTATGCGCCACGCGGGAAAAGGCTGTTGAAGGTTCCGAGAGGTTGATTTGCCGGATTACCGTCGCCGCTGTACACGTCCGCCCGTAACAATGGTCGTGGATGAAAGCGCACGCGATCAAACGTGAATCCGGTTTCCGTTGAAACGCTCCAGGCACGAATCGATGCGCCGCCGAAACTCCCCCACTGGTAGTTGGGTTCCCAGTTATAGTCCAAGCCTTTCCCGATGGGCCGGAACACTGTAGTGCCGACGGTATGGCGAACCTCGTGGGCGGTACCTCTATTATCGATTGCTGACTTCGTGTCCGCTCCGATGTAATAGAAGTCGGCCTGCCCGCGGCTGACGATTGGGACCGGAACAGTCAGATAGCTTCCCCATAGAGTTTCCGCATGATTCCGGTACATCGTCGAAGAAGCCGAGCCCGGGTTTCGAGGTGGTGGTTACTCAACCGTTCGTCCGGCGAGGGTTGCTGGTCATAACAAAGCTGAGGGGTGATAGAGTTTTAGCACGGAGGAAAGCGATGAAGTTTCTGCGACATTTGCTCGTGCTCCTAATTTTTAGCTGCAGTTTCGCCCAGTTCACAATGGGCCAGCAAACGTTGAGGGTAAGAATTGACGCGAAGGAATTGGACCGCGCGCTGCTGATCCAAAAGCTCAACGAACACGGCGCGGATCACCATCTCAAATTTGAATTTGTGAACCAAAACTTCGACTACCGAATTGCATACGGGACAGGGCAGGCCGGCGGTCTAGCCCCCTACGGTCCGGTGGTAGCATCCGCATCAGTGACGAGGGTGTTTGACGCTAAAGGCGCTGAAGTTTTTGAGTTCAATCGCGATGGGCGCAAAACAGATGCAGGCGCCGCGAATGCCACGGCCAAGGAAATTATCAAAAGGTTGCAGAGGTTGCGCTCCGCCGGGTAGCTCCGGTTCGTCAGCAGGTTACATCCGGTGGCGCATCTGCACGAAGTCGCGAGCTGCCGTTTGAGAATCAATCTTCCAGTTGCTGACCGCGGCGACGCGTCTTGCTTGCGCATCCTACGCTCCGGTTTCACGACACCCAATTCGAATGTCTATTCAATGCGGTCTCCGGAAAAATGGATTTTGACTTGCCCGTTCATCGATCAAACGTGCAAATAAATTTGCTAGGGAGAATGAAGATGTGCCACAGAGCGAACCTTAGCGTTGCAGGTAGAAATGAAAAGGCGAGCCAGTTGTCTGACTCGCCTGTCCCTTGCGAAATATCGGCGATTTAGATTTTCGAACTAGCCACGGCAAGCGCAAGTAAAGCAAACTCTTCCAAAGATTCGTTTTAAATCATAGAATATCGCAGAGAATGCAGCCAAGAGGGCCAAAAAGAGAATCTCAGAGGAAAGCAAGCAGTCATCATGAAAAAGAGTGGTTCCCAGAAAGTCGAATCTGCATCTCGACTGATAGACGCGAGAATCCAGGAGCTAGGCGACTGGCGCGGAGAGATGCTTTCCCGCCTCCGCGCTTTGATCAAGCAAGCCGACCCTAAAGTCGTCGAGGAGTGGAAGTGGGAGACACCTGTATGGTCCCACGACGGGTTGATTTGCACCGGCGAGACTTACAAGAATGTCGTAAAGATGACATTCGCGAAGGGGGCCTCTTTGGACGACCCTTCAGGTCTTTTCAATTCCAGTCTCGAAGGTAGAATGAGGCGTGCCATCGACTTCCGCGAAGGCGGCAAGGTTAACGAGAAGGCTCTGAAAACTCTTATCCGCGCCGCCGTGGCCCTGAACACTTCCTCCGCCTCAAATCGCTGAGGGAATTCTACCTCGGCTACTTCGTCGTTATGCTCACTTGGATTCCATCGGGGTCCAGGATTCCAAGTTCGTTTTCGTCTCTTAGGATGTGCTGCCTGATTGATGTCATAACGACGCTTTCCCATTACAAATGAAGTGATACATCAAATGTCCGGTTATCCGAAAATTCGCTAACTGAAGGTCAACCCTCAGCTCCAGGTTTGCGATTGGCGATTCGGACGCCCAAAATCATGCACCGACCGCAAATCCTCCCGCATCGAATTCCGTTAGGAGGAATTCTTATGAAAGCTGCAGTCGTTCCTGCTGTCAGCAGCTCGTGGCAGATCAAAGACGTTCCGCAACCTCAACCCGGACCTAATCAGGTACTAGCGAAAATGCATGCGAGCGGCATCTGCTACACCGATGTGCACGAAACACTCGGACACATTCCAGGACCATTTCCCCGGATCCTCGGCCACGAGCCGGTCGGCGAGATCGTGGCCGTGGCGCCCGACGTCACCACGCGCAAGGTAGGTGACCGCGTCGGCACCGCATGGATTCAATCCACGTGCGGACGCTGCGAGTGGTGCCAGCGCGGCCGCAGAATGTTCTGTCCTGATATGAAGAGCACAGGAGTTGATGCACAAGGAGGCCACGCCGAGTACATGCTGATGAATGCCGACGCCACCTATCTGATTCCGGACAAAGTTTCCTACGAACAAGCTGCTCCTATTTTTTGCGCGGGCTATACGGTGTGGAGCGGGTTGCGCTGGGCCGATCCCCAGCCGCACGAGCGCGTGGCCGTGCTTGGAATCGGCGGCCTTGGGCACCTCGCAGTGCAATACGCGAAGGCAGCGGGCTTCGAAACCATTGCGATTTCGCACTCTCCCGATAAAGACAAGTTGATCCGCGAGCTCGGCGCGGATGAAATTGTCCGAGACGGAAAGAGCCTTGCCGCAGCGGGCGGTGCCGACATCATCCTCAGCACTTCCAATTCAACGAAGTCCATGGTGGACAGCATTCAGGGCTTACGCCCCGACGGCCGGCTCGTCACAATGGGAGCCGACGCGGAGCCTCTTTCCGTCTCGCTGATGGATCTCATTATGAAGCGCATTCGCATCATCGGCAGCCAACAGAACGGCCCCGAATATCTCTACGAAGCCCTCGATTTCGTAGCCCAAGGAAAAGTTAAAACCATAGTCGAGACGTACCCATTGGCTGAGGCTCCGAAGGCGTATCAGCGTGTCGTCGACGGCAAGGCGCGCTTTCGCGCCGTCCTCACAATGTAATCGGCGATCCGAGCTGTCATGACCGTTTTCCGGGGGATTAACGGGCAACCCCTCCATAATCCGATTAGAGAGGTGTGCCCACGACTTGTTCAGAATGCAAAATTGAATGTTGACGCGCTGTGTAAACGTTCTTTAGCATAAGGAGTATGAATCGAGATTTTCGTGTGCGCGAGGCGCAATTCACAGCCATGGACGTTTCGGAGGTACGGGGGGTCGGATCAAAAACAATACTGAATATGAGCAGGCTGTCTAATAAAGTGGCAATCGTGACGGGCGCGTCCAAAGGCATAGGCGGCGGGATTGCAACGGCCTTGGGAGCTGCTGGCGCGCGCGTGGCCGTGAACTATTCCTCCGACCGCGAAGGCGCCAAACGTGTCGCTCGGGCGATCACTGACAACGGCGGCGAGGCGATCGCGGTCGGGGCCGACGTGTCCAAGGCCGCAGATGGCGCGCGGTTATACCATCTGTCTTGAGCCTACCGAAACTCTCAGGCTGTTGCGGATTTTGAGACTAGCAAGAGCAACTCACCCCCAGGGTACAAAACATAAAGGAGAATACGATGCAACTTCAAGGTGACTATTTCGCCGCCTATCACAACCTAAAGCTGACGCGAGATGCCAACGGTGTGCTGCTTGCTGAATTCCACAGCAACGGCGGGCCGTTCACTATGAACGCGCAAGCTCACTCGGAGTTTGTCGATGCCTTCTACCGGATCGGGCAAGATCGAGCGAACAAGATCGTAATCCTGACGGGCGCGGGCGGTGAGTTCATTACGGATGTCGACTGGACCTCTTTCGGCGACGTCGCCGATCCAAGCGTTTGGAGCCAGATCCACGACGAAGGTCTTCAGGTGTTGGAAAACATAGCCAACATCCGCGTGCCGGTCATCGCGGCGATCGAGGGACGCGCCCATGTGCACTCAGACTACGCGCTACTTGCCAGTGTCATTGTGGCGGCCGAGGGTGTGACGTTCCAGGATGTAGCGCATTTCGCCGCGGGCGTTGCGCCCGGTGACGGTATCTTTACGACGTGGAGTTACCGCGCCGGAGCCGGAAGAGCGGAGGCGTTCCTGCTGAACCCGCAGCCGCTGGCGGCGCGTACCGCGTACGAATGGGGAGTGGTTGGCGAAGTTGTGCCGAACGGCAAGGCGCTCAGTCGGGCGCGGGAATTGGCCGAGCTCTACTTGAAGGCTCCAGAAGTGACGCGCCGCAACACCCGCATCCACTTTATTCAACCGTTGAAGGAGCGCATCGTGCGGGAAGTTGGCTATGGACTGTCGCTGGAAGGAGCATCGTCTGCCGCGCTCATGAAATCACTGAAAGCCAAGAGTGAACCCGTCGCTCGGAAAGGAAAATCCGCATGAAGAGCACCGACACCCCTCCATCCGCCCAGGTTCATAAGAAGCCGCAGCCGGGAGAATTTGATCTGGTGATTCTCGATGGCGGCACGGACTGAGACCTGCTCAATTTTATTGGGGAGGGGCTACATGCCGACTACGCACTGGACAATTCATGGGACAAGGCTAGGCGGAGACTTTCTTTATTGGAGCAGTACCTTGACCCTATGACCAAACGACGAATGACAGCGCTAGGAATTCGTCATGGATTGCGCTGCCTGGAAGTAGGGGCCGGAGGCGGTTCAGTGGCAGCCTGTTGTGTGAGCAAGTCGGGCCAAGCGGCCGAGTGGTTGCCACAGACATTAACATCGAATTGCTCCAAGGTATAAATCGGCCCAACTTTCAGGCAATAAAACATGACATCACAGCCGATAGTGCGCCGGAGAATGGCTTTGACTTTGTACACAGTCGCTGGCTGCTTCACCATCTTGCGAAACCAGAGCTGGCCATACGCCGAATGATCGATGTCTTAGGTCCCGGCGGATGGTTGCTGCTGGAAGAAGTGGATTTCTTCCCGGTTCATACTTCCACCTCACAGCTCTACGTTGATTTTATGGTTGTACTTACTGGGAACGTCCTCAGGGCGTCCGGACGCGATTGCTTTTGGGCGCGCGCTTTGCCGGGGATGGTGGCGGGAATGGGCCTTCAGAAAGTCGGTGGCGAAGGCGACTTTTCCGTGCCGCAAGAAGGCTCGCCGATTGCCGATTTTTTTTCCCTGATAGCCGAGCAGATGCGCGAGCGAATTATTGAATCTGGTGAGCTTAGCGCGAAGCGGCTCGACGAAACTCTTGGACTTCTCAAATCGCCGGATTTTTGGGCGTTCGGTGGCCGAGGCGTGGCAGTGAGGGGTCAACGCCCGAACTAGGTTGAACCTTCCGGTCCTCATCCACTCATGGAAGACCGCCTTCGTCGCTGCCGATCCTACTCGGACACTTGGGACTTAAGAGTCTTTTATTGAGTGGCCGTTCGCACCCGCTGATTTCGCGTCGTAGGTTCGGACGAGAACAACGTGCCGAGACCCTCCGCAAGAGTCGGATGAGTGAGGACAGCGTGGCGAAACGCGGTATAGGGAAGCCCGGCGATCATAGCAACCTGAACGGATGACATGATTTCCCCTCCCTCGACCGCGAACGCGGTGAAGCCGAGGATGCGATCGCTGTCGATTTCAACCAGCGCCTTTAAAAAACCTCGTGTTTCAGAAAGTGTTCGCGCGCGCAGTACTTGCTCCATTGGGATCTTGAAAAGTCGATAAGCAATGCCTCGCGCTTTGGCTTCCTTCTCACTTAGGCCCACGCGGGCGAGTTCGGGATCCGTGAAAAGACAAAACGGAACTTGCCTGCCGGTTGTCACGCGCTTACCCCCAGTGAGGTTGTCATGGACCACGCGGAAATCGTCTATGCTAATGTGCGTGAACTGCGGGCTGCCTGCTGCCTCACCGATGGCCCAAACGCCGGGCGCTGTCGTCTGAAGCCGCTCATTCACCTTGATGTATCCGCGATCAGTCAACGCAACACCGGCCAACTCCAGCCCGATTCCCTCCGTATTCGGAGTGCGTCCTCCCGTAGCCAGCAGATGACTACCTTCGATCGTTCGCTCCACTCCGTTCTGTTCGAGAACGACTTTTACGGACTCACCGGATTTTCCCGATATCCGCCTAATCTGAGCATTCAAAAGAATGTCGACGCCCTCGTCCTGGAGCAGACAGCGAAGAGCTTCAGTCACATCTTCGTCTTCGCGATCGACCAGGTGTCTGTTGTGTTCGATCAACGACACCTTGCTGCCGAACCGGCGCATGGCCTGGGCCAGTTCTATTCCGACGTAGCCCCCGCCGAGCACCAGAAGATGTTTGGGGACCTCACCCAGTTCGAGTGCTTCCACATGTGTGAGTGGCTGTGCGTCAACAAGGCCAGGAATTGGCGGTAACGCTGCGCGCGTACCTGTACTGATGATCACGTTGGTTCCGCGGAGTTGACGCCTTGATCCATCAGAAAGCGTAACCTCCAGAGTTCGGGGGGTGATGAACCGTCCCGAGCCGAAGATAAGCTGCGCTCCGGTCTGCTTGTAGATGTCCAGGTACATATCGTTCAAGCCTGAGACCATCTTGCGTTTGCGGCCACGCACCGTGGCCATATCGACTGTGAAGCCTTCTTTGGCGATCCCGAAATCTTCACTACTGCGAACGTACGACGCAACTCTCGCGCTGTGAATAATGTTCTTGCTGGGCAGACAGGCGATGTTCGGGCACGATCCGCCAATGTATTTGCGATCAACGACTGCGACACGCTGTCCCTGTTTGGCAAAGGTCCATGCAGCGATTGTCGATCCCGTGCCGCCACCGAGGATCACAAGGTCGTACTCTTCCCGTTTCATGTCCTCACGCAATTGATTCGGAGCAACGTCTTCCACGATGTTCATAGGAACTCCTTTCTTAAGGGTGTAAATATGAGTTAAAAATTAGAGACGCGTACGATAACGAGGCGATCCAGTGAGAACGACGAGCCCGACTGCATCGCGAACTTCGATGCCACGCATTTAATGCTCTTGCGAATCGATCGTTTGCAGCAAATCTACATCCGGATAATCTGCATCGACTCCTTAACCCTCGCTGCGCAGTCGCCGTCGGTAGGCCGCGACCTTGTGGCGGTTTCCACTAAGCACCATGCTACACCAACGCCGATGATGCGATTTGGTCTTGTCGGAGAACCAGAGCACGCACGCCTCGTCCTCGCACCGTTTCACCAAATGAAAGTCGGCGGTCGCAAGCAGATCAGCAGCGGCTTCCGCCACGGGCCCAAGTACCGCCTCGGCGGTATCTTTTCGTTTAACTTTTTCAATCTTCAGCGAACCCGGCTTATTCCAAACAAGTCGGGGATGACTCTGGCAGAAATTCAAAAGAGATATCCGCGCTGCGCCTGCCCCAGCTTCCGGAACCGAAGTCCAGCTAGCTTGAGCCAACGGATTACAGTCGGCGAGATTCTGACCCAGTCAGGATCTCGCCTTTCTCCGAACGGACGATTGATCTGCCGCGGTCGTTAGCGACTGGCAGGAGGCACAATGCCGTTCATCCGCAGGTATTCCACCATTTGGCCGTAGTGATCGAAGCAATGCCCCACGATCAGAATGGCTAGTCCCAGTCGCGTAGTCATACCTTCGCCGAAGGGACTCTTGATGGGTGTCAGCAGATTGTTTTCATTGATGGTGCCGACAGCTCTGTGCACGTATGTGAACGAGTCCTTCAGGAATTTCACAATATCCGCTTTGCTTTTCACTGAATCCGGGCCCTTCTCGCCGCCCAGATCGACGGGTGGTTTTTCTTCAAGGATGGCCGCTCCGACCAGATAGTTCACTGCCGCAACGTGTTTGACCTGTTGGGCGAAAGTGCGCACGCCCTTGAATTCGCCGTTCGCGGGCGCAAATGAATATTTGTCCTCTGGCATGGCCTCGGCTGCGGGAACAAATTCGCCCTCCACACCGGCGACGCCGCGGTCCAGCACTTGAGTGATCGTGCGATGTTCCGCCGGCTTTGCGTCCTGTGCCTGCGCAACGCGGCCACCAGCCAGCAAAAGAAGAAATGCAAGCAGTCCCTTGGTCTTCTTCATGTTCATGTGAAAGTCTCCTTTAAGGACTGCAATTGTAGACCGGAACCTTGTTTTTGGCTCAAGAGGGTTTCAGATTACAGACCATCGCTGCGGCGCGCCTTGTTTGCGAATCCGCTATATCCAGGAGCGGGAGAAGCGTACGATGGGCGCACCATAGTCCAAATCAGAATTTTGTGGATCACAATGCGCCGGAGGCTGCCATGAAACTCGTTCGTTACGCTGCGCTTTATCTTCTCGCTACTCTTGTCGCGGTTCTTTTCGCAGACGGAGTCCGCACATCCGCTGCGCCACCGGCTTCGAATTTCGTTCTAGTGGCGCATTGCGGCGCCGGCGACTACAGCAAAGTACCCGCTGCGTATATCCAGCCGCGCCGAGACGCCATGGTTGTGGCCATCAAGCAAGGTTACAAAATCCTCGCCGCGGGCGGCACGAGCCTTGACACAGTGGAGACCACCATTCGATCCATGGAAGATTCCGGGCTGTTTGACGCGGGTCGCGGCGCTTACTATACGCGCGCGGGCGTCCCTGAAATGGACGCCGCCATCATGGATGGCCAGACCCTCGCTGCGGGTTCGGTCGCCTCCTTGCAGCACATCGCGAATCCCATTCATCTAGCGCGCTTGGTGATGGAAAAAACGCCGCACGTCATGCTGGTCGGGACCGGCGCCGAAGAATTCGCAAAAACGCAAGGAATTGAACTCGTCTCGCCGTTTTATTTCTACAACGAGCAACTCTGGTTGCGCTACAAGCTCGCGAAATCCGCCGAAGAAAAGAAATCCGGAGCATTGAAACTCGGTAGCAACGATAAGCACGGCACAGTGGGCGTAGTCGCGCTCGATCAACAAGGAAACCTCGCCGCTGGCACTTCAACCGGTGGCACGATATTGAAAATGCCCGGCCGCGTGGGCGATTCTCCCATCATTGGCGCCGGCACCTACGCCAATAACGAAAGCTGCGGAGTTTCCGCCACCGGCACAGGCGAGTTTTTCATGCGCAATATCGTCGCTGCTGACATTTGCGAGCGCGTTCGCTACCTGCACGTCTCGCTGGAGCAAGCCGCAAATGATGTAGTGATGAAAGAGCTCGTGGACCAGAAAGGCGACGGCGGCGTGATCGCGCTCGACCGCCAAGGGAACGTCACCACACCGTTCAACACCACCGGCATGATGACCGGCACCGTTCGCTCGGATGGCCAAATTTCGTTGAAAGGCTGGAGCAAAACCGCTGAGCCAATCATCGTCTCCGCTTCCCAATAACACTTTTCACGATGAAGTATGCGCAGTAACGAAAATGCTCGGCGATGCGATTAATCGGCACTTACCTAATTGGTTGACGCGTCGAGGAAAACTTTGTCCGCCTTGTGATAGATTTACCGGACTTCAAAGCTAGGAGCGCCCATGAAGCAACTACTGGCGGTATTCGTCGGTCTTCCTTTCTACGTGTCGCCTCTTCAGCCGCAAAAACCGGCGAGCCAAGCGGCTAAACAGGCAAGTCAGGACACGACATCTGCCGAACTCGTGACCTTAACAAATGCTTGGACCGACGCCATGAACGCAAAGGACCACGCCAAGCTGGAAGCGCTTATGGCGCCGGAATTCGCGCTCTAGCGTTGGAACGGTGAAGTGTTGGCGCCTCGGTCGTCATGGCTGGATTATCTCGACCACACCGAAATTAAGGAATACACCGTGCGCGATGTCAGCCCGAAGTCCTACGGCGAATTTGCCGTGGTGACTTCCGTTTGCACTTGGGCCGGTGTTCGCGACGGTAGTTCCTTCGCTTTCAAATCAATTATGGTGGACACATGGCGTCGCACGGATGGAAAGTGGAAGGTTGTCGCCCGGAGCAGTTGCTCTCCAACTCCCACCTCTGCTCCCACCCCCAGCCCTTGCAACCGTTAACTTGTTTCAGAGCCGGTGCTGGTCCCAGATACGTTGTCGCTGATACCCACTGTGAGTCACTGCGGTGCAACACGACAATGATTCATACTGGAACCGCGTGTCGCGGGAGGCCAAGGTTCCAAATGAGAAAGGTTCGGGCCGAAGTGTTGTTGATGATCAGCACGTTTGACCTCGAGCATGGATATGCCGTGGACCCCGCAATGGTGGTGCCCGCCAAAGCAGCGAACAAATAAGCGCCAGGAAATGACTTCCGAACTGTCGGTAGAGAGTCTTGTCTGGGGGCTGTCGGCACTTGCTGTCAGGCAATCGTCGGAGTGCGCAATTAGTTCAAGCCAAGATCAGTATCATTTTTAGACAGGTACGGGTAGTACTAAAACGCGCCCAGAAGGAATTCAACAGTCAAATACTTAACACGTTTATAGCGAACTATACAATCTAGCAACGCGCTGGAGGTAGTTTATGAAAACGACACTTCTTGTGGTTGCTACATTGTTGGTTATCTTATTCTCGCCCCGCCTTCGAAGGCGTGCGGCAGATCGAACAACACGCCGCGCATGCCCGGATTCTTCTTCAGAATTTCAGAAATAATCTTTCCATGACCTCCGCCCAGGTCCACGACCTTCTTCGCCGGGAAAAGTCATAGGCTTCCAGCAAGCCGGTAATATGAAGGATCGAAAAGGAGTTCAACTCGAGCAACCTCGCCGTCACTTCCGGTTTGGGCATGTTCCGTTCCGTCATTAGTAGCGTGCTAACGCACCGCTAGGCTGGACTTTGTTCGAGCTCGCTGTCGTTCATAACTTCATATCTGACGATCGATCCGAACATATGCCGCGACGAGGTCTGCCGCTCGTGCAAAAAAAATGCGAGTTTAGATCTGACTCGCTCGCGTCAGGGCACGGCTTCGGGTTTTAACCCCTGAGGGGCTTCATACATCTACCTACGCTCCGCGCGGCTGCTCAGAATCACATGGTTAGCACGACGCGGAACTGGGCTTTGCCGCTCATCATGCGCGCGTAAGCTTCGCCCGCTTTTTCTAACGGATATGTTTCAATCATCGGACGCACGCCGCTTAGTACGGCGAACTGCAGCGTGTCTTCCTCGTCAGCGGGTGTTCCGGAGGCCCAGCCCTGGATCGTTCGACTTCCAGAAATGAGCTGGATCGGCGTGACCTCGATGGGATCAAACGCCGCACCTATCACCATGAGCTTGCCGTTAGGCCCGAGACCATCGATCAATTCGGACATCGCTTTCGAGCTCGGAGCCGTCGCCAGAGTTACTTGTGCGCCGCCTAATTTTTGCAATTCTTCTGCGGCCTTCGTCGCTTGGCTATCGATGTAAACGTTCGCTCCAAGTTTTTTTGCGAGCGCCGCGTTTTCCGGGCCGCGCCCGATAGCCGCCACCTTGTAACCAAACTTGTTCGCGAATTGAATTCCCAGGTGTCCCAGACCACCAATGCCCTGAATTGCAACAAGATCGCCGGGCATTGCGCCGCTGTGCCGCAGCGCGTTGTAAGTGGTGATTCCGGCGCAAAGCAACGGAGCCGCTTCAACGTCGCCCAGACTATCCGGCATGGCCACCAGTGCGTTTGCGGGAGCCACCATGTATTGCTGATATCCTCCGTCATAACTGATGCCGGGAATTTTCATATTCACGCAATTGCGAAAATCTCCGCGCCGGCACGGAAGGCATGTACCATCGTGTCCTCCGTGCCAGCCAACGCCGACGCGCTGCCCCTTCTTCCACTCGGTAACACCCTCACCGAGTTCATCAACGATGCCCGTGATTTCATGTCCCGGAACGCGCGGATACTGAATTCCCGGCCACTGCCCTTCTTTCGTGAGCACGTCGCTGTGACAAACGCCACAGGCCTGCACCTTGATGCGCACGTGCCCTGCCTCCACCTTAGGAATCTCGCGCTCGACGATCTCGAAATCCCCGCTCGGCTTAGGAACTTGCGCCGCCTTCATTGGTGCTATTCCAATTTTTGTCGTTGCCATGACCTTCTCCTTTGAATTTTCTTCGTGCTGAAAATTATTTGCTAGCCGAGCGACTGGGCGCTCGCATCGCAAACTCACTTAGCGTCGATGGTAGTGACATAGACGCCATTCCTGCCTTAACGGTAGCCTGTGCGAGTGAAAGTCCAGGGATTGGATGACCGTCACGATCACCTCGATGCGCCGGATGCGAAACCATTGGCTGGAATCACACGGATTGTCCGCGAGGGTCAACCTATACCGGATTTTCCAGCCGCCCTCAACACCCGGCTGAAACAAGTCGACGAGCAGCTTCGTACCGTCGCGCATGCTGATGGCAACGTCGTTAGTGCGTTTGATGTCGAACTCTACTTTGCTAAGAGAGCGGTACTCGCGGCCGGTCGTTTGCAGACCATTCAGTTGGCGCTGTCCAGGTTCCACGCCTGAAGGTTTAATATTCATTGGGACATCCGCGAAGCTGTGGGGATTTGTAGCCGAGCCTGAAGATTATGCCACGAAGAAGCCGGATGGATCGGGACCCGCTCCGGTCCAGCCAGAGCAGCAACATCTCCTAAAAAAAAGAAAAGGGGCGATTGCTCGCCCCTTCCGTCTCGAAAAGTAGCAGCTGCTGAGCGTTCTCCCGTTTTACCGGGAAAAGCTAGCCACAACAACGCCGCTGGGCCAATCTGTGATTTGCGTCGCGCGTCTCGTCAAGCTTTCGCTTGACGAAAGCAGGCGTAGCAAACCACTGACCACACCCTAAGCCTCGCCGTGATGCCGTATCGTTCCGGACTTTGTTGAAGCTGTTCTATCGCCCTCGTCCCGCGTAACTCGTTAAGCTTTCGCTTGCCGTGTTTTCAAGACTCAGATGAATCGAATGCTTTAACAAAATGGTTGTAACTCCGCGCGCAAAATCAGTCAACTACACTGCAAACGTTTTACGTTGTGGAAATCTCGGAAATGTGGAAATCTTTCAGAAATTTACGGAAATGCAATTCAGGATTTTTGCATAAGCGAAAACGTCAGTTAACTGGGCGCTTGAAACTCCAACGGTCAACGAGCCAGCCGACGCAGTAGAACCGGCCGAAGATTAAAAGCGGCATCGAAATCATGTAAGCCAAGATTTGATTCATGCCGAATCTACCAAGAACGCCAGCAATAAAAAGACCGATACAGAATGCGGGCAAAGCACAAAAAGTGATTATTCGTTCGAGTGTTCCGGGGTGATGCCAGAGGCCCACATCTTCTATTCCCATGGACACACAAGCTCTTTTGCGGAGTCGCACGGCGCCGGGGTGCGCTCAGCCGGTGGATGCGAATCAAGACGAATAACTGACCCCACATAGAAGTGGCGTCCAACAGCAGCATTGTCTTCGCGAGGGTTACGATAAGAATGCCAGCTGATACCCGCGAAAACAATCAGACCAACGACCGGTAAAACCACTTTCCATCGTATTGTCATACCTTAATTCGATACCGCGCAACAGTAATCTAGACTCCTGAACGACGAAGATTGTTGCTCAATTTCTAATTTTCGGCAGGTGTTGTGCTCTAAAGACGCCCACATGTGCCGAGCGGGGAAATCGCGACGAGCCAGAGTGGTCATAACGTCTCGCGCAAGAGTGGTTATTGTAGCCAACCACCGCGTAATCTAACTTCTCTTCCCTGCGATCTGAACAATCCTGAATTCGGCGAAGTTCTAAGAGGAAACGGGGAATGCGCGAAGCAGTCTCGGTCGAATCTACACCGCTTGGACTCTTAGTGCATGCGTTGCTGCGCTCCGGCTACATTCTGTTTTCGCTCGCAATCATCGGGTTAGGCATTCAGACATTTGTATGCACAGGCTCGCTGGAGGGATCGCTCATTCAGTCCGACCGCTGCGGACATATATTAGGCCCGCTCCTGGCGGCTTGCGGCGTAGGCCTTCTCTTCAAACGCACTATGCGAACATCCGCGATAGCGCTGGGCACTCTGCTATTTTTGTACGCCTTAATTTTCGAAGTGCCGCATTACGCCAGGGACCTTCGCAGCATAACGTCTCGCACAGCAGTGTTTGAACCACTCTCGATTGCCGCTCTCGGCTGGCTCTTACCTCGCCCGGATGCGACACCGAGCTGGCTTGCGCGCGCGAGTCGCTACCTGCTCGCAGTTTCCCTCGTCATTTTCGGAGTGGACCATTTCCTCGCTCTCGCGCCCATCGGTACGCTGATACCGCCGTGGATTCCCTGGCACGTTTTCTGGATCGCGTTCTTCGGCGCCGCTTTCATCGCAGCCGGCATAAGCATCGGCTTTAATATCATGTTGCGTTGGGGCGCGATCTGTATTGGACTGATGTTCGCGATTTGGGTTTTCATGCTTCATCTTCCCAGAACTTTTTTTGGCCTTTACGGTGGTAGCGGCCCGCGCGCACCCGACGAGTGGTCCAGTCTTCTCATCGCCATCGCGCTCTGGGGAGGCTCGTGGGCGCTGGCTCGCTCTCAGCCGCACACTCCCGCCGGTTGAAACGTTGTCGTAGTGTTCCGACTCTCTAGCGCCGATGCCAAATTGAAAGATGTTGTTCGTCTACGGCCCCAATTCCTGTACTATGCGCCAGGGCTACTCACTGGAGGAATCGCCATGAAGCCTGTCAAGATGCAGCCGCTGAATAGGAATAGCGTCGGTTTGCTGCTAGCCGTGATTTTCGCTGCCGGTATTTTGGTTACACCAGCCCATTCGCAAGACATGCAGAAACCGGGCGCAGCGCCCAAGCCCGTGCCGAGCGCGTCCGAAGCTGTGCTCGAACAATGGAATGACATCGGCCGCAAACTTATCGCGATGGCCGAAGACTTCCCCGAGGATAAATATAGTTACAAGCCGGTTCCCACCATCGGGACTTTCGCCCAACGGCTGATCCACGCCGCTCACGCGAACGAATTTTTCATCAACGCAGTCCTCGGCCAGAAAATGCCCGCCATGGCCGATCCCAAACCTGAAACCTTTAAAACCAAAGCTGACGTAGTTGCCTACGTGAAGAAATCATTCGCCGACGGCGCCGCCGCCATCAAAGCAAAAGGCGACAAAGGCATGTCCGACATCGTCATCGATCCATTTGAGAACGAACAAACCCGGATCAGCGATTTCGCCTACGGCTTCGTCGAACATTCCGGAGAAATCTACGGCCAGCTAAGCGTCTACTACCGCGTAGCGGGCATGGTCCCACCCGAGTCGCGCCCAAAGAAGTAGGAGGACGAAATACTTGTCTGTGGCTCCGCCCTCAGCTGCGGCAATCAAGAAATACATTTGGGTTATCGAGCGTGCAGACACCACTCGATTTTCTACACTTAAAGAAGCAGAAGCCGCGAAGAGCACCGTCCCCGACGCCACAGCAATAATCGGCGGTTGGTTTGTTGTCAGGCGGTGAAGGAATCGGCGCGCGGACGTTCTTCGCGGCACCAATCGAGCAGCGGACGGCCAAAATCTCGTGACTAGCGTTCTCCGCTTATTCACAGTCGCTGAACTCGGGTTCTCAAACCGCAGTAAGCGCCGTTTTCCATGCGCTTAGCGCTTCACCCAGGTTTCAACTATAAGTCAGACCTCGTGCATTGACCTCAACGTGATCTCCGACCGCAACTCTCGTCATGCGCCGCCGAAGAATAAACGTCAGCGTATCTTTGGCAAGCCGGACGCGCGCCCCGTCTATCACACGGCGAGCTGGATGGCGTCCCTCGGCAGCGACAGCGATAGGCCCTAACCGACAAGGAGAACCACAATCGTTATGCGATTTGCGAAAGATGTATTGAGGCCGTAGGCGCTTTGGTGCTGGCGGCGATGCTGTTTAGCGTGATGGCTCCGAAAGCCGTTCATGCCGTCACCATAACCATGGTGGATGTAGTGGAACATCACATCGAGTCCCCTACCTTCCGAAGACATTTACTGGCTGCCTGCCAAAAACATTCAGTTGATTTGCAATGCCTCTGTCAACGATTGCGCCATCGCCGAGCAGAATGGCACTTTCGACGCGTCCACTCCCTGGAAGTGCCGAGTGGAATGGATTTCGTCATCACGGATGTGGAGATCACTACTGACGGAACAGGGTCGTCAATGGCGACCAGCTTTAGCCTGGAATGGACGCCGCCGAGCGGAAAATTGATAGGATTCGGTTGGCAGTTTCTCGACAACAGTGCGACTGCAGAGTATCAGTTCACCAATGGAATTGTGATTCTAACTGGGTCGACGCCAACTCCAGTTTTCCGACCAAGCGTCAACTTCGCAGCCCTTCGAGGCTATCTGACGCCGAACTGAACTTGGTAACTGAGATAGCCGTCGCCAATGATCTTAGGGCAAACTGCTTTCGGTGCGGTGACAAGGTCAACAGATGTGAAGCCCGCTTGGAACAGGTAGACGATCAGATGGACGCGACCAGGTAGCACCATCGTCATGCGACACGTAAAGGCATCCCGATCGGTCGATCACAGCGGCCATTGAATCTCGGGTCGCGATGCAGTCTGTATCGGCTTTGCCGTTGATCCACTTCGGCATGCCTCCGCCCAAAGGCTGTAGCGGACCGTTGCCGTCGATCGGGCGTCGATAAACCGCGCCTTGCGTCGTAAAAGGGTCCGTGGATGCTGATACGAAAATGTCGTTTCTCCCAAAAGCAACGGCAGAGCAATGATGCGCGTGAAGTCCCTGCTGTTCGCTAGTCCATGTCGCCCCAGCATCGCGACTAATGCAAAGACCCACCGCCGCCGCCGCTGTCACGATGTCCGGCCGGGTTGGATGTGCACATACCTGATGAACATCAGTATCGATATCGATAGTGGGCCGCCAAGTTAAGCCGGCGTCGGTTGATCGCGGAATTCCGCCAACGTGGACGTTAGCCAGAAGCACACCATCGCATGTCGCCGCCATTGAACGAATTCCAAGCGGCGGCCCCATCCGCTTGCCGTCGACGATCGCCGATCCTGCGTACCACCTGTCGCGGCCCGCTACGGCGTCAAATCCCCTCAAACATTGCTGCGCGCCGTCATGATCAACGCGCAGGATATGTGCGTCGTCGGTTCCAACAAAGACAACGTTTCCAATTGATACGCAGCATGAAAGCTCGAATTCGCTTTTTGCTATCGCAGTCCACTCGCCATCAGAGGATCGTCGGCAGAGCGAATGTCCGCCAACAATTGCGAGCACTCTTCCGCGTCCATCGGCCACCAGACTGCGAACCGATTGATTGGCGAGTTCTTGATGGACCATTTTCCCAGTGACGCTGAATAGCCCGTTGTCCCACGTTGCTACCAGAATAGAGGGGGTTGGCATCCAAGCAGATCCTATCGGCATAAATCCACGTGAGCTGTTCGAACTAATTGTACGACGATCGTAAGGTGCTCGGGTATCGCTGCAGATAGTAGGAAACGAACTGATGTTGTTCCGGAATCCGGTGATAGAAGATCACCTCGACGCGACGGATGGTAATAATCGAACCAAAAGTCCAGGACGAGTAGAAGCAAAATGAAAGCCGAGAATAGAAGTGAGCGCCCCTCGAGCCGATCAAAGAAGGAAAGTCGCACGGACAGGAAGTTTATCATTGCATCGTCTCTTCGTTGCTCTTAGCGTGACTCATTTAGTTGACTTGGTCTCCGGCGAAGACGGCGTTGGTTTCTGCTGCGACGGCGCGAGCGGGCTTTGGGCGCGATGGCGCTAGCCGATCCAACTTGATATTTTGTCGGAACAAGATGCGCTGATATGTCGGGTGGTTGCCGTCCATGCGGACGTCATAAAAATACGGAGTGTCGGTGATGAATCTTAACGGTCTTGCACACCTCGCAAGCACTTACCTTGAGCGCTGTGGCACGACCACCGCGAGTGTGCAGACATAAACCGGAACTTGCTGAACACCTTACGCGTGGCGAACAGACTGCATCGGATCCACGCGCATCCAGGGGCGTGAGGCTGAATAGGCAATAACGACGGTCATCGCGAGCATCGCGAATGCCGCTCCGAGAAAGACGAAACATTCGATGGGCTGTATCTGATAAAGCAGGGATCTCGCCAGCAGGCTTGCACCGATCCCACCAGCGATTCCGAGGAAGATTCCGATGATGGTCACGGCGCTCGTCTGGTGCAGGATCAACTTCCACAAGTCCCGCGGCAACGCGCCAAGCGCGACGCGAATTCCCATTTCCCGCGTTCGTTCACTAACCGAATAGAAGACCGCACCATAAAGTCCCACGGCGGCCAGCACAAATGCCAGCAGTCCAAATGCGCTCGTACAAATCACCGCCAGGTGTGGGACGTACAAAGCGAATTGACGCCATTGTTCAATTGTGAAGCCCGTAACGCCTAGTTCCGGGGCCGATTTGCGCACGTTCTCCAAAATCGTTCCCATCCACTGCGACGGATCACCCTTCGTGCGAACCACCAGGTACATACCCGACTGATAATTTTGGGTCAGGCAGTAGTACATGAAGGGCTGCGGCGCCTCGTCAATGTCCGAATACTTAATGTCTCCCACGACCCCAACCACGGTGGCCTGGCGGTTGCCAGTTTCAATGCGGACTGTTTTGCCAACCGGGTTTTGATTTGGCCAATATTTTGCTGCCATCGTTTGGTTGACGACGATGACTTCCGGGGATTTCGCCGTGTCCGAAGCGGCGAACGTGCGTCCTGCGAGAATGGGGATTCCCAATGTAGAGAAATAGCGGTCGTCCACAACACCGGAGCCAATGGTCACCCCGTGTTCGTTGTCATCAGGGACACCAGTGATGTGCACCTGGTCGGTGTTAATCCCGCCTGAAAACGGGATAGTGTTCCCAAGGCTGATGGACTCGATACCGGGCACCTGACTTACATCCTCGCGAAGCCGCTCAAATAGCGCACGACCCTGTTGTTCTGAGTAACCGTTGGCTTGTAGGTCGTCGATTGCGTAAAGCGCGACGTTGCGAGCGGAATATCCAACCTTTACCTGCTGCAGATTATGCAGGCTCTTCAGGCAAAGACCGACTCCAATCAGTACCACGGTGCAAGCGGTGACCTGCAGCACCACGAGAAAGCTTCGCATGCGGCCCTTGCGCGTTCCGCCGATGGCGACCTCTCCATTCAGCGCAGCTGCGAGATTAGGCGTAGAAGCGTGCAGGCCAGGCAACAAGCCTGTAGACAGTCCCACCAGGAAAACGACTGCGACCATCACAGAAACAACCGTGAGGTCAGGCCGGAAATCCAAAGTAATAGGGATTACGCCGATCCCGGGAAAAAATGGCTTGAAGTCGATCAAGCGTCTGAGGCCATAAGAAGCAAATACAAAGCCGGCCACTCCCCCCATCACCGAAATCACTAAGCTGTCGACAAGAAGCTGGCGAACCAGACTCATGCGAGTGGCCCCGAGCGCGGCACGTATCAGGATCTCTTGCCGTCGCGCGCCGGCTAGCGCGAGGAGCAGATTGGCCACGTTGGCGCAGGCGGCAAACAGCACGAGTGCCACAACCGCCAGCATGAGTCCGCCCGTCAACTTCGCGCTGGACATTGCGTTCGGCGGAAGCATGCTCGTTTCCGTCAGCGCGGCAAGCCGGTTCTTGTTGGTTTCCGGATAAGCGACGGCAAGCTGTCGCGACAACCCTTGCATCTCCGCCAGGGCTTGCTGGCGCGTGACACCGGGCTTCATACGCCCGATCAAACTCAAAGAGTGATTGGTGCGATCTGCGAGCCAGTCATAAGTCTGGTGAGAGATAGCGGGCGTTGCGGAAAGCGGATGCCAAAGGTCGGGAACATCGCTCAGGATGGTTCCCACAAAACGCCGCGGCGCTACTCCGACAATAGTAAGCGGAACGCTATTTATCTTGAGAGTTTTGCCGATAATGTTCGGGTCTGCCCCGAGCCATTGCCAGTAGCCGTAGCTCAGCACCGCGGACGTCGTCACTTTGTCGTCGTCGCCGGCGGCAAACCAGCGCCCGAGGAAAGGTTGAACCCCGAGAACGGAGAAGTAATTGTCGGACACAGCGTTGATAAGGCCGCTTTTCTCACGTTTTTCGAAGATGATCGTCTGCAGGCCGATGCTGAACGGAATCGCGCAGAGGCCGGAGAACACGCTATTGTTGTCGCGATAATACCGGTAATCCGGATAGGAAACTTGGCTGAACGGTTCATTCGGCGTGACTGTGTAAAGTGTCAACAGCCGGTTTGGATCAGCAACCGCAGGAGGCCGCAGCAGCAGGGCATGGAATGTGCTGAGCCCCGCGGACGCTGCAGCCAGGCCAATCGCCAGGGACAAAACAGCAATGCAGGCAAGCTTCGCGTGTTTGCGTAGAATCCGGAGTGAAAACCGGATGCTTGGAAGTTGCGTCATTTTGCCCCCGGTACACAAGATCCTAGAGCTCCTACTTTTGTCTCAGCGCCAATCAGAAAATACACCTGACCACTTCGTTCTGCAATGCGGAGAGAGACTTTGCTGGCGCCCCTTTCCTGCGGGACTGAATACGGGCGGCGCCCGGCTCGACTCGCATGGCATCGCGTCATATACTTTCACTTTGCGGAGTGGGCATGGCCGAATCGCCGGAACTCAATCGAATTGTTAGCGACCTGAACGACGATCGTGACGTGACTCTCCCGGATTTGTCCGCCACGCGGCTGCTCGATCGTTGGCTCACCGCGCTGGTTCAGCAAGGTGGGAGCGATTTGCTTTTGGTTCCCAATGCCCCGCCGTGCCTACGCTTTGAGGGAAAGGTACGCCAGCTCGAATCCGGATCGCTCGACGGCGCTGAAATTGAAGCCGCGGTGCTTCCTGCGCTCACATCTCACGCCTTGCAGCTCTACCGAAAAACGCAGATCGCCGATTCGTCCTACCGGGTGCCTGGTCTCGGACGTTTCCGAATCAATCTCCATCGTGAACGCAGCAACGCCGCGGCGGCCGTGCGAGCCTTGCCCGCGAAAGTTCCATCCCTGCCCGATCTACACCTTCCGCCATCAGTGGAGGCTCTCGCTCACCTGCCGCGAGGACTTGTGTTGATCGGAGGTCCGGCAGGAGCCGGCAAGACCACCACGCTCGCAGCGCTTGTTAACGAAATCAATAAAAACGAATCTCGCCACATTGTCACGATCGAAGATCCAATCGAATACGAGCACCAGCACATTCACAGCATCGTGGAACAAGTGGAAATCGGTACGGACGCTCAGGACTTCCCGACGGCCCTGCGTGCGGCTCTGCGCCAAGCGCCTGACGTTCTTGTAGTCGGCGAAATGCGCGACCCTGAAACCATGCGGATTGCCGTGGCCGCGGCGGAGACCGGTCACCTGGTTCTTTCCACTTTACATACCACTGACGTTGCGTCAACGATTGGCCGGATCTCTGATTCATTTCCCGTCGAGCGTCAAAATACGATCCGGCAGGAGTTGGCGATGGCTGTCGCCGCCGTTCTTACCCAGATTCTTGTGCCGGTAACGGGCGGAGGACAAATGCCCGTCGCCGAGCTTCTGATGATTGGATTCGGAGCGCGCCAACACATTCGTCATAACGCTCTTCAATATTTGCGGCAGGAAATCACGCTCACCAAGAAAAAAGGCTCGTTCAGCCTGGAAGAGTCGTTAGCCGGACTCATTACACAAGGCAGCTTGAGTCGCGAAGACGCCACGCACCTCGCTTTCGATCCCGCCGAACTCGACGGCATCCTAAAATCCGAGGCACGCGGTAACTCCGCGTAGTGAAGCTGCTGAAAACTGTTGGGACAACAACTTAAATTCAGGAGCGAGTTAAAGACGAACCCTTTCTGCGTTTCGTGCAGAAAAGGTTCGGCACCCCGCGAGTTTCTATCGTGCTTGGACTGAATACCGGTGTCGCGCGGAACGGTCGGCCAATAAACTTATTCGACTATATCGGTATCTAAACCGTTCTTACAAAAGTGTTCAAAAGCATACATAAATATCGGTGGCCAAATTGAATACGGGAGCGCACCCTGCTCACGAGAAACGAGAGTTTATCATCACGAGGTCACCTTGGCATTGCGCCGGCAGACCGCGGTCCGGGAAAGCTTTGGAGCACAGCGCATCGTCAAGTTTGAACATGGCGCGCTTACCGGACATGTTGAGTAGAGGGTCGGAACTTGTCCGCGCGATTTATCAAGAGTTACTAACGTCGGGGAGGTGAAGCGTAAGCCCCCCGCCAATGCGAGGGGCCCACGTACAATAACTATAGGGCTGAAACGTTCGCAGCCTGTAAGCCCTTGGGGCCTTTTGTGACCTCGAATTCAACCGCCTGTCCTTCGTTTAAGGACTTGTATCCGTCTCCTTGGATAGCCGAGAAATGACAGAAAACATCCTCGCCGGACTGGCGCTGGATGAATCCAAATCCTTTGCTTGCATTGAACCACTTTACTGTTCCTTGCTCTCTCATTGATTACTTCCTTTGTCGCTTTTTAAGCTATTTGTGCTTCTCGACCGCCTCCAGGAGATTAAAGCTGCAGATTTGAACCTGCCCCTCTGATCATATCTAAAGGTTCACAAGAGCTACAAACGCAGGGCAATTGTAACATGCCTATTTCAATGGGGTGCGAGCATTAACGATCACTGGATGAGACTCATCCGGTGTGACGCGATACCCACAGTCGGAGCCGCGTCCACGTATTCCCACCACTGCTTCAGGTCCTGTTCCAATTGCCCGGGCGCAGCCGAATCAGACGGCGTGTTCACATTGGCTTCCGAGGGGCTCGTCGCTGCCGACGTATTTGCTACCGCTGTGCTTTTCATAACTGCTGCTCCTCTTGTGTGAATTTGCCACTTCGGATTCAGTTCTGACCAAATGCGCAAAATGAACGCCCCGTTCGTCCATAACGCGTTTCGAAGCGAGTGAAAAAACTAGATGATTCCTTCTAGACGCACATAGCTCGCCTCCATTCCCCGCTCCATGCCAGTGGCAAGCATGGCTTCGCGCGTCTGAGCATCGGGGAGTGTCATTCGTAACGTCATCAAAGTTCCTTTTCCGTCAGGGTCGAATCCGGTTTCAACCTGGTTATCGGGCGTGGGATCCGGCAAATGCATCCGCTCGACATGCACAATCCTGCTGTACGGCTCCAGTGCCACATACTCACCGGTCAGATAGAATCCACCACCTTTGCCATTCGTCCACTCGTAGCGGATCTTGCCTCCGGGCTTCGCTTCATTAATGCAAACGGGCATGCTCCAACCTTCCGGACCGAGCAACCATTTCTGGATTATCTTCGGATCGGTATGTGCCCGATACACGGCTTCTGGTGGCGCAGCAAAGCGCCTTGTCACAATCACGTGCGTATCGCCATCCGTCTTCAGCATCATTTTGCTCATTATTTTTTCTCCTTTTTTCTGGTTTCGATTCCGGCGAGCACTCCGTCCAGCCGGTCGTAGTTCTTCCCAAGAGCATTGCGCAGCATTGCAAGCCACTGGTCCATCGCTTCAATACCGGCGTTTGCGAGACGACGAGGACGCTTGGTGCCTTCGACACGGCGAACGATGAGTCCCGCGTCTTCGAGCACCTTCAAGTGTTGCGAGATCGCCGGTTGCGTCATCTCGAACGGCTTCGCTAATTCATTTACGGTGGCTTCCCCTTTGGCGAGGCGTGCAAGAATCGCGCGACGCGTGGGGTCAGCCAAAGCGGCGAAAGAAGCATCAAGATTATTCATAGGTCATAACTTATATAAGTCTATGCTTATTGTAAAGGGAATTTGTACCGCCTTCACGCAGGTCTAGATCCATTACTCGCAAAACTCCCCGCGCTTTCCCGA
This sequence comes from uncultured Acidobacteriota bacterium, assembly GCA_963731535.1. Lineage (GTDB taxonomy): Bacteria > Acidobacteriota > Terriglobia > Acidiferrales > UBA7541 > Palsa-295. Next base: position 362,485 of record CAVSWI010000019.1, on the reverse strand, counting down.
CTAACTAACCCTGTACCAAGGTTCCAGCGTGCTGATGTTCGCAAAGGCAGGTTGTAGGCGAATGGCGATTCTCGCCGTAGTGGTAAGACTCCGGTTATAAACTGCGTAGAAAGTGTTAACCGACTGATAGTACTTTTTCACATTGAGATTTCCATGTGTTTCCTCCTGCCTATAATTGTTGAATGCGGTGCCAGATGAAACAAAACTGAAATTGCCCAATTGGCTCGAAACCTTCTGCGGATTCCGGTGTTAGATATAGCAAGGATCGAGCGCGTTAGAAATCTCAGGACACTCTTACAAATAGCATTAGCGCTCAACTGAGTTGCTCAAAAGTTATTTAAAGGGAGGAATTCGCAATGCGTAAGCTGACCTTTATTCGAGGATTACTTTTTGCTTTATGTTTGCCTTTAGGACTCGCACTCGCAGCATCTCCAGCTTCGGCGCAAATCGCGGTGGGAATTTCGGTTCGAGTGGCGCCTCCGGCAATTCCGGTTTACGTTCAACCGCCTTGCCCGGTGGAAGGCTATCTCTGGACGCCGGGTTATTGGTCTTATGCCAATGACGATTATTTCTGGGTCCCGGGCGTTTGGGTTGCTCCGCCAAGCGCAGGCTTGCTGTGGACTCCCGGATACTGGGGCTTCGCCGGCGGCGTCTATGGATTTCATGCCGGCTACTGGGGCCCGCACGTTGGATTTTACGGCGGCGTGAATTACGGTTTCGGGTATGGCGGCGTGGGATTCGTTGGCGGCGAATGGCGCGGCGGACATTTCGCGTATAACACCGCGGTCGTTAACGTGAACACCACCGTCGTCCATAATACATTCGTGAACCGCACGGTCGTCAACACCACCGTGGTCAGCCATGCAAGCTTCAATGGCCCAGGCGGAGTGACCGCAATACCGGCAGCGGAAGAGCGTGCAGCGGCAAATGAGCATCACGTGGAAGCTACTTCCGAACAGGTGTCACACGAGCACACGGCCAGCACCGATAAGTCCAACTTCGCCTCGGCGAATCACGGGCGTCCCGCAAATCCTGCGATGAGCAGAGTGGGCGAGCGCGCGGAAAACCAACAGCGACGGATCGGCAATGGCGTTGAAAGCGGCAAAATGAATGCCGCCGAGACAGCCAAGGTCGAAAACCAGGAGCACCACATCAATCAGCAAGTCCGTAACGACCGCGAAGCCAACGGCGGCAAGCTGACCCCCGCGGAAAAGGCGCAGGTAAACAAGGAACAGAACCAAACCAGCAAAGAAATTCACAAAGACAAGCACAGCGACAAATAATCGAGCGCTTGTTTAGTTCGCACCAGAATCGATCGATAAGTACAATCACCAAAGCCGGGAGGCGAAATTGCCTCCCAGTTTTTTTTGGCCCAATTTTCTCTTGCTACTCCCGGACTCGCCAGAACTCAGGCTGTTCGTCGATGCAATAAAACCATGAGCCACTTCGGACTGGCGTCAGTCCGGGAAATTCATCCGGCGTATGATGGCCACGAAACCCGGCTCAGAGCGTAGGGAATCGAACTCCGGATCAGACCTCAGCCTAACCATCCCGCCCCCCCGCTCGGCATAGGCCTTCTCAAGCCAGGTCAATGCCTCGTTCTTCTTTCCCATCTGGGCATACAGGCTCGCAATCCGCCACGATGGCACGTTCTGAACGGGAGCCTTCAAACTCCCATCAAGTAAGGCCTGCAGGACACCCTGGTAGCCAGAGCTTTTGTAAGTTTCTCCCAGTAACGAGGCCGCTGCAGGGTTCCCAGATAGCTGCACCGTCGCCTGCCATTCTGCGACAGCTTCCGGATACATTTTCTTTTGTCCGTAAGTCAATGCCAGCCCAGAGTGGGCGGAAATGAAATTGGAATCCATTTTCTGGGTCGCCTTGTACGCTTCTATCGCCTGATCATACTTCCGCGCATAATAATAAGTCTCTGCTACCGATCCGTTGATTGCCACTGAAAGTGGATCGAGTTCCTGTGCACGCTTTGCTTCTGCGATCGCCTCATCAAAACGGCCTACGATATATAGGTATTCGGCATACCACTGATGGGCGGTCGGGTAATTTGGATTCGCCGCAATAGCCCGCAAAAATTCCTGCTGGGCCTTGGGAAAATCCCAATCGTAATAAAGATAAGTATCTGCGAGGGTGGTGTGAGCTTCCGCAAGAGAATCATCAATCTCCAAAGCTTTCAGCGCAGCAGCTTTTGCCTTCGGCCGAGCCTCTTGCGCAGTCAGGCCAAGATACTCCCCATTTCCGACCGCATAGGAGTCCGCCACTCCGGCATAGGCCAGAGCATAGCCGGGATCCTTTTCGATCGCCTGCTGAAAATATTCCAGACCTTTCTTCACGCCTTCGTCGGTTCGCTTGTTCCAATAGTAGCGCCCCTGCAAATAAAGCCGGTACGCCTCGGGGTTTTCTGTATCACGCTTTGCGATCTGCCGCTCTTCTTTCCCATTCAACTCAATTCGCAGGTTCGCAGCGATGGCTTTGGAGATGTCTTCCTGAATACCTTGGATGTCCGCTAGCTTCTTGGAATACTGTTCGCCCCAAACTTGCGACTCGCGGGCCACGTCCATCAGTTCCGCACTCACGAGAAAGGCATCGCCCCGCCGCGTCACCCTTCCGGTCACCACTGCACGGACGTTGAGCTCTTGTCCGATTTTCTCCGGCGTGCTCTCTTTTCCCTTGTAACGGAACACCGTACTGCGGGGCACCACTCGCAGCTGCGACACATGCGAGAGGCTGTTGATCAGGCTTTCAGTTATGCCGTCGCTCAAGTACTCGGTATCCGGATCTCCGCCTCCATTAGCAAACGGCAATACCGCCACCGAATCCATCGAGCCGCCAGCCGATGAGTGATTTGCGCGGTAAAACCAGAGACCAGCTCCGACAACTAAGACGGCGATGGCAGCCAGAGCAATCGTAAGTTTCTTTTTATGTCGTTTCGCGAGTCCGATGGCGATGGCTGTGTCGGAGCTGTGTTCGATTTGCGCCTGCGCTTTCGATATGTGCGGGTCCGGATGGGCTTCTATGTTCACCGTCGCCGAGCGGCTGGAATCGGTATCCCGCTTTAGCCTCCGCAAGTCAGCACGCATTTCGGAAGCCGACTGGCAGCGCAGATCGCGGTCTTTCTCCATCGCCCTGGAGATAACGCGCTCCAGTTCCGGCGGCACGTCTGGGTTCAATCGGACTGGAGGTACGGGCGAACGGTGGAGAATAGCGTCCGTGATGAGAGCGGAACTATCTCCGCGAAAAGGCAGTGTGCCGGTGGACATCTCGTACAAGACGACACCGAACGAAAATAAATCTGTACGCGCATCCAAGTCCTTCGCACCCAACTGTTCGGGCGACATGTAGGCGACGGTACCCACGGCGGTGCCCGGGCTCGTGAGGTGCTCTCCGCTCACGCCCGGCGTCGCATCCGTGGCAAGCGTGGCCTGCGAGGCCACGGCTTCGCGCTTCGGCGCCAGCTTCGCCAAACCAAAATCCAATATTTTCGCGTGCCCTCGTTTGGTTATAAATATGTTGGCTGGTTTGATGTCGCGGTGGACGATGCCTTCGCCGTGCGCGGCCTCCAGGCCTTCTGCAATCTGGATCGCCACATCGAGGATGCTTTCGATTTCCATAGGACGGCCAGCGATGCGGTGCTTTAACGTCATGCCGTCCAGGAACTCCATCACGATATACGCCTGACCGTTTTCCTCGCCGATGTCATAAATCGTGCAAATGTTCGGGTGGTTGAGCGCGGAAGCAGCTTTCGCCTCACGCTTAAAGCGTTCGAGCGTCTGAGGATCGTGCGCTAAATCTGGCGGCAGGAATTTCAAGGCGACGGAGCGGTCCAGGCGGGTGTCTTCGGCTTTATAAACTACACCCATCCCGCCACCACCAAGTTTTTCCACGATACGGTAGTGCAATATGGTTTTGCCGATCAGCGAGTCGGTGGATGGCACGTGCCGCACATCTTAAGTTGCAGCCCGAGGCAAGTCAACGAGTGGCGGCTTGTTGGTCAAGTCCCAATTGATGTCATAACGAAGCCGGGAGGCGAAACTGCCTCCCGGTTTTTTTTCGTCCAATTTTCTCCTGCTACTCCCGGACTCGCCGGAACTCATGCGGGGCTACACCTCAGAGCGTCCCGTTCCGAAAAACCGTCATTGCAACAGCGTTCCCGAGCATGGCGCGTAAATCGTCGCAGTCCCCTGCTTCGTGGGCCACCAAGACCAATTCCCACCGCCGGTATCCAGCAGGGATCGTGACGCCGATCGGGAGGCCTCGTGACCACTACGTCCGGCCGTGAGTGTCGTAGAAGCGATGACGCACACTGCGGCCGCAGCTGCGAATGCCGAAGTAGAGGTCATCAAGGAGCGCCCATTCATATCTCCTCCGATCAAGTTAAGTTCAGTGCGCTAGGTATTTGGGCTTCGCCGCTTCCAAACCAAACGACAACCGCCCAGGAAACCGAGACCAAAATAAAAGGTAAAAAAACGTGATGAGTTAGGAGAGCAAACAACGCCGCCATACTGAAGAGCGCACAACAGACTGTAGCCAGCCTTGGCCTACGTGGATTCGGCGTGTCGATGTGCCGATCATATGCGGAATCTGAGTAAACCCCTAGAAATACATACCCACATTCGACCCGCTTAGGAGGAAATGCGCACGGATTATCGTGCACTGGCTTGTGGTCGACCGTCCCGCGCGGCACCAGCGTTCCGTCCCAGCGCAATTAAAACTCGCGGGGGTGCCGCACTCTTTGCGCTTTTCTTTTCCGCAAAGGGTGCGGGTTTAGATCCAACACTTGCAAAACCTCCGCCGCAGTCGGGACTCGCGAATCTTTTTTGCGGTCCGTTTGAAGCTTGACTCGATTCTGAATTAAAGTGTCATCCCGACCGAGGCCGCCTTCTGGCCGACCAGGGACCTGCTTTCGGAGTCTTCGCTATCCGCCGATTGATTTCAGATCGTCTTTCGCTTGATGCTCCGCTTCCTTTGTGGCTTGCCTGGCGTTGGCATCCGGCTTTAGCTGATGGATGGACTTGCTCAGCCCCTGAGGTTTTTCTCCGTCAGCGACCTTGCAGCCGGAAATATCGGCGCTGGTGTGCACGCCGGTTGCGTCGGCGCGGAGGCAATTGAAATTCACATCGAGATTATGGCTGGCGTGAAGCGCAGCGAGGCATTCAGACAATTCCACGAACGACTCGCACGCATCCGTAGCGGTAGCATTCGCGGGCAAGAGTCCCTGGGATTGCAGGCTGGGCGTGAGCTTCTTCTCCGCGTCGCTTCTGTTTGCGGGCGCATCGACGGAATTCTTGGAATCTTTCTTCACCCACTTGATCGGATTCAGCGAATGCGAACTATCCTGCGCGGCAGAGGCTGCGCCGTTGCCCGCGGGCCCTTGCGCTGCGGCCCGTTGCGCGCCCACCGTTAGAGTAATCGGAACAACGAAAAGCACAATCACGGCAATTTGAAGAACTTTTTTCATACGTGCTCCTTTGCTGAAAATATCTGTCAAAAGGGCGGCTGGCGGGCATGGCCTCATACTTAGTAGGCCACAGTGCGGATGCGTCAGGGGGCGAAGGGGGCCGGTACTACTCCAATCGGTCACGGCCTTCCGAACAGGCGGGGTGTATGTAGCGGCGCGCGAAAAACTCAGGCGACCGCGTTCACTTTTTGTCGCGAGGCAACGGAACCTGCCGTCCACTCGGCCCTGACTCCTGCGTCGTCCACGAAAGTGCCGACGATTTTGTGGTCCGTCGTGCCATAGGCCCGCACCTCGTTGAGGATACCGGAGGCTCGTAAGCACGCTTCGCTCGCCTGGCTAGCTAGCGATAGTCGGGCGAGCGCTTGTGCTTGTTAACCCTCGCGCCACGCTTCGACAAACACTCAGTAGTGAACCGCCGGTGTGTTACTATCCCCGCATTATCCAGGCTCATGAGAATGCAGCGCAACAAAGCGCCCGGCTACGCGCATACATGTCCTCGGCGATCATCTCAAGGAGGTTGTGGCAGATGAGTTCCCTATTCAACGGCGCAAGCAGCAATCCGCAACAAAATGCGACCTCTCCGGCGGTTGAATGTCCCTCCTCCGACGCTTCCGCCAACGCTCCACACACAAAAGTCTCGAACGAAATGCCCTCTCGCCGAAGTTTTTTCAAAAGAACCATAGGCGGAGCAGTTGCTGGATTGATGACAGCGACGGGAGTAGAATGCCTGGCGCCACGCCGCGTCGTGGCACAGACCACGCTCACTCCCGATGCCGCGTTGCAGGAATTGATGGACGGCAATCGCCGGTTCGCCAGTGGAAGTTTGACTTCTTGCGACCACGACCTTGCAATATTGAAAGCGCACACCGTTGATAAACAGGAACCGTTCGCAGCGGTCTTGTCATGCGCCGACTCGCGTGTTCCCGTCGAATTACTTTTCGACCAAACGCTCGGCCAGATTTTTGTTACGCGCGTAGCCGGAAATTTCGCCGCCCCGGAAATAATTGCGAGCCTCGAATATGGAGCTGCCGCCCTGGGTACGAAGGTAATCGTGGTGCTAGCGCATAGCGGTTGCGGTGCAGTGAAAGCCACCATCCAAAGCAAAGAGGTTCCCGGCCAGATCAGTTCCCTCTTCGCCTACATTCGCCCTGCGGTCGATCAAGCCGGACCAAACCTTGAGGCTGCGTCCAAAGCAAATGCCAAAATTCAAGCCGGCCTTCTCCGCCAAGCATCCACAGTAATTTCCGCCTTGGTGAAAGAAAATAAGCTAAAGGTTGTCGCCGGGTATTACGACCTGGCCACCGGAGTAGTATCACTCGTCGAGTAGCGTCAGATCGTCCTGAACTACACCCCATAATCCATTCGAGCGAATCCTGCGTATAGAATCGCCTTTTTTGAATACCGAAGCGCTCGGTCTGCATCTAGATGTAGGTAAGGAGAAATAATGAACAAGCGCAAAGTCGGAAAAAGCAATTTGGAAGCCTCGGCTATTGGGCTCGGCTGTATGGGAATGAGCTTCAGCTACGGGCCCCCCTGGACAAAAACGAAGGGATCTCCTTGATTCGAGCGGCCGTGAAACTCGGCGTCACCTTCTTCGATACCGCCGAAGTGTACGGTCCGTTCAAAAATGAAGAACTCGTGCGTGAAGCGCTCGCTCCGTTCCGTGAGCAAGTGGTGATCGCCACCAAGTTCGGGTTCAAAATTGATCCCAACACCGGCAAACAGGCTGGGCTGGACAGTCGGCCGGAACATGTCAAAGAAGTCGCGGAGGCCTCGCTCAAGCGACTCAGGACCGATGTCATCGATCTTTTCTACCAACACCGCGTCGATCCGAACGTTCCCATTGAAGACGTCGCCGGAGCCGTGAAGCAGCCCATCCAGCAAGGCAAAGTCACACACTTCGGACTTTCTGAAGGAGCCGTGCAGACCATTCGTCGCGCCAACGCAGTTCAACCCGTCACCGCGCTCCAAAGTGAATATTCGCTGTGGTGGAGAGAACCTGAAAAGGAAGTGATCCCGACGCTGGAGGAGCTCGGAATCGGCTTCGTTCCATTCAGTCCTCTGGGAAAAGGATTTCTTACTGGAAAGATCAGCGAAGATACGAAGTTTGACAAAAGCGATTTCCGGTCCCTCGCTTTTCGCCAGAGAACCGCAAAGCAAATCAAGCGGTGGTGGATCTGCTTGCCAAATTTGCGCAAAAGAAGAAAACGACGCCTGCGCCGATCGCACTCGCTTGGCTGCTTGCGCAGAAACCGTGGATCGTGCCGATCCCGGGTACCACCAAACTGCAGCGGCTCGAAGAAAACATCGGCGCCGTTAATATCGAACTTTCGCCCGAGGATCTCCGCGAGCTGGATATGGCAACCTCAAAGATCCATGTGCAGGGTGCTCGATACCCCGAAGATCTGCAAAAAATGGTCGGCCGCTAAGGCGGACAGCCGAGCGTTTCTCGCGTCGTGGTCGCATGACGTCAAGTCTCTGTGACGTGGTAATATTGCGCCCAACAGGAGGCTAAAGAATGGCGGGATCGGAATCAGCGGAAGTGCCACTCGAAGCTTATCCCCCAAGCTCTGCTTCGACAGTTCCAAGCACTGCGTCGGCCGTCCCAGCCACCAAGGTTGCACCGCGACACTCCGCTCTCGTCCGCATCACTCACTGGATCACCACTCTGTGCTTTCTTGCGCTGCTCGTCACCGGATTGGAAATTGTGGTCTCTCACCCGCGCTTCTACTGGGGCGAAACCGGCAATGTATTGACGACACCGTTATTTAGAATCCCCATCCCTTCCTCCAGGTCATTGGTGCCCACTGGCTACGGGTACGTACTGCCGGACCAGAACGGCTGGAGCCGCTATCTCCATTTTCAAGCTGCCTGGATTGTAGTATTGACCGGCCTACTGTATGTGATCTCCGTTTTTTTCACCGGCCATCTGCGGAAAGACTTGCTCCCCAGTAAGACCGATCTTTCATGGCGGGGATTCTCGGCCACAATCGCCAGCCATTTGCGCTTCAAACGGCCGAGTGAAGCAGAAGCCTGGTCGTACAACGTTCTCCAGCGCCTCAGCTACGTGTTCGTGATTTTCGTTCTGTTCCCACTGATAATCTGGACGGGCTTGGCGATGTCCCCCGCGTTTGTTTCCGCGTTTCCGGTCACCGTCACGTCATTAGGCGGCCAACAATCCGCGCGCACAATTCACTTCTTCGTCACCATTGCACTCGTGCTCTTCCTGCTGGTGCACGTGGTGATGATTTGTGTAGCCGGCTTCAAGAGCCGCATGCGAGCAATGACCACAGGCCGAGCCGACACACAAAGGGAGCGTACATGACCGATCTCTCGCGCCGCAAACTGATCATTGGCGGACTCGCGGCCACCGCCGGTGTTGCGGGCCTGAGCGTGGCTGCGCGCATTGCGCAAAAATATGGACTGATTCCGCCCGATCACGGTGGAATTTACGGTCTCGGCGAAACGTTTACCTATGCTTCGCACCGTCTGCTAACAAGACACTCGTTCGCACGTGAATTTTCTCAGAGCCAAATTTCGAAGCCTGCGCTCGCCAACGAAATGCCGCCCCTCACTGACTCATACAAGCGTCTTCAGGCCGGAGGATTCGCTGACTGGCGGCTAACCGTCACCGGCATGGTTGACCGCCCTGCGTCGTTTTCGCTGGCGCAACTTAAGAGCTACCCGCGTCGCAGCCAAATCACCCAAATCGCGTGTGAAGAAGGCTGGTCGTATATCGCCGAGTGGATCGGCGTGCCTCTCTCGCACATCCTGGATCTCGTGGGAGTCCAACCGCAAGCGAAATACATTGTCTACTTCTCAATCGATCCCGATTGGTGGGACAGCATCGATATGGCCGACGCAATGCATCCGCAAACTTTTCTCGCGTATGGAATGAATGGCGATGAGCTTCCGGTCGGCAACGGCGGCCCGCTTCGCATGCGCGTCCCCCGCCAACTCGGCTACAAGAGCGTGAAATTCATCACTCACCTGACCGTCACTGACAGTCTGAAAAGCTTCGGCAAAGGTTTGGGTTCCGTGGAGCCAGAAGCCGGCTATTCCTGGTACGCCGGCATCTGACCGCCTAGTTGCATGCGGGTTGCGCACCTCTGTCGTGAGTCCTTCGCATACGAGCAACGCCGAATGGGGCGGCCGCCCCACGTTTTCCCCTCCGACCGAAGCAACGAATCTCGGACCAAGAACAATTGGATTATGCATTCGCGGACTGCACGGTTGGCACCAAAGTTTGAATTTGTAATTCTGTAACATTCCTCGTATTCCTAGCCGGGGAAGTGCTTGCCCAGCTGACTCGCAATATGAACGTGGACCAATTCTGGTTGTTTTATTTATTCAACGGATTCGGAATTCCACTCTTCTGCTTCCTCATCATTGATCGCCGACGCCACAGAAAGTTGTCGCTAAGATTCAACTCCGATCCGCTTGAAGAAATTAGACGGTAGTTACGGCGCTGCGCGCGGGCTGAGGATGACCTGGGAACGAATTCTGATCATAAGGCTCCGACGGACAGTAGGAAGTGTACTTGGGGCTACCTGGGTTCTCGCGCTACCGCTAATCGTAATACCGTTCACGCTTTGCGACTTTACGACGCGGTCTTGCCTATCACGGTGAAATGGAAAAGGCGGCGGTCGGCGAAACCGATGCGGCGGTAAAGGCCGATCGCGGGCGTGTTGCTTGCGCGGACGTGCAAAATCGGGATTTCGTTGCGGCTGCGGATCTGGCCAATCAATTTGACCATCAGCGCCGTCGCATAACCGTGGCCTGCGTGAGTCGGATGCGTGCACACTGCGCTGATTTCGGTGTACCCGGGCATACGCATTCTTTCGCCGGCCATCGCCGCAAGCTGCCCTTCCCTTCTGAAGCAGATAAAATTCCCCAGCTCATGCGTGCGCGCACTGAACGGACCCGGCTTCATCATCGTCGCCAGCGCAACCATCTCCGGCACATCCGCCGTCGTCAGCTTCACAAAATCGAGCGCGAGCGCCGGCAATTCGCAATCCGAGTAAATCATTTGCAGCAAAGAATCTTGTTCCACGATTCGGAAGCCGGCAGACTCCACCTCAGGGCATTCGCGGGCGCTTCCAGAAAGAGGCCAGCGCCAGTTCCAGCGCGAACAAGCTTTCCCAGCGCGTTGTAAGCCTCGCGGGTAGGTTCCGCAAATCCCGCCAGCGGACCAATCTCCGCCTGAAACTTCCGCGCCACCCCCAAGCCCTCCGCAAAACGCGCTTGGCTGGTGGTCAACGCAGTCCAAATCGGATTGTCCAGCGCATACGTGGCCATACCGCTAATCTACGGCCGCACACGTCGCCGACGCCATCCGATTCTCGCGCCCAAATTATTTCCAGCTCTACCAATTTGGACGCAGCGATTTTTCGCTGCGGATCAAAAGAAAAACGAGAAGGTCGAACGGAAGCGGCTTTTACCGGGGCGACTACTTTCGACTCAGCGAAAACCAGCGGCCTGCGGCTAGTCTATGACTGGCCCGGTCGGAAATTGGGTGACCGTCTCGGCCTTGACGTGGGCGACGGGTTTCACCTGAAGTTTTTTCTTCTTCACTGGCTTCATTACAAGTTTCTTGACGGCCATGAGGACCCTCCTGACTTCGCGCGCAACGACATGGGTCTGAGCCCGCCATTTTACCCAGACTACAGACCGCGACACAATACTCTTTACGCCCTAATTCGAAATTTTTTGCCGGATCTGTCAGGCGACCCGGCCCGAAGCCAAGGCAGCTTGCGCATAGAGATCATGCTACTCGTAGCGCAGGGCGATCATGGGGTCTACGCGCATCGCGCGACGCGCGGGAATATAGCATGCAGCGAGCGCCACCCCGGTAAGAATCATCGCGACGGACGCAAACGTGACCGGATCGGTGGGGCTTACGCCATACAGCACGCTGGTCAGAAAACGCGTCAGCGCCAGCGCGGCAACTACTCCCAAGCCTATGCCGACGAGCGCCATCTTTGCTCCGTCGCCGAGGACCAGACGCATCACATCGCTCCGTTGCGCGCCCAACGCGATCCGTATCCCAAACTCCCGCGTTTGTTGTTCGACCAGGTAGGACACCACGCCATAAACTCCCAGGCTAGAAAGCAGCAGAGCCAGCGCCGCGAAGGACCCCAGAAGAATCATTGCAAAGCGATAGCCAGCGGTCGAACTGGAAATAATTTCATCCATGGACTGCGCGCTCGCTACCACCTGCTCGCTATTTACTTGCTGCACCGAGTGGCGAATCGCGTCGAACAATCCCGGTTGTGGTCCCTTCGAGCGCACCACCGCTCCCATGCCCATCGGCGAGAGCGCCATGGTGGTGTCCGGCAATTGCATGAACGGGAAGTAGAGTTGCGAACGAAGGCTCTCGGTATCGTCGGTATCGAGTCCCCACTGCTTCACATGGCCGGCGACTCCCACGATTTCCGCCGCGAATTCGGCTTGGCCGATTTCCAGAAACAGACGCTCACCGATCGGATTTTCATTCCCAAAATATTTTTGTGCCAGGACTTCGTCCACAACCACTACCTTCGGCGAGTTCTCGTCATCCTGCGCGGTGAAGAAGCGGCCACTACGCAGCGGCGTCTGCATTATTTTCAGGTAATCGGGATCCACCGCATAATCGATCGCCCAGTTCATTTCGTTTCGCGTAGTCGGCTTTGGTTTTCCGTCCAGCCAGAAGAGCCATTCGTCGTCGCCGCTCATCGGGAAGGCGCCCCAGCTCATGGAGGCGGCCTGCACGCCGGGAGTGGCCGCAATGGTCGCCTGCGCAGTTCGAAACCCGGCTCGGATCGCAGCCGGGCTAGTTTTCAAACTGGAGGGCGAAAGAGAGAAGCCAAAAAACATCACGTTTTGCGGATTGAATCCTGGGTTCACATTCCACAGCTGGACCAGACTGCCCAGCGTGAGCCCTGCTCCCACCAACAGAACCAAGGCGAGCGCCATTTCCACCACCACGAGAACGCTGTGCACTCCTTTTCTGGCGCCGCTCGCCCCGCGCCCGCCTTCCTTCAAACTATCCTGCGGATTGATTCGCGAGATTCGCAGCGCGGGAGCCAGCCCGAACAGAATTCCTGCCAGCAGCGCAATCGACGCGGTGAAGAACAGCACGCGCAGGTCGATACCCACTTCTCCGGAACGCGGCAGAGCATCCGGCAGCGCTTTCAGAGCGGCGTGTGTTCCCCAAGTCGCGAGCAGCAATCCGCACACGCCGCCAAGAACTCCCAACAAAATGCTTTCGGTGAGAAGCAGGCGAATAAGTCGCGATTTCCCCGCGCCCAGCGCGGCGCGAAGTGCAAATTCGCGTGTTCGCCGGTTGGCGCGCGCCAGCAAAAGATTTGCGATATTGGCGCAAGCAATCAACAGAACAAAGCCCACGGCGCAGAGGAGACCCAGAAGAGCCCCTCTTGCGTCGCCGAGCATGCGCTGCTTGAACGGAATCAGCGAAGCTCCGATGCCTTTGTTTATTTCGGGGTAAGCCGCGGCAAGATTCTTGGTAACGCCGGCGAAGTCTGCGCGGGCCTGTGCCAACGAAGTGTCCGGCTTCAGGCGGCCGATTCCGTGGAAGCCCAGGCCCGCGCCTCGATCGAACAGCAAATCATTGTTCCAATGCACCACGGGAGCGTACACATCGCTGGCGCTGAAGCTGTCCAGCTTCAGATCAAAGGCCGAAGGAATCACGCCAATTATTGTGAATTCCTTTCCGTCGAGCGTAAGACTCTTGCCAATCACGTCGGGCGTGCCGCTAAGTTTTCGCTTCCAGAAACCGGCACTGATCATGGCGACGGGAGCCGCGCCGATTTGATCGTCTGCGCGCAAGAAAGTGCGTCCCATCACAGGCTTCACGCCTAATATAGAAAGGAAATCAGAGGTGACGAATTCTCCCTGGATCTGCACCGCTTCGCCGAGGTTCGTTAGGCTGAACGAATACGGACGCGAAACCGCCATGGACGACAGCGTGTGGTTTTCCTTCTGCCAATCCAGAAAATTCGGATAGGAAATCGAGCCGGTGTTGAAATTCGGTTTGCTTTCGTGCAGGGTCAGCAATTGTTCGGGATACGGATAGGGTAGCGGATTCAGCAGGACGCCGTTGACGACGGAGAAGAGCGCGGTGTTTGCTCCGATGGCGAGGGCCAACGTGAGGACTGCGACGGTAGTGAATCCCGGCGATTTTGCCAGCATGCGTATTGCGTAACGCAGATCCTGAAAAAGTTCGCCCATGATTCACCTCTCGGTTGTCTGGCTCTCGAACAGCATTGCCAAGCTTTTGTGGCTGTTGCAGCATGCCCACCACCGCGGGCGAGCTGCGCCCCTACTGGTACAACAACCCGCCAAAGGAAAAAGGCGGGAAGATATGAAATCTAAACCTGCACCATTTCTGCAGAGGCGCAGAAAAAGTGCGGCACTCGCGCGAATTTACGTCGCGCCGAAACTGGAGGCCGGTGCCGACGCGGACCGGTCAGGGCGCTACTCATAGCGCAGGGCAATGATTGGATCGACGCGCATCGCGCGGCGCGCGGGGATGTAGCACGCGGCCAGCGCTACAAGAGTCAGGACCACGGCTACGGCTGCAAACGTAATCGGGTCGGTTGCGCTGATGCCATATAGCACGCTGGACATCAAACGCGTCAGACCTAGCGCGGCGGCCAGGCCGAGTCCTACGCCGATCAGCGCGGTCTTGGTTCCTTCGCCGAGTATTAGCATCAGCACGTTTTTTCGCTGCGCACCCAGCGCGATGCGAATGCCGATTTCGTGCGTGCGCTGACCGACCAAGTACGACAGCACGCCGTAAATTCCGATGCTCGACAGTACCAGGGCCAGCACGCCAAATATTCCCAGCAAAACCATGGAGAACCGTTTCTCGATCAACGAGCTCGCAATGATTTCGTCATATGCGTGCGGCTCGAACACCACTTCCTGGCTGTTCCTCTCCGCCATTTTGGTGCGAATCGGCTGCAAGAGCGAGAGCGGTGGAACTCCGGTCGAACGAACCAAAACACCAGTGCTATTTCCCGCGCGGGACATGTATTTGTCCGGGATTTGCATGAAAGGAATGTAAAACTGGGCGTGCACGTTGATTTTGTCGTCGAGGCCCCAATGCTTTACGTGTCCGACGATGCCGACGATCTCGGTGGGCTTGCCAACAAAGGGATCTACGATGCTTCGACCGATGGGATCTTCGCCCGGAAAATATTTCTCTGCGAGGTCTTCATCAATTACGGTGACTAGCGGCGAGCGTTCCGTGTCCTGCGCGGCGACAAATCGACCGCGCTTCAGCGGGATTTCCATTACTTTTAAATAATCCGGCTCGACTTCATACCAGAGGCCGTAGGGCATGTCGCTCTCGCGCGCCGGCTTGGGCTTGCCCACTATATAAAATGGATCTTCGGAGTCGCCCCACAACGGAAGTCCGCCGCGCTGCATGGATACCGCCGCGACTCCGGGAACCGTCGCGATCTGATCGTGAATACGGCGAAGCTCGGCGCGTATCGCGTCAGGACTCTCACTGGAAGTTCCCGGCGGCAGCGCGACCTGAAAATATAAGACGTTCTTGGGATTGAAACCGGGATTTACGCTCCACAAACGTCCCAGACTGCGCAGCATCAGCCCCGCGCCTACGAGCAGCACCAGAGCCATGGCCATCTCGACAATCACCAGCACGCTTTGCGCACGGCTTCGCTTGCCGCTCACAGTGCGTCCGCCTTCTTTCAAAGTTTCCTGCAGGCGCGGCTTCATCAGCCGGAGCGCGGGAGAGAGTCCAAAGAAAATTCCCGACAGGACGGAAATAGCCAGAGTAAAAATCAGCACGCGGGTATCGAGGTGAATTTCCTCCGCGCGCGGCAAACCTTTCGGCAGGGATGAGATGAAGCCTTGCGTTCCCCAACTGGCGATGAGCAATCCCAGCCCGCCGCCGCAAAGTGAGAGCAGCACGCTTTCGGTCAAGAGCTGCCTGATCACGCGCAACTTTCCCGCCCCCAGTGCTGCGCGGATGGCAAATTCACGCGCGCGCTGCATCGAGCGCGCCAGCAACAAGTTCGCCACGTTCACGCAAGCAATCAACAGCACAAAGAATACTGCCGCGAGCAGAACCAGAAGATATGGCCGCAAATCTCCCACGATTTTTTCTTTTAGCGAGACTACCGTGGCAGCGGTGTTCGCGTTGGCATCGGGATAAGCCGCGGCGAGATTTTGCGTAACGCGCTCCATGTCCGCGCGCGCCTGTTGGAGCGTGACGCCGGGTTTCAACCGCGCGACGGCATCCATGCCCATGCCTACGTCGCGCTGATGGAATATCACGTCGTTCCACTGCCCGATGGGCACGTAGATGTCGCTGTCGCGAAAATTCTGCATGTAGAGGTGGAAGCTCGAGGGAACGACGCCGACGATGGTGTAGTCCGTACCATTCAAAGTTAAAGTTTTGCCGATCACGTCGGGGGCAGAGCCAAACTTCGTTTTCCACATTCCGGCGCTGATCATTACTTCGGGTTTTCCGCCGAGGACGTCCTGCTGCGGATCAAAATTTCGTCCTATCACCGGATTCACGCCCAGCGTCGGAAAGAAATTCGCGGAAACCATTACTCCGTCAATGCGCTGAGATTCGCCGAGTCCAGTGAGGCTGAAATCATCGTCGCGGAAACCTGCGATGGATTGGAACGACTGGTTGTCGCGTTGCCAATCCTGAAAATTTGGATCGGAGATTGAGCCGTACTCGAATGCCGGCTTGTGCTGGTACAGCGTGACGAGCTGGTTGGCCTGCGGAAATCGCAGCGGCTCGAGCAAAATACCGTTCACCAGGGAAAACAGCGCGGTGTTCGCGCCAATGCCCAAAGCCAAGGTCAAAATTGCGACTAGCGTAAATCCGGGCCTCCGCAACAGAACCCGCACGCCGAATTTCACGTCATTCCAAAACGCTTCCATTAAGCCGCCATCCTCCTTTACTCCCGGTGCTATATCGCATTTCGAATGCCGCTCCGCGGCAAACGTATTCCGCGTAACGTATAGAGTCCCCATAGTTTAGACACTGCTCTCCGCACTAAAGTCTCTAGCCATGCCCGCTTTTGGGATTGGGTAACCGCATCCGGTCACTTCCTGCACGACATATATGGAAGGATTCGCTTTTCGCTTGTGGTCAATTGGGGGCAACATCGTTAGCTCGTGCGAGTTTGGAAGAAATCGCACAGCGGTCCCTCAGAGTGTCCGCAAACTTCGCGGTTCGGCATGCCCGGCGCCACATTTAGACATAAAGCAATGCGTGGGGATTTGCGAGCGGGGATGAGCGGGAAAAATTAAGAGCGCACGCACCCGGAAGCGTGATCGTGCTGCCGGGAAACACTCCGCACTTCCACTGGGCGAGAGCGGGCGAGTACGTAACTCAAGTGACCGCGTACGGACCGCTGGGCATATCCTACCTCGAATCCAAAGACGACCCGCGCAACCAGCGGGGCTAGCGCGCATCGTATGACCAGGAGGATCCCATGCCGCTGGCTCGAATCGATCTTGTTCAAGGCAAATCGTCGGAATATCGCAAAGGCATCGGCGACGTCGTTTATGAGGCCCTGCTGAAACGGTTCAATGTTCCAAAGAACGATCGATTTCAGGTGATCACCGAGCACCCTGCCCATGGGTTTATGTACGATCCGACCTATATGGATATCCAGCGGACCGCAGACTGCGTATTCATTCAGATAACGCTGAGTGAAGGGCGCAGCGTGGAAATGAAGCAAGCGTTTTATAAAGCGGTCGCCGACGGGCTCCACGAGCGACTGAAGATTCGCCGCGAGGACGTATTCATCAACCTGGTCGAAGTGAAAAAGGAAAACTGGTCGTTCGGAAATGGAGTAGCTCAGTACGTACAGCCTTAACGTCTCGGCATTGGCGCTCTACTGCGTAATTACGGCACCTGTGGGAGTTTCAGTTCTGAAGTAATGGATGGGCTGGCCATGCCAATTAGACACCTGCTTTCGTATCAGCGCGGCGGGGCACGCTAGATAACATCCGATCAGAAGCGAGTCTTTTCGCTCCGCCTCCGGTACTTTACTCATAAATGCAAAATTGTCAGGGCTGCCGAATGAAAACTGCGTCGGCTGCGGCCCTTTTTCCATTTCGAAGACGACGTCGGCTTCTTTGTAACGATTCCCTTCGGGCTGAGGTTCGGTGATCGGCCGCAACACTACCACTTGATATTCCTTCTCTCTTTTTGGATTGCTGGACCATCGCGGATGGCATTTCTTCCAATACAAATCAATTGCAGCTTGCTTGTTCGGAGTAATCACGGGAGACATGGCCGTCTCCACCGTGCAAGTCTGACTCATGAAATAAAAGACCGCTGCGGCCGCGATAAAGACGATCGCTACCTCAAGCACTACGGGTAAATTCAGCGAACGGGATTTCATCCGGTCGGCAATCGGAGACATTTCACACTCACAATTTCACTAGCAAAGGGTGGTGCGATGTTGCAGTCGCAAAGAGCGACACCGTCATAGCTTTTGGGGGAGGTGCGCTCTCACATTCAGTGGCTCAGCGGACAAAGGGATCCGGCGGCACGTCGATCGCAAAGCTGGCGCCATAATCCGAATAAGTCACCACTCCTTGCGGATTGTCTGGTTCGCCTTCGAGGTACTTTCGCGGCAAACGATCTTCCGCGCCGATCCAAATTGTGTGCAACGGAAAAGCCTGGTCCCGGTCCTGAATCTTCCAAATATCGCAATAGTCGCCTTCGATCACTTCATTCCCTGCCGGCGTAATCGTCGTTGGAGTGGTCTCGTTCGCATAATAGAAAAATGGCGGTACGATGCGGCCTTCGTCAGCACTAAACAGTCGCACAGGGACCTGGCCAATCGGTTCTCCGTTCCGAAGACGGCCGCACACCCCTAGGTCCGGCGACTGGCGAACTGCATTCCAACGCTCTGTCCCCACCAGGCGGCTGAATAAGGTCCATTGAGTCTGGACGTACTCAATCTTGCGTTGGAGGTTTTCGTCGTTCTCGATGTAGTGCGACACAGAGTGACCGCAATCGTACTGCGCGTCCGTGCGTTTCGCGAAAGATCCAAAAGTTTCGATGCGCGCGCGAAACGATGGCACCTTGTTCACCGCGACTTCCGATTGCAGGAGAACTTTGCGGCCATCCACAGCGTGTCCGCAGCCGGCGGCGAGGGTCGCGAGTGCCGCAACCGCAAGGAATATGGTGCTCGCGTGAATAAATCCAGACTTTTGCCACGTAATTCGCGGGGCGTATCTTGTCTTTTTCTGTGCCACCGACGCTCCCAAACCAGCCTATCGGCAGTATATGGGCGCAGCGAGGCTGCAAAGCGAGACGGATGCAGCTGTGTCTTTGAAAGTACCTGCGGTGGGTATCCTTCTAGCACCCGAAAAAATTGCGCGCACATAACAGGCCAATTTCCATCGCCGTCGTTAGAACGGGCCTTTTAGATATACCGACACCGTGTAGGGTTCGCGCGACACGCTGGGCTTCAAGGTTGTGCGGATATCGAGGACGCTCCATCGTTTGGCACGACGCTCGATCACATCGCCAATTCTCAGCATCCCAACAGCGTTGCCACGATCGTTCTTGTGTTCTCCGAGCACGGAATTGTAGTAGTACACAACATTTTTCATAGCGCTCTCCTCTACTTGGATTAGCTGTGGCTAACGTGCTTTGGCGATCATCCAGTTAAATTTGGTGTCGGGCTTTTCGTCCACACTTGGCGGAACGATTCGCTTGAAAAGTTCGTCCTGAATTCTGCGGTATTGTTCATGAGCAACTACTTCCGCCGTGCGCTGCCGAAGAAGTTCGTGATAGGAAGTCCAGCCGGGCAGGCTTTTGCTTTTCGATAAAAGCACGCTCAATTGTTCAGATTCACGCGCATATTCGCTGAACGCCGTATCCATCCTGGTGAGTAATATCTCAAGCCCGGGATCTTCCGCGGAAGGCTTCGGTTGTGAATGAACGTTCTGCGATTCCGAAGAGCAGGCAGCGGTCTCGCTGCCTGCCATCGCCACCGGATTGTTATGCTCCGCCGCGTGCCCGTCAATCACGGCTTCTGAGTTGAAGGAAGAATGCCTGGTGAGAGCACTTTTATCGGTCATGGTTGGTCATAGGGATACCTCGCGAAGGACAGTCAAATTTCGCAAAGGACCACCAAGGGCTAAGCCTGGGAGGAAGGATGCTAGTGTGACTACACCAAGTGTACGCGCTTTCAGCGCTTGGGTGTAACAAACCAAGCTGTCGGGGGTTGGGCCGGTCGACGCTAAACAATCTATCTGTGCTCGGTCAATTAGCGCCCGAAGTACGCGAGCTCTGAAACGACTTGACGGCGGTACCCTCGTCCGTGTGAATCTCGAACACAGAGGTCAGCATGGTGGCGCGGAGCAAGTCATGCACCTTCTTGTGCGGATTCAGAAGCTTCAGATGGCCGCCCTGCTTGCGAAGAGTTGTGTGCGCTCTTACGAGTTCCCCAATACCGGCGCTGTCGATAAATTCGAGCTCCACTATATTCAAGATCAGTTTATTTTTTCCCTGGCTTATCAAGCCCTGGATCGCTTCGCGAAGCTGGATGTTGCCTTCGCCTACGGTAATTCTACCGGCGCAGTCGATGATGATCACGTCTTCCACCTGGCGGGTGCTGTGCCGCAACCTATTCAAGCCCGTGCCTTGGATACTCATGCCGATGCGATCCAGAATTTCCGAGGCGACCTTGGAAGCTTCTTGCGATTCGGTTCGCACAACGACCAGGGAACGGCCGCGCTTCAGCGCTTCAGCGAACAACGCAGTGTCTTCCGCCGCACCGGTGCCAGCACTCGGCGCCGTAGTATCGCCTTCACTGGCCGATTTGCCTATCTTGGCGCCGGCGCCAGCGCCGAGATAACCCATTAAGGCTGACGCTCCCGCACCCAAGGCAAACACCGGGCCTATTCCAGGAATTACCAACAAAGTTGCCGCAGCCACCGCAGCCGAAAGACCCACCGTTCCGCCCAGGAAGCCTCCGGCATATTTGCCCAACTCCTTAGCCATGGATGTGGCTTCGTTTTCGGAGCTGGTGAGGAATACGATTTCGTTTTCAGGCACCTTTTTGTCGATCAGTTCCTTGATGGCCTCTTCGGCACGGTCGCGGGATGTGAACACTCCAATTGAGGTTTCCAATCGATCCTCCTGGGAAGCCTGCTTGCCAGCGACAGTGCGGAGTGCGATCAGGACAGCGGTTCGAAGCAAGCCGTCCCGGGCGCTTAGCCTGGCTAGCGCGCGTCCGCAGCAGGGCCCTTTGTTGGGCAATTTGACCCTAATGTTAAGTTTTGTCAAGAAAATTAAGGGACAAGTCCGAGCCGCTGAGGCGCGGAAATTATGCTTCTGTACGCTTGGCTACTTTGCCCAGAGCTAGGCCGTTGTTCAGGTCCATAGCGGTGTGCAGGAGCTGGCTGGGGATCAAACTGCCGCTTGCGATGAACACGATGCCAAAGATGGCGCCGAGTATGCCGGTGCCGAGTATTGCGTTGCGTCCCTGATAAGCGTGAGCGAGTCCGAAGATTACCGACGAAATCAGCAGGCCGAGCCAAACTGAACCCCAAGCCGCGCTGAACAGGCTGAACAGCCATCCGCGATAGAGAAATTCTTCGCAAACTCCCGCGCTGATTGAGACCAGGATCCACACGGAACGTTCCGTCGAAGTCTTGGGCAGCAACCTCCGAACGCCTTCCAATGCTTTACCCATCTGCTCGGGAGTTGCTTTCTTTTTTTGTACTTTCTGCGCTCCTATCAGCAGGAAAACTATTGCCACCACGATTCCGCAAACCACCAGCGTGCGAAAAGCGTTCCCGGCTTGCACGCCGAGATCGCTGAGGGTCAGGTAATTCAACCGGCTGGTCCAAATGCAGGCCACAGTGATAGACCATATCGCCAAAATGTTCCAAGCATAAATTTGTAGCGCGGATTTCAGGCGCGCGTAGAGGATGTAATCGATGATGGGAAACAGTACGGCAAGCACAAACGTAAAGACCCAGGCGCTCCCGCTGTGTACTGCGCTCTGCCAGATTTCCGGTTGCCCCACGGTGAACATGGCGCAAAGTCTAACGGCAGAAACACAACACCGTCAACATTGACTAATGTCGAGAAAATTCAACTTTTGGCGAATGCAGGGCGGAGCGTATGCGCGTTTATTCCGAGTTGGGTGAGAGCGCGCCCGTGGCTGAATCGATGCGGAAGCGCGAAACTTCACCACTTCGAAAATGTCCAACGGATAGCGCTGCGCCAGCGGGATCCACTTCGACGCTCCACGGTTTCGCGCCCGCCGAAAACGGCGAAGCTACAACTTCGTACAACGACACCGTCTTCCAGTCGATGGCAAACGCGGAAACATTTTCGGAAGCCTGGTTCACCACATAAAGATATTTTCCGGAGGGGTCGATGGCGAGCCAGCCTGGGCCATGTCCGGGAAGAACGGAAGTTTCGCTGGCGGCCATTCCTTCGCCGCCTGGCGTAACGCTAATCGAATCGCTCGACCGATTCGCCGCGAAAGTGATTTCCTGCCCAGTATGACGATTTTTTACCTGCAGGGTTTGCGAATTCCCTCGCACAGTAATTGCAACATTCGCAGCGGCTGTGACGGTAATGACGGTCGTCGCATTATTGCCCTCGTGGCTGCCTTCGATACTGGCAGTTCCAGCCGAGATGCCTGTGGCAACGCCCATTTTGTTGATCGTCAGCACTGAAGTATCTTTTGAGATCCAAGTCGTGTCGTCGGGCGATTCGTGATTAGTGGTACCGTCCACAAAAGTTTCCACCAGGATCATTTGTTGCGTGCGGCCCACCGCTATCGTGGGATTTGCGGGAGTGAGCTTCACCGAGGTGACCAGCAAATTGGCCAACGTGGATCCAATGCAGCTACACAGTCCGAGAAGCGACAGCAACGGTAGAACTTGAAGAACTCGCTTGAGTTTGAGCAACGCTTTGAACTCCATACCCGCTTGAGCGAAAGACGAAAAGCTTCGACGGTCTCGAGGGGTACTTCCCGCATATCTGCGACGACCCCGCAAGTCTGCTCCGCGTTGGCCGGAAATAACAGCAATTTATTTGTCGGTATGAGCCAGTAGCGCTTAAGAGTACTGGTGGGGAGCCGCACGGAAAGAGTATCGGGAGTGCAGAAGCTATTTCGTCTTCCCAGCCCCAAACGGATTTTTCTCTTCCGGGCATGTGTCCCTCTTGAACAACACTTCGGCGCCTAATTGGTTCGGTTTCGGCAACATGCACGCAGATATGTTCTTAATTATTTGGACGTTCTCGTAATCCTGGAATTCACCGATGCCGCAAGACGCCTGAAAGCCACCGCCCCCGATCTCTTTTCCTCGCATCGCGTCCGGAGCAAACTCTTCTACGATTTCGTCCACATCCTTTGCTGGCATGTACTGGGGAGGAAAATGGGGATTACCAGACAGGTGGTCATGAACCAGCGTCTGATATGGTTGTATCAATACTTGGCAGGTCAAATGGTCGGCACCGTATTGAACGGTAGCGGTAATTCCTGGGCGAACTGTAAATCGTTCCCAGTCTGACAATCCATAGCGTGCGTGAAGTTCCGGCGAGCTCGGCGCCAACCCAAAGCTCGCAAGCGCGAGAATAAAGAACGCCGCGACAGTTCGCATAGGGTCACCATCTTAGTTTCCTACCGCCCTACGTTTACGATACGCACTCTTTAGTAGACGTTCCTTCGCAAGCAAATGGTAGCGCATCAATTCAAATCAGGCCCCCTGCCCTTAACTTGTCCTTTCGTCCAGTTGTCCGGCGGACGCGCGGACGCGCATCCTCTATATAGGCAATTCGCCCGGCGTGAACGCGTTCAACCATCACATCGTGCATCTACCCGAAAACACAACGAGAAAATGTATGCGTCGGCTGCTCATCGGATTGGTGAGCCTGCTGATGCTTGTCCTGGTTAACTGCGGGAGCACCACGAAAAAGACCATGCCGCCGGGACAAATTACCGTTAGTGTAACGCCGACTAGCGCGAACGTCCGCGCCGGCGCCACGCAATCTTTCGCAGCCACCGTCAGCGGGACGACAAATCAAAACGTAAATTGGTTGGCAAATTCGGTCGCTGGTGGCAACTCGACATTCGGCACTATCAGCGCGTCCGGCGTTTACACCGCGCCGACGAGTTTGCCGAATCCAAATACTGTTACGGTGAGTGCCGAATCCGCAGCGGATTCCACTGCAAGCGCTACGAGCGCCGTCACCTTGTGGAATCCAACACCGACGATTGGCAACGTAAGCCCGGCAACTTTTGCCGCGGGTGCTTACTCGCTCAACATTACCGGCACAAGTTTTGTGAACGGCGCGCAAGTGCTTTTCGGCGGCGCGTCGGCGACAACAACTTTCGTTTCCTCCACGCAACTGACTGCGACAGGCGCCGCGTCCACTGCCGGAACTTTCGGCGTGACGCGTGAGCAATCCGAATCCGGGCAGCAGCATGTCCGCGGCATTTAATGTTACGGTCACTTCTTCGGGCAACAATCCGCCGCCCAACGAGTGCAGCGGTATCGGCCTGGGACCGAACGCCAGCCTCAACGGCTTTCTTCCCTTCCCGGCGGACAACGCATGGAATCAAAATATCGCGAATGCCACAGTCGATCCGAATTCCGCCGCGATCATAAATTTCATCGGCCCGAGCGATCCCCTGCATCCCGATTTCGGCTCCGGCGAATATAACGGCTCAGAATATCGGTATCCCCTTCATCGTGGTGGATTCGCAACAAGCGCCGGTCGACAATAAATTTCACCGCGTACGGAAATGAGAGCGATCCCGGCCCCATGCCCGTTCCGGCAAACGCGCCGATCGAAGGCTATCCGAATCCCGGCAGCGGCGACCGTCACGTGCTCGTCATCGACAACAGCACTTGCTGGCTCTACGAACTTTACAGCGCGTATCCGCAAAGTGACGGCAGTTGGAACGCCGCGTCCGCCGCCGTTTGGGATTTAAGGGCGGACGAGCAGCGCCCACTCACATGGACTTCCGCCGACGCCGCCGGACTTTCGATTTTTGCTGGCCTCGCGCGTTACGACGAAGTTGCCAGCGGCCAAATCAAGCACGCGCTGCGTTTCACTTTGCAAAGCAGCCGCGCCGCTTTCGTGCTGCCCGCGTCGCACTGGGCCGCGAATTCGACCAGCCAGTTTGCAGCGCCCATGGGCATGCGCCTGCGTTTGAAATCGAGCTTCGATATTTCCGACTTTTCCGCTGCGAACCAAGTGATCCTCACCGCGCTGCAGCAGTACGGCATGATCATGGCCGACAACGGTTCGAACATGTACATCAGCGGCGCGCCCGACGCTCGTTGGAACAACGACGATCTGCACAACCTGGATCAAGTCACTGCGGCGGACTTCGAAGTGGTCACCATGAATCCGATCTACACGCAATCCAACTTACCCGTCGGGACGCCGCCGGTGATTAACAGTTTTACCACCAGCGCTTCAACCGTTTCCTCAGGCACGCCGGTAACTTTGCAGTGGACGGCAACCGGCGCGTCGTACTTCGACGTGACGCCGCAAATCGGCGCCATCCGCGGCGCCAACGTGGCGGTGACGCCGTCGCAAACTACTACCTACACGTTGAACGCCACCAACGAGTTCGGCCGCACCACCGCAACTGTCACCATCACAGTGCAGTAGCTTCCCTTCATCGATCACGACCCTCAAAAGCAACAATCGCACCAAGCTTATTGCTCGCGAGCTGCAATGTATACTCAGGTGCGAGTCCTTGAAAGGTACACGATGAAGAAGAGACGCCGCAGACTTCGCGCAAAGACCCGTTGTAATCCCGAATATCCAGCTTTTGTCACAATGCGCGACAACTACATCCAGTATCAACTGTTCGCTATGTTACAAGTGACGCGATGTCCGCCACCGCGCCTGCTGCGAAAGACGATCTCCTGACCTTGATCGCGATCTCGGCGCTTGGCTACATTGTTCCCGACATTTTGCACGAAGGCTTGGGCCACGGTGTCACCGCGTGGCTCAGCGGCGCGCGAACTTTGTCTATTAGCACGGTCGCGCTGCAGAGCGACATCAGTACGCGCTGGATTTCCGCGAACGGCACGCTGGTGAATCTTGCAGCCGCCGCAATTTTCTGGGTGCTTCTGCGCAAGCCGCATCGCTACTCGCCACAACTACATTATTTTTGCGTGCTGGCATTGGCTGCCAATCTTTTCACCGGCACCGGCTATTTTTTCTATTCGGGAGTTGCCAACTTCGGTGACTGGGCCGCAGTAATCGCCGGCCTCCAACCTCACTGGCTCTGGCGACTTGGACTGATCGTGATAGGCGCGGCGTCTTACTACGCATCCATGCTGCTGATACGCGCCAACTTGCTGCCGTTTCGCGAGCCCGATCCTAACTCGCGAAGGCTCCGCGCACTTTGCTGGGCGCCTTACGTCACCGAGGGGGTTCTCGCTGGCGTCAGCGGCTTGCTAAATCCCGCTGGATTGTTCTACGTGCTCGCGTCCGCGCTGCCATCCTCATTGGGCGCAAACGCCGGGTTACTGGCGCTCCCGGGCATGCTGCGAGTCCGGCCCGGCAGCGAACCAAAGTCGGAGTCAGTGGCCAACGTTGTGCCCGTCGCGCCAATTCGGCCTAGCATCGCGTGGATCGCAATTGGCGTCATCGCCAGCCCTCTTTTTATTCTCGTACTGGGCCGCGGCCTCTCCTGGTCACGTTAACGCTGTCCTACTTTCTCGATTTTATGAACTGATTACGCAATTCATTGTTCTGCTTGCATGGCGCCATCCCAGTTTGTACGATCCGCGCAGGTGAACCTATGCGGACATGCATTTTTGCACTTTTTTATCTTTGCCTCTTCTTTTTAACGACCGTTAATGCGAATGAGCAGTCCGGGCAAGTAATGGTCTGGCCAGCGTCCGGTACGCCGGTTCGGCGATTTACCTTCGAGAAATTCAAGGAGGTCAGCAACTCCGGTAGCCGCCACAATTACACCACTGAAGTCACCGCCGAAAATCTTTGGGGCAAGAAAATCCCGAATGCCACATTCACGCTATACGCATACGACAAATCGAAAGCCCGCGTCGGAGACGCATGGGTTACCGTCAACGACATGGACCCGGGTGCAGTGATTAAATTTCAAACATTCATCAGCGCCTCGGGCACTATAGTTTCATTGAACCTCGTTCCTAAATCGCTTCCGCGCGAACTGCAATCGCTTCTTCCATCCGACCCGCAACCGCCCGCTCCTCCTAAACCGATTTCCATGACCGTGAATTCCGTGCCGCAGGGCGCGGATGTTCAGCTCGACGGCGTTCCTGTTGGAACCACGCCAAAGATCATTCAAGTCACGCCGGGCAAGCATGCGCTCACCTTTAGCATGGAGGGTTTCAATACCGGAACTTTTCCGCTGGAAACGACTCCCGAAGACGTTTCCGGCGGCAGCGTAAGTTACGAATTGGGAACATCGCTACACGACACCATCGAATTGCGCGACGGTTCCGTTTTGATTGGCGATGTGGAGTCGATGTCACCCGCCGAAGTGATCGTACGAATCGCTGGCGCAAACCAGCGCATTGATCGCAACAAAGTGAAACGCATCCTCCTGGTTAAACGGGAAGAACCACAATAGCCATGAAAATAAGGGTAAGGTTGCGCCTCCGATGGTCAGCAGAATGGTCAACCGGTCGCTGCGCGAATTCTGGTCATACGCATGGCAATCTCCCTTCACGACGGCGGCTTATCGCGAGATCCGAGGCGCTCCAAACTGAGGTAGCATGCGTCACGCTGATCTTTTTTGTAGGAATCCAACCGCCGATTCAAGTTAAGACCCTGCGGATTGAGCAGTCGCGCCGAAACTAGCCAGCGCTTCCGCCTCGTTTTCAAACGTGGGAATTGAATCCAGCAAGCGCATCACTCTCAATACTTCGCGCACGCGGCTGCTCGGGCGCGATAATTTCAAACTGCCGCCCTCACGTGCGAGCGAAACATAGGTCCCAACCATAGCCGCGATCCCGGAACTATCCATCATGGTCACTTGCGTGAGGTTCATCAAAATATGAAGCGTACCGCCTGACACCAACCTTCGCAGCGCGTGGTCTAACTTATCGGTGTTTGCGCCGATGGTGGCCCGTCCCTGAAGATCCAAAATAGTGACGCCGTTAACCATCCGTTTAGAAATTTCCAGCCCTATGCCCATGCCAACATCATCTCATTCGAGCGGCGCTAAATAAAGTTCGCCAATAATTCGAGACAAATGTTTTTGACGCCCGCCGCATTACTCACTAATAATGCAAGCTGAGGATGACACCACACGTCAGTGCACGATGTTGATTGCGATCGCCGGAGTGATGGTCATCGGCGTGTTGTGACCACCGGGAATTACGCGCGTGCCGACGATTACGCCAATCGTGGATTTCCAACTGTACTCCACCGCCGGCGCAAATCCGGACGTCTCGGCCGATCCCAAGTTCACCAAGACACGATCCGGATTTTGCGCGCCGCTCGGGCCTGAAATATTATTTCCAATCACGCGCGTATTTGCGGTGTATCGATAGGTCGCGTCTAGCGCCACAACCCACCGCCGCGTCACACTATATTCCCAGGACGCATCGACCAGCGACGAAGTCCCCGGATCCGCATGCCCGCGAAAATCCGCTCCGGTCTCGTAAACGCTCACGCCTTCCACACTCACTTCCCTGGAAAACGCTTGCGACAGATTAAAACGCATGCGCAGAATCCGCCGATTCGGCATCCACAAATATGTCTGCGTATAAATCGCCACCGTTGTGGTGAACGCTCCGCCGCCCAAGCCATCGCTCGGACGGTCGCCCAACTGATCGTACTTTCCTGTTGGAAAGGTTTCCTGCACCGTGGCGGAAATCGTTGGAAGCCAACTCCCCTCGCGAAACTGGCGCAGCCTGAATTGCCCCTGCACGGTGACGTCGCCCAATCCAATTCCCGCGCTGCTCAGGCCGCTGCTTAGTTTGTTGTAACCGAAGGTAGGGATCACGCCGACCGTAAATCTGTTCGCCAGCCCGTAATTAATGTAGGTCAGCGAGCCAAATCCATTCGAGTGCGCGCCGATCACGTCGTAGAGGTACGGCTCGATCAGAAAATGTCCGCGCGGCAAAGTGGAAGCATTCGGCGCCAGCAGCGGACCAGTCCACCAGGCGTCGTCGAGCGCTTGCCGGTCAGCGCCAACAGAAGGCGTGGTTTGTGGTAATTGCGCATCGACACCGGACGACGTCGCGTCGGCCGACGCAGGTTCAGCGGAATACTGCGGTGTATTATTTTGCGGTTGTGGATTAGCACCGGAAGGCGAAGGAACATTTTGCGCGGCGGCAAGCCAAGCGGTCATTGCAAACAGCGCCGACATTCTTCGAATGATTCTCCAGGATTTCATCTGTGCCCCGCTTAGCGGCACAGTCTTACCGCTTCGCTCACCGCTCGCGCCATCCGCTTTCCGCGCCCACACTCGCTTTACCAACGAACCAAACCGTCCACGTCTTCCACAACGACCACCTCGTATTTTTCCAGCATGGGCGTCAAAAGTTGTTCCAGCTCACCCTTCCACAATTCGCCTTCATAAAACTTGGATTTTATCGGTTCGCGCGCCTGCATATCCGGAAATCCGCGCATGAAAAAGAGACATCGGGGTTTTCGACGGAAGGAAAAGGGCCCAGAACTTTCATCCCGATCTGCGCGTGAGCCGGCATCGACTTCCCGCGAAATATTTGCAGGAATCTTTCGCGGCACCCAGGCTTGGTGGTGTAAGTCCGCATTTCGATAATCATTGCAACGCCTCAAGATCGTGCGCTCAAAGTGCGAGCTAGCTTGCACATTTATTTTTCAATGCGCGTATCCACCGCAATCCAATTCGGTTCCCAAGTCTTCCCTCCGTCGGCTGAAAACGACTGCTCGAATCGACACGAATTCGCGGTGAGGTCCATCCACACGTTGCGCACCAGAATCATCCTGCCGTTAAATTCTTCCTGGTCGTAAAACCCTCCGCGCCCGTTTTTGAACTCGCCCACCGTTGGTACGCTCAGCGTACCGCCTTTCACATTGGCAAAATTCAAACTCCACTGGTGCGATTGCGGATTGTAGAGACGGAGATTCAGCCCTTCGACGTGCCCGGTTGGCCCGTCCACTTCCAGCTCCACCATATTCGCGCGCCCCTCCCAAATCTTTCGCACCACAGAAATTCCCTCGTACTGAATCCAAGTGTGCGATCCCGTCAACGGATGGTCCAGCCGCGACAGATGCGTCTTCCAAGTCCCAATTTCAAAATCAAAGTCGTGCGAGCCATCGCGCGCCGTTGCTGCAGGATTCTGCTGGCCACCCGCGTTCCGCTCGGGCTGCACAATCAGCAACAAGCCGCAAACCAACAGAACCTTCCGACAATAGTTAGTTGCTTTCATCCTTAACCTCTTCTCTTTTTCTTAGCCACCACGCTAATCCCAAATCCGACCCCAATGTTTCATTGGCAAATGAATCTTTACTTCCCGCTTGCCGGAGCGTCGCCTACCCGCGTCTGATCCGTAATCCAATTCACTTCCCAGGTTTTGCCACCATCCTCGGAAAAAGACTGCTCAAAATGAGGCGAATCTGAATTCGTCTTTGTCCACAGAAAACGAACGAGAGTCATTCGCCCATTAATTTCTTCGTGGTCGTAAAACTCCCCAACTCCATCTTTGAACTCACCCACCGTAGGTATGCCGACGGTCCCAGTCTTACTAGTGGCCCAGTACAGCGACCATTGATGCGACTGAGGATTGTACAAACGCAGCGTCAGCCCTTCGATGTGCCCCAACGATCCATCCGTTTCGAATTCCTCAATCTGCGATCGCCCGTCCCAAACCTTCCGCGTTACGGACGTCCCGTCAAACTCCACCCACTTGTTCGACCCCGTCAAAGGATGGTCCAACTTCTTCAGATGAATTTTCCAGCTCCCCAACTCAAAATCGAAGTCGTGCTGCCCATCGCGAACCTTCGCCGCAGCATTCTGATCGGCCGTCGCATTCCCTTGTTGTCCGAAAACCTGGTTAGCTTGAACCAGAAATCCTGCCGCGCACATCGCACAGCAAATCACAATTCTTCTTAGGCTCATGAATGCTCCTCCAGACTTACCCAATCGCGCTGCCCACCCTGGAAAGCTAGCTCCTATAGTGGTCGCCAACAATATCCACTTTCATGTGATATGATATATCCACTCTGAGCCGCCTATGAAACGCCTTCCCGCCAGCTTCCTGCCACCCTTCGCACTGGATCACAAAACTAAAACGCCCATGTACCGCCAGCTCTACGGCTGGTTTCGCCATGCCATCACTTCTAATCAATTGCGTCCGGGACAGCGCGTCCCGTCTACCAGGAATCTCGCCGCAGAATTGAAAATCTCGCGCATCCCGGTGTTGGGCGCGTACGAACAGCTACTTGCCGAAGGTTATCTGGAAACTTTCACCGGTGCGGGAACTTGCGTGGCCAAATCCATCCCCGAAGAAGCGCCGCGCCTGCAAAGTGTGAAGTTAGGCGCAAATTCCCAACTCACCACCAAACGCGCGGGCAAGCTTCCCGCAAATAAATCGAGCGCGCCTCGCAGAATTTCCAAACGTGCCACAGCCATGCTGCGCGTCCCTCCGCAATCCTGGCTGCGCTCTCTCGGCGCTTTCCGCTCGAGCCTTCCCGCGCTCGACCGCTTCCCTATCGGCATTTGGTCAAAACTGGTCGCTAAACATTCGCGCAACCAGCCGATCGATACCATGGCCTACGGTGATTCGATGGGTTACGCGCCGTTTCGCGAAGCTATCGCAGAATATCTGGGAGCGGTCCGCGCCGTGCGCTGCGAGCCGTCGCAAATTCTCGTCACCACCGGCTCGCAACAGGGCCTGCAAATTTGTGCGCAAGTTTTGTTGAACGCGGGAGACCGCGTATGGATGGAAGAGCCCGGCTATCCCGGCGCGCGACTCGCGCTCACAAGCCCGGGCGCGGAATTAGTTCCAGTGACGGTCGATCATGAAGGCCTTAACGTTGCCGAAGCCATCCGCCGCACACGCACTCGCGCGCGCAGCCGACGAGTGCGCCTCGCCTACATCACGCCCTCGCATCAATATCCAATGGGCATGACCATGAGCGCTACTCGCCGCATCCTTCTGCTCAACTGGGCCGTGCGCACTGGCGCATGGATTATCGAAGATGATTACGACAGCGAAATTCGCTTCGGCGCGCGCCCCATCGCCTCGCTGCAAGGCCTCGACGCCGACGGCCGCGTAATTTACATCGGAACGTTCAGCAAAGTTATGTTCCCCGCGCTGCGTCTGGGTTACGTCGTCGTTCCACAATATTTGGTGCGGGCCTTTTTCAACGTACGCGATGCCGCTGACATTTTTTCGCCCACGCTCTACCAGGCGGTGATGACCGATTTCATCCGCGAAGGCCATTTCGCACGTCACATCCGCCGAATGCGTATGCTTTACGCCGAACGTCGCGCCGCTCTCGTCGAGGCCCTCCGCGAAAATTTAGGCGACGCAGTCGAAGTAGTGGGCAGCGAAGCCGGGATGCACTTGGTCGCACTGTTTCCGCATAACCTGAACGATGTGGCCGTCTCAAAGAAAGCCGCCGCAAAAGGTATCTCCGCCATGCCCCTCTCCATGTGCTACATGAAAACGCAACCCCGCCCCGGCCTAATCCTCGGCTATGGCGGCACCACGCCACCCCAAATCCGCGAAGCCGCCCGCACCCTCGCATCCTGTCTCTAATATTCACGTATCCTTGCCGGTTAAGACACCCTTCGTGTAATCTCAGCTAATGGCCATCCAGCAATTCCCTAAATTTCGAAATGAGGCACAGTGGAAGGCAGGGTTCATCTATTGGAATCCCGACGATCCTTCTATCCTCGTTCCGAAGCGTTCCGGTCTCGGTTTGACGTTCAACTTCGCAAACAAATGGTCCTGGCTCGCAATCATTGGCATCCTAGCCGCGGCTTTGATCCCACATTTCTTCCTACGCAATCACTAATTTTCTATGTTCGAGCGATATACAGAGAGCGCCCGCCGCGTCATTTTCTTTGCGCGCTACGAAGCCAGCAATTATGGAAGCCACTACATTGATACGGAGCATTTATTACTTGGGCTTCTGAGAGAAAGTCCAGCGGTGGCAAAATGGTTCCCGGGAGAATTTAACGTCGGCCCGGAAATTCGCTCTGAAATCGAAAAGCAAATCACGCAAAACAAACGTATACCGACCAGCGTGGAAATCCCGCTAAGCGCCGACTGCAAGAAGGCTTTGAAACTCGCCGCGGAGACCGCCGATAGGCTGGCGAACCGCCAAATCCACTTGGAACACATACTGATCGGAATACTTCGTGTAGAAAAATCGCTGGCTGCTCAAATCCTGATCGCGCGAGGAATCAAACCTGAACCAATTCTCGAACGGCTTGTGAAACGACCGCCTAAGGAAAACCCGAATGTAGAGGCGCCGAGTGCGTTGATGGCACTTGAAAGCTTCCTCGCCGGACTCAAATCCCTCAACTCGGAAGAACTAATTTTGTTTTTCGCGACGAACGCACAATTTATCGATGTTGCCGGTAAGGCGTGGGATCGTGACGAAATTAACAGGGGAGTGGCTCGGCTCTTCGCCCCTTACGGAAAGAAAAACGCAAGTTACCTCATCGACGCAACCCTAACCGATACGAGCGAACTCTTCGTCGCAACCGTTCGTTGGAACAATGTGAGTCTCTTCACCGAACAACAGGCTCGGATTCACCGTATGGGTTTTGTTCTCGTCCAGGAAGAAAAGCACTGGGCAATCCTCTTCGTGCAGGTAACTTCAGCAGCCGCGACAGAGTAATCGAGAGGAAAATTATTTTGGTCAGAAGTCGAACCCACGGCCTCAGTGTATCGTTTGTTTGAGGGCGCTGATCTGCTTCTCCAGCGCTTCCAATCCAACCTCCAGGATGTTGTTGTGGGCAGCGCCTGGCGACACATACAGCCGCTTCGGCTCGTTCGCATTTTGAAACAGCGCCTGCGCCATGGCCGGAGGCGTCAAACGGTCTTCGCTGCCCACCGCGATGAACACTGGAATATGCACCGCACCGATCTTCGATAAATTATCAAACCGGTTGTGCGATAGAAGCACGAGCGGAAAAATGCCCAGATACCAAATCGTTTTCGCGATATCGACGATGCTCGTAAACGGGCTGATCAGAATCAGGCCGCCAGCGTCAGGATGCTCCTTCGCCATTTCCGTTGCGGGACCTGTGCCGATAGAGCGTCCGACGAAAATAATGTCCTGGCTCGGGACCCTGCGCACATTGGTCAGATAGTTGAACGCGGCTCGCGCATCTTCGTTCACGCGTTTCTCATTCGGAGTTACGGCGCTGCTCGTACCGTATCCCCGGTAGTCCATCAAAAGAAGATTCGCGGCCAGGCTGTGCAGCGGAATCATTTCTTGCGAGACGCT
The DNA here is from genome assembly GCA_963731535.1 of uncultured Acidobacteriota bacterium. Taxonomy (GTDB): domain Bacteria; phylum Acidobacteriota; class Terriglobia; order Acidiferrales; family UBA7541; genus Palsa-295. Next base: position 328,568 of record CAVSWI010000019.1, on the reverse strand, counting down.
CTGGTCCAGAACATATCCGTTGCCATGAAACACAAGTAGAACCTTGTCGGCGGAAGCGGACGGAGGAGCCGCGGGAATCCACCACGCATGAATCTGCTGCGATTCATTTACAGGAATACGCAGATCTTCAAATGGGATGCCGGCGTCCAGAGGCGTTGCTCGCGCGTAGGTGGCCGGAGCCGGGAATGTCATTTTGTCTTGCCGGGAATAAAAAAACGCGCAAGCCGCGGCGTAGATCACAAACACCACTAACGCGACTTTTCCAATCAGCCTGCGGTACCGTGAAGTTTGTTGTTCGACAGCAGCGATATCCAGCCCGGTGTCTGCCATTATTTGTTCCGACACGGAGACGCAACCGACTTCTTCCAGTAATTGTGATAAACAATGTCATCAGTAAAATAGTCGTCAAAAAACCCCAATACTGCACTCCAATATAAATGTACTCCCACCCAATACGTCGCTTCCGCTGTTTGCGAATCTTCCACTGACCAAACCGCGACCGAATATCCAGAGAAACCAAGGCTAGATTTTGGGTTCCGAGCGTTGAAGGATGCAACATTGTTCAGTTCCGTGGAAATCGATTCCGGATCGGCAGTTTTGTAAAACCCAAAAGAGAAAGCGGACGATGGCTTTGGAAGTGTTCCGCTAAGTGCAATGGTACAAACCCGTTGCACAAGGTCGTCGCGATTTCCAATTCTGCTTAATTTAGGTCTTTTCAAGCCAGATCGCATCGACTCGAATAACTTGGCAATTTGGTCCTCCCGGACTTTGTCACGCTCGCCCATCTGTTCTCCAGCATCGGCCGGCTTATTGCTAGAACGAACTTCATGCGCCGATAAGCCAGTCGCCAGAACGACAACCAATAAAAGGAATTTGCTTTTGTTTTTCATGCTGGGGTACATCGCCCTAACACAGTGTCCTTATAGAAGCGCGCGCCAATTCGTTTTTGCGAGATCCAGAATTCGTCGCCTCGGCCGTTGAGCATTGCTTTCACCAAATAAATTCCGAAACCTTTGGCTTGCTCGAAATCGATGGATGGAGGCATGGAAAGCTCCTGCTTCGCAACTTTCGCGCTCACGAGCGCCGAACCGCGATGGTCCAACGCAGCGCGCAACGCCTCTTCGAGATCTCCCCGGTCTTCCACGTTTCGACCGAAGACGCCGCAAGCATCCGCAAGCCTCGCGAAGTCCGGATTCACCAGGTCCGTGCCAAAACTAAGAATTCCCGCCGCCTTCATTTTCCAGCTCCACAAAACTCAGCGCATCAACTCCGTAAACGCGTTTCACCCCGACCGATTCAAGGGTGCCCACGATAATCTTCGCTATTTTTGCCGTCGCCATGTGCTCTCCTTTTATGCGCTAGATAAGTTGATGAACGGTACATGTGGAAAGTTTCGTGAACGCGATCAAAAGAACGAGAGCAATGAGGAAGCGGTTAAGTATTGCCGAGAAAAGTTAGATTACGTCCAAATCAACGAGCGGTCGATACTCGCAACGTTCGTCCTTCCCGTCAGCGCCATGGCCATTTGAAATTCGCGCTGCAAAATACGGATCACTTGCGTCACGCCAGCGTCGCCCGCCGCGCCCAATCCATATATAAAAGGACGCCCTATAAACACCGCGCTAGCTCCCAGCGCCAACGCCTTCAGCACGTCTGTCCCGCGCCGAATCCCGCCATCCACAAACACCGGCATGCGCCCCGCCACTTTGTCCGCCACTTGCGGCAGCGCGTCAATCGTTGCCGGCAAAGTATCCAGGTTCCGTCCACCATGGTTGGACACGATGATCCCCGCCACTCCATGCTTCGCCGCCAGTTCAGCATCATCCGGATTCAGCACGCCTTTCAACAACAACGGAATCTTCGCGAACGAGCGCAACCACTCTATTTCTTTCCAGCTCATCGACGCATCCAGCACGCTCTTAAAAACATCCTGCGAACCCGTGTGCAGGCTGACGTCACCATCCGCTACCTTGAATTTGTCGAAGTTGGGAATCGGTAGCAATTTCACCGCAGCACGCGCTTCGCGATTGCGCGCGCCGGTCGTAGCCGTGTCCACCGTAAGACAAAGCGCGCGATATCCCGCCGCCTCCGCGCGCTGCACCAGCTCGCGTGTGAACCCGTGGTCCGTCTGCGCGTACAACTGAAACCACAACGGACTCATCGCCACCGCAGCCACATCTTCCATGCTCGTATTCGCAAACGAGCTGACCACCATCGTCGCGCCCGCAGCGCTCGCGCCACGCGCCGACGCCAGCTCTCCTTCTGGATGCATCAGCTTCTGCGCCGCCACCGGCGCCAGCAAAATCGGAAAGGCATGCTCCTGCCCAAATAAATTTACGCGCGTATCCAGCTTCGAAACATCCACCAGAATCCGCGGCTTCAGACGTATCCGCCGATACGCCTCTTCATTCCATCGCACCGTAATTTCATCGCCCGCCCCTGCGCAAACATATTCCCAACTTCGCGCCGGCATCTTCGCCTTAGCCAGCGGCTCAAAATCCGCCAAACAGATGCACTCCGCGCTACCGGCACCGCTCTCTGCGGGGTTCGCCGAGCCATGCGCTGCAACCGCCGGCGCGTCCGCCTTCAAATTCGTCTTCGAATCCTGACTCATCAGCCTCGATGTTCACGCCGTGAAAATCGGCGCACTCCTTCGCATAAAGCGAGAAAGTTACACGGCTCCGTCACCGAACACAATTCATTTTCGCACTGGCAAGCTGCAGGAAGGCTAACTCTTTTGCTTTTTTCTGGGGAAATACTGATCCAGCGGAATATTTACGGACCCAATGTTCCCCGTATCCGCATCGCGAATCACAATTCGCAGCGATACTGCTCGCGGATCCAACGTAATTTCCTTTGAATATGTTCCGCCTTTCGCCAGCAGGCGTTGGAAAAGTTCCGGCGCCACGTTGAAGACTAATGTTTTACTATCAGCGTCAACCATCGCGTTCCGATCATCCACCTGAGCCAACACTGCCTGTATATTTGCGTTAAACTTGCCATCTACCGTTTGAAACAATGTTTGGTGAAGGTCCACTGAAGTCACTAGTGCAATCTGTCTGGCTTTCTCATCGATTGCCATTACACGCGAACGGAGCTGAATCCCGGTTGCTTCCAATGGGCTCGCAACTACGCCGCCAATAAGTTCTCGACTGCTGCGCTCGTTCGGTCCGGGTAACGGCGTTGCAAAATAGCCCTCTCGCGCGCGCACTTTCGCGCCAGGAATATCCACATCCACTTTGATTTTGTGATACCGCCCGTTCCACAGGGTTTCGTGCGGCGCATAGGTCAAATGGTCTGCAGCGGACTGTCGTTCCACTCCTTCGAGGTTTCCAGTTCCGTCGGCCGTCCTTTATACTTCTGCAACATCGCTACCAGGCTTGCCGAATCCGTCGAGAAGTCGTGCATCATTCGCAAGTGGCGGCCCAACGTGTAAATCGCAATGTAATCCTCGGGCTGTATCTGTTGCAGAAACTTAATTACCTGGTCGCGCGCATAAGATTGGTCCAGCAGCGGTGTGTTCAAAGCATCCAGCAGGATCACTGTCACATTTTTCAGGTTCGAGCCGTCTGCCCCCGGTTCGTTTGTGAACGTGTTCGGCGGCAACGCCGGCTGGCTTTTCGCATTCACATCGCGCGCTTGATTCGGATTCATCGCCTTAGGCTTTAACGTACGCTGGGGCCTTTTTACCCTGAGGTGCTATGTGCGGCATTGTTTAGCCCCTCTGAACACTTTCCCGCGGAACATGTGTTTAGTTGGCTGGAAAAAGAAGGTGTATCGCGAGCGCCCAAATCAACAAAACCAGAATCGCCAGTGTGCTGCCTTCCGGTCCCACGGTTCCGCCGGTCAGCCAGGTAGGTCCATGAAAGCCAACATTTAGCAAGTGGCCCTGCGCGGGAGTGCCGCTATCGGGAACGGAATACAGAAACGTCTCGCCCCAATCCCAGCCCGCGTGCATCCCGATCGCGAGCCAAATGCTTCCGGTACGATACAGCGAAAATGCCGCTGCCAGCCCGAAGCCGCCGGCCATCAGCGCTCCCAAGACTGCTTCACCAGAATTCGCCAGGTGAATCGCGCCAAATATAAATGAAAGCACAATTGCGGCTGGCCAAAAACCAATTCCCGAACCCAGCGTCGCCTGCATGTATCCTCGAAACGAAAACTCCTCGAAGAATCCCACCAGAATGAATCCGATACCGTACAAGACTCCGTACTTCAAAGCTTCCGCGCCACTCAACGCGGCCCCGCCAATCGAAAATCCGTGCAGCGCCGCAATCAGCGCCATCAACAGCGACAACATGATCAGGCCAAGCGGCACACCCTGCCAAAAACGCTTTCCAAACGCTTCACTAATCGGCAAAGCGTAATCCGCAAAGGTTTTCTTCTCGATCTTGGTCATGACCAGCGCGGAGACAATCAGAAACAGGCTGCTAAGCCCTTCACCCAGCAGTAGCAACGTGGGTGTGAATGTGTTTTTCGGCTGGGATTTATTCCAGGCTTGCACGGCCGGAACGTGATGAAGCGTGAGATTTAGCGTAGCTGCCATTGCGGCGAAAAGCGCGACAAAAATCAGCAGCCGCCATCCCGCGCGTATCCCATTCGGACCGCGAAAAATATTCGTGCCTTCTGACCGCGTCGGCAGCGCCGCGCCGGGTTCCGTCGCGAGCAACCCAGAATTCGCCAGCCCCGATTCCCTAGTCATGCGCGTTCTCCCTCCTTCCTATACGCCCCAAATCCCCAATAGTTTCACGCGAGGTCGATTTACTCGCCGAATCAGCTCAACTCCCCAAATTGAGCTGGAAACAATCATCCAGTGGCCGTTTCTTACGCCTTTGGTTTTGACTTTGCTCCCGGTCGCCGAGCCTGACCACCATACTCTTCGCCACAACTCACCTGATCAAACACGTCGACTTCCGCCCAAAGCCGGAGCCGTCTGTACCAGTAATACGAAAATCATTCTTGAACCGCTTGACGCCCTCCTGTTATTGGGCTTAGATGTCAACGCAGTGATTAGAATGAACGAAGTATTAGACACGACATGTTGGCGAAAAGCCCCACGATAAATCGAAACGGCCGAAGATGGAAAGTATGGGTCGTTGACGAAACGGATGTCACCATCACGGTACGAGTTCGTCCGCTACGAGTGATGAAACCCGCTGAATTCACTTTTCCCTTTCGGGACGATTTCAGATCTTTTAACAGTCTTGCAGCTGAAGCCATAGACCGCTATTTCGAACGCTAGCACCCCTCCCTAAAGACCTGTTCCCGCAGCACCAAAAACAAATCCACCGTCCCCGCAAAACTTTATGTAATATTTCGCCCGTCTCTGCGTATCACCTGCAGAACGCCAACACACATGGACGCCATCACACTAGAAAACGTAACGAAATCTTACGACTCCGTAACCGCCGTCAGCGGAATCAATCTTCACGTCCGCCAGGGAGCTATCCTCGGCTTGCTCGGTCCCAACGGCGCCGGCAAAACCACCACCATACGCATGATCATGAATATTCTTGTCCCCGACGAAGGCTCGATTCACGTCCTCGGCCAGCCCGTTAGTGACAACACGCGCGACCTTATCGGCTACCTGCCCGAAGAACGCGGCCTGTACCCGCGCATGAAAGTTCGCGAGATCATTATTTTCCTCGCCGCGCTTCACGGACTAACCGAAGCCGAAGCGGACCGCCGCGCCAAAGAGTGGCTCGAAAAACTGGGTCTCGCCGAATGGTCCGAGAAAAAGTTGATCGATCTTTCTAAAGGCATGCAGCAAAAAGTTCAGTTCATCACCGCTGTGATCCATAAACCGCCGCTGGTAATTCTTGACGAGCCGTTCTCCGGCCTCGATCCCGTAAACGCCGCCACCGTGGAAGAAATCATGATCGATATGCGCGCGGCCGGTTCCACTATCGTCCTCTCCACCCACCGTATGGAACAGGTCGAGCGCATGTGCGATTCGATTTGCCTGATCGACAAAGGCCACAAGTTGCTCGACGGCGATCTTCGCGCCATCAAGCAGTCTTACGGCAAAAATACTTTGCACATAGAATTCACCGGTAGCGACGCGTTCTTGAAAAACCCCGCAATCCTCAGCCTCACCCGCTTGGGAAATGGCGTGGAAGCTAAACTAAAACCCGGCGCCAACCCCCAGGAAATCCTGAAAGCCGCGGTGCAGGAAAATATCAGCATCATTCGTTTCGAACTTCTCGAGCCTTCGCTGAACGAAATCTTTATCGACAGGACATCCCGTGCGTAAACTCGGACTGATCATCAAACGCGAATATTTAACTCGCATCAAAACGAAAGGCTTCATCATCGGAACGATCTTGGTCCCGCTGATCGGTTTGGCTTTCTGCTTGTTGATCATTTTTCTGGTGAACCACAAGCCCACGCACAGCATGCGCCTGGTAATCGTGGACAATTCCGGCACGCTCGCGCAGCCCATTACGCAAGGCCTGGACGCCAAACTCGACAACGGCAAGCCCGAATTCAACATCGTGGAAACCATCGTGCTCTCCGCGTCGCCCGACGCCGTTCAACAAGACTTGCGTGCTCGCATCAATTCCGAAACGATCGACGCGTATCTCTGGATTCCCCGCGACCCCAAAGATTCGTTCGAGCTGCACATGCGCAATCCCGATAATTTCAGCCTGATCGGACCGCTTTCCGGCGCCGTCGATCAAGCCGTGATTTCCGCACGCCTCAGCGAGCGTGGCATCCACTTGGACGACATCAAGGCCATTCTCCACGGCGCCGACCTCAAACTCATGAAGGTCAGCGAAACTGGCGAAGCCGAGGAAAAAGGCCAAAGTATCGGCATTGCCATCGCTCTCGTTGTGCTTCTCTACACCGCGCTGCTTATGTACGGCATCATTACCATGCGTTCCGTCCTGGAAGAAAAAACTACGCGCACCATGGAAGTCCTCATCTCGGCGGTACGTCCCTTCGAATTGCTCTGCGGGAAAATTCTAGGCGTGGCCGCCGCTGCTTTCACCCAATTCGCCATATGGATGATTTCCACCGCGCTCCTTTTTTCTTACGGCGCCTTGGCCGCAATGGGAATGGGCGGAACAGCTCTCTCCGGCGTCCACATTCCGATTTCGCTGGTACTTTACGCCGGAATCTTTTTCGTTGGCGGATATTTTCTGTATTCCTCCATGTTCGCCGCCATCGGCGCGGCCTGCTCCAACGAACAGGACGCGCAACAATTGCAATGGATCGCCATGGCCCCGCTGGTTTTCTGCATGGTCATCTACAGCATGGTGCTGAACGATCCTACCTCCACCGCTTCCGTGGTCCTCTCCGAAATTCCTTTTTTCGCCCCCGTCCTGATGGCCCTGCGCATTTCGCTGCAAACGCCGCCAGCGTGGCAAATCGCCCTCTCACTGTTTTTACTTTTCCTCACCACCATCGGCACTATCTGGGCCTCCGCAAAAATTTATCGCGTAGGCATCCTGATGTACGGCAAGCGCCCCAGCTTGGTAGAAATGTTTCGCTGGCTCCGCTATTCATAGCGGAGGCTTTGTATTTCCAACTCGCACATTCAATTTTTCTATCATTCGCGATATATTACCCCCGCGCAGAACTTGGTCTTCGCACCGACAATTCCCGCAATGGAGGACCCCCATGCAAACGCAAATGCGCACCGCAATTCGCCTGGCAATAATCTCCGCCTTGCTGTTCCTACCCGGCGCATCGACAGCAGGCACGCGCTACGACGGCGATTGGACCACGCACATGGCCTGCGAAGCCCACGGAGAAACTCCCGCCTACAAATTTGAATTTCCCAGCACTATCAAGGAGGGCGTCTTCCACGGACAGCACGGTGAAGAAGGCGGCCCCGGCTACCTTGTGATCGACGGAAAAATTGCCGACGACGGCAGCGCCAAGTTCGAAGCCAAAGGCCACGTCAGCCAGAACCACGCGCACGGAGTTTTCGCCATGAAGGGCAATAATTACAGCTACAACATCAAAGCTCACTTCGAAGATACCAAGGGCACCGGCACACGCGACGAAGGCGCCGGCATTCTGGGCCGCCCCTGCACCTTCGAATTCGTAAAAGAAACTGCGTCGACGAGTACGCCAGCGAGCCAAGATGCTACGCCCGTCGCCCCCGCAGATTCAAAACCTCCCGACGCCGCCAAACCAAACTAAAACGCAGCCAACGCTAAGTCCACTTGCGCACGTCGTCGTCCTTGCCTCTTCAAGCTTTCCTTCCGCTCCAAACGGAGTTAGACTTGCGCCAGCTCGTTCCCCCAGACCAGCGTTGCAGGAGGTCACCATGCACGCACGTGTCACGCAGTTCAGTATCCCGTCAGAAAAGTTGAATGAATTTAGGGACGCGCTCAATTCCGCGATTCCGCTCATGCGTCAACGCAAAGGATTCCAAGCCCTGCTGGTGTTGCGCGTTGAAGAGACGAACCCGCCCGACGTGCGCGTGATGACCCTATGGGAATCTCAGGAAGCGTTGCACGAAAGCGAGAACAGCCTGCTTTTCTACCAGGCCCTCGCGCGCGTCCTGGCTTTTGCAAAAGGCTTCCCCGTGATGCGCGAAGAAGAAGTGATGCTCTACGATTTCGGAAAAGCCGCCGCGGCCTCCGCCGCCTCGTCCTAACGCCGAATATGCGCGATAAGTTTAGTGCTGATGTATCGTGGTTGGCGTTCTTAGTGGGCTGGGTTGAAACTTCGGGCTTACCTGTTCGTTGGCGCCTAATAAAGACAGAGGTGGCTTAGGCGTCAAAACGTACATATCGAAACAAACCAGACCACCAGCTACAAGATTAAACCAAACCTGCAGCTTAATATTTCTCGTAACCAAGACGAGCAGCCAGCCCGCGAAGCAGAAGACGACTGGCATCGCGACTCTCTGGGTGTTGCGTAGTTCCCGGCATTTCGATTTTGCAACGAAGCTGCCCACCAGCCGATCGCGCATACCGGAAATGCCGACACCGGGGAGCTCTTATTGTCCACAGGTATCATTTGGTAAAGGTACTCGACGCTTTTGGGCGGCCGTAGATTCTGCAGGGAGAAGGTTTCCGCGAAGCGGCCCTGAATTTACGCGCCGGAGAAAGGATGGATCCTTGCGCAAATGTTGGTAGCTTTGGTAAATCGTGCTGTTGAGCCCGGTGCTTTCCTAAAGCCAGTCGGAAACTTGGTCGTCTCCATAGCCTGCAGACCGCATCATTTCCACAAAACTCTGACTGTCGATCACATCGAATTCGAAATTGTCGACAAAGGCAGCGGCTTCCCGCCCGAAGTTTTGTCCAAATTTAGCCAGAGCGGTGAATCCGGATCTTTGCGAGAAAATTTCGCCCAACGCGGTTTACCACTGGAACACCGGTCGAGCGAACTCGCTGCAAAATTTGTGTTTCCGCGGATATCGCCTTTGATCGCCGCGATGATTCGCTTTGTGTAAAGCTCCCCATCGAGGCAGTTCACCGCCGGCAAATGAAAGCGGTTCTGAGGAAGATTGCGTCATGAATGTCGAGGCTCTCAGGCGTCCCGGCGCGAATGTGGACTGGGCAACAAGCGGTCCGGTTCTTTTTCCGAACCGGTTACAATTTCAGGAGGCCCTTGAGCAAATTGGATATCCGCAGACGGCGGCGCAAACTCCGAAGCCAACCTACGACCAATACTTTGACTTTCTGGTCTCCCTCTCGAAGACCCAGCGGGGCTCGGCCCCCAGTGAATACTTGGGTCGCGTTATGGCTATGAATCCGAAAATGGCTTACCTGAGATAATCAGCGAGCGGATGTTCGCTGGTCCACAACTCCCCCGCACGCAGGATAAAATTCCTCCCCGCGCCGCAACACCGCAGTCCCGCCAAAAATGTCGTGCAGCGCTCGCTTGTCCGCGGCCAACCCTATCCGCAGCGACTCGCAGAAAAAATAAAACAGCCCCACATACGGTACATTGATCAACAAGCGCCCCGCAGCAAACCGCTGCGTAGCCTGCCAAAACCCGATCCGTTTCCCATTCACGTCCGCCACGTATAGATTCAGCATCCGCTTCCCCACCGTCGAACGCGACGGCGAACTTTCCATCAGCGCAAAATACAGCCAGCTACTCACTACAAAAAACACCAGCACGGCAACCAGAAACGGCCGCCCAAACCCTTCGATAATTCCGCCTTGCGGCATTCCCGGACGCAGCGCCAAAAACACTCGCCAACTCCCCACCGCCACCGACAAAAACGAAACAACCATCGCCAGCACCACCGCCAAAATCACAAAATCAATAACCGCCGCCCAGCACCGAATCCAAAACCCCGCCCGCTCTCTGACAATTGGCGCTGAAACATTCCGGCCTAGCGTTGAGCTCTTCGTTTCCATGTGAGTTCTCCAATCTGATACTACCAGTTTTGGAACACCTGTCCTATGTGTACCGTAGCGTCAATACTCCAATGTGTTAGCCTGGCCCTCGATTGCCCGATGCACTGTTTTCCAATTGCGCGTTAAACATTAAACAGGCTGCCCAAATCCCCCCCTCCCGGAAGTGGGGCCTACGAACAGGAGAATGAAATCCGTGCCGGTATCCTTGTCCGTCGTTATTCTGCTCAACATCAGAGTGAGAAAACTCAAAGCTGCCCCAGCTTAGAAATCCTTTGCCGCGATAAGCTAAACTTACTCATGCCTATCGTCTTCGTGATCGCCACCGACTGGCAACTCCGCGCCACGGTCCGCGCTGAACTCCGCGAACTCAACATCGACGCTCTCGGCATGGATGCTCCCGACGATGCCGGCCGCGCCCTCGCGGCAAATCAAATGCCCGACGCCATCGTCCTGGAATCCACCGCCGACCTCGCCGCCAACCCCGCAATCCAAAACTTAATCAAGCGCGTCCCCACAGTAGTAATCGCCTCCCGCACCGAGTCATTACCCACCTTCGCGCCGAATGACCTCTCCGCACTCGCGCCCGGCTCTGTTCTTCTCTACCGCCCAGTCACCGTAGGCGACACCGTCAACAAAGTCCGTGCCATCCTAGCTCGCCGCTCCGCATCCTAGGCACCTAGCGCCGATCCGTTGCGCTAGGTCTAAACGCCGTTGCCGTAGGTGTAAATGTAGCGCCGAGGTCTTGAGCCCGGCATCTTTCTTTGCCCTCTTACGAACGCAGGGGCATTAATGTATCCCCCTACGGCCAAATTCGCGAGTACAGGGCGCCCTCTTATTTAGTCTGAAAAATTAACGCCCCGGCGAAAGGCAATTCCGAAGTGTTCAGGTATTCTGGCGGCTTGCTTGAAAAAGAAAGCTCTGTCCTTTCAGATTTCAGCACTCTTCGATCCTCATGAATCACGTTGACGATTTTTACGTTCCTCAAATAAAACGACTGCCTCGGCGGCGTTAGTCGGCAGCGAAAGTAAGCATCGTCACAAACTACGGAAGATTCCGCTTGCGAACGCAACTCGGCCAAAGACCCGTCACCTCGGTAGCCGTAATCCGCATAAAGATCACTATCCTTGCTGAACTCAGTGGCGAGGTTTGCGCGAGGAGGGCAGGCGAAAAAAGTAACGCAACCAAAAGTAGCTTACCACTTTACAGCTTAATTACTATTGCAGTAATTCGGAGTCTAGCAGAAGAGCGGCTCATTTATATCGGCCCGTTTTACAGGCGTACCAGCGCCTTCCCTCGCAACCCACCCTTCTTCAACTTCTCGATAACCTCTCCCGCCTTTTCCAACTCAACGGCAACCGTAATCCGCGCCGCGATCACGCCGTCGGCCATCATCCGCGCCACCCGCGTTAACCCTTCCGTATTCGAAAGAGGATTGGTCAGCCCCGCAATGTTGTGCGCCGTAATTTTGCGTTCCGCAAACCACTTTTCATCTGCCGCGTAAATCGTGGACACCAACTTCCCTCCCGGCTTCACAATTTCGGCATCGCGCCCAATCGCATCCTTGCCATTCACCAGATCGAACGCCGCATCCACGCCTTCCGGATGAGCTTTGCGTATCGCCGCAATCACATCTCCCGCTTTCGTGTCGTAAACTTCCTCCGCGCCCAGCCGCAGCGCTTCGTCCATGTCGCCGCGCACAGTCGCGATCACACGCGCCCCGCGCGCACGCGCCATCTGCACCGCATATCCGCCCACGCCGCCCGTCGCTCCCATCACCACCACCCACTGCCCGCGAGCCACTCCCAACATTTCCAGTGACGCAAGCGCCGTGATCGATGGAATCGGCAGCGCCGCCGCCTGTTCATCGCTGACGCCTTCCGGAATCCGCGCGATCGGATCGGTCTTCACCGCCGGTGACACCGCCGTGTACTCCGCATACGCGCCGTGCTGCCGCGCCATCCCAAAAATCCTTTCGCCAACGCGGTACTCGCTCTTCCCCGCCGGCACGCGTTCTACCACCCCCGAAAAATCCGCCCCCAGCACAAACGGAAATTTCGATTCCGCCGTCAGCCGATCGACGAGCTTGTAGTCAATCGGATTTGCCCCCGCAAATTTAACGCGTATCAAATACGCGCCTTCTTCAGCCGGAATTGGCAAATCCATAATCGCCGGAGCCTCGCCAAATTTCCTCGCTGCATATGCGCGCATGGCCGCCTCCTCATCTCTCGAAACACAATTCTACTTAGCCAGCACCATCAAGCTGAATCCGCCCAGCAAATTCACCGCGAAATCCCGATGCAACACAAAAAGCATTTTGCGAGGCCCCCGCAGCAACCTGCTGCGCCAATGACCGGGCTGGTCAATCATCCGCGGCGTATAGCACCAATCCACGATCTCGTATCCCAGGTCCGCCAGCACAAACATCGCCGTACGCCTCGTAAAATAATGTAGATGCGCGTGCTGTTCCCGGCTGCACACCATATTTTTCTCCCGAAGCAAGTGCTGCACCGAAAGGTCCAGCGGAATATGCAGTAACTTGTAAGTGCCTATCGTTTTCAGCTTCCGCAAAAAGCCGCGATAGTCTTCCACGTGCGCCAAAACATCAATGGCCATCACGAGATTAAACGGTTTCGCGCTCCACCACTCATCTCCGAGCAGCGCAAAATGCAATTTGTCATTCGCTCGCGCCTGACACATCTCGATGGCCTGCCACGACACATCCGCGCCCCACAGCTCGCACCCTGAGTCCATGTTTTGTTGCAGCAACCTGAGAACCTCTCCCGCGCCGCACCCAATCTCACAAATCGTCCTCGGAGCGATTTGATTGCGCTTCAGAATCCCCAGAATCTGCTGGACTTTCCACGGCGAGTCACTCACATTCCAGTCAGGATTTTGTTTCAGGTAGGTTCCGTCAAGATAATCAGTCGGCCCTGGCATGATTCACTCTTCTCGATTTCAGCGAAATATTGATCGCGAACTTTCTCCAACACCCAGCGGTCCACTCGCTCACGGATTTTGTGTTTCGCTTACCGCGGAATTCGCCGCCGAGGAACTCGCCGCTTGCCCAAAGCGTTTGCGATACCACAAAAGTGGCAACGTGACGAGCGGCGCCAGATCATCGGCAGCAAGCCACACTCCCTCTTGCACGCCGCGCAACGATCGCATCCACGCCCCCACACTCAACTCCCCTTCGCGAATCTGCGACCAGCTCGACGCCAGGTCATTCGTCTCCACCATCCATTTGCGTCCCTCCAAAACTTCTGCCGACGCAACGCTCTGCCCGGTCACATCCATATACAGCGCCCGCGCCACATCCATTCCGTTTTCAGCCGCAAACAAACGAAAAGTCGACCCGATCCGCGGGTTCGCGTCCAGCAACTTATACTGCCCATCGCGCGCATCGAACCGATACCCAATATCGAGCGGCCCGCGATACGCCACCGCTTGCATCAGCCGCTTGGTCTGCATTGCAACTGTGTCATTCTTCGCGCAAATTCCCAGTGACGTGCTTCCTCGATGCGGCGGAAACTGCCGCAGCTTTCTTCCCGTAGCGCCAAACAAACACTGCGACTCGGCGTTGAAATATCCGTTGAACATCCATATCGCATCGTCGCCGCCCGGAATATATTCTTGCACGATAATGCCCGGCTGCCCGGTCGCTGCATTCAACTCGAAAATTTCCAGCAGCTCCTCCTGGTTGGCCACGATCGCCACGCGCTGCCGTTTTCTTCCCTTCCCGGCAAATTCCCCGTACTCTCCCTTCACCACCACCGGAAAACGGACCATGCGGACAAATTTCGTCATCTCTTCGCGCGACTGCGGCCACGCCGTCTCCGCCGTGGGGATTTTCAGCTTGCGGCAAAGATCAAACGTCTGCCGTTTGCTCACAAAACATCGCACCACTTCCGCGCTAGGCGTCGCCAGCAAATATTCCTGCGCTAGAACCGCAGCGCTTTCGGCAACAAACAGTGCGGTGATATCAGAAGTCGGAATCAATGCCGCCTTCTGCCCAATATGCTTCGCTACATCGTGCAGAAATGCCAGTGAATCCCGCGCCGTACTCGATGAGAAATCCCAGCGCAAACTCTTCCTCGGAAATCGTGAACAAGCCGCCGGTTCCCACAAATCCTGATGCACCCCATACATCGCAACCCCCGCCCGCCCCAAACTCCGAATAATTCCCACTCCCCCATGTTGCGACGAAACCAGAACCACCACCGGCGCCGAGCTGTCCTCCATCCGCATCGTCTGTTGTTTCTGCGTCAAACGGTCGCCCTCACTACGCCTTTTGGTTTGCCTTCGACTTACGTTGTCATCTCTGAAAGCGCGACTCCTGAGCGAGGCCGCCTTATGGCCGACGAGGGACCTGCTGCTTCGCGCTGTTTTTTCGCTCTGCAACCAATCACTCCGCTAACACCGCCTAAGCCCACAACGGCTCCCTCCACAGCCGCAACCTTACGCCAAGCTTCCTCTCCCGCGCATCCTCATACACCGCATGCGCCAGCGCGACATCATTCACCGCCATCCCCATATGACAAAAATGAATCCGCTCGTCGCCTTCGCGCCCCATCTTCTTTCCCAGAATTATTTCGCCAAGATTTGCGCAAATGTCTTCATCGCGCAACAGCCCTTCGCGGTGCATGATCGCCGGGGTCATAATACCGCGCAGCTTCACCGTTTCCCAATCGTCGGCGATCACCTTCCTACACTGCTGTATCACGCCGAATTCGCATTCATGCCCCGCGAGCTGTATCGTCAACGCGCCGCGTTTAATGTGCCTCGCGAACATCAACGGCTCCTGCGCGGTAGTCACCGTCAACGCCACGTCTGCATCGCGCAGCGCCTCCTCAACACTTCGCACCACGCGTACCCGAGCGCTCCATCGCTTCCGGCAGTCTTCCGCCACATCCTCTGCCATCGAAGTTTTCCGGCCAAACAGCACAATCTCCTCCACTCCGGGAAGTTCCGTCCACAGCCCCAGAATCTGCGTGCGAGATTGCAAACCGGCGCCCACGATCCCAATCTTGCGCGTTTTTTTCGGTGCCAGGCGCCGCGCGCCCAAGCCCGTCATCGCCCCAGTGCGCATCGCGCTGATCAGCCCTGCATCCATCACCGCCAGTGGAACGCCCGTCTCCGGACAATTTAAGACGATCAATCCGCTCGCACGCGGTATCCCAGCCCGGCGATTCCCCGGAAAACTGGCAATCCATTTCATGCCAATAGCGGACCGCTCTGGCGTTCCTATCGAAGCCGCCAATCCATTGAACCTACCCTGTCCTTCGCTTTCCGCCGTGCCTGCGTTTCGCAGCACGATCTTCTGCGGCTCCCGAACCTCGCCGGCCGCGAAGCGCGCCTGCGCTTCTTCCACCACCTTCAGCGCTCGAGGCATATCCAGCGCACCCGCCGCGATCACCGCCTCCTGATCGAGATAAAGAAATTCCACAGCCCGCCTCCCTTTGCTTGCCTCTTCCGATGTCTCTCTGCCTTCCACCCGCGTCCTCCCCACTACAGGCTGTTTGTCTGAAATTGATCCTACACTGTCACGCCACTCGCCCTCAGCAGCGAAGCCCACGCGTGTTTCTTCCCTTCGATGCTTTCAGCATCGTGGGATGACTTTTGATGGCCACCGGCGCAGCGAGTCCTGGTACCCGCCTGCCGCCCGAGCCAGGATGTGCCGATCATTTATTTGTACGGTATGCTATACAATGTGCCGTGGTGGAACGTCTCATACTATGACGGCTGTGTCCCCGCCAGCCGTGCCACAGGTTTCAGCGGTTTACTTTAGGAGAGAGAAAACATGAACAGGAAACAAAAAGGTTTTTCGTTGATCGAATTGCTGATCGTCGTCGCGATTATTTTAATCATCGCGGCCATCGCAATTCCGAACCTGTTGCGCGCCCGCATGGCAGCCAATGAAGCTTCCGCGGTCGGTTCGATTCGTACCATCAACACGTCCGCAGTCAGCTACGCGTCCACCTATGGCGTGCAATTCCCAGCGTCGATTGCGGCGATGGGTGGCGCACCCGGCGGAGTCGCAGTTTGCGGCGGAGCCCAGTTGATTGATCCCGTGCTTGCTAACGCAACAGCAGCAGCAACGGCCAAGACCGGCTACTACTTCACCTATGTGGGATCCACCGCAACTCCCGCAGTTGGCGGCTGCACCGGTTTTCAGACCTACACGCTTGTCGGACAGCCAGCCACAGTCGGACAAACTGGCCAGCGCGGTTTCTACAGCGATCAAAGCGGCGTAATCCGTTACACCACCGACGGCAGCGCCCCCACAATCGCCAGCCCTCCGCTCCAGTAAATTTCGCGCCGCTATCTCAAAAGACGAAGGCGGGGAGAGCAATCTCCTCGCCGAATTTGCCCGCTCCCAATCCTTTCCTAATCCATCGCAGTCCGCGCTTACTGCACGTGACTGGGCGCGTCACACGAGATCGTCACTTGGGTAAAACTTTCCGTAGTTCCTCAACGCTCTCCGCCACGCTTCGCCCAGCAGTATCGATCACGATGTGCTCACGCTCCGATTGCTCGTATTCACGCGACACAACTTGTTCCCAAGTCGGCAGCCTCAGTCCGCTGATGTCTTCCGTCCGGCTCTCCACACACTTGCGATGTTCCTTAGAGTCGGAACATATCGCCTCGACCTCAATCACTCTCGCGCGTGCGTGTTTCGCAACTTCTACCTATGCATCGCGGGTTAGCCGGATGGAATTCACCGAGTCCGAAATCACGGTTCGGTCCAGGCGAAGATTGTTCTCTGCAATTGCATAGGCCACGCGATATCCGCTGTCTTCGATCGCATTCACCCCTTTGGAATCGCGCATGGCTTGCTCAATCGAATCAAAACGCAAGTAAACTGCTCCAATCTGCGAAGCCAACTCTCGGACGATCGCCGTTTTCCCAGTTCCCGGCAATCCGCTAAAGACAATTGGCATCCCCTCAGTCACCTTTTCCCTGGCGTTTGCATTACTGGATGATACGCGGATCGACTCGGCCGTCTCGCCTAAAGAGGCTACCCGCGGGCCAGCCTAGCCCGATACAGGGCTTGCTCGGCCTTCTCGGGTCCTGCCTCTACCTGGCGAGTCCCATTTTCGCAGGATCTGGCCCCCTACCAGCCGGTACGTTGGCGTACTAAGTGAAGTGGTTTGGCGACCTAAGTAGTAGCCCGTATTCCCTGCCGAATACCTTTCCTGTACATATACCAGAGGCAGACCAGACGATGCGCTCTCTAACCAGCCCCGCCAGAACGATGGCAGCGAAGCCACCGCGGACCCGTTTCGCTTTTATTTCGACCGCCTTGTCCGCCGTAGTCCTCTTCATCGTCTCAGCTGCCGGCCAACCTGCCGCAGCGCAAGGCCTCGTCACTTTCGCCCAGCAGTCAGCGCCGCACCCACACTCATCTGCGTCCTTTGCTTCATTGGCATACATCGGGGCCACTTTCGCCGTCACCTCGACATCCCCGATCTACCACCCGACAAATTCTTCGGACGAATTCGCTTTCCGCGAAGCCAACTTTCCAGAGCAAAATTTCAACGCGCTGCTCCCCGTACAAGAGACCAAAACTTCCTTCATCACCGAACTTCGCGTCCCACTCGCCCAACTTTACGGCAACCGAGTGCGCCTCGGCTTCTTCGTACTCACCATGCAAAACGGAAACACAACGCTCGGCCCGCTAGCCACTCTGCAAGCTCTGCACTCGCCGAGCCTGCCGCGCTCCGTCAACCTCTACGGCGTCGGCCTAAGCATTCCCCTCGGCAACCAATTCCGCCCCGAAATCTCAAAAAATCTCTGGACCGCCGCCGAACGCCTAATCCGCGATCGCTAACCTCCGCGCGTCTCCGCTTCCCGCGCCTCCTAAAAACACGGGGAAAGCTGTTCAAGGCTTGCCGGCAGGCAGGAATCTGCCGTTCCTTTGACTTTTCCTTTGTTTTTACGTTTTCATCCCGAAATCTGCGCAGTTCGCCGATCGCCCTGCTCGGTTGTTTCATCCTTTCCGCTATCGCGCTATCGTCTTGCTACTCACCGATCAGTGTTTTACCATCCGCTTGCTCTCGACAAACTCTCAGTCGAGGCACCCCGAGCCTGATGAAAACGCTTCTGACAACCTCGCTAGCCGTTTCGATCGCGCTCGTCTCGTGCGCAGCAAAAAAAGCTCCCACACGAATCGTCATTAACATCAATGATTCCTACTCCGGCTCGATCCGCTTGTCGCCCTGCCAACAAAATGCCGCCCGGCCCGTCACACTGGACGCCAACGGTGCCGCCGACACCTCCGCCTGTCCATCCACCGATGACGTCGAAATTGTCGTGGTAAAACGCGACGAAACAATCTACATCGCGCCAGGGAAAATAAAAGTCGCCAGAGCCGGCGACGGCGTCCCCGTAAGCATCACCGCCGTCGTCCCATAGTGAGATCCGCACCTGCGCTCTCTGCAATTACCGTCACGCCGCCGGCTTCGCCGTGTCCCCGCCGTATACGCTCCCAAACGTCCGCGCCAACATCAGCGCCATCACCAACCCACCCGCCCCTAACACGATCGCGCAATCCAGCTGACGCAAATGAAACTCCCCCACGCGCGTCACCAGCAAATACCCAACCACAAAATTAAACGTCCCCCACAACACGTTCACCATCGCTGTCGATTCGCCCTTCCCTGGCGGCGAACTAAACGCTGACGGAAACCGCCGTCCAGAGACTCCATTCACAAAGTGCGGCACCGCATTCACCACAAACGCGCCGCCGAAAAACCAAGCCAAGTAAACATACCAAGCCATGGTGTTTATTCTCCTTTTTCGCCCCTAAGCGAAAAACCCTGCATCTCCCGACAAATGTAACAACAAAATTGCCTTAAGGTTCAAATGTAGCGCCTGCCTGCCGGCAGGCCCGGGCCTTCAGCCCGGCATCTCTATTTCGCTATTGCCTTTGCTTTTCCCGTTACGACTCACGCTGTCATCCTGAAGCGAAGTCCGCGCGCCTTTGCTTTCCCCTGGTTTTCAGGGGTGCGGGACGCAGTTCGGCTTGCCGGCCGGCAGGCAGCGATCTGCTGTTTCTTGCGAAGTTGCTGCTACTTCTTGTCTGCGTTGCTCTTCCGCGCCGCATGCAAAAACCCATTCGACGCCACGATATTGCAGCATCTCACTCGGCCCCCGCCGACTTCTTCTTCCCCCTTACCCTTTCCTCCAACCGCAAAAATTCCGCCACAACAATCTCCGGCTGCTCATGCTGCATAAAATGCCCCGCATTCGCCACCACCAAATGACGCGTCTCCTCCGGCCAGCGCTGTTTCTGCTTCTCCCAATCTTCCGGAGGCTCCACCGGATCCTCTTCTCCAAACAGAACCACCGAGGGAACGCGCACCTGCGGCAACGTCTGCAAGATAAGTTCGGCCTCGGCGAATTCCTGATTCGTCGGGGCATTCCCATAACGGTGCCGGTAAGAATGAAACTTCCACGACGGCGACCACTGCGTCCACAGCAGCCTCCCAATCTCGCGACGATATCTCTCCAACCCGCGCAACCCGCGCACCCCGCGCTCCGTATTGAAATACCATTGATACCACGTGGGAGCTTCGCGACTAGGCAATCCCGGCGTTTGATTCGCCAAAATATTGTAGAGAAGATATCCGTTCAGCACTGTCAGCGAACGCACGCGCTCCGGATGCAGAATCGCCAGACCCTCCGCGGCGCGCGCTCCCCAGTCATGCCCAATCACCGACGCTTTGGGAATCGCCATGGCCAACAAAAAATCGTTCAAGTCGTTGGCCAACTCCGATTGCTGCGCCGTACGCGGCGTTTTTTCTGACAGAAACCGCGTCTCGCCGTAACCGCGCAAATAAGGAGCCAGCGCGTAACATCCCCGCCCAGCCAAATCTTCCGCCACAGCGCGCCATCCCTGCGCGTCGTCCGGAAACCCATGCACCAACACCACCGGTTCGCCGCTCGGCTCGCCCCAACTGTGATAAGCCACCTTCAGCCGAGGGGTCTTTACAAACTCAACACGCGCCTTAGCAGTTGCCTTGGTTTTCGCATTAGCTTTTGCAGCCGCACCCACTTTCGCAGTTGCCTTCGCATCTGCCTTCGTCTTCGCATTCGCTTTTACTTTTCTTTTCGTCGCCATTTTATTCCCCGCCATTTCGCACCGCGATTTCCCGCCATCATATGTCGGCCGCCATGTAGCTTCTGATGTTAGCCGCCGCATTTCGTCGCACGCAAGCCATAGCCCGGACGAGTAGTGGTACATTTTGAACCTTCGCGGCAGGATAGTGGTGCCCGCTGCCGTGATCTGTGGAGGCAAGAATGAAAGCATCTCTGTTTTATCGAATCGCTGCTGTTCTTCTGCTGCTTTTCGCGGTAGGACATACACTCGGCTTTCGCCAGTCTGATCCTCAATGGGGAGTTGATGCCCTTCTTGGCTCGATGCGGTCAATTCACTTTGACATGCTGGGGTTCAATCGCACGTATTGGGACCTCTTTGAGGCGGCCGGATTTTCTGTCGGCGTGTTTTTTCTATTCTCGGCGATCTTGGCATGGCAGCTAGGCGGCCTTCCGGCAGCGACTTTGGCGCTGATGCGCGGCACTGCGTGGGTGTTCGCCCTTTGCTTTGCCCTCATCACGGTGGTGAGCTGTAGATACCTCTTTATCATACCCATCGCATTCTCAAGCGTGATTACATTATGTTTGACTGCGGCGGCATGGCTTTCAGCGAAGCAGGTTTCCACGCCTTCATTGCGATAGTGAGGTGAGAGGATTCAAACTGCACTACTATTGCCGACGCGCAAGCTTGCACTGGTGAGGAAAATTCTTAAAACGTGTTTACGGCGCTTCTTGGGCGTAAGGGTTGTAGTGCACGCCCCAAAATTCGGCGGACGCTTCTCGAAATTCTACGCCCAACTTGTACGACCCGGTCCCGTCTTGGCTTCCGCACCAGACCACGTGCCCATGCCTCTCGACACCAGTTTCGCCGTTTCTGACGCTGATTTCGGAGCCTGCCGGCAAGTTCACCGCTGACAAAATTAGAGCTCCATTCAGGTTGATCACTGCCGTCAGCGCAGGCTGCGCCTCCCCGAACGACTGAATTTCCACGGTACGCTTGCCAGTATCCGCCGGCTTCGGCGTTGCTCTCTCATGCCTCCCAGTCTGGGAATTCCTTGCTCCGAACGCAATACATAACTGTTCCCAAACGGTACGTACAAGTTTTTATCGACCTTCTAAGTAGCTGTAGTTACGACAAGAGGGATTTTCCGCATGACAACTTAGACATTTTTAATTTTATGGAGCAACGCAGCATCTGCACCATTAGAGGAGCTTATTCCAATCTGGAGTTAGAATTCGATGCCGACTAGGAGACCGTGTTGCCTCCGCCGAAGATTCCCCGCTGGCCTAATCGGCCGCCGATCCGTCAGGGCTCCATCGCCATCCTCGAACTGGTAAATTAACTGGCGTTCGAATCTTGCGGAATGTTACTCGAACCAGTCTGAAAAAACGTTTTCGGGGACCGGCCACTTTAGCCGATAGGTCTATATCTTCAACAATTCCATGCATCCCTTGCGAATCGCTTCCAATTCGTTATGACCGTCCGGCGAATCGTCCAACTCCTGCATGCGCACAAATATCGCGTCTTCTGCGCGCCGTAAGTCTTTCAGCAAAGTTTCTGCATGTCGGTTTCATCCATCGCATCCTGCAGATGTTTTTGCCACGAAGGATACTCAAACTCGTCCATGGTTGCCCCCCCGGAAGCCTTTGCGGTTTTCCGTTCTGCAAAGGGTGCGGGTTTAGAGGTCACGCTTGCGCGACTCTTTCACAAAATCCCAACCTTTCCCGGGATTCCAGCCACAAACCTCTATCCTTTTTTCCTGCTCTTGCGCTTCCGCGTAGCCACCGCCTTAGCCGCAGCCGCTTTCCGATTCCGCTGCGGATGAACGCCCAGCTCGCGCCACGACTTCTCCGAAAGATGCACGCCGTAATGCTGTGCAGCTTTCTTGATGTTCGCAAACGCCAAATCGCGGTCCGCATCCGACACGCCTGTCACCTGATCGAACCGCGCGATAGCATTACGCACGTGCGACGCATCCGTCAGCGGTTCTTTCCCCTGCTTCGGGAACGCAAACACGCTATCAGGCAAATCGCTCTGCTTCGTAAGCCGCCCATGCTTCTCATGAGGTTTCCAAGTCGCTCTCATCGCTCACTCCTTCCTTCAGAACCGTCGCCGAAGACTCTCTGTACCCACTGATGAAAGAATTCGTGCAGAAAGAGTCATTTCTTCATCACCGCGTTTTTGCCGTGATATCGAGAAAATGGATCCCGAGGCTCTAAACCACCCGGTTGACAACGATGTCTTGTTGTTGACGATGCTGTTGGGGCCCCGAAGCGCTCCAACGCAATAAAATGTCGGGGCTGGCTAAAAGAGAGGAATCTTCGCTTCCACGAGTGTGCCAGGTTCAGCACGCAACAAAGTCAATTCGCCACCCAATTGGCGAACGCGTTCACGCATTCCGGCTACCCCCACGCCCAAGTTCGACATGAGGGTTTTGCCATCAATTTCTTTAGGCAATCCCTTGCCGTGATCGCGAACGCGTACTAACACCCATTCCGATTGCTTGTCGATTGCAACTCGCGCGCTATCGCTATCCGCGTGGCGATACACATTCGTCAGCGCCTCCTGAACGATCCGGAAAATTGTCATTTCCATCTCTTTTGAAAGACGCGGGAATATTTGCGGTTTTACACTGATCGAAATCTGAATTCCGCTCCTCTTCGTAAGTCCTTCCACGAACCAATACAATGCCGAGCGCAATCCGGTTTCATCCAGCAATGGAGGATGCAACAGATACGAAAGATTTCGAACCGAAGCGAGCGCTTTGTCCGCCGTCTGCAGGGCTTCGACCTTACCGTTCGGATCATTTATTATCATCTTCAACGCGCTTAATTGCTGGCCCAGGTCATCATGAAGCTCGCGAGCGATCCGACGGCGCTCCTCGTCTTGGATGTGCAACAGCTGCCCGGAAAGCTTTTGAAGCTCCAAAGTTCGCAGTTCGATTACTCGTCGGGATTCCTCTAGTTGCGACAATCGCTGGCGCAATTCACGGTTTAGGGCTTGCACGCGCTCCTCGGTGCACCGCCGCTCCGTCATGTCTTGCGTCACTTTCGCAAACCCAGTGTGTTTCCCGTCAGCAGAGCGCAGAGCCGTTATGATCACCGAGGCCCAAAACGACGTGCCATCTTTTCTGACGCGCCACCCTTCATCGGCATAGCGCCCTTCTTTCTGCGCCAACAACAGTTCCCGCTGGGGCCATCCGCTCTGTACTGCTTCCGGAAGATAAAACTTAGAAAAATGTTGCCCAACAATCTCTTTCCGGGTGTAACCCTTCATAGCTTGAGCGCCGGGGTTCCAGGTCATCACTCTGCCCTCGGGATCGAGCACAAAAATTGCATAGTCTCGAATACTCTCCACCAGTAGACGGAAAAGATCGATCTGTTCCGCCGGAGCATTGGAGGAACTGGAATCTTTCAGTGCCACGGACAAGCCTATCTTTTGCGGTTCGCTCAAGGAAGCCCTTTAACTGCAGGAAAGGTTACCGTTAGCTTGCTCATCCACAATACAGTGATCACTGTAGGTACCGAGAGCAGATAATTCTATATCCCGGCTGCTTTCTTTCGTTGAGGACACCGAGCTCAATCTATTTTTTGGGAGCTAGCGAGCGAATGTAAGTCACCAGCCCGTGAATCTGATCCTCACTTAACGAACTTTTGAATGGCGGCATACCGCCCCTGCCGTCGGCAATCACCTGTGCAAGCTCCCCGTCAGACTTTTTCTGCACCACATCTGATCGAAGGTCCGGAACTTTCATGGTCTTTCCGACTGCCGAGCCAGCTCCGTCGGGCCCATGGCACAACGAGCACTTCGATTTGTACGTCGCCGCGCTGTCTTGATCGGCGTTAGCGTGGACAGTCAAGCCAGGATAAAAAGTTAGTAGTGCAATAACCGAAATCACAATTGCAAACGTGCAGTTTAAGTAGTGCCAGGCCTTATTTTGTCCCACCGCTTTTTCCTTTCATACAATTTGTTAAACCACCCCGCGGGCCCTTTCCTTCACCACTAAAATTCTTAGTTGTGGTTAGCCGCCCCCAGCCGAAACATCAGCTCAGCCCAGATTTCGTTATCGGCAGATCGCGCACCCTCTTCCCCGTCGCGGCGAAAACTGCATTGCAGAACGCCGCCACAAACGGAGGGACTCCCGGTTCCCCAACGCCTGCCGGAGGAGCGTCGCTATCTGCGATATACACGTTCGTCTGATACGGCGCGTCCGCAATTCGTGCCACCGGATAATCCTGAAAATTCGATTGGTCCACTGCACCTTTCGTGTACGTAATTTCGCCGCTGCGCACAATGCTGGTGCCAAACACCACCGCGCCCTCAAACTGCGCGCGAGTCGCTTCCGGATTTACCACCAGCCCTGCATCCAGCACGGTATCCACGCGAGGAATCTTCACCGCGCCCTGATCGTCAACTTCCACTTCGACGACGGTAGCCACGTACGTCAGGAAACTTTTGTGCGCCGCAATCCCGACGCCCGAGCCTTTGGCGTGCTTGCGTTTTCCCCACCCGGATTTTTCCGCCACCATCTCGGTCACGCGGCGAAGCCGTCCCGTTTCCCACGGATAGGTCTCCAGCGAAGCTCCATAATTCGGGTACTCCACGCCCTTGAAGTCGATCATCCGCGCCGGTCCAATCAGGTCCAGCAAATAATCCACGCGATCGCGCCCAGCCGCATCGGCAAGTTCATCCGTGAAACACTGCACCGCAAACGCATGATAGATGTTCGCCACCGAACGCAACCAGCCGATGCGTACGTGCGGCTTTGCCGGACCATTCTCGATGCGAAGATTCGGCAGATCGTAAGGAACGTCCGTCCAGCCCTGCGCCAAATGCGGAGGATCGCCGTAAACCGCATTCACATCAAAAGTGGAAGTAATCGGAGGGAACACCGACCGTTGTAACCACGCCGTCGGCTTGCCGTTCGCGCCCACAGCCGCCTTCATATACATGGCAGCGACCGCGTTGTAGTAATCGAACTTGATGTCGTCCTCTCGCGTCCATACCACTTTCACCGGCCGGCCCACTTTTTTCGACAAGACCGCGGCCTCCGCAACGTAATCCGGTTTCGATTTGCGCCCGAATCCCCCGCCGAGCAGAGTCACGTGGCAAACCACGTCTTCTTTCGCAATCCCCAATTCTTTCGAGACGATGTCTTGCACCGCTTGCGGATTCTGCGTGGGAGCCCACGCCGTCACCTTTCCATCCTTATATTCAGCGAGAGCAACCATCGGTTCCATCGACGCGTGCGCTAGCAGCGGAACGTAATAGTCCGCCTCATAAATCTTCCCGCCTTTGGCGAACGCCGCATCCGCGTCACCGACATTTCGTATTATTTTCCCAGGCTTGTGCGCGGTCTCTTGCAGTTCCTTCTTGTAACTGGAGGAGTCGTAGCTCTCATTCGGCCCGTTGTCCCAAGAAATATTTAGCTTCTTGCGCCCTTGAAACGCAGCCCAGGTGTTATCGGCAATCACCGCGATTCCGCCAAGCGGCTGAAATCCCGGCGGCGGCTGGAACGGATCGATCTGAATCGTCTGGCTCACACCCGCCACCTTCAACGTTTCCTTGTCGTCGTACGATTTTGCTTTCCCGCCGATCACCGGCGGGTGCTCCACCGAGGCGTACAGCATCCCCTCGATACGCGCGTCCATTCCAAAAACGGCTTTCCCCGTAACTAACGCCTCCAAATCGTAGCTCACTTCCCCCTTGCCCACATACCGCCAAGCGCTCTTGGGTTTGAATTTCAATTCTTCTTTCGGCGGGACGGGCAATTTCGCCGCTGCGCTAGCAAGTTCGCCGTAGCCCGCCCTGCGATTCGTCGCGCGATGCACAACAACATGCAAATCCGTTTCACACTCCGCCGCCGGCACTCCCCACTGCTGCGCTGCCGCTTGAATCAGCATCAGTCGCGCCGTAGCTCCCGCCACGCGCATCGCGTCGTAGAACGACCGTATCGAATGCGACCCATCCGTATTCTGGTCCCCGTAACGCTTGTCACCAATGGCTTGCTCGATCTTCACCCGTTTCCAATCCGCGTCCAACTCATCGGCAAGAACGAGCGGCAGACTCGTACGGCTTGTCGTACCCATCTCCGAGCGGCTCGCCACAATCCACAGCGTGCCGTCCGGATTTATTCCCAGGTAAACGCTCGGATGCAATGTGGCGCGATCCGCATTTGTGTCGTGCGGAAGCGTGTCGCCGAACGCAAGCCCCGGGTAAAACCGCACACCCAGCACAAACGCGCCCGCCGCGATCACACCTCCCCGCAAAAATCCGCGCCGGCTGACGTTCTCAATCGCGCTCATGCCATTTCTCCCGCCGCCGACTTAATCGCCGCGCGTATCCGCTGATAAGTCCCACACCGGCAAATATTCCCCGCCATCGCGTCTTCGATCTCCTGATCGCTCGGCTTCTTATTAGTGTTCAATAGCGCTGCCGCTTGCATCATCTGTCCCACCTGGCAGTAACCACATTGCGGCACGTTCACTTGCATCCAGGCTTTCTGCACGGGATGTAATCCATTTTTCTCCAGCCCTTCGATCGTCGTCACTTCTTTCGCCGCCGCATCGCTCATCGCTGTTACGCACGACCGCATGGCCTGTCCATTGATGTGCACCGTACACGCGCCGCAAAGCCCAATCCCGCAGCCAAATTTCGAACCCGTCAGCCCCAAAACATCGCGAAGGTACCAGAGCAATGGCATATCAGGGTCGCCGCTGAACGACTGTACGGCCCCATTCACTTTCAGTTGAATCATCGCCGCTCCCCCCTCTGAATCATCGCCGCGCTTCTCTCCGAGTCATCGCCGTCACTTTCTTCAAGCGCCGCCCACAGGAAAATCGCATCGCGTTAGACCGGCGTCTCGTGACCCCCCCATGGCCTTGTCCCGGCTACATATAGTCTAAATTCCCCTAATTTTCCATCTTCAGAATTTTGGCAGACGACTTGCTCAATTCCTGTCCTCGGGAAGCGCAGCGAGGAAACTAGCGCAGCCCTAAATTCATCCTCGCAGTGAAATGTTGAGATTAACTAAAAAACAGGAATTTTTGCTTCCACCAATGTGCCAGGTTCAGCACGCGACAAAATCTTCGCGACGCACTCTCCCGCACCTTCGTTCCAACGCACCAAGAATTTTCCCAGCTTCAAAATCGAACGCGCCAAACTTCTTACCAAATTCGCGTTTCTAACCGGTTCTGTCTCACAAACAGAAAGCGTCGTAACTCCGACAAAACAAGGGACGAACAAATTTCTAACCGTGGCCAGAACACACATTAGCGAATCGCAAAGCTACATTTCTAATCGCGAACTGACGATGCGACGAGCATCGGCATCCCAAGCGAGCTGCGCAACGGGAGGGATCTGCTTTGCATTTCCTAACCGCGAACTCTTAGGATTGGAATCGCCACAACTTGTTGAAAACACAGGCCCGCGACCCTTTCTAATGCGAACTTTGAACCAAACCACTTTCGACCGGCCATACCACTTCGTAACTCAGAGAATAACCGCACGCAAATAACATGCCCCCTTACGGCCAGCCCAAAGCATCTAACTTCATGCAGATATAGCGAGTTGCAACTTTCGCCGGTCGCGCGTGTTTCTATAAACGACCTACCAGCGAAATTGGCGCGATCTTCAGGGGAAGGTTTCCGAAGGTCGCGCCAGGTCCTGAATTTATTCGCGGCCCGTATCTCAATGGTGGTGCCGCGGAGCCTGACTCCCAGCCCGGGTTCGCCAGCGAGCGAATTAAACTCGCGACTCGCAACACCATTTCGGTAGCGCGCGTTCGGAGGATTTTTGTTTTTGCATCACCAAATGAAAATGTTGAAACTGATTCCATCTACGATTGCGGCGATGGTGGTGCTGCTGTTGTGCAGCGCGGCCACCTCGGCATTTGCCGATGCCGGCGTGATCCTCAACGAATCGCTGGACACCAGCGTAGCCCGGATCACCGGCTCAGGACACAGCGCGGTCTATCTCTCGAATATTTGTCCCGACGGCTCGCCGGTGAAAATGCGATTGTGCCGGCCCGGCGAACAAGGCTCGGTGCTGAGCAATTACACCACGCTTGGCGAAGACCAGCCTTACGAATGGAACATTGTTCCGCTGAGCATTTATCTTTATGGCGTGGAAGATGCGCGCGACCGTCCGCTGGTCTCTTCGCGCGAAATCAAGGCGGCGCTGGAAGAGCGTTATCGCGAAAAATATCTTTCCGAGATTTGCACGGGCGCGCGCTGTCGCTACAGCAACAGTTCCGAGTGGCGCGAAATGGTAGGCGCCACACTCGAGCGCAGCATGTACTTTTTCGTAGTGAAAACTTCCCCGGACCAGGACCGCGCGCTCATCGCCGAGTTCAATTCCCAGCCCAACGTCAACCACTTCAATGGCGCGTGGCGGAATTGCGCCGATTTCACCAAGCGCGTGATGAACACTTACTTCCCGCACGCCGCGCGACGCGACGCGGTGAACGACTTTTTCATGACCAGCCCCAAGGCCGTGGCCCGCTCCTTCACCCGCTATGCGCAAGACAATCCCGACTTCGATTTGCGCGTGCTGCATTTTGCGCAAGTGCCTGGAACGATCAAGCGCAGCGAAGAATGTCGCAGCGGGACCGAGCAGCTTTACCACTCGAAGAAATTAGTGGTCCCGCTGGGCGTTCTAGCGTGGCAGGCGGTCCCGGCCGTTACTGCGTCTTACATTCTTACCGCGAGATTCAATCCCGAGCATGAGTTTGAAGAGAATCCCTCGGCAAACGCGATTGGCGCGGACAACAATCTCGCTCCGCTGGCAAACGAATTGGCGGAAGGAGAGACCGTCAGCGTGCAGCAGCTTGCCGCCGAAGAAAAGTCCGCCCGCCACGAAATTGTCGGGACCAGCGATGACTGGAAACAGTTTCGCGCCAACCTCGACGCCGCCGAGGACGAAGCCATCCACGTGGAAATTATTCCGGACCGCAGCTACTTGAAGCGCGTCTTCGCGAAGCTCGCCGAAGGCAGCACCATCTCGGTGGACGAAAACGGCGCCCTTTGGCTAAACTGGCGCGACGAATACGCGGCCTCAGACGCCCCCACGACTGCGGCGGGAAATGCCGCCTCGGGCTCGGTGGGTCGCAGTGTCTCGTCGGCGACGGGCGCGGGCGCAAACGCCTCCGGCACAATCGTGCGCGTGGGGCTGAGCGCTAGCAATATTCTTGCGCGCGAGTCGGACGCGCAGACGGCGAACCAAATTATTCTCGCGCGCATGGAGAGCGAGTTGCGCAGCCCAAAACATAGCCGCGAGACAGCCATCGAGTTTCGCGAAGACTGGTCGCGCCTGCAACAGAGCCGCGGCCAAGCCACCGCCTTCGTTCTGCCGGCGATTCCGTCCGCCATTGTGCCAACCCGCGAGTCGGTCAGCGCGAAGACTGCGACCGGTGTCGTCATAGCTGCAAGCTACAACTGAAGAGCAGGCGGTTCACTGTGTTAGTTATCATTTTGGACCTGGACGCCACCGACGATCCGCTGCACGGGCAGCAGGAGGGGCGTTTCTTCCATGGCTACTACGGACACTATTGCTACCTACCGTTGTACATCTTCTGCGGAGAGTTCTTGCTGTGTGCGCGGTTGCGATCATCGAACATCGATGCGCCGGCGGGAAGTGTAGAGGAGCTGCAGCGCATCCTAGACCAGATTCGTTCGGCGTGGCCAGAGGTGCGCGTGATCGTGCGGGGGGATGCTGGATTTTGCCGCGAGGAGCTGATGGCTTGGTGTGAAGCGCACCGCGTAGAGTACTTGCTGGGACTGGCAAAAAACGAACGTCTGAAGGCGGAGATTGCCAAGCAGATGGGGGAGGCCCAAGCCCAGTACCAACAGACCGGACGCGCCGCTCGGCTGTTCCAAGAATTCGTCTATCAGACGCGGAAGAGTTGGAGCCGTGCGCGACGGGTGGTGGCCAAGGCCGAGCATCTGGAGAAAGGAGAGAACCCGCGATTCGTGGTGACCTCTCTGAGCGGAGAAGCATGGCCGGCACAGGCTCTGTATGAGGAGCACTACTGCGCCCGCGGCGACATGGAGAATCGCATCAAAGAACAACTGATGTTGTTCAGTGACCGTACCAGCACGCACTACCTGCGCAGCAATCAACTGCGGCTTTACTTTTCTTCGATCGCTTATGTGCTGTTGCAGATGCTGCGGCGACTGGGACTGGCGGGAACGGAGTTGGCCCAGGCCCAGTGCAGCACCATTCGGCTCAAGGTGTTGAAGATCGGTGCGCTGATCCGCATTACGGTACGCAAGGTGTGGGTCTCCCTGGCGGGTGGTTACCCCAACGTCGCGCTGTTCCAGCAAGTCCATAAAAAGCTGTGCGCCGTGCCGCTAAAGTGCTGAAAAAGAAAGATCCCCAACAACTTTTTCCTCGCTTCTGTCAACCGGGGGAAAGGTGTGCGACAAAACAGCCTCGCAGAGAGGAAAACTCTCACGCCAAGCGAAAAAAGGATCAGCGACGCAACAGCACCCCGCGAACTATTTCGCAACTCCCAATTCGAACAAACTTCATCCCACTTCTGCCAAGTTGTGAGAAATGACGGTTAGAAGACCAGGGCAAAGGCGAAAATTGGAACGACGGAGGATTGGATATGAGAGAACACGAGCTTACCATCCCCGAGATTGGGCTTATCGCGGTAACTCGTGTCACGTTAGGAATCGGGATAGGCCTTTTGCTTTCGAATCGCCTAAGCTATCGTCAGCGAAAGTCCGCCGGAAAAGTGCTTGCGCTGATTGGAGGACTTAGCACGGTCCCGCTGGCCTTGGGCATCCTACGCAAAAAATAAGGTTGCGGTTCTGGCGTTGGTATCCGCGCTCAACCTAAGTGAGATTTATCAGGCCATCGTGGCGTCATCGATTTTCACATCGCGCATGACCAAGGTGCGGAATCCCAACTTGCGCGAGACTTCGGTGCCTACCTCCTTTCTTCTCTGCATTCAAATGCGCAAGCTGTCGCGTGATTCCGGACTAATAGGTGGGCCAGACTATGGGGAACATTTCGGCGGCTTCTTCCGGGGTGAGCTGGACTCCAGCGAGTCGCGCGGCGGCGGAAAGTACGGGGTCGCGTTGTTCCGCCAAATCTGCCGAAGTTGGGAGCATCAACGTGTCTGGCGTTACGCCCTTACCTTCCAGGTTGCCTCCATCTGACATTTTCAGACTGGCAATGCTCATTTCCAAGCCCCAGGGTAAACGGGCCGCTTGGCCAAGTTGAATGTATTTTGCGACTCGTACAGCGCCCGCAGTTTGGTCTCCGATAACGATAGCTCGTTTCTCGAGCTGCACGGTGCGGGCGAAAATCTCCGCGGAAGAAGCGGATTCGCTATTCACCAGCACGATTAGCTTTCCCTTGAAAGCATCCTTGCCGAACGATGTTGCTTTCAGGGGTTCCGATTTATCGCGTTCGACCATTTCGCCTACGGTAACATCGTGATCGAAGAAATTTCCGATCAACCAGCGCAGATCATCGATGCGGCCGCCACCATTGTCGCGAAGATCGATGATTAACGTTTCATGCTTTCTTGCAGAGGCAACCTCGTGTTTGATTTCGCTCTCTGCAAGCCCAAATAACGGCATTTTCCAGATCATTAACTTGTCATTCACCTCGACGGCTCGCGTCTTGTGAACAACCCAATCACCTTCGCGCGACCTTTGCAGCTGTTGCGTTGTGGTAGCCCCGGGCATGTTCGTTAGTGGAAGATTTACCAATCGGCTTCTGGTGGTTACCGAACGAGCAGATTGAGGTGTGCTAGCAATCACGAAGTGGTATTGGGCCAGCGGTGCAAGCACGGAGAAGATGTATTTGATTTGCCCAAAATTCGAACGTGTGGGCTGATAATCATCTACCTTCTGCACTACATCTCCGGGGCGAAGCCCCTGTTTCCAAGCGTCCGAGTTTGGTTCAATTGCCGAGATCATGCACGTCCGGCCGACCATTTCCATTCGCCATCCGCTATAGACCAAAACATTGCGGAGTGGAGGGATGAAACTCGTGTGCGAGTCATTCAAGCCTTGCACGGCCCAGCCAACCACATTCATGCCCATCTCGAATGAAGTGACATCAGCGAGCTTCTGATTGGCTGCCTGGAATCGCGCATTCAAGTCGTAACCGTGGAATGTGGGATCGTAGTAATTCTTCTCGATCGTGTCCTTGACTAGGAGAAGAACTCCTCGCGCTCGGTCCTGATCGACTTTGTTGATCTTCTGCTGTGCATGGGAAAACAACGCAAATGACACGATGGACAGCAACGCGACGACCGCCCGACGAGACCTTCTGTGTATTAACATGAAATATTATTGGAAATGTATCATGGGGCATTGGAGCGGAAGAAACAGAAAGTTGGCAATGCGGAGATATGAAGTAAATAGGAGATCGCTGTCCGTGGCGATGGGCTTAATCAGAGCGCGGCTTTTTGTTGTGGCTTTTGGGTCCGGGCTAAGGTGATGACGGTTTCGGGGCAGGCTAATAAACAGAGTCCGCACGCCTGACATAGGTCGGCGCGCGGAGTGTAGGCGGTCAGTCTGCCGTGGGCGGCGTTTTTGAGTTGGTCGAAGAAAGAGAAACGCGCGAAATCCTGCTCGTCGGTCACTCGGACTTCGAAGACGTTGTACGGGCATACTTCCACGCAGTCGCGCTTCCTTCGCAGGAGTTGCGCTCAACCACCGGCCGACATGCGTCGGCTGCTGCTCAGCATTTTTCTCCGGGGCGGTCGGGATCTTTAGCCGCGCGGCGGGCCTTCTCGGTATTCAGCTCCGGCACCCTTTGGGGGGAAGGTGCGGCTGGGTCGAGCGTCATGATTTTTTGGCTCGGATTTCTTCGATGGCGCGGCGGAGGATGTCGAAGACTCTCTTTCTCTCCTCGGGCGGGGCATCGAATTTTTCGCAGAGCGCAGACTTCAAGTCGTTGCGCAACTCGCGAAATTCGTGCTTGGCTTGGCGCCACTCGGCTTTGATTCCGCCCCGAGGGTCACCGGCGGCGTCATCCTTCTCCTCGGTCTCTTCCGCGTAGCGCTTCTGGAAGTCGGCCATCCTGCGCCCGAAACGCGCCAGTTGGTCGAGAGTTTCCTCGACGCTTGGACGGTTCTTGTTTAGATAGGCCGTGCCTGCTTCCGTTATGCTGTAAAGCTTCTTGTTGCCCTCGGATTCTGATGATGCGTAACCCATTTCTTCCAGATAGGTGAGCGCGGGGTAAACCATTCCTGGACTCGGAGTGTATGTCCCGCTGGAATGCTCTTCGATCTGCTTGATGATTTCATATCCGTGGCGCGGCTTTTCACTAAGCAGCGCAAGAATGATGAGCTGCAGGTCGCCCGAAGCGATGATTCTGGCGGCTCTGAAACCTGCTCCGCCGCCCATAAAGGCTGCGCCGAAGCGGCCAGAGAATCTTCCTCTGCGACCGAAGGGGCCGTGATGCTCGTGACGTTCGTGCCGCTCGTAACAACTGAATTCGTGATGTCTGTTCATTGTAAATCTCCTATAGCGTTAAGCTATGTCTTATACCATATCGTACGATATAACGTATGTCAATAGGTTTCTTGACTTGCTTTTCGTCCCGTGAGGCGAAAGATGCCGTTTCTTGCGCTAAGTTGAATAACATCATCTATATACGGTGCCGACGAGCACCTAGATCCCGATCAGGCGGTGATGGCCATGTACAATTGCCAAGCCCAGGATTGAGGTTGTGAACACGAAGCGCAGGTTGCGCTCGGGGAGTTTGTTCGCGACGACGGACACGAGTTTGGTCCCGACGATTAGTCCTACGAGGATACCTGCAACGGCCCACCAAGGAAGATGCGATCCGTGACGCACCTAAACCCAAGCTGCGGGCAAGGTCAAGGGCAACGCGGTCACCATCAAGATGAATGCCTGCGCTTGATGTTGGCGCATGCGCAAAAATAATACAGAGAGCGCGGTGATCGCGAAGCCGCTACCGATTCCGAGCAGGCCGGACGAGATGCCACTGATGGCTTACAGCAGGTCCCTCGTCGGCCAGTGGGCCTTCGTCGGGATGACAACGTAAAACCTAAACGCAAGACTTACAGCTATTCGGAAGTTGTGGATCGGTCAGCTACGCGAGCTGATGGTGGCGACTGCGGCGGCGCGGGTGCAAGCTGTTGCGGGGATGGTGGCAAGCCGGGGCGCACGGATGCTGGAGCGCTGGCGGGCTGAGAAGTTGGCGCGCTCGCGGGCCCGACGTTTACTGTGGTTGTTACTGTGGAGGAGGACCATTGCAGGCGGCCGTTGCTCTTCGCAACTTCTTCTACAATTTTTGAAAAGAGCTCGTCTTGCTTGGCGGTTCTCTTGGTGTAATCGACTACGTAGCTCAGGCTGAATTCGAGCGAGCCATTGTTCACGTTGAGTGTGACGATGGGTTCCAGCGACGGCTTCAGAATTTTATAATTGTCACTGACGACCTTCCAGGAGATTTGCGCATCGATCAGGTACTCGCCGATGGATTCTCTCGCTACGCGCATAAGCATTTCGCGGGCGTAGTGGCAATCGCTGGTGGTGGTGAAGAGGACTTTAATTTCGTCCCATAGGAATTGGAAGCCCTGCGAGTAGTTGAAAACGGTGCCCTTCAGAACTGTGC
Source organism: uncultured Acidobacteriota bacterium (assembly GCA_963731535.1). Classification (GTDB taxonomy): domain Bacteria; phylum Acidobacteriota; class Terriglobia; order Acidiferrales; family UBA7541; genus Palsa-295. The sequence continues at coordinate 293,540 of CAVSWI010000019.1, read as the reverse complement.
TATTGGGGATGCGGACGATGCGGCCATTGTACAAATCTTTGCTGACCCAGTTGCCTGTTTCCATCAAAGTGGTGCGCAGGAGGCCGATGTCGATGACATCGCCTCGTGTATCGGCGACCTGAATTCTGTCGCCTACCGTGTACAGCTTCGAAAAACCGATGGAGAAAGCGCCGGCAATGCTGGCGACCACGTCCTGAAGCGCGACGGCAACGCCTGCGCCGACGACGCCAATTGCAAAACTGAGGCGGCCGAGGCGGTCTTCGAAGAGGATGCCGAGAAAAAGAACGATGCAGACGTATCCAAAAAAGGCTACGAATTTGCGAGCTCTATAGCGGGCGTCGGCGCGTCCAAAGTGGCGAGGAAGAGTTCGTTCGAGGACGCTGAAAATGGCATAAATGACGATGATTCCGACAACCGCGGCGACGCACTTGGCGAAGAGCGAAAGCGAGCCAGCTTGTTGTGCGAAGCTATTCATGCAGCCACCGTACGACCGAGCGTGCCGCAAAGGCACAAGGCAAGATTACACCAGATGGAGGAGGGCGGGAGTAAAGAAGGATGCTGGGCGGCCCTTCGCGTCTCAGGGCAAAAAAGGCCCCAGGCACTACATTTAATCCGCAGGCAACAGCAGGTCCCTCGTTGGCCGGAAGGCGGCCTCTGTCAGGATGACAACTTTAAGGAAGGAGCAGAGCAAACAGCAACGCCTACTTCTCTATAGACACGAACGCCCCGTGGCTGGCGCCTACGGGGCGTTGCGACTTTAGCGAACTAGGAGATTGGCAGGCGTTCGATGTGGGCGTGGCTTTCCTGCGAGCTCGCGTTTAGATATAGCGTTCTGTTTAGCTCTTTCACGTACACGGCTTCGACTTTGCGACCCTCACTTGACTTCCCTACCAGCAAGGCGCTCTGGCTGGTTGCTTCGTTCGACGGCTGATTCGCGCGCGCATTGGCTGGAACATTCGCTAGCTCGCGGACGTGCAACCTCACGTCCTCGCCGCTGCCATGGAGCGTGACAACGTGGGTGATTCCGTCTGACTTCACTGAAAGGGAATAGTGGCCGGCTTTCAGATTCTTGCCTTCGCATTTTACGTCGTACGGCAGCGACACTTTACCTTCAAAATCGGCCTTCGCTAATTTCGCGTCGGCTGGCTGCGCGATGGCGGCTTGCTCAGCTGAAAATGCGAAGGAGTCGGGCATCACGTCGGACTGCGCGCGCGCCGTCGCCGGCACCAAGGCTGCAAATCCCAGCGCCGCTGCAAACACCGAAACTTTCACCACGCTCGTGATTTTCATGATCGTCTCCTTTTCCTCTGAAATCTTCAAGATCGAATTTTTCATTTCGTTTCTCATTGCACGCGCAGTGTCGTCCTAAAGCCCAAATCGTTCAATGCACGGGAGGTAATTTATTGGTGAAGCGGAGGTAAAGGGGTAAGTGCTTGATGATACTAATTTTATGCGGGATCGCGAGCGCGAAGGTTGAGTTCGGGCGGGCCGCGGGGTAGTATTCATTTCCCAGCTTCTACTATGCGCGATGAAGTTCCATTTGAGGGTGGGCTCCGCTTCGACGCCTACGAGGTTGACCTCCACACCGGGGAACTTCGCAAGCACGGTTTGAAGGTCCATCTGCCTCCGCGACCATTCCAAATTCTCGCATTGCTGCTTGAACGGCCGGACGAATTGCTCACTCGAAAGGAATTGCAGGAGCGCTTGTGGCCTGCGGACACCTTCGTCGATTTTGAGCATGGCGTGAATTCAGCGATCCAGACGCTCCGGCGCGCGCTTTGCGATTCGCACAAAAAGCCGAGGTTCATCGAGACGCTTCCTCGGCGGGGATACCGTTTCATCGGCACGGTTGAAAGAATTCAGCCAGACGCCGCCGGGACGACTCTCGCTTCTGCCCTTCAACGAAAACCACCGGCCGCTGCGTCTGCTCACCCTGAATGGGTGGGACAGATTGCGACCATCTGCAACGATGGAGGCCGTAACTACGTGTTGCTTCCCATCACTGCTGAAATTCTTGACGAAATGTGCGCTTGCGAAACGGAGAAGGATGATCTGGGAATTTCTCTTTTGGTGGCGGCTGAAAAACTTCTGCTGGTGAATTGCGGGACGAGGGTGCAAATCCTTGACGCAAGCGATTCGGACCGGGGATGCATGGTGCGTATCATGGGAGGTCAGTTCGTCGGAGAGAAGGCGTTTGCGCCGAGGGCATGTCTTTCAGGGCTGTCTTAAGCGGCTGCCGAATTGTGGTACGCCGGATTAGTGTTTGGGTTTAGTGCCTGGTTGGTTGTAGGTGAAGTTGACCAGGCCGTCGCGGTAATCGATTTTTATGTCGAGCATGTAGAGCATGCGAAAGCCGAGCAGGCCGGAAACTTCGGTGCCGAGAGAATTGCTGATGTTGTCGAGGCTGAAGGTGACCAGGTCCTGGCGATCCTGTTTGAAATGGGCGAACTTCAGGTTGGCTTTGTCGGCTACATAAACGTTTTTCACGTCGCCGCTCAATCCTCTTACTCGCCCGTTGACGTCGCGAGTAATCTTAGTGACTTGCTCGGCGGCATCCGGGGTAATGGTGTTGTCCCACGCACCGGTATCCATGGCGAAAAGCATGGGCGGCGAATCGTTGACCTCAGTAGGAATCAACAGCATGTGGCTGAAGCGGAAAATAGCGGTGTACTCTTTCATATCCGGCGCGACGTAACGATCGTGCCGATGGACTTCGTGGGAGGGCTGCGATTCGAGCGTGGCTTGTTGCGAAGCTTCGGCTGGAGTCGCGTCGGGATAGGGCGGCAACTGGCTCAATTTGAATTTTGTGTTGGGGAAATCGATGTCCACCAGATAACTGGAGAACACGTCAGCGCCGATCAAGCCATCGTCTTCGAGAACTGAATTGCGATTCACAACATCGACGTAGCAGTTCTCGAATTGCAGGTCGCCGATTTGAATAGTGTCAGCCAAGGCGACGTAACCGCCGGGGACAGGTTTATCTCCGATGCCGCGCATGGAGGATTCGGCAATTTTCTTCACGCCGGCCTTCTCCGCGATTTTTTTGTCGATGGTGATGCCGCTGGCGCCAGTGTCGAGTATCAATTTTGCGGACGCGTTGTTTATTTTCACTTTCAAACCGTAACCGCGGATTAGCTGCGGACCTTCCAGCAAAGTTTCCATGTTGGTCTGTGTGGCGGTTACTTTGGAAGTGATACGGCAGGGCGCCTTTTGCCAGCTCTCATCTTCGAGGAGTTCGAGTTGGTGCTGGAGTGCCTGGCGATGCTCGGAGTCGTCGTCAGTTTCACGGCTCAGGTAGCTGCGGAGAAATGCAATGACTTCGGCGCGGCTAAGCGAGTACATGTAGGAGCGCTGTATGTCGGGATCGGCAGGATCAAGTTTGTAGGCCTCGTCGATGGTCTTTTTGGCGCTTTGGTAATTTGAAGTGGCGCGATACAGGCGAGAAAGACCAAGGTACGAGCGCGGATCGATATCGCAGGCGCGGAGCGGCTTCAAAAAAGCGTCTTCGGCTAGCTTTAATTTTCCCTGCCGGAAATAAACTTCACCGAGCGCGGTGATCGCCGGAGTTTTGCCGGGCGTCAGCGCGACGGCGCTGTTGGCTGCCGCGAGGGCCTCGCTCACTTTTTCCTGGCGGAGATAAACGCGGGCAAGTCCGGTGTAAGCGAGGACCAGGTCGGGGCCTCCCCCGGAGATGATGGCATTGTAGGCGGCGGCTGCCTCGTCAAATTTTCCTGTGCGGTAAAGATGCAGGGCGTTGGCGATGGGGGCGGAGAGCGCTTTGGGCGAAGTATCTACCGTGCAGGTTATGGTTTTGGAAGCTTGTTGATTGCTTGCTTGCGGCGCGGCTTGTGGCTGCGGAGTTTTTGTGGCGTCTTGCGCGGGGACGGACGGCGCGAGCGCAACGCCGATTGCTGCGAGGAAAACTAAACGAATCGCACAACTGAGCCGCGTCCCAGGGTGGCGCATTTGATCCTCTAGTGAGAGCGTGTGCCGCAGAATTCTGCGCGGTATCTTCTCACCTGTCAATTATCGCATTAGACGCACATGTCACATTCGTGTACGCGATGGAACGAATTACAGCGTCAAAGCGCGGTCAGTGACGGCGGCCTCAACGATACGGATGTCGCAGACCTTTTACGGATTCAGGAAAGAGTGTTCGGCTAGCTTCATTTTTCCCTGGCGGAAATAAACTTCGCCTAGTGTCGTGATGGCGGGAGTTTTGCCGGGCATTAGCGCGACAGCTTTGGTGGCAGCGGCAGAAGCATCGTTGGGCTTCTCCTGTTTTAGATAAACGCGCGCCAGGCCAATGTAGGCGAGGACCAGGTCGGGGCTACCCGCGGAAATGATTGTGTTGTAGGCGGCGGCTGCGTCGCCAAATTTCCCGGTGCGATAGAGGTGGAGGGCGTTGGCGATCGGAGCGGAGAACGTCTTGGGCGAAACATCGACTGTGCAGCTGACAATATTGGAAGCTTGCTGTCCGTTGGATTGCTGCGCGGTGGATTGTTGCGCGCAGGATTGTCGTGGGTATTTCCCAACTTGTTTATTATCGCTCATTTAAACGGAAAAGTTATCGATTGGGTTGTGCGGATATTAACAAAATGGGTGTTATCTCTGAGACGACGCGAGGGGAAAGTGCGCGGAACTTGACTGCGAAATTCGTGTTAAATCGATCATGGGGCGCGCCTTCGCGTGTGTCCTTTGCCGTACAAATCGATTGCGAGGAAATCACGAATGAAAACACTGGTCAAAATTTCTCTTGTCGCAGCCATATTGGCGCTTCTGCTGCCGGTAGCTTCACAACCATTGCTGGCTCAAGGACACCATCCGCATTACATGCATGCACTCTCAGATTTGCGATTCGCGCGAGCGCTTTTGCAACGCCCGAACGGCGGAGAGCTGGGCGCACAAGAACGCGACGCGATTCACGATATCGATGAAGCGATCCATGAATTGAAAATCGCTTCTATCGACGACGGAAAAGGCTTGGACGATCACGCTGCGGTAGATCCGCATTGGCCGTGGACGGGACGATTGCACAAGGCACGCGAAGTGCTCGATCGGGCGATTGGTGATTGCAGTAAGGAAGAGGACTATCCGAACACGCGAGGTTTGCAGGCGCGTATTCTGGAACATCTGCAACACGCGCGTCATCACGTGGATGAGGCGATCGCGATCGTGGATCACCACTAGGACTCAACCTTAGCGACAGCACTAGAAACGGCAAACGGGGACATTGGGAGGCGGCACGTTATTCACCCTGAGTTGGTTACTGGGCTTGCCAGGTAGGCGAACTCGGATGCGTCTTTCTGGTACTTTCCGCCAGGCTAGTACCCTATCCCTTGAGGCTCCTTTTAGTTAAGCGGGATTACGGTAGTACTACTGATTTCACCTGATGAGTACTGCGAGAATGTGACTTCCACGCTAGTGCGCGTGCTCCCTTTGCTTGCTACATTTTAACCACGGACAAGTTATACCAAGGAGTTCACACAGGGATGAGCGACGCGAACAATTCCAATATGCACGATGAAAACGGGCTGGACAATATTTCTTCCGCGCTGGCGGCCGAAATTGAACGCGGGTTGCGCGAGGCAGCCAACGCTGTCAACGCAGGTAATACTCCAGGTTTCGATCACCAAGGTCGCATGCTGGATGCCATGTGCGACGCGGTGATCGCAGGGCGGCCGAACACGGACGCGGCGCTTGCTGCTGCAAATGAAGGCGGGCCGCTGGCGAGTCTGCTGCACAGTATCCAGGCGGAAGCGCACGCGACGGTGAAGCCGGACGCGCGACAACAAGAGGACACCCAGTTGCTTGAAGAGATTGAGAAAGTGGCGGAAGCTTGCGTGACGGAATATTCGCTGCACGATCTTGCGCAAAGCTGCGGCGACTGTAGCGAGCTTGTAGTGGAGGATAGCGCTGCGACCTCATCAGAATGCGCGGCGATTCCGACGGCCGCGTTGGAAACTTCGCAAGTTGACAAAACCGTTAAACCTCTAGTTCAAGAGAGCAAATCTTCTAATGGGCAGACAGGCTCGGATCGTCGGCGCCGGCATCGCGCCCTGATTTCATCTCCTGTGCGCGTGCGCGGCGTTGACATCACGAATGGCGGACCAGACGAAGTTACCACCACGGTGGACGTTTCGCGCCTTGGGTTGTTGCTCCTCACCTCGCTGGATTGCTATTCGCGCGGCATGGAAGTGATGGTTACATTTCCTTATAGCAAAGCGCTGAACACGATTCAGGCGGAACAGCAAGGCCGAGTGGTACGCGTGCACGAAGGTTCTGACGGCCGTCGGCGCGTAGCAATTGCGCTGGGAATTGGCGTCGGCGAAGATTTGGTCGATTCCTGCGGACGAAAACTCGAGGATGCTGCGATCAACGTGCCGACTCCTACGGCCGCGCCGGAAACAAAACGGCCGCTGGTGCTGGCGGTGGACGCGGACACGGCGTTGCGAGATTCGTTGAAAGCATATCTGCAAAATGAGGGATACAAAGTAATCGCGGTGAGCACGAGTACGGAAGCACGCGACGTGCTGGATATGTTCACGCCGGCGTTGGTGATTGCCGAAGTAGAAGGCGAAGGTTTGCCGGGATTTGATCTTTGCGCGCACGTGAAATCGAGTTCGCGACTGCGGAATATTCCGGTGGTGCTAGTTACGCGTTCGGCTTACCCCAGCGATTATTCCACGGCGCATTCGGTGGGCGCGGTTGTTTGCATGGCAAAGCCTTTCAAGCAGGAACGGCTGGGACATGTGGTGCGATTGCTGGCGCCGCTGCCTGTTCATCTACAGCCAAAATTTATTCCGCGGCCGGGAGATCCCACGCGGCGTCCTGGATGCGATGCGAATGGGCGGAAGAAAGTGCTGGGCGTGGCGAACGGAATTGGCAAACGGTTTAAATTCCCTTCATTTCGATAGGGCAGAATGCGCGACACAGGTATTAAGGCTAACAGCAGATCCCGCCTCGCGTGTAAACCCCGATCGCCGTTCCACGCCGTGCAAACTACCACAAATTAAAGATCACCGATTCTTCGTTTGGAATCACGAGATAAAGGACCGAGCGAAGAAAGATGCCGGGCTGAAAACCCCGGCGCTACATTCAGACCTAAAGACGCGTTCGCGGCTGACAATGGCGTGTGTCTGTTCACCTGTACATAAGGACAGGTAACGGCGAGTTGCGTTTTCGGCGAGGCGCACTTTTATCGGTTCGCTAACCAGATAAACTGTGAGTATGAGTGGGACTTTCACGCCGGGTAAACCTGGCGAGACAGCTGCTAACCCGGCAGACGCGACCGGTGCAGAGAAGCCCATGGCTACGCCGGTTAGCGCGGGCGTTCGCGCAGGAGCTGCCCCTGGTATGGGTGCGCGAAGCGGAACGTCGCTCAACGCAACGCCGATTCCGCAGCGCATGATTAAGTGCCCCAAGTGCGCGGCGGACGCGCGCGAGGTGGCGCGATTTTGTCCACGATGCCATGCGACGCTGCGGTTTGAGTGCCCGGCGTGCAAGCACGAACAGCGCAAGGGCGGATCGTGCGAAAAGTGTGGTGTGAACTTTGCGAAGTACATCACGGCGGTAGTGGCGGCCAAGAAAGTTGAGGCGGATCAGGTTCACGATCGGATTGAGCGCCGCACGGGAATTATCAAACAGGTTTTCCTGCTGCCTCTTACTGGCGGCTTGTCCCTCTTTAAATATTTCTTCCGGCAATCGAAGGATTAACTCAGCACGTCTTCCCGCTTCCGATTGCGATCATTGGTCACACCAGAGCATTAAGGGAAGCAGCAGATCCCTCAAAGCACCCGCGAAAAACACACGGTTCGTGATGACAACGTAAGGCAAAACCGTAAAAAGTTGGTGGGCTGCGCTACGAGCCTCAGGGTAAAGAGACCCGGCCCGACATGCTCGTTTGTTTCCAGCCGATGCAGCGACAGAAACGACGAATCGCTCTGGGAGGTCGAAACGCGGTAGAATGGGTGTGTTGCTCCTGCGCGCATCCGCCAGTGATTTGCGTGGCAGGGCGGCATCTTCGCGCGGTATCAAATTGAAGATTGCAAATTGGCAAAGGAGTAGTGGAAATGGCGATGTACCCTGAAGATTTGCTGCGACCGATGAGAGAGGAATTGCGAAGTATTGGATTTAACGAATTGCGCTCGGCGCAAGAAGTGGATGCCGCGTTGAAAGAAGAAAAGCGCACGGCGCTAGTGGTGGTGAATTCGGTTTGCGGATGCGCCGCGGGACGAGCGCGTCCGGCGATCGCTCGAGCAATTTCGCGGACGCCGCGGCCGGAACTTTTGTACACCGTGTTTGCCGGGCAAGATTCAGAGGCAACCGAGCGGGCGCGCGGGTATTTTACTGGGTATGGACCGTCGTCTCCGTCGATCACGCTAATGCGCGATGGGAAAGTGGTGTTCATGCTGGAGCGCACGAATATTGAGGGACGCGACCCGTCGGCGATTGCAGCGGATTTGACCAAGGCGTTCGATCAGTTCTGCTCGCCGGCTAAAGCGGTAGCCAGTAACTAAGCTTCGCGACGTATTCGCAACTATTTCGATTGCAGATTCAGGCTGAACACGCAATGTGTCAACTTTCGTCCTGCAATCGACGAATTTCAATTTCGTTAGGAAAGTCCACCTATAGGTGCGCTTCGCAGTAATATGAGTGTCCATTAGGGGCGCGGAGCCACGCTGCATCGTTCGATTAATGCTAACAATCGAATTCATCGCTAAACACCTGATCGCGATTTTTCTGATTGTGGCAGTGCCGATCTGGGACCACTTCGCGATGAAGCGGCTGAAAGCCAGCAGCGATCCGCGAGTGAAAATCAAATCGTACAGGAGAACGATTTTCTGGTTGTGGGGCGGTTCGGTGATTGCCTGCGTTGTGGTGGGATGGCGCAGCGTGCTTACAATTCGTCGCGGCGCTGGTGAAGCTGCAGGGCTGCCGGGGCCGGCCTTCGTCATAGGATTTATGGTCGCGGCTGTCGTTGCGTTGTTTGTGCCAATCATTGTTATGATGCGGAGCGAGACGACTCGCGCGCGCGTGGCGAAGAGCCTGGAAAAATTGAATTTTATTCTTCCGGGGACTGCCGAGGAACGGCACTGCTTTGTTTTGGTGGCGATTACGGCGGGCGTTTGCGAGGAAATTCTTTATCGCGGATTCTTGATTCAATATTTTCGCGAGCTGCCGGTTCACATTGGGCTGACTGAGGCGCTCGTTTTTTCGGCTTGCGTGTTCGGGATTGCACATTTGTATCAGGGGATCATTGGGATCGTACAGACGACGATTCTTGGGGCGCTTTCCGGGGTTTTATTTGTGGCGACGGGGAGTCTGCTTCTCCCGATGTTTTTGCACGCGTTGATTGATTTGAGGATTCTGCTGATTTTGCGGAAGACGGATAGGTCGTTGAGCACGGGCGTGACAGACGTCAGCGGGACGTGAAGACGAGTTTTTTCGGCAGCTTGAAAAATGGTGACAACATCTCGTCTACTTCTCCCGGCCACTTCGTGGCCTCTTCCCCAGGGCCGACTGACCGCCGACCTGGGCGGCCCCTGAACAAAGCAGGCTCGCTCGGGATGACAACGTAAAGCTAGAGGAGGACATATGTTCTTAGTTCTGACCATTGTGCTGATCATTGCGCTGGTGGGGAGTTTGCCGACTTGGCCACATAGCAAAAGTTGGGGTTACTACCCTACCGGCGGCGTCGGACTGATTTTGTTAATTTTGCTGATTCTGTATTTGATGGGCAAATTGTAGGGGCTCAAAGTGTACTGGCCTTCTGACATTTCCTCGAGTCGCAGTTTCCATTCATCTCAAGGCGGATTGTGGGCGTTCGCTTTCCGCGCGCATGTTGTTCTGAACCGAATATTGTTTGTGGTTGATGAGGCGGGCGATGGTGCCTTTTGCGCCGACGGCCCAGCCGTTGTGAATGTCCAAAACGAAAATAGCGTTCAGGTCCAGCGAGCCTATATGTTTCCAGTGGGCGCCGAAATCGTCAGAGATGTCTTCGCCGTTGGGACCGACTGCGAGAATTGAGCCATACAACGCGGCGGCTCCGGAACGATATCCGCCAGGCTGCTGCGCGGCCAGCTGCCAGGTTTTTCCTTGATCGAGAGAATAAGTGGCCACGCGATCGGGCCGGCTTGGGTCTTTATAATCGCCACCGACCGCGACCACACCCCAAGACGTGCACACCACCGAAAATACTCCCGATGAGGCATTGCCGATAGCAATGGGAGTGTCCGTGACGCTCCAGGTTTTCCCGTAGTCAGACGAGTGAAAGACGCGCGCGGCTTTTGCTCCGCCGGTGCCGAAATACATTGCGCCGTCGGCGGCGAGGGCGAGCGAAGTTCCGCTGGCGGCGAAGGCACCCTCGCCTGGCAACGCCGCGGGCATGCCATCACCGGCGAGTTCGCTCCAGGTTTCGTTATAGTGGTCGGAGAACAGCAGGAACTTTCCATTGACGGGATCGCTCAGCGCGTAACACTGCGAGTTGCAGACGAGCGCGTCGAGAAAGAGTGACGGGTTGTTGCCGGTAAATTCCAGCTTCCAGGTTTCGCCGCCGTCTTTCGTTTCGTAGATGCGCGATTTGTCGCCTTCGCCGCTGGACATTACGTAGGCGTGTTTCGAGTCGAACGCGACGATGCTGCGGAAATCGAACGAGTCGCCTTCAGCTACATGGAGCCGCTTCCATGTTTTGCCGACGTCGCCGGAAAAAAGAATCACACCGTTGGAGCCACTGGCCCACACGGTGATGTGGTCTGCGCCGTTTGCGTCCACGGTATTTGCGGCGCTGATGCCGCGGAGGTTGGTGTCGATACCGCTGGTCTGCACGGACCAGCTCACGTCGTCCGCGCTTGAAGCGAACGTCATAGCGCGCGGCTCCCTGCTTGGAACGGCGAGGCGTGGAATTGGTTCGGTGACGGCCCACAACATCGCGGCCATCAGTATGAGCATACACATGCGCATGCCGCGCATTGTAACAACGTTTCGCTCGACTACGTACAGCGACAAGCTAAAGGTGCCGCTGCTGAAATGAAACTTTACGTAGAGTGATCCGTATTCCTATAAGACGGCGTTCGCGCGATTTTCTAGTGGTAAACGCGAGCCGACCTGACCTCAGCCGAAAAACTTAATTGCGGAGATCCGCACCTTAGACCTATGGAACTTAGGCGATGGAAAATGTTCCAGACCAATTTAACACGGGCATTTGATGAGCGCGCGGGTAGTCCCCGGCAGATGAAGTCGCTCGTCACATTGCGGGCGGTGGTCGCCGGACTTTGGATTGCGATAGTGGCAACGAACGTGTGGCCACTTTTACTGTTGAACCTTGGCGTACCGGCTGCGTCGATCATAGAGGTTATCTTCCTCGCGCTATATGTTTGGTGGGCGGGTGGTGTAGGGCCGCCCGCGCTGCGGCATTTCGTAGGAAAATGCTATTGTCCGCACAATGGGCTTGGGGGGCTTGTCGCGGCATTTTTCTTCGCCCTGACGATTCATGCCGCTATGGTATTGCTTTCCGCTTCGTACCTTCCCCCATGAGGGCATTCCGGCACGGCTACGATTTTTCTTTTATTCCCACGCTGCGTTTGCGGTGGCTAGCAGCGGTGATCTCCGCTGTTTCTGCAGGAATTTGCGAAGAGACTGGGTTTCGCGGCTACATGCAGCAGCCGCTCGAACTGCGGTATAGAGCTCCCGTTGCGATCGCGATTTCATCATTGTTGTTCATGGCAGTACACCTAACGAAATCGTGGGCGCTGATTGGGATGATCCCGATTGTGTTTAGTGCGGGTTTACTTCTGGGCCTACTAATTTAGCTTGGTCCTCAGAGTCGCTCATTCCGGGAATGATCGGACACACAATGATGGACGTTGGACTGTTCGCTTATTTGGTGGACGGGCATCGCGGGCACCTTTACCGTGCGGCCGATCAGCGAGTCGGGCGTGGACGAATCTTTCGTCGTCGCGTGGGCCGCATTGACGATCTCACCTTCGATCGTCCTTCTTGCGATATCAAAGCTCCGCCGAAAAACAAAATCCAATACGGAGAATCGGTGAAGCTTGGAGCATGCGCCGGTCCGAATTAGCTATGCGCTGGCGGCGGTGGCGTCTTTTTCTTCGGCTTCGTCTGTCAGTTTTGCGGAGACGTTGATGCCGTGCTTGGCGGCATCGAAGCGCTGCTTGCGGTCCATCTTCTTCATGATTTCGCGGACGCCGCGGCCGATTCCAGCTGCCAGGCTCCCGGCGGTAACAACTGATTTGCCGGCGGACGTGCCGGGGCCGGACGTGCGGTCGGTGAAGGTGATTTCTATTTCCACGGTCTTTGCCATAATTGCCTCCAGTTTAATATTCGCTCGAATATTCTAGCAATGTTTTGGCTGCGATGGCGCGTATTTCGTTGCGAATATAAATCTGCGCCACCGCGGGCTGCAGGGTTCGCTGTTGGTAGCGCCGGCATCTTGCCGGCAGTTTTCTCGCTGGACCCAGAGAATCAAAGAGCCGGCAGGATGCCGGCGCTACGAAATGCGGACACATAGAGCTAAATGCTTTGCCGGAGCTCCGGGCAAGCCGTCGCTAATAAATCGTCTTGCCGTTGCAATCTCCTTAGAGTCGCGTTAGGCCGACTTGACGACAGTGTCTGTGATACATTCCGAACACTTGCTCTCCAGGCTCGCGCGGTGGGCACCGATTTGTGGATCGTCGTGTCGCGACTTGCAAGAAGGAGATCATCGATGGAAAACCTGTTCATGTCTAGATGGGCGTGCGCGCTCCTGCTGGCAAGTTTAACGGTTGCGGGGTGCCAGACGCCCCATGAGAAACGCGGTATTGTGCGCATAGACTTCATTGAAATCGATCGCGACGTGCGACATTTTATGAGCGACGTGGCGCACGACGTCACACAAGTCGGCCCCTCAGCGTGGCGCAAGTATTTTGCCGACACGCCGGCGTTCTTCATGGTTGTCAATGGCCAGATGGCTTTCGCAAATAGCTCGGAGGCTACTACAGGAATTCAGCAGGTCGCGAAATCCATCAAACAAATTGAGCTGAAATGGGGCGACGATTTGCGAGTCGACCCACTGGCGCCCGAGCTTGCAGTGGTAGCTGCTCCGTATCGCGAGATTCAGATGTGGGCTGACGGCCGCCGAGTAGAGGAAAACGGATACCTTACGGGAGTCGTGCAGTATCGCGAGGGCCGCTGGCAATTTCGCGACTGCCACTGGTCATAGCCAGTTCCGCCGCCTGCTCCGTGAAATTTCCCCGACAACTACTGGATTTCGACGGCTTTGGATTTGCCGCGTCCCCAGAACAATACGAATACTGTGAGTAACAAGCCTATCGGCGTCTAAATCAAGCTTGGGGACCTCAGTAGACCATGATTCAAACTAGCGGCTAACGCGGCCAGGCAAGTGCCCGCCATAACGACGGAAATTGGAAGCTCACTTCTGGATACAGCTCTAAAACCGAGGATCAGGAATAAGACGCCCTCTCCAGCCCTTCCGGGGTCGACGTCACGCGAAATAGGAATAAACATTGAATCGACGAACGAGAACGCCGCAACACAGACAAGAAATATCATTCTCCACGTCCAACGTCTCTTCTCCCAACGCGGAAGAAGTATCTGCCGCCACTCTTCTTTTCTCATGGGCAGTCATTGCCACCGCTCGTCTCTTCGGTGCACCAACCCGCGCGGTTGAATTTATTTTGTGGGTTGCGGCTTGATGTCCAGGAGCATGCCGGGGATGTTGCCGCCGGCTTGGACTGAAGGCATTTGGCCGTCCCACTTTGCGATCCAGCGGTCGGTGACAGCAAGCTGCTGCCACTTGATAATGTTTTCGCTGATCGACGCGGCGCGCAGGCGATTGGATTCGGCCTCGCCATTCGCGATGGCGATTTGCGCTTTGGCCTGCCCTTCGGCGGCGGCGACGAGCTTGGCTGCATCGGCTTGCGACTGCACCAGCTCATTTTGTTTTTGCACCGCGATTTGCTGCGCCTGAACTTTTGCGTTGATGGCGGCGATCACGGACTCGGGCGGACGCGGCGAGCCGATGAACCCGAATTGGTCGATGACCACGCCGATGTCGGTGACTTGCTGCTGCAAGTCCTTGCGCGAATCCAGTTCCAGCTGGGATTTCTTTTCGCCCATAATTTCCTGCACGGTGTACTGCGAGCCAGTGCGGTTGATGGCGTCGCGGGCCACGTTGCGCAGAAAGCCGTGGGTGAACTGGTCGATATTGTCGTTGCGGAATTTCACGTAGAACGCAGGAACCTTGGCGGCTTCCAGATGGTAGGAAACGGAAAGATCGCCGTACACGGTGAGGCCGTCCTTGGTGTTGAACGACATTTCTTCGTTGGTGGGCGAGCCTTCGTTCAAGTCCTTGGTCCATTTCGCGGTTTGGATCGAGGTGGGATACTCGACGATGGTGGACGAAAGAAAATTGTAGAAGACCCAGCCGGTACGTATGGGCAAGTCTTCCACGCCACGCTGCGTTCCTGCGAGGTCCACTTTAATTCCTACGCGGCCGGGGCCGATTCTGGTGGCGCATCCGGCAAAGAACAACGCGACGATTAGAATCGGGACAGCGAGGGCCATCCATTTGCGAAAGTGAATCGGGTGATTCATTTCAATTTGCATCTTTTTCCTCTTTTCTGGTTCGCACAGGGTAGGCGTGCGGCGTTACGTGATGATGCCAAATCCAGTGCAGTGCGGAAGGCACCAGCGCAATCAGCGCGACGATAATTAAAATTCCGCCGAAGACAGCAGTGTCGCTAGCCTTGTTCAGCAGATCAAAAGCCTTCGTGAGCAAATAAAGCGCGCCAAAGAAAATCAGGATTGCCGCGGAATAAAAGAAACCAGCTCTCAGCCTCATCTATAGGTACAAAAACATCCAGTAGCGCAAATGTCAACGCAATTCTGATCACGCTGATCGGCGAGAAAGGCGCTTCCGCGATAGTATCATCCGGTCCGGCATGGCGGTGCTTGCGTAGCGCGCTCTTATCAGACCTTAAGCAAATGGAAAATGTTCCGCGAAGCGAGAGGATTGAATTTAGGAGGGTCATCGTTCCGGATGAGCTTGAGCTGCTCTTCGACATTGACCGACGGATCTTTAGTGCGTTTCCTGCGGACTTGTTCTCCGCGGAGGAATGGACTGAATTCGAATCTTACTGGATGATTGTGGATGGGACCATTGTGGGGTGCTCGGCGTTTCTGCGCGATACGGATTTTGACATCGAACCACGGCCGGGCTGCGTGCACATTATGACTACCGGCGTGCTGCCGGAGTTTCGCCGTCGTGGCTACGGGGCAAAGCAAAAGCAGTGGCAGATTGAGTTTGCCAAGCAGCAGGGTTTTGAGGTGATCGTCACCAACACGCGAGCGAGCAATGTCGCGATGATCGAGCTGAACCTAAGGATGGGCTTTCAGATTCGCGGAAGCGCCCCGCATTTTTATCTTGAACCTGACGAGACGGCCATCGTAATGGAACTCCCGCTCCAAGCTGAGCCTCCCAAGGCTACCGGCGATCAATCGCAGGACTGAAGTCACTCGGTGGTATCATCCCCGTTCGTCTTTTTCTGAACAATGGAACGCGATCGATCTGGCCTAGGGCGGGCCGACCTGTGCGCGACATTGGAAGAGATTGCCGAGTATCTGTGGCGGGCGCAGCATGCTGCGCCCCTACAAAAGAATTGGAGCCTTATGAAGATTCGTAGTTCTGCGACGCCTGGGCGTGGATGGATACACCCTGCGGCGTCACGCAAGGGCCGCGATCGACAGTCCGCGGGCGCGCGTACGCGCGATTCCATTGCGGGAGGCGAGGCGGTGCCAGGGAGCACGAAATCGTGGAAGTCCCCGCGATCGATTCACGAATTGATCACGAAGGCGGACGTGCGCGCGGTTTCCATAACTTGCGCGACGGCTTGCCTTTCGCTTTTTTTGCTGGAATTTGTAGGTGCGGAAGAGACCTACGCGCGTTTGTATCCGCCGAGCCCTTACGAGCCGGACCCCTACTGGGTGCTGCGTGTGAAAGCGTGGTGGGTGATGTGGATCCTCATCAGCTTTGTGGTGATCCCGGTGATTGCGATGCTTGGTATGCGGACGAACGGGCTGCGCGATTGCAATCTTTCGTTTCGCGGATTCGCCAAGCATTTTTGGATCTATGTGGGGCTATTCGTCGCGGTATTTCCGGTGATCTGGCTGGTTGCGCAAACGCCGAATTTTTACAATTACTATCCTATGTACCCGGCAGCGGGACGTTCCTGGAAGGATTTTCTCATGTGGGAAGGGATGTACGCGGGGCAATTCATCGCGCTGGAATTTTTCTTTCGCGGATTTCTGGTGGGAGGATTGTCGCGATACATGGGAGTGTTAGCGGTGCCTGTGTCGGTGATGCCCTACATGATGCTGCATTTCACCAAGCCGGCGCCGGAGGCGGCGGCCTCGGTGGTGGCGGGATTCGTTTTGGGCTGGCTGGCGTTGAAATATAAATCGATCTGGGGCGGGGTTTGCGTGCACTGCGCTGTGGCAGTGTCGATGGACGCGCTGGCGCTTTCGCATAAGAACCAGCTACCCTGGATGCACCACTGAGTTTTTGAAATAGCTGGCAAGTTTCCTAGCGCCGGGCTTTAGCCCGGCATCCCGCATTCGCATTTTTTCAGCGAAACTAAGATGCCTGACAGAAAACCAAGATGCCGCCCTAAAGGGCGGCGCTACGAAAATAGGCGCTGAGTTAATCGGTGGGCAGCTCGGGTAGAGCAAGGTCTTCCCCGGCTACCAGAAGGAATTCATTTTTGGCACCGGTGATGCGATTGTGTCGGTAGGGCTTGTACTCTGCGCTATTGTAAAATTCTTCGGCGACCGCTTTGGAAGGCCATTCGACGATGATAAACAGCGGAAGGAGTTTTCGCTGGCCTTCTAGTCTTTTGACATCCTTGGTGCGTGCCAAGTAGCGGCCGCCCCGACGCTCGACCATTGGCGTTACATTCTTGAGGTAGTCCGCGACCCAGCTATCGTCAGTTACTTCACTTTCGACCACAAAATAGCAGCTCATTGGATCCTTCCGAGCTGAATAAAAGCATGAACTATGTATACCTTACGGCACGGGTGCGAAGCAATGCGCCGGCTGCTCTGGTAGAATGGCCGAAATGTGGTTTGAGATTTGTTGAGCGGCGCGCTCATACCGCGCCGCTCATATCCGCTTAGTGTTGCTGAGATTTTTGGTCGCTGGCGGTTTGGGCTGGCGGCTGTTCTGCTTTTTGCCAACTGGAATCGGGGTCGAAAGCCTTCATGTCCTTAGCCAAAGTTACCGTGCGCTGACTCAAGTCTTTCTCGTAAACAACTCCGTCCTGGCTCACGATGAACGTCATCACACCAGAATTGCGATACTCCGCGGGATAGGCGACGAACGCGAAACCGGCCGTCATCTTTCCGTTCACCACATAATCCTGCGCGCCACCGGGAGCATGTTTCCCCTGGCCAGTGAGAATGCGGAAGTAGTAGCCGCGGAACGGGACGGGGCCGCTCTGAAGGTTCTTAGCCAAGTCGCCAGGGCTGCCTGCGTTCGCGACCAGCGGGCCGATCGGGCTTTCAAATTCATTGTTGGTGCCAAGCCAGTAGAGTCCGTTGTGTTTGCCTTCATCGCTGACGAACCTCTGGGCGTATTCGTTATGTTCCTTCGCGAAATACTCCTTCTGTGCGGCGACCAGCTCTTGAGAAACGCGAATGGTTGACATTTCGTTCTGGCCAATGCGGCGGTACAAGATTTCCTGCTTGCCCGCACCGCTATCGAAGTAAAACGCACCATTTTTGTTCACCAGCGGAATAGGTGTGGGCCAATTTTCCGCGCCGATATAAAGCGTAGTGGTCCCGTCGGGCTCCACCACCAGCCGGTGCATATCGTGAAATTTGGCCACAAAATTCGCGCGATTAGCTTCGTCTTCGGCTGGATCACCAGACGAGATAATCTGCTTTCCCTCGGGCCCGAGGATCGCCAATAGCGCTTTATCGTCGTCATTTGTTAACGCTATCACCAGCGCGTGAGAGGCTTCGTCCGCGGAGGAAAATGTTTTCTGGCCTTGTTGCTGGGCCATAGCGCTAGGGGAGAAACAGGACAGCAGAATAAAGGCAGCCATTGCTGCCGTGAAATGACTGGATAACTGAACATTTCGGAAGTTCAACTTCGTATGAAGCATATGTTCTTTCTCCATTTATGAAATTTCGAAGGGGTTATAAATAGTTGCGGTAGCGCTTAGGCACTACCGCAACCTTGGAATTGAGATTAGCGATGATGTCCGCCGCCACCGCCGCCGTGGAAACCACCTCCGCCGCCGAAGCTGGACTGTCCGCGTGAAGAAAAGCTGCGAGCCTCTCCGCCGTGGCTGTAGCCGCTGAAAGCGCCGGAACGGACATTCGATTGACCACGGGAGTCGCCGTAGCCTCGCGCCGCACGGCTATCATCGTTGAACGGATGGCTGGTTGCGCCGCCGCGGTTCACGTTATTTGCAACGCCACGCTCGCCGCCCGCGCGGTAGTAATTGCTGCGATTGTAAAATGTGTTGGAATGCGAGTAGTAGCGGTTATGGTTAAAGACTGCGTAATGGTTGTGCCAATCAAATCCCCAATGGCCCCATCCCCATCCGAAACCGCCGAACCAGCCGATTGGGAAACCAAACCCGAATGATAGATAGGGGCCGCCGAACCAGATTCCGGGATAGTTGTACCAAAAGGGCCACGGCGCTATGGGATATCCGTAGACGGCCCAGGGATCGTAGGCCGGAACGTAAACTACGTCAGGGTCAGCCGGCTGAATCACCACATCGTCTCCTTGGTTCTGTACCGTCTGTTGCGGCGTTTCTTTCAAGTTGCCGGCTGCTTGCGCTTTTCGGCGCATGCGCTGAATGGCGTCCATCACATCTTGCTGCTGATTGTAATAAGCGTCACCGAGCGAGGACGTCCAGGAAATATTCTTGTCCATGTTTCCCAGGACGGTCGGAAATGCACAGAGCGCTTTTACGCTGGGATCCCAAGGCATCTGATCGATCGCCTGACCAAGCGCGTCACCCTTTAGGTCCGCATGCGCCTGGACCCAGCGGTCCGCTTCCACGACTTGCGCTGGGAAAGTGGACGCAGCGAGAATCTGCGCTACGAGCGAGTCCGGATAGAGCGCAATTGGCGCCACGAGCTGATCCAATTGATCTGGCGACTGCGGAGTGTATGCAGGCGTCGCGTCAACCGGTGGCGGCGGGGCCTGATCTTGCGCAGTTTGGTCTTGATCTTGATCCTGAGCGAATACGTTCTGGGGCAGAGTGGCGAACAATAGCCCGAGCGCTAATAGAAACGCCAGTAAATGCCGCCCAAAATGAGGCTTGGGGAAATCTGTATGATTGGCGCGCGATATGGTTGCGCGCTTAGTTAGAGCTGGAGCCTTTATCACTTTTTGCCTCCTACTTATGAGATTCGCCTAAACCGGCTTAGGTTTCAAAACGTTCCATCTTCACTGCCGTTGACCTGAGCGCGTTCTAGTTACATCTCGTTAACCCTCCAGGCAAGCGGAAGTTACGCTAGGTTTATACTGTAAATCTATGCAGAAAAAGATGATAGCAGAACGGGCGTAATTGCGGAGGAAGGGGCGGTGAAAGTCTTAGAAGAGTTGTCGCAGCGGTTTCAAAACTGTGGCATGCTGGAGAAATGGGAAACAAAGACAAAGGTCGACGCGAAGTGAAAAAGCCGAAGAAAAAGACACCGAAGGCTGAACCGGGGCGTCCCGCCATCGCTTTCGTCAATAAGACCAGCGGCCCTTCTTAAACTTCCTGATACCTTCCCGTGCGGGGCCTGCTGCCCTAAACGGCGTCGCTACGAAGACCGTATCGCTGTCTTGCCGCTCGGACTTTCCGCAAAGACATGCGTTTTACGAGGCGTGTGCTAATGTTTGTTTCCGAACGACAATCCTAAATCTCAAAAAGAGCTGTAAAGAAATGACGAACGAAGATCGGCATCGCGGGGAGCTGTCGCGCGTTTCGCTGGATTCTGCGCGCGCGGACGTTCTTACCCTGTGCGCTATAGCGCTCGGCATGGTGATTCTGCACGTCGCCACGAACGGCAGGTACGGCTTCCATCGTGACGAATTTCAGGTGCTGGACGACGCGCGGCACATGGACTGGGGCTTCGTCGCTTATCCGCCGGTAACGCCTTTTATCGAGCGAATCGGATTGGCGCTGTTGGGTACTTCGCTAGTCGGGCTGCGAATGTTTTCGGTATTGGCGCAGGCGACTGCGCTGGTCATCACCGGATTGATGGCGCGCGAACTCGGAGCCAAGCGTCTGGCACAACTGGCGGCTGCGTTGGCAATCGCGGTGTCTCCTCTGCCACTGTTCGAAGGCACTGAATTCCAATATTCGTCATTCGACTATTTGTGGTGCGTGCTGGTTGGCTATTTTCTGATTCGACTGCTCAAGTCGGACGATCCGCGTTGGTGGATCGGCGTTGGCGCCGGAATCGGCCTGGGCATGATGACGAAATACACCATGGGATTTTTCGTTGCTGGAATTGTGGCGGGAACTCTGTTAACTCCCGCGCGGCACTATCTGAAAAGCCCATGGTTATGGGGCGGAGCCGCGCTGGCAATCCTGATTTTTCTTCCCAACCTGATCTGGCAGATTCGGCACGATTTCATCTCACTGCATTTCCTGCGCCACATTCACGCGCGCGACGTACGGCAAGGCCGCGCAGACGGTTTTGTGCGCGACCAGTTTATGATCAGCACCAATCCATTTATCGCGCCACTATGGATCGCTGGCCTCTGTTATTTTGTCGTCGCGCACGACGGAAAACGGTACCGGCTGCTGGCCTGGCTCTATGTGACCGAATTCGCCCTTTTCTTTTTTGGAAAAGGGCGCGGCTACTATTTGGCTCCGGCATATCCGATGCTGTTTGCCGGAGGAAGCGTACTTTGGCAGCGATGGATCGCTTCGCTTTCGCGCATGTGGTCGCGCGTGGTGCAGGCGGTTACGTTCGGGGCGCTGGCAATTGGCGGAGTGCTGGCGTGCGCGTTCATCGTTCCCATTAATCCGGTAATTTCGAAGGACAATTTCGCCTTGCGGAATAACGGGGATTTACGCGAGGAAATCGGATGGACCGATTTGGTGGCGGCGGTGGCGGAAGTTCGCGATTCGCTATCGGCGGACGAGCGAAGCAGCTACGGAATCGTGGTGGGCAATTATGGCGAAGCAGGCTCTATCGACCTGCTGGGTCCGGCCTACGGGCTGCCGGAGACAATCAGCAGCACAAATTCGGCGTGGTTTCGCGGCTACGGGAATCCGCCTCCGAAAACTCTGATCGTCGTAGGGCTGCCGGGCGATTATGTGGAAAAAATGTTTCAATCTTGCCGGCTCGCGGGACACAACGGCAATCCATACGGAATCAAGAATGAGGAAAGCGAGGACCATCCCGATATTTTTGTGTGCGGCCCACCGCGTGAACCTTGGCCGCAATTTTGGGATGATTTTCAGTCTTACGGATAGGGCGGCAGGTCGCTTGAGGCGAAAATCTAGCGGGCGGAACGAGAGCTTGCGTTGCCTGCGACGTCGAACGGGGCGTGGCGCTTCATTCGCAATTCTTCGTCGAGCGGGACGGTGGTCAACACTTCCACGATTTTTTTCGACGCGAATCCTTGGCCATATGGATTGGTCATGCCCTCAAGGCTCCGGCGAAATTCAGAACTTTTCGCTTTGGCGATCGCCTCGAGTATTGGGTTCGTATCCGCCGCGGCCTCGATCAAGTTGCGCGCGCGTTCCCTGCCCTGTTGGCGAAGTCCAACGTTCACCGTCGGCAGCGCGAAAGAAGCTGACTCCATAATTCCGCTACTTGAATTGCCCAGAAGAACGTCAATCTGCTTCAGCAAACTCCAATAAGTGAGCGCGTCGAGATTGACAAATACTTGAGCGCCTTCGCGAGACGCCGCGAACGAGCGCGCACGCTCAATTAAATTGCGGCTGCCGGCGTCGGCGTTCGGGTAGCAGAAAAGGATCTGATCCGGCAATGTTCGTAAAGCGGCAAACAGCGCGTCAGCTTCGCGCACAGGATCGCGCGCAATCGTGACCGGATGATATGCAACGAGAATCGTGGGATGCTTCAGCGTAACGCCGAGCCGCTCTGCGAGCTGCTCACGAGTGTAAAGCGTTTGTCTTCGCAAATGATCGAGCGAAGGCGCTCCGGCTCGATGAACCCGCCAGGGCTCTTCACCCATCGATATCACTCGCTCGCGCACAGCCTGCGTTGAAGTGAAGTGAATGTGACTCATCATTGTGAGCGCATTTCTTACCGCGTCATCGATGGCGCCTTCGCTGACTTCGCCGCCTTCGATATGCGCGATGGGGATGCGCAGAGCTACGGCCACCGAAGCGGGCGCGAGCATTTCGTAACGATCGGCGATGAGCAGAAGCAAATCAGGACGCATGCGACTAAGTGCGTCGGCAAGACTGAGCGTAGCGACGCCGATCGTTTTTGCCATGCCCACATCCGTGTCGGAGCTGAGCAAGCATTCGATTTTCTCAGCGATTTGAAAACCATCCCGCTCGATTTCCTGAATGGTGCTGCCGAACTCAGGCGATAGATGAGCGCCGAGGGCAATGATTTTCAAGTCCACATCCGGGTGTACGGAAAGATCTCGGAGCGGCCAGTACAAATGGCCGTAGTCCGCCCGAGAAGTTGTGACCACGGCGATCTTGCGTCTCATCCTTGTAACCAAGTTCTATTCTGCCGCTGCGCGCACTAGCGACTTCTTCGAGCTGAGTAGCAATTCGCTTGGCTTGTACTCTGGAACGAGGCGCACCAGCGCACACACAAGCGCGGCCAGGTCGCGGCGTTCGACGATCCGAGCGAGGTCCTCAATTTGCGTGTCAAACAAATCGGAATCGGCTTGTGGACCTTGGATCCGGCGTAGCCGCTTATCGTGAGCTGGCTCGGTTGATTCGCTCTCAGAAACCATTTCCTCGCGCAACTTTTCTCCCGGACGTAGCTGCGTGAACACGATTCTTATTTCTTTCTCCGCAGTCGATCCCACTTCTTTTATTAACTGGCGCGCGAGATCCAGGATTTTTATCGGCTCCTCAACTTCCGTGACAAAGATTCCAGCGTCGTTCTCGTCCGCGACAGCCACAATAATGTCCACCGCTTCGCTCAGCGTCACAAAATAACGCCTGACGTCAGGATGAGTCACGGTTATCGGACCGCCTCGCGCAATCTGTTCTGCGAAGAGCGGGACCACACTTCCTCGCGAGCCTAAAACATTTCCGAGCCGCACGGCTTTCATCCGCGTGTTCCTCTTGCGGTGATGAATCAAAATAAGTTCCGCCAGCCGCTTGGACACTCCCATCACGCTTCGAGGATTCACCGCTTTATCCGTGGAAATCATCACGAGCTGTTCCGAGCCGTATTGAGCAGCAGCACGCGCCAGCGCGAGAGTTCCAAATGCATTGTTGTGAATCGCTGCAAGCGGATTTCGCTCCATCATCGGAACGTGTTTGAAAGCGGCAGCATGAAAAACTGTGTGGGGCCGATGCTCTTCAAACACTTCGGCGAGCAAAGCAGCGTCGCAAATGTCGCCAAGGATGGCGGTGTGCGGGATGCAATCTTCGTTGCTGCAAAGCGCGCATTCTATCTCGTGCAGCTCATGCTCCGCGTTATCGAGCAAGATCAAACGTCGCACATTCGATTTCGCGAGCGTTCGCACTAAAGCTGAACCAATACAGCCGCCCGCCCCCGTAACCAAAATGTTCTCGCCAACCTTCATCGATCCTCACTGAAGAAGTTGCAGCGCGCGCCGAGCATCCCCGCCCGAGCAGATTATAAAGAGCATCGGCCCAGATGTCTCTGCTTGAATGCGCGTACGCTATAAAAAGCGCCTCGATTTTAGCGAAGCCGACGCTCGAAGTTAATATCGCGCCCTATGGCCCGCGGATAAATTCGCGTGCGTTGACTGGAGATAATGAGATGGCGGATAACAGTCCCGTTCGCGAGTATTCACGGCCCGCAGCTTTCTTCACCTCCTGCAACCAGTAATCGAAGGTTCCTTCTTCTTCTACTCTTCTGCTCCAGCGCTCATGGGCTTTTCACCGCGCCGCGACCGATTATGAATTTCTCGCTGCGCCTGAGACATAAGCGACGAGCACAGAAAAAACACTACGATGCCTGTGCGATCCGCTACTTGTACAGATAACGCGTTTTGCTGGACTGCAGGACCACCTGCAGCAAAAAGCTTGATAAGCGATTGTTGACACCCCAAGATCTGGCTTGAACACCTTAAAGACAGCTCCTGGCAATACTCCGCGCAGTGCGTTTTGAAGAAGCTGTGAGTTTCCCGATGCGGTTACTTTAATTTTCAATCTCACACAAAATATGTATGGCTGAACGCCGGAAAAATCCACGATTCCGCGCTAAGGAACGAAATCGCCCGCTGACGGCGATATTACTTCGATGAAACCCGCGCCAGCGAGAGACTAATCGCACAAGACTGTCTCCATCAACAAACAATCGTAAAATTGACGCAGAATATTCCGCTCGTCGGGTTGGCTTTAGCTATATGTAGCGATGCGGTGCCGAGGTTTGGCCTTGCCGGGTACTAACTCGACTTTTGCGGCGGCCAAGGTTCCAGGAGCTGCTCTTTGCGGTAAATGAGCGCGTTAATATCGGAAGGCGCTAATTCGATGTTATGACCGTGCGTGATCGCATCTGTCGGACACGCTTCTACGCAATAGCCGCAAAAAATACATCGGGAGTAATCGATGTTGTAAACTTTTGCGTAGCGCTCCCCGGCCGAAATGCGGTTGGTATCGGTATTTTCCGCAGCCTCGATGTAAATGCAGTTGGCAGGACAGGCCGCCGAACACAGGAAGCATCCCACGCATTTTTCCAGGCCATTTTCGTCTCGCTGCAAAACGTGGATTCCACGATAACGCGGCTGCACGCTGGCAGGCACGTCGGGATAGCACTCCGTCGTGGGCTTCCGAAACATGGTGCGCAGCGTGACGCTGAAGCCCTTGTAAAAGGTTACGAAACGTCTCGCCAACTTCTTTCACGATTGATGGCATCGCATTGACTTTAGCAGAGTGTCGGGTGACAGGCAATTCAGCGAAACGCGATTAATTCCCCGCTGTAGCGGGCCGTTTCGCATTTCGTTCGACGGTAGAATACAGATACCTTCCAGGTAACTATTCCCAGGCCGGGGAGCGGCATCTCCACCTGAGGTACTTCTACTCTCCCGGGGGAGAAACCGGAGGTTTTTCGTTCAACTTACCCTTTCCCGTGATTGCGGCGATAATCTGGCGACCGTGGAAGCGTCCATTCTCGATGAAGATCTCCGCGGTATGTTTTCCTCCAACGATTACTCCCGCGAGATAAATCCCGGGAACATTGCTCTCTAAAGTTTCGGGATTGATTTCCGGCTTCAGCGAATCGCGATCCAAGCTTACTCCTTGTTCTTTCAGAAATTCGAAATCCGGGTGATAGCCCGTTAATGCAAAAACCTGGACAGCCGGGACGGCTCTTGTCACCGTCCGCGTTTCTCACCCCGACTTTTTCCGGCTCGAACCGGGTCACCTCAGTGTTGAACATCGCGCGAATTTCTCCCGCGCGCATGCGATTTTCGATGTCCGGCTTTACCCAATACTTCAGGCTCTTGCCCATTTCTGGTCCGCGATGAATCAGAGTAACCCGTGCTCCCGACCGAAATAGATCCAGAGCCGCTTCCGCCGCAGAATTTCGTCCACCGATGACGACGACATCCTGGTTCCAATACGGATGCGCCTCGCTGAAATAGTGGCTCACGTGCGGCAGATCCTCGCCCGGAACACCGAGGACATTCGGCAGGTCGTAATAACCAGTGGCTAAAATGATTTTGCGAGCGCGATATTCGAGCCCCACTCCATCTTCGTCCACCGCGTGAACTACGAAAGCGCCGTCGTGTCCCGTGATCTTTCCCACGCGCTGGTATTGGCGAACATCGACCCCGTAGTGTTCAACCGCGCGACGATAATATTTCAGCGCCTCGCCACGAGTCGGTTTTCCCCCGGAAATAGTCATGGGCAGATCGCCAATTTCCATCCGCTCCGGGGTAGTGAAAAACAGCAAATTAATCGGATAGTGAAACAGCGAATTGCAAAGACATCCCTTGTCGATTACAAGCGGATGAAGTCCTGCGCGTTTAGCTTCAATCGCGCTCGCGAGCCCGGTCGGCCCGGCGCCGATACATATCACATCGTAGGAATTGGCTCATTCACATAGTGTGGCTGAGCAGTGTTCAACTTTCAACTGGACGAAGGATGTTTACTCTCTGATCGGTTTTAAGCACCTTGCAACAACTATGTTGCCTTTGCGGAAGACGCTGCGCGGCGAACTTTTGCGACGCCGCGCCGTATTGCGCGCGCTTTTGCGACCCGGACTAATCTCTCTCGATTTTTGTCGGGACGACAGACGTCCCTGCACTTTCTTCGGCAACTTCGCGAAGATGAGCCAATAAGCCTGGCTTAGCAAGCGCTCGACTTCGCTACGCGAAAGCGCATCGCTTGTCTCGAGTGACACCCAATGTGCCCGAGCCAGGTATGGCGCAGGAATTATTCCAGGTCGCTCGACCAGCCGGCGCGAAATCCTCAGGTGTGCACTTAAATCCAAGCCATTGATCGCCGGGTTCGAGCGCGACGACCGCGTACATCTTCTCGCCAACCTTGAAAACCAGATCATCTCCCCATTGAACTTTCTCAGTCGTGTGCGGGAGAGCCAGGCAGTATTCGCGAATCCAGTCGATGTCCATACAGAAAGGCTAGCGCCGGGACGGTTGAAAGTCGAGAGCCGGACTAACGCAGCTTAAAATGGCGTTGAGAACTTTTCAGTCGTGAGGTAAAAGCAGACCTGCAAGTTCGATTGAGAACGACCTAAGCTCGTCGAGCCGCGCTTGCGTCACTTCAAGCTTTTCTTTTTTCCATACAAACCATTCGCGGCCCTGCTGCGTTATGCGCGCGCTGAAATTCCCACCCAAAAGATACGCCGGCTGGCCGTGGACCTTGAACGAGCCCTCGACGACCGGAGCGAGCAGCGCGGCGCAATTCCTTCTGCGCACGCCGACGTAATTTGCGTACATAGGGTAAGCTACAATCTGAAAATCGTGCTTGTGCAATCCTTCGAGCGTCGAGATTTGTCGCGGCGTGAGATCCATCGACTGACAGAATATCAGCTAAGACTTCCCGCTTCACAACCGAGATCGCATCACCGATCCATCGGCGAAGGCCATCGCTGCTCTTCAGCTGCCGACGGCTTGCGGCAAGCTCCAGTGCTGCCACACACCAATTACGCGCAGTGAAAAACAAACAAGCCCTCCCAAGATTGCCGCCAATGTTGGAGGAAGCCGCAGTTTCGTCGCCACGATCATAACGATTGCTCCAGCAAGCGCCGCACTCGCGTATATATCTGCCCGCAAAACCGCGGGAACCTGCGCCAGCAAAATATCGCGCACCGTCCCACCTCCGACGCCGGTAATCGTGCCAAGCAAGGCGGCAACAAGCGGATGCATCTTGTAAACTAACGCCTTCTCCGTTCCCGCCACGGCAAACAGCGCCAACGCCGCGGCATCGAGCGTGATGATAACGGAAGCGGGAACTTGCCGAATCACGGGATGCAGAAAGAATACGATCGCGCCACCGGCGAACGCGGCGGCCGGGTAGCGCCAATCGCGAAGTGACGCAGGCGGTACGGCGCCAATCAATACGTCGCGTATAATTCCGCCCACGAGGGCGGTAGCGAATGCGAGCACCATCACGCCGAAAAGATCGAGGTTCGCTGCGACCGCGGCCAGCGCCCCTTCGATTGCAAATAAAAGCGTCCCGGCCAAATCGACCGTAAGCAACAGTTTGCTGGGAGTGAAGATCATAGCGGGCGAGGGAAGAATAGGACGGTGCGTGCAACAAAGACAAGTCGCAAGCGAAGTAGGGGCGGGAGCAAAAAAGCAGCCGTCGAATCCTACAGCGTTACCGCCAAACATTACGACGCCGCTTATGCGACAAAACAGGATTTGGTGGATCTACCGTTCTATCTCCATTTGGCCAAAGCTTCTGGCGGCCCAGTTCTGGAGATTGCCTGCGGAACCGGCCGCGTGTTGTTGCCCATCGCGCGCGAACGCATTTCGATTGACGGCGTGGATAATTCCCTTCCCATGCTCCGAGTGTTAAAATCGCACATTGAAAAAGAGCCGGCGCGAATCCGTCGCCTCATAACGCTCCACGAAGGTGACATGCGCGACTTCCGTTTGCCCAGGAAATTTCCGTTGGTCATTATTCCCTTCCGACCTCTACAGCATATGTACACCCTACAAGATCAGCTAAAAGCTCTCACCACCGCCGCATTTCATCTGCAGAAAAACGGAATCCTCGCGTTCGACGTCTTTTATCCGAAAATGGACTCGATATCAGCAGGCATAGGCCAGGAAATCGTGGATCTGGAGTGGCCGGCAAATTCAGATTCGATTGTTCGCCGCTATTTCAGAAAAGATTCGGTGGACAAGATCAACCAGGTTTTCGGCTTCACCTTCATTTTCAGAACCTATAAAGGTGACCAGCTCGTGCATGAAGAATCGGAGCCGTTCAAACTTTCTTATTACACCTATCCTCATCTGAACGCGCTCTTCCGCCTCGCCCGACTAAAACCGCTCGCAGAATATGGCTCGTTCGCCAAGACGCCACTGGACAACGCCGCCGACCAAATGGTCTTCCTCCTAAAAAAGGCCTAGTCAAAGCGACACGCTTAAGTGAATTCAACGCGCGCGTGATTCCAAAAAGAACCTATGGTCGCGCGCGGATTCTTCGGAGTAGAATCGCCCTGGTTCCGCTCGAAGGAGCTAGGTCAGCGTTTCCCGCGCCCTGCGAGCGGCAATCACGATACGCGCATGCAAGCGGAGGTGTGAAATGGCGACAGCCAATCCGACCCAGGGATTGCAAGGAGCAGAGAAATTCGTCAAGAAAGCGAGTGGCTTGTACATTGCGATGGCGGTTGCGTTCATCATTCTCGGGATCATGGCGATTGTTGAACCCGGAGTCGCGGGTTTGGCCGTGACAGTTCTAGTAGGCTGGCTGCTGCTTTTTGGCGGCGGCGCGCATTTGGTTGCAGCGTTCAGCGGAGGCGGAGCCGGACGCGTAATGTGGCACGTGCTAATCGGACTTCTGTATCTGGTGGGCGGACTTTATTTTCTGATGCACCCGCTGCTGGGGCTTGGATCGCTGACTTTGCTGTTGGGCGTAATCATCCTCGTCGCCGCCGTATTTGAACTCGTTGCCTATTTTCGCTCGCGTGGTCAAGCCGGCTCAGGCTGGCTCCTTATGAACGGGCTGATCACCCTGCTGCTCGGCGGGCTAATCTATTTCCACTGGCCGTCGAGTTCCGTGTGGGCAATCGGAACACTGGTGGGCGTGAACCTGCTGATGACCGGAATTTCGAGGCTGATGCTAGGCCTGGCTGCGCGAAAACTAGTAACAGCTTGAACAGATCAGATTGTCTGTCCTACTTTTCGCCGCTCAGGATAGACGACAAACTAATTACGCAGCTGAAGACGAAATAGAACCGGACTCGATTTCGCGCAGGATTGTGCGAAGAGCCGCCGACAACTCCTCGCGGCTCACATGGCTCTTGCGAAATTGCACGCGCACATGGAACGAATCGTCCTGCGCACGATAGTCAAATAGAAACGGTTGCGGCCTCGAATCCGGACCCGATTCTTGCTTACGCGCCTTGCGCGCTTCGTCACGCGTCAATCCGCCTTGCGCGATGCGATGAACCATCTCATGCATCTTTTTCTCGTTCGGCTGGCGCGAAACCTGCAGCAGCAGCGACTTCGAAAATATTCCGCGCTCGATGCATTCCTTGCGAACTGCATCCGGAATCACGGTCAGTGACATGGTCTCTGTCACCGACGACCGCGCTCGCCCAATCTTCTTCGCAATATCGTCGTGCGTGTAATCAAAGTGTGTCGCCAGACGTTGCAAGCCATCCGCTTCTTCGAATGGAGTTAGATCCTTGCGCTGGAGATTCTCTATCAACCCAATTTCCAGTGTCTCGGCGTCGTCGGCAATCTTCTCGATACAAGGCAGCTCGTGCAATCCAGCCGCCTTGGACGCGTGGTACCGCCGTTCGCCCGAAATAATGTAGTAAGTATCTTCGCGAGGAATAAAGCGCACCAGCAACGGTTCCAGCACGCCCTTTTCGCGTATCGAGTCGGTCAGTTCGCGCAGGTCGCCCAGCGCTTTTCGCGGCTGATCTGGATTTGGACGCACCTTATCGAGCGGAATCATCCGCCCAATCGACGCCCCGCTGAAGCTGGTCAGCGTCTCAACATAATGCGCATCATGCCGCATCTTGAGAGTGACGGGTAACCCGATCCTCTTGGACACGTTGCAATACCTCCTGAGCAAGCTTTTTGTATTCTTCCGCGCCCGATGACTTCGGCGCGAACGCAAATACAGTCTCTTTATAAGCCGGGCTTTCTTCCAGGCGGACGTTCTTGCTGATCCGCGTCTTGAAAAGCGCATCGCCAAATACCGCGCGAATTTGTTCGTGTGTGTCGCGCGAAATGTTTGTGCGCTTGTCAAACAACGTGATCACCACGCCCAGCACTTTCAAATCCGGATTGGGACGCGCCCGGATCCGCGCATACGTTTCCAGTAAATCGTCCGTCCCCTCAATCGCAAAATACGCAGCCTGAATCGGCACCAGCAAATGTGTGGACGCCACCAACGCGTTAACCGTTAAGATTCCCAGCGCAGGAGGCGTGTCCAGCACTATGAACTCATAGTCTTTCAGCACCGGAGTTAACGCATCCTTCAGCTTGAATGGCGCGTCAAACTGCCCCGCAAGCTGCTGCTCCAGCCGAGCCAGCGCCAATTTCCCGGGCGCCACAAAAAGATAGGGGTCCTTCGTAGGCTTAATGATCTTGGCCATCTCCGCCGGATGCTCGCCGAACAAGTCGTACATCGAAGTTTGAATATCGGACGACTCAAAAAATGCGATAGTGGCGTTCGATTGCGGGTCCAAATCGATGAGAAGGGTTTTCTTTTTCTTCAACGCGATGGCGGCGGCTAGATTAATCGACGTCGTGGTCTTCCCGACGCCGCCTTTTTGATTGGCGACCGCGATGACGTAGGTCAATCGTTCCCTCAGCCTGTCGCGCAACCGGGGGCCCATATATGGACGCCCGCGGCCCTAGCTACACCACCGGTTACACCACAAGTAGCCCAACTCTACTCACTTGCCTAGTCCCTGCGCAAGCAAAAAATAGCATTGCACGTCGGAATCCCGCTTTTTGTCCGACATTCCTGCTCTCCCGGCTGTGTTACTCTGCCGCCTCAAACTGTACAGGAGAGGAATCGCATGCCCGGCCCAGCCCGCTCGCCCCGCATTCCGATAAGCCTAAGCTCCTGGCACACAGTTGGCTTAGTCCTGTTTGTTCTGGCGACTGCTGTTTTCCAATCGAGTCGCATGGGCCACCTTCAAAACCACAATTTTACAAATCGCATTGCCGTCTATTCCTTCACCATCTGTTTTGAGCTGCTCCTCTTGTCCTACGTGTGGTTCCTCGGCATTCTCCGCGCAGGAATTCAGATTCAAAGACGTAATCGGAGGAAGATGGCACACGGCCAACGTCGTTTGGCGCGATAATTGGAGTCGCCTTCTTATTTCGGATTGTAGTGATCGTCTTTCTACTGTCAGTTGGCGGCCTGCCCGGCAAGAATCCCGACGAGCAAGGTGTTTCAGGTGATTAGGCCCAGGGGCCCTCTGGAACTGGCAACATGGATTTTGCTGTCAATCAGCGCGGGCTTCTGCGAAGAATTCGTCTTCCTTGGCTACTTGCGAAAGCAATTCTTCGCGCCCACCGGAAGCATAGCCCGCTGCCATCGCAGGACAGGCAATCATCTTTGGTGCTGCCCACGTGTACCAAGGTTTCAGAGGCGTGCTAACCATCACCGTATACGGCGCATGGTTCGGAGTTCTTGCCAACCTCCGTCACAGTCTCAGGCCTGGCATGATTCAGCACGTTATGCAGGATTCCTTCGCGGGAATTTTCTTGCGCCTGGCGAAGCACCTTCCCAAGCGGCCGACGTGATTCTGCAAATTGAATTAATACGGGGATTTCCTACGCAGCTTAAAAACAAATCTACATCTTGTAACGCCCAAGGTCCTCGTCGTTCAAATTTTCCAGCCACTTGCGCAACTCTTCGCTCGAACTTTTCTCCGAAACCGCCCCAGCCTTCTTCGAATGTTTCAGCACTTCGTCCTCAACAAAAATCGGGCAATCCAGCCGCAGTGCGAGCGCCAGCGCGTCGCTGGGCCGCGAATCCATCGACATCGTCTGCCCGTCGCGCTCCATCCATATTAGCGCGTAGAACGTATCGTCCTTCAAATCGCACACCACCACCCGCTGCACGTGAACGTTCAATCCCGTCAGCACATTTTTCAGCAGGTCGTGAGTCATCGGACGCGGCGTTTGCACTTTCTCGATTTCCAACGCAATCGCGTTTGCTTCGTAAATCCCCACCCATATAGGAAGCACGCCGTTGCCGGCAGTTTCCTTCAACACCACTACAGGCATGTTGGTCACAGGATCCATCATCAGACCTCGTATCTTTACTTCGAGTTCCATGGTGGCCTCCCGACCGCTAGAGTACGTGCTCGCCCACTAGACTATTCGGCCCGCCGCGCGTTACTCTCACTGAAATATATTCTCCCAGAAGATTCTCGCGCGTTGAAGTGAAATTTATCAGCCGGTTGCTCGTCGAACGTCCAGTCCATTGCCCGCGCGCCGCGTGCCGCGCATCAACCAGCACTTCAAAAGTTTTGCCAACCAGTTTTTCGTTGTTCGCAATCTGAATTTGCCGTTGCCGCTCGTTCAAAACCGCCAACCGCCGGCTCTTTTCTTCCTCCGGCACCGCAGCCGGCATGTCTTTCGCCGAAGTATTCGGCCTTGGCGAATATGTAAACGAAAAAATCGCGTCGTATTGTGCCGCATCCAGCAGCCTCAACGACTCTTCGAAGTCCGCCGCGGTCTCGCCTGGAAATCCAACGATGATATCGCTCGTCACGCTGATTGGCCGCTTCGCCGCCCGTATCCATTCGATCTTCTGCAAATATTCTTCGCGCGTGTAAGTTCTTCGCATCGCGCGCAACACCCGATCGGAGCCCGATTGCACCGGCAAATGGACGTGGTCACAAAGTGCTGGCGTCTCATCGATCGCATCAACAATCTCACGGTGGAAATCATTGGGGTGCGAAGTAGTAAATCGCACGCGCCGAATTCCCGGAACCGCCGCCACCGCGCGCAGCAAATCCACAAAACTCCATTTGCGCGCCGACGGATCCCGGTAGGAATTCACCGTCTGTCCCAGCAATTGAATTTCAGTGTAACCAGCCTCCGCCAGCCGCGTCGCTTCGGCAATCACCGCGTCGCTCGCTCGGCTGCGCTCCGGCCCACGCGTGTGCGGTACCACGCAGTACGAGCAAGAGTAGTCGCAACCCTCAATGATCGTAATGTACGCGCGAATTAAATTGTCGCGCCGCGTAATCTCTGTCTCAAAAGTCTCATCCGTATCGAGATCCAGCCCCGTCACGCGCCGCCCGCCCGCTTCCAGTTGCGCCAGCAACTCAGGCAGCTTCTGGTAACTCGCCGACCCGCACACCAGACTAACCCACGGCGCACGCTCAAATATTTCCTCGCCCTCTTGCTGCGCCACGCATCCCAACACGCCAATTATTTTTCCATTGGCAACCGTCTTCCAGTCTCCCAGCCGCGCAAAAACTTTCTGTGCCGCCTTCTCGCGTATGCTGCAGGTGTTGTACAACACCAAATCCGCCAGCGCCGGATTCTCCACCGCCCGATACCCGCGGCCCAGCAACACGCCGGAAACCTTCTCCGAATCGTGCGCATTCATCTGGCACCCAAATGTCTCCAGATAAAAGGATTTCTTTCCGTCTGAGGGTTCCGCAGCCGCAGAGATTGCAAGATTCGTAAGGTGTGCGTCCGAAGCAGTTGCGACGTTGCAGGCCGTTGCAGCAAAAGATCCCAAGTGCCCATGCCGACCCGCAGGCGCAACCGCTACTTGCCGTGCGAGCGTTTCAATTCTGACATCGAACGTTCTGCTCATGGACGAATTCAATTCTAGCACGTTTGAACTCGCCGCCCGCTGCGACGAACCCTCGCAGTTCACTACCTGCTCAGTTTCCGATTATCCGATTTAACCAGAAGTTGGAGATCTGAGTCTGCACCGCGAGAGCCTCCTGAACAGAATGGCAGAAGATTAGCGGAAGGGTCTTCACCTAGAAATTCTGATTAACGCCGGCAGCGATTACCGGAAACTAAGACTATTACCAGCAGCTCAATCCGAAGAAGTGTTCATTGGCTTCCAGCAGCTTTGCTCATCGGTCTTCCCTGCCTTTGATCGATGATCTCCAAAATGCGCTCGGCCGCACCGATGGCAGTGATCACAATGCTTTCGCACGCCGGCGCACCAGCTCGTCCGTCCCAGTTCCAATCCTTCAAACGTGGAGCGGCCATCACTGCCGCCATGATTCCGATAACCCGCTTCCGTCCTTCGTCCATAGGCATAATACCCATCCTACCATATTCGCTTTTTGTTCGCCTAGCTAAATCTTGAAATCTCTCCCACGAACTGGAACAACCGATTCTGACCGAGTGACGAGGTTTAGGTTTTAATGTAGCGCCGGGGCCTTTAGCCGGCATCTGCCTTTGCTGTTTCTTGTGATTTCTCTGTGCTCTGTCACCTGCTCTTGCCTCATGTTTGAATCTAGCGGCTCGCAGGCAGCCGGCGGCCGTACTTTTCTTTCGCCCCATCAGCGGCCACTAACCTAGACACACCGATTGTGGTGTCGGCGAATCCAGTGAGAGACTAAATAAATGCGAGTCCTGGTCGCCGACGATCACGAATCCGTGCGCAAAGGCCTGGGCAAAATCCTGGAACTGCGCGGCGACCTGGAGAGCTGTGCGGAAGCCTCCGACGGCGAAAGAAGCCATCTCCCTGTTGCAGAAAATAAACCCCGACCTCGTGATTCTTGACCTCAGCATGCCGCGCTGCACCGCTTTCGAAGCAGCGCAAAAGATTCGCGAACTCAGTCCCGACACTCCCATTCTCTTTTTCTCTATCCATGAAACGCCCGAGCTGATTGCCCACGCTGAACGAATCGGCGTCCTCGGCTTCATCCGCAAAACCGATCCCGCCACAACTGTTCTAAAGGCCGTTGACGCCGCTCTTGGAAAGATTACCTCCTTCCCCACTGATCGTTAGCGAGTCTCTAGCGAACCGCTTGCGAGACGAATCCCGCGCTTCGTATTAACCTCGCAAACGGTCCAAGCAATCTTGGCCCAATCGAACTCACGAGCAAGCCCGTTCCGGAAAGGTTCCTCCCTTCCTCCGGGACTATTAAAAGCGCACAGCCTCCTACCGCTAGACCTTCTTCGCGCAATGTGCTACGTTTTTTTCGTGACTGGATTAGCGAAATTTCGAGCGCATCAAAGAAGGAAAAACTACCCGCACCACCGTGCCCACAACTCTCTTCCTCCATCGATGAGGAACCCCTTCCCCGATAATTCAACGCCTCTTTCATCCAGCCGGAACCCTTCAATTTCCACCACAAAACGACAGTTTCTCCCCGCGTTGATGTTACGAACATTTCACGTTATGTCTGCCAACGAGGCCACGCTATGGCAAAAATAACGCAGATAAAAGTAAACGGCACCGTCCGCAAAATCGACGCTGACTCGCAATGGAACCTCCTCACCGTCCTGCGCGACCAACTCGACCTCACTGGCACCAAGTACGGTTGTGGCGAAGGCCAATGCGGCGCCTGTACCGTCCTCATCGGCGGAGTCGCCAAGCGCTCCTGCCGCACGCAAATAGCCCTCGTCGGCGATAACGAGGTCACTACGATCGAAGGCCTCGCCGTTGGCGACCATCTGCACCCCCTGCAGCAAGCGTTTCTCGACGAAGCCGCCATGCAATGCGCCTACTGCACATCGGGGATGATCATGTCCGCCGCCGCGCTTCTGAATTCAAACCACTCGCCCTCCACCGACGACATCCTGCAAGCCATGGAAGGTAACTTATGCCGCTGCGGCACCTACCCCCGCATCGTCTCGGCGATCCAGAAAGCCGCAAAAGCCATGCCGGCCCCGGAGCGGCGCTCATGAGCGCCACAAACAATTCGCAATTTCAAATCGAGCCGGAACGATACGAACTTACCGCCGGCACCGCCTACCACTTTGAATCCGACCGCCGCGACTTCTTCAAATTTCTCGGAGCAGGCCTGCTCGTGGTAATGGCCCTGAAAACCACGCACGCGCAGGAATCTGGTTCCAAAGGCCACGCCACCGAACAGAACTTGCCGAAAGACATCGCCGCTTGGCTACACATCGGCGAAAACGGCAAAGTCACCGTGTACACCGGCAAAGTGGAAGTCGGCCAAAACATCCGCACTTCCTTGAGCCAGGGAGTCGCCGAAGAATTGCATTACCCCATCGACGAAATTGAGCTGGTAATGGGTGACACGCAGCTCACGCCCTTCGACATGGGAACTTTCGGCAGCCGCACCACTCCCACCATGAATTTGCAGTTGCGCAAGGTCGCCGCCGCCGCTTGCGATTCCCTAATCAGCCTCGCCGCGGCGCAGTGGCAAATCGATCGCGCCCGTCTGGTCGCGCAAGACGGAAAAATAATTGATCCGCAAACAAAGCGCTCTGTCGAATACGTCGACCTGGTCAAAGGCAAGCAACTCGCCCAAAACCTTCACGCCGAAGATCCGCTGATCCCCGCCGCGCGGTGGCGAATCGCCGGACAATCCGCGCCCAAAGTCGATGGCCGAGCCTTCGTCACCGGCAAGCATCAGTACCCCATCGATCAAAAGCTTCCCGACATGCTGCACGGAAAAATCGTGCGCCCTGATTCTTTCGGCGCCGTCTTGGCCTCGGTTGACATCAGCGAGGCAGAAAAGCTTCCCGGAGTAACCGTAGTTCACGATGGCGATTTTATCGGCGTCGTAGCCTCAGATCAGGCGCTAGCCACTCAAGCTGCCGCGGCGGTCCACACAAACTGGAAACCTGACTCGCAACAGCCTTCCAACGCCGACTTATTCGAATTTTTGAAGAAACATCCGGTTCGCAACGCCGGACCTGGTCCCGAAAATTTTGCGCCATACGTAAAAGGTTCAGTGGAACAGGCGCTGAATTGCGCCCACCATCGTTTGCAACAGACCTACACCGTTGCGTACATCGCGCACGCTCCGCTCGAACCGCGCGTAGCCCTCGCACAGTGGTCCGGCGATAACTTAACGGTCTGGACTGGAACGCAGCGTCCCTTCGGTGTCCGCGGCGAACTCGCCGAAGCCTTCAAGATTCCGGAAGAGAATGTCCGCGTAATCATGCTGGATACGGGTTCGGCTTACGGCGGAAAACACACCGGCGAAGCTGCTGTTGAAGCAGCCAGACTTGCTCGCGCCGCGAAACGCCCGGTGAAAGTTCAATGGTCTCGCGAAGAGGAGTTTACCTGGGCGTATTTTCGCCCCGCCGGCCTCATGGACGTCACCGCCGGAATGTCCAGTGACGGCTCCATCAGCGCCTGGGAATTTCATAATTACAACTCCGGCGGATCCGGGATCAGCACTTTTTACGATATTCCCAACCAACGCATAGGCTTCCATGTCTCGCGCTCCCCGTTGCGGCAGGGCTCCTATCGCGGCCTAGCAGCCACCGCCAATCATTTCGCCCGCGAGTCCTTTATGGACGAACTCGCGCACGCCGCAGACCTGGATCCCCTCGTCTTCCGCCTGAAAAATCTTAAGGACGAACGATTGCGCGCCGTTTTCCAAGCTGCAGCCGAGAAATTTGGCTGGGGCGCGCGCAAGACTGTCGAAGGCCAGGGTTTCGGTATGGGCGGCGGATTCGAAAAAGCCGGAAACGTAGCCACCTGCGCCGAAGTCCGCGTCGACAAACAGTCTGGAGACGTGCGCGTGGTCCGCATTATCACTGCCTTCGAATGCGGCGCTATCGTCAACCCTGATGGCCTGCGCAATCAAATCGAAGGCGCCAACGTGATGGGACTCGGCGGCGCGCTGTTTGAATCCGTGAAATTTGAAAATGGAAAAATTCTGAACGCGCGCTTCTCGAAGTATCGCGTCCCGCGCTTGAGCGACGTCCCCACAATTGAAGTCGTGCTTCTCGACCGCAAAGACATTCCGTCAGCAGGCGCAGGAGAAACTCCCATCGTCGGAATCGCTCCCGCCATCGGCAACGCCATCTTCGACGCCACCGGCGTTCGCCTCCGTTCCATGCCCATGATCCCCGACGGCCTGAAAACAACATAAATTTAAAATTCAAAGAGAGTCATTTTCAGAAATCAGAACATCCTATTCTTTCGCGGGTAAATCGTCAGGCCTCGCGGTAGTATCATTCGTTCCCACCGCGCACAACGAAAGGTGAGATGAGCGCTGCCGCTGTAGCTCTTCCTCAGGAAACCTGGAAACCAAAAGCCAATCCGTGGCTCATCGCGGTGGTGGTGTCGCTCGCCGCCTTTATGGAAGTGTTGGACACTTCCATCGCAAACGTGGCCCTGCCGCACATCGCTGGCAACCTGGGTGCAAGCAACGACCAAAGCACCTGGGTGCTCACTTCTTACCTGGTGGCCAACGCCATCGTCCTCCCCATCAGCGGCTGGCTGGTAGCCATCTTTGGCCGCAAACGCTTCTTCATGACCTGCCTCGCCATCTTCACCGTCAGTTCCCTGCTGTGCGGAATCGCGCCGAGCCTCGGTCTTCTTCTTTTCTTCCGTATCTTGCAAGGCGCTGGTGGAGGCGGCTTGCAGCCTATGGTTCAAGCGATCCTCGCCGACACATTTCCGCCGGAAAAGCGCGGCTTGGCATTTTCACTGTACGGCATCACCGCAGTGTGCGCGCCCGCGATCGGACCAACTTTGGGCGGCTGGATGACCGACAGTTACTCTTGGCGTTGGATTTTCTTTATCAATTTACCCGTGGGCATCGCCGCTTTGTTCCTGGTTTACAAACTGCTGGAAGATCCGCCCTACCTGAAGCGCGTGGCAAAAGGCGGCATCAAACTCGATTACATCGGGTTCTCGCTACTCGCGCTAGGCGTGGGCGCATTGCAAATCATGCTCGATAAAGGACAGGAAGACGACTGGTTCGGCTCGCACTTCATCGTCACTCTTGCCATCACTTCGGCGGTTTGCCTGACCGCTCTAGTTTTCTATGAGTGGTTTCACAAAGATCCAATCGTGGACGTTCGTCTTTTCAAAAATCGGAATTTCGCCACGGCCAACATGATGTTGTTCATGGTGGGCGCTATGGCCTTCGCCACAACCGTTCTGATGCCGCAATTTCTTCAAACAATTTTGGGATACACGGCGGAAAATGCGGGCTTGGTGCTATCGGCGGCGGCAGTACTCTTGCTTTTTGAGTTGCCCATCGTCGGCCGGCTCACTTCGGTGTTCCCCTTGCGCTACTTGATCGCTTTCGGTTGGTTCGGCTTGGCCATCGGAATGTATGTTTCCGTCTTGCAATTCAATCAGGAAATGAGTTTTGGACATGCGACGTGGCTGCGCATCGTCCAGTATGTGCCGCTAGGTTTTGTGTTTGTGCCAACTACGACTGCGGCATACATCGGCATACAGCGTGAAAAAAGCAATGCCGTCGCGGGTCTGGTAAATTTCACGCGCAATATCGGCTCCAGCGTTGGCACCTCGGCAGTGACTACGATCATTGCGCGACGTTCGCAATTTCATCAAATCGCCCTCGGTGACCACATCAACCCATACAACATACTGTTCCGCGACACACTAAATGGCCTGACGGCGCAGCTCAACCACGCGGGTCTCAGCTTGCCCGAAGCGCAACGGCAAGCCTTGGCCAGAATCTATGCCGGCCTCCAAGCGCAGGCCGCCACACTTTCCTACATTGATACGTATTGGATTCTTTCCATCTGTTGCGCGTGCATGTTTCTGCTTTCATTTGCCCTGGTAAAAAACGATCCGCGCCCAGGAGCGACTGTAGCGCTGCATTAGCGCCGCTTCCGCTGTGTCCTTGCGTGTATCATCCAAACTTTCAAGGGGCGAATTGTTTGACCCTCCTGTATGCGTGTGCTACGGTTGTTGAGTAAAGATTTAGAATTTTTTTTCTGGGGGATATCATTTTAGGTCTGGCGCTGATGAATTTGGCCAGCCCGTTCGCTTTACTTCAACAAACGGGTTGGGTAGCACGCGTCGTACTCGGCATCCTGGTTGTCCTGTCTCTGTTCTCCTGGGCAATCATCTTTCAAAAATCGCGACTTTTCGGGCAAATCGAGCCGCAAACCAAAAAATTCCTTCAAATGTTTCGATCCGGACGCGGTCTGCCTGATCCAAACACACTGCGAGCCGGCGCGGGTGGAACTCCGCTTGTAGTTGTGTATCAAGCGGGCTACCGCGAACTCGAAGCACAACTGGGAAGCCCGAACAATCGCCCCGGTGTAACGCCGGCGCCCAGCAAGGTGCGAAATGCGCATGCCGTCGGAGTGGAAATGCAGGTAGCTGCGGGCGAAGAAGTCCGGCGTCTCGAGAAATGGATGCCGTGGCTTGCGACTACGGGTTCGGTCTCCCCCTTCATCGGACTATTCGGCACGGTGTGGGGCGTGATGGACGCGTTTTCGGGATTAGGTGACGCGGGCTCTGCAAGTCTTCGAGCCGTCGCTCCCGGAATTGCAGAAGCGTTAATCACAACTGCTGCAGGACTTTTCGCCGCCATCCCCGCGGTGATTGCCTACAACTACTACGTTGGAAACATCCGCTCCGTGGCAGCCCGTATGGATAGTTTTGCCTCGGAGTTTGTCGCGAAAATCGAGACGCTGTACAGCGCTTAAAAAATAGCCATGCCACAGATTGAACGCGAAACCGGAACCACTCTTTCTGAAATCAATATGGTTCCGTTCATCGACGTCGTGTTGGTGCTGCTGATTATTTTCATGATCACAGCGCCGATTCTGCAATCGGGGATCGAAGTGGACGTCCCCAAAACAAAAACGGTGAAAGAGCTTACCGAAGTGCGCATGGTGGTCACCATCGACCGCGCACAACGTGTCTACCTGAACGATAAGCCGATTAACATTCACAATCTTGGCCAACAAGTTGTCTCGCAGTCGCACGATATTCAGCACCAAGCCGTGTACGTACGCTGCGATGAGACGGTCCCCTTCGGCAGTTGGGCCACGGTTGTGGATGCGCTACGGCAAGCCGGAATCCAGAACATAAGCGTGGTGACCCAGCCGCTCAGCGAGCGCTCACAAATTCAGTGAAATGGCTTCCTACGCAGAAAATTCGATTCCCGACAATTTAACGCGCCCGCTTGGAATGTTCTTTGCGGCGTCGCTTGTGTTCCACTGTGTCCTCGGAGCGTTGCTTTATATTTCCGCGCATTACTCGCCGCACGAGGAATCCTGGGGCGGCCCGGGCGGCGCGATTTCGGTGGGTGTGGTTGGAAGCGTCCCGGGAATTCCGATGCCGCGCCCGGAACTCGCTAGCCCTAATCGCGTGGTGGACGAATCGAAGGGGCTCTACAAGTCCGAGCCGCCTCCTACAATCCCTGAAAAGCAACCCGATGCTACCCCGATTCCGAAATTCGATCGTCTGAAGCCGCCAAAGTATGTGACACGCCCTTCGAAGGTGCTGGAAAACAAAGCGCCGCCTCCGACAAACGCAGTCCCCTACGGAGGAGGTGGTACACCGACTGTTCCTTACACCTCATTCGCCATGGGCACCGGGACCGCGACGCAAGCCGGAATGGGATTTAGCAACGATGCAGGCGGCGGAAACTTCGGCGCGCGCTTTTCGTGGTATGTGGAAGCAGTTCAGCGGCGCGTGAGCAGCAACTGGATTCAGGCCACGGTCGATCCCGGAATTCAGTACGCACCCAGAGTGGTGGTTACGTTTGATGTTTTGAAAGACGGCACAATCACGAATGTGCAGGTGACGAAATCCAGCGGCAACGCGTCTGTAGATACGTCGGCGGTTCGCGCCGTGCGTGACTCGAATCCACTTGGACGTCTGCCCGCAGAATATTCAGGCTCGAAGGTGGGAGTGGAATTCTGGTTCGACTACAAACGATGATAAGGATGGAATGAAAACAAATCGAAAGACTCCTATGACCAGAAAACTAGCAAACTTTGCCGCACTCGCAATCGCACTATTATTCTGTGCAGGCTCAGCCTCGGCTCAAGATTGGTTCAAGACCGGCACTGGCCTCGGTGTTTCAAAAGTGCGCCTGGCCGTTCCGGAATTCAGCTTGCGTGCTCCGGCTCCACCAGCCCTGGAAAAAACTTTCCATGACGTGCTCTGGAGCGACCTGGAATATTGCGGCATTCTCGACCTGGTAAGCCCGAGCTTTTATCCGCCGCAATCGCCAAGCCAGCCAAGTGAACTGAAATTTGCCGATTGGGCCAACGCGCCGTCCAGCGCGTACATGGTCGCTTACGGGAATCTCTCGGTGGAAGGATCGAATCTCGCTGCGGCAGGATTCCTTTCGGACGTCCATAATCCATCCGCGCCCATTGCGCTGCAAAAAATCTACCGTGGCGCAGCCACGGACGCGGATGCCCGCCGTCTGGCCCACCAATTCGCGGACGACATCGTCTCACGGCTAAGCGGCGGCTCTGCCCGGTATCGCTCTAACGCAAATCGCCTACGTGAGCACGAAAGCCGGAAACAAAGAAATCTGGGCCATGGATTACGACGGCGGAAATCAGCATCAGCTTACCCACTTGAAATCCATCTCTCTCACGCCGCGTTGGTCACCTGACGCCACCAAGATCGCGTTTACATGCTACGTTCCATTTCGCGGCATCACTTCCCCGCAAATTTGCATTTATTCCGCTGCTTCCGATCGCTTGATTTCTTTTCCGCGCTATCGTGGTTCGAATAGTTCCCCGGCGTGGTCTCCCGATGGATCGCAGATCGCTTTCATGTCGAGCCAAAACGGCGATCCGGAAATCTACATGACCGATGTTAGTGGCGGAAATCTCCGTCGTATTACTTTTGCCGCCGGAGTTAGCACGTCGCCTGCATTTAATCCGAAGACCGGGAAGCAAATTGCATTTGTGAGCGATCGAGGAGGCGACCCAGTGTTGTACCTGGCGAACACGGATGGCTCGGACCTTCATCGAATCGAGCTGCCGGATATGGGCTATAGCGTGGATCCGGCCTGGTCCCCGAACGGACAACTTTTGGCCTTCTGCTGGAGACGCCCGAGTGGCAATTTCGACATCTACGTTATGGATGTCATCAGCCACCAGTTGGTGGAGCTCACCCGTGACGCCGGGCGCAACGAACGCCCTAGTTG
The DNA here is from genome assembly GCA_963731535.1 of uncultured Acidobacteriota bacterium. GTDB lineage: Bacteria > Acidobacteriota > Terriglobia > Acidiferrales > UBA7541 > Palsa-295. Next base: position 250,139 of record CAVSWI010000019.1, on the reverse strand, counting down.
GGCGCCCGACGGGCGGCACCTTGTTTTTGAGTCCACGCGAAACGGTACGCGGCAAATTTGGTCCATGCTGGCGGATGGAAGCGAACCGCGCCAGTTGACCTATGAGGGACAGAACGAATCGCCGAACTGGTCGCCGCGATGAATCGCGTAGATAATCCGCTCTCAGACATCATTCTTTCGGACAGCACTTTTTGGTACGGGCCAGATCGTAGAACGAGTTGCATAAATTATACGCGACGTAAACTGCTTAGCCTTCGCAGAACGTCGAAGGAGGCAATCAATGCAGGACAGTAGTTTTAGAAGGTTGGGATGGTTGCTCGGAGTCGTCACATTCGTGGCTCTGGCAGGCGGTTGTAAGAAACAAGTTGCAAGCCGGCCGCCGACACAAACTGCTCCCGCAGCAACATCCGCACAACCGACCGTCACGCTGAACGCCTCGCCCACGTCGATAAAAAGCGGCGACACCGTCACGCTGAGCTGGACGTCAACGGACGCGACCGATCTCGACATCGAGCCCGGCGTTGGCAAAGTGACAGCACAGGGCACGACCCCTGTGAACCCGACCGAATCGACCACCTATACGATCACAGCAACCGGTCCGGGCGGCACGGCAACCTCGGATGCACGCGTAACCGTGGGCGCTGCGGCGGTGGAAGCTCCCCCTTCCGGAAATCAAAGCTTGAGCGAACTGTTCGAGCAGAACGTGAAGGATGCCTTCTTCGACTTTAACAAGTCAGACATCCGCGCCGATGCGCGCGATAATCTGGCTAAGACCGCGGAGTTTCTGCGATCGTATCCGCAGATTCGCGTGACCATCGAAGGCCATTGCGACGAGCGCGGTTCTACGGAATACAACATTGGTCTCGGTGAACGCCGCGCGCAAGCCGCCAAGAACTATCTGATCTCGCTCGGCATTTCGGCGACGAGGATGGATACGGTGAGCTGGGGCAAAGAGCGGCCGTTCTGCACCGAACACGACGAATCATGCTGGCAACAGAACCGGCGCGCGCATTTCGTGGCAGCGCACTAAACCAACTGCGGACAGAGTTATTTCGAATCATCGCGGGACGATCGGTTTTAGAAACCGTCGTTCCGCATAACCTGTTTAAGTAAAAAATGGAAATAGGAGGCATGCCTTGCGCACACGATGGATTGCGCTTGCACTCGCGGCAGTATCAGTCGGCGCTCTGGGCGGAGCAATGCTTGCGCCCAAGCCCACGGGCGCCGTTTCGAAAGACATGATTCAACTGCAGGAACAGGTGTCTCAGTTGTTGCAGGGACAACGAGACATCCGCAGCGCGATGGATACAAACCAGGCGACGCTGCGTACGCTGGTCCAACAATCGCTCGATGCTACAAATCAATTGAACGCCCAAATGGGCCTTCTGCAAAAAAACGTGCAGGAAGCTACTGCGAATAGCGGCTCACGCATCGACACCATGAGCACCCAAACGCAGGGCCTCTCTGACAACTTGCAGGACATTCAGGCGCGCGTGGCGAAGTTGAGCCAGCAGATGAACGACCTGCAAGGTTTGCTGCAGAGCATCGACGGCAAAATCTCTGGCGGAACATCGGTCATGCCGAGTTCTAGTTCTTCCGGGCCGGCGCCGAATTACACGCCGGCGAACCAGGGAGCGCCGCCATCCGCGGCAGACAATTCCGCGGCCTCGCCAATGTCATCGGTTTCCAGCGACACGCTGTATCAGAATGCCCTGCGTGACTTCAGCACCGGCAAATACGATCTAGCGCGCCAGGAGTTTAGCGATTTCATCAAAACTTTCCCGACCAATGAGCTCAGCTCGAACGCGCAGTTCTACCTGGGCGAAATTTCCTACCAGCAGGGGAATTATCAGGATGCGCTGGCGCAATACGAAATCGTGATGAGCAATTATCCCAAGAGTTTCAAGCTGGCTGCTGCAATGCTGAAGAAAGCATTTGCGGAGCTTGAATTGGGAATGAAGTCCAGCGGCATTCGAGATTTGCGAGAACTTGTGCGCCGCTTCACGGGGTCCGACGAAGCACGCCGGGCGCAAGCTAAGCTAAAAGAGCTTGGCGTATCCACCACGCCACGCCCGGCCGCGTCACACTAAATTTCCTTTTGTAATAATCTATTTAGTGCCGGCATGTAATGGGCGCCGAGAAGGGCTGGTGGCCTCCATGAGATACGATTTTCTCGTTGAAACCTACGAAACCGAGCGAATTAAAGTTCTGAGTGTGTGGAGTGAATTCGCGGATGGAGACCTTCCGATGCGGCCCCGAGCAGGTGATCCACGCGGACGTAGTGTTCGGGAGCAGATGGTCCATCAGTGCGTCAGCGAAGATTTGTGGTTTCGCACCATGCTCGCGATTGATGTGGGCGCGCCACCGCTTCCCGCGCAGGAAACGCGCCTGGAATTCATTAAACGTTATGCGGAAGACAGCGGGAAACGTCTCGCTGCTCTGAAAGAAAAAGACGAAGCGTGGTGGGAAGGAGAAGCCGCATTTTTCGACGCGCGACGATCGCGGGCATGGATCGTCACACGAAGAATCTCGCATACGTCGCATCATCGCGGCCAGCAGATGGCCATGCTGCGCATGTTGGGCCACGGCCTGCACAGCAATTACGGCCCTACGGCCGATACCGGCGGATTAATGCAAGATCACGCGCCCACAATTTACGCTTACCACGATTTAAACTCGCTCGTGCAAGGCGAAAGCGGCGGCGGGCACAAGACTCCCTTGCCCGAAAGTCCTAAACAGCCCGTAAGTGAGAGACCGGATACAAAATAAGAAGTTTCCGGCGCCAGAATCCAGGATTACGCGCGAAGCAAATCAGTCTGCCAGTTCTGAATCATCTTCTTGATAGTCTTGCGGTCGTTCACCTTTTCATCTAGCACCTTGCGCGCAAGTCCCGGCAATTCCGCATCGCTCGCGAAACGCAACGCCACTAACTGGCCCACCGTAAAATCCACGATGGAAGGATGCAGGTCGGGCGGCAACAGGTTACGCAAGCGCAACTGCATCTCCAGCCGAATCACCCGATCCTGCACCGTGAGCGCGAACATTCGCGCGTAAAGCGCGAGCAATATGAGCGCCGCCGCGAGCAGCAGAGAAACCACGGCGTCGCTCGAGAAATGACGCGCCACGCGATTGATAGACCACCCCAAATTGAGCGTTAGAACCGGCAGAACGAAATAGTGAAACGCAGGAACAGTCTTGGTGTGATTTTCGAAATTCTGAGCCATGGTTTATCTCCACTTTCTTCAGAGTATTGCTATGCGCCGGAGTTTAGCAGAATTCTTAGGCGGAAATAAATTGCGCCGCCCTGCACCATCTTATCCCACGCAGATCTTCACTGCCCCCCCCCGCCACTGGCCTGGCCGGATATTTTTTAACTCAACCCTGCCGGACTTCAGCTATACTCGCCACATAAACCAAAACTAGCTGAACAGGTGGACATTCATGTCGGTAAACAAAGTAATTCTCGTGGGACGATTGGGCCGCGATCCGGAAACGCGCTATACTGGCGGCGGTCAGGCTGTAGGGAATTTTTCCGTGGCCACGGATGAAACCTACAAAGACAAAAGTGGCGAACGCCAGAAGCGCACGGAGTGGCACAAAATTGTCGTGTGGGGCAAACAAGCGGAGATCGCGCAGCAGTACCTCAAGAAAGGCTCGTTGATCTTCATCGAAGGACGCATTCAATCCAGAGAGTGGCAGGACAAAGAAGGCCAGAAGCGCACCAGCTTCGAAATTGTCGCCACAAATTTCCGAATGCTCGGCGGACGCGCGGATGGCGCGGCAGCCGGAGCCGGTGCGGGAGCAAGCTTTGGTCACGGCGGTGGCGGCACAGCACGGCCGTCTGATCCCGACATGGAAGGCGGACCGATGCTCGAAGAGCCGGGCGCTCCGGGGCCGGAAATTACGGACGAAGATATTCCCTTCTAGGTGGGACGCTAACTAAACTAACGAGTTTGCTGCTGATCATCTTTCTGGCGCTGCTCGTCCAAGCGCTTCATAAACTCTTCGAATTTAGGTTTTTGGTCCGGCGTGAGGATAGCGCGAATTCGATCACGGCTTTGCTGGCGAATCTGCTCGTGCTGTGGTTCGATAGTGGAGTAGAGCGTTCGCCATTGAGCTCTGGTGTCGTCAACAATAGCGCCCAGCTGCTTCTGCTGATCCGCCGTAAGCTGCAACTCTCGAGTCAGGTCGTTAACAATCTGTCCCTTCGAAGGCGTCGTGGTCGTGACCTGCTTGCCCCACACTCTCTCGCCCCAAAGATGGTTCCCCACGCCGCCCAGCAGCACGCCGAGTAGAAACACTACCAAAACGAGCAGTGCTGCTTCGCCGCGCTTCTTATCGTTGTTCATGATTTGTGTCCGCCACCATCATCAATACCTCATCGCGATTCGCGGGAAGGCGTCCGGGATCAGGGAAAAGCTCGCGCGTCTGGGTTGCGCCCATCGAGGCCATCTCCGCGGGTGCAGTGTTGTGCCGCACGGCATCGAATGTCACCAGCACGGCGAGTGCTAGTGTCGCCGTCGCGGCAAAGCGCCAGGCCAGCGAAACGAATGGCTGCCAAACGGACTTCTGTTCGTTTAGCCTGGATAATTCTTGCCGCACGCGGGCCATCATCATTCGCGAGAAACCCGGACCCGGGTCTGCCGCTGGCGAAAGCGTGCGCAACAAATCCACGCTCGGAGCGACGTTCTCCAGAGCCGAGGTGCAAGCCACGCAGCTTTCCAAATGCTCCGCTAGCTTCTCAGCGTCAGCATTGCTCAGATCGCCCGTCACATGATCCTCGAGCAAAGCTTCGAAGTCCAAACACGCTGGCTTGTTAAATTGCGCTTCCATCACTTTTCACTCTTCCTTTTGCGGCTGAATGACTCGAATCAACGTTCAGGCGGTGGCGGTAAAGATCCATCAGGCGCGCGCGCGTGCGGAACAGCCGCACTTTTATGGTATTTACGTTCACGTTCAAAATTTCTGCCAATTCTTGCACCGAAAATCCTTCCACTTCCTTCAGGAGCAGCAACTCACGGTCACGTTCGGGCAATTCGTCAAGCAGTTGGTCCAGAATGTCTTGCACTTCAGCGCGCCTTGCGGGGCTTTCGGGCGGCCGTTCGGCCGAGGCCGCGCCATCCAGCCGCGAAATTTGATCCTCAGAAAGGTCGGTCTCGTAAACCAGCGGCCGCACCTTCTTTTTGCGCAAATAATCCCAACATTCGTTTACGGTAATCTTATACAGCCAAGTCGAAAAAGCTGCTCGCAAATCAAATCGCTTCAGAGAAACGAAAACTTTCAGAAAAACCTGTTGGACCACATCTTCCACGTCTTCGCGCCGGCGAAGAATGCCGTTTACCAGCCCGAAAACACGCTGTTGGTGCCGCCGTATAAGCTCCTCAAAGGCAGCCTCTTCTCCGCTCTGGGCCAGGCGGACCAGTTCCGCTTCTTCATCCCGTTTTCTCGCACGGGCTGGAAGAGAGATGGCCGAGGCATTCGCTGCCATATTCTTTGGGACGTCTGCCATACAGTTTTGGTTACGTCGGCGGCAACTTTTGGTTCCGGCTCCGTCTATGCTTCAGATTCGCAAAAGTTACGTAACGGTTCACTGACCTGTAGTCAGTAATATTCGCAAGTCCCTGATACGCAACGATTGGGTCTTGCGGGAGTCAGTAGTCCATGTAACAATACCCGCCATGATAATTGGAGAACGCATCCGTCTGTTGCGTGAAACGAAAAAGCTCTCCCAAGGCGACATCGAGAAGCGCACCGGGCTTCTTCGCTGCTACATCTCGCGCGTCGAGAACGGCCATACCGTCCCGGCGATCGAGACTCTGGAAAAGCTGGCTCGAGCCATGGAAGTCCCGCTCTACCAACTATTCTACGACGGCGAGGAACCACCCGTACTGCCAAATCTTCCGAAACGGAAGACGGCCGACGATATCGCATGGGGAAGCAAGGGGAAAGAAGCGCGGCTCCTGGGCCGCTTCCGCCGGTTGCTGAGTCGAGTGGACGAAGGCGACCGCCGGCTTTTGCTTTACATGGCCCAGAAAATGGCCAACCGCTAGGTCTCCTCGGTTACTAGAGAAGGTCGACGTCGGTGTGTCGGCCTCACTCCCATTCAATCGTACTTGGCGGTTTCGAGCTGATGTCGTAAACCACCCGGTTTACGCCGGGAACTTCGTTTACTACACGCACGGAAATACGTTCGAGTACTCCACGCGGCAATCGCGACCAATCAGCCGTCATGGCGTCCTGCGAGTCCACGACCCGTACTGCGATTGTGTATCCGTATGTCCGGCCGTCTCCCATCACTCCTACACTTTGTACAGGTAGGAGAACGGCAAAAGCCTGCCACACCTTTTCGTACAAGCCCGCTCGGCGAATTTCTTCCACCACGATCGCATCGGCAGCTCGAAGCGTTTCGAGTCTCTCGCGCGAAATCTCGCCGACTAGCCGAACAGCCAGACCAGGCCCCGGAAACGGATGCTTGGTAAGGATTTCTTCCGGCAAACCGAGCTCGCGGCCAATCAGTCGCACTTCGTCCTTGAACAGATCGCGCAGCGGCTCGATCAATTTGAAAGGCATATCGGCGGGAAGCCCGCCAACGTTGTGATGAGTCTTAATAATCGCAGAGGGACCTTTGACCGATACAGATTCAATTACGTCCGGATAAAGCGTGCCCTGCACCAGGAATTTCACCGGGAGTCCCTGCGACGAAGCTGCCAGCTTTCGAGCCTCCTCGACAAACACATTGATGAACTCGCCGCCGATACGCTTGCGCTTCTCTTCCGGATCGGTGATTCCCTTCAAGCGCCCGAGGAAACGTTCCGAAGCATCGACGCCGATCACGTTGAGTCCCAGACGCGCGCGAAGAAGCTCCAGCGTGTCTCGGAATTCATCGCGCCGCAGAAGTCCGGTATCCACGAAAACATTCGTGAGCCGATCCCCCATGGAGCGATGTACCAACGCAGCAGAGACGGCGGAATCCACGCCTCCACTCAGCGCGCAAATAGCCCGAGCGCCTTCCGCCTGCTTGCGAATCGTATGGACCATCGACGCGATAAATCCGGCGCGATCCCAGTTCTGCTTTGCGCCACACACTTGAAAAATGAAATTGCTCAGGATTTCCGTGCCGCGTTCGGTATGATTCACTTCGGGATGGAATTCGAGGCCGTAGAATCTTTTTCCAGCGTGCTCCACGGCGCCGATAGCGTTGTCAGTGCGCCCGGTTACAGTAAACCCGTCCGGCAATCCAACCACGTGGTCGCCGTGGCTATTCCAGATTTTGAACTGTCCGGGAAAGTTAGAGAAAAGCTTCGAGGCGTTTTCGATATCGAGTTGGGCTGGACCGTATTCACGGCGCTCGGCTCTTTCCACTTTTCCGCCCAGCGTATGTGTGAGCCAATGCATGCCATAGCAAATTCCAAGCACCGGGATGTCCAGTTGCAATACCTTCGGGTCGCAAACGGGAGCAGTCGCGTCGTAAACGGAACTGGGGCCGCCAGACAACACGATACCCGCAGGTTCCAACGCGCGGATTTCTTCAATCGATACAGTACAAGGAAGGATGGCTGAAAATACTTGCTGCTCGCGGATGCGGCGCGCAATCAACTGCGTATATTGTCCGCCGAAATCGAGGACCACGATTCCGTGTCGTGTGCTCACCGTGCCTCCCGCTGCTTGATCGTGGTTCCCTAGTTTGGCTGGAACTGCGCGGCTGTTCGGTGTCATCAACCTCTCCGGATTATCTTAAAACGATATTCACCAGCTTTTTCGGCACCACCACCGTTTTCACGATTTCTTTTCCATCAATCAAAACCGATATACGCGGGTCCTTCAGCGCGTGAGCAACAGTTTCATCCCCGCCGAAACCATCGTCCACCAGAATCTTCCCGCGCAGACGGCCGTTGATTTGGATGATCACCTCGACCTGTTCTTCGCGCGTTAGGTCTTCGCGGTAGGCCGGCCATTTCACGCTCAAAAGATCTGTCGGGTGTCCCAGCTTTTCCCAAAGCTCCTCAGCAATATGCGGCGTGATAGGAGAAAGCATCAGCAACAGAATTTCAAGCACGCTTTTCAGGATGACGGGAGAAACTTCCACGTCGAGCGGTTCCTGCCCCTGCAACTCGTTGAGCAGCTCCATAATCAACGCGACCGACGAATTAAAGTGCCAGCGAATTTCGAAATCGTTGGTAACGCGCTTCAGCGTCTTATGCGCTTTGCGCACCAAGATTTTCTCTTTCGCCGTAGCAATGGCGAAATCGGTTTGCGCGGCCTGATCCGTTCGCACATCTCGCAGTCGGTCGGCATGTTTGGCGACGAGGCGATACACTTTGTTCAGGAAGCGCGAGCAGCCTTCGATTCCCTGCTCGCTCCATTCCAAATCACGCTCGGGCGGCGCGGCAAACAACGTATACATGCGCGCCGTGTCGCAACCATATTTATCGGCCATATCGAGCGCGCCCACCACGTTGCCTTTTGATTTCGACATCACCGCGCCGTCTTTATGCACCATACCTTGCGAAAAAAGCCGCTTTACCGGCTCAGTCTCGTTGACCATTCCCAAATCGTGCATCACCTTGCAGAAAAATCGCGAATAGATCAGGTGCAGGATGGCATGTTCGATGCCGCCAATGTACTGATCGATTTGAAACCAGTACTCCGCCTTCGCTTTCTCAAACGGCGCGCGATCGTCGTGCGGATCCGTGAAGCGATAAAAATACCAGGAAGAATCCACGAAGGTGTCCATCGTATCGGTCTCGCGCCGCGCGGGACCGCCGCACTGTGGACATGTCGTGTTCACAAATCCCGGGACGGACGCCAGCGGCGATTGCCCTTCTCCCGTGAGCTTCACATTTTCAGGAAGGCGCACCGGAAGTTGATCATCCGGAACTGGAACGATGCCGTCTTTATCGCAATAAACAACAGGGATCGGCGTGCCCCAATAACGTTGTCGTGAAATGCCCCAATCTTTCAGCCGATAAGTAGTTTCGGAATCGCCAAAGCCTTTCGCTTTTGCGTCCGCTGACATTTTCTTGATGGCGTCATCGGACGGGAGACCGGTGTAGGCGCCCGAATCCACCAACTTACCGTACTCGGTGTACGCTTCGCTCATGCGGTCCAGGCGCAACGGAGCCCCGTTGAGCGGCTGGACCACAATCTTCACTGGCAAATGATATTTCTCAGCGAACTCGTAATCGCGCTGGTCGTGCGCGGGCACACACATCACCGCGCCGGTCCCATAATCCGCCAGCACGAAATTCGCAACCCATATCGGAATATTGCCGTCGGAAAATGGATTCACGGCAAAACGCCCGGTAAAGAAACCTTCTTTTTCCGCCGTGGCAATATCGGCCGCGCGCATACTTTTTTGCCGCATGGCCTTCAACTGCGATTCAATGGCCGAGCGTCCCGGAACGCCTTCGAGCAAACTTTCCAGCAGCGGATGATTTGCCGAAAGTACAATCGCAGAAGCGCCGAAGATCGTGTCAACTCGCGTAGTAAATACTTCGAGCGATGGCCCAGGCATCTGCGAGATGTCAAATTTCACACGCGTACCGTAAGATTTCCCGATCCAGTTCCGCTGCTGCACCAGCACGCGTTCCGGCCAGCCGCCTGCTAATTCCATCGTTCCATCCAGGAGCGAATCGGAATAGTGCGTAATACGCAGAAACCACTGCTCCACCTCTTTCGGCTCAACAATCGTGTTTTCGTGCCGCCAGCAGCAGCCGTTCACCACCTGCTCGTTTGCGAGAACCGTTGCGCATTGCGGACACCAATTCACGCGGCTGCGTTTGCGGTAGGCCAGGCCTTTTTCCAGCATGCGCAGAAAAAACCACTGGTTCCAGCGGTAGTATTCCGGCTCGCACGACGAAATCTCGCGCTGCCAGTCGTAACCAAAACCAAATCGTTCGCAGACAGCCTTCATCTGAGCGATGTTGGAGTTGGTCCATTCGCGCGGCGGTGTTCCGCTCTTAATCGCGGCATTTTCCGCGGGCAAGCCAAACGAATCCCAACCCATCGGGTGAAGCACGTTCAATCCGCACATGCGCTTATAGCGCGCAACCGCATCCCCAATCGTATAGTTGCGCATGTGGCCCATGTGCAAAGTTCCGGAAGGATATGGCCACATTTCCAGGACGTAATATTTCGGGCGCGCAGGATCTTCTACCGCGTGGAAGGCATTCTTCTCCGCCCACACTTTTTGCCATTTCGTTTCGACTTGGCGCGGATCGTATTCGAACAAGTTCACTTCCCTCGAGACTTTCGTCGTGCCATCGTAGGTGGACGCGATTTCACTGCCGTTTTTCTTTTGCTCACATTCCCGTGCGCACTCATTCTACTTTTCTTCTTTCGGCGCGGCTTCATAGCGTCGCGCGCGCCATGGACAGGAATAACCACTCCCATCAGCTTCCACAACGCTGCGACGTTTCTGCGGTCGTCACCCGGCTTGTCGATGGGCGTCTCCAAAATGAATGCACGTCCGGCAAGCTGCGGATGGTTCAAAATCCTGCCAAACGACTCCAAACCGATTCTGCCCTTGCCGATGTGTTCGTGGCGATCTACACGCGAGCCGAGAGGTGTCTTTGAATCGTTCATGTGAACCACGCGAACGCGTTCCAGACCAATCGTGTGGTCAATCGCTTGCAAAGTTTTGTCCAGACCTTCCGCGGTGCGTATGTCCCATCCCGCTGCAAAAGTGTGCGCGGTATCAATGCAAACGCCCAGCGGCAAGTCTGAGGACGCATCCAGAACAGCTCGCAATTCTTCAAACTTCGAGCCCATCGACGTTCCCTGCCCAGCCGTATTTTCCAGCAGGATTTGCAGGCCGTCGAGTTTCAGGCCGCGGGTGGCTTGCTTCAGTCCATTAGCGATCGAGGCGACCGCTGCGTCCGCTCCACTTTCCATGCAACAACCGGGGTGCGCCACCAGAAAATCCGCCCCCAGTGCCAGCGCGCGAACGATTTCCTGATGAAATGCTTGCACCGAGCGCGTGCGCAGCACCGGATTCGGAGACGCCAGGTTAATCAAATAATTGTCGTGGATTACCAGCGGGCCGAGCCCCAGCTCCTTGCGGCGATCTCGAAATCGCGTAGCGTCCGCTTCTGAAATCCGTGACGGCCCGCGCACCCACATCCTCGGGCTGGAAGAAAATATTTGAAGCGCGTTGGCGCCCAATGCGTGCGCTATTTCCAGCGCTCCGGAAAGATCCCCAGCAATGGAAGTATGGATGCCAATTCGAGTGCTGCCATTTTTCCAGGGGGGAATTTCAGGAGGAGGCGGTGCTGCGGGGCGATATTCGTCAGCGGCGTCGAAAGTTAGATTGATACCGTGATTTTCTTCCGTCATTACCTCTGAGTGTCCAGGAGCCAGGGAGGCCGCAGATTCGCGTGCTGCACACACAACTACATCAGATGCATCTGCTTAAACAATGATTCTAACGGAAATTCTCATATTCCGCAAACGCTCTCGCCGCACGCGGAAAATCGCAAGTTTCCGGTGCAGCGTGCAAAATGGCACGCATTTTCAGTTGTTTAGTAAGCTCGCTAAGACAAAGCTGCCGCTGAGCTTGCGCCGTAAAAACTGAACCAGGGCTTGGCCGCCGAAAGCTTCGAGTTCACATTGTTGATGTTCTTCACGCCCTGATCCCGCAGCCAGTCTTCCAACGCTTTTGCGCCTTGTTTTGCGTAAACAGGAATTCCTTCCTTCCAGGTGGCTCTGCCGCACAACACGCCCGAAAAATTCACGCCCGATTCCGCCGCAAGCTCAAGGGTTTCGGCGAAAACATCATTGTTCACGCCAGCCGAAAGGTAAATGAACGGCTTTTTCGCCGCCGCGGCCGCTTTGCGGAAATGTTCTTTGGCCTGGTCACGGGTGTAAACCGACTCACCCTTGCAAGCTTTGGAGCCGGCCACAAAAGCCATATTCACCGGAACCTCTACCTTCAACACGTCAACGGCGTATTGCGGTTTGGAAAATTCCTCCATGCTGCGCGTGACGATCTCCGGCTTTTTGCGCGCGAATGCCGCGTCTTTTTCGTCACCGTTTTCCTCGTAACCCACAAGTTCCAGAAAGAAAGGGACGTCCGCAGCCGTGCATTCGCCCCCAATGCGCTCGACCCAGGCGTGCTTGATGTCGTTTATCTCGAAAGAATCAAACGGCGTGTAGTACAAAAGAATTTTGATACAGTCGGCGCCCGCAGCAACCAGACGATGCACGGACCATAGGTCGAGCAGGTCAGGAAGTCGACCGGGACGCGTGTTGTCATACCCGCTATTTTCATACGCTAGCAACAAACCTGCATTCGGCGCGCGAACCTTGGCCGCAGGAAGGCCATATTCGGGATCTAGCAGAATCGCGCTGGCGTGAGGCGTTAATACCTTCACGACGGTGGTCTTGAATTCTTCCAACATCTGCGCCGTAACATCTTTCTTGTCGATTCCCTTTTCTTTGGCAATGGCGCTCTTCAACGAGCCGCGCTGGTCCATAGCCGCCGCCGCGATTACGCCGCGCGCATCCGAGACCGCCTTCATGCCTTTCTGTTTTCCCGGTGTGATTTTCATCGAACTTGCCTCCAGAAGATTGCGAGTAAAAGAATGACCGCGCATTTTACCACGGGATTTGCACTTGCCTCCTGCCCTTCAACAACTCGTACGCCGGCACGTTTTACAGGTAAACCATGTGATGTTGAAGCGACTCTATGCTGGCTTGTCGGGAAAGATTATCCACGAAACTGGGCCCGTATTCGGCAAGCCACGGTAAGGGCGAAAGAGTGCGCTCCTGCAAAGCTCGATGCGGATACAGCGAATCGAGCAATATCCGCTCGTATCGATCCAGCACGCCGATCCGCAGATTCTCAGCCCGCCCGGCCTTCCCCTTCAACTTGGCGAACTGGTGAAGCATTTTGCGTTCCGCCGAATCCAGCGCGCCGACCAGCGTGCGATCGAGCCGTGTAAGTGGAGCCTGATAGCTCTTCAACAGCTTGCGCAGCGTTTTTTCCCCGGCATCGAAACGGCTTGCCAAAGCGCGCGGCAGAGCCTTTTGCTCCATGCGCGCCCGCAAATGCTGATGCCCACGTAAAACGTCGGAAATGTTCAGGCCAAATTTTGTAAGCAAGCGCGCGACTAGCGGTCCAACAATTGTAAAGCCAGCGCGCGGCACAATCGCCGGCATGCGTCCAAGTAGCTTGTCGTAAATCACCTGAGCCTGCGCCATGTAGGCGATTTCGGCGGCGCCTCCAATGTAGGCGGCGGTTGGCAGAAGCGTGTCTTGAACGATCGGCCGCAGCAGCACGTTAGGCGTGAAAAGCTCCGGAGTTTTCTCGATTGCCGCTTGTATTTCCACCAGGGTAAACGAAGCTCGACCAGCCGTGAATTTGCCGTTGCGCATACGAAGTGGCTGGCGCCGCCCGTCCACATTGTAAAAAAGCAGAGTGGACTCGCCGGTGACTTTCACTTGCGCGTGATATCCAGCCTTATCCAGCTCTTTCGACCGCGCTATGAGCGAAGCGCGCAACGCTTCAGCGTCATCTAGCGCGTGCCGGTAAACGCCCGCGGCGAGTCGGTGGAAGCGCGGATCCAGCGGATCCAGAAAAATAATTCCTCGCCCTGCCATAAGCCGCGCCATCAATTTCCCGAATGCCGACCCGTAGGTTTCATCGCGCGTGTACGACTCGCGAAGAGCCTGCGCAATTTCTTTCCCGAACGATCCTTCCAGACTGCCGACGGCCTTTGCCACCAGCGGGGTGACGGGCGCCCCGAGCTTAATTTCGCCCACCCGACGGCCGGCAGCCGATTCACGCTCACCCAATTCAAATTCCGTGTGGCCCTGCTTCGAATTCCAGACCACGTGATTGATCTCGGCGAAATCGTGATCTTCCGTCGCAAGCCAAAAAATCGGCACGCTATCCACGCCTGCTTTGGTTATTTCCTCCGCATACCGAACCGCACTTATCGCTTTGTAAAAGCTATAGGCCGGGCCGCCGAACAGTCCTACTTGTTGCCCCGTGACGATAGCCGCCGCTCCCTTAGCCAGCCGGTCCAGATTCCGCGTGGTGTCCGCACCTGCGCCGAACGCTTCATTCTGCTCGCGTAAAACCTCCAGGACTGCTCGCCGAACGTTTTCATCCAATTCGATCTTGTGCGCTGCCGCCAACACGCCCGCTACAGTCGGCGGCTCTCCGTAGTAGGCAGCAACTTTGTCGAAATCCTCGGCGAACGTGGAAAATAGCTTCGTAGTGTGCGGAATTTTGCTAAACGGAAGACAGTGAGACTCCATGGAGGCATTCATGATACACGCGCAAAATGTGCGCAGCAATGCAAGTGGGACGCGCGGCGGCCCACAACGTCAGCGGCATACAAGGAATTCTTGCGCGTATCGAACGCACCGCGAATGCGAGCAGGCCAACAGACAGAGCTATCCACTGTTTTCTTCATGCGCGCAGGAGCCACTACAATTGATGCGCGGTCTGAGCCGTAAGATTCCAGAGCATCGTATCTATTTCAGCCCGCGCGGAGGCATCCAAGGGGAGCAGCGGATTTCGGGGTGCGCCGCCGTAATATCCCATTCGATCCAGTGCATATTTCAGTCCGGCAATACCATATTGCGGGCCAAACAACTTAGCCGGTGCGATCAACTTTTGCGCAAGCGAATGGGCCTTCGTCGGTTCACCAGCGCGGGACGCTTCGTAAATTTCCACGCACAATTCAGGGAACGCGCAGGCCACGGCCAGAATCGCTCCCACCGCACCCTTCTCCAGGGATTCGTACAGAGTGGACGCTGAACCTACCAGCGTCTGGAACTCTTTCGGCGCGGCAGCAATAATTTCGGCAACGCCCTGCACATTCCCGGAACTGTCTTTCATTCCAATAATGTTCGGATGTTTCGAAACGCGCGCGATTAAAGGGGCTTCGACGGTGACGTGCGTGAAGACAGGAACCGAATATACCAGGATCGGAATCCGCGCAGCGTCCGCCACCCGCAGGTAATGTTCCGCGAGCGCACTTTCCGTCATGGCCGGCTTATAAAAGCTCGGAGTTCGCACCAATGCCACAGCGTAGCCGAATGAAGCCGCGCGGTTCGTGTGCTCGATCGTTTCCGCCGTTGATTCAGCACCGGTACCCGCAATGAGAATTTTCTCCGGCGCCGCAGCGTCTCGCGCCGTCTCCCAGATGCGGTAAACCTCGTCCCCGGTCAGCAGCACCGACTCGCCTGTAGAACCGTTCATCGCGTATCCGGTAAGCCGCGTCTTATTGTAACGAGCGATATTTTCGCGCAGCTTTGAAAGCGCCACTGCAGCCATCGGGCGCGAAAGGAGTCGTTAAAGGAGGAAATATTCCGTGAAGTTTCACGGCGCTATTTTATATCAACGAGCGTCTTTTAATGTGTGGAGTTCACAAAAAGAGAGATGCCTACTTATGAGCGTCTGCGGCCGCCGCGCTTTTGTGACGCATGCAAGTCCTGCAACGCTCCCACCTCAGCCGCATGCCCGGCCATCGCGCGTATTCCTCGCGCGGCAGCGCTCGCAGCCGAAAGAGTGGTGATGCACGCAATGTTGTAACGAATTGCCGCGCGACGAATCGATTTCTCATCCCAGAAAGATTCGCGCCCCAGCGGAGTGTTGATCACCAAATCCACTTTGCCCGTTTTAATCAAATCCACAATATTCGGGCGGCCTTCATTCACTTTGAAAACCGTCTCCACTTCGATGCCGGCGCTCGCGAGCGCCGCCGCTGTACCACGTGTGGCGACAACTTTCAGTCCCGCAGCCAGAAGATCCTGCACCACGAATGCCAGGTGCCGTTTATCGTGATCGTTCACGCTCAGAAATACGGTGCCTTGCAGCGGCAAACGTTGTCCCGCAGCCAGCTGTGCTTTCGCAAACGCCAGGCCAAATGTGGACGCGATTCCCATTACCTCGCCCGTCGAACGCATCTCCGGCCCTAAAATTGTGTCCACGCCTCGGAATTTGTTGAACGGAAACACCGGCGATTTCACCGCGTAGAAATTCCCGGCAGCGAGTTCCTTCACGCCTTTGGTCTCGATGCAGGACAGATTCAGCTCGCGCAGCTTGCGTCCTGTCATCAACCGCGCAGCCACTTTTGCCAGCGGCACGCCGGTCGCTTTGCTCACATACGGAATCGTGCGTGAAGCGCGCGGATTCACTTCCAGTACGTACACTTTGTCGCGCTGAATCGCGTATTGCACGTTCATCAGGCCTACTACATTCAACGCGCGAGCCAGACGCGCAGTGTAATCGCGAATACGTTCCAGAATCGCAGGCTTCAGCGTCACCGCCGGAAGCACGCACGAAGAATCTCCCGAGTGAATGCCCGCTTCTTCGATGTGTTCCATGATCGCCGCAATTACAACGTCTTCGCCGTCGGCCAGCGCATCCACATCCACTTCCGTCGCGTCTTCCAGAAATTGATCGATCAAGATCGGCCTCTTAGGATCGGAAGCCGTCCCCATCAGCGCAGCTTGCGCAACATACTCCTCCACCGTCTTTAAATCGTACGCAATCACCATCGCGCGCCCGCCCAGCACGTAGCTCGGGCGCACCAGCACCGGAAGCCCAATCTCATTAGCAACTTTCACCGCTTCCTGCGGTGCGAGCGCCGTTCCACCCTGCGGCTGAGGAATTTTCAGCTCGTTCAGCAAGGCACCGAAGCGCCGACGGTCTTCAGCGAGATCGATCGACTCAGGATCGGTCCCGATAATCTTCGCTCCATTTTTCTTCAAGTCCAGCGCCAGGTTCAGGGGCGTCTGCCCGCCGAATTGCACAATCACGCCCTGCGGCTTTTCGCGATCGATAATCGCGAGAACGTCTTCCAGAGTGAGCGGCTCGAAATAAAGACGGTCCGAAGTGTCGTAATCCGTCGAAACTGTTTCCGGATTGCAATTCACCATCACAGTTTCGTAGCCGTCTTCTTTCAACGCGAACGCCGCGTGGCAGCAGCAATAATCAAACTCGATTCCCTGCCCGATCCGGTTCGGTCCGCTTCCCAGAATCACGATCTTAGGCCGCTCCACCGCGCCGGTCTCGTCCTCTTCCTCGTACGTGGAGTAGAGATAAGGCGTAAAAGATTCAAACTCCGCCGCGCAAGTATCCACGCGCTTAAAAACAGGCCGAACTCCAAGCTCGTTACGCCGCGCACGAACTTCCGCCGGCGTCGCGAACCACATCTTCGCTAGTTCGACGTCGCTAGTCCCCGACCGTTTTGCTTCCAGTAGCAGCTCAGCCGA
Source organism: uncultured Acidobacteriota bacterium (assembly GCA_963731535.1). Lineage (GTDB taxonomy): Bacteria > Acidobacteriota > Terriglobia > Acidiferrales > UBA7541 > Palsa-295. The sequence goes on along the minus strand of CAVSWI010000019.1, from coordinate 232,910 downwards.
GATTTCTTTTATATCCGCGGCAGCCACTCGCCGACCGATTTCGACGGTTTCCATCATCCGGCGGATGAACCACGGATCGATTTTCGTCAGCGAACAAACCTCTTCGCAAGACATCCCGCGTCTGAGCGCCTCAAACAACCAGTGAATCCGGTCCGGCCCCGGCACGGTAAGTTTTTCGCGCAGCAGTGCCGTAGAAACTTCCGAAGGGGCACGCCATGGTGTGTGCGGCTCAAGCGATCGAATGCCTTTGCCCAGCGCCTCTTGAAATGTGCGCCCAATCGCCATCACTTCGCCCACCGACTTCATTTGCGTGGAAAGCGTAGTATCGCTGCCGGGAAACTTCTCGAATTGCCACTTCGGAATTTTCACCACCACGTAATCAATCGTAGGCTCAAAAGAGCATGGCGTTTTCTTCGTGATGTCGTTTGGAATTTCATCCAGCGTCATGCCCAGCGCCAATTTGGCCGCAATCTTCGCAATCGGAAAACCAGTCGCTTTGCTCGCCAGCGCGGAACTGCGCGACACGCGCGGATTCATCTCAATCACAACCATCCGCCCGGTTTCCGGCTGGATGGCAAACTGAATATTCGACCCGCCCGTTTCCAGTCCCACTTCACGAATGATCGCCGCCGCCGCGTCGCGCATGCGCTGGTATTCCTTGTCCGTAAGCGTCTGCGCCGGAGCTACGGTGATTGAATCGCCGGTGTGAATCCCCATCGGGTCCAGATTTTCAATCGAGCAGATCACCACGAAATTGTCGCGAACATCGCGCATCACTTCCAGCTCATACTCTTTCCATCCCAGCGCGGATTCCTCAATCAACGCCTGGTGCACCGGACTCGCGTCCAGCGCTCGCGCGATCAAGTCAGCAAACTCTTCGCGATTGTAAGCAATCGATCCCCCGGTGCCCGCCAGCGTGAACGACGGACGAATCACCACCGGGTAGCCTAGCTCATCCGCCAGTCGCACGGCATCCGGAATCGTGGTTACAACTTCCGAGGCAGGTACTTCTAGCCCGATCTTGCGGCAAACATTCTTGAACAGCAGACGGTCTTCAGCAATTTTGATCGCATGCAGCGATGCCCCGATCAATTTCACATTATATCGGTCGAGGATCCCCGCTTCCGCCAACTCGACCGCCAGATTCAATCCCGTCTGTCCGCCCACCGTCGGCAGCAAAGCGTCGGGCCGTTCCGCAGCAATAATCGCCTCCAGATATTCCTTGGTCAGCGGCTCGATGTATGTCCGGTCCGCCGTTTCCGGGTCGGTCATAATCGTCGCCGGATTCGAGTTCACCAACACTACTTCGTAGCCTTCCGACCGCAGCGCCTTGCAAGCCTGCGTCCCCGAGTAGTCAAACTCGCACGCCTGCCCGATCACAATCGGCCCTGAGCCAATAATCAAAATCTTCTTGATGTCAGTCCGTTTCGGCATTATTCCTGCAAGCGACTCATCGTGAGGTCTGGTTCATCAGCGAAATAAAATCATCGAACAAATATCGCGCGTCGTGCGGTCCCGGCGACGCTTCTGGATGATATTGCACGCTGAAAAGCGGCAGCGAACGATGGCGCATGCCCTCGTTCGTGTGGTCGTTCAAATTCACGTGCGTAATTTCCACGTCGCTCGCCGGCAGCGAATCTGGATCCACGCAAAATCCGTGATTCTGCGAAGTGATCTCCACCTTCTGCGTGCGCAAATTCTGCACCGGATGATTCGACCCATGATGTCCAAATTTCAGCTTGAAGGTACGCCCGCCCAGCGACAGTCCACACAATTGGTGCCCCAGGCAAATCCCAAAAATCGGCACGCGTCCCAGCATCTTTCGAATATTCTCCACCGCATAGCCGACGGGCTCCGGATCACCAGGCCCGTTGGACAGAAAAACACCGTTCGGTTTCAGCGCGAGTACGTCTTCTCCCGAGGTCTGCGCGGGAACTACTGTGACATCGCAGCCATGATCCACAAGTAAGCGCAGAATGTTTTGCTTGATGCCAAAATCGTAGGCCACAACTTTGTAGCGCGACCCACCCTCAGAAGTTGCGACCGCCTGCGACTTCACGTCAACCGGCGTGCCGGAACCACCAAGCTCGATCGAGCCCCGCTTCCATTCATATTGTTTCGGTGAAGTAACGCGGCTAGCCAGTTCAAGCCCGGCCATAGTAGGCAGCGCGCGAGCCTCCGCTATAAGCTTCTCGGCCCACGTGCCGTCGGTCGCCACCACCCCACGCAACGCTCCCACATGGCGCAAGTGCCGCACCAGCGCGCGCGTATCAATATCCCAAATCACCGGCACGCGATGACGTTCCAGATAATCCTGCGCCGATTCCTTCGACCGCCAGTTGGACGCCAGGGCCGAGAACTCGCGCACCACCAGGCCTTCGATATACGGCTTTGCGGATTCTTCGTCGTCAAGATTCGTGCCCACGTTCCCAATATGCGGGTACGTCAGGCAGACTATTTGGCCGGAATAACTTGGATCGGTGAAAACTTCCTGATACCCGGTGATACTCGTATTAAAAACGACTTCTCCGCCGCGGCGCGTGCGAGCGCCGGCCGCGCGGCCTTTAAATACTCGCCCGTCTTCGAGCGCTAAAATAGCGCGTGCCTCGGGGTCTTGCGTCAGTGGCTCCTCCAAAGTTCATCGCGACGCCGCATTCACCGTTGATGACATTGTTAGCGATCCAAAATGATCCACCGGCCAGTAAGCAAACACAGCCTTGCCATAAATGTACGGTCTGCCCACCGGCCCAAACACTCGCGAATCGTTAGAACTATCGCGATGGTCGCCCATCACAAAATAATTGTCCGTTGGAATCGTAATCGGGCCGTAGCTCGAACCATCCAGATAGCTCGGCGGAACATAAATTTCCTTTTGCTCTTTTCCGTTCACGTACAGCCGCCCGCCGCGCAGCTCGATTGTTTCTCCCGGCAAGCCGATCACCCGCTTGATAAACGACTTCGATTTATCGAGCGGATACCAGAACACAACCACATCGCCCCGCTCAATCGGCTCGAACCGGTACACAAATTTGTTGATAAAAATGCGCTCTTGATCGCTCAGCAGCGGCGCCATGCTGGTTCCTTCCACTTTAACCGGTTGGTAGAGGAAAATAATGATTACCAGCGCAAGGCCCAGCGCAACCGCCAAATCGCGCGTCCAGCTTCGCAGTTCTCGCCGCAATTGGGGAATGCGTGAGTTGTCGCTTGGAATCGGACTAGGGTTGGATGTATCGAACATTCTTCGCCTAATTATTTATAACATGCCGAGGCCGCGCACTCCAAATTGCAGACCTCCGGGTGCGCAGCGAGTAAGACGAAGAAATCTGGAACGCGCAGAAGGTCGCTTGCCCTTCAATCACCAAGCGTAAATCCCAGAATCGCGAGCGCCGCCAACACTGCCGTTTCCGTACGCAAAATATTCTGACCCAGCGACACTTCAGCAAATCCAACCGCCTGTGCGGCATCCAACTCATCGTCAGTCCAACCGCCTTCTGGCCCTATCGCCAGGCTAGCAGTCGGTTCCGCATAAACGCTCAAAGCATCGCGCATCAGCCTCGCCCCGCGACGCTCGGACAGCACCAGCTTGCAAGCTGCGCCTGCATGAGCAAATGCCTCCTTCGGCCGCATCAGGCGATGAACGCGGCCACCCCGCGGTCCATCCTGCGCCGTTCGCAAAACGGGAGGCCGCAGGCGCCGCGACTGTTGCGCGGATTCCAACAGAATCTTGTCCCAACGCGTACGCCGCTTGCCGGCAGCCGCCAGCAAAGCTTTATCGCTGCGCGCCGCAGCCAACAGAACAATTTCCGTAACGCCCAATTCCGTCGTCTTCTCCAAGCACCACTCCAACCGGTCGAATTTCACAATCGACATCAGAAGTTGGATTTCCAACGCAGGCTGCTGCTGCTCAATTTCTTGCACCAGAATAAATTCGATTTGATTTCCGCCGCGCTTCGACAGCGCCACTTTTTCAATCCGCGCCAGCCAAACACGCTTACCATCGCTCAATTCGTAAAGCTGCCCGGGCTCTGCGCGCAATACACGTCCCAGATGTTCGGCGGTATCGCCGCGCAAAATGGCGGTCTTTGCCTCGAAGTTATCCGTGAAGAAGCGCCGTCGCACGGCGCTATTCTAGCTAACTTTCCTCGACTGCGGTAACTACTACTTTACCCAATGAAATCAAGCATTTACACAGTGCTCAGCGATTCCCGTCGGACGCCCTGTAACGCTCTTAAAGGGCGTTTTCGTCTTGCCAGAAATTGTTGCTGGCAGAACGAAACCCGTGCCCAGGCTCGTCGCCACATCGCGACGAAATTGCACGTCTTCGGCTGAACGGTCGTACGTGTCACTCAAACTCTTGTCACTGTGACCGAGCCAGAATTTGAGCAATCCCTCGGGACAACGCGATTGCCGTAGAAATGTATTTCGGTATCGCCTGAAGCTGTGAAATCCCCTCATGGAGATTCCGAGACTTGCCAGCACAGGATGCAGTTCTCTCCGGAGAAGGTTCGATTGACTCATGGGAAAGGCCCTACTGGAGCAGAAAATAAATCCAGTCGTGCGTTTGCCAATGTAGGTTTTGAGTAGCGCGGCAACGTTCGGGTCTAGGTCAATGACGCGATATGCATTTTTCGTCTTGGCTTGATGATTCTCGACCGGTAGGCTGCGCAAGTCTCCCTAAAGTCACGACTCATCAGCGTGACGAGCGCGCAGGATGACTCCGGTGAGTATTTCCTCACTGCAAACAGGAAACAACTGAAGACATTTGTGGCGCAACTCGCAACGAATCCCAAAGCGTTTTCAGACCAACAAGACCTGACCCGCGTTCCCGAGGCACCGCCAAATGGAACGCCTTAACCGGCCACTACCAATACCGCTCACCCACTCCACACGCCTGGGAAACTCGCCACCCCAGCCCCAACCCCAACCCCAATCAGACCAACTCCTTCTCCGAAATGCCCCTTTTCCAACCGCCTGCCTATCTATTTCCCTGATTCCGCAGCTTGTAGAAAACAACAGCAACAGCATTGCTTATCACCACCGTCCCCGCAATTTTCGCTGCATATCCAAGCGGATTCACCACATCCACAAACGGATACACCGAGATGAGCAAACTGAAGAGCGAAGCGCAGAACCCCGCAAGCGAAACCCACTTCAGCCATCCCGGCAGCGATTTGCGCAACGCCGCCGTCCCCACCATGGGAATCGCAAACATCGCCATATACATCAGCTCGTAATGCGTCAAACTAGCATTCGAAAGTACCTGAAAAGCTTCTTGCGCATGAACGCCGACGCTTCCCAACACCACCAGCAGCAGCATCAGCCCGGACGTGCATAAAATCGAATTCACCGGCGTCTTCCAACCCGGATGCAATCGCGTAAACCACTTCGGCAACAGATCGTCCCAACCCACCGCCATCGGCAACCGTGTAACTCCCGTGAACAGATAACTCGCCGCGCTCAAAAGCCTTAGTTGCACCAGCAGAATCGCAGCGATTGCAACCACATTCCCAACTCCCGAGTTGCCCAGCGCAATTCGTAGCGTCTGCGGAATTGGAGCAATCAGGTCAATGTGTCCCGGCCTGGCAAAGGCAACCACCGAACCAGTCCCCAGAATGAACATGGCGCAGATCATCGGGGAAGCGATCCACACCGAGCGCGTGATATTTCGCTCCGGCTGCCGGCTCTCACCGGCGAAGATAGCGATATATTCAAGGCCGCTCAATGCCCCCACAAGCATCTGCCCAAACAGGGCCATCGAATGCAGATTGTAAGGCGGCAGCGCCAACGCAAACTCCATCCCGTGATCCATTCCTGGCTGGCCCGATCGATGTCGCCAAAGTGCCCACGCAGGCAGCAGAATCAGCGCCACAAACGCCGTAATCATCGCCATTCCACCGATGTTATGGATCCACTTGCCCCACTCCAGTCCACGCACCGCCGCCAGCGTCACCGCCGCAACGATCGAGCCGACAATCTCCAGCGAAGCCAGATGATTCTCGGGCAGCCACGCGGCCTTGGGACCAATCAAGTAGGCCAGCTCCGTCGGAATCGCATACAGAATCGCTGCCGTTACCGCAATCCCGTAAACCCAAAGGTTCCACGCCGTAAGAAAGCCGCCCAGTCCGCCGAATGCCCGATGCGCCCAGACATAAAGCCCGCCCTCCAGCGGCATAATCCGGTTGAGGCCGATCACCACTGCAGCCATCGGAAAATAGAACAGCAGCATAGCTGCCACCCAAGTTAGCGCTTGCGCCCTGCCTAACTCTGCTGCCACTCCAACCCAGCCGCTCCCGACCACGCATAGCACCTGCGCCAACACCAAGTCGCGCAGCCCAAGCTGCCGCTTCAATCCATGTTCCGCATGCGGTGTAGCTGAAATCTTCGCCATCGTGCGTGAATCCTCGCACAATCACCGCATAGGAGCCACTACGACTGGAGCGATCTTTCGTGGCCGTCACATTCTGGCCGGATCGTCGGATAACCGGAGAAGTGAAGTGATACTTTATTTGTCCGGTTGATGTCATAACGACGTCGGCCTCGCGACGGCCCGAGTAGACTGTTTCGGTGTTCACCCTAACAGTGCTCGGACCGAAGGAGGCCGAGATGAGAATTATAGGATGTGACTTTCACACTCGCCAGCAAACGTTGGCGATGCTGGACACCGAAACGGGGGAGCTGGTGAAAATGACTTTGCTGCACGAAGGAAACACCGTGCGAGAGTTTTATGCTGCGCTTCCAGGCCCGGTGTGTGTGGGCATCGAAGCCACGGGATCGATGCAGTGGTTTGTGAACCTGATGGAAGAGCTGGGCATTGAATGCCGGGTTGGTAACCCGGCAGTGATTCGGGCAGCCGAGCCGCGGAAGCAGGAACATGATCGGCGAGATGCAGACTTGATTCTGAAGCTGCTGATGGAAGACCGCTTTCCGGCGATCTGGCTGCCTTCGAAAGAGCTGCAGGATCTGCGGGCCTTGGTGCGACACCGTCATCAGTGGGTACGCATGCGGACGCGGGTACAAAATGCGCTGCAGTCGATCGCCTTGGCGAATGGTTTGCGACGAGGCCCCGCCCTGTGGAGCCAAGCAGGCCAACACAGGATCGCATCGTTGTCCTTGGCGCCTCATGCCGCTTATCGGCGGAGTGAGTTGCAGGCGATGTACCAGAAATTCGAAGCGGAGATCGAGAAACTAAACCAGCGAGTGGAGCAGCAAGCGTGCGAACGAGCCGGCGCACGTCTGCTGATGACCCATCCCGGAGTGGGGCCGGTCACGGCCTTGGCGACCGAGGTATTCCTGGGCGATCCAGCACGATTCGCAGACAGCAAGGCCCTGGCTAGTTATGTAGGGATGATCCCCAGAGAATACTCCAGTGGAGGAAGGCAGCGGCTCGGTGGCTTGAGTAAACAAGGCAATGCGCTGCTGCGCTTTCTCTGGGGTGAGGCGGGAGCACACGCGGTACGCCGAGATCCGGCGTTGCAGCGTTTTTACCGTCGGAAATTGGTGCAGAAGGGTCTGGGGAAAGCGAGAGTGGCTGTAGCTCGCAAGCTCGGGATTCGGCTGTGGATCATGTTGCGGGATCAGATGGAGTACAACGAGTTCTGTCGTCGTGGACAGAAGCAGCAGAACAGCGGTGCCGCCTGTGCAGGGAGGCCTGGAACGCGCAATGGTGCGACGAGTCACCGACCGGTTGATTAGGCTACCTGCCTCCCTACGGGGAGTTCGAATAATTCATCATGGTCGAGAGTGATCGAAGAGATGGCTGGTGGGCAACACCGAGTTGATGAACCAAGACGGGCCGAGCAAGTTCGGGTGACACAGATGAACAGAAGCGGCAGGAAAGGACGCCATTCGTGCGTCGACGCCGAAGTCTGCGCAAATTTAATGATAAGCAAAAGAAAAAAACCAAAAAAACTCTTGACACCGCCGACGTCGTTAGAGATGCGCGTTAATCGGGCATGTCGGTGCATATCCACTGAATTCCGTTCGTTGACTTGCCTTATTGCCACGACCTAAGATGAGCGCCACATGCCTGATTCGCAGCCGCTGATCGGCCGCACCATCTCCCACTACCGCATCGTCGAGAAGTTGGGCGGCGGCGGAATGGGTGTGGTTTATAAGGCCGAGGATGTGAAGCTCGGGCGCTTTGTAGCACTGAAGTTCCTGCCCGACGACGTAGCCAAAGACCCGCAAGCCCTGAGCCGCTTCGAGCGCGAAGCCAAGGCCGCCTCGGCACTGAATCATCCGAACATTTGCACCATCCACGAAATTGATGACCAGCACGGCGAAGCGTTCATCGCCATGGAATTTCTGGACGGACTGACGATGAAGCATCGAATTGCCGGGCGGCCGATGGAAACCGAGTTGATTCTGTCGCTGGCCATCGAGATTGCGGATGCACTCGACGCAGCGCACTCCGAAGGCATCGTTCACCGCGACATCAAACCGGGCAACATCTTCGTCACCAAGCGAGGGCGGGCGAAGATACTGGATTTCGGCCTGGCGAAGCTGCAAGCAAAGGCAGGAGCGGATGCCGATGCAACGCTGACGCAGGAGGCGCAGCAGTTGAGTACGCCGGGCGCGGCCATGGGCACGCTGGCGTACATGTCGCCGGAGCAGGCGCGGGGAAAGGAACTGGATGGGCGCACGGATATTTTTTCATTCGGTTTGGTGCTCTATGAAATGGCGACGGGAAAACAAACGTTTTCGGGAAGCAGTTCGGCAGAAATTTTCGATTCCATTCTGAATCGCGCACCGATCGCACCCGTGCGGCTGAACCCGGAAGTTCCGGCGGAACTGGAGCACATCATCGGCAAGGCACTGGAGAAGGACAAAAAGCTCCGCTACCAATCGGCGGCGGAGATACGCACAGACTTGCAGCGGCTGAAGAGGGACACGGAATCGGGACACTCGGCGGCGGTGGCTATGGAGGCCGAGCCAGTGGCCGTAAGTTCCATCGGCGCAACTTCTCCAGTATCGGTGCCGCTTGCCGGAAATGCTTCCGCAGTTTCAGCTGTTACAGCAAAGCCGCATGCGGTGAGGTGGCCGATATTGGCAGGTGTTGCGGTGGTGGTTATCGGTCTAGCCGTGGGCGCGTGGCTCTACTTTGCTCGCCGGGCGCAGGCCCTGACCGAGAAAGACACCATCATTCTCACCGATTTTTCCAATAGCACGGGCGATGCAATCTTCGACGACACGCTGAAGACCGCGCTCAACGTCTCGCTACAGCAATCGCCTTTCCTCAATGTGCTCTCCGACAGGGATGTCGCCAAGACGTTGCAACTGATGACCCTTCCAGCCGACACGAAGCTCACGCCCGAGGTAGCCCGCGAGCTTTGCCAGCGGGCGGGCAGCAAGGCTTACATTGCCGGAGCGATTGGCAGTTTGGGCAGCAAATATGTACTGGAATTGAAGGCCGTGAATTGCCGGAGTGGAGACACGCTGGCCGAGGAGCAGGTGACGGCAGCGTCCAAGGAGAAAGTGCTGGACGCGCTGGGCGAGTCGGCATCCAAGCTCCGCGGCGAGCTGGGCGAATCGCTGGCTACCGTACAGAAGTTCGATGTTCCACTCTTACAGGCCACCACGTCTTCGCTCGAAGCTCTGAAAGCGTTCAGCCTTGGACGAAAGACGAATATTGAGAAAGGCCATGCCGCAGCCCTACCCTACTATCAACGAGCCATCGAGCTTGACCCGGATTTTGCCGAAGGCTACCAAGCACTGGGCTACGACTACTTCAATCTCGGCGAGGTAGGGCGGGCCAGCGAGTACTTCACCAAGGCGTTTCAGTTGCGGGAACATGCCAGCGAGCGGGAAAAGCTGGGGATCGCCGGCAGCTACTATCTCAATGTAACCGGAGAACTGGATAAATCGGCCCAGACGTGGCGGGAGTTCATGGAGAACTACCCGAGGGATTTACTAGCGTATGACAATTTGAGCAGTCTGTACGCTTTGCAGGGGCAATATGAAAAAGCCGTGGAGATGGAAAGAGCGGAGTCGCGCGTTGCACCGAATCTGGGACTTGCCTACCAGAATCTCGCCAACTTCGCCCTTGCCTTACAGCGTTTCGACGAGGCCCGGCAGATAGCGCATGAGGGGCAAACCCGAATGGCGAATGATTTCATACTCCGCGATGCTCTCTACGCTCTGGCCTTTCTCGATGCGGACTCGGCAGCGATTGCGGAACAGCAAAAGTGGTATGCGGGCAAGCAAGAATACGAGAACTATGGACTGGCGCTCGCATCCGACACCGAGGCATATGCGGGTCATCTTGGCAAGGCACGCGAACTAACCCAGCAAGCAGTGGCCTCCGCCATCCGCGTGGACAGCAAGGAAGGCGGCGCAATTTGGCAGGAGAATGCTGCTCTGCGCGAAGCCGCTTTGGGCAATTCTGTGGAAGCGCGGCAGTCAGCGGCAGACGCTTTGAAGCTGGCTCCCGCAAGTCCGGGCGTCAAGAGCGAAGCCGCGCTTGCGTTTGCCATGGCGGGCGATACCGCACGAGCCGAATCGTTGGCCCAAGAACTCAACAAACGCTTCCCGCTGGATACGCAGATGCAGTCGCTTTGGCTGCCCGCAATTCAGGCACAATTGGCGCTCGACAGAAAGAACCCGGCCACGGCCCTTAAGGCCCTGCAAGCTGATTCAGCTATCGAGCTGGGGCAAATTCAGTTCGTGATCAATATTTCCTGCCTCTATCCAGTGTATGTACGCGGAGAGGCATACTTGACAGCCGGACAGGGCAGTGCTGCCGCCGCGGAGTTTCAGAAGATTCTCAATCACAGCGGAATTGTCTGGAACTGCTGGACGGGAGCGTTGGCGCATCTGGGAGTGGCTCGCGCCAACGCCTTACAGTCGAGAAATTCGAAAGGCGCAGACGCCGACGCCGCCCGCGTCCGGGCGCTCGCCGCCTACAAAGACTTCCTCACGCTGTGGAAAGACGCCGACCCCGACATCCCCGTCCTCAAAGAAGCCACGGCAGAATATGCAAAGTTGCAATAGCCGGGCCACGATAGAATCGGCCATTGATCAACTGTGATTGTTCGGACTATCCCATCCTAAGTGCCTGGTAAGTCGGATAACCGGAGAAGTAAAGTGATACTTTATTTGTCCGGTTTGTGCGTTTAATCGGGAGTTGGGCAACTGGGACCTAATCATAGATTTTACATTGAATTACTTGACATCCTTTGTAATTCGCTATAAGAGAATCCCACTCGAGCGGTAAAAAGAGGACCTGAACTCACGGTCGCTAGGTACGATACCGGCCGCCGTGACTTCGCCATGCCAGCCGAGTTAGCACGGACGCCAATGTTCGTATAGGACAGAGCTGACGACACCTGTTGTTAAACCTCCACGCTTAGCGGATTCGAGAAACAAACGAAGCCCCCGATCAAACCGCTTGTTATGTTTTTCAAAAAGTAAGGCACACGAAGGCTCCTTGTGATGAAGCCGTAGCCGCTCCGAATCCAGGGTACGCTCCGTTGACCTCCGCAGGGCGCTGAACAATCGAGGTTGTTCAACAATTCAACGAAAGGAGACAAAAAGATGAGGACACATTGGATACCTGTAGTCGCGTTTTCTCTGCTTTTCGGGTCCGCCACTGTCGCGTTAGGCCAGAGTACCGCCGAACCTCGTCAGAGTGCGGCGGGTAAAGTTACGCACAGCAAGTTGATAAGCTTGGGGAAGACTTCTCTGCAGTCCCCAAAGATCGGGAAGTCGCCGACCCCACCCAAACATTCGAAGCGCATAGAGATGATTAACGAGCCGGCATTAATGAAGCTGATGTACAAAACCAACGCCAATGTAGCGATGTCACACGAACTCGAAATCCCGACGGCATCAACGAACAGGTCGGTTGGTTTCGGCGGCTCAGCCTTTACAATGCCTGGCCTTGACAACGTGGACAGCAGCACTGTAAATGCTGGTGGAGATCTCGAGCCGCCGGATCAGGGTCTTTGCGTCGGAGACGGCCAACTCCTCGAGGTTATCAACGCCGTTTACGCCGTGTACGACGAGAACGGTAACAAGATTTCTCCCAACGTCTCGGCCAATGCTTTCTTCGGCGTGGGGGCGAATTTTATCGTTGGAGATTTTCTCGCCGATCCGCGGTGCTACTACGATCACAGCTCGCAGCACTGGTTCATCACAACTACCGACGTCGGCGACTTCGGGTTCATCTCAGGGGGGTTGGGTCGGACCTTCATACTTATCGCCGTGAGCGATGGCCCAAACCTGCTTGGCTCTTTCAACCTCTACGCGATTGACACAACTGACGACGGCAACAACGGCACTCCCGCGGATCCCGGCTGCCTGCCTGCGGAATTCGAAGGCTGCTTTGGAGATCAGCCGCTGCTCGGAGCGGATGACAACGGGTTCTACATTTCCACAAACGAATTCGGACTTGTCACCCCTTATGTTAATGGGTCGCAAATCTACGCCATGTCAAAGTCGGACCTCGAAAGCGGCATCTTCCCGACCTTCGTGCATTTTGGGAATCTTACGATCGGGGGTGGAGTCGCGTTCAGCGTTCATCCCGCGCAATCGCCGGCCATAAGTCCCGCGGAGCCGAACTCCGGGACCGAGTTGTTCCTTAGCTCGCTCAACTTCAACGGAACGTCCGACAACCGCATCGGGGTCTGGTCGCTGACGAACACCTCAACGCTCAATTCCACCCCAAACCTTTTTCTGCAAAACATAGTTCTAAACGTAATGCCTTATCAGGAGCCGGGTGCCGCACAGCAGAAAATCGGGCCCTTCCCTCAGGGAGAATCCTATGGCGACCCGGAAGAGGCTCTCAACCCGGACGACAATCGCATGCAGCAGGTGTACTACACAGGCGGTCAACTCTACTCCACAATTACCTCGACAATCTTTGATGGCACCGAGTTCGTCGATGGGGTGGAATGGTTCATCGTCAAGCCAGCCTTTTCGGGCGGCGTGCTGCATGCCACAGTCAGTGGAAATGATTATGTGACAGTCAAAGGCCAAAACCTGATCTATCCTGCGGTCGCCGTGGACCCAGACGCCGATCATGGTGCCATGACCTTCACGCTCGTAGGTCCGAGCTACTACCCCTCCGCTGCGTTCATTAGGTTCAACCCGACGGGCCCGCAGGGAAGCGTGAACATCTTAGCCCAGGGTGCTACTCCAGACGATGGCTTCACCGGGTACGTCGGCATCCCATCGAACGAACAGCTCGCAGGGCGTTGGGGTGACTACTCTGCAGCGGCGGCCGATGGCGAAAATATTTTCATCGCCACGGAGTACATCTCTGGCGGCCCGCGCGACGCCTTTGTCAACTGGGCCACTTCGATGAGCGAAATCAAGACGCCGAAATAACGAACAAACCTGTTCCTCCGGCCCTGCTCGGTTTGGGGGATGTAGCGGACAGCTCCTCTGAGCGCGGATCGATTAGACCGTGCTCAGAGGATCCCGGGACTCCTGACCCTGGTCAGTTTGTCCTAGCCCTGCAGTGCCCTGGTGTCCAGCCGGTCATAATTAAATTCCGACTCTCGATCTCGTGGCCGCACTGCGCGAGCGCACCTCCCGGTCGCTGTGCAGTTGCAGGCCCTTGGTCTAGTGAACCTCAAATACAGTCGATCAACTGCCGGACGTATGGCTCTATTCTGGTCCAACACTCCGTCTGGCGAGCGTTTGATGATGGAACTACGAACTGTGAAGGCTGACAAGGCCGCTGGATAAACGCGAGGCGCATCGGATCCGAACAGAAAATTTCTGGCGTCAAGATTTCATTTTCCATTTTCAGTTTATTTTCAGTTTAAGAGCCGGGAATTCTGGCGTCCTATAACGCCCAAACTTTAGGGCGTTTTGAGGCTTTATTTCTGCCCTGTTTCCGTTGTAAGGTGCGCGCCGTGAGCGGTTTAGGGATTTTTGAACTGTAAGCTATTCTAACGTGAAGTCACTTCACTTGAAGGATAGAAAATGAGGGAGAATAAGATGTGTTAGTCAGCGGATGCTTTCCCTCATCGATTGGCGACGGGCGCCGCGAAAATCTACTACCCAAAAATATCTTTCACTTTCTCAAAAAAACTAGACGACCGTTCCGCAGGTTTATTCTCTACCTTCGACAACACGCCGAGCTGCTCCAACAATCTCCGCTGCTCGCGCGACACCTTGCCCGGAATCACAACCCGGATGCTGATGTAGAGATCGCCCCGCCCGCCATTCGGATTCGGCATTCCCTTCGACCTCTTACGAAACACCTGTCCCGATTGCGTCCCTTCCGGAACTTCCAGATCTTCTTCTCCCTGCAAGGTGGGTACGCGAATCGTCGCCCCTAGGGCTGCTTGTGAAATACTCACAGGAATCGTGCAATATAGATCCGCTCCGCGACGCTCGAAAAACGCGTGGTCCTTCACTTCCAGGAAGATATAGAGATCGCCCGCCGGACCACCATTCGTCCCCGGCTCGCCCTGCCCGGTCATTCGCAGACGCGTTCCGGAATCCACACCGGCCGGAATTCCAACTTCCAGGGTTCGTTCGCGCTCGATGCGCCCCTGGCCTCGGCAAGTAACACAAGTATCGCGGATCACTTTTCCCGCGCCCTGGCATGCCGGACAAGTCCGCGTGATCGAGAAAAATCCTTGCTGATATGCCAACTGCCCGTGTCCCTTGCACGTAGTGCAAGTGGACATCGAAGTTCCCGGCTTCGCTCCCGTACCTTTGCAGGTTTCGCAGTACTCGTGCCGCAAAACGCGAATCTTCGTGCTAACGCCAGTGGACGCTTCCTCAAACGTCATCGACATGTCGTAACGCAGATCCGCCCCGCGCTGTCCACGAGCACGCCCGCCACGCCGGCGTCCTCCTCCCAACACATCCTCGAACCCGAAAAGATCGCCGAGAATGTCCTGAAATTCTTCAAAGATGCTGGAGTTGAACCCGGAATCAAACCCGCGATTTCCCAATCCCGCCACGCCGTAACGATCGTAAATCGAACGCTTCTGGGGATCGGAAAGCACCGCGTAAGCCTCGCTAGCCGCGCGAAAATGCACTTCGGCTTCTTCCTTCTTCTCAGGATTGCGGTCGGGATGGTATTGCAACGCAGCCTTGCGGTATGCGGATTTAATCTGTTCCGCCGTGGCCTCGCGCGTTATGCCTAGAACTTCATAAAAATCTCTCGAATTCGTGGACGCCATCATTTCCTTTTCCACTTCTCGGAAGTTAACAACTCACACAAACAGAAAATTACTTCAAACGATAGTGATTCGATGCCGTCACCGCGTTTAAGATTCTTTTCCCGACGCTACGCGCACCATGGCAGGTCGCAGCACGCGATCGTGAAACATGTAACCCGGCTGCATTTCGCCGATTATGGTGCCTTCCTTTTGATTTGTCCCTTCCACGCTTTCGATAGCGTGATGCAAGTGCGGGTTGAACTGTTCTCCGCTGGCTTCAATGCGCTTCACGCCCTGTTTCGTCAGCAAATCCCAAAGTTGCTTCCGGATCAACTCGAAACCCTTTATATATTCCGAATAAGCCGGATCGTCATGCGAAGCCAATGCCCGGTCAAACGCATCCAGGACCGGCAGAAGCCCCTCGATAGCCAGTTCCACGCCGCGATGGCGTTCGTGCTGCCGTTCTTTCTCCACACGCTTCCTGTAATTTTCGAAATCCGCCTGACGACGGACCAGCGTGTCCTTCAACTCTTCTTTTTCCTTGGTCAGTCGCTGAATTTCTTCAGACTGCGGGTTTCCATCCGTCTCGACAGCGCGCGCCGCCGCGGCAGCCGCATCGTTCGCGGCCTGTTCTGCATCCACACGCTTCCCACCACTCGTTGCCACAAACGGCTTTGGATTTTCCATTTCGTCCTGATCTTTATGCGATGCCAAGATTTTACCCTCCTTCTTGGCCTTCCGAGAAAAACTGCGCCATGAAAGCTACGGCCGTGATTACGCGCTCGTAATGCATGCGCATGGGCGCGAGAATGCCAAGTGTTCCCTGCACCTGGTCGTTAGATGAATACGACGCCGAAACGAGCGCAAGGTGTTTTCCGCCATTTGAAATTTTATCAAGTCCGAGTTCGACGTGCACCGGCTCCGGCGCTTCTATGCAGCCGCTCAAGAGCGCGATCAACCGGTCCTTCTCTTCAATCGCTTCCAGCAGCTCGCGCAATTGCGCCTGGTCCGTGAAGTCCGGTGAAGACGCGATCAGCGCCGCCCCTTCCACGTAAATCTTGCGGTCCGTATTGTCGCCCAGAATGCTGGGGTCGCAGAGCATCAATGCGTCATCGGCCATGCGACTGTACTGCTCGCGTTCGCGGTCCAATTGCTTGCGCAGATCCACGCGCATCGCCTCTAGGGTCCAACCGGTGTAATGGTGATTCAAATAATCTGCGACGTGGTCGAGATCCTCCTGCCGAAATGCGCGCTCCGGACGAATCAGCTTGTCCCGCGCCAGACCTCCGCCGGAAATCAGCACCACTAGAACTCGGCTGTCCGGCAGCAGCAAAAATCGCAAATGCTCCACCACGCTGCGTGCCAGCGGCGGCGAAATAAAAATCCCCAGGCCGCGCGAAACCGCCGCAAGCACGTGGCTCGCTCGTTCCATCACCGCTTCCGGCGTCTGCGCCGCTTCCAACTCACGCCGAATCCATTGCCGATCTTCCGGACTGGCCGTGGCCTGCGCTGCCACTTGCTCCACGAAAAAGCGATATGCTGCCGCCGTCGGTACGCGTCCCGCCGAGGTATGCGGCTGGTAAAGCAAGCCTTCATCCTCTAAATCGGCCATCACGTTGCGAACCGTCGCCGGACTCAGCGGCTCAAGATGCCGCCGCGAAATACTCCGAGAAGAAACCGGCTCGCCCGTCTCGATGTAGGCGCGCACCACGTCGCTCAGGATCTGCTGGTAGCGTTTTTGCTGCAGGATCGTTGGGCTCATGGTTAAAGCAGAGAATCACTGGGCGCGGCGGCTTTTTGCCTGCAACCCGTCCTTATAATTTAGTCTAGTCGGTGAACGCAAAGGCGTCAACCGCCGGTCAGCCGGCGTTGCGCGAGGTAGGCACGGCATTCCAGGCCAGTTTCGCTGCTTGCGCGCTGCGCGCCTCGTGGCATATTGTGTATTCGAATTTTTCGACATTTTTATAAGCTCCTTCAGATCCATCGAGGTCGAATGTTTCGAAGCTTGTCCACAGTATTGCTTGCGGCGAATACTGCTGCTTTTCGCTCGCGGAACTGTCTCCCAACCCCAGTCCGCAGCGCCGAATGTTCAAGTGCCGGAAGCCCCCAGCTGACACCAACAGTCCCCTTTCCACCCGAGTCGTTGCCTACACCATCGATGCGAAACTCAACACCACCTCCCATTCCATCGACGCCACTGAATCGCTCGTCTATAAAAATCTCACCGGTCAGCCCCAGCAATCTTTCCCCTTCCATCTTTATCTGAACGCGTTTCAGCCTCAATCGACCATGATGACCGAGATTCGCATGAGCGGCGCTCGTGGCGTGGGATCCGATTCGGGCTGGAACGAAAAGAACCGCGGCTCGATCACTGTGACCAAACTCGAAGTCGAAGGCGCCGGCGATCTCACCGACAAAATGCAGTTCATCCAACCCGACGATCACAACGCCAACGACCGTACTGTCTTTCAAGTTACCTTGCCCAAACCTGTCGCTCCCGGCGCGTCCGTGGAATTCCATATGACTTTCCACGATCAACTTCCCGAAGTCCTGTACCGCACCGGTTACAAACGCGATTTCTACATGATTGGCCAATGGTTTCCGAAAGTCGGCGTGTGGTGGAAAAATGCCTGGAATTGCCATCAGTTCCACGCTGACTCGGAATTCTTCGCCGACTTCGGAACCTTCGACGTAAACCTCACCGTGCCGCAAAACGAAATCCTCGGCGCTGGCGGCGATTTAGTTTCCTCCGTCAACAATTCCGACGGTACCAAGTCCGCCAAGTTCCACTCCGAAGACGTGCACGATTTTTCCTGGACCGCGAGCCCTGACTACACCGTGGTGGAAGACTCCTGGGCTGGCAGCGCAGGGTCGGTGAAAATTCACCTCCTGATGTCTCCTGGAAACATGAAGTCCGCACCACGTTACGTGCAAGCCCTGAAAGGCACCTTCGCCTGGTACGACAAGAATATCGGCCCGTACCCTTACGATCGCATCACCGTTGTTGACCCGCCGCATGGCGCTGGCAACGCCGGCGGAATGGAATATCCCACGCTCATCACCGCGGACACTACTTGGTACATGCCAAAAGGTGTCCTCGCGCCCGAAGATGCGGTCAACCACGAATTCGGCCATCAATATTGGTACGGCATGGTCGCCACCAATGAATTCGAAGACGCTTGGCTCGACGAGGGCATCAACAGCTACGTGGAAGCCAAATCCATGGCCGCGCTCTACGGCGAAAACACTTCTATAATTAATTTTCCGTTTGCCACCGCTAGTGAAGCGCAGCTTCTGCGCATCGAATACATCTCGCTAGCGGACACCGATCCGATCACTCGTTTTTCCTGGAAATTTATCAATGACAACGCTTATGGCGGCGTAACTTACGGCAAAACCGGCACCGTCCTCCTCACCCTTGAAAAAGTCGTTGGCGAAGACACCATGCTCGCCGCGCTCCACGAATATTTCCTTCGCTACCGTTTCAAGCATCCCACCGGCGAGGATTTCCTGAAGACCATCGAAGACCTCTCGCACCAAGAGTTGAAGTGGTATTTCGATCAAGCCGTTTATGGCACCAACATTCTCGACTACGACGTTTGGGACGCTCACTCCGACCGCTTGAACTGGTGGGAAAAACCAATCTCTCGTAAGAAGAGCACGGACGAAGTTTATCGCACCTACGTGACCGTGCATCGCAAAGGCGATTTCATCTTTCCTGTCGACCTAGTGGTGAAATTTGAAGATGGTTCCTCAGCCACCGAACACTGGGACGGCCGCGACCGCTGGGTTCGCTATACCTACGATCGCAAATCCAAAGTCGCCTCTGCGCAGATCGATCCAGCCAATAAAGTGATGCTAGACCGGAATTTTTTCAACAACAGTTATGTCGTGGAGGGAGACAATCGCGCAGTCCACAAGCTCGAAAATATGTGGGTGTTCGCCAGCGAATGGATTTCGCAGTTCCTGGCCTGGGTGTCCTAATTAGAAATCGAAGGAGCTAGACGCGTGCAGTCCGTAGTAAGACCAAAAACATTTGCTGCCGGCGCCGGACTCGTCTGGCGCTGGCAACGAATCCTCTGGTGGATTTTCATCGTCAATCTGGTTTTGGCGCATTTTGCCATTCGCGGATTAGTCGATCGCGTCAGTCCGGCGCTCGTTCATAGCTTTGCCTCAGAGCGTCTTGTGAATGGATACGATTTAAGCGCCGTCGGGGAACTGGCGGTGCAACCCGACTCTCCGCTTGAAACTCCCGGCCCGGTCGTTTTTCACTATTCCGTCATTTTTGTAGTTTTTATGATTTTCTGCACCGGCGGCATTCTCGCGACTTACGTATTCGACGCCAAGCCCACCACCACCGCTTTCTTCGAAGCCTGCGGCCACCATTTCTGGCGCTTCATCCGTCTTCTCGTTTACATGGCTCTCGCTTTTATTCCCATCGGCATCCTGGTCGCCATTTGCAGCGCGATCCACAACAGCATTGATGAAAAATCGAACTCTCCTTACCCGGCCGCTTACTTCTCTGGCGCTTGCTCACTGCTTATCTTGCTGCTTCTTATGGTTCTGCGACTGTGGTTCGACATGGCGCAAGTTATCGCCGTCGCCGACGACGAAACCCGGATGCATCGCGCCCTTCGCCGAGCCGCCTCGCTCCTGAAACATAATTTCGGTTCTCTCTTCTGGCTTTACCTGCGAATCAGTCTGCTGGCATGGATTTTCTGCGCCTTCGGTTTGTATCTGTGGATGGTCCGCTTGAGTCCAGTGTCCATCACCACCGCATTTCTGCTCACGCAGTTAATGCTGATTTTCTGGATTGCAAGTCGCTTGTGGCAACGTGCCAGCGAAGCCCTGTGGTACCGCCAATATCAAGCCGCAATCGTACCCGAGCCTACTTATTCGCCGTCACCTGCGCCCGCGCCAGTTCCATATTCCACCGCCATGAATTAATTTTTAGCAGGAGCGCGTCTTTATGAACGCAAATGACTTCCGCCGAATAGCCCTCAGCCTCGAAGGCGCCGAAGAAAGTTCGCACATGGGACAACCAGACTTTCGCGTCGGTGGCAGAATTTTCGCCACGCTCGCTTCGGAAAAGGAAGGGTACGGCAACTTGATGCTCACCTTGGAGCAGCAGACTCTATTCGTGGAAGAACTCCCGGAAGTTTTCCTGCCCATCAAAGGTGGTTGGGGCCGCCTGGGAATGACTCACATCCGGCTGGCCGCCGCCAACGAAGACGTGCTTGCAGGCGCTTTACGCACGGCCTGGCAATCACGAGTCGAGAAAAATCGCAAGTCAGGCAAAAAGCCACGCGTCACACCGAAGCCTATCCCTGGCAAGAAATCGCACCGCAAGAAAGGCTAAACCTTCGCCGATCCTCTAAAGATTTACGAAATCACCAAATCCGGCAACGCAATTCTTCCTTGCGAACCATCGCCGAGTCCGCTTTACATCCCCAAGCCTTCGCAAACGCGGGCATGTTCGAAAGCGGCCCCTTCACGCGATACGGCCCCAGCGGATGCGGATTCGTCGCCACAATCATCCGCGCGTATTCAGGACGGAAACTACCCGCCCATATTTGTGCAAACGCCAGAAAAAATCTCTGCTCCGGAGTAAATCCATCAATCTTCGCCGGCGCCGGCCTCCCTTCCAGAGATTTTTCCAGGGCGGCATAGGCAAGCGTCAGTCCGCCCAGGTCCGCGATGCTTTCACCTTCGACGAGTTTGCCGTTTTCATGCAGTCCCGCTTCCACTTCGAATTCATCGAACTGTTTCGCTATGCAATCTCCGCGCTCTTTGAAATTCTTCAAGTCTTCCGCGGTCCACCAATTCTTCAAATTGCCCTGAGCGTCAAATTTCGCTCCCTGGTCGTCGAACCCGTGCGTCATCTCATGACCGATCACCGCGCCCATCCCGCCATAGTTCATCGCATCATCGCGATTCGCGTCGTAAAAAGGTGGCTGCAGAATTCCCGCGGGGAACACAATCTCATTCATCGAAGGGTTGTAATACGCGTTCACCGTTGGCGGAGTCATGCCCCACTCCGTCCGATCCACCGGCTTGCCGATTTCCGAAAGGTCGTGTGCCATGTCAAATTGGCGCCCACGAAAAACGTTCTCCACGTACGCCCCGCGGTCCACTTTATAAACTGAATAGTCCCGCCACTTATCCGGATACCCAATCTTGATCATGATGGCATCCAGCTTCACCGCCGCTTGCTTCCGCGTTTCCGGACTCATCCAATCGAGCGTTGCCAGATCGTCGCGCAACGCGTCCATCAAATTCTTAACCATGGCCACCGCTTTGGCTTTCGCTTCCGGCGGGAAATACTCCTTCACGTAATACTGTCCCAGTGCTTCGCCCAAATTTGCATCGGTGGCCTGCACGCACCGGCGCCATCGTGGCAGCAGTTCCGTCGTGCCCTGCAGCGTCTTCCCATAGAAATCAAAATTCTCATTCACAAATTTAGACGATAGCGACGGCGCCGCGTTATGCAGCAAGTGCCAACGCAGATAAACCTTCCAATCCGCCAACGAAACGGACGCCAAAGACGCATCCACAGCTTTGAAAAATTCCGGCTGGTTAACATTTACGTCGGTGACCGGCGGAGTTCCCACTTCGGCAAAATATTCGGTCCACATAAAATGTGGCGTCAGTTCGGCTAACTGTGCCACGGAAGTCTTGTGATAGGTGTTATCCGGATCGCGCCGCTCCACGCGCGTCATGGAAACCTTGGCCAGCGACGTTTCCAGTCCCATCACCGTCTTCGCTTCCGCCGCAGCGGTCGTGTCATCATGGCCAGCCAGCTTGAACATATTGGTCACATGCTGCACATACGCCACCCGAAGTTTTTCCGATTTCTCGTCATCCTTCGTGTAGTAGTCACGGTCCGGCATTCCCAGGCCGCCCTGCCGCGCTGACGCGATCACTTGCGTGCTGTTCTTGTAATCCTGCTCGGAGCCAAAGGCGAAAAGAACTCCCGCTCCGTCGCGTTGCAACCGCGCAATTTCCGCTTGTAACGATGCGGCATCATGTATCTCCGCGATGCGTTGAAGTTCCGGCTGCACTGGCTTCATGCCTGCGGTTTCCACGGCGGCCTCGTCCATGCAGCTCGCGTAAAAATCGCCAATCTTCCGCCAGTTGGAACCGGGCGTCGCGTTTTTGTCTGCGGCCGCTTGGTCCAGTATCTTGCGCAGCGCCGTCTCATTGTCCTGGCGAAGTTTGTTGAACGTACCCCAGGTCGGATAAGCCGCCGGAATCGGATGGCTCTTCACCCATCCGCCGTCTGCGAATTGAAAGAAATCTTCGCACGGCGACGCGCTGCGATCCAAATTCGAAAGATCGAATCCGTGTCCTGTCTGTTCATCCGCCACTCCGATATCGCAGCCGCCTCCTGCCACGACCTCCGCTGCAATACTTTCAAGGCCCGCGCGCGAATCCGCGCTCTGCGCTGCAAGCCCCAGCGGCGACACCATTGCCAATATGCCCAGCAGAACAAATGGAACACGTCGAATCATCGGATAGCCTCTTTCGAGAGTTTTTGAATTCACACGCTGACGCAGAGTCTTAGTGAACGAGCAAACATTCTTGAAGCTTAGGAAGAGCCTTCCTATCAAAGTGCGCTACACGATTGTGAAG
Source organism: uncultured Acidobacteriota bacterium (assembly GCA_963731535.1). Classification (GTDB taxonomy): domain Bacteria; phylum Acidobacteriota; class Terriglobia; order Acidiferrales; family UBA7541; genus Palsa-295. The sequence goes on along the minus strand of CAVSWI010000019.1, from coordinate 210,156 downwards.
CTACCCGTTTGCCATGTCAACGGTTGGGTGCCCTGCCCGGCCATATTTTCTCCGCGTGCATACTTGATATTGACACTCTATAGGAGCTAACGTATTGTCCTACAGATCGTCTATAGGAGAAATATGACTCAAGACCAAACCAATCTCCTCCAGGGCACCCTGGATATGATGATTCTAAAAGCCCTGGCTCTGGACCAGATGCACGGCCTCGGCATCTCTCGCCGAATCGAACAAATCACCAAAGGTACTTTTCAGGTTAAGCCCGGCTCGCTCTTCCCTGCCCTTCACCGTATGGAAGAGGAAGGTTGGCTCGTTTCCTCCTGGGGCGAGTCCGAAAATAATCGTCGCGCAAAATACTATCGGCTCACCAAAGCGGGCCGCCGCCAGCTCGAATCCGAAACACAGCGCTGGGGCCGCATTTCGCTAGCCATCGCCCGCGCTTTGGAAGCTTCCTAGCTAGTAGCAGTAGCGAGGATCTGCATGCCCATGCTTTCGCGTATGACCAACCTCTGGCGAAATATCTTCGCCAAAGAAAAAACTGACCGCGACCTTGACGAGGAAGTGCGCTCCTACTCCGATCTTTTAGCCCAGGAAAAAATGCGCGAAGGCATGACCGCCGATGAAGCCCGCCGCGCCGCTCGCCTCGAACTAGGCGGCATCGAGCAAGTAAAAGAAGACGTCCGCGAAGTTCGCGCCGGCACCTGGCTCGATTCTCTGCTCCAAGACTTGCGCTACGGCGCCCGCATGCTCCGTAAAAATCCCGCCTTCACCGCCGTCGCCGTCCTAACCCTCGCTCTCGGCATCGGCGCCAACACCGCCATCTTCTCCGTCGTCAACGCCGTCCTACTCCGTCCGCTCCCTTACCCCCAACCGCAGAAAGTTCTCACTCTCGGTATTGTTTACGCCAGCGGTCAGGCAAGCGACGCTGTCGAGTCGCAACAATATATTTATTGGCGCGATCATTCCCGGTCGCTGGACTCTCCCGCAGCCATCTCTGGTTCGATCGGTGGTTTCAATCTGCTTGCCAATGGGACGCCCGTCCATGTACGCGGCTTGAAAGTCACGCGCCAGTTCTTTTCCGCAATTGGTGTCCAACCCATGCTCGGCCGCGGCTTTCGTGAGGAAGAAGACCGTTCCGGCGCCCCGTGCGTAGTGGTGCTAAGCAACGGTCTCTGGCGCAGCGCGTTCGGCACAGATCCCCAAGCGATCGGCCGCTCGGCCATACTCAACGGAATCCCCTGCGCTGTTGTTGGCGTTCTTCCGCCTGAATTTCGTTTCGATACTGGGGACGAGTTCGACTCGAATCCCGAGGTGCTGATTCCGCTTCAGCTTTCCAGCCAACCTCACGACCGCGGACAAAATTACCAATTCATCGCGCGCCTCAAGCCTGGTGTCACTTTCACAGCCGCGCAGGCCGACGCCGATCGTGTTTCCGCCGATTTTTCTCGCGCCTATCCGGATTACTATCAGCCGGCTGACGCCTTTCGTATGCGCCTACGCCCGCTCCAGCAAGCTCTCGTCGGTCGCGTGAGACCGATTCTCCTCGTGCTTTTCGGCGCGGTGGGCTTCGTGCTTCTGATCGCCTGCGTCAACGTCGCAAATCTTTTCCTTTCGCGCGCCACCGCCCGCAGCAGAGAAATGGCCCTTCGCGCCACACTCGGCGCCACGGCGAGCCGGCTCTTCCGCCAGCTCCTGTGCGAAAGTCTGCTCTTCGCCATTCTCGCCGGCACGGCAGGATTGGCAACGGCTGCTTGGAGTGTTGGTATGCTCGTAGCCAACAGCCCCGCCGATCTTCCGCGCATCGGCGAACTATCCTTCGACTGGCACGTCCTTCTATTCACCCTGGGAATTTCGGTGCTCGTCGCCGTTGTATGCGGCTCGGTCGGAGCGTTCCATGGTCTTCGCGCCGACGTTAATGAGTCGCTGAAGGAGGGCCAGGAGTGTGCCGGAGGTGTCCCGGGACGCCGGCTCTCCCGCTTGTTCGTCGCGAGCGAAGTGGCTCTTTCGTTCGTTCTTCTCGTAGGCGCCGGCTTGCTTATCTCAACTGTGATTCATCTCTACCGCGTCCCACTGGGCTTCGATTCCCGAAATCTGCTCAGCGCGCGCATGTCTTTGACCTCTGAAAAATATAACCGCAACGCCCAGGTCTGGAATTTTCAGCGCCAGGTGATCGACCGCGTTCGCCGGCTTCCTGGCGTTTCTTCGGTCGCTTCGGCTTCCGCCACGCCTCTCGAGCGCGGCTTGAATACGGTCGTTTTCCTCCACGGCACGTACACCGAAGATCAGCACGAAATGTTAATGATCGAATATCGCTCGATCAGCTCCGCGTATTTCCATACGCTCGCGATTCCGCTGCTCCGCGGACGCGAATTCTCCGATTCCGATTCCGCGGACTCTGCGCTGGTCGTCGTGATCAACGAATCGCTCGCGAAGGCATTGTGGCCCGGCGAGAATCCCATCGGAAAACCACTATTGGCTGGTGAGGGCCCACGCGATCAGATCAAGCCGCGCGAAGTAGTAGGAATCGTCGCCGATATCAGAGAGATTGGCTTGGACCAGCCCGCCCGCGCCACCGTTTACGTCCCCCAGCCTCAAGTGGCGGATTCCCTGAACCAAATGACCAATTTCTGGTTCGCCTCTTCCTTGCTCGTGCGCACCGCCGGGCCCGTGGAGGTCAGCAATGAAATTCGCAAGATTGTCGCCGCCGTTGATCCCGAAGAGCCCGTCGCCCATATCGATACCATGAACGATGTCAGAGCCCGCTCCGTCGCCGAGCAAAGCTTCCTGATGATACTCATGGGGATTTTTGCGGCCCTCGCACTCGTTCTCGCCGCCGTCGGTATCTACGGAGTCCTCAGTTACCAAATGTCTCGCCGCACACACGAAATCGGAATACGCATGGCCCTGGGAGCAACTCTGCGCAGCGTGACGCGCCTGGTGCTGCGGGAAGGCCTTCTTGTCGTCTTCACTGGCGTGGCAATCGGAATCGCGGCTGCCCTGGGACTCACTCGGCTCCTGCAGCGCAATCTGTTTGGCGTCCGCCCCGCGGACCCGTTCGTCTTTGTCGCAGCCACCGTTGTGCTCGTAGCCATCGCGCTCGCCGCTTGCTACATTCCGGCGCGGCGCGCCACGCGCGTGGATCCCATGATCGCGCTGAGGCACGAATGAAGCGAAATTCGCCGAATACGGAGGGCACAACATGTCCGTACTGTCGAGGATGACAAACCTCTTGCGAAACGCTTTCAGTAAGCAGCGAAGCGACATCGAACTCGACGACGAGTTACGTTCGTACGTTGAAACTTTGGCCGAGGAAAAAATGCGCGAAGGTATGCCCGCCGATGAAGCCCGCCGCGCCGCCCGTATCGAACTAGGCGGCATCGAGCAAGTAAAAGAAGACGTGCGCGAAGCCCGCACCGGTGCATGGCTCGACTCAGTCTTTCAGGATTTTCGTTATGCTGCTCGCACCCTTCGCAAAAATCCCGGCTTCAGCGCGACCGCAATTCTCACGCTGGCTCTCGGCATCGGCGCCAATATCGCCATCTTCTCCGTCGTCCAAGGCGTGCTGTTATCTCCGCTGCCATACAACCAGCCTGACCGCCTGGTTGTAGTCGGGGAAAGCAATGCGCGTTTTCCACTTGTGGCGGTTTCTTACCCTAACTTTCTGGATCGGCAGCGCATGGCTCGTTCATTCCAGCACATGGCCGCCATTACATTGCATGGATATGCTTTGACGGGTCTCGGGACACCTGAGCACGTTGATGGCGCAGAAATATCCTCGGGCTTGTTCAGCACCCTTGGCGTAGGGCTGGCCCTCGGTCGCGATTTTTCGCCGAAAGAGGACCAACAGGGCGGAGCGCCAGTGGTCATCATCAGCGACCGTCTATGGAGAAATCAGTTCGACCGCAGCCCTCAGGCGCTCGGAAAGTCGGTAACTCTGGACGGTGTTATTTACACAATCGTTGGAGTAACTCCGCCACGATTTCATTTTGAAGTCGATGCGGATGTCTATACACCGTTGGGACAAAATGATCCAGTAGCTCTCCATGTCCGCGGAAGCCACTGGATACTCTCTATAGCGCGCCTAAAACCTGGCGTAACGGTGTCTCAAGCACAGGCGGAAATGACTGCGATCCAAAATGGCCTGGATCAACTCTACCCCGATGCCAATCGCGATCTCGGAATTAGCATCGAGCCCCTCAAACAAGTAATCGTAGGAGACGTCAGCGAAACACTTCTGCTGTTGTCCGGAGCCGTCGCGTTGGTCTTGCTGATCGCTTGCGCAAACGTCGCCAATCTCTTGCTGGCACGCTCGGCGATGCGTACACGAGAGTTTGCCATTCGCTCGGCACTCGGAGCGACTCGCGCGCGCGTCGTGCGGCAACTGCTGACGGAAAGCGTGCTTCTCTCGCTCGCCGGGGCAGCAGTGGGGCTTCTAATTGCAATGTGGGGAGCGAGGTTGGTGCTGGCAGCGGTGCCGGGAGATTTGCCGCGCAGTGAAAACATCGGGGTGAATGTTGCCGTGCTGCTTTTTACCTTGGGTGTTTCGATTGCCGCTGGAATCTTCTTTGGTCTCGCGCCTGCTCTGGAAAATTGGGACGCTGATCCACGAGCTTCGCTGAAGGAGGGAGGCCGCGGATCGTCGAGCGTGCATCACCGCGTTCAGAGCACCCTTGTGACTGTCCAAATGGCCTTGACGCTGGTCCTGCTTGTCGGTGCCGGCTTATTGCTCCGTACGATTCGCCAGTTATGGGAGGTTAATCCCGGCTTTGACGCGCAGCACGTGATCACCTTCAACGTGGGAGTTTCGCGTTCGCTGACTCAGACGGCCGCGAGTACTCGAATTGCCTATCAGCAGTTGATCGATCGTATTCGAAAGATTCCCGGCGTGCAGGCAGCGGATTTTACCGACGACTTTCCGCTGAGCGGTCGCGGCGCAACAATGCCCTTCTGGGTTGGTTCGCAGAAGCCCGCTTCGCTTCAATCTGCCCCGCGGCTGTTGCTGTTCATGACCGGCCCGGATTACCTCCGGACGATGCGAATCCCTTTGCTGCGAGGCCGCTTTTTTACTCGGCAAGACACCACCAAGTCTCCCTGCGTGGTAGTCATCGACAACACTTTCAGCCGAACCTATTTCCCACGCAGTGATCCGCTGGGCCAAACCATTTCAGCCGGATTCGCGCCTTTCGGCCCTTGTGAGATTGTGGGCGTCGTCGGCCACGTAAGGCACTGGGCCTTGGATGATCCCAGAACGAATATCCAGAATCAGATGTATTTTCCGCTTTACCAGGATCCAGACCAGTGGGTGACCGATAACTATAGTTATTTGACGGTTATGGTTCGAACGCCGCTCGATTCGGCGACAGTGATGCCCGCGATCAAAGCAGCTGTTTACGCAACAGGCAGCGACCAACCCGTGTACCACGTTCGAACGATGCAGAATATCGTTTTGGAATCCATGTCATCGCAGCGATTTCCCATGATTCTGTTAAGTGTATTTGCAGCACTTGCGCTGCTGCTGGCCTCCGTCGGAATGTACGGTGTGACTTCGTATGCAGTGGCGCAGCGAACTCGCGAGATTGGAATACGCATCGCGCTCGGTGCGGAGAAAAAAGATATATTTTGCCTGGTGGTTGGCAGCGGCTTCCTGCTGGCCCTCACTGGCATTGCCATTGGCGGAATCGGCGCTCTAATCGTCACTCGCGTCCTCTCAAGTTTTTCGCATTTGCTCTACGGAGTCAGGGCCAGCGATCCCGTAACGTTCGCCGCGGTATCGAGCATCTTGGTCCTGGTCGCGCTCTTGGCCTGCTACATCCCGGCGCGTCGCGCCATGAAAGTAGATCCCATGATTTCGCTGCGTTACGAATAGGAGGCTGGGAAAAACATGCCGACTTTCTCTCGGATGAAGAGCTTCCTGCGAAACATTTTCGCCAAGCGGCAAAACGACCGCGAACTAGACGACGAAGTGCGCGCGTATGTTGAAAGTCTAGCGGCGGAAAAAATGCGCGAAGGTATGATCCCGGAACACGCCCGCCGCGCCGCCCGCATCGAATTAGGTGGTATCGAACAAGTGAAAGAACAATCCCGTGACGCGCGTGCTGGAGCCAGTCTCGACTCCTTGCTACAGGATTTGCAGTACGGTGCTCGCATGCTGCGGAAAAATCCCGGCTTCAGCGCCATCGCAATTCTCACACTAGCCCTCGGCATCGGCGCCAGCACCGCCGTCTTCAGCCTCATCAACGCCGTTCTCTTAAAACCGCTTCCCTATCCTAATTCTCAACAAATCGTATTCCCGTGGCGCCAACCTCCCGCTGGACTGAATCTCGGTTACAACGAGATGCCTTGGGGCCGCCCCGATTTTCTTTTCTTCGCGCGCGAATCCAAATCTTTTCAAAGCATCGGCGCGTTCAAGAGCGATTCCTTCAATCTTACCGGCTCAGGTGACGCCGCGCGTCTCGATGGCCTCCGCGCCTCCGCCGGATTCTTCCCCTCCCTGGGAATCTCCCCGATCATCGGCCGCACTTTCACAGCGGAAGAAGATCAACCCGGCCACGAACATGAGGTGCTCCTGAGTTATGGCCTGTGGCGCGACAGATTTGGCAGCGACACGCAAATTCTAGGCCGCGTCCTCCAACTCAACAGCGAGTCTTACATCGTCATCGGCGTGATGCCCCAAGGATTCGTTTTTCCGCGCGCCGAGGAAATGCCAAATAGTTTCCCTTTTCCGCGCGAGACACAGCTTTGGGTTCCGCTAGCTCTCGTCCCTGGCCCAATCATTCCCGGGGAGGATTCTGAACTTGCCGTCATTGGACGCTTGCAACCCGGCGTCACGCCCGCGCAAGCGCAGTCGGAAATGAACGTCGTGTCCAAGCGTCTTGAAGATTTCTTTCCCGGCGGAAAAGGCTGGTTCAGCACGAAGGTTACTTCCCTAGAGCGCCAAATCGCCGGTGACCTGCGTCGCCCGCTCTTGCTAATCCTCGGCGCAGTCGGCGTAGTTCTGTTAATCGCTTGTTCCAACGTGGCGGGCTTGCTTCTTTCCCGTTCACTTGCGCGCAGAAAGGAATTTACGCTGCGTGCCGCGCTCGGCGCCGGCAAGTGGCGCTTGATGCGGCAGCTTCTCACCGAAGCCCTGATTCTTGCTGGTATAGGCGGAATCGCAGGCATCCTAATCGCAAAAGTTGCCGTTCACTTCGTAAAGTTTTTCGCGCCGCCCAATATTCCGCGTCTCAACGAAGTCAGCCTCGACATACGTGTGGTCCTGTTCGCTCTGGCAATTACCTTGGTCACAGGAATTCTGTTTGGACTTGCGCCCGCTATCGCCGGCTCTCGCGACAACCTGGTCGAATCGCTTAAGGAAGGAGGTCAGCGATCAGGCAGCAGCCCCGCTGGCGCAAAGCTTCGCAACATACTTTTAATTTCAGAAGTTGCGCTGGCCCTGGTCCTGGTCATTTCAGCCGGCCTGCTTACGCGAACGTTCCTCCACTTGCTTAGCGCAGACCCCGGCTTCAACCCCGCGCGCGTCCTGACTTTCGAGCTAACCTTGCCCGCAACGAAATATACAGATCAACCGCAAATCGTAGCCCTCTATCAAAAGGCGCTCCAAAGCATCCGCTCGCTCCCCGCTGTTGAATCCGCCGGAATCACCGCCACCACTCCGCTGGGCGGCGCAACTGAAAGCACTTCAATTCGCTTGCCCGATCATCCGTCGCAAGATCCAAAAGCTCGCGCGTTTTCAAATTACACCATGGTTTCTCCAGGATATTTTTCCGCTGCGGGAACTCCGATTCTCCGCGGCCGCGATTTCCAGGATTCCGACACCTCAGATTCTTTGCCCGTAACCATAATCAACAGCGCGATGGCCAACAAATTCTGGCCCGGCGAAGACGCCATCGGCAAGCAAGTCGCACCGGCCAGTAAGAAATATCCGGCGGAAACTATCATCGGCATCGTCGCGGACGTAAAACGCCTTTCTCTTCGCGAGGACCCGCCTCCGGAAATGTACGTCCCCTATAACCAGAAAGTGTGGCCGTCGCTGCTCACCATGGATGTCATCCTCCGCACAAAAGTCGATCCAGCTTCGCTGACCGACAACGTGCGCAACACATTACGTTCCGTTGACCCAGACTTGCCTTTAGCAAAAATCGCCACGCTCATCACCATCGTTGACGATTCCATGACGCTTCCGCGCTTCGCCATGTTCGTGCTCGGCTCGTTCGCCGGACTGGCGCTGCTCCTCGCTTCCGTCGGAATGTACGGCGTCATCTCTTATTTCGTCGGCCAGCGCACCCGCGAAATTGGCGTCCGCGTAGCACTCGGCGCCCAACGCCGCGACGTTTTCGGAATGGTCCTCGGCCAAGGCGCGCGTCTCGCGGGAATAGGAATTGCACTTGGCTTGCTCGCGGCTCTCGCCGCCACACGCATGATGGTCAGCTTCCTGTACGGAGTTCAGCCCATCGACCCGCTGATCTTCGCGACCCTGCCGTTTTTGTTGCTGTCCATCGCCCTAATCGCTTGCTATGTCCCAGCTCGCCGCGCCATGCGTGTAGACCCCATGGTCGCCCTTCGCCATGAGTGACGCCGTCAGCCAAGAGGAGTGAGATAAATGTCGATCATCGCGCGCTTCCGCTCAGTCTTACACAATCTCTTCCGCAAAACGCGCCGCGATGAAGAACTCGACGCAGAGGTGCATGGCTACGTGGACCTGCTAGCAGAGGAAAAGTTGCAAAAAGGTATGAACCCCGAGGAAGCCCGCCGCGCCGCCCGCATCGAACTAGGCGGCATCGAGCAAGTAAAAGAAGACGTGCGCGAAGCCCGCGCCGGCGCCTGGCTCGATTCCCACTTGCAAGATCTGCGCTACGGCGCCCGCATGCTCCGCAAGAATCCAGCCTTCAGCGCTATCGCCGTCCTAACCCTCGCTCTCGGCATCGGCGCCAACACTGCGATTTTCAGCGTGGTCAACGCCGTGCTCCTTCGCCCTCTTCCTTATCCAGAGCCGGACCGCTTGCTAACCATCGAATCGAGCCAATCGCTCCCCGATCTGGACGACATTCAAAAGCAAACCCAGTCGTTCGAAGCACTGGGCGCTTCCACCATGCAGCGGCTTGACTATACCGGCGGCGCCGAACCCGTCCAGGTGTTCTCCATAAACTGCAATGCCGACCTTTTCCGAGCGTTGCGCACGCAACCCGCTTTGGGCCGTCTACTCACCCCGAACGACGATCGCTTCGGCGCTCCCGGCGCAGTAGTTCTGAGCCACGGTTTCTGGACGCGCCAGTTCGGCGCCGATCCCAACATTGTCGGCACATCCATACCGTTGAGTGGGAATTCCTACACTGTCGTCGGAGTGCTGCCTGCAAATTTCTGGATACCCGGTCCGCTGGGCGATGTTTACGGCTCTTTGCGCGTCGTTTATCCCGCAGCCGCACAAGCTCGCGGAGTGCATTTCCTCAGAACCTACCTTCGTCTCAAACACGGCGTCACTATCGCCCAAGCGCAATCAGAAATGGTTCGCGCTGACCAATCGTTGGCCCAGGCCTATCCTGACTATAACCAAGACCGCCACCGTCATTTAATGCCCCTGCTCGAAAAGGTGGTCGGAGACTCGCGCGCTACACTGCTTATTCTTTTCGGCGCAGTGGGCCTGGTGCTGATGATCGCCTGCGTCAATTTTGCGAACCTGCTTTTGGCCCGCGGGGCATCTCGTCAACGGGAAATCGCAATCCGCGCCGCGCTGGGCGCAGGCTCCCGGCGATTGCTCTCGCAGATGTTGGTGGAAAGCACGATGCTGTCGCTGGCAGGCGGCGCCGCTGGAATTTTGCTGGCGCAAGTAGGCATAAAATCGCTTCTCGCTCTTGCTCCTGAAAACTTGCCGCGCCTCACCGGGATTGGCATCGATTTCCGCGCTTTGGCGTTCACATTGGGTATTTCTCTCTTAACCGGGGTTGTTTTTGGACTGCTTCCAGCGTGGAGTGCGACGCGCCTCAACTTAGGTGAGGGGCTGAAAGAGTCGGGGCGTAACCTTGCAGGAAGCCGAACAAGCCTCCGTCTGCGCCGGACTCTGGTTGTTTCGGAAGCCGTCTTGGCCATGTTGTTGCTCGTCGGTGCCGGACTATTGGTTCGCAGCTTCCAGCGCACGCAGTCTGTTTCACCAGGGTTTCGCTCCGACAACATCCTTACCATGCGCGTGGAGCTTCCCGAGGCACGCTACGAAGAAGCTTCAAAACAAATGCCGTTCCGCACCGGGCTACTGGACTCTCTGAACTCGCTTCCAGCAGTCCAAGCCGCCATGATTAGCGAACTCCCCATGAGCGGCGACTATCTCACTCACGATCTCACCATCGAAGGCCGCCCGCTTACGCTCGGCCAAGAACCTTCCGTTCAAACTCGCACAATCCTCGGCGATTATTTTTCTATCATGGGCATCCCGCTCCTTCGCGGACGCCAATTCTCCGCACAGGATCGCGAAGATACTCCGGTCGTGGTAGTTGTAAACGAAACCTTCGTCCGACAATTTTTTCCCAACCAAGATCCGCTCGGCACACGCATCGCCTGGTCGCGCGATAAGCCGGGAAGCTGGAAAACGATCGTCGGTGTTGTAGGTGACGTAAAACATTTTGGCTTGGACCAGCCCGAGGAACCCGCCGTTTATGATTTGTATTCGCAAATGGACGAGCCTTGGAAACGCTGGATGTCTCTCATCGTGCGTAGCCAGAGAGATCCCGGCGAACTCACACGTCAGGTAGAAGCCCAAATCTGGGCTCTCGACCGCGGCATCCCGCCCACCGCCGTGCTCACCATGAAGGACGTCATGGACGCATCGGTAACTCCGCGAAAATTTAATCTAACGCTGATGATGATTTTTGCAGGAGTGGCCCTGGCCCTCGCCGCTGTCGGCATTTATGGAGTCGTGGCTTATTCCGTGACGCAGCGAACTCACGAAATCGGTATCCGCGTAGCTTTAGGCGCCCAACCGCGCGACGTCATTCGCCTTGTGCTGGGCGAAGGAGCCCGGCTCGCTGTTCTCGGCGCAATTCTCGGACTCGCTGCGGCCGCCGTACTCACGCGCTTCATGGCCAGCTTGCTTTTCGGAATCACCGAGCGCGACCCGCTCACTTTCCTGGCCGTCGCCGCGATTCTTGTTTGCGTAGCCGCAGCCGCTTGCTGCATTCCTGCGCGCCGCGCCATGCGCGTGGATCCCATGGTCGCGCTCCGTTATGAGTAAAAGTTCTATTCGCTTGCAGCCGAAAGAAAGTCGAAAAGAAAGAAGGAAAGAGGAGAGAAACATCCGTTCTGGTTTTTGAGTAGGCCGGAGATAAAACACCCATGCCTTTCATCGCGCGAATCGCTTCCACCCTGCAAAATCTTTTGCGCAAAACGCGCAACGACCAAGAGCTCGACAGCGAGGTCCGTTCCTACCTGGAATTGCTAGCTGAACAGAAAATGCACGAAGGCTTGCCCGCCGAGCAAGCCCGTCGCGCAGCCCGCATCGAACTAGGCGGCATCGAACAAGTAAAAGAAGACGTGCGTCAAATCCGAGCGGGGGCCTGGCTCGATTCCCTGCTGCAAGACCTGCGTTACGGCACCCGCATGCTCCGCAAAAACCCCGCCTTCAGCGCCATCGCGGTGCTCACTCTCGCCCTCGGCATCGGCGCCAACACCGCCATCTTCTCCGTCGTCAACGCCGTCCTGCTCCGCCCGCTTCCCTACGCGAACCCTCAACAACTGATCGTGATCAAGGAATCTTCCCAACGCGTGGGCACTCATTCACCCTCCTACCCAGATTTTCTCGATTGGCGAACGCAAAGCAAAACCATTGCGCAAATGGCCCTCCTTAACCAGAGGGCTTTCAATTTGTCCGGAGTCGCCCAGCCGGAAAATATCGAAGGCTACGCCGTATCTCCGAATTGTCTTACGATGCTCGGCGTGCGCCCGTTCCTCGGTCGCGATTTCCTGCCCTCGGAAGAAGCTCCCGGCACTGCTCCTGTCATCATGTTGAGTTACGCGCTGTGGCAGTCTCATTTGGGTGCCGATCCCGACGCCATCGGCAAAACCATCACACTCGACGGACGCAGCTTCACCATAGTCGGCGTTCTTCCTCCCAACTTCCACCTCGACGATCAGACCGACGCCCTCGCCCCCATCGGCATCTGGGCCGCCGAAATGATGGACCGCGGCGATCGTGGCGACATGGAAGCTCTAGGACGTCTCGCGCTCGGCTCAACTTTTCAGCAAGCTGGCGCGGAGCTCGACACCATCGCTATCAATTTGCAGAAAGCCTATCCAGTGTTGAATGCCGATATTGGAATTAAGGTCACCACGCTTCGCGATCAATTGGTAGGCGACACTCGTCCAGCCATCCTCGTTCTTTTCGGAGCAGTCGTTTTCGTCCTGCTGATCGCATGTGTCAACGTCGCCAATTTGTTTCTGGTACGCGGCGCAGCCAGGTCCAAAGAGATTGCCGTTCGTCAGGCCTGTGGCGCCAGCCGCAGTCGCGTGATCCGCCAAATGCTCACGGAAAGCTTTCTCCTGGCCGCAATCGGCGGCGCGTTGGGAATCCTGGTCGGGGCGCTCGGTGTTTCTGGTCTGAAGCATTTGATTTCGACCGACATGCTTCAAGGCATAAACATCAGCGTCGATCGCACCGTCATGCTGTTCACCGGCGCCATGGTTGTCCTGGTAGCGATCGCTTTCGGACTGGTTCCCGCCTGGCAAGCCTCCCAGCCGCGCATCCAAGAAACCTTGAAAGAAGGCGGACGCAGCGCCACATCCAGCTCAGCGCAACAACGCTTGCGCGGAGTCCTAGCCATGTCCGAAACCGCGCTCGCTTTAATTCTCCTGGTCGGCGCGGGCCTGATGACGAAAAGCATGTACCGCTTGCTGCAAGTGAATCCCGGTTTCCAGTCCGACCGCGTCCTCACCATGGAAATGGATCTGCGGACCGCGCAATATTCCAAGTCGCCGGCCAGAATAAATTTTTGGCAGCAACTGCTTGAAAAAGTTCGCGCCATCCCCGGAGTGGAAAACGCCGCGCTCGGCACCGTCGTTCCTCTCACAGGCAGTCACAGCCGCGCCGACATCACCATCGAAGGCATCCCGGTACCGGATATCGGAATGTTTCCGCATCCCGACTACCATTACATCAGCGCGGATTACACCAGCGTCCTTAAGATTCCCCTGATGCGCGGCCGCATTTTCACCGACGCCGACACCGAAACCGCCCCGCGCGTCGGTCTCATCAACGCCACCATGGCCCGCCGCTATTGGCCAAACCAGGACCCCGTCGGCAAACGATTTCATTGGGATGGCCCCGGATCAAAAGATCCGTGGATCACCATCGTCGGCGTCGTCGGTGACACAAAACTTTACGGCCTTGCCAATCCTTCTCGCCTCGAAATTTATTTGCCTTTCCGCCAGGAACCTCAAACCGACATGTATCTGATCCTGCGTTCCGCGGTCGATCCCGCTAGCCTCACTTCGTCGGTTCGCGCCGCCGTAGCCGCCATTGACAAAGACCAGCCCGTTTTCAGCGTCATCACCATGCCGCAATTGGTCGATAATTCCGTGTCCACTCCGCACCTCACTCTCGTCCTGCTTGGCCTTTTCAGCGGACTCGCACTCGTTCTCGCCACCATCGGAATTTACGGCGTGATTTCTTACAGCGTGCAGCAGCGCACGCACGAAATCGGCATCCGCATGGCTCTCGGCGCGCAACGCAGCAACGTTCTTCGCCTGGTCGTGGGCCAAGGCGTAAGACTCGCCGCCGTTGGAATCGTCATCGGCATCGCAGCAGCCCTCGGCCTAATGCGTCTGATAACAAGCCTGCTCTTCGGCGTCAGCGCAAACGATCCACTTACATTCACGGCCGCCGCATTGGTTCTTCTGTTCGTCGCCATCGCCGCGTGCTACATTCCCGCGCGCCGCGCCGTCGCCGTGGACCCTATGAACGCTTTGCGCTACGAATAAAAAACGAAACTAGCTTTCAGGTATAAACCTGATGTACAACACGCCTAGGTTGTGTAATCCTCTCGGCCTAATAACGCTTCGAGATTCGCTCCGTGTGTTAGAAGGAGATTTTATGACCGCGCCAAAGCCCTCTCACTCGGTCACTCGCGTTGCCCTCTCGGCGGCGCTGCTATGCAGTCTTGCCTTCCCGAGCCTCGCAACTTCCGCCCTCGCGCGCGGCGTACCACAAATGTCCGCCGACAATTCCGCGAGCTCCGGCGCGACCACGCCCAAGCTGGACCGCGAGAAGAAAATCTACACAAATGATGACGTCGAAGCTCTCGCTCGCAATGGCGTCACGACTGTTGGCAACACGGCAGGGATTCCCATCGCGCCCGATACGGACTCCTCTATGTTGAATCCGTCGCCAGCGCGCCCCGCCTTGATCGCCCCAGTCGCAACTGCCGACCGTCTCGCTCCTGAAAAAGATCCGCTTTGGTACGCCCAACAATATGTGGCGCTGAGCGCGCGGCTCGATAGCGTCGACGCTGAAGTGCAACGCCTGAGGAGTTTTCGCCAGTCTGACGCGCCGCCGCAACCCGCTCCAGGACTGGACGTCGGGCTAAATATTTACGGCCCGTGCCCCGCAATTAGCACGGACGCGCTGATCGAGCAGCTTCAGCAGCAACGCGCTGCCATCGGGGAGCAAATTTCCGACCTCGAAGATCGCGCGCGTGCCAACGGCATTCCGTCGGAAGCTTTGCGCAACGCGGAGGAAATTGCCGCGCGTGCCGAGGATATTTCACGCCTGCCCGCCCCAGTTCAGGAAAAGGTCGTCACCCAGCAGCTGCAACAGCTACAGTCCGAACTCAACAAGGTACGTGAAGTGAAAGAACAAATGGAAGAGCAAGCCGCCGCGCAAAACTTCACGCTCCTTCCGCCGCTTCCGGAAACAAAATACGGCGGAGGCTTTACCGTGGATTATTTGAAGCAGCTCGATATTCAGCAGAACCAGATCGCGCAGCAACTTGACCAAGTCGAAGACCTGGCATTGCGTGTAGGAATTCCGCCGCGCGCCTTGCCGTAGCCGCTGTCGGCCAAAATCTCAAACGTTTTATTCCTTCGCCGGCGCGTCGTCGAATATTTATTCTTGTCTTCGATACCTACAGGTCTCGCGCCGTTTCAATTTGCAGCTTATCGTCATCGGTGAAATTCCACACCTGAAAATATGCGGGCGCACCCGCCGGCGCGAAATTCATTCGAATGTGCTTCTCATCCGGAAAATCGTAAACGCACTGATGGAACTCGCTCGGGCAGGTGTTTAAGTCTCAACAGCAACGCGGTTCCTCAAGACTGAAGCCTGTTGCAATCGTCGTATCTATTCCTACTCCTTCGTCTTCAATTTCAATCTGTGCTTATTCTCTTCCAAAAACGCCCGCAGCCCATCCGTCGCGTCCAACAGCCTCACCCACTGCTCGTAATACAGCGTAACCGGAAATCGCCCCAGCCCATAAACGCTCACGCCGCCCTTTTCTCCCACGCGGAACTCCAGCGTCCCGCTGCGCTTTGACCCGCCCGCCTGTTTTTCCAGCTCTGCAATCCGCGCCAGCAATTCTTCCTTCGTCGGCTCAGCCATTTTTATTCTCTCCACGTAAAAATAAATTCGCTCATCGCCAACTGATGATACACCCAGCCCCGTAACTCACGCGCCCAAACAATTCCGCGCATCTCTTTCAATTGTCGCGCGAGCAAATAAAATCCTGACCACCTTTTTACAACTTCGCGACAATTCCGTGACAATCCCCCGTCCCCGCGCTTCTAGCATCCGCCCTAGCGGATCAGCAATGTTTCGTTCCCGCCCAACAGCCAGTGGAAGCTGTTCTGCCATAAAGGAGAATTCAATGCAACGCCGCACCATCGCACTTTCCGCTTTTATCGGCCTCGCAATGATGTTCGGTTCCACCGTGGCCCACGCGCAATACGAAGTCACCAATTTGGTTTCGAACCAGGCAAAAACCGCAAGAACTACCGACCCCCTTAGCGTAAATGCTTGGGGCCTTACCTACGCTCCCGGCGGCGACTTCTGGATCAGTGACAACGGCTCCGGCTGGTCCACCCTTTACTCCGGCAGCGGGGTACAAAACTCCTTGAAGGTTCTGATTCCATCAGTAGGCGACGGGCCCGGCTCGCCCACGGGCATTGTGTTCAACAATCCCGCGGACGGTGAATTCCAAGTCCGGGGTTGGCCCTCGATCTTCCTGTTCGCCACTCTTGACGGCACCATCAGCGGCTGGGCTCCGCAATCAAATCCCAACGCCGCGATCATCGCCGTCAAGACTCCTCACGCGGTGTACACCGGCCTGGCCATCACCAGCCACGCCTCCGAAAATGTTCTCTTCGCCGCCGACAACGCCAACAACAAAGTGGACATCTACGATGGTAATTTCCATCTGGTCACTTCGTTCACTGACACCACGCTTCCCGCCGGCTTCGCTCCCTTCGGCATCCAGGATTTCGGCGGCCTCGTTTACGTCGCATTCGCCAGCTCCTCGGGCGCGGCAGGCGGCTTCATCGACATCTACAGCGAGTCTGGCACGCTCCTGAAACAGCTCGCTAGTGGCGCTCCGTTGAACCAGCCCTGGGGTTTCGCCATCGCGCCCAAGAACTTCGGACCGCTCAGCAACACGCTGCTCGTCTCCAACAACACCAACACCGGCACCATCAACGCCTTCAACGCCGTCACCGGCCAGTTCGTCGGCACCTTGAAAGACGCCAACGACAAAGCGATCGAGATCAATCAGCTCTGGGCAATTGAATTCGGCGGAGGCGCCGCCGGCGATGGTTCCACCAACCAGCTTTTCTTCACCGCTGGCCCCGACAACAATAATGCCGGCCTGTTCGGCGTAATCGACTTCAAGCAATAACGCCAGCCGCGGATGACGTTTCGGTTTCTCGATTTATATTTTTGCAGTTCAACTAGTGTTGCGTTTCTAGTTTTGCAGTTGAAGTTGGTTTTGTGAGTGCCCCATCCTTTGCGCTCCCCCGACAAAGGGTGGGGCTTTTTCTTTCCTTCGTTATGGAGTTTTACTCCGCGTTGTCGATTTGCGCGCGTTGCAGGCGGTCGCTGTAGTCGATGTAAATGGTCTTCCACTCGCTGTAAAAATCCAGCGCCGCCTCTCCCGACTCGCGATGCCCGTTGCCCGTATTCTTAATCCCGCCAAACGGCAGATGCGTCTCCGCTCCAATCGTCGGCGCATTCACGTAAACAATCCCGGTTTGCAGGTCGCGTTGCGCGCGGAACGCATTATTCACGTTGCGCGTATAAATCGCGGCGGACAACCCATACTGCACGCCATTCGCAATCTCCAGCGCATCGTCAAACGCCTCAAACGGAATCACGCTGACGACTGGCCCGAAAATTTCTTCCTGGCAAATACGCATCTTGGGATCGCAGTCGGTAAACACGGTCGGCTGGTGGAACCATCCGCGCGCTAGCTCTCCATCTTCAATCTGCTTTCCGCCCGCCGACAGCTTCGCGCCTTCATTCTTCCCAATCTCGACGTAACTCATCACCGTCTTCAGTTGCTGCTCGTTGATGCACGGCCCCATGTCCGTCGCCGGATCCAGCCCATCTCCAACGCGCAGCGATTTCGCACGCTCCGTAAATTTCGCCACAAACTCGCCGTAAACTTTCTTGTGCACCGCCACGCGGCTGGCCGCGGTACAACGCTGGCCGGTCGTTCCAAACCCGCCCCATATCGCGCCATCCACCGCCAGGTCCAGGTTCGCGTCGTCCATCACGATGATGATGTTTTTCCCGCCCATTTCCAGATGGCATTTCTTAAACGTGGGCGCGCACGCCTCGCTGATAATCCGCCCCACTTCCGTGGACCCGGTAAAGCTGATCAGTTGCGTCCCTTTGCTTTCCAGAATCGCTTTGCCCACCACCGTGCCTTTGCCCGCCACAATGTTCAACACGCCCGGCGGCAGCCCCGCTTCCGCCATCACGTGCACCAGGTTGTACGTCGATAGCGGAGTGTCTTCCGCCGGCTTGATCACCACCGTGTTCCCGCAAATCAGCGCGGGCATGATTTTCCACGACGGAATAGCCATCGGAAAATTCCACGGCGTTATAAATCCGTTCACGCCCACCGGCGTGCGCACCGACATCGCAAATTTGTTCGACAGCTCCGAAGGAGTGGTCTGCCCAAACTGCCGCCGCCCTTCCCCCGCCATCAAATAGGTCATGTCGATGGCTTCCTGCACGTCGCCGCGCGTTTCTTCCAACACTTTGCCCATTTCGCGCGTCATGTCTTTGGCAAAATCTTCCTTGCGCTCGGTCAGAATTTCCGCCGCGCGATAAAGAATCTCGCCGCGCTTGGGCGCCGGAGTCAACCGCCATTTTTCAAACGCGCCGCTGGCCGCGTCAATCGCCGCCGCCACATCTTCTTCCGTAGACGCGGGAAACATCCCTACCAGATCGTTCGTGTTCGCCGGGTTGCGATTCTCGATCGCTTTCCCTCCGCGCGTCTCCACCCACTCCCCCTTGATGTAATTCTTAAAGACCTTAGGCGCTACTGCCGTAGCCATGCGAGTTCCTCCGATATTTTCGTCGTATCTGTGAACTTGCTTTTCATTTCCAACAGTTTGCTCGACCTTGAGCCTTTGTAGCGTCGGCCTTCAGGCCGGCGGATTGTGCTACTCGCTACTATGCCAACCCGCTACTCCGCTTACACTGCAGCGGCTGGACGTTTTTATCCTTGTCTTACTTCCGGCCTCTTCTTCTAACATTGCCATCCCGGACCGCCGCATTCGCCGGCGTTTTGAGAGACCTGCTGTTGTCGCGATCCTTGATTCGTTACTGTTGTTATTGATTGGATTCAGCCGCCAAATCGAGGATTCAGAGTAACAATCTCGCCGTAACGCCGTCAATCCACGAGGCTGACGTTACTTTAGAGACGTGCTATTGTTCGGTTCATTGAATGAGCTAGCGCGTTAAGGTGATGACCGCCAAATCCATTAAGCAACAGCCATCTAACCCGCAGGACTCGGGCACAATACTTCTCTGTGCTGCGCTTTCTCTAGCAGGTTTCCTCTGTGGACTTTTGAGCCTGCGCAAAAGGTAGGATTACTCAGCGGAAGACAACGCAAAAAAAAAGGGAAGAGCGGAGGCCCTTCCCGTTTGATCATCAAAATGTTTGCGGCTGGATCTTAATACTAGCGACCGCCACCGCTGATCCCGTGGGCCGCGATGGTCACCGGCTTGGTGGCTTCGAGCTTTTTTGCCTTCTTCAGTTGTTCCCTTGCCATGTTCTTATTTCTTCTGGTTTTTGTTCGGTCTCGTTGAGAATGTGTCCCACAAGCGGACATTGCGGCGCTGATCGAACGCATAGCATCCGAGCTAACTTGTGCTAGGGCAATCGACTGGAAGACATCGCCATGGGCCGGAGACATGCTATAAGTTCATTAACATGTCCTTGGAGGCGCGCGCATGACCTCTTTCTGGCAAGACCTTCGATACAGCCTGCGGATGTTCGCCCGAGCGCCCGGGTTCGCGGCCATCACCATCCTGACGCTTGCGCTGGGTATTGGCGCGAACACCACCATCTTCAGTTGGATCAACTCTGCGTTACTGAACCCAGTTCCAGGAATTACCAAGCCGAGCGAGATTTTGTCGCTGACGCAGGCCCGACCCGACGGCGACCCACTGGGTTTTTCTTATCCCGATCTCCAAGCCATGCGGAACGGGCAGCAGAGTTTTTCCGGCATCGCGGGGTGCATGTTCACTCCCGTGAGCCTGACGGGCAGAGGCAAGCCGGAGCGCGTGTGGGGCATGGTCGCCTCCGCGAATTATTTTGAGGTGCTGGGCGTCCGTCCAATCCTGGGGCGAGGCTTTGTGCCGGCAGAGGACCAGAAGCCGGGAGGCGCGCCGGTAGCAGTGATCAGTTACCGCCTGTGGCAAACACATTTCGCTGCGAATCCAAACATCGTCGGCCAGACAATCGAAATCAACCAGCACCCGTTCACCGTTGTGGGTGTAACGCCACCGCTTTTTCAGGGCAGCCTGACTGGGTTGCGCATGGAGCTGTGGGTCCCGGTGATGATGCAAGCACAGCTGATGCCGGGCGGCGACATGCTTCATGACCACACTAACTTATGGTTGTTCGCCTATGCGCGGCTGAAACCCGGCGTCTCACTGCACCAGGCGCAAGAGGAAATGACGGTGCACCTGAAGCAGGAGGCCACAAAATATCCCGACGAGCATAAGGGCCACGACCGAGTAATCGCGTATCCGCTATGGAAAAACCCATTCAGCATGAATTATTTTCTCGCAACGCTACTGCCGATGCTGATGTCCATCGCGGGGCTGGTGCTGCTGCTGGCATGCGCGAACGTGGCGAATCTGATGCTGGTGCGCTCGGTAGGGAGGCGGCGCGAAATCGCGATTCGAATGTCGCTGGGTGCAAGCCGATGGCGGCTGGTGCGGCAACTGTTGGCGGAGAGCCTGATACTTGCGCTGGCAGGGGGCGCTGTCGCTCTGTTGATCACGCTGTGGACCGCGGGAACGTTGATGAAATTTATTCCGGTGATGGATTTTCCGCTCTCGCTCACTGTCAGGACGGACGGCAGCGTGCTGCTGACGACGATGGTGATCTCGTTGCTCACCGGCGTGATCTTTGGAATTTTGCCGGCGCTGCGGGCTTCGAGTGTGGCGCCTGTCGCGGTGTTGAAAGAAGAAACCGGGAGCGCGTCGAGTGGACTGCGGAAGGCGCGCCTGGCGAGCGGCCTGGTAGTGGCGCAAATTTCACTGTCGTTGCTGCTGCTGGTCTGCGCGGGATTGTTCATTCGCAGCGTGAGGCGCGCAGAGCAAATCAATCCGGGATTTAATTCGCACAACGTGCTGATCGCGTCCTACGATTTGTTTAGCGCGGGATATACGAACGAGAAGGGCGCGGAGTTCGATCGCCAGCTCGTTGCGAAATTGGCGGCGCTGCCGGGCATACAGTCGGTGGCCCTGTCGAGTCGCGTGCCGATGGGGCTGATCCCAGACTCTACCAGTGTGAAGCCGGAAGGCTACGTGGCGCAGGAAAGTGAATCGATGGAAATGCCGATGGCGATCGTCACACCAAATTTTTTGCGGACGGTACAGATTCCGCTGGTGAAAGGGCGCGACTTTACTCTTGAAGATACGGAGAGTTCGCAACGTGTGGTGATCGTCAACGAGGCATTTGCGAAGCGCTACTGGCCGGGTCAGGAAGCGTTGGGGAAACAGCTCAACTCGGATTTGACGCACGAGTGGTTCCGCGTGGTTGGGGTGGCGCGCGACAGCAAAGTGGGCTCGCTGACTGAAGCGCCAACGCCTTTTTTGTACCTGCCGCTATCCCAGGTCTATCGAACCACGATGATTGTGCACGCGCGAGTGAATGGAGACCCGTTGGCGTTTGGCAAGTCGGTGGAGCGGACAATCCATGAACTGAATGGCGACTTGGTGGTATTCGATGTGACCTCGCTCGACATCGGCGAACAAATTAACAGCTTCCCTCAGCGCATTGCGGGAACTTTCGTGGGCGCGTTTGGGCTACTGGCTTTGGTTCTGGGCGCGGTGGGAATTTACGGCGTGACGGCTTACACCACGCGGCAGCGCACGCATGAAATCGGCATCCGCATGGCTCTCGGCGCGAACAAGGATGACATACTGCGGCTGGTGTTGGGCCACGGGCTGCGGTTGACGTTCATCGGAGTGGCGCTGGGACTGCTTGCGTCGTTCGCGCTGACGCGGTACTTGAGCAGTTTGCTGCTCGGCGTTTCCAGCACAGACGCGATAACGTTTTCGTCTGTGGCGATTCTGCTGTGCGCTGTAGCGCTCTTCGCGTCATTTATTCCTACGCGCCGCGCGATGCGCGTGGACCCCATGGTCGCGCTGCGTTACGAATAAACGCGCGCTGTTCGCCTGCCACAAGCGACGCCCTTCGCGCATCTAACGTTCGACCTGGATTTGCAAAGACCATCAAATTCCGCATCGATCGGCCCATCAGCGCTAGACCGCAAAATTGGTTATCTGGTACTGAGATTCACGCTGGGACTTAGCATATTCATGCACGGGCTTACGAGGCTGCTACATTTGAGCGCGTTTGCTGACGGCATAGTCAGGGAGTTCGCGGGTACGGTGCTGCCAGCGATGGTGGTGCGGCCGTTTGCTATTGGCCTCGTCTTCGTGGAGGCCATCGTCGGTCTGCTCGTCCTGCTGGGACTCTTTACGCGCGCGGCCTTGATTCTGGGTTCAAGCCACAATGGCTGCGCTGATCTTCGGCACTGCGCTGCGCTCCGACTGGCACACCCTCGCGATACAGCTTCTTTACTGCGCCATCTACGCTGCGCTAATAGCCGGGCGCGAATACAACGCTTTTTCCCTCGGCGCCCTTTTGAACCGCTAAACTTTTTCCGGACTGGGATCGTGCGCACTTAGGGTGGTTCCTGCTGGTCTCGACCGCGGGTTGTGGTCCACCTGTGGCGGTTAGTTACGGCGCGGACGTCGAACCGCCGGGGAATAATTTGGGGATTAGTGCTGCTGGGGCTTGGCGTCGGCGGCTGGTGACGCAGAGTTCGAGGATAGCGATGAGGCGGCGCCAGCGTTGGTGTTGATGGCGCTGGCGGATTGCGCAGATGCGGAGGCGGACGCCGGAGTCGCGGCAGGCGACGATGCTGCCGGCTTGTTGGGCTGAGGTTGAATGGGCTTGGGAGCGGAGACGCCTGCGATGCTTGAACCCAAGCCTAATTTTTGCAGGCTCAGCGCGTTGATTTTGCCGGAAGACTCCAAACCGTTTTCGGATTGGAATTTCTGCATGGCGGAGATAGTGTTGGAATCCCATTTTCCGTTGGGATTGCCTTGGTAGTAGCCGCGGCGTTCCAGTGCGGTTTGAATCTCTGTGATGCGCGCGGGGGTGGGGGCTTTCTGCGTCGGCTCGCGTTTTGAACGGTGCTTCTTCGAGACTGTTTTCTTCTTGGCTGCGGTTGTCGAATGGGCTGCAGTCGAACTGGAGCCGCTGGTGGAAGCCGATTGAGCGAAGGCGGGAACGCATGTGATCAGCAGAGCCGCCGAGAGCGCCAGGAATTTTACGGTTCGCCTCATCGATGTGTAACTCCCTGCCCCATTATCGCGCAATCAAGGACTCGGACAAGCTTCGCCCCCGAGAGTGAGCGCGTATCAGACAATGAACAGAACGAGGCCAAAGACCCGACCCTCTGGCCGGCCTCAATCGCAGCCGTCATAGTTCTCTTCCCGCAAACCTACTGGGCTGCGGGGACGGCTCCGGCCAGGAAAACTGTCAAGACGCGGTCGTTGTTGCCGCGTTGTGCGACCTTGAACAAAACATCCTGGCCCGGCTTTAGTTGGGCCATTTCGCGGCGGTAGTCGGACAAGTTGTTGATCGCCACGTGATTGATTTCGGTGATTACGTCGCCGCGGGTGAAATCGATATCTTCGGCAAAGCTTGCGGGATCGACTTCTGTTACCACCACGCCGGTGAGCTTGCCCATGCCGAGTCTGTGCGCGAGGTCGGGAGTGAGTTCTTCCACGTGCAGGCCGAACTCTCCGGGCGTTTCCTCCTGCTCGGGCTGGTCGTCAACTCCAGCTTGCGCGGACTGTGGGAAAATCTTCGAGCGATCGGCGACCACGAGCGAGACGCTCTTGGCTTGCTTCGCGCGAACGTAATCGATCTGGACCGATTGGCCGATGGTGGTTTGCGCGATGGGGTTCACGAGGTCGGAGCCAGTGTGCACGGGCTGGCCGTTCACGTTGGTAATCACGTCGCCAGGCTGCAATCCGGCTTTGTCGGCAGGGCTGCCGGGTTCGACTGCTTCGACCACGATTCCGTAGGGCGCGCCGAGTTCCTTCAAGAGCACGGGATTATTGCTGCGCTCGTCCTGGAAAGTGATGCCGATGGAGCCGCGCGTAACTTTGCCGTTGGTGATGAGCTGGTTGTAAACGTTGATCACCGCGTTGGAGGGCATGGCGAAACCGACACCTTCGAACGAGCGGCTTTCGGTATAGATGGCGGTGTTGATGCCGATTACTTCGCCAGCCATATTCACGAGCGGTCCGCCGGAATTTCCGGGATTGATGGCGGCGTCGGTCTGAATGAAGCGCTGGAATTGATGGCCGACGTTGGAACGATCTTTCGCGCTAATAATTCCGGCGGTGACGGTGGAATTCAGTCCGAAGGGGCTGCCAAAGGCCAGGACCCAATCGCCGACCTGTACGCCATCGGAATTACCGAGCTTGGCCGTGGCGAATTCATGGTCGGCTTCAATTTTGATCACGGCGAGGTCGGTGTCTTTGTCGATGCCGATTACGTGCGCGTTGTAATGGGTGGGATCGCCATCAATGGTGACTTGAATTTTTGTGGCTTGGTCAACGACGTGATCGTTGGTGAGGATGAAACCTTTTTTGTCAACGATGACTCCGGAGCCGAGGCTGCGTTCGGCATCTTGGCCGCGATCGGGCGAATCGAAGAAGCGGTCGAAGAAATCCTGGAAATCACCTTGAGCGTGCGGCCGCTTGGCGCCTTTGGGTTTCTCGATTACCTGCGTGGTGGAAATGTTTACGACCGAAGGCCCGACCTTTTTGGAAATCGCAGCGAATCCGTTGGAGAGCGTAACCGGATCGGGAATCACGAGCAGGGACGCGCCGCTCGAAGCGGTTTGATCGTGCGTGGCCATGGCGCGGCCGGAAATCACAGTGCCGATCACGATACCAATGCCGAGAGTGGCGATGATCAGCAAAGTTGCGAAAATCTTTCGGCGCCTGATCCAGCTATATAATTCCTGAAATTGAATAGCCATGCTCGAACTCCTTTGGATTGCGCCGAAAAATGAATTGCGCCCAAAAGCAAAGTGAATTTTAAGTATAGCACTCATTTTAACCCGGCGATGCGGAGGGAGTTGCGGATTGCCGTTGTGGGTAAGAGGGAGTTCGACGTGGGAGTCGGAATGAGTTGAGAGGAAGAAGATTGCGCCGGACAATAAAAAACCCGGCGCGCGATGAAGACGGCGCCGGGTCTTAAGATTCTGACTGCTTAATTTGATGAAACCAGTGCAAGTCCAATGTTAACTGGACGTTGGGACGGTTTACTCGCGATCCGCTGGGATATTCGAATCGTCGAGGGCCAGGGGCTGCAAGTCCTCGATGCGAGTGTCGAATATATCCACGGATGACCCGTCCTCGCGAGGTTCCAGTTTTTTCTGGGCACGGCGTTCAGCTTTCGCGCGCGCTTTGTCCATGCGCTTCATTTCTTTCTGGCGCTTTTTGAATGTGGTGGTCATGGCTATCTCCTTGGGTTGGAATTAGGGCGGGAAAGGTCACCGCCAACAGAAATTACTTTGAAAAAATTACCAGCGAGGTTCGCGAGGCTGGCGCGCGACTTCGCGATAATCCTCGTTAGAGAATCTCTCGCGACCGCCCCCACCGCTGCCGCCTCGATTGCCGCCGCTGCCACGATTGCCGCCGCCCGAGTTTCCTCCGGGGCCGCTGCGTGGTCCGCGAGGACCGCCGCCGGATTCAGACTTGGGCCGCGCCTCGTTCACTTTTAAATTGCGCCCGCCGAGATCTTTTCCGTCGAGCGCCGCGATGGCCTTGGCCGCATCCGCGTCGTTTACCATTTCGACGAAGCCAAAGCCGCGCGCTTTGCCCGTCTCACGATCAGTCGCCACATGAACCCGCGCAAGCTGTCCGAACGGTTCGAAGAGAGCACGCAAATCCGCAGCAGTCGTTTGAAAACTCATATTGCCCACAAAAAGATTCTTCATACGTTTTCTCCTGAAGCACTCCTTTCGACTGCTGCAAAGATTTGGGTCACCCGGCCGGACGGACCAACAGCAAAAGCCTAAAAACGGCGGCGAAAGACCGGACCATATCAAATCAAGTGAGGCAGGGCAAGGCACGACGCGTAAATGAAATCTGTCCCCATCACATTTACGGAGCGCACACTTATTCTAACATGTTTCGAAGGAAAAAGCGGCGCGGCCTGGAAAGGAAGACGGTTGATGACTACGGGTCGGAATGCAAGAGCTGGGCGACGGCAGCGGCAAGCTGCGGCGACAAATGGCAGGCAACGCGCGATAAACGGAGTATCGAAGCAACTGGGTTCTGACGGCAGCGAAAATGTTGGCGTCGTGCGTTGGAACGGTAATAGAATGCACGGCGATGGAAGTCGAGCCATTTCGAGTGGTGACGCAGCCTGGGACGCGCGATGGGCTGCAGGTGCTCAAGCTGCGGGGCGCGCTGACGTCAAGTTCGTCCGCTGTCTTTACGGAAGCCGTGAGTGGAGTGGCGGCACCGCGGCTGATCCTGGACCTGACCGGAGTGCCTACGATCGATTCGGTAGCCATAGGGGCGCTGGTGCGTGCGTTTGTGACCTGCCACAAGTCTGGGCGCAAGCTCGCGCTGGTGGGGATGAATCACCGGGTGCAGAATGTGCTGCACATTACTGGAATCGCGCCTCTATTCGATTCTTACGAAACGTTGGCGCAAGCAGAAGAGGCGTTTGGCCAAAGCTAGGGGCTCGCGTCCCCTGTTAGATTTGACAATTCCAGGGACTACCTCGCGTTACTAACATTTACCGATCTTCGCTTGGAATTAATGATGTGCGTAATTGCTTTTATGCAAGGCGCAAGTCGTAAATC
The DNA here is from genome assembly GCA_963731535.1 of uncultured Acidobacteriota bacterium. GTDB lineage: Bacteria > Acidobacteriota > Terriglobia > Acidiferrales > UBA7541 > Palsa-295. Next base: position 183,537 of record CAVSWI010000019.1, on the reverse strand, counting down.
GGATATCAGGAGTGAGGTAGAACTATGAGACGAGGGGCAATTTCGTTGTTGGTGATGGGAGGTCTGGCGGTTTCGTTTGGAATTTCGACACTGGCGCAGAGCTACTCGCAGCAACAGCAGCCGACCTATCACGTGACGATGGTTCCGGCGACGATTGTCACAATTAATTACCAGCACCGTAGCGGATCGACGACCATCGGATTCCAGGGTTCGCCACTGCTACCCTTGGCAAAAGGGCGCGCGAAGGTGACCGGGAAAGTTGGACGCATACAGATCAATGCGGAGTTCAGCAAATTGGAGCCGGCGCAGAGGTTTGGCCCGGAATATATAACTTACGTTCTCTGGGCGATAACTCCAGAAGGCAAATCAAATAACCTGGGCGAAATTTTGTTGAGTGGAGACAAAACCAAGATTGATGTGACGACTTCGCTGCAAACGTTTGGGCTGATTGTTACGGCCGAGCCGTACTTCGCGGTGTCGCAGCCGAGCAATGTGGTGGTGCTGCAAAACGCGGTGCTGCCGGAGACGGTGGGAACCATCGAGCAGGCGCCGGCCAGTTATCAATTGTTGGACAAGGGCGCGTATAGCTACCAGGTATCCGGCGCAAGTTCGCCTGTGTCGAAGGCAGATTCGAAGGTTCCTTTGGAGCTTTTCGAGGCGCAAAACGCGGTGCAGATCGCGATAAATGCAGGAGCGCAGAAATATGCCCCGGATGCGCTGAACAAAGCGCAGGCTTCTTTGTCAAATGCGCAGAATCTGCTGGCGAAAAATGGGAACAATAAGCTGATCGTTCAGGCGTCGCGCGACGCGGTGCAGAATGCGGCGGACGCGCGGCACATCGCGCTGGAGCGGCAGGACGAGGAACGGGCAGCACAGGAACGGGCGGATGCGGCGCGGCGCGAGGCCGAGGCGAAAGCGCAGGCCGACGCTGCGGCAGCCAGCCAAGCGCAGGAAGCGGCAGCGCGTCAGCAGGCGGAAATGCAACGGCTGCAGGCGGAGCGCGATGCGGCACAGGCCGCAGCGGCCAGCGCACGAGCTGATGCAGACCGTTTGGCCGCTCAGCAACAGGCGGAGCAGGAACGTCTAAAGGCGCAACAAGCGCAGGACGCAGCGGCGCAGTCGGAGCGCGAGAAACAACAGCTTCGCGCGCAGTTGTTGGAACAGTTCAATCGCATTCTGCCGACTACGGATACGCCTCGCGGACTGAAAGTGAATATGGCGGACGTGCTTTTTGCGTTTGGGAAATACGATCTGCAGCCTAACGCGCGCGAAGCGCTAGCTAAGCTTTCCGGCATCGTGATCGGACATCCGGGGCTGAAGCTTTCGGTGGAAGGTTATACCGACAGCGTTGGCAGCGACGAAGTAAACCAGGTACTCTCAGAGAAACGCGCCGGAGCAGTGCGAGACTACTTAGTGCAGCAAGGGGTGGATGCTGCGTCCGTTAATGCGACGGGATTTGGGAAGTCCAATCCGGTTGCGAGCAACGATACGGCTGCGGGGCGCCAGCAAAATCGCCGGGTGGAAATCATAATCTCCGGCGAGGTGATCGGCACGCAGATCGGCGGGGCTTCTTCGCCGACGCAACCGCAACAGTAGGACCGGTGTTAGAACTTCAACGCGGTCCAGTCTGCGCATCAATATCGTACCGGCATGCAAACACAACATCGTGCTTGCATGCCGGGCACGCCAGGAATTACAGCGAACGCAAATAGTTCAACAGATCTTGCTGGTTCTGCGGCGAGAGCTGGTTGAACAGACTGATTACCTGATTGGCTTCCGAACCATGGCCTTGATGGTCTTCGATGGCACGGAGCAGACCGCCATTCGCGGGAGTGGCGCGGCCATCGTGCAGGAAGAAAATCCCCTGTCCCAGTTGTTAAGACTGCCTGTAAAATGTCGAGGCGGGCCGAGAAGAAATCGGCACGCAGCCGAATGGCTGTTGCTGGCCGAGAAAGGCCAAGCCAAGAATCGCTCGAAACCGGTTTCCCAAGACATCGTAAAGTACCTACCCTCAACAAGTTAGCGTTTCACCTTCAATACACAATCATTTCACCCCGCGTGCATTGCCATTGCGGGGTTAGTGAGCCAAAGTGCGATCGTTCGAGGATTCGCCCAGCTCCGAGAACAGTCGATGGCGCGATACCAGCCCATCGAGCATGGTAAAGGAGAAAAAAGATGCAAGCCTTTGTAGGTCTCAATCTAATGGCTCCGTGGGCATCGAAGTCTCGCTCGTCAGCAAATGCTACGGCAGCCATGGGAGTTGTCATCCATGTGCCCTTCGACTTGGTCGTGGGCACCTATAGTCTTGCCGCCGGCACTTACCGATTTGAAGTATTGCGCAGCCCGACTCCGGGAATTTGTGTGTTAGAAGTCCGCGGCGAAGATGGAAAGGTATACAAGCTGGCGGTAAGCATTTCATCAAGCCGCGGCGCAGAACGTTCGCGATCGAAATTGATTTTCCACCGTCGCAACGAGCGGCATTTTCTGAGAGAACTGTGGCTCGGCGGAAGGTGCCTGAGCCTGGATTTCTATCGCTCGCTGCAGGACTTTGATACGGAGCACGAGAAGCCGGAAAGTGAAGTGATTTTGCTGGTGGAACGCGATCATCAAGGTCATGCACTTTACGTGATCGAAGATTCCAGCTGCACCGCGTGAGCCCATGTTCCTGGCAGACACCTGGAAACTGACGTCGTTTCCTTACCGGTTCACTGACTGGCCCAGCACCAGTCAGTGGCCGGGTGTCTGGCCTCCCTTCTGGTTTCCCCCAAGGCGCGATGTTAGAATCGCAGTTTCGCACAATCTGCCTGGGGATATGGCGAAACCAACTCAAATCTACCGGTTCGCCGATTTTGAGGTGGATGTTCGCGCCCGCCAGCTTCGCAAGCACGGAACAAAAATAAAATTGTACGGGCAGCCGTTTCAGATGTTGTTGATGCTGCTGGAGCCCGCGGGCGAAGTGGTGAGCCGCGAGCAGATGCAGGAAAAACTCTGGCCGGCGGATACCTTCGTAGATTTCGAGCACAGCCTAAATACTTCTATTAAAAGACTTCGACAAGCGCTGAACGATTCGGCAACGGAACCGCGTTTTATCGAGACGCTGCCGCGTGTGGGTTACCGATTTATCGCGCCAGTGACCGCCCATACCGGCGACGAAAGCGTTGCCGATTTGGTTGCGCATACTCTCCAGGGTCCCTCCCCCGTAAGCGGCACCCCAGGAACCACTGATCAAGCGTCGTCCCCCCGACACTCGTTTGCGTGGTTCCTGGGCCTTGCCTTGGCCGGGGTTGCGATTGCAGGCGTACTCCTAGCGTCTAACCTGGCAAAAACAAGGGACCGTTTGGCGGGAATTTTCTGGCGCTCAAGCAACGTCACCGGACTGTCGACATCGACGAAGAAATCACGGCGCTCGGTGGCCGTTCTGCCACTGCAGAATCTTTCCGCCGATCCGAGCCAGAATTATTTTGCGGATGGAATGACGGACGAGCTGACCACCGATCTGGCGCAATTTGCGGACTTGCGCGTGATTTCGCGAACATCGGCAATGCATTACAAAGACGGCAATAAGACTGCGCCGCAAATCGGCAAAGAGCTTGGCGTGGACGCTCTGGTGGAAGGCTCGGTGGAGCGTGTGGGAGACCGCGTGCGGATTCGCGCGCAACTGATCGACTGCGCCACGGACCGTCATTTATGGGCGCAAAGCTACGATCGCGAGATGAAGGACGTTTTGTCGCTGCAGACGGAGGCGGCGCGTGAGATTGCCGAGCAAATAAGGGGCTCGGTTGGCTCGCCAGCTTCCGCGTTGCGAGCGGCAAATCCAGCGCCAGTGGATCCGGAAGCTTACGAGGCCTATCTGAAGGGGCGATATTTCTGGAACAAGCGAACGCCCGATGGATTGAACAAGAGCATTGAATATTTTGGCCAGGCGATCGCAAAAGATCCGTCGTTTGCAGCAGCGTATGCGGGTTTGGCGGATGCGTATTCGTTGTTGGGATCCGACGTGTTGCCGGCGGACGTAGCCAATTCAAAAGCGCGCGCGAACGCGACCAAGGCGATCGAGCTGGACCCGAATATCGCGGAGGGGCATGCGGCGCTGGCATTGGTGGAGTTTTATTACGATTGGAACTGGAAACAGTCTGAGGAAGAGTTTCGCCGCGCAATCGAACTGAACCCGAATTACGCGACGGCGCACCAGTGGTACAGCTACTACCTGACGGCGATGCTGCGTTTTCCTGAGTCGGTGGAGCAGGCCGAAGCGGCGCAGCAGATCGATCCTTTGTCATTGGCGATCAATACGACACTGGCGTCACGGTACCGGCATGCCGGCAGGATGGATGACGCGATGCGGCTCGATCAGCGCACGCTGGAAATGGATCCCAACTTTGTCCCTGCCCATTTTTCGTTAGCAGGAGTGTACGAAAATCAACAGAACTGGCCGCAAGCGCTCGACGAATACAAAAAAGTGATCGCTGTTTCGCCGAGCGATTCTACGGGATTGGCGGGAGCGGGCTTTATCTACGCGCGGGTAGGACAAAAAGATGAGGCTCGCAAGATAATCGCCCAATTGACGGAAATATCGAAGAAGCATTACGTCTCCTCGCTTCAGATGGCTTCCGTTTTCGCCGGCTTGGATGATGCGAATAGCGCGATGCGGTGGCTGGAAAAAGCGTATCAACAGCGTGAGAGCCAGATGCCCTTCTTGAGTTCCGATGACCATTTCGATTCGCTGCATCAGGACCCACGATTTCAAAATCTCTTGAAGCGGCTCAACCTGCCTTCTCCTTCCAACTAGTTCGCGGACTTTGTTTCCAGTAGCAATAGGATGGGTCGTCGCGCTCTGATAACGCGCTTGGCGGAATTGTGACAGGCTTGTTACAATAAGACCCTGCCGGCAAGATAATCCTCCGGCTGTTCGATTCGGGGCCTTATCCCCGCAGGTGGAAAAAACCAACCGTATGGCAGCTCGCACTCTCTACGAAAAGATATGGGAAGCGCACACCGTCCGCGAAGAACCGGGACAACCTACTTTAATTTATATCGACCGTCACCTGATTCATGAAGGCACTTCTCCGCAAGCGTTTGCCGGGTTGAAGGCGGCGGGACGCAAGGTTCGGCAGCCGCAGCTTACTTTCGCGGTGATGGACCATTCCGTTTCGACGAAAAACCGTTTGTTGCCGGTGCTGGACGCAGATGCGCTGGGACAGTTTGAAGCGCTGGCGCGAAATTGCGAAGAGCACGGCGTGCATCTTTTTGACATGCACAGCAAGAATCAAGGCATCGTTCACATTATTGGGCCGGAGCTTGGCATCACGCAGCCTGGGCAAACCATTGTTTGCGGTGACAGCCACACTTCGACGCATGGCGCGTTTGGGGCGCTGGCGTTTGGCATTGGCACCAGCGAGATTGAGCACGTTTTGGCGACGCAGTGTCTGACGCAATTCAAATCCAAAACGATGAAGATTGAAATCAATGGGAGGCGGCCGCGCGGCGTTACGGCGAAAGATTTCATTCTCGCGGTGATTGGCAAGATTGGAATTGCGGGCGGGACTGGGTACGTTTTCGAATATACAGGCGAAGCGGTGCGCGGATTGTCGATGGAAGGGCGCATGACGATGTGCAACATGACCATCGAAGGCGGAGCGCGCGCCGGGATGGTTTCGCCGGACGAAACGACGTTTGCATACCTGGAAGGGCGGCCGTTTGTTCCGCGCGGAAGGGATTTTCAAGTTGCGGTGGACCACTGGCGATCGCTGGCTACTGATCCAGGGGCAAAATTTGACGACAGTTTGACGCTGAACGCGAATGAACTGGCACCGATGGTTACTTGGGGGACGAATCCGGGGATGGTTACGCAAGTCACCGATCGCGTCCCAGACCCTGCGTCATTTAACGATCCAGTTGACCGTGAGGCGGCTTCGCGCGCGCTGGTGTACATGGGACTGAAAGCAGGGACGCCGATTGAAGATATTTCGGTGGACCGCGTCTTTATCGGGTCGTGCACCAATTCGCGGATTGAGGATTTGCGTGCGGCGGCGAAAGTGGTGGCCGGGAAACATGTGTCAAAAGACTTGAAGCAGGCGCTGGTGGTGCCGGGATCGCGGCGCGTTAAAGTAGAAGCAGAGACGGAAGGGCTCGACAAAATATTTCGCGAAGCCGGGTTTGAATGGCGCGACGCTGGATGCAGCATGTGCATTGGGATGAATGATGACGTGTTGCCGAGCGGCGAGCGTTCGGCGAGCACGTCAAATCGAAATTTTGAAGGGCGGCAGGGCAAGGGCGGGCGGACGCATTTGGTGAGTCCGATGATGGCGGCGGCAGCGGCGATCGAAGGGCACTTTGTGGATATTCGCGGATGGAAGAATGCGGACGGAGCGGAATAGATGGAACCATTCATAAAACATACCGGGTTGGTGGGGCCGCTCGATCGCGTGAACGTAGATACGGACCAGATGGTGCCGAAGCAATTTTTGAAATTTCTTACGCGCGAAGGATATGGGCGGGTTTTGTTTTACGATTGGCGCTACTTGCCGGGGGAGAAAGCGAATCCGGAGTTTGTTTTGAATCAGCCGCGGTATAAAGGCGCGTCGATTTTGCTGGCACGGGCGAATTTTGGGTGTGGATCAAGCCGCGAGCATGCGCCCTGGGCGATTCTTGATTATGGCTTCCGCGCGATTCTGGCGCCGAGTTACGCCGATATTTTTTATAACAATTGTTTCAAGAACGGAATTTTGCCAGTCACGTTATCGAACGAGCAGATGGACGAACTCTTCAAGCGGGCGGAGAAGGAAGGCTATCGGGTGACGGTGAATTTGGAGGAGCAAGTGGTGACCGACGATAGCGGCTTGCGGTATTCGTTTGAGATCGATCCATTTCGTCGCGATTGTTTGTTGCGAGGGCTGGACGATATCGGACTTACCCTGGTGCACGACCAGCATATATCGAACTTTGAAAAGAAGAATTTGAAACAGCCGGTGATGTACGATCCGGTTGACGTGAAATTCCACAAGCAGCCAAATCCCCAGCATAACTAAAATACTTTGCGAGGTAATAGCTCTCTTCGACGGTTTTCCGTGGTTCTTAATATTAGTTGACTTGGTCACTATCTGTGCAACTGTGCGGAATAGCTTGTTTACATTTCCCGGCGCTACACATTTATGAGCGCTAGCGTTCTTGATCGGAACACTGATGCTGTCCGGCAGTTCAATCGTTTCTACACTCGCCAGATCGGTTTGCTGAACGAAGGTTTGCTCAACCGTCCATATTCCCTCACGGAAACGCGGGTTCTTTACGAGCTCGCTCATCGGCAAAAGCCCAGTGCTACCGACCTGGGCCGCGACCTGGGCCTGGACCCCGGCTGTCTCAGCCGCATTCTGCAAGGCTTCCAAAAGCACGGGCTGATAGAGAAAAACGTCTCAAAGAGTGACGGGAGGCGAAGCCGGTTGTCTCTAAACCAAAGAGGACGCGCGGCTTTCGCGCCGCTGAACAAACGCTGGCATGACGAAATGGCCGGTATGCTTCGCAATATTTCCGCTGCGGAGCAAAAGCGCTTGGTTGATGCTATGCAAACGGTTGAAACGATCCTGAGCGGCTGGGGCACAGAAAAGCAGAATGGCAAAACGCCCTACACGCTGCGGCCACACAAATCCGGAGACATGGGTTGGGTTGTACACCGCCAGGGGCTGCTTTATTGGCAAGAGTACGGATATGACGAACGCTTCGAGGCGCTCGCGGCGGAAATCGTGGCTGAGTTTATACACAATTATAAACCGAAGCGTGAGCGTTGTTGGATTGCCAAGAAAGATGGGGAGATTGTTGGCTCGGTGTTTTTGGTCGAGCAGTCAAAGACGATTGCCCAGTTGCGTTTGCTGCTAGTCGAGCCGTCTGCGCGGGAGAGGGGAATCGGGGCGCGATTGATCGACGAATGTTCCAAGTTCGCACGGAAAGTGGGGTATCGCAAGATTACACTTTGGACCCAAAGCGAATTGCTGGCCGCGCGGCATCTCTACCAGAAGGCGGGATACCTTCTGATACGAAGAAAACCTCACCACAGCTTTGGAAAAAGCCTCGTCGCGGAAACCTGGGAACTGAAACTCTAGTTTGAGAATCTCCAACCACGCTCTCGCGCTGTGACAATCCCCTCGTGTCGATTTTCGCTAAGATTCTTCGTGTGTCGCTGCGGGCTCCAGCGACTCCGGGGCGATTGCTGGGGCCTGGCCTTTTAGTTCGGCGAGTAAAATACCGACAAGAATTAAGGCGGCGCCTAGCAGCACGCGGCCTCCGAGATGTTCGCGCGCGAGAAGCCAAGAAGTGCTGGCTGCGAAAACAGGTTCCAGGCTAATCAGGATTGCAGTGTGACTTGGCGAAGCGTATTGCTGCGCCCAGGTTTGAAATGAAAAGCCGATGGCGGTGGAGCCGATGGCAGTGACGAGAACGGCAAAGATCAAATTGCCGGTCCAGACGAGCCGCGGCGGTTCCCAACCGCTAAGGGCCAAAAACGGGAGCGCCACGGTGGCAAGAATTGCAGATGTGGCGACCTGCACAACAGCGAGGGTGCCGACGGAGTGCTGTTCGACATGGCGGCTGATCAAGATCATGTGGACTGCGAACATCACGGCGCAGCCGAACACGACGGGATCGCCGCGATTTAGTCCGCTGAAACCTTCCGGTGGTACGGTGAGAAAATATAGCCCGACTAACGCGGCAAGCGCGCCAGCCCAAATCCAGATATTTATCCTGCGGCGACCAAATACGGCCAGTAGCAGCGGAACGATTACGACGCTGGAGCCGGTGATGAAAGCGGCTTTCGAAGGCGTGGTGTACTTCAAGCCGGCGGTCTGGAAAACGTAGGCGGTGAACATGCAGAAGCCTATTTGAGCGCCGGCCCACACTGCTTTTCCGCTTATGCCGCGCAGGGAGCTCCGGAAGAAAATCGCCATGACCACCGCGGCCAGCGCGAAACGGACGGCTATGTAAACGACTACGGAGACGTCGGCGAGGGCGTCTTTTACTGCGACGAATGTGGCGCCCCAAATCAGCGCGCAGAAACCCAAAGCAAGATCGGCACGCAGGCGTTTGCTGAGCATGGAGACAGAGAGTGTAAGCGGCGCGTGGAGCAGTGGCAAGATGGCAAAATGGCCAAGCAATGCGGTGATCACAATTTGTGACAGAAAAAACAGTAAGAAGCAGGTCCCTCGCTTTGCTCGGAATGACAATTAAAAACAAAAAGAACTGTTCCTGAGATGTCGGGTTGCCGTATAGCGACTTGGTACCGGAAATAAAAGCGGTACGAGAGGGCAGCGCCATGAGAATCGATACAAGCGATACCAAATCCACAGCTAAATATAATTTGCCAGGTACGAAAAGTTGGGAGTGCAACAAGGTTAATTTTAGTACCCATGTGCAATTGACGCGATGATATACATTCAGGAATAATCTCGGCGCGTATGTCGAGGCTACTTTTAGCAGGCGCCGTTGCCACATTTGTTTTCACGCTTCCCTTTTCAGGCGCGCGAATGTCCATGGATCCAGTTTTCGCAGAGCATATGAAAATCGATGCCGATGGTCTCGTGAGCGACGTGGCTTGTTCGGGAGTTGAAATGACGCTTAAGATTTCGGCTCATAATGGCAGATTCAAATTGCATTCGCGCGACTATACACGCGTGGAAATATCGGAAGATGTTCCTTTTGAGGCGGGTGAATTCCGTCCCTGCACGGACCTGAATGGGAAGACAGCAAAAATTACCTTTGTTACCGTCGACCGCAAGAATTATGACGGCGAAATACAATCCATCGAAGTAGAGAAGTAATACCGCTGAGAAATAAACCGACAATTAAGGCTGGGCTTGCTGGTAAACGATTTCCCCGCCGGCGATTGTCATTACCACCGGAATTTTGAGCATGTCTTCTAGTTGCGTTTCGTTCAGGTCCTTGGGGTAAACAACGATGTCCGCCAACATACCGGGCGCGATAATTCCCTTTCGCTGTTCCTCGAATTCAGCATAAGCGGATCCTACGGTATAGGCACTGAAACATTCTTTCGCGTGCAAATGTTCTTGGGGCTGCCAGCCACGCTTAGGCGTGCCGTCGGTCATCCGGCGCGACACGCAGGCATAAATTCCGCGAAGCGGATTGATCGGTATCACGGGATAGTCCGTGCCAAAGGCGAGCCGCGCGCCATTTTTTTCCATGGTGCGCCAGGCATACGCGCCATGAGAACGGTCCGGGCCAAGCCGGTCGGCGGCCCAACGCGCGTCATCTAGAAGATGCGCCGGCTGCATGGACGCGATGATGTTGAGTTTTCCGAAACGCTCGAAGTCGCTCGCTTCAACGACTTGCGCGTGTTCGATGCGATCGCGGCGGTCGCGCGGGCCGTTGGCTTCGAAAACGGCCGCAAAGGTATCAAGCGCCACGCGATTTGCGCGATCGCCGATGGCGTGAAAGCCGAGTTGGAATCCTGCGCGATCGCGCTCGATGGCCATTTGTTTCAAACGATCCGGTTCGATTTCAAGAATTCCAGAGGTGCTGGGGTCGTCAGAATATGGCGCGAGCAGTGCGGCGGTGCGCGAGCCGAGCGAGCCGTCCATGATCAGCTTCACTTGTCCCGTCTTGAGCCAGGGGTCGCCTGGATTTTCCGGAGTGGAGCTGCCACCCCAGCGCCGCATTTCTTCCAAGCGCGAAACGGGGGCAAGAAATGGAAGCCACTCAGTAACATGAAATTTCAACTTCCCTTCCCGCTTGAGCTGGTCCAGAACCACAAAGTTCTGCCATCCGTAATTCGCGGCGTCATTTGCATCCATCACTGAATTGTCCTGCACGGAAGTGACGCCATATTGCACAGCCTCATCCATCACAAGTTGAAACGCGCGACGGCGCTGCTCCATGGAGTAACGGGGAATGCGGGTGTAAACCAAGGACATTGCGGATTCTTCGAGCAACCCGGTGGGCTCGGACATAGCGTCGCGTTCAATATGGCCGCCGGGAGGGTCTGCGGTGTCGCGCGTGACGCCGGCAATTTTAAGCGCGCGCGAATTGGCGATAGCCACGTGGCCGTCAAGCCGGCCGAAAACCATGGGATGTTCCGTGGAGACGGCGTCGAGATCCTGGCGCGTAGGAAATTTCTTTTCGGGCCAGAGAGTGTGGTCCCATCCGCGCCCGAGGATCCATTCACCGCGCTTGTAATCCTTCAGGCGCGCGCGAATGCGGTCTTGAAATTCGGCTATCGATTTCACGCCGGTAAAATCACTTTGCAATTTCGCGTAGGCTGCAGAGAAAAGATGAATGTGGGCGTCGTTGAAACCTGGCATGACGAATTGTTTGTGAAGATCGATTACGCGCGTGTTTGCGGCGATCAAGGCTTCGACCTCGGCGGTTTGATCGGACTTGATGGCGTCGCTGATGTTGTAAGCGACGGCCACGATTTTGTCGCCGCGAATCGCAATCATGCTGGCGCGTGGATGATTTTCGTCAAAGGTGGCAATGATGGCGTTTTCTATAACCAGATCTGCGGGGGCCGGCGTCGCCGTAGATGATGGAAGCCGCTCAGACGCGATTTGCGTAGCGTTCGCGTGAATAGGGCGACGCGACAAAAACATTAACGAAAGCACGAGCACGATTAGCACTGCGGCAAGGTTTCGAAACGTTTCGAACATCAGGACTGGGTCCCGGCGAGGGCCACGGTAATTAGGAAAAGACGTTTAAGTCCGGCTTCGCGTCCCGTCGCGTCGTACCATTCCGCGGGCGTGTGCGAGCCGCCACCTTTTCCACCACCACCGATCGATACTGCGGGAATGCCGAGAGAAAGAGGGATATTCGCGTCGGTGGAGCTGCTCTCCAAGCGCGAACGGCTGCCTAGAAAAGTATCAACGCTGCGAATGGTATCGAGCAAAGGCGAAGTATCGGGAAGCTTGCCGGAGGGCCGCACACCGAGCGAGCGGAGAGTTGCTTTGAGGGGATCGCTATTCGCTCGGGCAACGGCGTTCTCTTCTCTCACACCGGATTGCACCGCTTCTTTCAGCGCGGACTCCATCACCCGTACTTGCGATTCCTGTTCCGAGCGTAGATCAACTTTCACAGAGGCGCTTGCGGGAATGGAATTCACAGAAGTTCCCCCGTCGATGATGCCGAAATTGTAGGAGCTGCGCGGATTCTCCGAAACCGGCACGGAAGAAAACCTCACGATGGCGCGGGCGAGCGCGGTGATCGGATTGGGCGCGCCGAAATCGGACCAACTGTGTCCACCGGGGCCAGTTATTTCCACTTCCACGCGTTGCGAGGCGATCCCCTGCGTAGTGATATGTTCCATAGAAGCGCCATCAATGGCGATAACGGCCGCAAGACGTTGGCCGTAATTTTCTACTAACGCGCGAATTCCGCGGAGGTTTCCTTCCCCTTCTTCTCCCACGTCTGCGGCTAGCACGATCGTCTTGGTCGTTTGGATGCGCGATTCGGAAAGTCCGCGCGCCAAGCCTATGAGAGCGGAGAGGCCGGCGCCGTTGTCGGCGATACCGGGGGCGTTGAGGCGATTGCCGTCGCGTTTCACTTTTACGTCAGTGGACGCCGGGAAAACGGTGTCGAGGTGCGCGGCAAGAAGGATGACTGACTTCGAATCGGATCCAGGACGCTCGGCGATTACATTACCTGTTTTATCGACGCGCGCTTTCAGACCGGTGGATTCCAGGAGTTTCTTGACGAATTCGGCGCGCTGGCCTTCGCTGAATTCAGGAGCGGGAATTTCGGTGAGTTGGATTTGCTGCTGGGTAACCCAGTCGGCGTTTTTGCCGATCCAATCGAGTCCGCGAGCGCAATCCGGCGCAACGGCAAGCTTTTCAATCGAGTCATCGGCAGCGCGCGCGGAAAGTGTGACCATCAAAAGAAAGATACAGGAGATGTGCGGGAGTTTCACTGTGTTTCGTACACAAATATTAGCAGCGCGCCAACAATGCGGCAAGGCGTCCCTGACGCGCCAGCAAAAATTAGAATTGAAGACGCGCGGCGAACTGGATCACCCGCGGACCACCTCCACCAAGGCCTGGATTACCCTGTGCGACATCGGGCGTAGCAGTTGAAAAGCAGCCCGAGCATCGTGCCAGCGCCTGTGGAAGAGTAAGGCCAGAACCCGCCTCCGGCTGAATCTCGCCTCCCGGCAAGGCAAACTGCGGATGATTGAAAATATTAAAAAACTCGGCGCGAAGCTGGAGATTCAAGCGCTCGGTCAAACGCGTATCTTTCGTCACTGAAAAATCAATATTCCAGAAGCCGGGGCCGTACACCGCGTCGCGACCAAGATTGCCGAAGTTACCAGCAGGTGTGGCGAAGGCAAGCGGGTTGATGTAACCGTTGGCCGGATTGCTTGCAAGGGTTTGGCTGACACCGGGAACCACGTCAGGCCGCTGATGAAAGTTGTCTGACTCATCAAGGTTCATGATGCCGGTGTCAGTGATGATGCCAATCGGTTGGCCGGACATAACGGTGACGATCGTATTCGCACGCCATCCTTGCGCAAGTCGGGGCGGCAACGCTTCCCAAACCGGAAACTCGTAGTTGAGCGCGGTGGTCCAGCGATGCCTGGCGTCAAACGTCGATGGACCCTTCTCGGCTTGCAAGTTGTCTGAGTTTTGCGGAAACGCGGCGGTGGCGAAATTGAAATCGATTCCGTCGGAAGCGCCGTCGAGCGATTTTGAAAAAACGTAGGCGGAGAAACCGGAGAAGCGACGCCAGTTGTTGAAACGCGCCTGAACCTGAAGTGCGTTATAGGTGGAAGCAGAATTTGTGGCGAAGGTATCTATTTCGTCGTAATTGGGATTGCTGTCGTCCTGGTTTGCGTCGTACAAGCGGGTGAGGCGAGTCCCTTTGCTTCCTACATAACCGATTTCAATCGCTGCGCCTCTGGAAATTTGCTGTTGAATATTGAGATTCCATTCCCCTGCGTAGGGGGTGGCCAAGTTATGGGTGGTGACGAAGATCGGGAAAGGACCGGTTGTCACTGCCGAAAAAACAGGGCCCGGTGCGGTTCCGTTCCAGGCGGCGGTATTGAATGCCAGCGGAAGGACCGCCTGGGGACCGACTGGATTCGTAGCGATGCCGGCGACAGTGGTGAAATTCGCGATCATGAGATCTTGCGGGATGTAATCGTAATAGATGCCGTAGCCGGCGCGCACGACGGTGTTTTGAAATGGGCTCCAAGCTACGGCGATGCGCGGGCCGAAGTTATTTAGATCGCGCTTATACGCGCCGCTCAAGCCGTCGGTACCGACTCGTACAAGCTGAGAGGTGGCGGAGAAGGGTCCGGGAAAATTGAAAAGGAGATTATTTTTTTCGCTGATGGGGCCGAAATACTCCCAACGCAGGCCGTAAGTGACGGTGAGATTCGAGCGCACGCGAAATTCGTCTTGGGCGAAGAAGGCCAAGCCGTTGTTGTAGGTGGTGCGTTGCGTGTTTCCGATATTTCCTTCCGCGAATCCGGGGCAATTCGTGCCGGTATTCATCATGTCGCAAAAATACCCCAGATAAAAATTCGCCAAGGTGTCGATGATGGGGTCCGCCGGGTCGAGTCCGGTAGGCCCGAACTCGATCAGACCGCGACCGAGATTATCGTTGAAGGCGCTGACCCAAGTTCGGCGATATTCTCCACCGAATTTCATCGTGTGCGCGCCTTTGATCCAGGTGAAATTATCGAGAATCTGGTAATTCTGGCTGACACGCGCACGCGGAACGCTAAAGGCTGTGGCTCCGAGATTTTCAATGAATCCGCCGAAGTCGATCTCCGGGATACCGGCGAGGCCGCTGCCAAAATCAGGAAGACCAGAAATCGGAGTAACAGCGTCTTGCGAAGTGAACGAATTGCGGAAGCGTGTGTACCCGAAGCGCAGTTCGTTGATATGCGTTGCGCTGAGAGCCGAGAGCAAGCTTGCTGAAACGACCTGTACGCGCGTGGGAGAAATTTGTTGGAACCCCGGGAGGCGCGAACCGCTGCCGAAGCCGCCTAGTGAACCAAGCGGAAACTTCTGGTCACTCTGTCCGAAGGCGTAGCGCACGGCGAAAGAATTGATTTCGTTGAAACGATGATCGAGTTTCAGGATGAAATTGTCCAGGTCGTTGAAATCTTTTACTGGGCCTGGAACGGAATTCGAATTCGTATTGTTCACCGGAAAATAGCTGAGGATGGCGTCGAGCGGGGCGGTATTGATCGCAGGATTTTGGCTGAGCGCGAGAGCGCGAGCAGCGTTGATTTCCGATGTGGTGGGCAAGGTGAAATCAAAATCTGAGCCGACACGTTCACGCTGGCCTTCGTAGGCGCCAAAGAAAAACGTCTTGTCGTGAATGATGGGGCCGCCGAAGGACCCGCCAAACTGGTTGTTGATGAATTGCGTGTGCGGAGTGCCAACCGGGTCGAAGTAATTGCGCGCGTCCCAGAACGAGTTGCGCGCGTATTCGAATGCGGAACCGTGGAAGTCGTTGGTCCCGGATTTTGTGATGATGTTGACGACGCCGCCGGTGTTGCGTCCGTATTCGGCCGGAAACTGGTTTTGCAAATTGAATTCCTGAATCGCATCGATGGGGAGCAGTGTTGCGGGTGCGCCGGTGATGCCGACCTGATTCAGCGCAGAATTGTTGAACCAGGGATCGTTGTTGTCCGTGCCATCCAGCGTGTAGTTATTCGAGCGATCGCGTTGACCATTAATGTTGAACTGGCCGAAACCCTTTTCCGTTCCGGCGACGCCTGAGCCTTCTACGATCACGCCAGGGACGAGCGCGACCAGCTTACCGAAGTCGCGGCCGTTCAGCGGAAGCTCGGCGACGAGCGTTTGTTCCACGGTGCCGCCGAGCACGTCCTGAGTCGCCTCGATTACGGGAACCGTTTCGGCATTGACGGTAACCTTTTGAGAGGACGCCGTTACTTTGCCGAGAGTGAAAGAGAGATTCGTCTCAATGCCAACCACTACGACGGCCTTTTGTTCAACTGCGACAAGATCTTTGGCCGCGGCTGTTACTGCGTATTCGCCGGCTTCTAACTCAGCCAGCACGTACCGGCCTTCCGTGTCGGATTGGACCGCGCGCGAACTGCCGGTAGCTAGGTTCCTCGCTGTGACATCGGCACCGACGATCGCGGCTCCGCTGGCGTCTGCAATCTGCCCTCGAATCGAGCCGCGAAAACTTTGGGCGCGAACTGCTGAGCAAGTACACAGGAGAACCCCGAAGGCGAATGGCAAGATCGCCATGCGCCTGAGGAAACTGTGTTTGAGCATGTCTCTGAGTGAGTGCACGGAGTCCTCCCTGGTTTATTTCCCTTTGCGCGGAATAAAAACCGGAACCGGCGGCGAAATCTTATAGGTCTTGGAAAAATCGCGCTCGTTGAGTGCAAAGCCCACGCGTCCGCGCGAGTCGATGTAAAGCAGAGCCTGCCCGATTGGCACATCCATGAAGGTTTTCACGTAGGGAAACTTATACGGCTTATTGGCGATCTGCACGGTTACATTTTCGCCTATGGCGTAGCCGAGCTGTTTGAAATCGTCTCCTTGAACATTTGTAATCAGGCTGCCGTAGGGATCGTCGAGGCCGATGATTTCTCCGCTGATTCCTTTGGCGTCCACGGTCGCGGCTACGAGCTTCAAGCGAACTAAATCTTTTACTTCGGGGCCGGCTTGCGTCCAATCTTCTCCCGCAGCCAAATGGGCCGCTGAGGGTGAGAAAATATCTCGGCCGTGGAATGTGGAAGAAACCTTGTCGCCAATCATCCAGGCTGTATTGGTAATCTCACGCACGCCTTCAACGCCATCGCGGTCTGCGACCGGAGTGATGATTCCGTTGTCGGGCAGATCGAAATATTGACCTTTCTTGGTTTTTACGATGATGGCTTTGCGAGAGGTGCCTACTCCCGGATCGACGACAACCAGGAAAATCGTGCCGGAAGGATAGTAAGGCGATACGCCTGCGAGAAATCGCGAAGCTTCTTCGATGGAGAAGGGAGTGACCTGATGCGTGATGTCCATGATGCGGACATCGGGAACGATGCCGAGAATCACGGCTTTGCATATGGCCACGGCATCGTTTGCGGTGCCGAAATCGGTCATGAAAACTATGGTCGGGCGCGGTATCCCGGCGTTCGTTGCCGTCGGTTGTTGATGCGCACTGACGGCGAACCGCCCAAAAGTGATGGCGAGGAGCAATACGGCAGCGATGTAAAATGACGCCCTAAAAAATCGCATTCTGCCTCCTGAGCGACGTAATCCCGACTATTTTGATAGGAATAGTTGTATGGATGGAAATCGGCGGCATTGTATCACTAGCGCGCTGCACTTTCGCAAATTCCCGGTCCTGCGGCAACAACATCCCGGTGGCGGGAATTTTATGTCGTATCCCGCGCATAGAGGCAAGATATTTTTCGGGGTTCAGTAGCCGCGCGAAGTGGAGGAGCCGAGCAACGCGAGGATCTCTTCTTCGGTGAGAATGCGTTCGGACTGTTTTGCTGCGTTGAAAATGCGATCAACTAATTCGTCAGTGACAGGTATGCCGCGTTTTTCGAGCCAAAAGATTACGTTGGAACGGCCGCTGAGCGGGCCTACTTCGATTACCTGTTCCAGGCCGAAGAGGTGCGAGGGCACGCCGCTGTAGATAGAGTTGGCTAGCTCGTAATCGTTTTTCTTGTAGGCTTTTACGATGGCGGCGGCATGGACACCAGTGGCGGTGCGGAAGGCGTCGCGTCCGACTACCGGATAATTTGGCGGAATTTCCGTGTGCGTAGCTTTGGCTACCGCGCGGGAATATTTTTTTAAGGTAGAGAGGTCGCGATCGATCAGGCCGAGCAGGCACAAGTTTACGAGCATCAGCTCCATGGGAGTGTTCCCTACCCGCTCCCCTAACGCTAAGGCCGCAGCGTGGACTTGGTCAGCGCCGGCTGCGATGGCCGCAAGAGAGTTGGCAATAGCGAGGCCGCGATCGTTGTGGCCGTGCCAGTCAACGCGAATTTTTTCTCTGGAGGGTTTCACCACTTCTTGGATTGCGAAATTTACGAGATTGAATGCGCCGCGGGGAGTAGCGTGGCCCACCGTGTCGCATAGAACGATGGCGCGAGCACCGAAACGTATGGCGGTGGAATACAGCGTGATGACGGTGGAAGGATCGGTGCGAATCGTGTCTTCCGTGACGTACATCACCGCTAGGCCAGCGGAGACGGCGAATTTTACGGCCTCTTCGGTGGTGCGCTGGAGATGCTCGACCGTCCAGTCTTCCACCAGGCGGCGAATGGGGCTGGAGCCGATGAAGGTGGCGGCTTCGATGGGCATGCCGACACGTTCGGAAATTTCGATGATGGGCTTGATGTCGTTTTTGTGGGTGCGCGCCGCGCAATTCGGGCGGATTTTCATTTTTGCGTTGACGATTTCGCGAGCGAGAGCTTCGGTGTCGGCATAAGCGCGCGGGCCGGCGCCGGGGAGGCCGATGTTCACTGTGTCGATGCCGAGTGATTCCATCAAGTGCAGGATTTCGATTTTTTCGGCGATGCTGGGATCGTGGACGGACGGATTTTGCAAACCGTCGCGCATCGTTTCATCGTTGAGCATGACCTGGCGTTCGGTGGGGATTTCAGCGCCGGTGTAGGTGTTCCAGTCGTGGATGAGTTCGTGTTTCATTGTAACGACAAAAACAGTAAGAAGCAGGTCTATCGCTTCGCTCGGATGACAACGAGAAACAAAACAATGCAGAACCGAGATCAAACCAAAACCTAAACATAAAAGCAAACACGGAACCTAAAATGAAATCTAAAGCAAAAGCTAAAAACAGAAACAAAATCGCAAACTAAACCGAACAAATGCGCACCGCCGGCAGCTAGTAGCGCAAAGTATAACTGTGGGGCGGCTGCGAGCGGTCTGGCGTGTAGAGCGTTTTGCAGAATTCGCAGCGGTACACTTCGGTTTTTGCGCCTACTAGCGCTTCGATTTCCTTTGGATAATCGTACCAGCGCTTCAAATGGCCACAGCAGAGTTTTCCCTTCGCGTCTTTTTCGTCGCAGGCGCGCTGGGTGGCTTTCTTTGGTTTAACTTTTGGCGCTTCGGGAACCGCAGGTTCAGCGACAGCTGTCCCGGCAGCAGCGGCGGCAGGACTCGTCGCGGCAACGGCGGGAGCCGCGGCCGGTGACGCTGGGGCCGAAGCGGTCGGCGGTTTTGCAGGAGTTTCTGGGGCGGCTTCGTCTGCCATTCTATGGCTCCTTAGTCCGGAGGCTGATGAAAGAAATCAAGATGTTGGGCTATAAAGCCCGGCGCTACAAAACCTTCTTTAGAACAACCCGTCGCGCCCCAACCACTTCGACTTCGCTCAGGCAATTCGGTGCTGCGAAAGCGTCGAAATAACAGCCGATGATAAAATTGGCCACCACATCAGAGCTATGCTGCTAACTTCAATCCAGAGCAAGAGGCTGGGCTGAGGGTCCCGCGCAACATTAACACCTTAAAGCCTCGCTCAAATTCGGTTGCGGCGGAAGATTACGCCGCGGGCGCCATGTTTCTTCGTCAAGGCCATAAATCGCTTCTGCCAGCTTGACGCGAAAAGCGTTTCCACAAGACTGCCGGCCGCGGCGGCGAGCTCCGCAGTGTAACCGAACCACCAGGATTTCGCGATGCGCGGCAGACGGTCAATATCAATATATTTTACTTGAACCATTTCGAGCAGTCCAAGGCGAGAGTGCGTGCGTCCCCATCCGCTGGCGTCGGGGCCGCCGTGCGGAGCTTCACAGATGCCGTAATAGCTGGCGACATCGTTGACCATCACGGAACCTGCTCGAATACGCGAGGCGATCTCGGCGCCGCGGCTCGAATCGGCGGTCCACACACTGGCGCTAAGTCCGAAGGGCGAATCGTTCGCTAGGGCGATGGCTTCTTCCGCAGAGGCGACGGTTTGGATCGCGATTACTGGGCCGAACGTTTCGTCGCGCATGAGTCGCATCGAATGATTGACGCGAGTGACAACCGTGGGCTCGAAGAAATTTGGGCCGAGGTCTGGAAGACGGTTTCCGCCGGTTAGGATTTCAGCACCGCGATCGACAGCTTCGCGCAATTGCTGCTCAACTTTTTCAAGCTGGCGCAGGCGGATCATGGGGCCGAGTTCAGCGTCGCGATCCGAGGCCGGGCCGACCCGGAGCTTTTTTGTTTTTTCCACGCAGAGTTGAATGAAGCGGTCGGCGACGGGCTGTTCCACATAGATGCGTTCGACGGAGAGGCACGCCTGGCCGCAGTTGGTGAAACCGCCCCAGAGGGCGGCGCTGGACGCGGTGTCGAGATTGGCATCGGCGAGGACCATCATCGCGTCTTTCCCGCCCAATTCGAGCACGGACGGAATCAGTTTTCTTCCGCAAGACTCGGCGATGCGACGGCCGGTGGCAACGCTGCCGGTGAAAAATACTTTGTCGGGACCGGCCTCGATGATGGCCGCCCCGAGGTCGCCGGCACCTTGCAGAATTTGCACCAGGCCGCGCGGAAATCTTGCTTGTTCGATTAGTTCACCGATCAGCGCGCCGGTTCCCGGAGTCAGCTCGGAAGGCTTCAGCAAAACAGCGTTGCCGGTGATGAGCGCCGGAACGATTTGCGCGATAGGAATGGCGAACGGATAGTTCCAGGGGGAAATTATGGCGACGGCTCCGTGGGGATGAAATTCCGTCCAGCCGGATTTTGCGCGCATAGCGAGATTGTGGTGTGGAACGCGCTCGGATCGAAGCCAGGCGGGGGCCTGACGTGCCAGGAAGTCTGTGGTGTCGAGCGCGAGGAGAACTTCGGCAAGGATGGCTTCGACGCGCGGCTTACCCGTTTCGCGAGAGATCAAGGACGCGATGTCATCGCGGCGAGAATAAATCGCGTCGCGAAAGCGGAGCAACGCCGCGCAGCGATGAGCCAGCGAGCGAGCGGACCATTCTTTTTGAGCGCGACGGGCGCGTTCCGTGATTGCCGGGAGATCGTCGGGGCTAGTGGCGGGGTAGCGCGCAATTACTTCGTTGGTGGCTGGATCGATGGAATCGACAACAGTTCGGTCGGATGCGACGGGCAGCGGCAGCGACTGTGGAGTTACGGCCATCTTTTCGCGATTGTACCTGATTTGGCTGTGGCGGTGACGCCAATCCCCCTTGCGCAGAAAAATCTCAGCTAAGTTTGCAAAGCGCGGCGGCGCGCAGCAGAAGATGCCAGAGAATCGGTGGGATCGGGATAATCGAGCGCGACCAGATAGAGGCCTTCGGGCGGGACGGTGGGGCCTGAGCGCGAACGGTCGCGCAATTCGAAAATTTGCGGAATGTCCTCCGGCGCGAGACGGCCTCTGCCAACTTCCAGCAGCGTGCCGACAATTTTTCGCACCATATAGCGGAGGAATGAGCGGCCGTGTACGACGTAATGAATTTCGTCGGTTTCCGGCGGGCGCACGATTTCAGACGAATACATTATACGCAGCATGCCGCGCTCGCCATCCAGGTCGTGGGAGCCCGAGGATGCCGCGAAAGTGGTGAAGTCGTGTTCGCCCTCGAAGAGGCGCGCGGCGGCGGACATGGCGGATTCATCGAGCGGCCCCGGGTAATGGTAAGCACGGCCGAAATCGAAAGGCGGAAGAACGCGGCCGCGATAGATTCGATAACGATACGTTTTTCCCTGGGCCAGCCAGCGAGCGTGGAAATCGTGACCAACTTCTTCGCATTCGACAACACGGATCGAGGGAGGCAGCAGAGCGTTCAGTGCACGTTGGAATTCGGCGGCCGGCAGATTTGAGGCGGTCTTGAAGTGAGCGGTTTGTCCGAGCGCGTGCACGCCTGCGTCGGTGCGGCTTGCGCCATGCACAATGATATCTTCTTCAGTGATTTTGCGCGCAGCATCATTGATGGCGCCTTGGATAGTGGAGAGACCGGGCTGAAACTGCCAGCCATGGAAGGCAGTGCCATCGTAGGCGATCGTGAGCTTGATATTGCGCATGCGCAGGAAGATTATCGCATGCGAAGCGAGTCGGCGTAACTTCCGCGGGGACATCGGACGTTTCTTTCGCGGAAGCACCTTCACGAAATACGAGCCAGACTGCTTCCCTGAATCTGAGATTATGGGCGGGCTCGCAGGTAACGCGAGCCTGGGCGTGTGGGCATGCCGCCAGCGCGGCAGAGCGGGCACTCGTCGGGCTCGAAGCTGGGGACTTCCATTTCCAAAAGAGCTCGCGAGGGGACGTTCAGTTCGAGACGTCCGCCGCTGCGGTCAATCAAAGCGCCAGCGGCTACTACTAGGCCGCCTTCTTCTTCAACTACGCCAATGGCTTCGCGAGTGGAGCCGCCGGTGGTCCAAACGTCTTCAATCACCAGCACACGTTCGCCGGGTTTGATCTCGAAGCCACGGCGTAGGGCCATTTGTCCGGAACGGTCGCGTTCGACGAAGAGTGAGCGAACGCCGAGGGCGCGCGCCACTTCGTAGCCGGCAAGGATTCCGCCCAGCGCCGGCGAAACGACGCAGGCCACGGAAAGATCTCTGAAAAGATCGGCGAGGGCGCGGCCGAGTCGTTCCGCGTGTTCGGGATGTTCGAGGACGAGCGCGCACTGGATGTAGGTGCCGCTGTGGCGTCCGCTGGAAAGCTCGAAATGTCCAGTGCGGACGGCGCCCACTTGTTCGAGGAGCTTTAGAATTTCTTCGCGTTTCATAGCGTTAGCGGGAAGGCCACGCGCTGGCGGGCGTCCCCGGCAATCGCGCATAGCCTAAAGGCGCAGACGAAAAGTGTCAATGTAAACGTGGAGTGGTAAAGGGTTCCCCCTAGAAGCCTGGCGTATTGAGTGGCTTTCCACTATCCATCTTCATCAGCCGAAGTTATCGGATTGGCAGTTCACAATACCGGAACGGACTTGTATGATTTTGGAGTGAAGAATTTGGCTAGACTGCGAATCGTCACCATGTTCTTGCTGTCGGTACAGCTAGCAGGTTGTATCGGCTGGGGCGATATGTTTCGAACTAAGCGGGCTATAGCGGGTGATTATTTCCTGATGGAAGGTGAAACCCCCAACAGCTTGTACCTCTTTGTTCGTGGGGACTCATCGAGCGTTGCTGGTGGACTTCGTCGAATTGGCTGGAACCACCAATATATAATCTATACGGAAGAGAATCAGCCGGTCGAATGGAATGTCATAGCGGTGGAAGGACACAACCAATTCAAAATTAACGATATTCAAAGAGTACAGGATTCTAGGTTCCGTGAAATTGTCATAAGTTCACGGTCAGAAGCCTGGGAAAAGGCAAAGACCCAAGATTCAGACTGAACAATGCGGCCGCTCTGACGCAAGAGCCTACTTTGCACAAGCTTTGACTCTACGTTAAAGCCCTCGAAAATCGGTGCGTTATCTTGTGCGATAAATTGACACTGGGGCGGGTGTCGGATATTCTCGATGATTC
This sequence comes from uncultured Acidobacteriota bacterium, assembly GCA_963731535.1. Classification (GTDB taxonomy): domain Bacteria; phylum Acidobacteriota; class Terriglobia; order Acidiferrales; family UBA7541; genus Palsa-295. Next base: position 160,153 of record CAVSWI010000019.1, on the reverse strand, counting down.
GAAATAAACTGCTAAGGAGTAATGGATGGCTCAGGGTGGGGCAGTAAAGCATAAGAAGAAGACGAAGTCGGTATTGAAGAATATTCGGCAGGCCGAGCATCGGCAGGCCATCAATCGCATGAATCGTACGCGGGTGCGGACGGCTATCCGGCGGATGCGCGCAGCGTTGACGTCAGGCGACGTGGCTGGCGCGGAGAAGTTGGCTTCGGCGACTTTTTCCGAAGTGGACAAGGCGATTCGCAAGAGGACGCTGACGGAGAATACAGCGAACCGGTACAAGTCGCGTTTGACGCTGGCATTGAACGCGTTAAAGAACAAGAGGAAGGCTTAACCGAGATATATTGCTGGGGTAAGATTGGGCGCTCCGAGTTTTTGGGGCGCCTTTTTTTTGGATGATGCTCGACACCGGAGTAAAAAAAGGGCACAACCTTTGCAGGTTATGCCCGTCCGACAGGAGAGAGTAATTTTGAAACTTACTCCGGAATCGGTGCTGTCTCCGGCATTTGCAATTTGGCTTTGGCGAGCGCGCGGACGATATTAACCTCGACCGCTTGCTCAGAGGTGTTGCGAACGGTGGCAAGTTCGCTGATGAGAAGATACTTTGCACGTTCGAGCATCTTCTTTTCCCGGAAAGAAAGCGGTTTGGTGCGGCTGAGGGCGACCAGGCCTTTCAAAACTGCGGCCACTTCCATCAGCGAACCAGTGCGCATGCGATCCGAATTTTCCTTGAAGCGATGCTTCCAGTCATGGTGCGAAGCCGAGCGGCCCTTTTCGAGGAATCCGAGGACTGCGGCTGCCTGTGTGTTACGGATGATCGGGCGCAATCCAACGCAATCAACGTTTGACTGCGGAACCATTACTTTCAAACCGCTCGAAGCGATTTTCAGCATGTAATATCGCTCCGATCTTCCATTTAAGTAACCGTAACTGATCTGTTCGATAATCCCTACACCATGGTTCGGATACACAACTTTTTCACCAAGCTTGAATTCCATAGGTGGACAGCCCCCCCGAAGGGCATGTTGAAATCTTAGGCAGAAGCAGGCACGGCGTCAAGCGAATCTAGCAATATCGCAAAGGATAAAGAGGCTGGAAAAGGCTTAATTTTCACGGGTTTGGCCCCCCAATTGCCCTATAATGGTGCTGTGCTGATTTTGGCTTTAGACACCTCCTCAAGCGCCGGCAGTTTAGCCGTTCTTCGCGACGAAACACTCGTCGGTTTGGTCTCCACTTTGGGCGAAGAAACGTACTCTTCGCGGATGTTTCGCCACCTGGAATTCCTGCTGCAAGAGCTCTCGTTGAAGCTCGAACAATTCGATCTGTTCACGGTTAGCGCGGGACCGGGATCGTTTACGGGCTTGCGCGTAGGGCTTGTTGCGGCGAAGGGATGGGCCGAGGTTTACAACAAGCCGGTGGTAGGCGTGAGCGTTCTCGAAGCGATTGCGGCGCAATCCAATTCGGCTGCAGCGGTGCTGGTACCCGCCTTTGATGCGCGCCGCGGTGAAGTTTATTTTGGCGTGTATCGTCGAGGGAAGGATTTATTAGCACTCGAAGGCAAGGAGTGCGCCCTGCGTCCCGAAGAATTTTTGCGGACAATTGCCGAGCGGCCGGGCAGTTCGGAATTTGCAATCATTTCGCCGACGCCTGAGGCTCTCGCAGAAGCCTTGTCTCGAATTGAGAAGGAACATTTGCCTGTGCCACACGTTGAACGCGTGTCTAGCGTGCTCGCTCCGCTGATCGGACAGCTTGGTTATCGACGGGCGCAGCGTGGCCAAGTTTCAGACGCGCTTACGCTCGATGCGAATTATGTTCGGCGCACAGATGCAGAAGTGTATGCGAAAAGGCGGTAAACGCTGTGCGCAGCCGCCCAATTGAAGAGGCCGATGTTAAGCGCATTCTGGCAATCCAGGCCGCTTGTCCGGAAATCGCGCAGTGGACGGCCTGGGACTACAACCGAGTTGCGCGTGGAGACATGGCCGGATGGGTCGTTGAGAAAGAAGGCAGCGTCGCCGGATTTATCGTTGCGCGAAAAATCGCGGATGATATTGAGATTCTAAATTTCGCCGTTTCACCCGAACTGCGTGCGCGCGGCATCGGCGCCATGCTCTTGCAACAAACTCTTGCGTGGGGCAAGACTTTCGAAGCTACGCACGCGATATTGGAAGTGCGCGCTTCGAATGCTGCGGCGCTACGTTTTTACGAACACCACAATTTTCAAACGGTGGGCCGGCGTTCGCGTTATTACAATGCACCTATCGAAGACGCCCTGCTACTCAGCGCGAAACTTCAATAAGCGGCGGCGGCTCGAGGACATCCACAGTGCCGCCGGTACTCCCACTTTTATCCTATTGGTTTGGAGCCGGAATTGTGTTAGTTGTTATAGGTATGTGAATGCTCTTTCCAACCTGGAGGGAAAGGATGCCGATTACGACGCACGATGTCCGGCAGGCGCTGTTAGAAACTGACCAGGAATTCAGAAGGCTCGCCGAAGAACACTCCCGCTGTGAATGCCAGCTCGAACAACTCGTAAAGCAAAGTTACTGGAACTCAGAAGACCTCGCACTGGAAGTTTCCCTTAAAAAGATGAAACTCTATTTGAAAGATCAAATGGAGATGATTGTGGCCCGCCATCGCCATAATCAGAGTGCGGTACAGCAGCGAGTGCACCAGAACCAGGCGCACTACTAAGTTCAGAGCGCGGCGTTCGTTTTACCCACGGCCCAGCAGTACTTTCACTTCTGTCGTACAATATTCGTGCATCTAAATTGATCGGACCATTGCTCATTCACAGGCAAGGGTTTCCCTCTCGCTGATGGTAAAAGACGCGTATAAATTTGGGCTGCCTCCGCTGATTGTCGGCGCCGTGTGCCTGATTCCCGGATGGAAAATTCTCGCGGCCATATTGATTTTTCTCGGTCTTTTTGTGTTCTATTTTTTCCGCGATCCGGAGCGCAAGATTCCCTCCGATCCCGCAGCCGTGGTTTCTCCTGCGGATGGGCAGGTGGTGCAAATCGCGGATGAGTTGCTCCACGGCGTGATGGGCCATCGCATCAGCATTTTTCTGGCTATATGGGACGTGCACGTACAACGGTCGCCGGTGGCCGGACGAATTGCAAGCGTGGTGTACCAGCCGGGCAAGTTTTATGCCGCAATGCGCTCGGCGGCTTCGGTGGAAAATGAACAGAATGTTATTACCGTTGAAACGCCCAGGGGCCGTTTGGTATTCAAACAAATCGCCGGAGCGATTGCGCGTCGCGTGATATGCTGGAAGCGCGAAGGCGAAAGCGTTGCGCGCGGCGATCGCATCGGGCTGATACGATTTGGGTCGCGCGTGGATGTTTGGCTGCCGATGGAAAGTGAAGTAGTGGTTCAGCGCGGTCAGAAAGTAAAAGGCGGCGAGAGCATACTGGCGAAATGGAATTCAACGACGTAGATCCTGTCGGAAACGAAGAACAACCGCGGCGATCGCCCCGTAATCACCGCCTCCGGCGCGGCATCTACATCCTTCCCAGCGCACTTACAGTCGCGAATCTTCTGTGTGGTTACTACGCCGTGCTGGCCACGTTGGACGGCCGCTTTGCGGATTTCGACAACGCAGCCATCGCGATTGGAATCGCGTACGCGTTCGACGCGATGGATGGACGCATCGCGCGCTCGATGGGAACGGAAAGCGCGTTTGGACGTGAATTCGATTCTCTCGCTGATGTGGTGAGCTTTGGTATCGCTCCAGCGTTACTGGCCTACGCGTGGGGCGTACGCGCGCTCGCAGCCGCGAATGCGTCCGATTCTCTGCACCTTACTCAACTTGGCTGGCTGATGGGATTTTTCTTTGTGGCTTGCTGCGCCTGGAGACTTGCGCGGTTCAACATTCAGGGAATGGCGCCAGGCGGAAACAGATATTTCGTGGGCATGCCCACTCCTGCGGCGGCGGGAATGATTGCTTCTACCGTGCATTTGCGCGAAGGGCTGCCGATTTCCGATGTTCGCTGGTCGATTCTGTGGCTGGCGTTGCTGGTTGGACTCGGCGTCTTAATGTCGAGCTCGATGCGATTTTACAGTTTCAAGGATATTCAGTGGACGCGCCGGCGTCCTTCGCTCGCCGTGATTCTGCTGGCGCTTGTCGTTGGCGCCGCTGTGAAATTTTCCGGACCGACCTTGTTCGCGCTCACCGCTGGGTACACCGCGCATGGACCGATCATGCAACTTATACGCTTCGTTCGACACCGCACCGCCTCGCGGACCGCTTAAAGCATGGCAAGCGGCGCTGCAAAATCGAGTCGTGTTGCGATCGTGGGCGCTTCCTCTCTGCGCGGTAAAGAGCTGAAACTAGTTCTGGAAGATCGCAACTTCCCTGCCGGTGAAATCGTCCTGCTCGACGAACCAATCCTCGCTGGAACTCTGACGGAAGCCGGCGGAGAACCCACATTTATAAGGGCGCTGGACGAGGACAGTTTCGAGGGCGCCGGATTTGCTTTCTTTGTCGGGAGCGCGCAAGACGCAGAACGCAATTGGCGGGCAGCTCATCGTTCCGGCGCACAAGTAATCGATATGACTGGAGCAATCGCCGCTACGGGCAACGCGATCCGTTGGATTCCCGCGCTTGAGTCTGTTCTTCCGCGACGAGCCGCAACAGGAATTGAGCCGGGAAGGCCGGCGCCCTATTCTTCTCCGGCCCCCGGCATGATTATTAGCTGCGCGCTGACGGCCAGCCTTCAACATTTTTCGCCTGTGCGAGTTGTGATGATGCTGTTCCCTCCGGTATCGGAGCGCGACCAGGCGGGCGTGGATGAGCTCGAAAGTCAGACTACGAATTTGCTTTCATTCCGGCCCATTGAGCAAAAAGTCTTTGACGCACAGGTTGCGTTCAATTTACTGGCTGGCTATGGCGAAGAATGCAAACCGGCGCTGAAAGACTTGCGCGCGGCGATTGCTCGTGACGTGGCTAGCTACCTGGCCGGACGCGCGCCGGTCCCAGCTATTCAACTGGTACAGGCGCCCGTGTTTTATGGATACGCATTTGCCGCTTACGCGGAATTTGGTTCGCCGCAAAAGACGGAGCAACTCGAGAGCGCGTTTCGAAATCTAGGGATAAAGGTCGCGGGTCCGGATGACCCAGCGCCGAACAATGTGAGCGTCGCGGGTGAAAGTGAGATTCAAATCGCGCGAATAGAAACCGACCCCAGCCTAGCGAATGGCGTTTGGATTTGGGGCGCGGTGGATAATTTGCGGCTTGCGGCTGCCAATGCGGTTCAAATTGCGGAGGAACTGCTTGAAGAACCGGCTGCATACAATTGAAACTTTGCGACGAACGTCCTTCTTGCCAATTTCACTGGCCGCTGCACTATTTGCCTCAGGCTGCGGCTATCATGTCGCCGGGCACGCCGGAAACCTGCCTTCCGATTGGAAAACGATCGCGGTGCCTGCATTCAAGAATGACACTACGCGTTACCGAATTGAGCAGCGCTTTACCGAAGCCGTGATCCGGCAGTTCATTCAACGTACAAAATATAGGATCGTTCAGAATCCGGCAGATGCCGATGCTGTACTGCACGGCGAAGTAATCTCTATCGAGACCGATCCCATGCTGTTCAATGCGACGACGGGCCAGGTGAGCATGATGCTGGTGCAAGTACACACCAAAGTGCAATTGGTCGATACTAAGACGGAGAAAGTGGTGTACAAGAACGACGATATGGTCTTCCGCGACCAATACCAGATATCCGCTGACGTGCAGAGTTTTTTCGAGGAGCAAAATCCCGCGCTTGAACGCATGTCGAAAGATTTCGCAGCGCAACTTGTGTCCAACGTAGTGGAGAATTTCTAATGCCTGACATTTCGGCCGACAAATTGGTTGCGCGGCTGAGCACGGGGAAACCCCTGGCGGCAATCGTCCTGCTGGGAAGCGATTCGTATCTTCGCGAGGTGTGCCGCAACAAAATTATCGAGGCATGCGTGCCAGAAGCAGCGCGCGAATGGGCGCTGGCGCGTATATCGGTGCAAGACAGCGGTTGGGACGAAGTGCTCCAGCGCGCGCAAACCATGCCCATGCTCGCGAACCGGCAGGTGATTATCGTGGAAGGCGTGCAATCCCTCGAAAAACTCGGCGAAAAAACTCGCGAAGAGATTGTAGAGGCGCTCAGCAAATATTTTGAATCTCCCGCACCGTTTTCGGTGCTGTTATTCGAGGCGGCCGCCCTGGACCGACGGCAGAAATACTCCAAGCTGCTCGCCGAGCATGCGCTTTTTGTTGAGTTGACGATCGGCGGCGAATCGGCGGCTTCGCTCGCGACGCAGATGGCGAAAGATTGTGACGCGGATATTGAGCGCGACGCAGCGCTTCTGCTCGCGGATATTCTGAACAGCGAGCCGTCGCGCATGCGCATTGAAATCGAAAAACTTGCCACCTATGTCGAGAAGGGCCAACGTATCACGACGAGCCATGTGGAAGAGCTGGTAGTAGCCGCACGCAAAAATACCGTCTGGCAATTGGCGGATATGCTGGCCACTCGCAGGCGCGATTCGGCGTTGGCATTCCTGGATAACCTGCTGCGCGAAGGTGAGGAGCCCCTCGGACTGGTCGGTGGGATTACCTGGATGTATCGCAAGCTGATCGAAGCTCGCGATTTGCCTGCGGGTACGCGTGGGTTTCAGGCTGCGCGGGCGCTCGGGATGAATCCTCTGGCGGCGGAAACGGCTGTTCGGCAAGCGCATCGCATCCCAAAGAAAGATCTGCTCGCGGGTCTGGTGGCGCTGGCGGAAGCGGATAGCCAGTTGAAATCCTCTAATCCGAATCCGCGCGCGCTGATGGAATTTTTAATCGTGCAGCTGACGTCGCCCCGCGCAGCGACCGCAAGCTCCGCGGCGTAGCGAACGAGCTTCGCCCTTCAGAAAACAGCGAACACTCCCCTCTTCAAGAGTCTCGTCGAGCGAAACGAATCACTTTTTTGTTGCGAGGATTTGTTCGATCTGCGCGAGGTGATTCAAGTCATGGCCTGCGAACATGCGCGCCATGTGCTCGATGGTTTCAACTCCTCGCTCCGAGTGCACGCCTGAATGCTTCCACTGCTCTGGCGTCAGAGTCTTCAGCATGGCCAGATTAGCTTCACGCAGCACACGGAATTGCTCTAAGGCCTTTCGGGAATCGCGCTTGTCATAGTGAAGCGCGGTGACCCAGGCGTCCTGGTCAAACGCGCTTACTGGAGTCCCTGGAGAGCCTAAAATAAGACGCATTCGCCAGCCCCCAGCAATTTCAGTGTCAGCCAGGTGAGCAAGAATTTCAGCGATAGACCATTTGTCCGGCGCCGGCCGCTTTCGCAATTTTGAAGGGGTCGCGCGACTCAGCAGACGCTGGAGTTTCTTGGGCGTGGCAGCTTGGACCTCGAGCGGGTCTTGGCCTTGTGTGTAACTGGTAATGCGCCGAATGTATTGCTGCGGCGTTTCTTTCATATTCTTCTCCTCGACGTTGATTCGCCCCGAAATCATTCTAATTCAGCACCTTAGCTACACAAGCCTCACAGACGATGGAACCGGAGTTTGCGATCAACCAAATTGGCTTCTTGGCAGAGGGAGAAGACCAGACGATCGAGGGAGGCCTCGAAACCAATGTGTCATAAGACATATTTCAGGTTATGGAAACCCACTTTGCGACAAGACGGCCAAGACCGCGTTTCGGGCATTAGAATTAAGAGAAAGCTTTGAGCCAGCGAGCTCTCTGAGAATCGCTCCGCAAGACGCACCGTCGGTTACGAACGGCCTGAGGCCAGCTTTATGACGTTGAAGACCCATATCAAAACTGTAAAACCGGAAGAGCGGGAACTTGCGCGCAAGCGCGAGGAACAGGCTACGCTTGAAGTCGAGCTGGCTGAGCGTGAGCTCCGTTCTGCAAACCTACGGGCGGAGCTCGGGGCCTTTGAACGGCGCTACCTCCACTTCGTCGGAGTGCGTTATGCCGAACTCGATGAGCTGAAAGCGCAAATCGCCGAACGCCTAGCCAAGGAACACCCCGGTGTGGAGCGGCTGCAACAAAATGCGCGCGCGGCGCGGGCTGCCGCCAGCGAAACAAAATCGACAGCGGGAGAAAATTGCAACGAAGAGCCGGTAGCGTTCGAATCCTCTCCTGAGATGAAACGCCTGTATCGTGAAGTGGCCAAGCGCGTTCATCCAGACTTAACTGCGGACCGTGAGGACCGCAATAAACGCCAGCAATTGATGGCCGAAGCGAACGAAGCATACGAGCGCGGAGACGAATCGAAGCTCATCAGAATTTTGACCGAGTACGAATGCAGTCCTGAAGCCGTGCAGGGTGAAGGCGCGGGATCGGAACTGGTCCGAGTGATCAGAAGAATCAGCCAGGCGCGCGGACGCCTTTCCGAGATCGAAGCGGAAATGCAGGAGCTTTTGCGGTCGGATTTGTACCAATTGAAATCGCGGCTCGATGAAGCGCAAAGGCATGGACGCGACGTGCTGAAAGAAATGGTGGAAAAAGTGGAAGAGCAGATCGCGCAGGCCAAACGCCGGCTGGAACTTTGATTTTAAACTGCTGAATCGGGACTGTGATGGAAATTCGAGAAAAAGCCGGTGCCGGATCAATCGTTCCTGCAGGCCAGCGGGCGCTGGTAGTGCGCTCTGCCGCACTGGTTGCGCGTGGACTTCGCGATTTGACCCGCGATTCCAACTGGGTCGTCAAAAAGATATTCACCGGTTATAGCTCCGCTCTCGCAATTTCCGGCTTGGGCCACGTGTGTTTCATCTCGCGAGAATTTCAGCGCGGCGGACAGTATCGCACGGGAGATTTCGGCCAGCGCGTGGTGGTTTACGATGTGGAGCTGAGCACGCCAATGCTGGCTCTCTCGGTGCCGAACGAGACCGCCGCCGGGTCGCAGGATCTAGCAGCTGCGTTCGCCTGGTCGCCTACCACGCGTTTTCTGGTGGCGGCCTGGGCCGGCTGGCAAGCTGCTCTGCATTCTTTCGATTTGCACGGGAAAATGTTTTTAGGCACTTTCGGGGAATTCGCGATTGTCCCGAAGCACCTGGTGTGGTCGGGGACCGAAAAATATTTCGCCGAGGCGTGTTCCGGGGGCAAGCAAGCATGCCTGCGGCTTTGGCGGGTTCGCGACGACGGAATGTCACCCGGCGGGCCGCTTTACGGCCAGCCCACCAGCGAACTCAGCGTGCCCGGTTGGCTCGAACGGCAAACCTATGAGGCGGAATTTGGCGAGGATGGAGCGTTCGCCGGTTACGGGCGCACGGTGTTTAGTCCTGATGAAAAAACGCTTGCCAGCGTGGTGGAAATTCACGGCGACTGGGCGGACGACTCCATCGCGCTGCTGGCTGTCCCCACGCTAAGAAAGACGAACGCTTTTCAGGCGCAAGGGCACATCACCGATCTTTGTTGGACGCACGATGGAAAGAAAATCATTTATTGCGCGGCAGGACAGGCGTACTGCCTGGTAGTCGAGACGATGAATTTTGAGCCGCTGCCATTTGGCGCGGAACTGTGCGTTTGCCATCCTCATCTTCCCTTGTGTATCTGCTACAGCTCGTGGCTGAAGAACTCGGCCAAGGGACGCTTGTTTCTGGTGGATATGAATCGTATGGAAGTGTTGGACGAGTATGCCGCCGAAGGTGTCATGAACCTGAGATGGAGTAGCGACGGCTCCAAGGCCTACGCTGCCACGCAACACGGAATGGCTTATATCTACGAACCTACCCTGCTTTAACTGAAGAATCCTTACGGACAACTTCGGTAGAGGTCGATATCAGGCCAGCGGAAGATTCGCTACAGGATCGAGCGTGCAATCTTCGTATTCTCCTTCGAGGAAACGCGGGTAGCCCGCCGCAGCGATCATGGCGGCGTTGTCGGTGGAAAGCGCGCGACTGGGAAAGAAAACTTCCAGGCCATTGCGCTTTGCCTGGGATTCGAAAGTTGTGCGTAACTCGCGATTCGCGGCGACTCCGCCGGAAACGAAAATCGAGCGGACACGTTGATGTGAGGCTGCCGCGAGTGTGCGCGTGACTAGATCTTCAACTACCGCACGCTGAAAACTCGCTACCAGATCGAGCGTGGACGGCGTCGAAAGTTGGCGCAGAGCGTCGGCAGAGCGTTCGCCACGCGCGAGTGCTTGCTCCCGTGCAGCAATTTCCGATTGAAATTCTGGATGCTTGCGCAGATGGTAAAGCACCGCCGTCTTAATCCCGCTGAAGCTGAAATCGTAAGTGTTCCCTTTCATCTGCGGCACGCCGAACCGGATTGCCTTCGAATTACCGTGCTCGGCGAGCCGGTCGATGATTGGACCGCCCGGATAGCCCAGCGCAAGCATGCGGGCAACTTTGTCGTACGCTTCGCCGGCGGCGTCATCTCGCGTACCGCCTATTCGCGAATACGAGAAATGGTTGGTGCCGTTCGGTGACGCGCATTCGACCCCATACAACACAGTGTGGCCGCCGGAAACGATCAAACACAGAGCTGGAAACACCGCACGCCGACCTGACTCTGCTGCTTCCAGCATCACGGCGTGGACGTGGCCTTCCAGATGATTCACGGCGATGAGCGGTTTGTCGAGCGCGAGGGCAAGAACTTTGCCATAGGTCACTCCGACCAGCAGCGCGCCAATAAGTCCGGGGCCTCGCGTGACTGCGATAGCGTCAAGATCGGACAGCGAGATCCCCGCCTGCTTAACGGCTTCGCGAACCACCGGAACGATTTGGCGAAGATGTTCACGAGAGGCAAGCTCCGGGACGACTCCGCCAAAATCGCGGTGAATCGCGATTTGCGACGCGACGATGTTCGACAGCACACGGCGGCCATCGGCCACAACCGCTGCGGCAGTCTCGTCGCAAGAGGACTCCATGCCGAGTATCAGATTTGTGTGTGCGTCCACCGTTTGTCCCGCAGCTCAGGTGCCACTCACATGTTAACATGCGAGCCGCTATGGTTTTGTACCCCCCGCTTACAATCGGGTATTGAACAACGCGCAAACAAATATTAATTCTTCACCCGTTCCTTCTTCCCTTTTTCAATGGGAATAGCTAAGAATAGTAAGTATGAGCTCTGAACGAAAACGCGTACGCAAAGCAGTGCTGCCGGTGGCTGGCCTAGGCACACGATTCCTCCCCGCTACGAAAGCGCAGCCGAAAGAGATGTTGCCGGTGGTGGACAAGCCACTGATTCAATACGCGGTGGAAGAATGCATCGCGTCGGGTATCGAAAGCATTATTTTTGTTACCGGACGGCGCAAGAACGCCATTGAAGATCATTTTGACTCGGCGCCCGAGCTTGAACGCTTTCTCGAAGAGCGCGGCAAGCCGCACCAGGCCGAAATGGTGCGCGAGATTAGCGGCGGCTTGCATTTCAGCTATACCCGGCAAAGTGAAGCGCAAGGGCTGGGCCACGCTGTATTTTGTGCGCGCGAACTTGTGGGCGACGAACCGTTTGCCGTTCTGCTTGGCGACGTGATTATGGACGGTGCGGTTCCGGCGACGCGCTGCGCTGATGGATGTGTGGGACGCGACAGGCCAGGGCGCTATCGCCGTGGAAGAAGTCGAACGCGCTCGCCTACATCTTTACGGGATTATCGCGGCGACTCCCGGGAATCAGCCCCGTTGGGGAGACCAGCTCTTGCGCGTGAACGATTTGGTAGAAAAGCCTCACGCAGACAAGGCTCCGTCAAACCTCGGCATCACCGGACGCTACGTGCTGCCGCCCGAAATTTTCGAGTATCTGGAAAAACTCGAAGCGGGAGCGGGCGGCGAAATTCAACTTACCGACGCGCTGAAGGAATTGGCGAAAGGGCGGGGACTCTGGGCGCACATTTACGAGGGACAAACTCACGACGCTGGGGACAAGCTTGGCTTCTTGAAGGCTACTGTGGAATTTGCGCTGAAAAATCCGAAGCTGGGGCCGGATTTTCGCGAATATCTGCGTGAGCTGAAACTATAAAATTCCGATTCGCTTTACCTTTTCTTCTTACTCCCCTTCTCCGAAGAGCTTTTCGCGCTGCTCGATTTCGATTCGGACGATTTGGATTCGCTGGAACTGGAATCGCTCGACTTGGAATCTCCGGATTTCGAATCGCCGCTCTTTGAATCCGAGGATTTTGTGTCGCCTGACTTTTCGGCCGACGAAGAAGCATTGCCATCAGAGGATTTTTCACCCGAGGCGGGAGATCCGCCTTTCTTAGCGTAGTCCGTCACATACCAGCCGGATCCCTTGAACTGGATGGCAGCCGCGGAGAGCATCCGCTGGGCTTTGGCCCCGCACTTGGGACATTTCTTGGTGGTGGAAGCGTTGTGCCCTTCGATTTTTTCAAATTGGTGGCTGCACTTCTCGCACTTATATTCGTATAAAGGCAATGAAAACTCCCTCCGCCGTCTGCGAACGTAAAATAATAGCATGCCCGGAGTCGCTGTGCGGCGGAAGGAGGGCCTTCGTCGCTATATGTTAGACTGTCGTATTGCCACCCTTCGCGAGTCCGTGATGCATCGATGACAAAAATAAAGAGTGAAGAACCTGGAGCGGGTTGCCTGTACGTAGTGGCGACGCCGATTGGAAACCTCGAGGATATTTCCCTAAGAGCGCTACGTATCCTGAAAGAAGCTGACCTGATCGCCTGCGAAGACACGCGCCAGACTATGAAGTTGCTCTCGCATTTTAATCTTCAGAAAAAGCTAGTCAGTTATCACGAGCACAATGAAATCACCCGTGCGGCCGAACTTGTGATCGATCTGGAGCAGGGTGCGAAGATTGCTATCGTAAGCGACGCCGGCACGCCTGCCATTTCCGACCCGGGACATCGCCTCGTAACTCTCTGTCTCCGGCACGGCATCGAAGTGGTCCCGGTGCCGGGCGCGTCTGCGTTTGTTGCGGCGCTGGCAGCGTCGGGAATGGCCATTGAGGAATTCACTTTCATTGGATTTTTGCCTGCGCGGCAGTCCGAAAGGCGAAAAGCAATACGCGCGCTGGTGAACGAGCCGCGTACGATCGTTCTTTACGAACCTCCGCACCGGCTGCTGGAAACTCTGGAAGACGCCCTTGAGATCTTGGGCAACCGACCTGCGGTAATCGCGCGGGAAGTGACGAAAATGTATGAGGAATTTCTGCGCGGTCATCTGGAAGATTTGCTCGCTGGCGTACGCGCGAAGGCGCCACGCGGTGAAATCACGCTGCTGATTGGCCCGCCGGATGCGGCTGCGCGCAGCGAGAATTCCGCAGAGGACGCGAGCCGTGCGCTACCGATTGCGCGGCGCATTGATGAGATCGTCAAAGAGAGTGGGATCGATCGCAAAGCTGCGCTGAAGCAAGCCGCTCGCGAGCGCGGGTTGACGCGACGTGAGGCTTACAAGCAACTCCTTGTTACGAGAGACGAGTGAGCATCGGCATGCTTTTGCGCTACAACTGACGCGATTGCAGGGATCGTTAAATTTAATCTGACGATGAAGCAATGCTGCGGGCGAAGAAGGAATCAACGCTATCCAGAATCTCTGCAGTTCCATGCGAGTGGTGCACCGCGTAACGCAGCTCGGCGCCATTCCGCACCCCGTGCGTGAACAAGCTCGCGAATTGTTTCATCTTGCCGACGGCGTCGGGCATCTCTGCCGCAATTAAACTGCGAAAATAGCCTGACAACAATTGGTAGCGGTCCAGCTCGGTAGGTTCATCGTAATGTCCTGTCGCGAGGTAGTCCTGAATCTGGCGGAAAATCCAGGGATTCGACGACGCCGCGCGGCCGATCATCACCGCATCGCAGCGGGTCTCATCGATCATGCGAACCGCGTCTTGCGGCGTGTGAATATCTCCATTACCGATCACCGGCATGCCCACCGCTTGTTTCACCGCGCGGATTACCGACCAGTCGGCGGAGCCCGCGTAACCCTGCATGCGTGTGCGCGGATGAATGGCAATCGCTTCGATGCCGATTCGCTCGGCCATGCGGGCAACCTCCACCGCAACGATGTTGTTTTCATCCCAGCCGGAGCGAATCTTGATCGTCAGCGGAATCGTTACAGCAGCGCGAACTTTGCCGAGAAGCTTTTCCAGCTGCGGCAAATCGCGCAACAGTCCTGAGCCGCCGCACTTCACAACTTTTTTCACCGGGCAACCGAGATTAATGTCCACCTGATCGAAGCCGAGCTCTTGCGTGAGCGCGGCAGCGGAGGCCATTACATCAGGGTCGGAGCCAAAAATTTGCGCGGCAATGGGATGTTCGTCTTCGCCGAAATAAAGATAGTGCAGGGTGCGCTCGGAATTTCGCGTCAAGCCTTCGGCGCTGGTAAATTCCGTCATGATCAATCCACAGCCGCCCAGCGAGCGAATCACTCGACGGAAGACTGTGTCGGTGACTCCGGCCATGGGAGCCAAAATTGTTGCCGGCTGAATAGCGCGGTTCCGAATTTTGATCTCAGCGGGGAACATAACGCAGCCTATTTGGGAGAGGAGTTGCCTGCCGGACGAGCGCTTCCACCGGAACCTGCCCCAGCAGCGGCCGCCGAGGCACTCGCAGGAGCGACGGAATCAGTGGCAGCATTAACCTTTGGCGCGACGTGCGACGTCGCGTTCGACGATCCTTCGTCGAGATGAGCGATCACCAATTCTTTCGACCCGCCGAAAAAGCTGTCGATTACTTGCGCAAGAGCATGCGCCCGCGCGTCTTCGGCCGTCAGGTTCGGCTTGTAAATATACGCGCGCCCGGTTTTGCGCCGCTCGACAATTCCCTTTCGCGCCAGACGATCCATAATGGTCATGATCGTGGTGTAGGCGCGCGGCCTGCGCGGAGCCAGCGCGTCGCGGATCTCGCGGACCGTGCCTTCGCCCATGGGCCACAACATATTCAGGCAATCAAGCTCGAGGGGCGCCAAGTCTAAAAGCGCATGGCGTGGCGACGGCGTCTTTGCGTAGTTCATTTATGCGGACTCGTTGTTCTTCTTGTCAGGTACCGAAGGCGGATTGAACCCCGAAAAAGTGGTTTGAGGCGACGTTCCGGATTGACCGCCCGAAGCTGCGGCATTTCGCGCCGCTGGATCCTGTCCAGGCTTCGGTGCTGACTGTTCCGGACTGCCTTGCGAAGCCTCCCCCGACCTGGCGGCATCATACTCCACATTCGGAGCAGAGCAAGCTTTTGGATCGCCGCCTGTGTAAAACTTTTCAGTGCGCAAAAGTGAACGCCGAAGCGACGGATTTCGCGCGGTCCAATCAGCATTGCCTTCGGACGAATCCAGAGTCGCTCGGATAGCGCCCATTTTCGAATCCAGGTCGTCCAGAAAATGGAGGGCCACAGCCTCGCGCGTCTGCGGCAGCGAAGGCGAACCGAATTCGTAGGACCCGTGATGGCTCAAAATTAAATGTTCCACCAACATAGCCAGCTCCGGAGGAAAATTTGGAATGGCGCAGATTTTTTCGCGAACCAGAGCGGCTCCGATGGTGATGTGCCCGAGCAGACGACCTTGCGTGGTGTAATCGATGCCGCGGCCATAGCAAAGCTCGTCAATTTTCCCGATATCGTGCAGGACAATTCCAGCAAGAAGCAGGTCGGCGTCGAGTTCACGGTAATGATCCGCCACACCGCGGGCCAAGCCGATCAGGCTCACAATATGTTCCAGCAAGCCACCGATATAGGCGTGATGCATGGTCATCGCGGCAGGCGCGCGCTTGAGCTTCGGCGATATTTCAGGATCGTCAACGACGCTGGTGAGCAGGCGCTTGAGCCACGGATTTTTCATGGCCGCGATAGCCGCACGCAACTCCGCATACAATTTTTCTACGTCGTATTTGGTATGTGCAAGGAAATCGGCGAGGTCGTATTCGCGTTCGACGGCCGGAATGATCTGTTCCAGCATCAACTCCTTCTGGCCGTTATAAAGTTTCACCCGGCCGCGCACGTGCACCACATCGTCCCGCTCGAACGTAACGGCGATGACCGCGAAGTTGTCCCACATTTTTGCGGAGATTCTTCCTGTGCGGTCAACCAGGTCCAGTTCGAGCCAGGATTTTCCAGAACGAGACGAGGTGCGCACTTCCTTTTCGCGCACCAGAAAAAGCGTGGCGACTCCCTGGCCGTCCTGCAAATCACAAATGAAGTGTGTTTTCACTGGCCGTTGATATTAGGCTTCGCCATCTTTTTCTTGGCTTTTTTTGCGTCAGCGGCGTCGGGGGTGGGCGCCACTTCCTGAATCACGCTTGCGCCAGGGACAGCGGCGCTATCGGTGTAACCCGGCTTCACCATGACGTAACTCTGTTCGCGCAGTTGCCCAAGGTACCCGCGCATGGTCGGCTGCATTTTTTGCGAGTAGATGCGATTCATGATCTCATTTTCCACTTTATCGAGAGGCTGCAAGCCAGCTTGGTAATGGGCATCCAATTTGAGGATCTCGAAGCCTTCTTTTGTCTGGATCACTTCGCTCATCTGACCTTTGTCCATTTTGAACACAATGTCTTCGAGCTGCTTGGATAGCTGGCCGTGCTCGAAAGTGCCTAGCTCGCCGCCGTCCTTCGCCGTGCTGCCTTCCGAAAAATGCTTGGCGATTTCGTTGAAGTCTTCGCCCTTTACCACGCGATTGCGCAAGTCTTCCGCCTTCTTTTCAACGGACGACATTTCCTCCGGGCTCTTGCCTTCCGTGCTCAGAAAAATTTCCGAGAGCATTACCTGCTCGGGACGATTGAAATCCTTTTGGTGCTCCTCGTAATATTTCTTAACGTCGTCATTCGGGATGTTGATGTGCGAGCCGACTTCGCGGCGAATCACTTCCTGGGTTAAAAGCGTATTGCGAATTTGAGATTTGAAATCTTCCCAACCGAAGCCTTGGGACTCTACTGCCTTTTCCAGCTCTTCCATGCTGCCCAGGTTGTTTTGCTTGCGAATTTCGTCCAGACGCTTGATTACGTCCGTCTCTACGCTAATGCCCATGTCCTTGGCGCGTTCCACCAGAAGCGCCTGGTCGATCAAGTCCCGCAGCAAATCCTTTTGCTTGTCTTTGTAGATCTCTTCCACTTTTTCAGGTGGGCAGCCTTGGCAATCGTGGGCGATCTCTTCGTGCAAGGCCTGATCGGCTTTCTGCACGTCCGAAAGCGTGATCGCGTCATTATTAACGCGCGCGACGATCTCTTCGATCACGGTGCCCTTGGACTGCGCACGAGCCAGCCAAGGTAGAGCTAGCGCCAAAGCGGCAAACACAATTATCCCGGCAGAAAGCTGCACGGGAGATACCTTCCAAATTTTCATAGGATTCACTCTAAATTGAATTTTATCTCTACGCTTCCAGTTGTAGCAATACGTTTCTGGTGGCTCCCGCCGGGCCACCCTTTTCACCTTTCCACTCAAACCATAGCACGCCCGAGGGGTCCAGCCGCATCCCCTTGCGTTTGCGAATCAATTTGACGAGCTTTTCGGGGCCCAGGGGCGTGTCTTCATAGAATTTTATGGCTACCTGGTCCCCGCGATGGTCCACGGATGCCACCATCAACCTTTCAGCCAGCGCTTTCAACACCGCGTAGTCGAGAAGATTATCGACAGACGGCGGGGGCGGACCGAACCTGTCGTTTAGCTCCCGGCGAACTTCTTCGCGCTCCTCGTCGGAGGTAACGCTGGCGATGCGCTTATAAATTCTTAGACGTAAGTTCTCGTTCTCGATGTACTCAGGTGGGATGCGTATTTCCTGCCCAAGGTTGAGTGTGGCGCGACGCTCGACCGCCACGGCCTCGCCTTTTCGTTCGGCCACAGCGCGCTCCATCATCTGGCAATACATGTCGAAACCAACTGCCTCGATGTGACCGTGCTGCTCCCTGCCGAGCAGATTCCCCGCGCCTCGTAGTTCGAGGTCGAGTGCGGCGATGCGGAATCCGGCACCCAAGTCGCTGAACTCCTTGAGCGCGGCCAATCGTTGGCGCGCGATAGACGTTAGCGCGGTATCCGGCGGAACGAGCAGGTACGCATAGGCCCGCTGGTTTGAACGTCCGACACGCCCGCGAAGCTGGTACAGTTCCGACAAACCAAAACAGTCTGCGCGATCGATCACAATCGTGTTGGCGCGGGGAATATCCAAGCCATTTTCAACGATGGTAGTGGAAACGAGCACGTCTGCTTCGTGGCGCACAAATTTCAACATTACTTTTTCCAGTTCCCTCTCGCGCATCTGTCCGTGGCCTATTACCACACGCGCTTGGGGAACCAGGCGCTTCACCAGCGCGGCCAGCGTGTCAATGGATTCCACGCGGTTATGAACGAAGAACACTTGTCCTTCGCGCGCGAGCTCTTCTTCCACTACACGCTGAATCAGCGTCTCGCTGAAAGGCGCGACGGTAGTTTGGATTGCGAGGCGGTCTTTCGGAGGCGTCTCGATCACGCTCATATCGCGCAAACCCACCAGAGACATGTGCAGCGTGCGCGGAATCGGTGTCGCCGACATGGTCAGCACGTCCACATTTTTGCGCATCTCCTTCAAACGCTCTTTGTGCGCCACACCGAAACGCTGCTCTTCGTCCACCACCAACAAGCCCAGGTCCTGAAATTTCACGTCGCGCGAGAGCAGCCGATGCGTGCCGATCAGAATGTCCACTTTCCCGGCTTCCATCTCTTCCAGAACTTTTTTCTGCTCTTTTTCCGTACGGAAGCGGCTGAGCATTTCCACTCGCACGGGGAAGGCGGAGAAGCGGCGCTTGAAAGTCTGATAATGCTGGAAAGCAAGCACGGTAGTGGGCGCGAGCACGGCTACCTGTTTAGAATCTGCGATGGCTTTGAATGCCGCGCGCATAGCGACTTCCGTTTTTCCGTAGCCAACGTCGCCGCAGAGCAAGCGGTCCATGGGCAGCGGCGATTCCATGTCGCGTTTTACGTCCGCGATTGCGCGAAGCTGGTCCTGAGTTTCGTCGAACTCAAATGCGTCCTCGAACTCGCGCGTCCAATTCGTATCCGCTGGAAACGCGTGGCCGGGCGCGGTTTTGCGCTCGGCGTAAAGTTTTAGAAGCTGGTCCGCCATATCGGTGACGGACTTGCGCACACGCGTTTTGCGTGCTTCCCAAACTGTAGTTCCGAGGCGGTCGAGGACCGGTTCCACTCCGCCAAGCGACTGATATTTCTGAACCAAATCGAGCCGCGCTAGAGGGACGTAGAGTTTGGCGTCGCCCGCGTAACGCAGGAGCATGAATTCGCCGGTGGCGCCTTCGACGGCTACTTGCCGCAGACCTTCGAATTGGCCAATGCCGTGATCGATGTGCACCACGTAGTCGCCCGGCTTCAGGTCAGAGAAATCGCTGAAGAAGCTCGCCGTCTTCGGTCGCGAGCGTGCGCGTTGTTTGGAGGATGGCGCGACAGTTTCAAACAGGTCGGCATTCCCGAACAGCGCAAGCTTGGCGTCGACGAACACGACACCTTCTTCAACGGGAGCCCTCACCAACACCATAGCCGGCCCGGGCGCGCCCGATCCTTCCTCCGCCAGCCGCGCCACGGTGGTGTTTTCGTCTAGCTCGCCCATGCGATAGGGCACTTCAAACTCGTGGCAAATATCGGCGAGCCGCTCCAGTTCGCCTGTGCTGGCACCTGACACGAGCACTTGTTCGCCACCAGCAATGCGCCCGCGAACTTCAGCCACGAAAGCGGCTACGTCACCGTGATACCGCGTGGTCGGCTGCGTGCGAAGGACGTGTTCTCTGGCAGGATCGCTTTCGCGGGCGATGGCAAGATGTTCGATTGCCAGGCGAGGCAGACGTTGCAACGCGTGCTTCCATTCTTCATCAGTCAAGAGATATGCGCTGGGCGGCTCGGCGAGCGGATCGTCAGACTCTTCAAACGATCCTTGAAGCTGTTTGCGGTATTTCTCCAGGCAGTCGGCGATAAGCGAGGGCTCGTCTTGGATCACGAGCGGGTCGGGTCCTAGATCGAAAACAGTGGAGTTGCGCTTTTCGCGCAAAACTTCTCGAAATTCCCAACCGAGATAGAAACCTGCGGGCGGCGAATCGTCTTCACGGTCAGAACTAGAACGCACGCGCAAGCGTTCGAGTACTTGGGCGTGGCGCGGGAATTCTGTGAGCGGCATCAGCATGGCACGCTCCACAGGATTTGTGGAACGCTGGGTGTTGGGATCAAACGCGCGTATGGATTCAATGGTATCGCCAAGCAGTTCCACGCGAACAGGCTGCGGAGCTTCGGGAGAAAAAATATCGATGATGCCGCCGCGCACCGCGAACTGGCCGGGCATCTCGCAGGTCACCTGTTTGTCGTAACCCGCGCTGGAAAGAAAATTCAGAAGCGCCTGGTGCTCGATGGATTGATCGCGCGCTATGGTCAACGCGAGCTCTCCGTAAAATTCCGGCTCACGCAAACGCCAGACCGCGGCCTGCACCGGAACGATTAGCAGGTCCGCCTCGCTCAACGCGAATCTCCAGAGCGCAACGGCGCGGTCCTCTGAAATTTCAGCGTGCGGCGACCGGGATTCGTAGGGCAGCACGTCGTAAGCAGGCAAATGTGCGACGCGGCGACCCCGTTTCCGCGTCACCGCGCGATAAAACCAGCGCACCGGTTCGAGCATCATTTCGGCGCGCTGGTTGGACTCCACGATCAAAACCGTGGGACGTCCGAGCTGAGCCGTGGCAACCGCAGAAACAAACGCCTTCGCTGGATCAGTGAGGCCGGCTAGATGGACTTCGCCCTTGCTGCGCCGAAGTGTATCCAGCGCTTGGTCGATTTCGGGATTCCGCGCGACGCGGGAAAGAATTTCGGAAACCAGAGACAGAATCATGCGCGAAGTTGTTTGATGCGTTCGATCAGTCGAGAGGTTGAATAGCCAGGCTCCGGTGGAATCTGGATTACTTTTTTCCCCGAAATGCTGAAGGGATCTTGTTGGGTTTTGCCAGATTTCGGTTTGCGGGCGCCGCTGGCCGTTACAAGTACGTCCGGTGCGAATTCTTTCACGAATCCATCGGAAGCAGGGCTATCGTTCAGTCCCACCGCGGCGTCAACGGCTTGCAAAGCAGCAACAATTTCAGCGCGTTCCGCAGCAGGAGTGATGGGACGGCCCGCACCTTTTTGTTCGCGCGCGTTCGCATCGCTTTGAATCGCAACAACCAGAACGTCGCCGAGTGCTCGCGCCTGTTCGAGCAAACGGATATGACCGGGATGCAGCAGATCAAAGACCCCGGCGAGGTACACCACGCGCTTTCCGTTGCGTTTCCAGTCGCCCCGTTGGAGAATCAACTCGCTTTGAGAAATCACCGGCAAGACCGTACTCCCTTTCGCAAAATCGAGGAAAACCGTAAACATTTAATTCTATCATGCTCCCCACAATGGCCGCGGACCGCGCAACGAGAGCCGCAAAATGAAAATCTTTAAGCCCAAGTGGTGGGAAATTGCGCTGGCCGTCACCGGCATTGCTTTCCTGGTCCTTGGAACGAAATGGGTCCGCAGCGGCGAGTTGCCCGAGCAACAAATCGTCATCCAAACGGGTGGCTGCCACATTCCGGCCACGATTCTGAATCCGCGCATCACCAATGAGCCGCCCGGCACGGCCATTGTGTTGCACGGACTATCCGCCAACCGGCAGATCATGATGTATCTCGCATCGGAGTTTGCCGGACACGGTTTGCAAGTCTATTCGCTCGATCTACCGGGACACGGTGATAACACGGATGCTTTTTCCTTCGCGAAAGCGGCAGAGTGCGCGACGGCGGCTGTAGAGTCGTTAAGCCGCAACGGCAGGATTGATCCCTCAAAAACAATCGTGGTAGGACATTCGATGGGTGCGGCTATTGCGATTGGAATGGCTGATCACATACCGCTGGCCGGCACGATCGCACTTTCTCCGGCGCCTATGGTTCTGCCTCAGCGCATGCCGTCGAACCTGCTGGTCTTCAGCGGGCAATATGAGCTCGCCATTTTGCATCATGCTGCTGAAGCGCTGTTGCAAGCATCCGGTGGAACGCGCGCTCGGCCTGAAGATTTCGTGCAGAAACGTGCCTTCGATCTGCGCTACGTGGCGGCTGGCACGCACACCAGCCTGATCATGGACCGCAATGTGGCGCATCAATCCGAGCGATGGATTATGCAGTGTTTGTTTCCGGAAATTCCGCCAGAGACATTGGCGCTAAATCTGGATCTAGCCCCTTACGCGGTCGCCAATAAGGGGCGTCATAGATTGGCTGGCTCGGTGCTCGGCTTGATCGGCATCCTGCTTTTATTTCCGTTTTGCGCAACGCTGGTAGCGGCAGCCGCTAGCCCGCCACACGCGCAGCCGCTCGTAGATCATCCGCCCTACACACTTTCGTTGGCGGAAGCAGCTGTTGCAGCGCTGGCCGGAGTCCTACTGCTCACTTTGGGCATTCCGCTGAAATTTCTGCATATGTACACGGCGGACTATTTGTTATCTCTTCTACTAATCGTTGGCCTGGTCCTGCTTTTTTTCAACCGTGCACGAATTAAGGAGAGTTGGCCGCCGAGCGTTTCGAGTTCCATAATCGCGGCCATTTTTGCATTTGCCGTTTTTCTGTCATTAGGCGCATGGCTGAATTGGCAGCTCGATGATGCCTGGCTAAACGGGCCGCGCTGGATTCGTCTCGCGGCGATTCTCCCCATCACACTTATTTTCTGCGGCGCGGAGGAACTTGCTCTCGGGCCGGTGCAGAGCGGCAGACGTCGCGCGCTTCGATTCGCAATATTTCTACTGCTCCGGCTCGAAATCCTTCTTGCCTGCACGCTGGCCTATTACGAACTGCGTAGCGGACAAGTTTTGATTCCCTTGCTCGCCGTTTTTCTTGCACTCTTTTCTGTACTGCAAAGGCTTGGAGCTGACGCCTTGCGCAAGCGAACGGGCTCAGCCGCAGCTGCCATATTGCTTAGTGCTATACTCGCGGCGTGGTTCTTTGCTGCCGTTTTTCCGCTGGCGTGATTAGGCCATAATAAAGGTCTTAGATGAAAGACGTTGCCATCGTCGGCGGAGGCCCTGCTGGCGCTCTATGCGGAGAGCGGCTGGCTCGCTCTGGTTTTAGAGTCACGATTTTCGATGAACGCCTGGCCTGGGAAAAGCCGTGCGGCGGCGGGCTGACGCATAAAGCGATTGAAACGTATCCTTTCCTTTTCGACTCACCTCATCCCAAGAAGATCATACGCACCGCCGAGCTGATTTCAAGCCGCGGGCACCGCGCGCGCTTCGAAATGAACCACCCAATCGTCATCTACGCGCGAAAAGTTTTGAACGGATTGCTGCTCGATCGTGCCGTTGCCGCCGGATGCACCGCTATTTGCTCGCGCGTTACGGATGTGAATACGAACGGCGAGCGTGTTCGCTTGATGGTGGAAGGCGAGGAACGCATCTCCGATTTTGTAGTGCTGGCGTCAGGCGCGCGCAATCAGCTTTTGCCCGACACTACTGCTCTACGCGCAGACGATCTTGAGATGACGCTCGGTTATTTTGTTCCCACCGAAGAAAACGTCATCAAAATAAAATTTCTGAAAGAATTCGAAGGATATTTGTGGTCTTTTCCGCGCGCCGATCATTTGTCGGTAGGAATTTGCGCGCGCATGGGACAAACCACCAGCCAGCAATTGCGCCGCCATCTGGATGCTTTCGTCGTAGAAGAAAAATTTCCCACGGTCGGAGCGCAGCTTTACAGCCATGTTTTGCCGTCCCCGCAAGCGAAGACGATCAGGGGACGCCGTATCGTCGGAAAAAATTGGGCCATGGCCGGAGACGCTGCCGCCACAGTTGACCCGATCACCGGCGAAGGTCTTTACTACGCACTACGCTCAGGAGATCTGCTCGCACAAGCGTTAGCGCAAGGCGCGCCGCAGGAATATCCCGAACGTTTACGCGCGGCATTTTCGGCAGACTTGGAATTCGCCGCCAACATTGCAAAGAAAGTCTTTCGCGGCAATTTTGTTGGCGGCGCCATCACCACGCGCATGGTTCAGTTGCTGAACTACTCCCCGGCATTCCGCGATCTGGTTCGCGACATTTTCAGCGGCTCGCAAAGTTACCGCACGTTGAAGCGTCGCCTCTGGAGCCAGCTAGGAATCACCATCGCAGAATTTACGCACAGCTTCCTCGACCCACGCCGCCTCCGGGCAATTTCCTCCCCAAGCGAAAGCGAAACCCCAAATTGAAATCCGAAGTGTGCGCACTCGTAAAAACCTTTTGCGTGCGCCTTGAGCGTAAGCGTGCCTGCAGGCTAACCCAACTTCCGCAGTTTGGTTGGATCTGAAGATTTTTTGAGCACATTTTCGAGCTGGGTTGAGCTCCGAGATTCCTAACCTTTCTGTTTGTAGCCCGGTTCCTCCCTGGGTGTCCCGTGGTGTGTGTGGATGTCTTTGTACGGAAGACCAATCCTCTTGAAAGTGGGGGAGCGAAGGGTAGGATCGACGCATGTACTTGCGTCGCTGCTATCGCCAGAAGGATGGCAAGCGGCACGGCTACTGGGCTCTGGTCGAGAGTTATCGTTCGTCGCGAGGTCCACGGCAGCGCGTGCTGGCCTACCTCGGTGAGATGGATACGGCCGGCGTCTGGGCATTCAGCAAGAAGCCGCCGGTGCTGCCGCGGTTGCCCAGCGGAAATATCACGCGTACGGGCAGTACTGGAACCGCTGTGTAAGGGTGGGAGTACCGCAACGACTTCTTTGGCTGTCTACTTGCAACAAAACTATCACAGGAAATGGTGCTGGCAACAGCCAGCGCCGATTGGTATACAATACCGAAAATTTTGACGGGCCAAAAATGACTTCCAGGTCGGAACCTCATGTGGAAAGCTCGGGCGAGACGCTTGTCGATGTCCTTCGAGAAAGGGCCGTCCGGCAGCCCAAACGTCTTGCCTATTCTTTTCTACCGAAGGGCGAGATAGAAAAAACTAGTTTCACATACGCGGAGCTGGATCTGCGGGCGCGAGCGCTTGGCGCCTGGTTGAGTTCGGCAACGGCGGCCGGCGACCGCGTGCTGCTTTTGAGTTCTTCAGCGCCGGAGTTCGTGTCTGCCGTCTTCGGCTGTCTTTACCGTGGAGCAGTTGCAGTACCTGCCTACCCGCTCGATCCTGCACGCATCGGTAGAACGTTCTCGCGGCTGAGCCGACTGCTGAAAGACGCTGAGCCAGTTGTGGCTTTAACGACGGCGGACTCGCTCCGATTAATAGAAGAGCTGGTGCGGATCCATCCGGATTTGCAGAAAGTCCGTTGGATGCCGGCCGAGTCTATTCCGCTGGAGCTCGCGAGAGATTGGAAACGTCCGCCGATCCACGCAGAGACGCTGGCGATTCTGCAATATACCTCGGGATCGTTGGCTGCGCCGAAAGGCGTGATGGTGAGCCACCGCAACATTCTGGAAAACGAAAAGATGCTACAGGAAGCGCACGACTACACAGAAAGCAATACGTTCGTCGGATGGATACCACTCGCGCACGATTGGGGGCTAATCAATTATGTGTTTCAGCCACTTTATTCCGGGGCGCTCAGTGTGCTTATGCCGCCGGAAGCTTTTCTGCAAAAGCCGGTACGTTGGCTGCAGACAATATCGCGATACAAAAATGTAACTAGCGGTGGACCCGGGTTCGCCTATGAGCTGTGCGTGAGCAAGATTCCGTCTGAAGAACGCGAAGGCCTCCACTTGGAAAATTGGATATGCGCCGGCGTTGGCGCCAGTCCCGTGCGGCCGGCGACTCTCGAGCGGTTCGCGGCCGGATTTAGGAACTGCGGATTTCGGCGTCAGGCGTTTTACAACGGTTACGGCCTTGCGGAAGCCACCTTGGTGGTCAGCGATTCGATAAAGTTTCAGGAACCAAGAATTCTGCGAGTGCAAAAGACGTCTCTGGAGCGGAATGATGTGGTGGCTGATCCGCCCGAAGACGTTCCAGCCAACCACATCGTCAGTTGCGGGAAGGCCCCATCCGGGGAAAAGATTGTAATCGTCGATGCACAGTCGTGTACGTTGTGCCCTCCTGGAAGGGTTGGCGAGATATGGGTCTCCGGCCCCAACATCACGCAGGGGTATTGGAATAATCCCAGGGGAACCGACGACACGTTCCGTGCTTTTCTGAAAGATTCCGGGGACGGTCCCTTTCTTCGGACCGGTGACCTGGGATTTCTTCACGAGGGCGAGCTATTTGTAACAGGTCGGCTTAAAGACGTAATTATTATCAGGGGCCGCAATCTTTATCCTGAAGATGTTGAGCTGACCGTGGAACGGTGTCACAAAGGACTACGGCCGGGCTGCACGGTGGCGTTCTCGGTTGAAGATGAGTTCGACGAAGGCCTGGTGATCGTTCAGGAAGTGCGCTCCTCGCACCAGACGGACCTTGTTGAGATCATCGATGCAATCCGGCAAGCGGTTTTGCAAGAGCACGAAGTAGTTGCCCACACCATTGTATTGGTTCCAGAGAGAAGCATTCCAAAAACATCGAGTGGAAAACTGCAGCGGCCAGCCTGCCGGGTGGCCTTTTTGTCCGGAAGCCTCGAAGTGTTGGAGCAGAACATTCTGGCTCGCGATCGAAACAAACGCCGAAGATGTTTCGTCGCGCCGCGCACGCCTCTGGAGAAGAAACTCGGAAGAATCTGGTCTGAAATACTGAATGTGGAAGAGATCGGAATTCACGACCGGTTCTTCGACCTCGGCGGCGATTCATTAGCTGCAACCCAGTGCTTGGCCAGGATTGCGGAGGAGTTCGCAGTAGAGTTCACTCGTGAAATCTTTCTGTACGCGCCGACGTTGGCCGAGATGGCGACAGCCATATCTGAACCCGCCCAATGGATAGGACGCGGGAATAAGGTGCTGCCTATTCAATCCAACGACGGCGGTGTTCCACTGGTTTTAGTGTTCCCCGGAACGGAATACGTGAGCTTGTTGCGGAGCTTGGGTCCCGATCGAGATGTGTTAGGTATTCGTTACATCGACATCGACCGCTTACCAGCCCCGCATACGATCGAACAGATTGCCTCGGAGTGCGTGGCCCGGCTGCGCCGCCATCGTCCGAACGGGCCCTACGCGTTGTGCGGATGGTGTGCGTCTGGAGTTGTTGCGCGGGAGATGGCCCGACAGTTGGACGAGGAAGGCGAGCAAGTGACGTTTGTAGCGCTGTTTGACACGCGCGACATTTTCCTGCCGCCCATGAACCAGTTTCGCCGTGCGCTGGTTCGTTCCTGGCGCTTCGCTCAGAGGATTGGTTTTGTCTTGTCCGACGTGCGTTTGTTGTGGCGGAGAGCGGCGACTTGGAACGTGGGAGTTCGCATGGCCGCACGCAGGTTCCAAAACCTCGGAGGACGCCCGGGCGGCATTCACGGTCTGGCCCTGCGACATTACCAGCCAAAACCATGGTCCGGTCGAACGCTTCATCTGTGGGCCGCGCAACGCCCCAAAGGGACCTTTCGTGATCCCGAGTTCACCTGGGGGCCTCTCTCGCCGGCCGGATTCGTATTTCACGAATTACCGGGCGACCACAACTCAATGTTGCGCGAGAACGCCGGCACAATTGCGGAGATACTTAGCTCGGAGCTCTCGGAATCCGAAGCCGAGACACAAGAAGTGCCTAGCCATTATTGGGGAGCTGGGTCGCGATCGCCCGGACGCGCGCAAATTTCCTGAATTTTCCCTACGCACCAATTGATTTCAGATCATCCTTGGCCTGCTGCTCGGCTTCCTTGGCGGATTGCCTGGCGTTCGCCTTCCCGGCAACTCCCCGCCCGAGGCATTTCCGATCAAGGCTAGCGAGAAGGACTACTTCATTTAATGCGCGCAAGCGCGTTATGAGTACCGATCCAGCAAACTTCGCGCAAGCCCGCTTAGGACCCGGAATTTCCGGGCTGCTCCGTACCACTCTCAATGAGTGTGACCGCCTGATAACAGGAGTTACAGAGCAATCGCCTTCCGCGTGGTGCAAGAAAGCCGCCCGAACAGCGGGCGGCCGTTGCCGTGCATTCTGCAATGCTTGAGTTATGGTTTGAAGAAATCTGTGAACGCCTTCGGATTGGGCACTCCCACTCCGGTGACATCGTCCCAACCAGGTGCAGTTCGCAGATGAGTATCCGTGCCGAATGTGACGAGCTGCACGGTGTTCTGGTTTAGGGGTGTATTCCAAAGCGCGTCGTAGAACACCGTTGTACCGTCGAGCGGCTGAGCTAGATCGGAGGCAGTGTAGGACGTAATGCCGGACGCATCAGTAATAGTGCCGGTCACATTCGTGTGCGGCCCAAAGGGAACGATATCTGTAATGGTCGAAGAGGGCATGGAATACACATATTGAGCCGCTTGGCCGAGTGGTGTGCCAGCCTCTTGGTTCGCAATCGCCCAGAGAGCGGAGAACATGGGACAAGCTACACTCGTGCCTCCGATAACGAGCCATTCCCGAGGCGGATAGATGTCATCCTCTGTTAAGTCGACCACAACACCGGTGAACGGATCAGCAATCCAGGAGATGTCCGGCAGGAGACGAAAACTCCCGGGTAACTCGTGCTGGAAACGGGGTTTCGAGAAAAACGCACTGCGGCCCCCGCCTGAACCCCCCTCGAAAGAGCCAAACGGGGGATCCGACACGAGGCCAAAGTCATCCAGAAGGTTGAGATTGGTACCCCATCCGGACTGCCATTGGATCGCATTGCTGCTGTTCAACGCGAGAGAAATGCCACCGACCGCGGTCCCGTATTGCGTGGATGCCGGATACTCGACCGTGGCCGGGATTCCGAATTCTGTATAATCGCCGGAATCTCCTGAAGAGAAGTTCGCCGAAACCCCGGAGATAGCTGCAAGCTGGGTGAGAAGGTTTGTCTCATCGAGGTCGGCGGGCGCGAAGAAGATCTCTGGCAACCCATAACTGAATGAAATCACATTGCCCAAATGGTTAGCGAGGGCGTAGAGGAGGGCGATGTCGACATCTTGAGGAAACCCGGAATCGGGTACATTCGGCGTAACCAGGACAACGATGTTGGCGCCTGGCGCGATGGCATGCGCCCATTCCACATCGAGACTCTCCTCCACGGACGGGTAGTCGCAGGGGGACGGAACGGGATACTCGATGACGCTGAAGTTCGCTGAGGTTAGAGCGGGCAAGCCGAACTGCGCCGAGAACGCGTTTGCATCCGACTGGATCGTAGCCGTATTGCAAATTTCGAAAATGACGATGCTTTGGCCCTTCCCGTCAAACCCTTCTTTGTACAGCGCGGGAAGGTTGTATGCCGTCTGGATTTCAGGCGGAGTGTATCCGCAGCCGCCAATATTTGTACTGTCGTACAAGTTGCCCGTGTAGGTAGCAGCCGGGAGTCCGCCGTTGTTGGTAAGGTTGTCCGTCGCAGGACCATGGAAGCAATTCGAAGCGAAAAAAGAACTCAGTGTCGAGGTGGATTGCGCAGCGAGCGATTGCAGGACAGACGCGCTGGTCGAGGGAGTGTGCCTCTGAACAGGAACAATCTCAGAATGCTGATTGCTAAGTCCCGAAACGAGATGCACGAAAGGAGCGGCAGCACCGTCGATATAAGGATCACTGGTGTTTGCGCGCACTACCTTTCCGTTCACCTTGAAGTTGCTCATTTGAACACGGAATGCGGCAGAAATCTCTGCGATCGTGCCTCGTGCCCGGAAGAAAAAGTTGTTGGGATCGGCCAGCACTATGGACAGGTGGTGAGCGGACAGAAACTCCTTAACCGCATTGGCTTCTTGAGCTGTGGGTCCGTATTCGGCCGCAATTTGAGAGAGAGTCAACCAAGCGCGATATTGCGGCGAACTAGGATCATAGAGGTCTTGCGCAACCGAATCAAGTTTTTGCCGATTGTGAACATTCAGCCAAACCGTTATCTCTATCGTCTGAGATGGGTCCGCAGGACCAATCTTGGGGGCGGTTCGGACGAATGCAGGAGTATTGTTGGCGATAGACTCTCCAGTGGCCGAATAGGCAATGCGAGCAGTTCCAAGGATCGAATTCACAAGCAGAAGGCCTAGGGCGAAGTACTGAAACCTGAATGTGTTTTTGGACATAGTCTCCCTCTATGTACTGTGCTGAACTGATGGGGCACCATTGCTTTGGGGTCGATGGCTTAGGAGAACCGGAGCCGGCGTCACTTTACAACGCGTAATTTAGAGCGGTTTCCTAAGGCGGCGGATTATATGTCCGTGAACGGGCTGAGTCAACAGCGGCTTCCTGGATGTCCTGGATGTCGCCGCAACGTGGGAAGTTCCTCTGAGGTGTTGGCTTGATTCGGCCACAAAGTGCGGTGTTCGACCTCCTACGTAGCCAAAGCAAATTAATGCTTAAATTAGTAGAGCCGCTGCGGACGATTCGGTATGAGGCAAGATGGTTCGGACAACGTCACCAGCCAATCCATAAAATGCTTCCGGGGCAGTCAACCGAAACCACTACCGACACCGCAATGGTGGTTCCGGCGCACGCCGAACGTACAGAGTTGCAGCATGTAATTCAGTAGGATAGAGTTACGTTACAGAGCTCGAGTGGCGGAACTGGCAGACGCGCCGGACTCAAAATCCGGTGGCCGCAAGGCCGTGTGGGTTCGATTCCCTCCTCGAGCACCATTTATCTGGGCAAACTCCTCCGTCGTTAGCTGACTTGGAACTCCTGTTCCAGTCCGGCAGAATTGTGCTTCGCCACGCCCACCGCAGGTTTACTTCGCCGATACTCGCGCTATGGTTTTTTCCATCTTCGATCAAATTTGGACAATAGTAGGCGAGGCATTTTCCTGGGCGTGCCTTACAAGGGGGAAGACAGCAAATGGCGCAGCCGGAAAATAGAAGAAGTGAACGTGTACTCGCGGACGTTCCCGTCGCGATTCGCGGTGAGTCGGCGGACAACAGGCCCTTTCAAGAGGAAACTTTTACCGTGACGGTAAGCGCGCACGGAGCGCTGGTGATGTTGGGAACAAAGGTAGCCGTGGGACAGAAAGTGACGCTGATGAATCCGAAGCAATTGGGACGAGCGCGAAGGCACGGTCTCGTACATGGGACGTGAGCACGCCGGCCTGGCGCAAGTGGCCATCGAATTCTCAGACCGGCGCCGGAGTTTTGGCCCATCAGTTCCCCGCCGCCAGGTTGGAACACTCCGAAAATAGCGGCAACCATGGTCTTTGCATTCGTAGAGTGTGAATTGGATCTTCTGACGACCGCACATCAGTTCTGCCCGCGTATTAAGCGAATGGCCTCGGGAAGCGTGGCATCGATGGCACTCGCCGTGGGTTGCGGTCTCCGAGTCCTCGATTCATCCTTCGCCTCGGAACTCCGCCTTCTCCAGGCGCAAGAAACAAATTCGATTCCACGCCGTGCTGCTTCGTGTAGAGGTCGTAATAGCGGCCGCCGGCGGCGTAGAGCGATTCGTGCGTGCCGCGCTCGACGATTCGTCCCGCCTTCGATCACCAGGATCTGATCGGCGCGCCGCACCGTGGATAAACGATGCGCGATCACGAAAGTAGTTCGTCCACGCATCAGGTAGCGAAGACCCTTCTTGAATGAACGCTTCGGATTCCGAATCGAGGCTGGAGGTGGCTTCGTCGAAAATCAAAATGCGCGGATCGGCCAGGATCGCGCGCGCGATAGAGACGCGTTGCCGCTGGCCGCCTGAAAGCTTCACGCCGCGCTCGCCGACAATCGTGTCGTATTTCTTCTCGAACGCGTCCGCAAATTCATCCACGCGCGCGATGCGGCACGCCGCCATAATTTCCTCTTCGCTCGATTCCGGACGCGAGAACGCGACGTTTTCGCGAATGGTGCCGTCGAACAGGAAAGTCTCCTGCAAAACAACTCCCAATTGCGAGCGATAGGAATCGAGACGCACGCGCGATAAATCATGTCCATCCACCAGGACGCGGCCGCTCGTGGGCGTGTAAAATGCAGCGATCAAGCCCGATGATCGTCGATTTTCCCGCGCCGGACGGGCCGACGAGCGCGGTCACCGTCCCAGGCTCCGACTCGAAACTGATGTCGATGCAGCACCGGTTTTCCGGAGTCGTACGAGAAACTCACATTTTCAAACGACCACGCTTCCAGTAATCCGATCGAGCCGCTCTGTCCGATTCGGAGCTTCGTCCTCCAGACTTTCGTTCAGGACCTCGCGCGTACGCTCCAGCCCGGCCAGCGCTTCCGTGATCTGCGGGCCGATTCCAACGATCTGAAACACAGGCGCCACCAGCATGCCCAGGAAAATTGTGAATTCCAGAAAAGTGCCGAGCGTCATGGTGCCGGCCAGAATATGCCGCGCGCCGAGAAACATAATCGCAGCGCTCACGATGCCCATCAGGCTCGTGGCGGACAGGCTCATAAGGGAAGTGGCGGTCAGCGTCTTTCAATACGTTATCCAGCAGCCTTTGCACTCCCGCGGCGAACACTTTCTCTTCTCGAGCTTCTGCGTGATAGCCCTTCACCACGCGCACGCCGCCGAGCGATTCCGTCAACCGGCCGGTAACTTCGGCATTAATTTTCGGACGCGCACGAAAAATCGGCCGAATTGTCTTGAACGCGCGATTCAGTCCCAAAGCAAATATCAAGAAAACGGCAAACGCCACGGCCGTCATGCTTGCGCTGATTCGCAGCAGACACGATAAGCGCGAACACCGCGGTCATGAATTCCACCGGCAAACTCGATCAGCCCGGTGCCGATCAAGATTCCGCACGCCTTCCACGTCGCTCATGATGCGCGAGACCAGTACGCCCGTCTTGTTCGCGTCGTAAAACGACACGGGCAGACGTCCGACATGAGCCTGCACTTTGATGCGCAAGCTCAGTGATCATTCGCTGCGATGACTTGGAAAGGAGCTGCGTGAGCGCGTACGAGGTAATAGCCTGCATAATGGTCGCAGCAACGACCGTAACAACGATGGGCAACAAAAGATTGGTTTGCCTTTTGTTGATGACGTCGTCCACCAAGTACTTCGTTGAGGCGGGCAGAATCAGTCCCGACGACGCGATTGATGATCATCAGCAGGAAGCCTATCGCGATAATTCCCCGCCGCGGCTTCAGCAGCGCCAGAACATCGGGCAGCATTTTCCAATCGAACTTCTTCGCAACCTTGCTTCCAGCGTTAGGCGTCTTCTCGGTAGCCATAGAGTGTGAAAGATACGAAGCTTGTTTTTAGATGCTGTGGGCCGCGGCAAGACTCTACAACCGACAGCAGCCGTTCAATAGGCCGACGCGCACACCCTAGCGCTCAAACGGATGATCTTGGCGTCTTTGGCTTGCCCTAGTCTCGCATTGTTCGCTGGATTTGGTGGTGATAGACTTTTCTAATGCCCACGAAAAAGAAAACCCGCAAAAAGACTGCGGCCAAGAAGGCGAGTCCCAAGAGTTCCAAGAAGAAGGTATGGAAAACGAAAGCGGCAGCCAAGAAATCAAACCGCAAGAAGAAATCCATTCGCTCGGAAAGTTCCGTTCGTCGAAACATTCCAGGCCCTGCAGGCATGACCAGCGAGGTGAATTCCAGCATGGTAACAATGGGGCGACGCGGCCTGGGTCCTGCCGCCGCTGGGCAATCCGGGGACATTCAAGGCCTGCCCCGCGATGAAGACGTCGATACCGAGAGCGTGGAAGAGTTGGTGGAGGAAGGCCAGGCCCTCGAGGCCGAATATGTAAGTGGAGTTGAAAGCGCGCCGGACGCCGATCAGGGCGAGATTAGGACCCGAGAAGTTCCTGAAGATGACGTTCCAGACGAATACAAAAACCCGCGCGAGAATGAATAGCCGCTCCCACGAGTCGCGCGGGTTCGTCGAAACACCTAAAAGTTGTTAGCCGGGCAAAAACTAGTCTGCCGCCGCGCCCGCCGTAGCCAACTCGCTCTCGCGTTCGGAGTTCGATGCGTTTTGTTTTCCGCGCTCGATCTCGATGCGTCCCTTGAAGAATGCGCCATCCTCGATACTGATGCGCGCGGTGATCACGTCGCCGGTCACAGACCCGTCTTTCTTGATTTCCACGCGATCGCTCGCTCGCACATTGCCGTGAACGTTTCCGTACACCACCACTTCGCGCGCCGAAACCTCGGAATTGAGTTTGCCCGTGCGGCCCACCGTCAGGCGCTGGCCTTGCAGCGAGATCGGCCCTTCGACCTTGCCGTCAACCTGCAAATCTTCTTCGCCTGAAATTTTGCCCTTAACCTCGATCGTTTCGCCCAGGCAGGCCACGCTCCGTGCACTCGGCGCGCTCGGCCGGGCTGCATAGTTGGTGCTCTGGGATGGAGCGGCCGTTGCCTGCGAGGGCGGCACAGGTGACGGGGTATAGTTGGGAACTTCGGCTTGCGGCTGCTTTGTCCACATAAGATGTCTCCTTGTCCAAACTCAGCGATGAGCGGAATCAGTCCTCTCGGACCGATGTGAAACACTGTGGCGCGAGTCGGAAAGCTAAGCAACGCCGAAAAGGTTCAGGTTTGTTCACATCGGAAACTGACCGTTCGTACAGGGTCTTCTTAAACTGGGCTTCGATCAGCCGCGCGAACAAAGGCAAATGAACAACCCGGCGCAATTCCGCTGCGTCTATTCCTGGAGGTTCGGATTATTGAGGCTAAGAGGCGAAGCTTTTGATCGCGGACCCTTCATCTGAAAAGTCTGTGAATATCCGATGCAGATTGGTCAAGCGCAAAACTTCCGCAGCTCGCGCGTTCAGATTCACGGCCCGCAATTCAGCACCATTGTTTCTGGCAGTGTACAGGCTGCGAACGAGCTGGCCGATTCCAGAACTATCGAGATAAGAAACGTCACGGAAGTTCAGCAAGACCTTGCTGCGCCCTCCCCGAAAGAGGTCCAGCAGCAGTTCGTGCACCGCTTCCCCTTCTGCGTTTGTGAAGCCGCCGCGCACATCCACCACGGTAACGTCACCCAACTGTCGCGTGTTCGCGCTAAAGGTCAAACATTCCTCCCAAGACTAGGCACACATATCTTACCGTACGGTGCGGAGAATCTGAATTCTTAGGTGAGTAAAAGCGATGCCAAACCGCGGCCTGAAAAAATCGCGAGCGGACTGCAGGTAGCTTAGGGGGAAAGCGCGGCTAGCCAAGTGTCGAGGATTTCTAACTGCCCAGCATCAACTTCCAGGAACGCGACACCCATGCCCATTCCCGTTTGTACGTAAACAATTTTGCCCTTTGATTGGAATACACCTTGATCGCGGGAAATTCGGACTTCGAGCAGTGTGCCTTCCGGCAATGTGATCAAAGTGTCTACGTAACATCCCTTGCGGCTAAGCTCGGAAATTCGCCCGGAAATCTTGGTGTCACTGTCGGGCTCACGAAGCACGACGGTGGCAATAAGGCTAAAGCGCGGGACCTCTCGCTTATTCGGATACGGTCCACTTCCGCCGGTTGGGTTCGATGGGGTACCAGAGAATGCGCACATAATCTCGCTCCTCGTTGACTCCCAGATTGGTTCCAAAATGGGTATTAAAGTAGTTCCAGATTGGCACATTCACCGGCATCCGGCCAGCGCCACGAATTTCATTGACGCGTAAAGTGAAACCAGTAGCGATTTATTTTGCTGCGCAGGTTACATCCGATTCGACGAAAGCGGAATGTTGCTTATCATTGCAAGCAGACACCCGCCCATTCAAACTTTTCCTGGTTTGCCGAAGAGCTTTTTCGAAAATTATCAAAAAGGTTGATTCACTCCGCGGATAGCTTTAATCTTAATATCACAGCCCTAAATGCCAATCCGAAAATCGACATTCACCAGACTAAAGTAACCCACAAAGCTATGACGCTGCTCGTCCATCCTGGGGATCGCCTTAGAGAGTTGCGGCATCGCCTCGGTATTACCACCCGCGAGGTGGAAGAGTTTAGCCGCCGAATCGCCGAAGACCGCGAGAACGAAGAATTCTCGATCTCGAACGCCTGGCTTACCCAGCTCGAAAACAGAGATTCGGTTCCCAGCATCTACAAACTGTTCAGCTTAAGCGTGATCTATCGCGCGAAATTCGTGGATCTCCTGAGCATCTTCGGAGTGGAACTGGAGGATACCGTCCGTTATCACTCCACCCTGCCGCTTCACAACACGCACTTAGCTTCGATCGAGGTTTCCGACCGGGAGCGCGCCATCCGCTTCCCCGTCCGCTTCGATCCCGGCTTTCGAGTAGAGACGACGAGCTTGATCTCACGCATGGTGGAAGTTTGGGGCGAAGTGCCCATTGCGCTGATTCAGAAATTGGACGTGCGCAACTGCCAGTATGGATTTATCGGCATGCAGGACCGCACCATGGATCCGCTCTTGCGCCCAGGCTCTTTCGTACAAATTGATAGCCACAGAAAACGCGTGGCCGTTTGTGGATGGCGAACGGAACTTGATCGGCCCATCTACTTTGTGGAGCTTCGCGAAGGTTACGCGTGCTCCTGGTGTGAAGCGCACGACTCCAATTTGACACTAATCCCTCATCCCCTTTCCGGATGCGCCCTGAGGCAATTTGCTTATCCTACGGAAGCGGAGATTATCGGGCAGGTTACTGCGGTAGCGATGCGTCTAGTGGCTGCCGGGAACGGCCACTCTGATGCGCTTCCCAAATCGCCAGTGCGATCTTGACGTTGGAGCACAGGAATTCCGCAGCTAGCGGGTCGGTCTCCGCCGGAACCGCAACCCGGTACGGTTGCAGATTCTTCCAGGCCGCAATGATATCGCGGGGCGCGGAATGTGTGGATTGCACGTAAGAATCCAGCTGTTGAACGAGATCCTCGATAGAAGACTGCAAAACCTGCTGGTACGCTTCGCGGTGGCAGTTCGCCAGGGCCTGGCACGCCACCATCTCTGAAAAGCGCGACGCCAAGCCATCGTGGTAATAAAGCCCGGTATTGTAATCGCGCGTGGATCCCAAATAGATCATGCGTTCCAATGGGGCCGCCATATGTGCCAGGGAACGCCGCCGCAGGTGGTCTGCAGCTTGGTCCACATTCGTATAGTTCGTGGAAAAGGCCATGGATCGTTATACCGATGCGCCGTGGTGCGATGGATCGTTTTTAAGTGGATCAATCTGGTTCACTCTCAGGAATACCAGAGATTTTTCTGAGATCGCGCACACCGTTCCTGCCGTGGCCGCCACCGTTCGCACCATTCCGGGAGCCGCGTATGGTCCGCGAACATACAACGCGATCTCCAGCAGCCGGCATACCATCAGAAGCCGGGCAAAATTAAGCGCCAGAAGCAATTCCGTTGAGAGACTAAGCTGAGCGTATAACCGTGCATGACCTCGGTGAAAGCGCAGCAGGTCCAAAATCGCCTTGCGGACCCGGCGCACCCAGGCAAGCGATATATGCTTGCGTTCGGAAAGAAAGAGTGACTGAATCTGTGACGGCGCGGCCTGCCGGACATACTCCAGGTCTTCTCTTGCAAAAATTCTATGTACCAGATCGTTCGGTAGTAAACCAAACTGCAATGAATCAAGCGTCTGCTTGGCTTGCCTGAGCTGTTGTGCACTGCCTTCGGCCGAAACTTTGCCTCCGCGCGCAAAGAAATAAAGAATTAAGAGAAGCGCGATGGCGATTAGCAACGAAAATACAAACTGAATCATCGCGGAGTCGTCCCATCCAACTGATCGTTGATCGATCCCAGAAGTTTCTGCGTACGCCCAGCCAATGTTTGATATTCGCCCCCGGAAATCGGGGGCCCCGGCGCGGGCCTAGGATCGTAAGCCCACAGCGCAACCGCCCAAATTGAGAGCGCCGCAAGGTAGGAGGAGCTTTGGATTAGGCCCCACGCCGTAGCGAATGCAGGCCCGATCAGCAGGCGCAGACTCAGGGAAAGTATGCTTGCACCCACATAAACTCCCAACCCCAAAATCATCCCTTTGATATTTTTGCCCATCTCGATGCGGTAATACCCGGTGAGGAAAAGAATTGTCATCAATACAATGGCCTGGGCTATCCGAAGATCCCTTTCCAAGTCGACACTATCCGCCGCTGGATTCCACCGCGGTAACAAGAATGCATGTATCGCGACCAACAAAAAAATCGTGCCGAAAGTGATTGCCATAGACCATCGTGCAACACGATCTAAAGGGACGCGGTGTTGGAAGACCTGCCGCGATATTTCAAAAATAACTCCGCATCCCATAGCCAAGGTGATGAAATTTACATACCAGTACAGGTGTGTGTTCAATGAGGGCATCACAATATTTATGACGTAAAGAAACGTTGAAGTTACGAAGACCGAGGCAATGTACAGGTAAAACAAAGAATATTTCGCCAGGAACTTGCCATAGATAGCTCGGATCAGGATGACACCTTCAAGCAAAATACCGGCCAACCACACGAATTGAGTGAAAATTGCCATCCGGCTCGGTTAAATCCTAGCACAAAAACTCAGGAGGGGAAGCCGGAATTTCCCCTCCTGCTAATTGTCGATTTTAAAACTTCTTAGCCTCCCGGCAGAGGAATAGGCGGCTGCGGTGGCTGTGTTCCATCCATACTCCAACCTGTGCTGGTCACCGGCGAAGCGTGTGAAATCGGAACCGTCAACAAAGCAATGGCAGCGAGAAACAACCAAGCAATCTTCCTTTTCATAAGATCTCCTCGAGTGAACTGGCCGTGCGCGTTGAAAGACGCGGCCAAAGTAGTCGAGGAAATCGAAATTCAGATCGCCGGCAGGAATTTGCTCAGGATAGGAAGCACGAATGAATTCGAGTGCTCGTCTCGCACAACTGCGCTCACATCTAGGTCGCGGGATTCTTGGTCTCACGCGGGATTCGCCTTGTTAGCTGGCGGAAATTATCGTCGGCGAGCGAAACAATTTCTTGTAGGGAAACAACGGTTACCCGGATGGAAACGGCGCGGAACTTAGGTATAGAATTTCGCGACGGGAACCTGTTATTAGTAGGTCAGGCAATTATTTGCGACGCTAGGCAGTCACTTTCTGAACAAAATGACTACCACAAACGAGCGAACGCTCGAACCCGCTTTCGGCGGCGGAGAATTTCCGCCCCAACATATCCGCGAAAATCTTCGCCACCTGGATCGCCGGCAATGGTGGCTGTGGTCCACCACCACCGCTTTAATATTGCTGTTGACTGTCGCCGTCGCGTCGTTTGCCTTCCCCGCTCTGTTAAGCCTCGAGCAGAATACATATTCTTTCTATCTGAACCAAGCCGTGCGCGCGCTGGTGGGAATCGTTCTGGTGTCCTGCGTTTATCTGGTCTACCAGCAGCACATGATTTCCAAGTTGCGCAACCAGCTAGCCGACCAGATTGATTCGCTCGCCAAAGTGGAAAGCCTGGCCTCCGAGGTTTATAAGCTCGCCGCACTCGATCAATTGACTGGCCTCTACAATCGCCGCTCCGGCGAACAGCGCCTGGCCCAGGAAATGAGCCGCGCTCAGCGCCACGGACGCCCGCTCACCGTTTTATTGATGGATCTCGACGGCTTGAAGCAGGTGAACGATAGGCACGGGCACGCTGCCGGCGACACTTTGCTGAAGGGATTCGCCGATCGCTTGCAGCGAGCGATCCGCGGCTCGGATCTCGCTGTGCGTCTCGGCGGCGACGAATTTATGGCTTTGCTTCCGGAATGCCGCGCGGAAGAAGTTCGCCACGTGCTCGCGCGTATCGAAGGCCTCGAGTTCGTTTGCGACGACGAGAAAATACGCCTGCAATTCTCGCGCGGCTGGACCGATTACAAGCCCGGCGAAACTCCCCAGGAACTACTCAATCGCGCCGACCAGGAACTCTACACCAATAAACGCGCGGGAAAACTTACCAGCGCGCCGTTGCGGTCTTCCCCAGTTCCTCAATCCGTCGGCTAGCGGGATGTTCCTGTCAGGAAACAGTACATCGAAAATTGTCTTGCACCTGTCGAAGAGTAACTCGTAAGATACGCCCCAGTTATAGGAAAGATAACAATGCCAAAAGAAAAACCCAAAGTGAATATCGGTGAAGTGATCAAGTCGTATCGCAGCGACCGCGGCCTCTCGCAGGGTGACATCGAGCGCCGCACCGGACTCCTGCGTTGCTACCTTTCGCGCGTGGAAAACGGACACACCGTGCCTTCGCTCGAGACCTTGGCGAAAATCGCGGAAGCCATGGAGATTTCGCTGGCCGACTTCTTCCCCGGCAGCGATACCCCGCAAGACCGCGAAACGCGCAAAATGCTAGGGGAACTCTCGGAAGAAGAAATCCGCTTCCTGGCCGACATCAAGAAATACTCCACCACGCTTTCCGACGACGATAAGAAACTGGTCCTGGCCATGATTCGCAAAATGGCTACGATTATTCCGCCGGTGCGCAGTAACAAAGCAAATGGCGTGTCCGCGCGGCGTCCGGAATACTAGTTTTCTGCGGCTGGCCATCGGCAACGTCCGGTCATTTAACGTGGATGCCCTTCCCGGGCAGGTTTTTCGGGGCATCGAACCTCTCATTTCCCTAGAAACGCATCTGGGCCCACGCGCTACCCAACTCCCCGCTACTTCGCTACAATAGATACGCGATGACGCAGAAACGCCACCAAACTGTAGGAGTCAAAGTCGGCAAGATTCAGGTGGGCGGAGGTGCGCCCGTGGTCGTGCAATCCATGACCAACACGGACACCGTCGACATTACCTCTACAACGCAACAGTGCTTCGAACTAGCGCAAGCTGGTTCCGAACTCGTCCGCATCACCGTGAATATCCCGGAAGCGGCTGCGGCCGTCCCGGAAATCAAGAAACGCTTGCTCGACGCTGGCTGCGACGTTCCCCTAATTGGTGATTTCCATTACAACGGCCACGTGCTACTGAAGAAATATCCCGATTGTGCCGCCGCGCTCGACAAGTACCGCATCAATCCAGGCAACGTCGGCCACGGCCAGCGCCGTGACGAGCAATTTTCCACCATTTGCAAAGTAGCACACGATCACAACAAGCCTGTGCGCATCGGTGTGAACGGCGGCTCGCTGAATCAAGAACTTGTCATGCGCAAGATGCAGGAGAATACCGACCGCGACCTGGGCAAAACTTCCGAAGAAATTATCAACGAGTGCATGGTGCTTTCCGCGCTCGAGTCCACGGAATTGGCGCTCGAATCCGGATTGCGCAAAGATCAGATCATTATTTCGTGCAAGGTTTCGCGTCCTCACGACCTGGTTGAAATTTATCGCGATCTAGCGCAAAAAACCGATCAACCTCTGCACCTCGGGCTCACCGAAGCGGGAATGGGCGCGAAGGGCCTGGTCTGGTCCGCCGCGTCCATGGGAATCCTGCTGGGCGAAGGAATTGGCGACACTATACGCATCTCGTTGACGCCGCGTCCCGGTGGAGATCGCCGCGAAGAAGTTTATGCCGCCTGTGAACTACTGCAATCGCTCGGCCTTCGAACCTTCGCTCCGAGCGTAACCGCTTGCCCCGGCTGTGGACGCACTACCAGTACAACCTTCCAGGAGCTGGCGGAAAGTATCCAGGATTACATTCGCGACAAGATGCCGGAGTGGAAGCGCTACTACGAGGGAGTGGAAGAATTAAAGCTCGCCGTGATGGGTTGCATCGTGAACGGTCCCGGCGAATCGAAGGCTGCCAACATTGGAATCAGTTTGCCCGGCACCGGTGAAGCGCCGCGTTGCCCGGTTTACATCGACGGCCAGCATTTCACCACGCTGGAAGGAAATTACGACGAGCTTTCCGCAGCCTTTCAAACACTGCTCGACGATTATGTCGAAACCAAATATCACAAGCGCGAAACGCCTCTGCCCGCCAGCACCACCCCGTTTCCGCCCGAGCCCGTTAAGCCGGCTCTCCGCGTCCTGGCCTAACGAGAGCTTCTGTTAGCTATTATTCTCAGCCGTTCATTCATGACGCAGCGCCACCAGCGGGTCCACACCCGCTGCGCGACGAGCCGGAATATAACTAGCCGCCATCGCTACTAGAAACAACAAAGCAATTACGCTAAAAAACGTTAGTGCGTCCGTCGGCTGCAGGCCAAAAAGCAAACTCGACATCAACCGCGTCAATGCCAGCGCCGCGACCACTCCAACTCCGACGCCGAACAGGACGGCGCCAATTCCCTGCCCGATGATCAGCTGCAGAATGTCGCGCTGTTGCGCTCCCAACGCCACGCGAATGCCGATCTCTCGAGTTCTCTGCGTCACGGTGAACGACAGCAAACCATACAACCCCACCATTGCCAGAATTAAAGCGAGCGCCGCAAAGCTTCCAATCAAGTAGGTCGGATACTGTCGCAGGAAGACCGCCGGCGTTTGCGCCGTGAAATCTTCCATGGTGCTGGGCGCGATCATGGGCAATTGCGAATCCATCGAGTGGAGCGCCGCTAGCGCAGTGCCCACAAACGCTCCGGGTTCGCCTTTTGTCCTGATCATGTAAGACAAAAACGTCGAAGGCCCCTGGTCGTTGGGAGCGTAGATAACCGGTGGCGGCGGACCTGCTAGATCGTCCTGCGCCACATTCCCCGTCACTCCCACGATTTGCCGAAACGGCTCCTTCGCGTTAAATGTGAAACGAACCCGTTTTCCCACCGCCTCTTCATTAGGAAAATATTTGTTCGCGAAGGCCTGGTTCACTACGATGACTTGAGGCGCATCGTGACTGTCCGTGTCAGCGAACACTCGACCTGAAACTAGTGGAACTTTCAATGTTGAAAAATATCCTGGACTCGCTGTGATGATGTCACTCTCATCTTCCTGTCCCACTGCTACGGGCCGGCCCTCCACAACGAATCGGATGGTGCCTCCGCTTCCGCCAATCGGTATGGCCGTCGTCATTCCCACGCTTTCCACTCCCGGCAGATTGCGAAGGCGTTCGCTGAACTGGTGCTCGAACTGGATTGCCGCAGGACTGTCAAATGGATATTCCTGCTGCGTTGGATAGGCGGAATCCGGCAGATTCACGGAGAAAGTCAGCAAATGTCCCGGGTCGAATCCGGGATTCTGGTGCAGCAGTGCGTGCAGACTCTGCAACAGGAGTCCCGCGCCCACCAGCAGCACCAGGGAGATCGCGATTTCGGCGGCCACGAAGGCATTCCGCAGGCGGCCGTGCGACGCGCTCGTTCCTCCGCGCGATTCATCTTTCAATTCCTCGCTGATGCGTGTTTGCGAGATCGATAGCGCCGGCGCCAGACCAAAAAGAATTGCCGTTAACAGGGTAACTCCGGCAAGGAAGCCGACAATCGGAAGATTCGCTCCAGCCTCTCGAAGATTAGGTAGCGTTGCCAACACCGCATCCGGAATTGCGGCAATCAACAGGTTCACTCCCCACTGCGCCGCGATAAATCCAACGACTGCGCCGAGCGTGGCCAGCAAAATGTTCTCTGTCAGCAATTGCGCCAGCAATTGGCCGCGGCTCGCGCCCAGCACGCTGCGCACGGCAAATTCCCTGCGACGTCCGATCGAACGCGTCACCATCAGGTTCGCCACATTGGCGCACGCGATCAGCAGAACGAAACCAACCGCGCCGAACAAAACCAGAAGCAGTGGCCGGATTTTCCCCACGATTTTATT
Organism: uncultured Acidobacteriota bacterium; assembly: GCA_963731535.1. Classification (GTDB taxonomy): domain Bacteria; phylum Acidobacteriota; class Terriglobia; order Acidiferrales; family UBA7541; genus Palsa-295. Next base: position 116,832 of record CAVSWI010000019.1, on the reverse strand, counting down.
GCGCAAGCTTCCGAGAACCACAAATACGGCGCCGTCCTGTTGTGGATACTCGCGCGCCAATTCTGCGCTTATGCCATCCATCTCCGCGCGGACTTGCTTCATGTTCACGCCAGGCGCGAGCCGTCCAATCGTGTTCAACCAGCGATAGCTTCGGCGTGTTGCGCTGTCTGCGGTGGGATGCAGCGGAACCCACAGCGGATTATTTGCTGGCGAGAACTGAAAATCAGGCCGCAATACTCCCACCACCGTCACCGGCTTGCCGTCTAGTCGTATGGTGCGGCCAATCACTCCCGGGTCGCCGCCAAAATCGCTTTGCCAGTAAGCGTTGCTTAGAATCGCCACGTGCGGGCCGTCCGCCACTTCTTCGCCATCAACAAACCCTCGGCCCAAGGCCGGCTGCACTCCCAACGTTGAAAAGAAGTTCGGCTTGACCTCCGTTACGAAAACGCTCTTGGGCTCGCCGTTTCCAGTTAATGTAAAAGTGTTGCCACTGTAAGCCGTCAACGACTGAAAACTCTTCGCCATCTTCTGCCAGTCCAAAAAATCCGGATTCGAGCAGTCCGTGTCTTGCGCGAACCCACTTTGTTTCTGGGCGCGTCCTTCGCCCAGTGTAATCAGGCGGTCGGGTTGGTAGTAAGGAAGCGGCCGCAGCAATGCTGCGTAAACAACTGAGAAAATTGCGGCGTTGGCGCCGATGCCCAGCGCCAGCGTCAGCACAGTGATCACCGTGAACCCCGGACTCTTTACCAGCAAGCGCACGGCGTACTGAAGATTTTGCCAAAGTCTTGTCATTATCCTTCCCCCCCGCAAATTTCTCTTGAACAGCTCTTAAGGACTGTTCGTTATTCAACCCAGTGAACCTGATATTTGCCTGCGGCACCCTCGAGCGTCACTCGAACGAGCCATTGGCCCTGAATGACCTTCATGTCGCTTGTCATCGGCACACCTCCACCGGTAAGACGCGGGCAAGTTCACTGCCACAGCCCAGTTTGAACAAATGGTTATCCGGTAATGATTTATGACGGCTTAGCTCAGAGGATTCAAGTAGTTAATGACCGCTAGTGGGACTGTGCGTCGCGTTGGCGCACATCGTTTTGGAGACCTCAAATACCCGCTGAGTTCATTAACACCACGCGCCAGCCGTCCGGGTCTTCGATCGTAATCCCTTTCTCTTTCCAATAGGGATTTTCGGATTCTACCGCGTGATAACCGAGCCCGGAAAGCCGAGCCGCAATCCGGTCAATAGCCTTTTTGTCTGAAATATAAAACACCAGCAAATTATCCCGGCTTGGCGCAGGACACGGACTTCCCGCAGCATGTTGCGTGAATTCCAAATGGTAGCCGGTACCCGCTAGTCCCAGCATATAGCCGGTATATCCTTCGTGCTCCTTGAACGAGCCGACAACCTTCAGTCCCAGTCCCTCCGAATAAAAACGCAAAACTTCTTCGAGTTTGTCAGTCGGGCGTGCGATCCGCACCTGGCGAACAGGCATTTCTTTCGGCCATTGGTTTGTCATGGACAAACTCTGTAACACATTTCCGTTCCGTCTTGCCAGTCAGCAGCGCGCTAGTTAGACTGGCACGGCTTCAACACTTGCTGTCAAAGAGCTGCACAGTTTCTCGCACCGCCCTCATGAAGAAAGCACCGAAAGCTAAAGCCGGACGCGCCTGGCGAGCCGGCTTCTGGAGCCTGATCGTCACCCAGTTTCAAACCGCTTTCAACGACAACGCCGTTAAGTTCCTGGTCATTTACATCATCGTGGCCCTGAATTTTCCCAGTAACTTTCGGGATCGCTTGATCCTTATCGTCGGCGCGCTGTTTGCAATTCCCTTCATTTTGTTTTCCATGACCGGCGGATACCTTGCCGACCGCTACAGCAAGCGCAGTGTCACCATCGGCACCAAACTGCTCGAACTCGCCGTCATGGCCTTCACTATCCTCGGCCTCTATCTCCAAAGCTTGCCCATGGAATGCGCTTCCGTTTTTCTGATTAGCATGGAGGCAGCGCTCTTCGGACCTTCAAAGTATGGCCTGCTGCCGGAGTTACTTCCAGAGAATAGGCTCTCGTGGGGAAACGGCGTCATCGAACTCGGAACTTTCGTAGCTAGTATTTCCGCCACCATGGCCGCAGGCATCATGGCCGAACGCTACACAGGCCACGAGGCCATTGCCGGATGGCTGCTCTTCGCCTTCACCTGCTTTGGCTTGCTCACCAGTTTCGGAATCTCCCGCCTGCCCGCCGCAGACCTGCACAGAAAATTTCGCTGGGACCCCGTCGGCGAACTTTTTGCACAACTGAAAATAATCTACGCCGACGCCGTGCTTTTCTGGTCCGTAATCGGCAACACTTATTTGTGGTTTCTCGCCGCGCTGCTGCAATTCACCATCGTGGTGTACGGCCACGATGTTCTGCACATTGACGACACCCGCACCAGTTACCTGCAAGCCGCCGTCGGCATCGGTATAGGACTTGGCAGCCTAGCCGCCGGCTATCTCTCGCGCGGCAAAATTGAAATGGGCTTAATTCCCATCGGCGCGCTGGGCATGACGATTTTCGGAGCCTTGCTGTACTTCAGCCAACCTGCCGCCCTGCTTGCACACTGGCTCAACACCGCGGCTTTCTATCAAGGCAGCACGATAGCGGTAAAATTCGGCGACCTCATGGTGTCCGCAGTGCGTCTGCGCATTCCAGACCTAAGCCTGCTCGGATTTTTCGGCGGCTTCTTCGCCGTCCCACTAAACGCCTTGATCCAGCATCGTCCGCGCCCTGAACAAAAGGGCGGCGTAATCGCAGCAGCGAACTTGCTTTCTTTCGTTGGAGTTTTCCTCGCTGCCGGGGCCTATTATTTTTTCTCCACCGTCTTCCACCAAACTCCCGCAGGAGTCTTTCTCGACGGCGCCATCCTCACCCTGGGCACCACCGCCGCTTCCATTTACCTGCTGCGCGATTCCCTATTCAGTTTCCTGCGCAAATCGCAAGCGCGAAGCTAGGAATGGCGCCGCCCGCCGTTTCTGAATCCCCTTTCACCAACGCATGAAGCCGTTCGCCAGCGAATATTCCCCATTCAAACGTTTCCGGTTGTCCCAAACACCTTCTTCCTGGAAAATGTAATCATCGGGAGAGAATCCGAAATGTTGAAGCACGACCCCAATTCGATGCAGTTAGCTGAGGACGCGGAACTACGCCGCAGTCTGGGGTCCGGTTTCATCCCAACCTGCGCGTAACTTCCTGAATCCCAGCTTTTGAATTCTGGACCAAGGCAACGGCGGCGGATTTGTTCGCCTATGCCGCCTCTATGTTGCGGTTTCTTTTCGGCATTGCTCCCGTGCTTGTGTTTCTGTTCGTCCGTCTCACGCTGGTATTGCTGAAGTCTTGGCTTAGTGGGAAAGGAGGACCAAAACTGATCACACTGAATCTTCCGCGGCTGCGTCGTGCGGAGCGGCCCGAGGCACATGTCGTGTCTCAGGCAATCGCTGCAGCGCCACCGCGCAACAGTCTCTGTACTGCGTGCGTTTACGCGCACATGGTGCGGAGTTACGGACCGTTTGAAGTTCTGATCGCTTGCGGCTATGCATTTCCGCCGCGAGAGGTGCCCTTCCCGGTTCGTACATGCACTGACTACAAGCCGAAGCGCAAACGCAGCGGTGTGGAAATCGCGAGCGAGGGAGTGGTGAGTTTCCCGCCCCTCGATAATTAGGCAGCAGGTTTCCACGCCGTCGCTGCCAAATGGCTTCGGCAAGGAGTGCATCATCAGACAGAAACCAACATCCCGGCAGAGGCCGCGCCGTTTACCAAAATGACGCGGCCTCGACCGGCTATTTAGGAAAAGGCCGCGTCAACTGCTGATAAACGTACAAATCAGCAACGTAAGCACGACCAAGGTAATCCCGACGTACATCCAATCCTTTTCTAACGCGAAACCGATCACCGAAAAAGCCACGCGTGCGATGGGCGTCGCGATCAATAGCAGCAGGCCAAACTGGATCACCGCTCGCGCATTCAACTGCAAAGCTTCCTGAACGATTTCATGCGTATATCGCAGATCGGCCGGCTCACCGTGAAACGCTCTGTAATCCGGCTTCGCGCCTCGGTATTGAATCGCATAGTGAATTCCGCCTGCCAGCACCCAAGCGGCCGCAAGAATCACACCGAAGCGCAATAATTTCCCGGTGATTACTTCAAATTCTTTGTCGCCCCAGGTGGTGCCTGACGTCATAAAATTAAAATGTTCCTTTTACGCCTTTAAAAATCATTTCCACCGCGAGCGCTGCAATCACAATGCTGAAAACCAATCTTAATGTCCGAACTTTCGCGCCCGGCAGAATACGCGCGCCGATCAGCGCCCCGGCCAAAACACCGAGCATCACCGGCATCGCAATCCCCGGATCGATGTAGCCACGATGCAAATAAATTCCCGCGCTCGCAGCTGCCGTCACTCCAATCATAAAATTACTGGTGGTGGTGGACACCTTGAACGGAATGCGCATCGCCTGGTCCATCGCTAACACCTTTACGGCGCCTGAACCAATTCCGAGCAATCCTGAAAGCACGCCCGCGATGTACATCAGCCCAAACCCCGCCGGGAGGTGACGAACGTGGTACGACTCTTCGCCTCTGGGTGTCGGATATTCCCCATCCAATTTCAACAAGGTCGCCCAACGATCGGGCTGGTCGTCCGTATTGGAATCCTTGGGAGGTTTATTTGCGGAATAAGCGGAATATAAGAGCACGATTCCAAAAATGATGGCGATAGCCTTGGTCGGAGTCTTCACGGCCAGATACGCGCCGGTCACCGCGCCAATCGTGGTGGCCACTTCCAAAAACATTCCGACACGAATGTTCGAGTAGCCTTCTTTCAAATACGCAGCGGCCGCCCCGGAAGAAGTCGCAATCACGGAAACCAGCGACGCCCCAATGGCATAGCGAATATCCACACCAAACGCCAGCGTCAGCAGCGGCACAATCACCACTCCGCCACCCAACCCCGTCAATGCGCCCAGCAGCCCGGCCACCAGCGACCCGCTAGCAATCAATATTGTGAATTCGAAAGTTGTCACGGCGAGCAGAAATTTTTGGCGAGATTCATCAAGGATTCGCTTCTAGCTTTCCATTACGCTTTTCCCCACACACTTTCAGCGCAAAATTCTACTCGAGCCAGCGTTTTGCTCAACTTCGAGACGCGCTTTAGAACACCGCCAGCTTCACGTGCAGGAATTTCTTCGGATTTTGCCGAAAATCATTGACCATCAAACGCAGGTCGCTGGTGAGCGCCGTCATGTTGTCGTAAAGTTTCGGATCGTTAAACAGTTTCCCCGCGGTGCCTTCATTGGCATTCAACTTCGCGGTAGCGTCGCGTACGTTCGCGGAAGCGTCGCGCAAATTATTGTAAAGTGTTTGGTCGTACAACGCTTTCCCGATCGTTCCTTTGCCCGCGCGCACGTCGTCCAGCACTCCGTTTCCTTTATCCATAAAACTCTTCGCGCTGTCGTACATTGCCGGATCGTAAACCAGCTTGCCAATCGCGCCTTTCTGCTGCTGTACCGCGCTCACCACATCGTCCACTTTGTTGTACAGCTCGTCGGAAGCAGTCAGCTTGCCCAGAGTTCCTTCGCCTTTTTGAATCGAGCCGGCCACGGCATCCAGCCGAGCCGCCGTGGAATTCAAATGGTTATAAAAAGCCGGATCGTTCATGAACAATCCAATGGAGCCTTGCCCGTTCTGCACCTTATCCACGATTCCGCGCAAATCCTGCGAGAGAGTTCCGAGGTTTTCCATTAACGCCGAGCCCTTCTCTACCAGCGCCTTCATCTCTGCTTCTTCTTTGCCCGGAATGGTCCCGTTATTCGGAATCACTGATCCAGTCAGCCCGCGCGATATGGTCACATAGCGGTTGCCCAATAATCCTTCCGTGGCCAGGCTTGCATACGAATCGGTACGAATGGAATCCTCAAATTTTTTGTCGATGCGCAGCACGAGCTCGATGTTGTGCATCCGGTCCGATGGGTTTGGCGTCAAGCGCATGGTCTGCACGTTGCCGACTTCCAAGCCGTCCAGCCGCACGGGCGCACCGGTGGTCAAGCTCTCCACTTCGGGGAGGTAGGTGATGACCCGGTATTTCGGCCCCAGAATTCCGGCGCCGGTAACGTAGAAAATCGCCACCGCCATGATGAACAGCCCGGCCAGGACGAACAGTCCCACCCGAAGTTCAGCCCACGTCAATTGCTTGCGTTGCGCCATCGCCTTACCTCCTCAGAGATCCGCATAAAAATACTATTTCGCTGAAGCAAGAAATTCGTTCAAGTACGCATCGGACGTATGCAGCAACGCGCCCGCTGCGCCTTCAAAATAAATTTTTCCGTCGCGCAGCACCAAAACATTTGTGGCCGAAATCTCGCCATCGTGCGCCGGTGATCCTGCCACATCTTTCGCATCTTTTGCGCTTCCTACAAGCTCCGGTTGCCATGTTTTTCTCTCAGAGAGCGGACGATTTGCCGTATCCGAAGTCTGAGCTGCGCGAGGATCGTCCGACTTATCTCGCACGATATGTCCGGTGTTCTTATCGAAGTGAAAGTTTGCCAAGCCAAAGGCGTCCTGAACGCGTTGCGTAGCCAGCAGCGACGTCGCTCCTTGCAAATCGCGGCCGCGCAGGATCAGCGACATGATCGTCTGGCACGTAACCGGATCCAGTCCCGCGGTAGGCGAATCGTAGAAAACAATCGGAGGTCGATCCACCAAAGCGCGCGCAATGGAAACGCGGCGTCTCATGCCGCCGGAAAGCTCTCCCGGATACCTTTCCAGGGCTGACTCCATCTCGACGAATCGCAAAGCCTCTCGCACGCGTTTGTCAGCTTCGGTTTCATCCACCCCTTCTTCGTCCAGTCGAAACGCAACATTTTCGGCCACCGTCATCGAATCAAACAGCGCGCCTTCTTGAAACACGAAGCCAATGTACCGCCGGAATTGCAGTAATTCCTTCTCTCCCATTTCACCAATGTTGTGCCCCATAACCGTCACCGTGCCGGAATCCGGACGCAGCAGCCCCGCCGCCATTTTCATGATCAGAGTTTTTCCGGACCCCCCTTCACCCAGCAGGACTTTTGTCTCCCCGTAAACGGTCTCGAAGGAAACTCCCTGCAGCACTTCGCGGTCTTCAAAACCGATGCGGACGTCTTTGAATGTAATGACCGGCTCGCCCGGAACGGGTGCGCTGAATTGGTCGCTGCCGTCCAACGGAATCGCGCGCGTCATCTCGCGATTATAGATGCAAATACCGGTTTTGTAGCGTTCGCTTCGAAGGGCTTTTCGTAGAAGTGGGTTCTCAAACTATTTCGAGAAAGCCCACAACAGAAGACGTGTGATGAAAGTATCTGTTACCAGCAGAATAACCGAGGAAACCACCACCGCCGAGGTCGTCGCGCGTCCCACACCCTGCGTTCCGCCTTTTACTCGGAGCCCCATGAAGCACGCAATGGTCGAAATAATGAATGCAAAAATGAAGGGCTTTGCGAAACCTTGTACCAGGTCGCCGAAATCGAGCGCGTGAATGGCACGCGTCCAGAATTGCACCGCGCCGAGCCGCAAGGTGAAATATGCCACCAGAAATCCGCCGATCAGCCCCATGAAATCCGATACCGCGGTGAGCAAAGGAAGCATCAGCACCGTAGCTAGAACGCGAGGCGTCATCAGCTTCCTTACCGGGTCTGTGCCCAATGCGCGCATCGCGTCCACTTGCTCCGTCACTACCATGGATCCGATTTCCGAAGCGATGCCCGAAGCGTTGCGCCCCGCCACCAGTAACGCCGTAATCGCCGGGCCCAATTCACGCACCAACGCCAGCGCCACCGCGTCACCAGTCAACGCTGTTTCACCGAAGCGCTCAAATTGCGCCGCGGTTTGCAACACCAGCACGCCGCCAATGAAAAATCCAGTCAGTACGATAATCGGCAGCGAGCCGACCCCGATGATATCCATCTGTTCCAGCGTGTCATTCCAGTAAAAGGGAGGAGTGACGACGTTCGACAGCGATTCCAACGAGAGTCTGGCGTAATCCTGCACCGCCAAAACCTGCCGTTTTATTCCGTCTGCCAGAAGCGACGGTATCGGCTCTACTACCTCTTTTTCGTCAGCCATCGTTTGCAATTTCCGCTTACCGTGCGCACCGAAGTTCTCGGAAGCCTAACGTCCGAGCGTTGCGCCGTCAAGTAAACGTCCGCCTTTCTTCCACGCCACAAAAACGCCACGCCGTGCTCACGCTCGCTGCGCCACTCTGTTACAATTTTCCGCCGATGTCTCACTATGCTGAAACGACAGTGCGCGTCCGTTACGCTGAAACCGACCAAATGGGCGTCGTTTATCATGGAAATTATTTCACCTGGTTTGAGGTTGGCCGCGTGGAACTTTGCCGTCAGCTTGGCTTTGAGTACAAGCGCATGGAGACCGAAGACGACAGTTTCATCGTTGTCGCCGACGCGCACTGCCGCTACAAACGCCCTGCCCGATTCGACGATTTACTGGTGATCCGAACTAAAGTGGCCGAATCGCAGAGGAGAACCGTTCGCTTCGATTATGAAATCCTGAATCAGGCCTCTGGTGAGCTAATTGCAACCGGAGACACGCTGCACGTATTTTGCGACCGAGCCGGAAAACCCAAGTCGCTGCCCGAAAAATATCGCAAATATTTTATCGCCAGCAAAGACAGCAAAACAGGCTAGGAAAACGCGGCAAAGTCCCGGGCGGACAAATCTCGAAAGACGACAAACTAGAATATGAATCGAATTCAAATTGACGGCGAGAATCTAACGCTGGATCAGCTTTACAGCATCGCTCTCGGAGGCGCCGAGGTCGAGCTATCTCAACCCGCCCGCGAGCGCATGAATGCTTCGCGCGCCGTCGTGGAACGCCTGATCGAATCAAACGCAGGCGTGTACGGAGTCAACACCGGCTTCGGCAAAATGGCTTCGGTCCGAATTTCGCGCGAACAGATTCGCACTCTGCAAACAAATCTGGTCCGCAGCCACGCTTGCGGAGTGGGCACGCCGCTCAGCGAACCCGAAGTCCGCGCGATGCTTGCCCTCCGCGCGAACGCCATCTCCAAAGGTTTTTCCGGCGTCAGGCCCATCGTCGCGGAAACGCTTTGCGCCATGCTGAACAAACGCGTCCACCCGGTAATTCCCTGCCAAGGTTCCGTTGGCGCGTCGGGTGATCTCGCGCCTCTAGCGCATCTCGCACAAGTTGCGATTGGCGAAGGCCAAGCCACTTTGCAAGAACGCAAAATTCCGGGTGCCGAAGCCATGCACACGGCCGGAATCGCGCCGCTCGTTCTGGAAGCAAAAGAAGGCCTAGCCCTCTTGAATGGAACGCAAGCGATGCTCGCCCTTCTCGCCCTCGGTTTGCGCGACGCAGAAATTGCAGCCGACACCGCCGACGTTGCCGCCGCTCTCTCTCTGGACGCATTACGCGGCAGCCCCGCTGCGTTTGATGAGCGCATCGCGCGCGTCCGCCCCTACGCCGGCCATGCCCTATCAGCACGCAATCTGCGCCGCTTGAATCAAGGCAGCGCGATTCGCGAATCGCATCGCCCACCCGAAAAAGATCCGCGCGTTCAGGATCCTTACAGCCTGCGCTGCGCGCCGCAAGTTCACGGCGCCGCACGCGACGCCCTGGCGCAAGTGCGCGCCACAATCTCCGTTGAATTAAATAGCGCCACAGACAATCCGTTAGTTTTTGCGGCAGCCAGCGGAAAATCAGGTGAAGGTGAAATTATCAGTGGAGGAAATTTTCACGGACAGCCGCTGGCGATGGCCGCCGACCAACTCGCCGTCGCGCTGGCAACTTTCGCAGGAATTTCCGAGCGCCGCATTGAACAGTTGACCAGTCCGCAATCCAGTCAGCTCCCCGCATTCCTGGTCCGCGACGCCGGCCTGAATTCCGGCTTCATGATCTTGCAGGTCGCCGCAGCCGCCCTCGCCAGCGAAATGAAAACGCAGTCCACCCCTCACTCCGTGGATTCCATCCCCACCTCGGCAAATCAGGAAGATTACGTTTCAATGGGCATGTCGGGCTCCCGCAGAATTCAACCCATGCTAGCCAACCTGCGAAATATTCTGTCGATTGAGTTGCTCAGCGCCTGCCAGGGTCTGGATTTGCTCGCCCCGCTGCGCACCGGCCCCGAAGCACAGAAAGCTTACGATGCTGTCAGATCAGCTTCGGCCTTCGTAGAAGCAGACCGCTCCCTGTCCGCCGACATCGAGTCCGTAGCCCGCTTAATCAGCGAAGGAAAATTCTCCGCCATCCTGCGCTAGCCTGCTATGCGTTTTGCTGCGTTTCGCGGACTTACGCCAACGCCTCAAACAAAAAAGTCCCGAATCTATACCCCGCCGCCCAACTAAACGGCGCCATACCCAACGAATAATGCCCGCAAGGCAGCGACAGATTTTCCACCTGCAGATTTTCCCGCTTCGCCGCCTGAAAAAAAGATTCCGTAAACTCCGGCCAAAAAGTCGGATCGTACCGCCCGGTAATCGCCAGAATTTTCCGCCTCGATCCGCTCAACCGCGCAATATACGGAAACGGACTAATCGGCGACCAATATCTCCGTATATCGTCATGCGAAATTTTCGTGCTAAGTGATTCCCACACATTCATGGTGGTCAACCCGCTGGCCACCACTTCGCCGCAATACGTTGCCACATGCATAAACGCTCCGGCGCGCAGCAAAGCCTCGTGACACATGGTCACAAACGCAATCGACGACCCGATGCTCGTTCCCAATACGCCCAACCGGTCGTAGCCCTGGCTTTCCAGCCAACGCAAAGTGCGCCGAACATCCATCACCGCCTGCCGGTTCGCTTGCAGCGTGAGCCCAACGTTCGGCCCCACCAAATGGTCTCCGCGCGGATGCCCCGGAACCGCGCGCCGGTCGTGATACGGCAAACTCATCTTCACCGCTGTAATTCCCAGCCGGTTGAGCCATCTGCAAACGTTCTGCTGCTCTTCCCAACGCGCATTCCATTGCGCCAGCACCACCACTGCGGGTCCCGTATGGCGCGCTCGAAATAGCTGCGCATGCACGCGGTTGTTGCCCGGCCACGGAGATTCGATCGCGCTCGTAAACGTCAGCACATCGTCGGCCAGCAAATAGTCATCCGCCGGCGTCACCGCGTACCACTCATCGCTATGCGCGAGCGTGTGCTCAACGAAACGCTCCAGAAATCCGCGGGGGTCCGCCTCGTTCGCGTCGCCGCCAATATGTTCCAGTCCCCAGGCAAACGGAAGCGTGCGCCGGTTGGGTTCCTGCGCCCAGCGCATGTGTTCGTACCGCCGTATTCCCTGTTCAAGTAAATTCATAGGATACAAACCATCGAATATAGCGTAGCTCCCCAAGCCAATTCAAATCGCCCCGCTTGTCCCTGGAACGCTAGGCTCATCGTCCGGCACAATGTCACGAATCTCGGCCGCTCTGGAGGGTTCAGGAACGCAGGGCCCAACGCTCGGGCTGAGGCGGCAGTCCCGAGAACCGGCCATATCGAGAGCGGCCAGCTCCGAAACGGACTCCCTCACAAATTTACGAAACGAATATCCGGCATCAGCGAACACTTTTCGGTGGCCCACCCACACAACATGGCACGTCCCCAATAAGAAGAGCCGATGCGCGACGGAAAGAAACCGCTCGACTACGCGCGTCCGACCTTCTCCGAGTCTAGATAGCATCGAAGCTTGAAATCGGAGATGGCAAGCCTCGTCGCGAAGGATCATTTTGCAGATGGCCTGCAACAGTTCCGAGTTACTGGCCAAACCCAACGCGCGATAGTAAGGTACCGCGATCAACTCCGCCGTCACCAGGACCTTGAGTGAAAGCTCGAGTCCCGCTAGGCCCCGCAAGAGCCGAAAGATATTGTCAACCCAGTGCTTTGTCACAGGCGGGATTCCCTGCCTTCGCATAAAACGAAGCAAGCATGCGCTGTGCCGCTGCTCCTCCCGGATAAACAATGTAAGAGCCAAAACAAAGTCCGGGTCCATTGTGGCGTCAGAATAGGCTTGCCCTCGTTTCAAAAGGCGGGCGCCATTCGATCCTTCGCCCAACTGAAACTGTTGAATGGAATCTTGAATTGCACTTCGCTCGCGAGGCGAGAGACTATAACAATCCCTCCAAGGGAGATGGCCAGCCGCCGCCGCATTCGCGAGGAAGTAGAAACACCATCGTTTCCACTCGCTTGAACTGCTCTCCTGGGGTTGCTTCACGATTGGCTCCTGAAGTGCTTTATGTGACAAAGTACTTTGCACTATAACACTCCTCTTCCTCAGCGACCAGCCCCTTCATTCGGCTTTGCTCTCCTCACCCTCCAAAATTGCTCAGCGTTCGTTAGCAGTCAGACACGATGCGCATGGCTCAGCTTGAGAGCCTTGCTCCGATATGGCAGATTCGATGGGTGACTCCGGGAATCCTTATCGGCATCTTTGTTTTTCTCTTCGGACTGATCATTGGTAGCTTCCTGAACGTCTGCATCCTGCGCATTCCCGGCGGCAAATCCATCGTGATGCCCGCGTCAGCCTGCCCGAAATGTGGCGCGCCGATTCGTCCTTACGACAACATTCCGGTTCTCAGCTATTTATTCCTGGGTGGAAAATGCCGCTCCTGCAAGACGCCGATTTCGCCGATGTATCCTCTGGTTGAATTAATCACTGGCATCCTTTTCCTGGCGTGCTACATCGCCTTCGGAGGGAGCGTCGAAACATTAAAGTGGGCCGTATTTTCCGCGATCATGGTGGTCCTCGTTTTCACCGATTTGCGTGAACGCCTGCTCCCCGATGTGGTGAACTACACCGGCTTCGCTCTCGGCCTCCTGCTCAGTTTTTTCAGCAAGCCAGCCGACGGCACCGCGCTCTGGATCGCCAACCATCTTTTCGACTTCCCGCCTCCCGCTCCCGTGCTTTCTTTTGCCGACGCGATTCTCGGCGCCGCAGTAGGCAGCGGACTTCTCTGGCTCGTCTCGGAAGCCTATTTCCGCCTGCGGGGACGCGAAGGCATGGGCCTCGGCGATGTGAAAATGATGCTGATGGCCGGCGCATTCCTGGGCGCGAAACGCACGCTGCTCACAATCCTCGCGGGCTCTCTGCTCGGAAGCGTCCTGGGAGTCGCCGTAATTCTCGCGAAACGGAAGGAATCCGACTACGAGTTGCCTTTTGGAACATTTTTGGGAATGGCCGCGATACTGGTGGTCTTCTTCGGCACGCCAGTCGTAAACTGGTACCAATCGTTATTGATGGTGCGATAAGCAATGAACAGTTTCCTGATCCTTGCGCTGCTTCCCAAACGCATACCGGCTCCGCCCGCTTTTAATCTGGGCTACGCCATTGGTCTCCTGGCTATTCTCATGGTCAGCGCAGTTTTGTTCTTCGTCCTGATTCGCAAAGTCCTGCGCGAAGGCTCTGGCGCGTCAAAAGGCGATTTTGCAAGCCCCAAAGCCGATACCGAAAATGCCTCCGCGTTCATGGCTGCTTCCATGCAAGGTGTGATCGAAAAGCTGCGAGCGCAGGAAAAAGAACTGGCCCGCCTGAATTTGCTGGCCCAGGAACGCGCGCAGGAATCCGAGCGCCTCACCGAAGAAGTAACTCGCAACATGCCCACCGGCTTGCTTCTGGTGAACGCCACCGGCTCCATCAGTTCCACGAATCCCGCGGCCGAAGAAGCGCTTGGCATTCGAACTTTGCGCTATCGTTCGTACCAGGAAATCCTTGGCGTTGATTCTGACTTGACGAGAATGCTCACCGCTTGTTTGCGTGAGGCGCAAACCATTCAGCGTGGCGAAGTGGAACACATGACCGCCAGCGGCGAAGTCCGCCACCTCGGGGTCACCATCTCCCCAATTTATCGCACCGTGCGTAATCCCGCGCGCGGCAATCCGGCCCTCGACATGAAAGTCAGCGGCGCTCTCTGCCTGATGAGCGATTTGACCGAACTCACCGCGCTGCAAAAACAGATGCGTTGGAAGGAAAACCTGGCGGCGCTCGGCGAAATGTCCGCTGGAATCGCCCACGAATTCAAAAATTCGCTGGCTACGATTTCCGGCTACGCGCAAATGATTCGCGGCGAGGCTAAACCCGGTGAAATCTCAGAATCAGCGGACCGCATCCTCGATCAGACGCGCGCGTTGACCCATGTAGTCACCGAATTCCTGCGTTTCGCCAAACCACTCGAAATCATTTACGAAACCGTGCCTATGCAAACGCTGGTAGAAAAAGTAGCCGAAGAGCTTCACGAAACCATTCCCGAGTGTAACGTACAATTGGAAGGTACCTTTCAAGAATTGCCTGGCGACGAAGCTTTGATCCGCCAGGCCCTGCTAAATCTGATCCGCAACGGAGCGCAAGCCGCAAAAGAATCCTCCAATCCTCCGCAGGTCACAATTTCCGGCACCTTGGAAGACCTCGGCGGAAGAAAATGGCAGCGCATTTGCGTCGCCGACAACGGCCCGGGAATTCCTCCCGCGGATTTGCCGAAAATCTTTCTACCTTTTTACACTACGAAGTCCGAAGGCACCGGACTGGGTCTCGCCGTAGTCCAGAAAGTAGTCCTGCAGCACGCCGGCAGCATCGAAGCGCGCAACCGCCCCGGCGGCGGAGCCGAGTTTTTGCTATGGTTACCTTTGCGGCAGGAGCCTATAGCATCCCCGATTGCCTCCCGCGTCGCCCGCATCTAAACTCGTAGCAGGGATACCCAGGCAGAAATGCCTCCCCGGAGGCGAACGTCATGCGAAAGTATTTTCTCGTTGGTTTAGCGGCGGCGGGATTGTTACTCGTTCCTGTCCGTGGATTCGCCTGCCAGCAGGATCCATCGCAGCAAAACCAGCAGCCCAGCTCTCCATCGAGCGCCCCGCCGAGTTCCCAACAAAGTTCAGCGCAGAAGCCTGACGCGCAGGCAAATCCTTCCGCGCAATCGTCCCAGCCGCCAGCTGTGAAGCCCGATCCGTTAGTAGCCGCGGCGCGCCGTGCTCGCGAAGAAAAGAAAGATCAAACCAAGCCCGCAAAAGTTTTTACCAACGACAATCTGCCTACCACAGGTGGCGTTTCATCGGTTGGCGAAACATCCGCTACCCCCGCCGCCGATAAAGCAAGCGGCTCCGAGAGTTCTGCTTCGCTCGACAGCCAGGAAAAGATGTGGCGCGAGAAATTTGCGCAGCTCCGCCATAAGGTCGAACAGGATCAGCAGGAACTCGACGTGATGCAGCGCGAACTCGGTGTGCTCGACATCCAGTACTACAACAACCCGGTAAAAGCCATGCAGCAGGAATTAACGCGCTCCGACATCAACAAGAAAACTGCCGACATTGAAGCCAAGAAAGCGCAAATTGAAGCCGACAAGCAAGCCATCTCCGATGCCGAAGACGATCTGCGCAAATCCGGCGGCGACCCCGGTTGGGCGCGCTAGAAGTTTCCGCGATGGAGCCCGTCCTTCTCGTTGAAGATAAACCCGAGCTCCGCGCCATGCTGCGCAAAGCTCTTGAACGAACCGGCTACATGGTGGAAGAAGCCCCTGACGGAAATACCGCAATCGATAAAATTCGCAGCCGCCGCTATCTTCTGATACTTTCCGATTTGAAACTTCCCGGGAATTCCGGTTTGGACGTGTTGCGCGAGTCGCGCCGCGTCGAACCCACCTTGCCGGTGATTCTGATGACCGCCTACGGCTCGGTCGAAGAAGCCGTCACCGCCATGAAAGACGGCGCCTTCGATTTCATTCAGAAGCCCGTGGACCTGGATCATCTGAAGCTCCTTCTCGAACGCGCCGCGCAACAGCAGGAATTGTTGCGAGAAAATTTGCTTCTCCGCGAAGAATATGCGCTGCACTATGGCTTCCCGCGCATCGTTGGCGAACATCCCTCCATGAAGGACGCTAGCCAGATGACCCAGCGCGTGGCCGCCACCGATTCCACCGTTCTTCTGCTGGGCGAAAGTGGAACGGGCAAAGAACTTTTCGCCCGCGCCATTCATCACCTCAGCCCGCGCGCCAATCATCCCTTCGTGGCGCTGAATTGCGCCGCCATTCCTGAAGGTCTGGTCGAAAACGAATTATTTGGACACGAGCGTGGCGCCTACACCGGCGCAGGCGCACGAAAAATCGGCAAGCTCGAACTAGCCCATCGCGGCACGCTTTTCCTCGACGAAATCGGCGAACTTCCCCTCGCCATCCAAAGCAAGCTCTTGCGCGTGCTGGAAGAAAAACGCTTCGAGCGTGTCGGCGGAACTCAGGAAATCGAAGTCAACGTCCGGATCCTGACCGCCACCAATAAAAACCTTCACGCGGCCGTGGCCGAGAAAACTTTTCGCGAAGATCTCTACTTCCGGATTTCGGCCGTGCCTATCACGATTCCGCCTTTGCGCGAACGCGGCGATGACGTCTTTCTGCTGGCCGAGCATTTCCTGGAGAGATTTCGCCGCGAGTTTCGCAAGCCGGCCTTGAAATTAGCCGAAGAAGCCCGTGCCCGTTTGGCCACCTACGCCTGGCCCGGGAACGTTCGCGAATTGCAAAACGCTATCGAGCGCGCTGCCATCCTGGCCAGCAGTCCCGAAATCGACGCCGGCGCCCTGCAATTGCCGGTTGCGAAGCCTACAGCCGAGCAGCTACCTGAAGGAATGTTAGACGAACGTTTTATCTGGGAAGGTCCGCTGGAAGAAGTCTCGCAACGCGCCGTCGCGCACGTCGAGCGCTTTAAGATCCAAAACGCCTTGCGCGAATCCAAATGGAATAAAACTCGGGCAGCGGAAAAACTGGAAGTTTCCTACAAAACTCTGCTTCACAAAATCCGCACGCTAGGCCTGGAAAACTAGCTCCTAGATCCGTTACTCGCCCCTGCGCTAATTACCGGCACGCGAGCCGTGTGCAAAACAACGCTGCCGAAATTCCAGGAATATATCCGCACATCCACGAATCCCACTTCCCGGATCATTTTCGCCAGCTCTTTGCGGTTCGGAAATCTCGCCACCGATCCTGGTAAATATCGGTAGGCCTCCTTGCTTCCCGAAATCGCTCCGCCCACGTTCGGCAGTATGTACCGGAAATAAAATCGGAAAAGCGCCGCTACGGCTCCGCCGCGAGGTTCTGAAAATTCCAGGATGCCCAGTTCCCCGCCGTCTTTCAAAACGCGCGCGATTTCGGTTAGCCCACTCTCATAGTTTGCCAAATTGCGGAAGCCAAACGCGGTGGTGACCAGATCGAAAGAAGCATCCGGAAATGGCAGTTTCAGAGCGTCCGACGCCACAAACTCCGCTGCCCGATGGTGCACCTGGCCTTTTTTGCGCGCCCGTTCCAGCATAGGTCGCGCAAAATCACAACCCACCATCGGTACGCGGTGCGCGCCAGAATCGCGCAACGCCTTCATCCGCACGCGCTCCATGGCGAACGTTAAATCCCCGGTTCCACAGCACAAATCCAGAATGCGCGCGTCTGTGCGCCGAATAATTTTCCCGAATTTCACAGCCGTGCGGTGACGCCACACGCGATCGATCGACAAAGAAAGCATATGGTTCAGAAAATCGTAGCGTGGAGCAATTTTCGTGAACATTTCCCGCACGCGCGCCGCGGCTTCGCGCTCATCGCGCGCTCCTTTCGGCCGCGACCCCGGCGCTTGCGTCGGTAATATTGGCGTCATAATCGGCATGCTGTCTTCAATCGCTCGCCTTGATCGCAAGTTCCGGCAGTACCGAAATTGTACGCGCAACCAACTTCCAAGGAAGTACTACGCCTCTTTGCACTTTTCCAATTCGCCGCGGAAGCACCCAACGAACCTCGCCTTCGCGTGATTTCTTGTCCCCCGCTAAAATCCTTCGCAACGCCGCTGTCTCAATCTTTCTCATCGATGGCAGCGGCCCCACCCGCGCTACCAACCGCATGATTCGCGCTACTTCCGCTTCCCCTATGCGCCGAGTTGCCGCCCCCAGCAAGGTGGCCGCATACATCCCCCACCCAATCGCTTCTCCATGGAGAAATCGGCGGTATTCGGTAATCGCTTCCAGAGCGTGGCCAAACGTATGCCCAAAATTTAGTATCTCCCGCAGCCCGCTCTCGCGTTCATCTCGTTCCACAATGTGTGCCTTAATTCCTATGCACCGACCAATCACATGCTCCAGCGCAGCCGCATCCCGCCGCAGCAGCGCCAACATATTGCGCTCCAGGTAATGAAACAGCCCGGCATCCGCGATCGCTCCGTATTTAATCACCTCATACAAGCCCGACCGATATTCCCGGTGCGGCAACGTCCCCAGCGTATCCATATCCGCGACAACCGCATCCGGAGGATAGAACGCGCCCACTAAATTTTTCCCCTCGGGCAGATTTACCCCAGTCTTGCCGCCCACCGAGCTATCCACCTGCGCCACAAGCGTGGTAGGAATTTGCAGCAACCGGACTCCGCGCAAATAGCTAGCCGCGGTGAACCCCGCCACGTCTCCCACCACGCCGCCGCCCACCGCCACAATCACCGCGCGCCGATCTGCTCCGGCATGGCTCAATGCACGACACAGCAGCTCAACCGTCTGAAGATTCTTCGCGCTTTCGCTGTCGTCAATCAAAAAAGTATTTTGGGAGTGAAGCCCGCCAACGCTTTTCGAAACTTTCCGCCCCCAATAGTTCCACACGTTCGGCGACGAGATCACAAACGTCCCGCTCCCATCCACCACCCGCGCCAGCACGGAACCAGCGCGCGCAAGTTCGCCCCGCGAACACTGCACCGGATAAACGCCACGAGAAGACTTAATACGGATGCTTGCCATCGGAAATAAAAATGTAGCACATGTGGGCCGTTCCAGTCGCAGTCGCAGCCATTGACCATCTATCCATAGATAGACTACAATAGATCGTCTATGCCCAAGAAACCCGATCTGCTTCCCGGAACGCTGGACATGCTAATCCTCAGAACGCTCAAACGCGCCCCTCAGCATGGCTACGGAATCGCCCTCGCCATCAAGCACCTCTCCGACGATGTGCTGACCGTCGAAGAAGGTTCGCTCTACCCCGCGCTCCAACGCCTGTTGCTTCGAGGCTGGGTCAAAGCCGAATGGAAGAAGACCGAAACCAACCGTCGCGCGCGCTTTTACACTTTAACTCCCGCCGGCCGCAAACAGCTCGGCGCCGAACTCTCGCAATTCGAACAAATGATCGCGGCCATCGGCCGTGTGCTCCAGGACGCATAAGGAGCCACCTTGGACTCGATTCTCCTTTTCTTCCGCAAACTCGCAATCCTGTTTCACCGCGAAAAGTTCAGCAGCGAGATCGAAGAAGAAATGGCCTTCCATCGCGAACAACAAGAAAAAGCTCTCCTATCCGATGGAGCCGCGCCCGACTCCGCGCACTATGCCGCAAAACGCCAATTCGGCAATGCAACGCAATTGAAAGAGCAAGCTCACGAGATCGTATCCCTCCGTTTCGAAACCGTTCTGCAAGACTTCCGTTTCGCCATCCGCCAACTCCGTAAAAATCCCGGATTCACTTTCACCGCCATCGGCATGCTCGCGCTGGGCATGTGCGCCAGCGTGGCTATCTTCGCTTTTGTGGACGCTGCGCTGATCAAGCCGTTGCCCTATCGCGATCCATCGCGCTTGGCTGGCGTGTTCGAAAGTATCCCGGAATGTCCGCAGTGCCCGCTTTCATATCCAGATTATCTCGACTGGAAACGTCTCAACACCGTTTTCACTTCGCTGGACGTGTATCAGCGCGACGGCTTTCTTCTGAGCACTCCGGAAGGCGCACAGGCCGCGCGCGGCCTTCGCGTGAGCGACGGTTTTCTCCGCACGCTCGGCATCGCTCCCTTGCTTGGACGCGATTTCTATCCGGGTGAAGATCTAGCCTCCGCTCAACCCACGGTCTTGCTCAGCTATGCCGCGTGGCAGCAGCGCTACGGTGGAAAAGAAGACGTCCTAGGACAAACGGTAATACTAGATGGCGCTCCGTACACTATCATCGGCGTGCTTCCGCGCGAATTTCAGTTCGCTCCAGCCAGGTCCGCAGAGTTTTGGGCCGCTCTCCGGGCACCGAATTCTTGCGAAGTCCGGCGAAGCTGCCACGGCCTGATGGCCATAGCACGCCTGAGAGACGGCATCTCGATCCAAACCGCATTGGCCGACACGAAATCCATCGCCGCCCAACTCGAAATACAGTATCCCGATTCGAATCGCGGACAGGGCGCAGCGGTCGCTCCTCTCACCGACCTCATCGTTGGAGACATCCGTCCCATATTGCTGGTTCTCCTTGGCGGAGCCGGATTGTTGCTGCTGATCGCTTGCGTTAACGTCACCAGCCTGCTGCTCGTGCGTTCCGAAGGCCGCAGACGCGAGATTGCAGTTCGTGGTGCGCTGGGCGCTTCATCCGCCAGATTAGTTCGGCAGTTTGCTACCGAAGGTTTTGTGCTCGTTGGAATTGGCAGCGCGCTCGGAATCCTTTTGGCGGGCTGGCTCATGCGACTCCTCACCCGCCTTATCCCCATCGACATGATGGCGAACATGTCTTACCTGCAAGGTCTCGGCTTCAATCTTCGTGTGGGCGCCTTCGCATTCACCATTGCCATACTTTGCATGGCGCTATTTTCAATAGTTCCCACCTGGCGTCTATCTTTGTCATCCCTGCGAGGAGGTCTCGCAGAAGCCACTCGCGGCTCTTCAGGAAATTCGTGGCGCCGCCTCGCTTCGAACCTTGTAGTGATGGAGATTGCCATCGCCATGGTGCTGCTCGTAGGCGCCGGGTTGCTGGGAAAAAGTCTCTACCGTTTGCTCCACGTAAACCTCGGCTTCCAGCCTGATCATCTCGCCACGCTGGAAATCGACGCCCCCGACGCCATCTATGGTAAAGACGAACCCTCCATTGCGCTCGAACGCCGCGTCATTAGTGAGATTGAAAAACTTCCCGGCGTCCAATCCGTTGGCGTTTCTTATCTCGGTATCCCCATGGACGGCAATGGCAACACCACATGGTTCCGCATTGTCGGCCGCCCGTGGCACGGCGAGCATAATGACACTCCGCAGCGAGAGGTCAGCTCTACTTATTTCACAACGCTACATGCGAAGCTGGTGCGCGGACGCTATTTCAACGAAAACGAAGACGCATCCAAGCCCAACGTAGCGATCGCTAACCAGACCTTAGTACGAAAATATTTTTCCAGCGACGAAGACGCCATCGGCAAACAACTTTCCTTCGTCCCGGTCGCCACTAAGCCTATCGAAATCGTCGGCGTAGTTGAAGACGTGAGGGAAGGGCCGCTGGATATTGCGACGCCTCCCGTTCTGTACTTTCCTTTAAACCAAAACCCATCCGACTCCTTCACCGTGGTCGCCCGTACATCGCAGTCCGAAGCGTCAGTGCTACCCGCCATGGTTGCCGCCATTCATCGTATCGACCGCAATATCGCCGTGCACAACGAAATCACCATGACGGAAAAAATCAATACCTCGCAGACGGCTTACCTCCATCATTCTTCAGCGTGGCTGGTGGGCGGTTTCGCCGCAATGGCGCTTCTTCTAAGCGCGATTGGACTCTACGGCGTTGTCGCCTATTCTGTAAGCCAGCGAACACGCGAACTCGGAATTCGTCTGGCCCTAGGTGCGCAACCCCGCGCCGTGTATCAACTCGTGATGAAAGAAGCAGGATTGTTAGCTGCCGGCGGCATGGTCATAGGCTTGGCTTGCGCCATCGCTGCGGCAACTCTGATCCGCGGCCTGTTATTCGGAGTGCGTTCCTGGGATGTTTCAACGCTGGCCGCCGTAGCCGTCGTTCTCGGCGCGTCCGCGCTCTTAGCCAGTTACGTACCCGCGCGACGCGCAGCGTCCCTCGATCCCGTGGAAGTATTGCGAAGTGAATAGCTGTTTCGAGAAATAGCCGCAGTGATTAGTGGAACTTCTTCTGCAGCTCGTTAACCGTCTCCAAAATCACGTGCCCCACAATCGCAACGCTCCGCGGACTAACCTTATCCAGCGTGTCCTGCGGCGTGTGCCAATACTTAGGGTTCTGAAATCCATCCCAATCGATGATGTCAACCGCGGGAACGTCGCGCGATAGAAACGGCTGGTGATCGTCCGATATCGTTTCGCTGCGCGACACAAAAACATCTCCGTAACCCAGATGCCCCGCCGTCTTCCACACCAAATCGGTAAGCCATTTCGTGGAGTTCCCTTCGCGCGGAATGGCCAGCCCATATTGGCCAATCATGTCCGCCAATATCACCGCTTTTACGCGTTTCAAATCGCCCGAAACCGCCATCCTCGCCGCCAGCTCGCGGCTCCCATACGTGTGATCTTCGTCTTTGTCCCAATCCACAAACGCTTCCTCGCCATCCAAAAACGCGATCCACACTGAATTGGGCTCTTTTTTTCGGCACAGCAGGCGTGCCAGTTCCAGCATCACTCCGTCCGACGACGCGCTATCCTCCGCCCCCACAAAATTCTGCACGCTGCTCAGCGAATCGTAGTGCGTCAGCAGCAAAATAATTCCCTGCCCCGTTCCCGGCGCTTTCGCAATAATGTTTTTCATCGCCACTTCGCCCACCGGCGTGGACGCGTGAAAATCGTCTTCGCCCACCGTGCATCCATAGCTTTTCAGCTGCGCGCGAATGTAGTCCTGAACTTGATGAATCCCTTCTGACGCCGGCGGGCGCGGGCCAAAACTCACAATCTTCGCCACCTGCTCGTACGCCTTCGCGCCCTCAAATCCCCCGGTCTGCGAAGCGGGCGGCGCCGTGTCCGCAGGGGTGTTTAAAGCTGTCCCGCTCCCCTGCTGCGACGCAGATGCCGCAGACTCCGAGCCAGCTCCGCCATGCCCACACGCGGCGACGCCCAGCGCGGCCGTCAACAGCCCCGCCGCCAGCGCCCATTTGTTCCACGAATTCAACATCTATTGCGCCTCCCCCTTCGTCACATCCGCCTGCTTTTTTCTCAACACCACGTAAGAAACCAGCACGCCGATAAAATACAGCAGAATCATTGGGGCCATGAAAACCAGCATAGTGGTTGCGT
Organism: uncultured Acidobacteriota bacterium; assembly: GCA_963731535.1. GTDB lineage: Bacteria > Acidobacteriota > Terriglobia > Acidiferrales > UBA7541 > Palsa-295. Next base: position 93,835 of record CAVSWI010000019.1, on the reverse strand, counting down.
CCGGAGTCGGCGTCACAACCGCCGCCACCACCGTGATGATCAGCATCGCGTACCTGAAATTCTTCAGCAGAAATTTCGGCGTCACGATGCCGAACAGCGAAAGAATGAAAATCAAAACCGGCAGTTCGAATACGATACCCAGCCCCAGCAGTATCACCAGCGTCAAATCAAAATATTCGTTGATGCTGATGAGCGGCTTGATGGGCCCTTCATTCGCAAAGCCGATCAGAAATTTCAGCGTGGTCGGCAACATCACGAAATAGCCAAACGCCAGCCCGCAAATAAACAGAAACATCGAAGAAATAATGAATCCCGCCACCGCTCGACGCTCGTGTTTGAAAAGTCCCGGCGCCACAAACAGCCAAATCTGGTACAGCACAAACGGCATCGCCAGTGCGATCCCCAGATAAAGTCCCAGCGAAATCACCAGGCTCACGTAACCCGCCGGACTTGTGTAATAGAGGTTGTCTTCCAGATGCGCCGAACGCAGCGCCATGTGCATCGGCTGCACGATGAAGGTGATGAAGTGCTTCGAGAGGAAGAGCCCGACTCCGGTGCCAATTACAATTGCGACTGCCGCGTGGATTAGCCGCTTGCGCAACTCCACAAGGTGCTCGAAAAACGACATGCGCCCGCCCGGGTCATTATCCGGCGGTGGAGTTGCACTTAGATCAGGCTGGGCGGCTGCCGCCATCGCTCCCCTTGCTGTGGTCAGCTTTGGCTGACTCCCCTGCGCCTTCCCGCTCTGTATCGACGCGTCCCGTGGTCACCTCGGCCTGCGTAGCTCCAGCATTTGTCGCAGAAGCGTTCGCAGAGATTTCGGCATTTTTGGCCTCGGAAGAATCCGTGTGCGTCTTCGGCGCGTCTGCTTGTGTCGCGCCTGCCGGTTGTGCCGCGGCGTTCTCTCCCGCAGACGAACCCGTGGGCGCCACCGTCCACCCGCGCGGCCCGTCCGCGGTCACCGTGCCCGTCGCGCTTACAAGTTTGGGCTGCCCGATCGTGTTCTGCTCCGTAGCAGCGATCGTGGTTCCCGCGCCCGCCGCCGCAGCCGCGCGCATGCTCGCTTCGCGCTCGATCTCGCGCATATGCTGGTCAAAGGTCGAGCGCAGATCGCCCGTAGCGCGCCGGAATTCGCCCATGATTTTCCCCAGATTCCGCGCCAGATCCGGTAGCTTCTCCGGCCCAAATACAATCAGGACTACCACGAAGATGATAATCAGGTGTGGAACGCTGAACATTTTGAAGTCAGTTGCGCAGTACGGCGCCGCGTTTGCAGTTTATCTCTAATCCCTGCTCAGGCGACGCCGTTTTTGCAAGTTTCCCGTGCCAGACAAATTTACTTCGCGGGGGCCGCTGCAGCAGGCTTGGGCTGAATCGAAACGAGCTCAACCTCAAAAACCAGAGTCGCGTTGGGACCAATCACTCCGCCCGGCCCGCGCGCTCCGTAGGCCAAATCGGAGGGAATGAAGAGTTCCCACTTCGATCCGACCGGCATCAGTTGCAAAGCCTCGGTCCATCCCTTAATCACGCCGCTAACCGGAAATGTTGCCGGCTTCCCACCATGCTTGGCCGTGCTGTCGAATTCGGTGCCGTCCAGCAACGTCCCCTTGTAATTGCATTGAACCGTGTCTTGAGCGGTAGGCTTCGGCCCGTTGCCTTCGGTGATTATTTTGTACTGTAGCCCGCTCGGCAGTGTGACCACTCCCTCTTTCGCTTTATTGGCCGCTAGAAATGCGTCTCCATCTTTCTTATTCGTCGTGGCCGCTTCCTGCATCTTTTCCTCCTGTTTTTTCTTCATCTCGCCTTGGAACGCAGTCATCACAGTCTTCACTTCCTCGTCAGTCATCTGAGTCTTGCCTGCCAACTCGTCCTTCATCCCTCGCAGCAGGATGTTGGGGTCGATGTCGACGGCGTTCTTGCTCATACTCTTGCCGATGTTCATTCCAATGGCGTAGCTGACCTTGTCCTTATCTGTTTTCAACACCAGAGGAGCCGCGGCTGTGTGATGCACCGGCGTTTTTCCCGCGGTGGACGTCTGCGACTTTGCCGCAGGCGTCTTCGTCGCATCAGAGGTTTGCGATTTTGTAGCAGGTGTTTTTGTCGCAGGGGTTTTTGTGGCAGGCGCCTTCGAATCGGAAGCCTTGGCAGCCGGTTTCTGCGCAGCAGAGGATGGCGGAGTTTGCGACGCGGGTGTTTGTTGCGCAGGCGCCTGTGAATTATCGGAACTCGGTGTCTGCTGCGCCCTTGCATTACCGGCCAGCAGAACACCCGACACGAATATGGTTGCCGTGATGATTAACAATTTTTTCATGTTGGTATTTTCGCATTGGAACGCAGAATCCGCAAATCGCCACAAATATTCCTTCCTCGAGCGGCTCCACGCCGCCGGGAATGCTAACCCCTTGCACTTCTACACGTCTTATGTTAGATACGTGTAGAAGGAGGAGGTATAGCGATGGCTGCAAAATCCGATCTTCCCCAAGGCACTCTCGACCTGCTGATCTTGAAAGTTGTCACCCTCGGCCCCGTCCACGGCTACGCCATCGCGCAACGTTTGCAGCAAGTCTCACGTGACGTCGTACAAGTTCCCCAAGGCTCGCTGTACCCCGCGCTGCACCGCCTGGAAAATCGGGGCCTCCTCGCCGCCGACTGGAAACAGACCGACACCGGCCGCGAAGCAAAATTTTATCGCCTCACTCGCAAAGGCCGCGCGCAACTCCAAACCGAAGCCGGGAGTTGGGAACGCTTGACTGCCGCCGTCAGCCTGATCCTCAAATTGTCGGAAGGAGGTGCTCAATGAATTGGTGGCAACGCCTCTGGCGCCGAACTCAAATGGACGAGCAACTGGAAAAAGAACTGCATTATCACCTCGAGCAACACGCCAATGACCTCATGGCTCAGGGACACTCTCCGGAAGACGCGTGGCGACAAGCTCGGCTAGCCCTCGGTGGCCCTGAGCAAGTGAAAGAAAATTGTCGTGACGCCCGCGGCACTCGCTGGCTAGACGATTTCTCGCAAGACATCCGTTTCGCCCTGCGCATGCTGCGCAAAAATCCTGGCTTCGCCGTTGTCGCGCTACTGACGCTTGCGCTTGGCGTCGGCGCAACCACGGTAATGTTCACCGTGGTCAACGGAGTTCTGTTGAAGCCTTTGCCTTACCCCGCGCCAAACGAACTAGTCGCAGTCCATGGCCACACAGAAACATGGAACACAAAAATTTATGGCCAACAGAACATCGCCTACCCCGACTTCCTCGATTTGCAACGCGACGCTCATTCTCTCGACCTCGCCGGAGCTCTCTTCAACGGCGCAACGCTCAGCGAGCCGGGCCAACCCGAATATGTGGACCTCCACGAAATCTCTTCCAATCTATTTTCCGTCCTGCGCGTGAATCTTCTGCGCGGACGCGCCTTCCTTCCCGAAGAAGACCGCCTAGGCGCCGCGCCGGTCATGATTCTAGGCTACAGTTTCTGGCAGCAGCACTTCGGCGGCAGCCCCACAGTTCTCGGCAGATCAGTCGTCCTTGACCAAAAGCGCTACACCGTAGTCGGCATCGCGCCTCCCGGCTTCCGCCAAAATGATGACGAAGCCGACGTCTTCGTCCCCCTAGGCCAGGACACGGCACAATTTCTACAAAGTCGCGGCCCCCATCCTATTAACGTGATCGCGCGCCTCCGCCCCGCTGCCACGCCGCCAAATGCGCAAGCCGAACTGCAATTGATTGCGCATCATTTGTCGCAAGCCTTCGCGGACACCAACGCGGATCGCACTTTCCTCGCATCGCCGCTGCGCCCAGAAGTGGGAGACGTCCGCTCCACGCTCTGGCTGCTCTTAGGCGCTGTAAGTCTTGTGCTCTTGATCGCCTGTGCAAACGTCGCCAGCCTTCTCCTCGCCCGCGCAGTTTCCCGCCAGCGTGAACTTTCCATGCGCGCCGCCCTCGGTGCCAGCCGCGCACGCTTGGTCCGCCAATGTCTCACCGAGAGCGGTGTGTTAGGCCTTTCCGGGGGCGTACTCGGAGTTTTGCTCGCCTACATTGGCATCCGCCCCTTCCTCGCCATCTGGCCCGGCAATCTGCCGCGCGCGCAAGAAGTCCAGCTCGACTGGCGCGTGATGTTCTTCGCCGTCTCCATCTCCTTGCTCAGCGGTTTTCTATTTGGCCTCGCGCCTGCCCTCCGCGCGCCCGCGCGTCACCTTGAACAAACACTCCGCTCGGGCTCGCGCACAATCACCGCAACCGCGCGTCGCCTTCACAGCATATTCGTAGTCTCGGAGATCGCCCTCGCTCTCGTACTCCTAGTCGCCGCCGCGATGTTAGGCCGCACACTCCTCCGAGTTTCCTCACTCGACCCCGGCGTCAACGTTCACAATGTCCTGGTCACCCGCATGGCGCTCTCTCCCGGAGTCCTGGCAGAACCCCGCCGCATCCGCCCCGCTTGGCAGGATGTAATAGACCGCGCCAGCCATGTCCCCGGTGTTCAGTCCGTCGCTATCGTTGACACGGTTCCCATGCGCGACGGCAACAATCAGATCGGTTACTGGCCCAGCGCTAACGTGCCACCGGAAAATCAACAGCCCACCGCCTTAGCCACCAGCGTCTCGCCCAATTATTTGATCGTAATGGGCCTCCAGCTCCGTCGCGGGCGCTTCTTCAACGATCAAGACCGCGTGGGCAGCCAGCTCGTAATCGTCATCGATGACGTTCTCGCCCAAAGCGGCTTCCCCGGACAAGATCCCATCGGCAAACTTCTCTGGATGCCGGACATGGACTATGGCCCCTTCACCGTTGTCGGCGTGGTCGGCCACGTTCGCCATTGGGGACTCGCCGGCGACGACCAAGCCCAAGTCCGCGCGCAGTTCTACTATCCCTTCGCGCAACTCCCAGACCAGTTCCTGCGCCGCTGGTCCGAGCTAATGTCCGTAGCACTGCGCACAAATGTCGAACCGTTGAGTGTGGTTGATTCGCTCCGCCAGCAAGTGCACGGCGCCACCGGCGATCAAGTTGTTTACGAAGTACGCACCATGGAGCAGTTAGCCAGAGGCACGCTAGCCCGCCAACGTTTCCTCTTACTCCTCTTCTGCATTTTCGCGGGATTGGCTTTGGTACTGGCCTGCGTCGGCATTTATGGAGTGCTGGCCTACTTAACTAGCCAGCGCGTCCCCGAGATCGGCGTACGCATGGCGCTAGGCGCTAGCCCCTCCGATGTTATGTGGCTGGTTCTTCGCGACAGTCTTGCAATGATCGCTGTTGGGATTATCGTCGGCACCCTCGCCGCCCTGGGAGCCGGCCATCTCTTGCAGCACTTAGTAGAAGGAATGCAGCCCACCGGTCCGTCGCCCTACGCCATCACCATATCCCTGCTGGTCGCCACCGCCGTAGCGGCAAGCCTGATCCCCGCCCGCCGCGCCAGCCAGGTTGATCCCATGAAGGTTTTACGCCAGGAATAGACGGTCGTGCGCCAGGGGATAATAGTGGCTTCGCCAAATGCGTGATTAAAGCGCCAACCGGAAAATGAAGTGCTACTTGATACGTCCACCTAGATTGGAATAATTGCGGGCGCTCAGAATCGCAACAAACAGGAGACTACATACTCCAGCAACTGCCCAGCTGTCCCCATGAAACGATCGTGACTCTGGGACGGAGTATTCGCCACTGAATATCGATCTGTACGCTGCGGGCATCCCTGTGTATAGGTAAAACGGAAAACAGAGTAGCGTGGCTGCAAGGGCAATCGTGGCCGAAATTCGCGGAACCAAGAAGCCCAGAACGAATGCCGCCAGAAAAAACAAGAAGCCAAGGTCAGCCATTTTCAACAGCGGTCCTGTGAGCCAACCGCCACCGAACTCTGAAGAGCCGAATCCGTGCAAACGAATCCAGAGCACGGCGGGGCACGCTAGACATAGAATCGCCTGCCACAGCTTTCCTTTCGGAATTTCCCCATTCAACGCTCACGGTAGCTAACTCGGACGCAATGCCCGCTCGATAGTCACGATCGTCCTAGCGGAACCACCCGGAGTCCGCGCCAGCCTTGCGCCCTTCTTCGGTCAAATCGTCCAGCGACTGTTGCAGTTTCTCTTTCTGCTCTTCAATCTGCCTGATCTGCCTATTACGGTCTTCCACGTAAATCACGCCCGCCGACGCGCCACTCATGGGATCCACGGTGACCGCGCCCTTCTTCTTAATCTCCTCCTGGATGCCCGCGATCTGGCTGTCCAGTTGCGCCATTTGATTTCGTATCCCCTGCGCTCTCCCGCGCCAATAGGCCTCATCGTTGCCGGAAGATCCCGAACCCGCGCTAGCTCCGGAGTTCGCGCTAGAACTTCCCGCGTACGAGTTTCCCCCGCCCTCACTTCCCGATCCCACTGATGAAACACCGTGCCCCGACAGCCCGGACAACTTGTCCTCGGTGTACACCTTCGTAGTCTCAGTCTTCGGCTTCTGCGCCTTCGCCTGACGCGCAATCGCTCCCAACGATTGTTCCTGCGGCGCCGATTGATCCACCATCTGCGGATCGGAAACTGCCTTAGTCTGCGCTTGAGTTTGGGTCTGCGATCGTCCGGATGCCTGAGATGGTCCAGCCGCAGGCGCTGCCGCCGTTGAAGAAGACGCAGCCTGCGACGACTGAGCGCACGCAGGTGGCGCAAGATAGAGCACGAAATACGCCGCCACAACCAGCAGCCCAAAGACGTCTCGCGGACGTGCGATGTTCAACCTTTGCCATCCGAACCCGTGTGTAACCGTGGGCGCTGTAACAGTTCTTGTAGTCACAGAATTCCGGGATACCTCGCTCATCGTAATCTCCTGCTCTGCAGAATTTCTCTTAACCTAACGATATGTCCCCCTGCAGCCAGCGTCAACGCGCCCGCTCAAGCGCACATCGTCCAGATTACCTGTCCGCAAGGCCAGTCGGCCCGCAGGCACTCACGAGCGACCTACTTCGCCGACACATCGAACAATTAATTGTTTTAATACGCACCTGAAGCAGGTTAAAACTTACGCGAGCGAAGGACTCCCATGCGAAGTCGATGGGCTGGGCAGTAAAACGAGTTGTTGACCTTAGATCGCCAAAGCCGCACGCAGCAAAAGGCTTTATGGAAACACTAGCGCAAGACATCCGCTACGCGCTCCGCACCTTGAGAAAATCCCCCGGCTTTGCGCTCGTCGCAATCCTCACGTTAGCTCTCGGCATCGGCGCTTCCACCGCAATCTTCAGCGTAATCGAAAACATCCTGATGGAGCCTTTCCCCTATCCCGACGCCCAGCGCTATATGTCCGTTCTGATCCACGACACCGAACAAAATGATGAAGGCGGACGCTCCGGCTACATCGGCCCCGAGTTTCTGGATTACATCGCGCAGAATCATGTCTTCGACCGCGTAATCGGCAACGACACACTCGACGTCCTATACCGCTCCGGTGAAGGCACGCAGCGCCTCGACGGAAACTATGTAACTCCCGGAACCTTCGAATTTCTCGGCATGCCCGCGCTGCTGGGCCGCGTGATGCAACCGGCGGACTACGAGCCTGGCGCACTTCCAGTCTTCGTCCTGCGTTACAAAGCTTGGGTAAAATATTTTGGCGCCGACCCCAACATCCTCAACAAGACCTTCTTGTTGAACGACACGTCGCGCACCCTGATCGGCATTATGCCTCCGCGCTTCGGATGGGGCGACGCCGATCTATGGATTCCCGAAAAACCCAATCGTGCCGATACAGGCATAACCCGCGTAGGAGCGTTCAAGCGTTATTGGTATTTCCTAGGACACCTGAAGCACGGTGTTCCAATCAAGCAAGCCGAAGCTGATTTGACCGTCGTCGCCCGCCGCCTGGCCACCGTCTATCCCGATCTTTATCCGAAGCACTTTACCGTCGAGGTTCAATCTCTCACGGAACAGGTTGTCGGCCAGTTCCGCAACACACTCTACATCGTGCTTGCTGCCGTAGGTCTACTGCTCTTGATCGGTTGCGGCAACGTTGCAAATCTTCTCCTCGCAAAGGCCACCACGCGCGAAAAGGAATTTGCCATCCGCTCCGCACTAGGAGCCAGCCGCCGTCGTGTGATCAGTCAACTCTTGGTGGAAAGCCTGATTCTCGCGCTGGGTGGCGCATTGCTGGGAACTCTTCTCGCCTGGATCGGTTTGCGATTCATCGTGGCGCTCATGCCGCAGGATATTATTCCCGCCGAATCCGTCATCCGCCTGAACCTGCCCGTCCTTCTCTTCACTCTGCTCGTAGCGATCTCTACCGCGCTCCTGTTCGGATTGGTTCCCGCTCTGAAAGCCGCTCGCAAAGATTTGAACCAGCCTCTGCGCGATACAGGAAAAGGCCTCACCGGCGGTTTCCGTCACGGGAAACTCCGTAACGCCCTCGTAGTCACCGAGGTCGCGCTTTCGCTCACGCTTCTGGCAGCTGCCGGACTTTTGATGCGCAGTTTTGTCGCGCTCCGCCAAGTCCATCTCGGCATGCAGCCGGATCACATTTTCGTCACCAGGATCGCGCTTCCCGTCGAACGCTACAAAACGGCCGACCAAATCGCCGCCTTTTATCGCCCGTTGTTACAACGCCTGAAAGCCCTCCCCGGCGTTGTCGACGCCACCGAGACCACCATGCTTCCTCCCTATGGCGGCATTGACACCGAAGTCGAAATCCCCGGCAAGTCGCACTCAGAAAAATGGAACGCCATCTTTTGTCTTTGCAGCGAAGGATATTTCCCAGTCTTAAAAATCCAATTCCTCGAAGGTCGCCCGTTCAACGAATCGGAAGTGAACGCAAGGCGTAAAGTCGCAGTAGTGAATGAGACATTCGTAAAAAAATATTTGTCCGGCGATGCTCCCATCGGCAAGCAAGTCCAAATCAAGCGGCTCTCCGAATTCGCGGATAAAGTCTCCGATCCTACCTTCGAGATCATCGGAGTAGCTGCCGACGTCAAAAATAACGGCCTTCAGGAGCCTCCCGGTCCCGAACTCTGGGTCCCCTACACTGTCACTGGCTCCACCTTTCGCGGCATCATGGTCCGCACAACTCAAGAGCCTCTCTCCCTGATGAACACCGCGCGCCACGAAATCTGGGCCACTGATTCCAATGTAGCCCTTACACTTACCGGCACCCTCGAAGGCTACATCAGCCAATGGTCTTATGCCGGCCCACGCTTCGGCTTCATGCTGATGATGATCTTCGCGTCCATCGGACTGATTCTCGTCACCATCGGCGTTTACAGCGTGCTCGCCTACACCACCGCGCAACGCACTCAGGAAATTGGAATTCGCATGGCCCTCGGCGCCGAAAGCTCCGACGTCCTCAAGATGGTAATCCGCATGGGACTTCGCCTGGTAGCTATCGGCGTCGTCGTCGGTCTGCTCGCAAGCCTCGCCATGGGAAAAATCATCGCCACTCAACTCTGGGGCATTTCCGCTTACGATCCCTGCACGCTAACGCTCGTCCCCACGGTCCTGCTCCTCACTGGCTTGGTAGCCTGCTGGCTCCCCGCTCGTCGCGCTTCCCGCGTCGATCCCCTAATCGCCCTCCGCCATGAATAATCGCCCAACAAGCGCCCCGTGTCGACGTTCTCACTCTCGATAGATACAGGTATCGGTATATACTCCCGGTCGCGCCTATCTTTGCGACGGCCTTTACTGCCGCGAGCGTGCATATGGCCGATGATTAACTCCGCGCCTTTTTCAGCCACTTTCTAGCCAAGGCCGAAGTTCTCATCTATACCCTTCTGGCTGTGTTGCTTTTCATAACCGCGCTAGGGAGCATGGCAAGCGCCGGCAAAATACTTTGGGATGGCTCTTCGCTCATTGGAGCCTTGCCAGTCAGACGCTGATCGTTCTTGACCAACTCCTCATCGTGCTGATGTTGGTGGAGATTCTGCACACCGTGCGCATCTCCATCCACTCCCACTATCTCGTCACCGAGCCTTTTCTCGTGGTCGGCCTAATCGCCTCCATTGGGCGCATCCTCGTGATCACCTTGGAAGCCGCTGCGCTAACCAGAGGTTGAACATGGTCCGGCGAGGGTGCCAGCATATTTCGAGCGAGCATGTTTGAGCTGGGATTGTTGGGATTCCTCGTCCTCGTTTTGGTAATTTCCATCGCGCTTCTTCGACGGTATGCCCCGACACCGAAAACCTGGAACGCTAATGAACCATAGTTTGTCATCAAGCCGGCCAATATTTTCATCAGCAAGCGCGGCCACGCAAAGATTTTGGACTTCGCGTTCGCAAAGCTGGCGGCACCGAAAATCGCTCAAGGCATCGGTATTTCTTCGATGCCTAATTTCGCAATCTCTGCCAGGTTCTGGGCAAAAAGTAGAAGTTGCAGAAAACAAACGACTAAACCATTTCTACCGGGGGCCACAACCATGTCCAGCGAAACAGAGCTGTATGCTTCCGGCAAACCTAGTATCGAGCCCCTTAGGATGTCTTGGAACGCTGCAAACTGGGCGCGCCGCATCGTCACACAAATCTTAACGAAATATCAGCCCTACCGCCCGCAGCCGCGAAAAGCATGTGTGGTACAATTTGGTCTTGGGGCACAGTGAGGTCGCATGCAATCTCAGCCATCATCTAAGCGTGGAATCTTTGTACTAATCGCCGTCCTCGGCATCTCGGCTGTTCTGGGAGGCCTCTTCGGCCCCACGCTCAGAGCCCGCGCCTCCACCACCGCCACCTCCGCCAACTCTGACTCCCAGCTCCAGGACTCCGTAAAAAGTTTCACGCACGTCCTTTCTGTCGTCGAACGCAATTACGCCGACCCCGTGGACGCCGACAAAGTAATCTACGACGGCGCTATCCCCGGAATGCTTCACGTTCTCGACCCGCACTCAAACTTTTTCGACCCCAAGCAATACGCTCTGTTCAAAGAAGAGCAGCAGGGGAAGTATTACGGCGTCGGCATGACCATTTCGCAGCGCGATAACCAAACCGTGGTCCTCGCGCCGTTCCCTGGCTCGCCAGCTTACAAAGCTGGCATTCGCCCCGGCGACATTGTTTTGAAAGTGGAAGGAAAATCCTGCGACGGTCTCACCGGCACTGAAGTTGCCGAAATGCTCAAAGGCCCCAAGGGCACCGTCGTCCACATTTCACTTGGTCGCGAAGGTTGGGACAAGCCCATCGAAGTCAGTGTCACGCGTGACGAAATTCTGCGTCCCGCCGTCGAGTACTACACAATGATCAAGCCCGGCATCGGTTACGTGCGCTTGGTATCTTTCAGCGAAACAACCGACAGTGACGTGGCCGACGCCTTGAAGCAACTCGATTTCCCCAAGCTCGATGGCCTGATTCTCGACTTGCGCAACAATGGCGGCGGACTACTCAGCCAAGCCGTAGGCCTGGCCGATATGTTCCTGGACAAAAACGAAATCGTGGTTTCGCATCGCGGACGTTCGTCCCCGGAGCGCCGCTATTACGCCGTGCGAGGAAACCAGGGACTTGAAGTCCCCATCGTGGTGCTCATCAACGGCCAGAGCGCTTCCGCCTCTGAAATCGTTGCGGGCGCGATACAAGATCACGACCGCGGCTTGGTCGTGGGCGAAACCAGTTTCGGCAAGGGTTTGGTGCAGACGCAGCTCCCGCTCAGTGAAGATACTGCCCTGCTGCTCACCACCGCGCGTTATTACACGCCCAGCGGTCGCCTGATCCAACGCGATTACAAAAATGTCTCGCTCTACGATTACCACTACAATCCGCAAAAGCCCAAGCAGCCGGAAGTGAAGCTCACCGACAGCGGCCGCCAAGTCTTCGGACAGGGTGGCATCACCCCAGACGACTTTGTTGCCGCTCCCAAGCAGGATGATTTCCAGCAGTCTCTCTATCGCCGCGGCGTGTTCTACCTTACTCCGCAAGGCGTCGGCGATTTCACCCGCTTCTACCTCAGCGCGAAGCCCGATGTAACCAAGAACTTCGTGGTGGACGATCAGGTCATCAACGAGTTCCGCGCGTACCTCTCAAACCAGCACATCAAGTACACCGAGCCTGAAATTCAGGAGAACTTGACCTGGCTGAAATGGCAGATTAAGCGCGAAGTTTTCACCAGCGTTTTCGGATTGAACGAGGGCTTCAAAGTCGCGCTGCAGGATGATCCCCAGCTCGATAAAGCCATTGACTTGGTTCCACAGTCCAAAGCGCTTTATCAAAACGCGCGCAAGATCGTAGCCGAGCGCCAAGCTGCGCAGACTTCTCATCCATAAACGGCTCGCCGGCTGAACCCCGGCCGCAACCAACTGCGGCCACACAACTTAACCAGCCGAATTTTCAGGCTGTGGCGCTGTGTGTATTGCTCCTAAAGTCACGCATCCGGTAATCCCATTCGACCGAAGCCCCGGACAATCGTATCCTCTATAGCAGCCAGACTCCCTTAGGCCAGGCATGAACGCGCCAGACACCGTCCTCAACCGTATCATGAGCCGCGCCCCGCGGATGTCGCCCATATGCTGGGCCCTGACCGTAGGCTGGGCGGTCATTGTCGGCGGTTACTGCCTGGTCTCCCTGACGATTCCCACGGGCAGGGGGCTAACCGCCTTCGGCGACATCTTCCAGTGCCTCGCCGCCCTGTTCGCATGTATTGGGCTGATGATGAACGCGTCGCTGCCCGAGCGGCGGACGCGGCTGTTTTGGCTGCTCCTGGCGCTGGGATGCGCCACCTGGTTCGTAGGCCAGTCCATATGGACTTACTTCGAAGTGATTCTGCGCAAGGAGACTCCTAATCCATTCATCGGCGACGTAATTCTCTTCCTGCACCCGGTCCCGATGATTGGTGCGCTGGCTCTGAAGCCGCACGATCACCGCGACGACCTGAATGTCCACACGGGCTATCTCGATTTCACGCTGCTGCTGGTTTGGTGGGTTTACCTTTACCTCTTCGTTGTGATTCCCTGGCAATACATCGCGCCCAACGTGCAGACCTACGGCTTCATGTACGATCACCTGGCGGCTGCAGAAAACCTGGTGCTGGCGGTGGGTTTTGCCATGCTGATGAATCGCTCGAAAGGAAAATGGCGCGAAGTCTATGCCCATCTTTTCAGCGCTTCTCTTTTGTACGCCGCGGGATCTTACATCACCAACCGAGCCATTGACCGGCAGGATTATTACACTGGCAGCGTCTTTGACTTGCCTCTTGTCGCGTCATTCATATGGTTCGGAACAGCAGGGTTTGTCGCTTACAGCCTGAAACCGCGGCGACAGGAAGTGTCCGAGCCGAAAGACGACGAACGGAACTGGGCTTTCTTGTTGTCCAGAGCTGCGGTCGTATCGATTCCCCTGATGGCGCTTTGGGCTCTGTGGTTAAGCGCAAACCCTTCTTCCGTCCAAACTTTCCGGTTCGGCGTGGCCCAGGTAACCCTGCTCGCGGTGGCCATGCTCACATTTTTCCGCCAGCGCCTAGTGGACCGCGACAGAACGCGCCTGCTGGAAGCCGCGCGCGAATCTTTCAATAACTTGAAGCACGTTCAAGAGCAGATGATTCAGACCGAAAAACTAGTCTCGCTTGGTCAATTAGCCGCCGGCGCAGCGCACGAGATCAACAATCCGCTCGCCGGAATCTTGGGATATTCCGATTTACTGGTGGATGACCCTGCGCTCGGTGATCGCCAGCGCATCGTTGCCGACAAAATCCGCACGCTGGCGCGCAGAATCAAGACGCTGGTGACCAGCCTTCTGAGTTTCGCGCGTCGCGTTCCCGCCGAGAAAACGCTCCTGGACATAAATCAAGTGATTGCCACCGCTCTGCACTTGAGCAATCTGGATTTGCGAGGCCGCCAGATCGAAGTAGAGACGCTATCCCGCGCTCGATTTGCCCACGGTTCGCGGCGATGCCAACCAGATTCTGCAAGTATTTTTCAACTTGATCAGCAACGCCGTGGACGCGCTGGAAGAAGTCGGCGGCGGCAAGCTGATGATTCGCACTTCGCACAGTGACACCAGAATCGTTGTGCAATTCTCCGACACCGGCGCAGGAATCAAACATCCCCAGCAAGTATTCGATCCGTTCTTCACCACCAAGCCGGTAGGCAAAGGCACTGGGCTGGGCCTAAGCATCTGCTACGGAATCATGCAAGAACATGGCGGCAGAATCGATTGCTTCAACCGCCCTGAAGGCGGCGCAACCTTCGTGGTCGAATTCCCCACTGAGATGGAACCCATCTACGCCGCCGAACCACCCGAAGCCGTCGAATCAAAATCAACCTAACCGGGCCGGATCAGAAACGGACGCAAATGATCATCGACGAACTCCCGAGAGGCGTTTGAGCGAGCCTCTCACTCTAGTCGAACGTTTCGTCGCGAGCTTTGAAAAACTGGACGAAATGTCCGCCGACGAGGCCCCGTCGCGTGGCAGTTGGCTACAGGTGACCGTAATCGATATGACCACAAACGGTGGCGACCGATTCGCATGAATACGCTGCTTGATGCGTTAGAAGTGGTTTATGCGAAATTGCCGGCCCGGTTCCCTCCGCTCTATGAGCGGCTTGTCCTCTCCTGTCGATGGGCGGAGATCGACCCGCAGGCATACCGCCTTCTAGCGAATCCACCCGGACCCCATCTGAGCGGATTACCAGAGGAAATGTCGAGAGATTCGATTCTTTGGAATATTTTGCTGGCTGCTGGCTACGTTCCATTCGGAAAGGGACCTGACATCGCGTACGATCCCGTCTGTTTCGATTTCACCTGCCAAAAGAAAAACAGAGAGTGCCGGATGGTCAAAATTGACCATGAGCAGATTTTGTGTCATAAGCGGGTTAAAGTTGTTGCGGAATTAGCTTCCACTTTCCGCCAGTTAGTACTGAGCACGATCGATAAAGCCGACACCGTGCCACGCAAGGTAGCCGATCCCAGGGAACCCGAAAACTGATTTAATTCCGTGCAACTCTAGACTTTAAGCTTCCACACTTTAAACTTAGTAGCCTGCCTGGGTTATTATCCAGACCGAAAAAGCGGAGGGTATGTTGAAGACGCGGTTGTTGGTGATTCTTGCAATATTGGGGAGCGTGACTCTGCTCACGGCGTATCTGTCCGCGCGGATCAGTCGCGAGAAGAGTGGGACGTTGTTTGGCGGCATGATCAATCCAGTCGTGCCGGCTGCTGCCCGCCGCTCAGGCGAGTTGAAGACGCACGCAGTTGTGCTGATCGTGATGGACGGATTTCGCTGGCAGGAAGTTTTCGACGGGCCGGAGCACGACTTGATGGACGAAAAGCATGGCGGCGCGCAGGACGTAAAACAATTGCGCAAGGATTTTTGGCGCGACACACCGGCGGAGGGCCGCAAGGCTCTGATGCCCTTCCTTTGGAGCGTGATCGCTCAGAAAGGTGAGGTCTACGGCAATCAGCACAACGGCAGCGTCGCGCAGGTAACCAACGGTTTTAAATTTTCCTATCCCGGTTACAACGAAATGACCACCGGCCACGCGGACAAGCGAATCGATAGCAACGAGTATGGCCCGAACCCGAACACCACAGTTTTCGAATGGCTGAATAATCAGCTGGAATTTCACGATCAGGTCGCCGTCTTCGCCACCTGGGATGCATTCAACGATATTTTCAACGTAAAACGAAGCGCTCTCTTAGTGCGCGCGGGTTGGGATTTGCCCTGGGCGCAACAGCTCACACCGCACGAACAATTGCTGGAGAAATTATACGAGACCACCACGCGCGTGGAAGATGACGACGCGTTTGACTCGTTCACGCACCAGGATTTGATGGATTATCTGGGCACGCACACCCCGCGCGTTCTTTTCGTCGGCTACGGCGGTACGGACGATTGGGCGCACGAGGGAAAATACGATTTGGTGCTGCAAGCCGCGCATCAGGACGACAAATTCATCGCCGAGCTTTGGAATGCGATGCAGGCCATGCCTGCGTATCGCGACCAGGTCACCTTCATCGTCACCACCGATCACGGACGCGGAAGTGGCCTCGAACAATGGAAGAATCACGACAAGGACATCGATGGCGCGGAAAATATTTGGATCGCCGTGATTGGTCCGGACACGCCCGCGCTCGGCGAGATGTCCAACGTTCCGCGCGTGACGCAAAGCCAAATCGCAGCCACGATTGCCGCGTTATTAGGCCGCGATTATCGCGCTGACGATCCGGAGGCCGCTCCGCCGCTACCTGTCGTTGCAACATGGCCCAGCGGAGCAACACCGACCGCTCCCGCAAGAAGATAGCTGCTCCTTCTTGCACGACTGTTCCCACGCCACCCACTAGAGGCGCAGCTTGCTGCGCCCGGTGAAACCTAGGCAATGCTTATTCAAAGGAGATAACGAAAACCCGAGGGATTCCCTCGGGTGGTGTTTGCTTATTTGGCCCACCCGCGCTCTTGCGACCAAGGCGATCGGTCCCCATGAACCGAAGTTTTTTGCGCTTTAGTACTACTAATGCTTTGACCACAGCGGTACACGCGGGCTGCAGAGAGGTTTGCGTCCATACTTCATACTGGAACTTAACCTAGGGTCCCGGTGCTAAGTCGGACGACTCAATGGAGGGAGTACGATGGATGTTCCTGTAGCCGTTCCGACGGCCCCTACGGCCTCGACTGCCCCTGCCGCGCCCGCTGCGGCTCCCGTAGCGACTAACGTCATCATTGCGACGATGTTGCGTGCTGCGCCGAAAATCAGCGATTTGATTTTTTCTCCCGGACGCACGCCGCAAGTGGAAGTAAACGGCGAGCTTGTCCAATTGAAAATTCCCGGTGTGGGAATGCTGAAGCCGGACGACACCGCGCGAATCGCCAACGATCTGATGGGCCGCAGCAAGCACGCCATGGAAAAACTGAAGGAGGAGGGCTCCTGCGACATTTCGTACAGCGTCGCGAAGCTTTCGCGTTTTCGCGTGAACATTTTCACGCAGCGCGGCAGTTGCGGCATCGTGATGCGCGTGATTCCCACCAACGTGCCGGATTTTAAGTCGCTCAATTTGCCCGCTGAACTGAATGAAGCGGCCGCCCTTCGTCCGGGAATCGTTCTAGTTACCGGGCCCACCGGCAGCGGCAAATCTTCAACGCTGGCTGCTTTCGTGGACAAAATTAATCAAACGAAAGCCTGCCACGTAATCACCATTGAAGATCCCATTGAGTTCCTTCACCAGCACAAATTGGCAACGATTCACCAGCGCGAATTGCACACAGACTGTCCCAGTTTCGCCATGGCCTTGCGGGCTGCGTTGCGCCAAGCGCCCAAACTGATTCTCGTTGGCGAAATGCGCGACAAACAAACCATCGAAGTGGCGTTG
Source organism: uncultured Acidobacteriota bacterium (assembly GCA_963731535.1). GTDB lineage: Bacteria > Acidobacteriota > Terriglobia > Acidiferrales > UBA7541 > Palsa-295. The sequence goes on along the minus strand of CAVSWI010000019.1, from coordinate 76,613 downwards.
GAAGCGGCCGAAACCGGCCACATGGTCTATTCCACGCTGCATACGATTGATGCTTCGAAGACGGTGGAAAGAATCATTGGCGTGTTTCCGCTGGAAGAACAGAATGCGATTCGTGGCCGCCTGGCCAAATCTTTTCGCTACATTATTTCGCAGCGCTTGATTCCGCGCATCGATGGAAGCGGACGAGTAGCGGCGTTCGAGATTCTAAAAGCAACCATACGAACGCGCGAGTACGTGCAGAAAGGCGAGTCCGAAGGCAAGTCTTTGCTGGATGCCATGCGCGATGCCGAAAATGGCGAAATGCAGTGCTTTGACGATGAAATCGAAAAGATGATTCGCGCCGGCCTGATCGATATGGAGACGGGCCTTTCCTACTGCACGAACCAGGGCAACTTGCGGCTGTGTCTCGCTGACTTCGTGGAAGCGCAAGGAAACAAAACGCCCGGAAGCCGCGCCGTTAAGCCGGCAAGCGTTGCGCCTAAGCCAGCTCCTGCTTCTTACTCCGGGAAACCCGCCAGCGCTCCGGCCGCGCCCGATCCAAGTCTGGAAACCGAACTCGAAATCGAGCGCTAAGATCGCGTCGGTGCTCTCACCGCTTCGAAGATTTGTGCCCCAGGAAAATCGTATGTTGGGGGCCGCCATTTCTCAGGCGTCCGCGCACACTTTGCACCTCAACGTCGAACCTGCCGTGACGCAAGCGCTGCTCAAATTTCCGATCCTCTCGAGCGGACCAGACCGCCAGTATCCCATCGATCTTGAGCGCCGCAAACGCCACAGCAATTCCGCGGTCATTGTAAAGCCCGGCATTGTTGGAAGAGGACGTAAACGCGGCCGGACCATTGTCCACGTCCAGTAGCACTGCATCGAACTGTCCGGCTCGCGAACTTAGCGTAATAGCGACGTCATCGATCTCGACTTGCACCCGCGAATCTTTCACAGGATCTCCGGCCAGCGGGCCGAGCGGGCCGCGATTCCATTCCACTACCTGCGGAACCAGCTCCGCGACGACAACTTTGGCACCGGGTGGCAGAACATCGAGCGTAGCTCGTAGCGTGAAACCCATGCCCATGCCTCCCACAAGCACACAGGGCTGTTCCAGCGTCCGTGCTCGACGGCAGGCCAACCTCGCCAGGGCCTCCTCCGAACCGTGCATGCGGCTCGACATAAGGGGCTTCCCATTGGCGAGAATGATGTACTCGTCGCCGCGGCGCATGAGCTTCATGACGGTGCCGTCACCAGAGACTGCCTGTCCCAGCAATTCCAGCGTCTTCACGCAGGTGATATTACCGCACAGGAAAAGGTAAGTAAAAAACGCACGGACGGAAGGTGCTCGAACTGGTTTTCACGGTGCAAAAAGCGTACATTCTTGGTCGTTCGCAAAACTAATCTGAAAGTTTTTGTTACCATAAGCTTTGTGGGCACGTCTGAGTGTATGAGCTTGTCGGGTTTCTCCAAGGAGCATCGGGAATGTTTCGTACCTTACTGACCGTTGCATGCGCGCTTTTGGTCTCAGCCGTGGCTGTGCGCGCCCAAACTGTGAATGAAATTATCGCCAAGAATGTTCAAGCGCATGGCGGGATGGAGAAGATGAAATCGGTGCAAACCCTCCGTATGACTGGAAAGTTTGAGGCGGGATCTTTTCGTGCGGGTTTCATGCAGGAAAACAAGCGCCCCAACAAAGTTCGCGAGGAACAAATCATCCAAGGCCTGGCGGCTGTTCAAGCATACGACGGCGAAGTGGGCTGGCAAGTGAACCCATTCGGCGGCAGGCGAGATGCGGAGCTGCTCTCGCAGGACGACTTGAAGGGCCTGGTTATCGATGCCGACATCGATGGCCCCCTCGTAGATTACCAACAAAAAGGGCACAAGGCCGAGCTGGTGGGCCACGATTCGGTGGAAGGGACGGACTGCTACAAGATCAAGCTCTCGCTGAAAAACGGCGACGTTCGCTACTATTTCCTGGACGCCGACTCTTTCCTCGAACTGAAAATTGAAACGCAGAGCAATATCCGTGGCACGGTTCAATATTCCGAAACATATTTTGGCGATTACGAAGAAGTGAAAGGGCTGTACTACCCGTTCGCGTTTGAAGGCGGCGCAAAAGGAGATACCAATCGCGTAAAGTATTCCGTGGAAAAAATGGAGATCAACATACCGCTCGAGGATTCCGTTTTTGCACTGCCTGCGGCTGTCAAACCTGAAACGAAGCCGGCCGGAGGTGCGCAGTGATCCCCCGCACAGCGACGTTGTCAAATCGCCGCATGGCACACAACAAGTGCATCGAATTTTTTTCATCTTATAAAGCCATGGCGGTAGCCGCTGGAACTTTGATCCTGATTGCGTCGTTCGTGCTTCCCTGCCGTCTCGCAGCGCAAGAATGGAAGGTTGATTCCGACACAATTTCAGGATTGGGTGCGCGAAATATTGGCTCGGCGGCCATGAGCGGCCGCGTTTCAGCGCTGACCGCCGTAAAAGAGGACGGCCGATTGACGGTGTACATCGGCGCAGCGAGCGGCGGCGTCTGGAAGTCTGTAAATGGCGGCACAACGTTCAAACCCGTTTTTGACAAGCAGACTTCGCAATCGATAGGCGCAATAGCGATTGATCCGCAGGCGCCGAAAACAATTTGGGTCGGCACCGGAGAATCCTGGACGCGCAACAGCGTTTCGATTGGTGACGGCGTTTACAAATCCGTCGATGGCGGCGAGAACTGGACCAACGTGGGGCTCAAGGATTCCGAGAGAATTTCGAAGATTCTGATCGATCCCACGGATAACAAGACCGTGTATGTCTGCGTGCCTGGGAAACTCTGGAGCGACAGCGAAGACCGCGGCGTTTACAAAACCATTGACGGCGGTCAGTCTTGGACGAAAATCCTGAAGGGCGCGAATTTGTCCACGGGCTGCTCGATGATGTCGATGAGCCCGCGCGATCCAAAATCTATTTACGTTGGCATGTGGGATTTTCGGCGTAAGGGCTGGACATTCCGCTCTGGCGGCGAGAATTCTACCGCGCCCAGCGGGAGCGCATTTTTTCGAACGTCGGATGGCGGAGCAACTTGGACCGAGCTGGATGAGAAAAGTGCTACCGGGCTTCCTGCTAAGCCGTGGGGACGTATTGCCGTAACCGTGGCGCCCTCGAATCCGAATGTTGTGTACGCTTTGATCGAATCCAATCACAGCGCGCTGTATCGCAGCGGAGACGGCGGAAAGACCTGGCAGGAGCGTGACCGCAGCAATTGGATGGTCTGGCGTCCTTTTTATTTCGCTAATTTGATCGTCGATCCGAAAGACGAGAATAAACTCTACAAGCCGGACCTCGTTTTGATCATGAGCAACGACGGCGGAAAAAGTTTCAGTGTGATTTCCGGCGCGGCCCACGGCGACTTTCATGATGTTTGGGTGGACCCCGACAATACGGAGCGTTTGATCGCGGGGGATGACGGCGGCGTTTGGTATTCCTACGACAGCGGAAATACCTGGTGGAAAGCTTACAACCTGCCTATTTCGCAGTTTTATCACGTGAGCGTTGACGAGGACGATCCCTATCACGTTTTTGGCGGCTTGCAGGACAACAGCGTATGGATGGGAGATTCGGCGTACCCCGGCGGAATTTCGAATAGCCGCTGGGAAAATCTCTTGGGCGGCGACGGCTTCTGGGCGTTTCCAGACCCCGCGGATCCGAATTATGTCTATGCCGAATCGCAAGGCGGCGAAATCGCGCGCGTGAATCGCCGTACGCTGGAAGGGCGCTCGATCAAGCCGCAGCCAAACTACGGCGAGAAAAAACTTCGCTTCAACTGGAACACGCCGATACACATGAGTCCCAACGCAAAAGGGACGATTTATATCGGAGCGCAATTTTTGTTTCGCTCGCGTGACCACGGGCAAACCTGGGACCGCATTTCTCCCGACTTGACCACTAACGATCCGGAAAAGCAGAAGCAGGAAGAGTCCGGCGGCGTGACCGTGGACAATTCCGACGCGGAAACGCACACCACAATTTATTCCATCAGCGAATCGCCGCGCGATGGACAAGCTATTTGGGTCGGCACCGACGACGGCAACCTGCAACTTACCCGCGACGGAGGAAAAAACTGGAGGAATGTGGTCGGCAATGTGCCGGACTTGCCGAAAGCTTCCTGGATTTCCTGGGTTGAGGCAAGCCGGTTCGATCCTGCCACAGCCTATGCCGCATTCGACCGTCATACATTCGGCGATATGGACCCGCACGTTTATAAAACCATTGACTACGGGAAAACATGGACGCCGCTGGTGGCCAAAGATAGCGGCGTGCGCGGATTTGCGCACGTGATCAAGGAAGACACTGTTTCGCCAAATCTTTTATTTCTTGGAACCGAGTTTGGGCTTTGGATTTCGCTCGACGGCGGAAAACAGTGGGCGCAGTACAAAGGCCACGACTTTCCAGACGTTCCGGTGCGCGACATCGTAATTCAACCACGCGAATCGGATTTGGTGCTGGCCACTCATGGACGCGGCATATGGATCGTCGACGACATCACGCCGCTTCGCAAACTCACGCCTGACGTGCTGGCGCAGGAGGCGGTTTTTGTTCCAGGAAAGCCAGTGCAGCAGCGGCTCATTGCGAATGGGGGCTGGCCGGAAGGAAGCGCGACGTTCTTCGGGCCCAATCCGCCTAACGCAGCGTTGATCACCTATTTCCAAAAGAAGCGCCACATCTTCGGGAAAATGAAGATTGAGATTTTCGACGAGCAGAACAAGCTGGTTGACACCGTACCAGCGAATAGCCGGCGCGGCCTTAGCCGTATCGAGTGGTCCATGCGACTGAAAGCGCCGCGCGTTCCGCCTGCGGCCACCGCGGCGTTCGAAGCTGCTCTAGGACCGCGTGTGGTACCGGGCACTTACACCGTAAAAATGACGCGGGGTAAGGACACCTTTACGACGCCGCTCGTTTTAACTTTGGACCAACGCGCGAAATATACCGCCGAAGACCGCGAGCTCAACTTCGAGGCGACCATGCGCGTGTACAAACTGCTGGATGATATGACCTTCGAAGTGGACCGCATCAACTCCGTGCGCGACGCTCTCGCGGAACGCGCCGCCAAGCTAAATCTGAAGGATCCTTTCTGCAAGGAGCTTGATGATCTTGCAGCACATGCGGAAGACATTCGCAAGAAGATCGTCGCCACCAAAGAAGGCGGCGCGGTCACTGGCGAGGAGCGCATTCGCGAAAAAACCACGCAACTATATGGCGCATTGGTGAGTTACGAGGGACGTCCGGCGGACTATCAGGTCGCCCGCATCGATTCGCTGAGGCACGAGCTCGACGACGTGGTGAAAGAATTTGATACTTTCGTAGCCAAAAACATCCAGCAAGCGAACGCCGCCCTTGCAAAGAAAAACCTCGAAATCATTCATCCACTCACACGCGAAGAGTGGGACCGGGCCAATAGCGAATCTGAATCCAGCGGCGTTGCGCCACCAGGTGGACTGCGATGGCGCGGGCGGGATTTCGGCGCGAATGACATGCAATCGCGCGAGCGCGATTAGATACCTTCCAGATGCGCTAGATTTCTGGGCGATCGAGCGTGCTGTTCCGCGTCGAGTTGAACGACAATAATGAATAGGACCCATCGGATTCCCGCGCCATAAAGGATTCGCGAGCGCGAACTTCCGAGCACGTATTCTCTCTATTGCAGCAAGTACTTTTGCAGGAACATGATGTTTGCGTAGAACTCGTAATCCTGATTTGCTTTCTTCTGGTAGCCGTGGCCTTCGTCTTTGGCCATGATGTAGCAAACCGGCGTTCCCTGCTTTTTCAGCGCGGCGACAATCTGGTCGGATTCGCTCACCGGGACTCGTGGGTCGTTCTTCCCTGCTACAACCAGCATCGGTTTCTTGATTTTCTCCACGTTATTCATGGGCGCGATTTTTTCAAGGAATTCGCGCATCTTGGGATCCCGCTCGTCGCCATATTCCACGCGCCGCAAATCCCGGCGATAGGCTTCGGTATGCTCCAAAAATGTAACGAGGTTTGACATGCCCACGAAATCGATCGAGCAGCGGATGCGGTCGCTGTAGAAAGTGGAAATAGCCAGGGTCATATGGCCACCGTAACTGCCACCCATCACCGCCACTCGATCGGAGTCCAGGTCCGGCTGGGTGGCTATCCAGTCAAAGAGCGAATTAATGTCCTTGTAGGAATCCTGGCGCAGAAAGCCATTGTCGAGCTTCGTGAACGTTTTGCCGTAGCCGGTAGATCCGCGCACGTTGGGAAAAATCAGGGCGATTCCAAGCTCGTTCAAATAATAGTTATTGCGGCCCAGAAAGCCGGGGCGCGATTGCCCTTCTGGTCCGCCGTGAATGTCGATCAGCACCGGGCGTTTTCCAGTAAATTTGGCGGCTGGCCGATACAAAAATCCCGAAATTGATTTCCCGTCGAAACCTTTCCAGTGAACCAGCTCGGCTTCTGGAAAACTCTCTGTGTTCACGGCGGTTTCGCTGGTGGTCCAGCGCTCCACCTTGCCGGTATCAACGTCCAGGGAATAGCAATCGCCCGGCGAGCGGGCGGTGGTGAAACTGAAGGCCAGGTCGTGACCGTTGCGATGCCAATTTAAGTGCTCGATTAGACCGACGGGTAGATTCGGCACTGGCACTTCCCGGCCAGTCGCAGTATCGAGGATGTGTAGTTTGCTGAGGCCGTCCTCATTGGTTTCAAACGCGATGCGCTTGCCGTCGTGTGTGAGCGACAATTCGTCCACATCCCAAGGAATATCTGCACTCAACACTTTCGTTTGCTTGGTCGCGAGATCCATGTAGATCAAGCGCTGAAATTCCGAGTCTTTGTCTGAAGTGAAGTACACGCCTTTGCCGTCTTTACTGAAGCGCGCGTTGCCGTAGGCTACTTGCTCGGAAGTTTTGCGCGGAGTCAGCTCTGTTTTCTCGCCTGTGAACGTGTTCACCAACCACATATACGACTCGTTCACAGAAATATATTCGAGCAACAGAATTGTCTTGTCGTCCGGCGACCAATCCTCTGGCGCCCAACCGCCGCCGGAAAGTTGCGTCAGCAGGTGGTCTGTTTTTTTGTCGGCGGGATTCACAACCCAAAGATCGGTGTCCTTGCCGGTGCGACGTGTGGAAGTGTACGCAATCTGATCTCCGCTGGATGCCCACGACCCGAAACTATTGCGGGATTTCCCGTCCGTTAAAAGCGTGCTGTCGCCGGTCGCTAGGTCGTAGCGGAAGAGCTGATACCATTCACCGCCGCCTACATCTTTTGAAAAGACTATGTAGTCGCCGCTATTGGGGTGAAAATTTCCGCCGTAAACCGGTTCGTTGAAGAAAGTGAGTTGTTGGCGCTCGCCGCCTGGCATTTTCACCACGTGCATCTGGAAAGTATTTGCGAAGCGCGTGGCGATAATCATTTCACGGCGCTCCGGATGCCAGTCGGTCGGGAACGCCATGCGATTCTCGCCATAGCGGCCTGCGGTGTCGCCGAGTGCCGCCGGAATGGCGGGCACGCCGTCCGTTACAAGATTCTCCGGTGGAGCAAGCGTGGCTTCCTGCGCCGTGACCGGCGCCACAACCAGAAATAACAGCGCGAACAGCAGAGCGAGCCGCTTCTTCATCGCGAACTCCTGACTCGTATTTTCGACCGAATACGACCGCGGTAATCCTACACGATTGGTGGTTTTTGACAAGAATTCGTGAGTAGGCAGAACGGCGCAAATCATTAGTCGGGTTATCGCAGAGAAAAAAACCTGAGTTTATTCGTGTTCTCGCAGAAATGAGAAAGGCGAGCCAGTTGCCTGACCCGCCCGTCCGTAATCTCGCAATGTAATCCTCGGAGCTATCTTTCGAACAGCTCACGCCGGAAGGGTGCCAAACCGAGCAGGGTCGTGCCGAACAGAATGAGGGACGAAGATTCTGGGGTTGGGCTCACAGAGAAATTAACGAGCTGACCCAAGGTCCCTACAGCCGTCGTCTCATAGTAAGACGTAGCCGAACCACCGTAATTGGGTCCGTCGGAATAGATATTGTAATCAACTCCGCCGACAACAAAGGAAAGGCCGGCACCGTCAAGTAGAGGCGGGTTGGGATAAAGTAGGTTATCGTTACCGGCAAAGCCACTGGGGTGGAAGAAGCAACGTAATAACCTGGCCGTCTTGCACACCAGATATTCCTGAAACGGGTAACTTCCGCTTGAGAGACCGCCGAGCGTTAAGGTGCCGCTGGCTGTGTATCCCCCTGTTATAGAGAAACGACCGCCTTTGCTATTTGGGTTAAGGTTTTCGCGAACTACTTCCCGAACGCCTTCCGCCGGAAGGACATCAAGCCCAAGAGGCTCGTGCCGGGCAGCAGTATCGTAGCCGGCTCTGGGGTCGCGCTCGAATCTGTTGTCGTGAATGTCGCTGAGAATGGAACGTCCACTGGGAAATCTGTGAACGGACTAGGAGCGTCGGGTCGAGAGCCCCTGCCCTCCGTTGCGCGGGAATCTGCGACGAGCCCAAATGCCAAGTCCCAACAAACCCGCAGTGCCCCATAGCAGGTACGTTGAAGGCTCCGGGGTCGCGGACGCGCTGCCAACCGACAAATCAAGGTAGCCCGGGTCATAGGTCAGGTCCCACTTCAATCCCTTACGAAGTTTGGGTAGGTCCACCATGCTGTAGGTTCCCGTCTCGTTGTTATATTTCATCAGAATGAAGCTGTCGCCCAAAGTGGCCGTGAAGTCGTCAAGGAAACTCACGTCCAGCTTTCCGTAGAGGTCAGCCGCGCCGCTGACCAACAACTCGTCATAGGCGAGGCCGGGCGTTAGTCCAGCAATCTCTGCGTCGTAGATGCCAGACCTAGTCTGGATGTAGTTGCCATTGATAGTTAGGATGCCTGGAGTGCCAGAAGTACCTGGCATTATCTTTCCACTCATCACAACATTGCCGTTGATTGTGCCGGTGCCGCTGAGGGAGCCGCCCTGGACGTCCAAGATGGCACTGCCGGTCGCGGCGGCGAAGGTGCCATCAACAACCGTTCTGCCGGAAGTCTGCGTGTAATTGGTGCTCGTTGTGAAAAGGCCCGAACTGGATATCGTCACGGCGCCGGAATTCGTAAAGATTCCGCTGTTGTTGATCGTGCCGGAGTTGATGATCCTGCCGCTGTTATTGATGGTGCCGGAGTTGCTGAGTTGGCCGTACTCTTCGTTGTTGATCGTGCCGCTGTTGTTGATCGTGCCCGAGTTGCTGAATTGGCTGGGGTAGATGAGCAAGTTGCTGAAGTTGTTGATCGTGCCGCGGTTATTGATCGTGCCGGAGTTGCTGAATTGGCCGTAATCTTCGTTGTTGATCGTGCCGCGCTTATTGATATTGATCGTGCCGGTGTTGCCGAATTGGCCGCCATTGTCATCGACGGGGGCCTCCGCGAAGGCCCCGTTGTTGATGATCGTGCCGCTGGTGTTGATCGTGCCAGTGTTGGTTAATCCGTTTGAGTTGTCAATCGTGCCGGGGTTGTTGAATGTGCCGTAGTTGAGGAATTGGTTCCCGTAAACAGCGTCGATAATGATCGTGCCGCGGTTGTTGAATGTGGCGGAGTTGGAGCCGAACCCGTCATAGAAGTCCATCGTGCCAGCGTTGGTGACGTTGCCGGAGACGTTAAAGAGTACGCCGCCGTCAATGCCAAATATCATGTAGGTTCGAGAGGTGACGGTGAGTGTGTTGTAGTTGTACAGGAGGCCGCCTTCGCCAAATTCGGGTTGGCCGCCGGAGTATGTGATCGTACCGTAGTTGTACAGGTCGCCGTCATCGATGCTCGGGCCACTGCTAATCGTGCCGTAGTTGTACAGTTGGCCGCCCTCGATGGACCCTCCTCCGCTGAGCGTGCCGAAGTTGTAGATTTGGCCGCCGAAGCCGTCGTGGAAAAGGCCCGCGATGGTTCCGTAGTTGATGAGGGAGGCGCCAGAGTTGTCGTAGATGGAGTAGATCGTGCCGCCGCCCTTGATCGTGCCGTAGTTGGTGAGGTTCGCGCCTAGGGTGTTGGTGATCATGCCGTAGTTGGTGATCCTGCCGTAGTTGGTGAGCGTGCCGTAGTTGGTGAGCGTGCTGGTGGAATCGATGTGAAGTCTGCCAGAGTTGGTAATCGCGCCGTAGTTGAAGCTGGCACCAGAAACCAGATTTAGACTCTTGGCAGCGTTGATATTCAAACTGTTGCCGCTGGCAAGCTGCACGCCTTCAGCATTGCCGTTGGTATCTAGGGTGACCGTACTTGTGCCATCCAAGATGCAAGCGTTTGTGGAAGCGTTCGGAGTGCCACTTGTCCAGTTACCGGCAACACTCCAGAAACCGTTTGTATCGTTCCAAGTAGTCGAAGGACCACCTAATCTCCCGCACTGAGACCACGCCTGTCCTGCAGCGAAGAACAGGGACAGCATAAGCATAAACACACGCACTCTCATTGGTAGCTCCTCAGTGCCCGCAGTCTGCGTCCGCAAATAAATGAAGTCAAGTTGATTGCCATCTTGATTATGTACGGGCAGTACTGGAACGCCTGTGGAGAATGCAGCGGCATTAACTTGCATCGGGTCTCGACGCTCGCGCCTATCATCAGGGTGTTTTGCAACAGCATTCGTAACAATTTTCACGGAGATGAGGTCACGAGTCGTGAAACGGGTTTCATGGTTTCATGACCCGCCTTAGCGTGCCCTCAAAGCGGAGTGTCGGGGTTGACTAATCTCCTTCCTCGACGCTTCGATTTAAACCAACGATCTTCGCTGACGATGGTCAACTGGCGAAGCTAGAGAGACAGTCCCATCAAAACCTGAGCGCTTGCCTTGCCATCGCATCGCGGGCGCTCGGTTCGGCTACGGCCCGCGAAATTATTCCAATGGCGATGATCCTGGGAATTTTGCCAGCGAGTCACGAAGAAAAATTAGAGCTGTTAGGGGCAGAAATTCCGGTTACGTTCGGGCAGTGAATCCGAGGGAGTTTTTTCCCAACGCCGCAAACTTTTCTTTTTGTGCTATCATGAATTTGCTTCGGGCGTGTGGTGTAGTGGTAGCATAGGTTCCTGTCAAGAATCCAGGCACCGGTTCCGGTCGCGTCCAACGTGTAGGAGCATCAAGACTTATGGTAGGGCTGAAAGACAGGGTCAGCCCCTATCGCTTAAATATGGTCCTATTGACATGCTAGCCGCTAGCATGATATTAATCTCATCTGACAGGAACCTGTAGGCACCGTTTAGCCTACTCTACTATCTGGATTCACGGGGCGACCTTAACCGGTCGCCCTTAGTTTTATGTGGTAAAATCTCTCTTGGAGGGACGCCATGACGAAGCCAGAGCGCAAGCTAGTGCGCGATGCCAAGGAACTGGCCGAAGCGCGCCCCGAAGTCTGTACGGTCTCCATCAAGTTTAAGCGCGATTGGGCCTACGGCAACGCGGGCCTTGAGGACGAACGAATCACACGCACGCAGGTCAAAAAGGCAATCAAGAAATAACACTTTGCACGAGGGCCGATACTCCAATGTCGGCCTTTTTCAACCGTGGCCTCCACCCCTCTTCTCTGCCGTCCTAACGAAAAGCAAACGATTGAAATCATTAATCAGGCGCACGTCGTAGAGTATCTCGCCGACTTCATAAACAAAGGCCGCACTGGAATTACGGAATCTGACGTTTCCGAGATTCACAGGCTCACCATCGAAAACATCTATCCCTGCGCGGGAAACTATCGCACGCCTCTGATGCTGGTGGAAATAACCGACACAGACCACGAGCCTTCACACCCCGCTTTAATCCGCAGTCACGTTCGCGACATGCTCGACTGGCTGGACGGAGAAGGTGGTTCCAAAGGTCCGATACAAAGAGCATCTTATGTGCTTTGGAGAACGACTTCAATCCATCCATTCGCCGGTGGAAACGGCAGAGTAGCGAGGGCCCTCGCTTATCTTGTGATCGTCATCGAGGTTGCGCCTATCTTTGCCGGTGAACCACTCCCAGCAAAGCTGAAAGCGCGCAAGGCAGAATATATCGCGGCGTTGAAGGCCGCGGATAAGAGCAATCTAGCGCCACTCGACTGATTGGTGTTTGACTGCTTTCAACAACAGATTGGCGAAAGTCGCGCAAGAAGGAAGAGAAGGAAAAAAAGAAAGAAATGGAGTTGAGCGCGTTCAACTTTTCGGAAAGTTGGGCATGTTCACTCAACCGGATGCAAAGTTTTTTCGAGAATCGCTGGCAGCACGTCGAGCGCGAGATGGCTCAAATATTGGTTCGTTGTGTAGAGCAGCTTTTTGCAGTGAACACACCCCGGCACGATCACGCCTTTACCGCCTTCGGCAATTGATAGAGGCTGTGTACAGAAAGTGTCCCAGTGGTGTTTCATTATTTCTTCTTGCGCGGACGCTAATTTTTCTTGATCCATAATCGTTGGAGGATAGCATTGGGTGTGGTATACGCGAAAGGGACCTAACAACCAGGGAAAGAATGCTTTTCGACTCCAGCTAAGCTATTGTCAGTTGCGGAACCATCAGAGATGAGGAGATACTATGAGAAGATTCGCATCCGTCGTTGTTTTTCTTCTGCTGGGAGTCAATGCTTATGCCCAACAGAAGCCCGCTCCGCCGAAGACACCCGAGGTCTCAAAGACACCACCGGTTGCGGATATTCTGACTTGGATTAGCGGTCACTTGGAAAAGACATCGCGGGGTTCTACGGGCATCCCTATACCCGAGTATTATCCCGACCAGTACTCCCCTCCTGGCGACGAGAATGGCCCTAACGGTGATGTTGAATACACTTTTTCTACTACGACACCCAGCATTTCGTTTGTAGATTGCGAAGTTACTCTAACTTTTAGCGACTCTGTCCAGGTTTGGACACACGATCCGGACTACACCGGCCCCGGCTACAACCCGACATATACAACTCAAATTGGAACATCAATTGTGGGGCCATTTCAGTTGAGCAGTATGTCGGATAAGGTCAGTGTTCTTGAACAGGTTGCTGAAGGGAGACCTAAGCCAGGGGATAATCGAGATACTTGGCCGAGAAAGCCTCTCTGGGTCGTTCGTTCGACACCGATTCAGCAGGCTTCCTATTCAACTACGATGACTTTTTGGAATTTGGTTCCGGCTACGCTCACCAATTTCTATATCCCCTTCTTCACGAAGGATATGGCGGACCGACAAGCCAAAGCTTGGCACGACGCCATTGTTGCGTGCGGCGGTAAGGCGGCTCCCGATAATCTGTATTAAGATTGCTGACAAACATCAAGCTAGGACTCCGCGATCTGATTGACGATATGTAGCGGACGTGAAAGCAATTTTCTAGCGGCAATCAGAGATGAAGAATAAATCAGACCTTCGTTGAACCACGACGCCTTTTCCGCCTTCAGCGATGCTAAGTGCAGCGTTTCATATGTTCGGTCACGTATTTTTTAGGCGGCCTTAGCCGCGGGACGGCCCAGCTTGTGCAGCATTCGAATGAGATCCCGTCGCGTGAACCGCCATTCGAAAGGTTGGGCGATGGTTTCGTAATGTCGCTCGAAAGCCAGCAGGCGTTCTGCGAGCTCCTGCAAGGAAGAGAAATCGTTTGGCGTGAGGACCTTTCGGTTGGAGGATCGAGAAATAAATCTCGATTTGATTGAGCCAACTGGCATGGACGGGCCCTTGAACGAGCACCAGGTTGGGGTATTTGTCCTGGAGTCTTTGGACTGCCCGGGGACCTCGATGCGAAGAACCGTTGTCGACGATCCAGAAAACACTTCGTGCCCGGCGATAGGGATGCTGTTTCATGACTTGATCGACGAGGCGGTCAAAGGGCGCGATTCCGGTTTTGGCTTCGCAGCGACCGAAGAGTTCGGCCCGGTGGACATCCAGGGCAGCCAGATAGGCCCAGGCTCCTAGCCGCTCGTATTCGTGCTCGATTTTCATCGGCCGACCGGGTTGTGGGGGCAAAGATTCTGCTTTTCGGGACCGCGCCTGAACACTGGTTTTCTCGTCGGCCGATAGGACGAACTCGTCGGGAGCGAGTTTACGGCCCTTCCAGAGGCGTTGGTACAAATCCAGGATGCGTCCGGCCTTGGCTTCGAAATTCCGGTCTCGCGGAAAGATCCAGCAGCGGTGCTGCCAAGGACGGATGGCGTCCTCGTGGAGCCATCGCCAGATGGTGGTGTCACTGAGGGAGGCCGTCAACCCGCAGGCGCGGACATGGGAGCCGAGTTCGGCCACACTCCAGCGAGAAAGAGGCGCACCCAGCCGACTGGGGAATTCGCAGGCGATGGCTTTAACCTGCACGACCAGCTCTGGGGGGAAAAACCCGGGGTCGGCCGGGGCGTTCCGAGTCTTCCAGACCGGCCAGTCGTTTCTCGAAGAACCGTTTTCGCCAGCGGCTGACGATCTCACGTCGCGTGCTGAGTTGGTCGGCGATCTGATCATTGGAGAGGCCCTGCTGGGCGAAGAGGATCATCTTGGCGCGAGCAACCATAAAATATGGTAACGTATACTTATTGGCGCGCTGCTCCAGCTCTTCTCGTTCCAATTTGGTGAGGACGATCCTATACGGGCTTTTTCGTGGCAAGTTGATGCCCTCCCGGCAACAGCGTAACAGGAGAGGGCCATAAACGACAAATAATACGTTATTGTATTTATGAAAATGAGTACTTAGTCACGTCGCCTAGGGCTGCTAAAACTCTCAGTATAGAGGTCTAAAAACCGCTAAAACTTCTAAGACACTCTAAGCTACATGCGGTTTTAAAGGGAAAATGCTGCGTCCGGGAGATTGGGAGCATCCCGAAAGGTAAGACGGAGGTAAGATTAAACCTCTCTAGCGGTCGCTCACTTCAAAAACCAGCATTTTATAAGGGGATTTGGTGGACGTGGGGGGCTCGAACCCCCGGCCTCATCGTTGCGAACAAGCCGAGTGAACCTGACAGCGAGTGACAGCAGCGGTCACAAGTGACGCTAAACACCTGCGATGGGTTTCGTTTAAGCCGGCCGCGCTTGACACACGCTGACCGCAGCGGACAGCCGCAGACTGGGCTGCCCAGGCGGGGTTATGGCACAAAGTGCGGCACAAATTCTCCTCCGCACACTTCTAACCGTCATTTCTCACAGCTTGGCAGAAGTGGGATGAAGTTTGTTCGAATTGGGAGTTGCGAAATAGTTCGCGGGGTGCTGTTGCGTCGCTGATCCTTTTTTCGCTTGGCGTGAGAGTTTTCCTCTCTGCGAGGCTGTTTTGTCGCACACCTTTCCCCCGGTTGACAGAAGCGAGGAAAAAGTTGTTGGGGATCTTTCTTTTTCAGCACTTTAGCGGCACGGCGCACAGCTTTTTATGGACTTGCTGGAACAGCGCGACGTTGGGGTAACCACCCGCCAGGGAGACCCACACCTTGCGTACCGTGATGCGGATCAGCGCACCGAGAGCTGGACCAGTTGCTGGATCCCATTCCGGCCGCGCGCGTCCTTCACGTCCAGCCGCAAACTCTGGCGAAATGGCGATGCCAGAAAACCTACGACTTGCCATATGTGCGCGTGGGCCGTTTGGTACGGTACAGAAAGAAAGATTTGATTGCCTTCCTGCAGGCGAATGTGGTTTCGGGAATCGTCAACGAATCTTCAAAATAAATGGCAGCACGGCAGCGCGCAGCAAAAAAAAAAGGAGAACAACGATGATGAAGCAGTTCGTAACCTGAAAGTAGGGCGCCGCGGTCTGATGAACCCGGCGCCCTTAAAGGACATAGTGTTGAGCGACGTTCAGAATAGAATTTCGAACTCTGGTAGTCAAGCAAACATCGCAGCACCATCGCTGCAGAAACTAAAAGCGGCCGGCGAGATCCCTGCCAAATATTTACAACCCGCTACTTCTCTGATTGATCTTCTAGAACGCGCTGGCTTCCACATCCGCGGCCGTCGTGCCGATTGCATCCACTGCGAAGGCCACGCAAGACTCACGGTTTCATTCAGTGACGAAGTAGCGTTTTGCCATCGCTGCAAATGGACTGCGAATGTCCGCATCCTTTCGCGCGAGCTCGGTATCGCCGTCAAGCCGGAAACACAAGAGCAGCGCGAGAGACGAAAGCGCCGAGCCGAATTTGCTGAGTGGCTCGACACTTTGTACTTACTTGTCATCCGGCGTCTACGGTATCTGTCCGAATGCGCTGAACTCGGGGAAGACTTTCTAACCCAGTTTCCCGACTGTGAAGACGCCTGGGATTTGCTCGCCGATCTATACCACAACGAAGCACATTTATTCGCTGCGCTCGACATTCTAGCCTTCGAAAAACTCTCACCGTGGCTCGAAGTTCCGATGACTCGGGAGAAATTGTTCAACGCGTTCGACGAAGCAAGAGCTCGCGTAGGCATTGTTGCAGCGATAAGACCAATAGCCCACGGAAAATTGTTGTCCCAACTCGTAGGTTGGAGGCCGGTTATCTGAAGGCTGAGGTTGACTCGAAGCTATTGGCGGTGTCGCGGTATTTTGCGGAGTGTCGTTCCCCGTATTCAAGTGTTCGAGTACAAAGAATGCTAAGACAATTCCGAAGACCAATAACACGTTGCGGGCAAACCGGGATTGCTTGTGTTTCGGTTGGGATAGCGCCGTATTTAAAGCGAGTTTTGTTCCGCACAATCCGCAAAATGGTTGTGACCCCGCCTCGTTACCGCACTGTGGGCAAAACATTTCTTCCCTCTTAACTTTTACTTCGATGGGTGTTCTCCGTGGGGGTCATGATGCGCCCGCTATTCATTGCATGCCAGGATTTTTTTATCGGAGCGAGCAGCGTGGGAAGGAGAAGCCATGACTGGGACAACGGAAATCTAAAAATACCAGCAGCTTACTGGCAGCACGAGACCCATACTCTAATTGCAGCTTTTCCATTCCGGGTCGTACTGTCCCGTGAACATGTCAATTTGTGGAATAACACGGGAGAGCAATACCTTTCCATCTTTGATTCTTATTACCGACGACATACATTGTTTCATGTGGGAAAACACGAGTGTCTCCTTAACTGCATCTCCGTCTTCTGGCGTTATAGTTATTTCAAAAATGTCATCGAGTTCTAGAAATTTCGATGGATAGTCATACGACAATCCGGTACTTCCAATTTTACCCGAATATACTGGATATATAATTGGTAGAACCACCGATTGCATAGCAAACATAGCCAGGTCTTTTTCACGCGAACTCGTTCCGGTTGCGTCATGAACAGTTACAGAGACGTTGTGTAGATTAGATTTGTTGGGATTTATAACTTCAAGATGAAGTTTTTGTTCCATCTGAGTAGGATACACATGGAGGAGAAACGCATAACACCACCCACGTTCAGGTGGCGATTTCTGGTCCCAACCTACAGGCTTCCCCGGCATTTTTAAGGATGAAATTATTTTTATCGACGAAGGAACAGGAACATTACGCGCTTCCGTGAAGATTTCGTGAGGAACTCTAATAAATAGCTGAAAAGAAAATAAAAGTATCCACCAAATTGCGAGACCGATTGCGCCCCCTCGTATTTTCTTCCACGATAGGCGTATCATTTCGCGCCACCTGAAAAGTGACCGCCATGGAATCGCAGCCCCAATAAAAATGGCGGCAGCGCTGGTAACCGCCAAAGTCGTCGTCCCCATCGACGAAACGGTTGACTCCCAGGCGCGCCATAACATCTCCTCAACGAAAGTTGGCATAGCTCAGGCATTATAACTGCGCCTGCTATAGCGAGATAGACCGAGAAGAAGCGACAAATCCTTAAATCGGAGCGAGCGCAGCGCTCCATGGAGTGACTAGAACTATGGAATGCCGCGCTGCGAAGGGAGACAACAAAGCCAACGATGTAAGGTTTGATTACGGCAACGCAACAACCTACGCGATAGCCCGCTTGGAACGCGACCGTCCGGACTTCTGAGACTGCAATCTAGCCTTGCCACAAGCGTCACACCGTTGCTGATTTTTTCTACCGTAGAATTGCACCGAGCACACTACGCACTCCAGTAAGTGTAATTCGCGCCCATCGGTCGTGATTACGACGCGGGCGCGTTCAAATTTCAAGAAATGCGGCATACATCAATTATCCCAAGAATCCCGAAAACCTTCAAAAACGAGCTAGGCGAATACTAGGCGAAATGTTATCTTGCCGGAATGTACGCGACCGAACTGTTGCAGAGTGCGCAAGAAGAATTGATGAAGCACCACTGGGACACGTTCTGTACGGAGCCGCTATCAATTGCCGAAGGCGGAAAAGGTGTGATTGTGCCGGGCTGCGTCCATTGTCGAAAACTGCTCTACACGAACAACCAATATCTGAGCCATTTAGCGATAGATGTCCTGCCGGAAATCCTGCGAAAGTTTTCTGGACCTGCCTGATGCCCAACTTCCGAAATGTCGAACGCGCGAAGGTGATAATTCTGGATGGCAAAGAGCTATTCCTGAAGGAATGCGCGAAGTGCGGAACGGAGTTCTACGGCACTACAGACGAAACGCGTTGCGTGCGTCAACTAACCTGTGGAAGGCGCTGACCTATACGTTTCCGCAGCACAAACACTAACCCGGCCCCCAACAGCATGAGGGCATAGGAACTCGGCTCGGGGGTCGCGGTAAGGGTTACGGAACCCTCATGGAAGGCGATGCCGCTATCGAAAGGAGTGGTACCCGCGTAGATGAAGGTACTGGTGGTATCGTCGGTGATAAAAAAGGGGTTGCCAGAGGATTCTTCAGGGCCATCCCATGAGATTTGGTCGCTTGGGGATACCGGGCCGCGGTTTAGATTATCTAAAGTAATGTCAAGACCATCGAACTTGATTTCCAAGGACGGCGTGGTGAATTCCTTGAGTGTTGAGTTGTAATCGAGCAGGTTAGACCCGACGACGGTCGGAGCGCCAGCGCCGCTGAATGTGATGGCGTATACCCCATCCGCGTGACCGGCAGGTGTGGCGATGGCCACCAATAGCACGGCAAGCATAATCCACAGAGATTTTCGCATTTTCGGCCTCTTCTAAACTCGCGCTCTTACGGATGGCTGCCCGAGAGTGCGAGGAGTCTGCGTGCGCAGAAGAATCTAGTCAAGGTAAAAGTCATTCAAAATCGCGTACGGGGCGTACTGGAACGCTGTGGGGCAACCTTCTTTTTTCAGTTGTCCTTTCCGAGCCGATGCACCAAGGCAGCGCAACTCGTCCTCCAAAATAAAAATGGCGTCCAGTCAAAAGCCCTGAACGCCATTCCTACTTGGGATTATCTGCGGGCATCTTCAAATCTAAATTCTCGGAACTACCGCCCGAACAGCTTGCGCCGGAAGGGTGCCAATCCGAGGAGGCTCGTCCCAAAAAGAAGGAGCGACGACGGCTCCGGAGTCGTGGTCGTACCAGTTGTTGCCGTGAACGTGGAATCTGCGCCGACCTCGGAGAAACTTAACAAACCGCCGGTGGTTGCGGCTTCGGCCAAAGCAAACGAGCCGCCAGTAAGCGGCCCGATGGCAGTCGTCAGACCGTACGTACCGAAGGCTGAATTTTCGGTACCCAATATAGGCTCTCCTTCAAGTGTAAAATCAAGTATCCCAGCTATTGATGAACCCGGGTCGACGAACGATGCCACGGTGTCGGTAAACGAGAATGTCCCGATGCCGCTTATCGTGACCGTCCCAGTCCCCACATTTCCCAAGACGCCGGGCAGAAAGGTGGTGACGTTCGACGTATTTCCCACTAACGTAATGGTCACCAGCGCGCCGGCGAAGGTTGTATCACCGATGATACCTGTGGCTGTGTCTGAGACCTTGTAAGTGATTGAACCTGCGTGGCTGGCAGGTGCTCCGATGATGGCCACGAATAGCAATGCTATCGAAATGACCCACATAGATTTTGGCATTTTCAGCCTCTCGTAAAGTCGCATTTTCGTTGGCCCGGGGACCCCGGAACGGTGCTCGTAAAAAAGAGGAAAGGAACTTCGTCTGCACGGCAGTCTGCGCCCGTAATTAAATACGGTCAAGAGAAATGTTATTCAAAATCGCGTACGGGGCGTACTGGAACGCGTGTGGGGCAATCTTCTTTTTCAGTTGTCATCTCCGAGCGATGCACCAAGGCAGTGCAAATCGTCCTCCAAAATAAAAAATGGCGTCCAGTCGAAAACCCCGAACGCCATTCTACTTGGGATTATCTGGTGCCGGGCATCATACCAAAACTACCCCTACTTCTGTTGCCAGCCAATCCGAGCCGGAAGTGATGCGCGCTACGCGGGTGGAATGTGATGACCCACTTTCCAGATTGCGAAGAGCAAGAAGAGACCTGCCGCATCACGACGGGACAACCTTCCTGCGTCGGCCCCGACGGCTACTATCAAGAGAGCGGCGAAAAAAGAGATTAAGAACCAAATCTGAAGTTTATCCCGTTCGGACTTGTTATCGGGACGCTTGAGGTGTACCCATGTTCCGAGTGCGCACCCTAGTATCCCTAGCCAAACCGCAACGTGGCCCGCAGTGGGGTACGTTTCCAGAAACCATTGGCCTGTCGCGCTTTCAAACACAACGAAGAGCAAGAAAGCATTCACCACAAGCGCAGTTATCAATCTTTCAGACATGGCCGTGGATTTTACACCTTCACGGAACCTGCTAGAATCTTTTCATGGCAAACGACGCGGTTGAGCTTTGTCTGAAATGTCAGCACCCGAAATCGGAACATGGGGACAACTGTTGCCATCATCGTGATGATATGGGAGCGCAGCCGCATGGCAACCGAGAAGAGAAACTTTGTACCTGCAACGGATTCAGGGGTTCTAAACGCGGCGAGTAAACCTAGAACGCACCACCAGCCTGCCAGTTTCAAAAACATGCGTTTTTATTGGGTAAATGACGAAGTGCGGCGAGTTGTTGCCATTTCGGGCACTCCGAAAGGTTAGATTGCGGTTAGACGGGTCGCTCGTCCGGTAATTAACTTTCAGAAACCATCGTTTTATAAGGAAAAATGGTGGACGTGGGGGGGCTCGAACCCCCGGCCTCATCGTTGCGAACGATGCGCTCTCCCAACTGAGCTACACGCCCATCGAAATTGGCCCTCTTGCAGCTCCAAGTATAATGCTACAAACGTTTTGCTTCTACTGCAACTGAGTCCGATTTTTCCGTCTGAGTCCATGAAGGCGCTAATTGCTCCACAGTCTCCCTCTTGAACGAGTCGGAAAAATGTGTATAACCGCTGGTCGTCCGCAGACTTGAATGTCCCACCTGACTCTTGGTGAAATCTGGGGGGACATATTGTTTCTGGCCCCTTTGGTTGCGCTTTGTTTTGCTTTGCATATTCTTTCCGCCTTAAGCCTGCAAGATGGGTAGGTCACGTAGGCCAGCAAGTGCTCCCAAACGGGCGGAAAATCAGGCTCAAAAAAGCGAAAAGAGGGGTGTGTCTCGGGCTTCAAGCCGCCAGCGACACATGCCCCAGGTGGACGAATGGCCGCTCAGAGATCAGATCCGGTGGGCCGAATGGAACTTAGAGTCGATGGTGGCACGCCCCGAGCTTGTGGATCCAACCGAGGGTTTGCCGCGGCGAAAGGATTTGGAGATTTGGCTGCTTAATGGACGCGATCATCTGTCCCTGCGCCAGCTGGCACGTCGATTCCATGGCAGCGTCGATTCAAAAAGTATTAGCAGCGGTCGACGTGCAATCGAACGAGCGGAAAAGAAACATTGGGGCACGTCTAAATTCGTGGGACTTTCAAAAAGTGCGCAACGCACTCTGGCTTCAATGCTTTCGAGAGTTCCCGTATAGGCTTAGTGCCACCCTTCACATTCACAAGGCGCGCGATTAACATTGTTAGGAGCTTTTTGGCACCTAATAAGCCATTGAAAGCGCAACTCGTTTTGTCGGTTCGGAAGAGGGTGTTCGAAAAGAAAGCCTTTCGGCTGACTTGTCCGGTAATCCGACGCTATCAGGAGTTAGGCATCCGCTTCGGGTTCGATTACTTGATCTTTTTGGCGTGGATTTCCTGCCCGTCCCAGCGGTGATAGGTGTAGCCAGTGACGTGGCCCTGAGCGTCGCGGACAAACGTGATGCTTCCAACATCATTCTTGAGGAAGAACGTATCGGAACTCAAAGGCAGATACTCATTTTCATCTTTAGGGAATTGTGACCATAGCTTCCCGTCCTTCACCGAGATAGTCTCCACGTCATCCAGAGGACGCCACTCATATTGGCCAACATAATCTTTATAAACGCTTGTATCGATGGCAACCGGCTTGTGAAAATTTACGGGCAGATTGCCCCATTGTTTCGCAACGAGCAGCCATGAGCCGTTTTGCTTGATGTAAGTCTCCGTGTAACGCTGTTCACTGACGATGTCGGAATCCGTAAACTGCTCGTGTATGGTGACTCGGTAGTTCAGCACGGCTGTATTGCCGTAGACGTGGACGACGTAGTCACGCGGATTCACTCCGTGGTCGTACGCGAGCGGTAGCTTCCAGAGCTCCAAGATGTTGGCCTTGGGATTCGTATCAAGGACTCCGTCGTCGTCGCTGTACATGCAATCATCCGCTACGAGGCGGGAGAAGGTCGCGTAGTCCCGCTTTTCACCAGCCTCCACGCGTGCTTTGTGGACATCGAGCACTTCCTGTTGGGCGGGTGAGAACTTCGGCTGGTCTTGAGCACGGATCATGCTGGCAGGGATGCAGAGTGCGACGAAAAGGCAGGTGAAGTAACGCATGTTTTGTCCTTTGTGAGAGAGTGGTAGACACAATCCAGTCGCCAGCATTCTACTCCAAGTCCAAACCGGACAAATAAGCACAAGAGAAAATGTGACTAACGGCTACACCTACAAGTAGTATCAATCAGGAGTGTCCTTGGTTTCTAGAAAAGCCAAGCCATGAAAACCCTCTTCATCACACTTCGCGCCACATTATTCAGCACCGGGTTCATTTTTCTATGGGGTTGGGTCGCACTAAGTCTGCACCGCCGCTACGATACGAATCTCGGCTTTGCCCTTCCCGGCTGGACGCCCGCCTTGGGCATCGCAGTGATGGCAGCCGGTGGAACTCTCGCCTTCGCCTGCATAGCTACGTTCGTGAGCCGTGGCGAAGGCACGCCTGCGCCAATGGACCCGCCGCGTAAGTTCGTGGCCGCTGGTCCGTACCAGTTCGTGCGCAACCCGATGTATATCGGCGGGTTTCTCGTGCTCGCAGGCTTCGGCCTGTACGAACGGTCGCCAGCCATTCTGCTCTTCGCTCTGCCATGGCTTCTACTCGCGCATCTCTTTGTCATCTTCTACGAAGAGCCGCATCTCCGCGCCACATTTGGCTCCCCGTATGACGCCTATTGCCGCTCGGTGCGTCGATGGCTGCCTCGCCGCTAGTCATTTTGGCAATTGTTCGACTAATCGGGAGTTACGCACTTGAGACTCTGAAAAAGGAAACGGGAGGCCCGATCGCATTATTTCGGCCTCCCGTCTAACTGCGGTTGAAGGTTAGTTTTTGTTTCGCCCACTCACTCCGAGTCAAGAAGCGATAACAGCCGCACCTTGCGATCATCACGGAGTGACGGTCAGCGGCAGAGTAACCACGGCGAGTTCATTTTCCGCTTTGGCGCGCGATAGTTCTTTTTCGCGAGACGACTTCACGAGTTCCCGTCCCTGACCGGTTCCGGTCCAAATCTCCGACAGAAAACACTCATGGGAATAGCAGTTGAAGATCAGTTTCGGTTGGGCATTGGTGTCCTTGCCTTCCACGGCGTTCGTACTGACGAGCGTCGAGGCAGACCAATCGGTGCGTCGAATCTGCTCCACTGCCTTGGTATTCGGAAGCGCTGGCCAAACCTGATATTCGCCGGCCGGCAACATTGTGTTCCCAACTTGAAACGCAAACGGAATCTTAGCCTGCGTGACCTGCCGAGCGTGGCTCTGCGCTGGCGCAAGAGTCGTAAAAACCAGCGCAGCCGCAACTGCGAGAATTTGCTTTTTCATGGACTTTCTCCTTTTTCTTCTCATTCGCTCGGCGGCAACCATAATCGGGTTGCGGTCGAGTTATGCTCACTTTTGCGCCACATCTGAAAAACTGCAATGCACCGCGAATAATTTAATGGTGAAATGCAGATACACCCCTAAGTCACAGTTACAAAATGACTTCTTACCGAAGAGTTTGCCTGGGTCTCGTCTGAGGGGGCTTTTGATCTGCCTCAAAAATGAAAGCCTGTCCGGTTAATCAGGCGGTGAGTTATTTCAGGTTTGGGAGCCAGTCAATTGCTGGTAGCCTGCGTTTCACAAACTGGGAATGATTCAAGATATGAGCAGCAGATCGCCAGCCGTGACATGGGCGTGAAGCCTGTACTTCCCGCTGCCCTCTTTTTGGACGGAATTCCCAACCCAGCCCTTGGGATCACCAAATTGGGTGCCGCTCACGTCTCCAAACTTCACGGAGAGATCAACATGGGAGTAATCTTCCGGACTTCCCACCTGAATGGTCAAATCGCCCCCGGTAAGCTCAAGATCCTTGTCTCCCGCAACGCCCTGGACAGATAGGTCACCGCCGCGCATACGTGCATACAGGTTTGTAGATCTGGGGATTTCGATCGTGACTTGAAGTTCTTTTTTCGGCACGTTCAAGAGCGTGAGATCCACGGCACCGCCCGAACGCTTCAATCGAATCTTGATATTCTTTGCCTGTTCCACGTTCTTGCCCTCTACCTGTATGGAGATCCTTTCCAAATCGCTGCCTACAACGCGGAAATCTCCGTCGTGGAGATGCAAACGAAGGGTCGCGCCGCTTGCCAAGTTCGTCTCGAAACTCTGATGTTGGAGATTCGTGGTTTCTTGCGCGGTCTGGCAGAACGCCACCGACTCAAACAACAGGAAGACAGCTAGAAGCCGAAGCACGTTGTTCATGGGTCCTCCTAGCTAAATAGTACGCACAGAGCGGTCAAGTTTCCCGGCGATCCTGCGACGAGCCATTGCCTGGTAAATCGTGCCAGCTCAACCGGTCGATGCAACACCATCCAATACATTGATTCGACAATCCTTCCCCGGGAGAAGCGGCCTGTTTGGCTGTACTCGGTCAAAACCTAGCCAGGGTAGTGTTCCGGCGATATATCCTAGCGAGCGATTTTAGCCTTTGTTTTCAATGCAAGTTGGGTTCGACCTGAGTGTTGCGTCGACCCATTGAGACCACCCGGATGACCGGACATTGCGCAAATGATTACTCGTATCTCAGCGCGATCATGGGATCGACTCGCATTGCTCGTCGCGCCGGGACGTAGCATGCGATGAGCGTTACGAGACCGAGCAATACAGAAACGCCAGCGAAAGTAACGGGGTCCGTTGCCTGTACGCCGTAGAGCAAGCTGGCCATCAATCGCGTAAGAGCAAGTGCCGTAACGATGCCCACCAGCAAGCCCGCCAGTGCCAACTTGCTTCCCTGTTCGAGAACGAGCAGCAGAACATCCGCCGGGGGCGCGCCGAGGGCGATGCGGATGCCAATCTCACGCGTCCTCTGCAGAACCGAGTAGGACATGACGCCATAGGTGCCAATGGCGGCGAGCGCCAAAGCAAGTCCCGCAAAATAGGTGAGGAGGAGCATGCTGAAGCGCGCCTGAGAAAGGGATTTGCCAACCAAATCATCCATCGCGGCGATCTCGCCGATCGGCTGGCCGGGGACAAGTGAACGAACCTGATTGCGGATGAGTCCCGTCAAAGAGAGAGGATCGCCCGTAGCACGTACAACGAAGATGGGGTCCGAGTTCCAGCCTTCCCCGGCATACTGCGCGTAAGGCGCGAAGACGGTTTCGGAGACGGGCTGATTGATCGCGGTGTCTTTCATGTCGTCGATAACGCCGACGATCGTTCGCATCGGGGCCTGTGGTTCCGAAGGCGAAACAGGCCCCGGGGGGAGAAGCGCCAGTGGAGGCAACATGCGGACTTGTTTACCCACAGGGTCTTCGCCGGGAAAGAACCGCTTCGCAAACGACGCATTGATGATGGCGACGGCGGAAGAGGTTTGCGTGTCGGCATCCGTGAAGAAACGACCCTCACGCAGGCGAGCACCGATCGCAGGGAAGTAACCCGAAGTGCTCAATTGGAACCGCACAACGGGAACCTGATCGAGCGAGGTCGGAGGCGTGCGTCCCTGGACATCTACGAATTTGCCCCAGCTGCCTCCGCCGAGGGGGAGACTTGTGGTTGCGCCGGAAGATCTCACGCCCGGAAGAGAGTCAATGCGCTGGACGAGTTCGTGGAAAAACTGGAGCGCCTGGTCTTCGTGGTGATCTGGAAAATCGGCCGGGGAGAGAGGGAGCTCGACGGTTAAGACGTGGGTGGGAGAGAATCCTGGATCGGTATGCCGCAGCGCGGCAAGGGTCTTGATAAGCAAACCCGATCCCACAAGAAGTAGCATGGCCAGCGCGACTTCGGAAACGACGAGGACGCTTCGGAGGCGGTGACGGCTGCGACCGTCGTTCCCACTCCGGCCACTTTCGCGCAACGAATCCTGGACATCCGCTTTCGCCGCATGGAACGCAGGGGCCAGACCAAACAAGAGTGCGGTAAAGAGAGAAACAGCGGCAGTGAAAGCGAGGACGCCAACATTGACGTCGATGGGATTGAAGCGCGGGAGGCTGCTGGGCATCAGCGAAACCAACAGGCTTGTCCCCCACACCGCCAGCAAAATGCCCCCGAGCCCGCCCAGCAAGGCGATCGGCAGGCTTTCGAGAAACAATTGACTCACGATGCGGGTGCGGCTAGCGCCAAGGGCGGCGCGTACTGCGAATTCCTGTTCGCGAGCGGTCGCACGAGCGAGCATGAGATTTGCGACGTTGACGCAAGCAATCAGAAGAACGAAAGCGACGGCGCCGAGAAGAACGAGCAGGGTAGTCCTCACGTCTCCGACAAGCTGGTCGCGAACGGACACGACTTTCGCGCCTAAGCCTTTGTTTACGGGAAATTCTTTTTCGAGCTGAGCGGCGATGCGCGCTATTTCCGACTGCGACTGTGCGAGGGTCACGCCAGGTTTGAGGCGCGCGACTACGTAGAGATAGTGATTGCTGCGCGAATTCATGTTGTCACCGGGCGCGTAAGCGAGCGGTACGTAGAGGTCGACAGGCGGCAGATCGTCGAAGAAAGGCATTCCGTGCGGGAGCACGCCGACAATCGTGAAGTCCTCGCCGTCCAAATGAATTGTTCGCCCGAGCACGGCGGGGTCGGCAGCAAATTTCGATCGCCAGACGGCGTCGCTGAGCAGAGCAACGCGATGGTGTCCCCACTCCGCTTCGCTGTCCAGGAAGCCGCGTCCCAGGGCCGGATTTACGCCCAGCAGGGGAAACATTCCTGGCGAAACCGCAGCGCCTTGGAGACGCGACGGTTCCGTACCTGAAGCGGCAAGATCAAAATTGCCGTAGTAAAACGCCTCCATTCCGGTGAAGGAACTATTGCGGTCGCGCCATTCGCGGAAGTCGGGCGCCGAAGCTCCAGATATCGGCACACCTTGCGAGATCATCGTCGACCACACATCGACCAGCTTCTCGGAATCCCTGTAGGGCAACGGCTCAAGCAGCACAGCATTGACGACGGAAAAAATGGCCGTGTTTGCTCCGATGCCAAGCGCCAAGGTGACGACAGCGACAGCCGTGAAGCCGGGACTCTTGGCGAGCATGCGCAGACCAAATCTGAAGTCTTGCCAGAGAGCGAGCACGTGAGACCTCCTATTCCTGCGACACAGATAGCACGAGTGGTACCAGGGACAACCGCTCTTAATCTCCTGAAAGCCAGGAACTTAGGTAAAGGGCAGAGCTAACGAGTGTTCGTTTGCGTAAGACGCCGTCGCGTGATCGCACACTCATCTGCGTGAAGCAGTCCGGACTGCCGCGTTCTAGTGCCCGGTTGAGCTGGCAGCGTTAATCAGGCACTAGCGACTTGGTTCAATGAAAATCAAACTGCTATTGCGGAAGAGCGTCTGCTCCGTCCACTCGCTTTATCGCCGGTGGATTCCAGCGGCCATCCAATGCTTGTGGCTTCGGCGCATAAAGGCGCATCGTGACGCCCAACGTGCCGGTGGCAGGAGAAGGCAGCCAATTGGAATCTTTGTCGGGGCCGGGGTCTTGGTGCTGGATGTAGATGTCCAGTGAACCATCTGAATTGTGTTTCAGGTCGTCACGGTCGCCGATCGCAAAGCGATTAATCGGATTAGGCACCTGAAACCCCGCTTCGTCATACATTGTCACCGACCAGAATGCCTCGACGGGTGGAATCTCTTCCTGGTGGTCTCAATGGGTCTATGCAACACTCAACTCGAACCCCACTTGTATTGAAAACAAACGCTAAATCGCTCGCTAGGGTTAGATCGCCGGAACACTACCCTGGCTAGGTTTTGACCGAGTACAGCCAAACAGATCGCTTCTCCCGGGGAAGGATTGTCGAATCAACGTATTGGATGGTGTTGCATCGACCGGTTGAGCTGGCACGACTTGCCAGGAATTAGCCACCGTTTTCATGACCGATTGCTCGTTACAGCGTCATTTTCCAACACTTATTCGGCTGAATATGAGAAACCCAGCGGAATTTCTGTTGCGCAGCCGGCGTTTATTTCTGACTTAGCAGGTAGAGATCGGCGTGTCCGGCGCGGCGCGCGAAAACGACGGCAGAAAGGTCGCGCGCAAAGTCGTAACCGTTGCCGCCGGAGCTAAAGGGGATAGCAAAGGGGAGCTTCACTGCTACCTGAGGTGAGCCGACAAGCTTTCCGTCCTGCCAGCCTGCGCGGAAAATCGTGACTTCGTGCTCCGACGGGATGGCGTACAAGAGGGACTTGCCGTCACGAGCAAATACAGACTGGAAGGTTGCGACACCCGGCAACAGCGGAATGCACTTTTTTTCAGGGATGGAGAACTCGTAAACTCCCGTTCTTTCTCCCGCCCACACTGCACCGATCAGGTATTGCCCGTTGGGTGAGATTTCCGCAGTATTCCCGCAATTCCCGCCGATTTTCTCCTGGCCTGAACCGTCCGGGTTCGCTTTCCAAATGGTCGGCACCGAAGAATCCTTCTCGAACCCGGTGAGGTAGAGAGTTTTCTGGTCACGGCTCCAAAGCACAGTAAAGACGGTTTCGTTGGACCAGGGAATCTGGTGGAGGTCGCTGCCATCGGCTCCCACGGTATATGGCTTGTCTATAGCGCCGTGTTGCGATACCACAAAGGCCAGGTGAAAGCTTTCTGGCGCCCAGTTTGTGGTTGCCAGGGATTCTCCCGTGGCGATCTTCACCGGGTTGCTGCCGTCAATCTTCGCGGTCCACACCTCGTTGCGGTCCCTGGCGGGCTGGGTGACGTACATCACGCGCTTTCCGTCCAGCGAGATTGCAGGTTGCGTCGCATTTTCCGAGGCGATGTCGGTGGTCTGCTTCGTGCGGATATTGTACGCGGTCAAAAAGCCGGTGGCTTTGCCGTTCACGAAATAAATTCCTTTTCCGGACGGGTCGGCCATGGGCGAAAAGTCGGGGCCGGTTCCCTGGGTGACCTGAGTGAGCGATTTATCACTCAGGGTGTACTTCCAGATGTTGGTCAAGCCGCTTACCGTGCGGTTAAACAGTACGGTCTTGCCGGGCTCGCCCCAGGCGAGCTCCACGGTCTCCGCAGGTATGTCACCCAGCGCAACGATCAAGTGATTGGACAAATCCACGTCGTAGACGTGAGCGAGCGGGATCAAAGAGATCGCGTCGTGCGTGAATACCAGCAAGTGGTTGCCGTCAGGGAAGGGCAAAAGTCGCCGTGGCGGAAACAGCGGAGCGTCGAGAGCATAAATCTGCTCCTCGCTGAGGCTGGATCTTTGCGTACGAAAGATGCCGCGGCTGCCTGCTTTTAGGTAGTAGATGAAGTTGCCATTGGGAGATGGAACTAACGCGAAACCCGAAGCCACGCGATTGGGTTTTCCGCCGAGGGTGGGGACGGCCCAACCTTCGTCGTTACCTTGGAATCTCCCGTAATAGATCTCGGTTCCGTCGGTGGAGAAGTTATCCACAATTTTGTCGCCTCCGTCATTTGTGAGCTGAAGAGGCTCACCACCGGATGTGAGTATGACAAAGACCTGCGAGATGCCGGCCACTTGCGAGGTGAATGCCACAGTGTGGCCGTCGGGAGAAATCCGGGCATTTTCCATGGGCTTGTCCCAACGGCTAATTTGGGTGATTTTCGCCGGACCGCTGGGAGCCGAACCGTGCAAGAAGTGGTACGCGGCAAACGCTACCACCGCGAGAAAAAGAACGGCACAAGCAATGACGACCGCGGACTTCTTTCCGCCAGCCGCGGTTGAGGGCAGAGCAGCGGTTGTCGCGATCCGGTTGCTCCCACTTCCGGGCTCCAGAGAAAGTTCCTGAACAGCCCTGCTTTCGGTAGAAGAAATTCGGCCGGAGCCGGTGTCGCGGCGCAAGCGTTTCAAGTCCGTGCGGATGTCCGATGCAGACTGGTAGCGCATGTCGCGATCTTTTTCGAGCGTCTTGTTGATAATGTCTTCGAGCTTGGGAGGAAGGTCCGGGTTTAAACGTATGGGAGCGACGGGCGCGCGATTCAAAATCATGTCCGTAATTACGCCGGAAGTTTCACCGCGAAAGGGGACGGCGCCGGTGGCCATTTCATAAAGGACCACGCCGAAAGAAAAAAGATCGGTGCGAGCGTCTAGCTCCTTGCCACGAACTTGCTCGGGAGACATGTAGGCGACCGTGCCCACCGCAACGCCCGGACTGGTGAGGTCTTCAGGGCGCACGCCCGCCGTCATCGTGGCCGAAAGGTTTGCGTCCTGCACACCGGAGTGGACGGTGGCGAGGCGAACCTGCTTGGCAAGGCCGAAGTCGAGAATTTTCGCGTGGCCGCGCTCGGTGACGAAAATATTTGCGGGCTTGATGTCGCGGTGGACGATTCCTTTGCTGTGGGCAGCATCGAGCGCGTCGGCGATGTCGATACCGAGATCGAGGAGCAGCTCCAAATCCAGGGGACGACCGGCGATGCTGTGCTTCAGCGTTTTCCCGTCGAGGCATTCCATGGCGATGTAGGTCTGTCCATTTTCTTCGCCAATTTCGTGAATGGTGCAGATGTTTGGATGATTCAGCGCCGAGGCCGCTCGCGCCTCGCGGCGAAATCGTTCGAGAGACTGCTGGTCTTTCGCCATTTCCTCGGGAAGAAATTTCAGCGCGACGTTCCGGCCGAGGTTAGTATCCTCGCCTTTGTACACAACACCCATACCACCGCCGCCGAGCTTTTCGATGATGCGGTAATGGGAGATGGTCTGGCCGATGAACGCGTCGGTGCCGGGCATGTGCTGCACATCTTAGGGTGCGTCACATAGCAAGTCAACGAAGAGAAACCTAACGGGTGCGCGACTTACAAGTGGAGTTTAAGCCGCCCTGCGTTCCTCCCAGTAATCTTCAAACTCGCCATTCAGATGGCAGCAACGGAGGGCCAGAATCGCGTTGGCTCCTCGAACGGTCCAGAACATTCCTGACCTCTTGAGTCGGAAAGCGACCACCGTCTTGCATCCGGCTTCAATGACGCCCGAACCAACAAATAGGTGTTGGCCACGAAACTTGGGGTAACGCATGCGCTCTGCATTCCGTTCAAAATAGTCTGCCTCGGTGCGAATCTTCTCCGCTACTTCGGGGTTATCGGATTCGATCGAGCGGAGTGCAGCAACCAGCTTTTCGATTTTCCCGCGATCTAGCAGGCGCTTCTGGTGGATCTTCGTCCAGGCTTTTTGTTTCCCTTCGTCATTCGGGTACAGCTTGCGCGCGACCTCCCAAAGATGCTGGCGGGCGTGGTAGAGATCGACAATCTGAATGGCGTCGGAAAAATGTAGGGCCACAAGATTCCAAATCCATTCGGCGCCGTCGCCGATCACGACCTTCTTGCGTGCGCGGCTCCAGCCGCGTCGGTAGGCTTCCGCATAGATTCGCCGGCCAAACTCTTCCGCACTCTCGATGGCTCCGGTATACGTGGTGGAATGGGGATCGCGGATTGCATAGCCTTCCTTATCCCACGTCGTCTGGGTGAAGACGCATCCAAGTTTGACTTCCCGAGTATGGGCTGGCTGGCCTTCCGTCTTGCCCTGCCGACCGACAGTCTCTTTTTTCACCACCGGAACTCCCGTCCCATCCATCTGCACGTACTGGAAGGGAATCGGCTCGCCGGCAACGACAGGCAATTCCAACTGGAGGGCTTTCTGAATCTCGGCTTGTTCGCGCTGAGCGATATCGGCTCCGATGGCCTCCGCCGTACGCTCTACGGATTTGGTGGTCACTTCCAAGCCAGCCAGAACTTTCGTCTGTTCGTGGCCGTGATCGAAAGGTGCCTCCTGGCCCACCATCGCCTGCATGCGGCGTACGCCGGGAGAGAATTCCGTATTCTCGATATCCAGTTCGACATCCGCGGGAAATTGGCCGACGCCGCAGTGTACGCATAAATAGTAGGGACGTAAAATTTCCACCGAGCCCAGGGCGGTCAGCACGGGCTTGCTGCGCTGCTCGCGGTAGTGGGCTTGTTGGCCGCAAGGGCAAGCCAGCGTGCGCCCTGCCCCGCGCGGAGCTGGGAATTGCAGCCATTGGCTCAACGCGGCGGCACCCGCCCGGTGTAGAGCCGAGCGCATGGCCATCTCGGTCGCTTCCAGATCAATGCGCCCGGTGTTGCGCTGATCCTGGAAAAGCACCCGCAAGAACTGCTCTACTTCGCGCGTGATCTCTTGTCGAATCGCTTCAGTCGTTTTTTTTCAGCTCCGTTTCGGCCTCCTCCTCGAGAGGCCGCAAACGGCAGATTTCCGCGTTGGTTCCGAGAAACTCACGAGTGAGCTGCTGGAATCTCCGGAACTCCTGCACTTCTCGCTCGGCTTTCTGGATCGCCGCACGGGTGGGCAACGCTTGCGAGATGGTCTTACCATCGGGCTTATAGGTGAGCCGGAAATTGGGGCCGTGACCCGGCTGACCGGGTTGATGGCAGTGACACTCTGGCTTGCCGCAGCGACCCGAGGTGCCGGTAATGCTGCCGGGGCGAAGATCGCCGAGCTCTGCGATGCGCTGAGCAAGCACTTCACGTCGCTGTTCAAAGTAGGAGATACCGTGTGAACGCTGCTGAAGGTTATAATCCTGCCGATTTATGCCGCTGGCCGCAGGCACCAAACTCGGGCCGTATGAGATCAACTCCCCGCTGGGCGCGGGCGGGATGGGCGAGGTATACCTTGCGCAAGATACGCGGCTGGGCCGACGCGTCGCAATCAAGATTCTCCCGGACAAATTTTCCTGCGATTCCCAGCGTATGGCTCGCTTCGATCGCGAGGCCAAAGTTCTCGCATCGCTGAATCATCCCAATATCGCGGCAATTTACGGCCTGGAAGAAGCGAATGGTATACGCGCGCTGGTGATGGAGTTGGTTGATGGTCCAACGCTGGCAGAGCGAATCAAGCAGGCACCGCTTCCCCTCGATGAAACATTGCTCATCGCAAAGCAAATTGCCCAGGCGCTAGAATATGCGCACGAGCGGAGCATCATTCATCGCGACCTGAAACCATCCAATGTGAAGATCGCCCCAAACGGCGAAGCGAAGGTGCTGGACTTCGGACTTGCGAAGGCTCTGGAGGGCGATTCCAGCGTCGCTGACATATCTGTGTCTACTTCGCCTACGCTAAGTCAAGCGGCCACACAGGCAGGGATGCTGCTAGGCACGGCCGCGTACATGAGTCCGGAGCAGGCCCGCGGAAAGAAAGTGGACCGCCGTGCGGACATATGGGCGTTTGGCGTCGTGCTGTACGAGACGCTGGCGCGCAAGCCGGCGTTCCTGGAAGAAACAACTTCTGACACGCTGGCAGCCGTGATCCGCGGAGAGCCCGATTGGAGCGCTCTTCCCGGGAATGTGCCAACTTCCGTTCTCCGGCTTTTGCGGCGCTGCCTGACCAAAGACCCGAACCAGCGGCTCCGTGATATTGGCGAAGCGCGCATCGCCATCGATGGAGCCATTTCAGGGACTCCCGAAGAGGCCGCCGGGCCGCTCGCAGCTCCAACGGAACCCCCTTTGTGGCGCCGTGCATTTCCTTGGGCCGTTGCGGCAATAGCAATTGTGTTTGCCATCGCATGCGGCGCGCTGTATTGGCGCGGCATCCAACCCGAGCCGCATCCGGTGATGCAACTATCCCTTCCACTCGCCGAACCTCTGGCCGGCGTTTTTGATGCCAATCCCGGGTCTCCCTTCGCGCTCGCACCTGACGGTTCGCAAATTGCCTATGTCGCTTCCGTTGCGGGCAAACCTCAGCAACTCTATCTGCGCGCTCTCGATCAGCAGACGGCGACACCGATTCCCGGCACGGAGAACGCAATACAGCCGTTTTTCTCGCCCGATGGGCAGTGGGTGGGATTCTTTGCGCTGGGCAAGATGCGTAAGGTTTCGCTTCACGGCGGGCCGGTGACTCCGTTGTGTGATGCACCGGTTCCGCACGGCGCAAACTGGGCAAGCGACGACACGATTACCTACGCGCCGAATTTTGGGTCGGGGCTCATGCGAATTTCCGCGGCGGGCGGCACACCGAAGACTTTGACGACGCCAAACGCAAAGGAGCAGGAAATAAGTCATCGTTGGCCGCAGGTGCTGCCCGAAGGAAAGTTCTTGTTGTTCACGATACAGGTAGGCAGTGCCATCTCTTTCGATGACGCTTGGATCGCCGTACTTTCGCTGGAAACCGGCAAGTGGCGCACGGTAATAAAGGGCGGCTCCTACGCACGCTATGTGTCTTCGGGTCACATCGTATATGCCCACGCCGGAGCGCTCATGGCTGTGCCGTTTGATTTGAAGCGGATGGAAGTCGCGGGATCCCCGATGCCGGTTCGAGAAGGTGTGGTCACCACCGCGTTGACAAGTGGAGGCGCGGAGTATGACGTGACCGACTCCGGATTACTTGCGTACGTTCCCGGAAACGCCAGACCTCCCGTGCGCACCATAGTGTCGATCGACCGCAATGGGACGACCAGGAACGTACCGGCACCGCCAAGGTTCTACAGTTCGCCACGCCTTTCTCCTGACGGAAAATTCCTGGCCCTACAGGTAAACGAGAACGGTTCCCCGGACATCTGGGTTTATGAGTTTGCGCGAAACACTCTGACCCGGCTGACGTTTGGTCCGGGCGTTAGCTCCAGTCCTCTCTGGAATCCCGACGGTCGAAGGATCGTGTATAGCACGCGCACAGATTCTCCTTCTTTCCGTTCGAAACTGGCTGATGGCAGCGGCGCGGAAGAAACGCTTTTCGGCAAGGAGTTCGACGACCAAGGAGCCGCGCCCTTAGCGGTATCACCCGATGGCAAGACGCTTTTGTTCAGCGCCTCCAATGCGGGAAGGCTGGCGATCGAGGCGCTCTCGTTGGATGGTAGCGAAAAGATTCAACCTTTTCTGCAGTCTTCGTTCAACATAGCTACTGCTAAGTTTTCGCCGGATGGCCACTGGATCACCTATTCGTCGGACGAATCGGGGCGGTGGGAGATTTACGTGCAGCCATTCCCTGGACTCGGAGGAAAGTGGATGATCTCCTCGGAAGGCGGGCAGTATCCGCGCTGGACGTGGAACGGTCGTGAGATCTTCTATCGCAGTGGAGATAAAGTGATGGCTGTTCCCGTGGAAACACAACCGGCATTCAAGGCCGGCACGCCACGGATGTGGTTCCCAGGCGAAGGCTACGTCGGGCTGGGAAACTACGACATCGCAGCGGACGGTGAGCATCTCGTGATGCTCAAGCAAGAGGACACATCAACCAGCCCCAAAGAACTAAACGTCGTACTCAACTGGTCGGAAGAGCTGAAACGCCGCGCCCCGGCGGAAAAGAAATAGAGCGCGGCCAAGAACCTCTCGCTGAACGAGATAAAACAAGTCAGGTCAATTCTTCGCTTGGTAGCCGGCACCTCGCACGGGACGACCCGGGCGCTCATCGGTGATCGCTCCGTCCCACACCACGGGACGTCCATTCACAAAAACGTATCTCACGCCGACGGAGTAATGCATGGGATCACTAAATGTTGCGACGTCGTGGATGGTCTTGGGATCGAATACTGCGATGTCTGCAAACGCTCCCGGCCGAAGGATCCCGCGATCCATCAATCCTACGCGGCTCGCCGCTAGCGAAGTCATCTTGCGCACCGCCTCTTCCAAGCTCATCGTGTGTTGCTCACGAGCGTAAGTGCCAATTACGCGCGGAAAAGTTCCAAACGCGCGCGGATGCGCCTTGGTTTTGCTCAGAAGGCCGTCTTCCGCCTGGGCCTCGGAGTCCGAACCGTAAGTGACGATCGGATTCGAGACCGCCGTTCGCACGTCTCCTTCATCCATGATGGATGTGACTTGTGCGGTGTGGCCATGATCGGCGATCACAATTTCCATCGCCACCTCTTTGGGATCCTTGTTCCACTGGCGGCCAATTTCTTGCAGCGTCATACCTTCATACTTTGCGAGTTCGGGATTCATTAAGCCAACCAGCATTATGCCAGATCCATCTCCTCCCGAACCAAGCCACTCGTTTTCCCAAGTAGTGCTGGGCTGATCCATTTCTTTTTTTACGCGCTCTCGTTGCACCGGGTCTTTGAAGCGGGCAATCATCTGGTCGATTCCACCTTCGGAAACCCACGGAGGGAAAGTAGAAACCAATCCGTTGCTGGCGCGCGTGTAGGGATAGACGCTGGCCGCCACGTCGATGCCTTGTGCGCGAGCCTCCTGAATGCGGCGAAGCACCTCCGGCATCTTTCCAAAATTTTCGTGGTATGCAGTCTTGAGGTGCCAGATCGTCGTAGAAATGTTGGCGCGACGGGCGATCGCAAACACCTCATCCAGGGAACTAAAAATGGCGTCCGTTTCCGAGCGCTGGTGCGTGAAATAAACGCCTCCATACTGGCGGGCGACTTTGGCCAGCTCCACAATCTCATCAGTGGAAGCAAAGGTGTCCGGAACGTACTCGAGCGCCGTGCTGACTCCCATGGCACCCTCCTGCATTGCTTGGGCCACGAGCTGACGCATCTGCTCAAGTTCTGCCGGTGATGGGGGCCGATTGACAGTTCCCATCACATAGTTGCGGACGCCGCCCGCTCCCACGAAGGTGCCTAGGTTGATGGCGGATTTTGTCCGTTCAAAATGTGTGAAGTATTCGTCGAGCGTCGACCAATCTACCGTCACGCCATATTTATTCGCGATTTCTTCGTATTCCTTTTTCATGCGGTCGTTGACCGGAGCAATCGAACTGCCTTCGCCGGTGATTTCGGTGGTGATACCCTGGGTGATTTTGCTCGCCGCCCGATTGTCGACCAGTACATTGAATTCCGACTGGCCCTGCACATCGATAAATCCTGGCGACACCACTAGACCCTTTGCGTCCAGGCGTTTTTGAGCTGGCGCTTTGCTCAGGTCGCCGATGGCGACGATGCGATCACCGGCAATGGCAATGTCCTCAGTGACCCAGGGGGCGCCAGTGCCGTCGACAACGTACGCTCCGGAAATGATGAAGTTATATTCCGGACGCTGCGCCGCAGCAAGTGCGGGCAGAATTAGGATGATTAAAATGACGCAACGAGCGCAACGACGGTGCCTGACATTCATGGTGCACCTCAATCAAGCTGAAATGAGCATCGGCTCGGCTGCGAGTTTGCCTCTTTCGCGTTCATGGCTTCAGCAGTCGCAACTACGTCATCTGGGGCTTCACAAACCAGGGATTACCATTCACTCCTTGGATGGCTCCCAAAGCTCGATCTGATTGCCATCTGGATCTTTAAGCCACGCAAAGTTCCCGTAGGGATATTCCGCGGTCTTTTCGATTGCCACTCCTTTACTCTTAAGATGGCTGAGGACTTCTCCCATGTTTTTCACTGTGTAATTAATCTTACCCGTTCGCGGCTTATCCTTGATGTCTTGATCAGTGGGCATAATCGCCCACGCTATCGTTCTCTTGATCTCCGGATTTTCAAGATCCCTGTACTCAAACGATGCATAAATTGAACTGCACTCAGCATCTTCGCCCTCAGGAACTATTCCGAGGCAATCGCGATACCAGGCCGCCAATCTCTTTGTATCGTTAGAAAACAGAAAAGCGCCGCCAATTCCGTCGATCATAAGTTCCTCCCACTCCTCATCTCTGCCGGTTTCCGAATCGGCAGGCATAATTCCAATTCAAAGTGCGACCAATCCGTCGCGCTTTCTTTGTCCAGGAAAACCTCAAGTGCTGGCGCATGCTCGGGCTCGTAGGCACTGTTGATAAGCCAATCTCTGTAAAGATAGTCCCAAGCCGTAGCTACCTTATGGATATCGCCGGAAACCTCTATGACGGCGTATCGCATGGCTGGCATTTTCAATTTCGACATTCCCTCCATGCACTCAAAGGGAAAAGACGACGCAAGACAGACCTCATATCGATAAAGATGCTTTGGGGTCAC
The DNA here is from genome assembly GCA_963731535.1 of uncultured Acidobacteriota bacterium. Classification (GTDB taxonomy): domain Bacteria; phylum Acidobacteriota; class Terriglobia; order Acidiferrales; family UBA7541; genus Palsa-295. Next base: position 38,296 of record CAVSWI010000019.1, on the reverse strand, counting down.
GTGTGGATCGTCTACCGTCATTCCGAAAAGAATTCCTTGCGAAAAAATATCCTGGGATTTGGCCCATTCGATCACTGTCTTGAGGGCGGCAAGTACTCTGTCCAGTTCGAAGGCATTCGTAACCCGAATATAGGCGACTTGCCTTTCGGGAATGTCGATCAATCTCACTGGAAACGCGGATCTCTTTTCTTCCGCGCTCATGGGGAGACCATATTCGTCTTCCGGGAAGAGTTCTTTGCAAATCTTGCTCTTTTTGATCTCGCCGCTTTTTCGAAACTGACTTGGCGAAGTGTCGTAGCCGGATCGGAAGGCACGCGAAAAAGTGGCCGATGATGAAAAACCGCACTCTAAGGCTATATCGGTCAAATTTTGGTCGGAATAACGAAGAAGACGAGCAGCCTTTTCAAGACGAAGCCGGTTCGTAAAATTGTTTAGGGTTTCGCCCGAAATCGCACCAAAGATCCGATGGAAATGAAATTCCGAGAAGCAGGCAACTCTAGCCAGCTCCTCTAGTTTCACCTGGCGATCCAGATTCCCGCGAAGATAGTCGATGACCCGATTAATTCTTTGGGCATATTCGCTGTTGCCCTGGGTCTTTTGGCTTGGAACGGATTCTATTGACATTGTGTCGCAGAATACCCCAATTGGCCCTATGCGGTCAGCATCCAAAAGTCTGACTGCCATTAGTCGTCAAGCGGTCTAACCAAGACGATGATTCAATGGCTGGTCATTTTCAACCCACAACCCAAAGCACAATTCGATCTGTCTTGTATGACTTGCGCGGCGTTTGGCAGTCCCCGCGTGTTTTGTAAGTTGGTGTAACATCATTTCACGCAGCGCTGTCACGGCAGAGGTCGCGGGTTCGAGTGCGTCGTCCCCGCCACTCATTCCAAAGCAGTTAAGAGTGAGTGGTTCTTCAAACTCAAGCGCACAATTCAGCCCACAGCGAGCTGATCGTCGCATTTATCCCTACGGCGCAAAGAAATTCTCCTGTGCCGCGCGTTTCATCGCTGTCTTCCTGCGTATAGAGATCGAGCGTGGTCTGGGTTTTGCTGTGACGCAGGGCATTTCCTCCGCAACGGCCAGCTCTTTCAACGCCAGCGCCGCTCTCTCGAAGTAGAGCCTACCTGCTTCCGTTAGGTGTGAAGCAGGTGTCGTGCGGGTCAGAAGCGTCATGCCTACACGTTCTTCAAGATTTTTAATTTTGCGGCATCGGGTGAAACAGTTCCGGCATCCGCTTTGCCTTTTGTGATGAACGGCTTCGATTCGTCGGGTGTCCGGCTTTCATAGGAGACGGTAAAGAATTTATTCTCACGCACCGGAACTAGCCGCAGCCCGTTGTGGTTCTGAAGTTGGATCAACTCCGAGCGCACGGATTGTCTCGATGATACTTGTGAAACTAGGAGGAGAAGCGCGATTATATTCGATGCGAGGACAATAGCCCGTACGGCGATTTTATTTTCCGTATGACAACGCAAGCTGTGAAAGCTTCATGAAGACGCTAAAGCGGGAAGAAATCTAGGCCCACAAGTATGATGATCTAGAAAATCTACGAGCGAACATCGAAGAGTTCATCGAGCAGTATTACAATCGGCTGCGCTTGCACTCGGCGCTGGGCTATCGATCTCCCGAAGAGTTCGAGCAACAGATCGAGGCGTCAGGTTCGGCCGAATCGCGAAGCGCAACGATGGTGTTCTTTGAGAACAAAGAGAACAGCAGAAAGATTTCTAAAGGGCTACTGGGGAAAGGGACTCAAATGCCGTCCCCTTCCCCCGACCCCTTCTCCTGCTAGGAGATGCAAGAACGCCTTTAGGAAAGCGGAAGCTGTGTCCAAATAATTTGTGCCATCTAAGGGGTTCACCCCAGCCCCAACCTGAGTCCAAGAGAGGCCAATTCAAAGAGCGCGCTTTGCGTGTAAGCGACGCTGTTTCAACGTAGGAGTGAAATGCTACACGCCCACTGCGCGTTTTATTCTAACAAACGAGCGGAGAGTCGCCAAACATGTGAGGCAGCAAGTTTCCGTCAAGCAGGAGACTAGCACATGACGTAAATTATTTGCGGGCGCCGTCGGGTTCGTTGCGGTGCCCCATTTGGGTGCGAGCGGTTTTCACGTAGCCCAGGAATCTTTGTGCCAACACGCGAGTCCGTTCAGCCTGACGCAAACGAATCGCTTCCTTCGAAATTAGTTCCGTGCCAACTCCGAGCGCGCTGGCGCCCGCCAGAATGAAGTTTACAGCGGTCTGTTGATTTACGCCGCCTGCCGCAATCAACGGCACGCGCGGCAGCATGGCCTTTAGCGCTCGAATGTAACTATCGCCGCCCACTTGCGAACAAGGAACCACCTTGACGAAGTCGGCGCCAGCTTTCCAAGCGGCGATAACTTCTGTCGGCGTCAAAGCGCCGGGCAACACGGCGACATTTTCTTTCACTGCCAATTCGACGACCCTTACATCCAGCCCATCGCTCGTCAGGAAGTTTGCTCCGGCGGCAAGGCAGTGCTGCGCCATTTCAGAGTCAATTACGGAACCAGCGCCGACAATCATGTCTTTCGCGTTCGCCGCCAACTGAGAAATCACATCGATGGCCCCAGGCACCGTCATACTGATTTCCACGATGGGGATTCCAGCACGCGAAACGGCTTCGGCGGCGAAGCGTGCGTCATCAGCTGTGGACACGCGAATGGCAGGAATGATTCCGATTTCCTCGATGCGAGCGCGGACTTCTTCCTTCTTCATTTTTCGGCGGCCTCGGTCACTAACTTCGACAAACTTTGCGGCCCGATTTTACACGAAGACGGCCATTTGGCGACTGAATCAACGGAAAAGAACTACTAAACTTCAAAAGATTCCTCAGGCGCAGGCAGTTTGTCTCCCTCCGCCGCGATCCACACATACATAGTCGGCAAGAGAAAAATGCTCATCGCTAGCGCACCGATTAGACCACCAACAATTACAATTGCAAAAGGCCGCTGAGAATCAGAACCAATCGCGTGCGACGTCGCTGCCGGCAACAATCCGAGAGTGGCGACCAGCATGGTCATCATAATGGGACGAAGCCGCAGGACCGCGCCTTCGATTGCGGAATCCTCAATGGAATGACCGCGCGCGCGCAACTGATTGATATATTCCAGCATGATCACGCCGGTTTGCACCGCTACGCCAAAGAGCGCCAGAAATCCGACGCCGGAAGAAACGCTGAAATGCGTTCCGGTAATCAGCAGCGCCAGTAATCCGCCCAATGGCGCGAGAACCACAACACTGAGAATCAGCGCCGCCCACTTCCAGGAACCAAACATCACGTAAAGAATGATGAAAATCACCAGGATGGTAATCGGCAGAACGATCAGCAAGCGCTTTTCAGACCGTTTCTGGCTTTCGTATTCCCCGGCCCAATCCAGACGGTAGCCTTGCGGCAGTTTTACCTGCTGCTGGACTTTCTTCATGGCTTCTTCCACTGTGCTGCCCAGATCGCGGCCGCGCACGCTGTATTTAATCGCAACGTACCGCGAGTTCCCTTCGCGATAGATTTCAGAACCGCCGTCCACCACTTCCACCTTGCAAAGCTGGCCCAGCGAAACGCGTTCGCCAGAGGGCGCCAGCAAACGTATCTTTTCGATAGCTTCTTTGGTCTCTCGATACGGAGCTTGATAACGCACCACCAAGTCGTAACGTTGTTCTCCTTTAAGTACCTGGCTGACGGCGTTGCCGCCGACCGCGGTTTGAATTGCATCCTGCACGTCCGAGACGTTGATGCCGTGTCGCGCGGCGGCGGTGCGATCAATGACAAAGTTCAAATTTGGCTGGCCGAGAACGCGAAACAGGCCCAGGTCCTGGACGCCTTTTACACTGCTCATCACCGTTACGATTTGATCGCCTTTTTCTTCCAGCAGCTTCAGCTCGTCGCCGTACAACTTCACCGCAAGCTCGCCTTTTACCCCAGAGACGGCTTCTTCCATATTGTCTTCAATCGGCTGAGAGAAATTCCAAATCACGCCCGGAATTTTTTCCATTTCGCGATTCATGGCGGCGATCAGTTCATCTTTATTTTGGCGAAAGACGGGCCGCCACTGATTCTTAGGTTTCAAGTCCACGAAATATTCGGTATTGAAAAAGCCGGTGGTGTCGGTGCCGTCGTCCGGTCGGCCTACCTGCGAGACGACCTGGGTCACCTCAGGAAAGGCCGCGAAGACGACGCGCGCTTGATTTACCACGTGCGTTCCTTCGGTGGGTCCCGTGCTAGGCGCGAGAGTTCCGCGCGCCCATATCGCTCCTTCGTCAAGATGCGGGAGAAATTCCGAACCGATCACGCCGCTAAAGGTGAGAAATAACATCAGGCACAGCGCTCCCACACCTGCGCCCACGGTGACAAAGCGATGTTCGATGGCCCAACGCACACCGGCGCGGTAGTGCTTGATCAAAAATGCCAAGACCGGGTTGTGCCACTCGCGAATCCCATTGCGAAAGAAGACGCTAGCGAGAACCGGCGCAATCCACATGGAAAAAATAAGCGCGCCCAAGAGCGCGAAGGCAACCGTCCAGGCCATGGGCTTGAACAAGCGTCCTTCCACGCGCTGTAGCGTGAAGATCGGCATGTAGGCGGTAATGATGATGGCAATCGCAAAAAATACCGGCCGCTGGACTTCATGCGTAGCATCGCGAACCGATTGCATCATCGTCTTCGAGGTGCTGTCGTGCCCGCTCATGTGACGCACGATGTTCTCAACCATCACCACAGCGCCATCCACCACCATTCCGAAATCAAGAGCGCCAAGCGACAGCAAGTTTGCCGGTATGTGTCGTAAATCCAGACAAATGGAGGCAAACAGCAGCGAAAACGGAATAGTAAGCGCCACAATAAACGCGCCGCGAACGTTCCCGAGAAATAGAAACAGAATGATGACGACCAGTATTATTCCTTCGGTGAGATTATGCAGAACTGTGTGAGTTGTAAAATGGACCAAGTCGCTGCGGTCCAGGTACGGAACGATCTTCACACCCGACGGAAGGATCCCGTTGTTCAGCTCGTTAACCTTTTTGTGAATGGCTTCCAGCGTAGGTTCGGATTCCGCTCCTTTGCGCAGAAGGACGATGCCTTCCACCACATCGTCATCATCGATCACTTTTCCGTCTTCCCGATGAATCGCCTTTCCGATCTGACCCAGACGGATCTTAGGCCCCTGCACTACCGTGGCGATGTCCTTCACACGCAACGGCGTGCCGTTCTGCGCTTTCAGGACCGTTTGCTCGATGTCCTGGACGCTCGTGTACAATCCGACAGCGCGCACATTAATCTGCTGCTGCCCCTCTTCGATAAAGCTTCCGCCCGCATTCAAATTGTTATTGGCGAGCTGTTGTTCCACTTGGCTAAGACTCAGGCCATAAGCGATTAGCTTTTCAGGGTCCACTAGAACTTGGTATTCGCGAGTGATGCCGCCGAAACTGGATACGTCCACCACATCCGGCACGGATTTAAACTGCTTCTCCAGCGTCCAGTCTTCAATCGATTTCAAGTCCATCAAATCATACTGCGGGTTCGTGCTTTTCAGCGTGTACCAGAAGATTTGCCCAACTGGACTCCAATCCGCACCCATTTGCGGCTGCAGGTTCTGTGGCAGGGTCACCTGCGAAAGCCGTTCGAGCACTTTCTGCCGATTCCAATCGTTCGAAGATTCGTCATTGAAGATCAGCGTAACGCTGGAGAGGCCAAACAGAGATACGGACCTGAGGTGCGTCAGGTTGGGAATTCCATTCATCTCGATTTCGATCGGGATGGTGACCTGCTGTTCCACTTCTTCCGCAGCTCTGCCGGGCCATTGCGTAATAATTTGAACGTAGTTGTCCGCAACGTCCGGATAAGCTTCTACCGGCAAATTGTGAAATGAAATTGCGCCCCAGAAAAGCAGAACGACCGCAATCGTAAGCACGATAAAGCGGTTGTCTAGCGCAAAGTCAACAAGTCTACGAATCATTTACTGTTCCGCAGTGTTCTGCAATTCCAGCGCGTTCGTTACCACTTGCTGGCCGGGCGTTATTCCCGACAAAATTTCCTGCATGTTATTTGGCAGCATGCCGCTAGCCCTTACTTCCACGCGCCGAAAGACATTGCGATCGCTGCCACCCGCCGGGACGTACACCCAGTCCCGATCGTGCAGGTGAAGGATCGCCGACGCCGGAACCGCTGCGTGTTTTTCCGTTTTGGAGCCGTGAAAAGTCGCGGTGACAAACATGCCCGGACGCATCAGCCCCGGGTTCTGCAATTCAATGCGAACTTTTGCCGTCCTGATATTGGGATCGAGAATCGCTCCAATATTGCTGATGCGGCCGCCAAACGTGCGCCCTGGGTACGCGCTCACCGTGATGTCGGCAGTTTCGCCCAAGCGGACGTTGGCCAGATCGTTTTCGTACACGTCGCAAAGAATCCAGATGTTCGATAGATCTGAGATCGTGAATGGATTTGCAGAAGAAAGACTTTGCACGCCGGATGCATTCGTAACTTGCTGGTCGGTAATCACACCGGAGATAGGCGCCCTCACATCCACAATCGCGCTCGGGTGGTCCAAAGGGCTGCCTAACACTCGGAGGTGCTCGGCCGCGGTTTCCACATCGACCTTGCCTTTCTGCGCCGCGTCCTGCGCTACTTGCAAATCATTCAGCGCAATAGCTCCGTGTTGATAGAGTTCTTTCGCGCGCTCGTATTGCGTGTCAGCCAGGGTCGAATCGGCTTGGGCTTTCCGGTAGTCCGAGTAGGCTTGCGCGATGTCCGCGCTTTGCACACGCATCAGGAGCTGGCCCTTTTGCACCGTGTCACCCAGGCGCGCGCGAATTTCTACTACCCGGCCCGAGGCTAGCGAGATTGCGGGAACCGTACGCGAGATGTCTGGAACAACCGTACCGGTAACCCCCAGCGACGATGCACCGGCGTGCTCCACCGCCGTAGTTAGCGGAAATTGTTCCGGATGATCCACTCGGACGATGTTTACGTCCTGCTCACGCACGACTTGCGTTGGTGGCGGAGCTTCCGCGGCGGCATTTTTTTCCGAGTTTCCGCCACAACCCAGCATGAGCAGAGTGAGCGCTAAACTGGCAAACAAATTTACTGAATCCATAGCAACTCCAATTACTTTTGACGGAATGCAATGCGTCCAGGAATGGCATCGCAGTTTCCGTTCTAAGGCACACCTAAGTCAAAGCACTCTTTCGGATTGTCTGTCGAGACACAGCATGTTCGAGGGTATGTGCCTCGAGAGCTTGTTAGGCAAAATTGGTCGGCGGAGCGCGACCTAGCGTAAATCGGGCCGCAGAGGGTGAGCTGATAAATCCAACTGGAAGCATTACCGTTCCAATCCGTTGAAGCGGGTCGAAAGACACTACAGCGGGCAAAACTCCGGTCCCAGAGTGCTGTTTAAAGCGACCGTCCTGTGGCGAGTGATGCGGGCAGACCAGCGCAGAAGAGTGACGCCTGCTAGCGCAACATTCGTCAAAAATAATCAGTTCAGAATGTAAATCGTCAGTCAGCGAAACCGCGAAAAACAGCAGAACCAGAGCGCAGGCGAACGCGGTCCATTCGCGAAGGGGATTGCGGCGATTTTCGGGCCGCTCGCGCAGCCATCGCGTCCGCCAGAAGCCAAAGGCTACGAGGGCAATTGCGACCCACAAAAGATTGAGAAATAGCTCCATCACTTCCTTTGCTGATATTTAGATGCCTGTTTAGCCTTGGTGGAAGCCCGTCGTAAAGCAATTGCCACAATTGAATTTACTATGCAACCGATTTTCAGTCCAAACAATTGGTCATCGCGTCGCTCTATGTAGCACGCATTTCATCGGTAGGTGGTCCTTGGAGGTCTAAAGCAGCTACGCCTGCCTAGTTTCAAATGGCTTCGCACATATCACGATAGAATAGACGCATGGCTATCAAACTAATCGCCATGGATATCGACGGCACTCTGCTCGATAGCCACGCGCAAGTTCCGGAGAAAAACGCGCGGGCCGTAGCGGAAGCAGCCGCTCGCGGAGTTGAGATTGTGCTGGTGACCGGAAGGAGGTTCGACTTTGCGCGCCCGATTGCAGACGCGCTGCCGTGCGACCTCCACTTGATTGTCAGCAACGGAGCACTGATTAAGAGCAAGAGCGGAGAAACACACCAACAGCTTTTGCTGCCGAGCCAGACTGCGCGGCAAGTGATTGAATCAACCGAAGCATTTCGCGCAAGCGCTGCCGTGATTTTCGACCGCCCCATGGAACGCCAAATAATCCTGGAGAGAGTGGAGTGGGACGATCCGCTTCGCGGCGGATATTTTCGCAAGAACCGCGCGTATATCGCTGAGGTCTCTCCGCTGGTCGATTGTCTGAATGGCGAAGACCCGATCCAGGTAATGTTCACCGGAGGCTGCCAAGCAATCCGGAAAGCCAAGCGCGAGCTTGCCGCGCTGCCGATTGCCGCCGACTTTACGCTAGCGCTCACCGAATACGAACAGCGCGATTTCTCGATACTCGACGTTCTACGCCCCGGAGTAACCAAAGGTGTGGCCCTGAAAGAATGGGCGCGCCGCAGAGGAATTGCCCGCGAAGAAATAATGGCCCTCGGCGACAATTGGAATGATCGCGAAATGCTCGAATTTGCGGGATTACCGGTAGTGATGGCCAATAGCGTGGCTGAACTGAAATCGTTGGGATGGGCCATGACCTCATCGAATGATGACTGCGGAGTGGCCGAAGCCATCCATGCCTACGTCCTCCAAAAGATATGACGTCGCATGCGGCAAGCGGTCCGCGGTATAATTGAGCAGTGCATCGCAGCGCGAGCTGCGAAGACAAAGCGAAGTGGAGTCACAGCCAGGAATGTCCAGTTCGAAAAAATTCATTGCGATATTTGTGGCGTTGAGTTTCGTTGTCGCTGCTGCGCCTGCCGCGCGCGCTGACTACGCCGTTTTGCGATCCGGTGTGCGCCTACATATCACCGGATATGAGCGGGCCGGCGATCACGTACGCTTGTCCATGAACGGCGGCAGCGTGGATGTACCAGCCGACGACCTGGTTTCGGTCGAGCCCGAAGATCAATTCGCCGCACAGCCTCCTGCGCCGCCAGCGGCCGGTCCTTATGGCAACCTGATTCGGGCAGCAGCCTTGAAACACGGGCTGGATGAAAAGTTAATTACTGGTGTGATTGCCGTGGAATCGAATTTCAATCCGCGAGCCGTTTCGCGCAAGCAAGCCCAAGGTCTGATGCAATTAATTCCGCAGACCGCCGCGCGTTATTCGGTGGCGAACATATTCGATCCGGCACAAAATATCGATGCTGGCACGCACTACTTGAAAGATCTGCTGGAAAAATATCGCGGAAATCTTTCGCTGGCGCTCGCCGCTTACAATGCAGGGCCGGAAATGGTTGAACGATACGGCGGTATCCCCCCTTTCCCGGAAACGCAGAAGTACGTGAGGCTGATTACCGCTCGCTTGGCATCGTCTGCTCTTTCGCTGACTAAGTAATCGCCGTCCTCGCAATCTGAAATCCCAAGCAGACGCAATTTTCTCGTTGCGGCGCCCGCCGATCCCCAGGTCAAAATAAACATTAATCGCCGCACCGCGGTTGGTCGCACACAAGAGGTTCGCTGGATTCTACTGAGGCTGCTGTTGCTGCGGAGGCTGTTGCGGTGAAGAGCCAAACGATCCCGATCCAGTCGTTCCGGATCCGATCGATATAGAGGAAGACCCAAAAGTGTTAGACAAGCTATTGCTTCCCGGCGTCGCCGAAGCCTGGCCCGGCAACAAACCGCCCTGCTGCCCTCCTCCGGGCTGCTGCGCCGCTACCAGCGCATCTTCCAGCGGATTCCATATAAATTCCCAATCCTTGTACTTTTTCGCGCGGCGGTAAACCTTCACGCCTTTGGCATCCGTGGTACAAGCCACGCCCGTAAAAAACGCGCCAAGCACAGGACTATCAACCGGCCCGGTAGGCTTCATCGCCAGAAGAGGGCTCAAGCCCAACGAGCCTTGATTCGACGATCCAAAACTCAATGAACTAGGCTGCCCAGCCGTCAACCCTATTCCTGACTGACCACTCTGGCCCGGGATTGATCCAAAACCCGCTTGTCCATTTTGTTGCGTCGGATTTTGCGGATTCGGCGAACTGCCCCCACCCTGCTGGGAATTCTGCAAATTTTGAATGTATTGAGTTATTTGATCCTGCGTTACGCCGGGCGGAAGTTGCATGCCTTGAACGTACTGCGCCACCTGGTCCGGAGTGATTCCGGCCGGAAGCTGTCCATTCTGCAGGAACTGGTTCACTTGATCTTGCGTAACGCCAGGCGGAAGTTGCCCCGCCAAATTACCGGGCAGTTGAGGCGGCGCTCCGGATTGCGATGTATCGGGCTGCGCAGCGGTAGTATCTGACGGCGCATTCGACGAAGAGCCTGTTTGAGAATTCCCGTACTGCGACGAATCGGAAAGAGGCGGCAGTTGAGTCCCATTGCTTGCCTGGTCCGGACCCGGGTCACCGGGATTTAGAATTCCTGCCAACACAGTCTGAAGTTGTTGCTGTTGTTGCAGGCTTGCGCCAGACAAGCCGCCAGCGGCGCCGATGCCACCGAAGCCCGCGATTCCGCTAGTACTTGCGAGGCTCGCAGCCGAAACTCCCATCCCTTGGCCTGGCATCATAGACCCAGTCGGCGCCGCCCCCGGAATCAGGCCGGCATACTGATCGATCAGCACCATTTGCTGCAGATTGTTGTAACGCGTGCTGCCGATGATTTGGCCGGCGGCATTTACGTAAATGAAGCGCCAGGTTCCATCGGTTTTGTTCATCGGATTTTTGTATTCCTGGCGCAGGAAGTGAAGATTGAGTCCGCCCTTTTTCAGGTCGTCGATTGTTTGCGGGTAGCGCCCCATCTTATGGTAATAGAGCCGCACTGCGCGCTCGTACTGTTCACCGCGCCAAATGGTTTCCTCTTCGCGCGTACGCTTGCCATCGGTAACAAAATTTTCAAGGATGACCAGCGACAGGGCCAGTGCGATAAAAATCATTCCCAGCGCCATCAAGAATGCGAATCCCGATTCTTGCGAACGGCCAGCGCGACAGCGGACCTCGCCGTATGTGCCAGCCTGAGCCGCGTCAGAATGTCGTCGAGGTCTCATTGATTTGGCGGCGGCTGGTCCCCGCCCGGAGTTGGTGTTCCGGCAGGCGGTGCCACCATTGGTACGGTCGCGTGGCGCCCGCTGGAAACTTCCTCTACGTCCGCTGAATCGTTTCCAATTTTATCCAGCCGAAAACGGCCCAGAAAAACCGATCCTTCCTGCACCACCAGCACTTCATCACCGTTCAAGAAGAACGCCAAACGGTGCGGACTACTCCGCATCGAAGCGTATCCGAAAAATTGCGCCGGAACTTCCACAGGAGGAGGTGGTGGCGGGTGCTGCACAGTCGGATATTGATGTTTCAGGCGGTCTGCTTCCGCTTGCTGTGCTGGTGTCAGTTGAGCTGGTAACGCTACAGAGCTAAATATGTCGCGATGGGCTCCCGCCGGATAATCCAGCTTCTGAAGTTTCGCAAGCAGGTCAAGCCGCAGTTCAGGCTCGTCAACGTTCAATGGTTGAAACGAACTGTCTGACGCCATCACACCCTGAAGTCCGGGCATTTGCGGACGGTTGGAGATATACACAACCACCAGCAGGATCACTAGCCCTAGCAGCACCCCGATTTGTGTTCGCCGCGACATTCCTCAGGTCCTAAAATATGTGCGCAATTCCAAACGCAGCCGGATGCCTCCCAGGTTAGACGTATCGAGCTGAAGATTATTCAAGAGGTAGAAATATTTCGAACGCTCCAGGCCGTTGATGAATTTAATGATGGCAGGATAATCGCCGTCCACGGATTCCGAAATCGTGATCAGCGTCACTCCGCGGCCTTTCACTTCTTTCTGGTTCAGCGTCAGGCCGCCAACCCTTAAGCCCGATTTTACTGCGATATTTCCCAGGTCCGATTCGATGTCTGAATAACCCGTACTGGAATCCAGAAAAGCGTCGTGATAAAAAGCGTCGCAGTCTTTGCCTACGGTCGGCAGCGAAGCGCGGATTTTATCGCCGCGTGCGACATCCGCCTTCAAAAGTTTCGCCTGGGTCTCCAAACGGGTCCGCTGCGCGCGCATCGCTGTCCACGCCTTCCCGCGAGGCTTGCCAAAGAACGAACGACCAGGGCCAGGTCTGCCAACAGCAGACAGGCCGAGCGCCGAAAGAATTATTTTCTTCCAAGTATCCCAGGGGCGTGTGGTGTTCATGTAGTCTCGTACCACGCTGTAAGTTGCAGCACGATTTTGTCGGAGGCTGAGGCTTGCTCCAAATGCCGCTCTTCCTGCACCTGAACGTTGGAAAACGCCCGGGATTTTTCCAGAGCTTCCAGGAACTTGATTTTGCTTTCATCGTTCGCGGCGCCCACGGTGATCTGAACGACCGCCCTTCCGTTTTTCAGGGCTGGCGCAATATTCACCACGCGAACTCCGGCCGGCAAAGTGTTCTCCAGGTCCATGAAGATCTTGGTCCACGGAAAACTGCGTTCGCTGATCAACGAGTTTAGAAACGTGGCGCGGTCTAGAATCTGCTGGACGTCCGGCGAACGGAAATAATTCTGCAAAACCGCTTGTCTCTGTTTATAAACGGCAATTTCATTTTCCCAGTGCGCGATATCCGCGCGCAAATCGCGGTTCGCGCGCCAGGACTTGTAAGCGCCATGCGACAGAAGCAGCAGCAGCAGAATTCCGATCACGCCCAAGGTTCCTGCAGCGGCAAGGAATGGCCGTTTATTTTCAAGTGGCTTGGTTGCGAGATTTAGCCGAAGTTTCATGAGTCACAAACGCGCGCGGCGCTTAGGATCCTCCGTTCATCATCCAGCCCACCAGACCTTCCAGATTCTGGCGGAGCAAGTCTTTCGCGCCGGAATCCAGACGTGACACGCCTTCCGATTCGGCGAGTGAGCCAACCGAACACTTTAATTCTTCAGCCAGCGCGCGGCGAAATGTTTCTTCGCGCTGACCAAATCCGGTGAGTCGCACCCAGTCCACCGAGCCGCCCCAGGTATCCTGATAATAAGCGACCGCCGGAAAAATTTCGTCCAACATCGCTTGCGGATTCAATGCAGCCGCTTCGCTGGGCATGTCGGTCGAACGATAAACGCAAAGACTTCCCTGCCGCACGATCACCGTGGTCATGGTCTTGCCGGACATGCGCACTAGAAGCGTGGCGCCGCTTTCTTCCAGCAAAGGCAGCGTTGCCAGTGTCGAACTCAGCACCACTCCCACCTTCGCATCCAAACTTTCCACGATATCTTCGTATTCCCGGATAATTTTCTGGCGCGCGACCGCCGTAACGACTTCCAGATTTCCTGTGTTACCGGCTTGCCGCATCCAGGAAACCACCGTTTCATCCACATCAAACGGGACGCTTTTTTTCAAACGCCAACGAAGCAGTGGCATCGCTTCATTCGCGCTGCGCGGCAAACTATCGAAAGGCAATATAAAAACGCGGACCACCAAGTCAGGGATCAGAAGCACGATGCCATGTTCGCGAGCCGGAACACGTTCAAAAGTGCGGCGCAGCGCGGTCTTCACAGCATCCGGCTGGGCCACGTTCATTTCCACCGGAGACGGCATCACCGATCCCAGCGGCAATGGCTCTACGGCGAAAGAATCCAGCGAGCTGCCAATTTTCCCCCAGCGAGCCGCCGCTACGTGCGTGGACGCGATGTCAACCACCAAAGGTGGATGCGGCATGGCAGTGAGCCAGCGCTCGATACGTCGGACAGGCCCAAGATCGTAAAATTGAGTTGTCAGGCTAGCCGCGCTAGTCAAGAAAAGTCACCTTGTTGATCTCGCGCAACGTCGTCACGCCCGCGCGAATCTTGCCCAAGCCAGAGTCGCGCAGAAACGTCATACCCTCTTCTTTCGCTACGCGTTTAATTTCCGAGGTGGGCCGGCGATTTATAATCATCTCGCGAATCCGGTCGGAAAGATCCAAAAGTTCGGTGATCGCGCTACGTCCTCGATAACCGCTGCCGGAGCATTCCAAACATCCAGGCCCTTCGTAGAACGGAACCTGCATCCATTCCGCCGGGTCCAGGCCGGACTCTTTTAAAACCTCCGGCGAATACTGTACCTTCTTCTTGCAATTCTCACAGATCACGCGAACCAGCCGCTGCGCCAAGATGCAGTTCAGCGCCGAAACGAAATTGTAGGGTTCCACGCCCATGTTTATGAACCTACCGATCACGTCAGTCACATTGTTCGCGTGCACTGTGGTGAACACCAGGTGGCCGGTAAGCGCTGAATTGATCGCGATTTGCGCGGTTTCCTGGTCTCGAATCTCGCCGACCATGATTTTGTCCGGGTCGTGACGCAAAATAGACCGCAACCCGCGCGCAAACGTGAGTCCTTTTTTCTCATTCACGGGAATCTGCGTGATGCCGCGCACCTGATATTCGACCGGATCTTCAATCGTGATGATCTTGTCTTCGTCGTTCTTGATTTCGTTAATGGCCGCGTACAGCGTGGTGGTCTTTCCCGAGCCGGTGGGACCTGTGACCAGCACCATGCCGTACGGTTCGTGAATGTAGCGGCGGAACCGCGTCATGTCCTGCTGGTCGAAGCCCACCACATCCAGCGTAAGGTTGTGGAATTTTTCGCTCAGCGTCTCTTTGTCCAAAACGCGAAGCACGGCGTCTTCGCCGTGTACCGACGGCATGATCGAGACGCGGAAGTCGATGAAACGCCCCTTGTAGCGCACGCGGAAGCGGCCGTCCTGCGGCACGCGACGCTCGGCGATATCCAGCTCGCTCATCACCTTGATACGCGAAAGAATTGTGGCGTGCCATTCTTTAGCCAACGGCTGCATGGCATATTGCAAAACACCGTCAATGCGGTACTTCACCACCACTTCCAGGTTGCGCGTCTCGATGTGAATGTCGCTAGCTCGTCTTTCGAGCGCCGTGTAAATCACGGTGTTCACCAAGCGCACCACCGGGCTCACACCGGTATCGCCGCGCGACAGCTTGTCCATCGAAATGTTTTCGTCGCTGTCTTCTTCCTCGCCAACCACTTGCAGGGTGAAGCCCTCGGTGGCCTGGTCGAGCACGCGCTGGGATTGCTCGGTGCGTTTCAACAAGTCATCGATCTGCGAAGTCGTGGCCACTTTTATTTGCAGCCGCTTTCCTAGCAGAAGGGAAAGCTCATCGGTGAGTTGCAATTGGCTGGGATCCGCCATGGCCACGGTCAAAGTGGTATCGTGCGATTCCAACGGCACGAATTTGTAGCGGAACATCAGTTCAGCGGGAATGCTGCGGAAAAGTTCTGGATCGATACGTTGCTCTTTCAAATCTACAAAAGGACAGCGATAGCGCTCCGCTAGCTTGCGAGCTTGCTCGCCTTCATTGGAAAGATTGCCGAGCACCGGATTGTTATTCAGCGTTGCCATTCGATGCTAACCCCCATTTGACCCTATTTGGAGGGAGAACAGGGGTAGATACAGCGATATCAGAATAAACCCTATCACCACCGCCATTACTACCAGAATTGCCGGCGTTACCCACACAAGAGTTCGCTGCAATCGCGTGGCGACTTCCTCTTCATAAAATTCTGCAACGCTAGTGAGCATGGCAGGAAGCGCTCCAGAAGCTTCGCCAACCTCGATCATTTCCAAGGCCAGGGGCGGGACGAGATGCGTTTCCGCCAAGCTCTCGCTCAGCGTTTTTCCTTCGCGAACGCGCTCGGACGCCCGCTCGATCGAAGTTGCAATCAGACGGCTCCCAATCGCGGCGGAAGACGTCTGTAAGCCCGAAACCAGCGGCGTTCCACCAGCCAGAAGAGTCGCCAGAGTTCGCACAAATTGTGCGATCTCGCCTTTCAGCCAGATGTCACCAAGAACCGGTACTTTCGGCTTCAGCCGATCGATCGCCAGTGCGCCCTGCAAAGTTCTGGTCCACAGATACAACGCAGCAAAACCAAAAACGAAAACTCCTGCGAACACGAAGAAATAATTGCGGAACGGTACAGACAAATCTAGCAGAATTTTCGTTGCGTTCGGCAGCGGCACGCCTAGGTCCTGATAAAGTTTCGAAAACTGCGGCATGGCGTAGGTCACCAGGTAGGTGACGATCACGATGACCGCGAGCACCAGGATCGCTGGATAAATCAATGCCGTTGCTAACGCGCGACGAAAGCCTGTGCTCACGCGCAGATACGAAATGTATTGATCGATAACGCCGGTAAGGTTTCCGCTGCGCTCACCAGCAGTCACCGCCGTCACATAGACCGGCGGAAATGATCCCTGAGCGGCTAAAGCTTCGGACAACAAAGCGCCGTCGCGAACGCGCTGCCGAACGTCGCGAAGAATCGGCCTTAGACGAGGCGCCGCCGCTCGCTCGGCCAGCAAATCCAGAGTTTTCAAAATCGGTAGACCTGCCTTGATTAACGTGCTGAATTGCTGGTTGAAGATCAGAAAGTCGGCTGGGCGTATTCTGCTGTCAGTTTTCGACCCGCTGAACCGCGTCAGCAGGTCAAACTGCGTGCGAACCGAGAAGACAAAGAGTCCTCGGTCCAGGAGCCGCCGTCTGGCCTCCGCCTCTGATTGCGCCGTCTCCATTTGCTGGAACGTGCGCCCAGAGGTATCTCCGACTTTGCAGACAAATTCGGTCATATTAGAACTTAGACGCCTCGCCCACCGAGACGTTTGATACCCAGTTTAGCATACCCCTTCGGGAGCTTGTCGCGAGCGCATAACCTGCATTACTAGGATGTTCCATAGTCTAAAACTGGCTGGATGGCGGTTTTGACTCTCGCAATGCAAGGAATTGCGGCGCTGAGTGTCCCATAAAGCTGGGGAGCTGCAAAAACGGGGCATTAATTCAGGATTAGATAAGCCTCAGTGCAGAGCGCCGGCAAGAGTCGCTTCGTCCACAATCGCCACTCCCGGCGGCGCCACAAAATGAAATTTCGTCTCCGGGATCGGGATGTTTTCCTCCCAGCCTCCGAAGCGAAACTCCGTTTCAAGTTCACCAGGCTGGCGAATAACTACGCGAACGAGGCGATCTTCCGAATCTGCCTCCAGCAAAACTTCACTAATCTGCTGCTCGGGAGCGTCCGAACTCAGACGCGGTGCGCAGCGCAACAGCGTATCGCCGGAGTTCGTAGGGTGATCGCCGGAATTAGTTTTGTCCGTGTGCGCCGGGTCCACGATTTGCAAGCTGCGGCACAGCCGGTCGAAATCGCTTTTCCCTGTTAGGAACGCCAGGGGAGTTCGCCAATCCGAACTCGCACCAATCTTCGCGCGGCTGGCGGTGCGATCGGCGGGAATGTAGAACCAAACGTTTGCGCCATCCACAATGAAAAGCTTTTGTTCCGGTGATTCGTACTCCCAACGCATTCGCCCGGGCTTCGAAAAATAAACTGTGCCGGATTCCGCCGAAACCCCGCCGTTGCCGTCGGAATATTTCTCAAAAAAGTGAGCTTTCAGGGTTGTGGCCCGGTGATAGTGCGCTTCCATCGCGCGAGCGACCTGACGCGCATCCTTTGGATTTTTGTCTGCGGAATGGAACGGCGTCAAAATTAACAAAAACAGAATGCAAATCACCGCTATATCTTAGCAAGAATCGAAGACCGAGGTGAGATTCGACGACGCCGAACACTTATTGCAACGTGGGAAGTGCGACGCATGCACCTTCGCTGCCGATGACGGATCCGGTCACGTCAAAGTGGATCACTCCGGGTTCATTACTGCAATAGCTGCGCGTGCCCGTAAATCCTTCGATCATCGGAACGGCCGTTACTAGGTAGGCGTTGTAGCCCGGGGAAGTGCAACCGACAGCCATGGTTACAGGAGATGATCCGGTGTAGGAGTACGTATAGCCGCTCTTCTGGAAAGGCGCGGTGGTCAAGATTGGATCTATCAGATCGGCTTGATCGCAAGTAGCTTGGGGGCCTGACGGCGGTCCCAACGTGGGGAGGCCACTCGGATAACCGTTTGCGTATGTCGTCGAATAGATAACCGCGGCAGTCGTAATGGTCCTAACGCTGGTTCCGGCGGCAGCTTCGTTTGCCGCCATGCGCGCCCGAATTAAGTTCGGAATAGCAATCGCGGCGATGATCAGGATGATCGCTATCACCACAAGAAGTTCGATTAAGCTGAACCCGCGTGAATCGAGGGCAAGACTCTGCGGGATGTAGCGCGCCGTGTTGTATTTGATTTGGACTCGCATGTACGTCTTCCCCAAGTGATTCTATTTCTCGTTGAAAAACTGAACGTGGGGAGGGGACCGGCCCTCCCCACGACAGCAAAGAGTTATTACTGAAGCGGAGGACTGACGACCGAAGGAGCGCTACCGTCCGTAGTGAAACGGATGACGCCACTCTGATCGCTGAAAAACCCGCGCTGTCCCGTCTGTCCGACGATCGCAGGCACTCCCACAAGCGTGTAGGTCTGGAAACCTGTGCATGCGCCGACCGCCGGCGTTGCGGTCGCACCCGTGTAGGTGAACCAATAGCCGCTCTTGGCCGTGGCTGCTGCTGTTGCCGCACCAAGAGTCGGGTCGATCAATTCAGCGTCGTTGCAATCTGCCAACGTGCCCGGGGTCCCGGCCATCGCTACCATCGTCGCTGGGAACTGCACGCCCCAAGTCGAGGAGTACGTGACCGCCGAGGTGTTCGAGGTACGAATGGAACCGACCGCCGAGGCTTCATTGGCCGCCATGCGGGCGCGCAGCAAGTTCGGAATTGCGATAGCCGCGATAATCAAAATGATCGCCACGACGATCAGCAATTCGATAAGTGAAAAACCCTTCTGTTTCTTATTCATGTCTTCTCTCTCCTTAAATAACCGCTGAAATCTTGTACTCCCTGGCGGGGTACACCCCACTAATGGCAAGCCGTGTGCCAGAACGGAGCACGCTATGTATCGACACGACACAGTTTACTAAGCCATTTTTTATCAGATGGTTGGGCCTAACCTCGCATTAGGCTCTCGAACCTCCCTCCCTGCCGACACCTCTTCGAGACTCAATTCTTGACGATTTTTGGCTGTCGAACACGCCGTGAAACGGCGACTGGAAACTGACTTGGAGAGTTTTAGGGAATTTCGGGAGCGAAAGACTAGAAAAGACGCGTGAGCGGTACCAACAGTACTTAACACAGCCAACTAGTCTAAAGTTCGAAAGGTGTGCGGATCCTAGCAGCGAGGACCATCGAGAGAGAATAGTCTGGGTAACGAGAGTTCGTGAGCCAGTTCTTGCTTTCCAAAATGAAAAGAGGGGAGAAAACTCTCTCCCCTCTTCGTCATCGCAATGACGCTTGAAAACTAACTACTGAAGCGGAGGACTGACGACCGTAGGAGCGCTACCGTCCGTAGTGAAACGGATGACGCCACTCTGATCGCTGAAAAACCCGCGCTGTCCCGTCTGTCCGATGATCGCAGGCACTCCCACAAGTGTGTAAGTCTGGAAACCTGTGCATGCGCCGACCGCCGGCGTTGCGGTCGCGCCTACGTATGCAAAGTAATAACCGCTCTTGGCCAGTGCAGCTGTAGTTGCCGCACCGAGAGTCGGGTCGATCAATTCAGCGTCGTTGCAAGTTGCCAACGTGCCCGGGGTCCCAGCCATCGCTGCCATCGACCCTGGGAACTGCACGCCCCAAGTCGAGGAGTACGTGACCGCCGAGGTGTTCAAGGTACGAACGGAACCGACCGCCGAGGCTTCATTGGCCGCCATGCGGGCGCGCAGCAAGTTCGGAATTGCGATAGCCGCGATAATCAAAATGATCGCCACGACGATCAGCAATTCGATAAGTGAAAAACCCTTCTGTTTCTTATTCATGTCTTCTCCTGGTAGGCCGCGGACGATGTCGTTTAGTTGCTGGCGGGGTACACCACACTAATCGCACGCGGTGCGCCATAACGGAACACGTGTGTAGCAGTACGACACAGCTTAATATGCCCTTTGTTATCAGACGGATGCGGGTGTTTCCGTTAGGCTGTCGAACAGCGTGCTCTACCGCGGCCGCTCGGAGACTCAATTCCTGATTATTTTTGACTGCCGAACACGCCCCTAAAAGGCTCTCGGGCACTGATTTGGGGAGTCTTTGCTGCTTTGGCGAGAGGGCAAGTTCAGAGCAGAAACTCTAACCTTATTAAACTCCGTGTTTTTTTGCGTAGTGGCGGAACGATCGGTAGGTCATCTTCAACATTTCTGCAGCGCGTATGCGAACTCCTCCAGAGCATTCCAGAGCAGCCAGCAAATAGGCTCTTTCTGTGGAAGAGATAAGCTTCTCGAGGTCCATGCCGGCATCCGGGATCAGATAAGGTTTGGATTCAGGCTGTCCGTTGGATCGAGATTCCTGGTAGAAATTTGTGATGCGCTCGGGCAGTCCTTCCACCGACACACGCTTGGTGCTTTCCAGTGCGACTGCGCGTTCAATCGTATTTTCCAATTCGCGCACGTTGCCCGGCCATTCGTAAACTTCCAGACGCCGCATAGCTTCCGGCTCGATCCCCTCGATCTTTTTGTTCATCGACTTTGCATAGCGGTCCAAAAATGCCCTGGCCAGCAGAGGAATGTCGTCCCGGCGTTCTCGCAAAGGCGGAAGATGAATTGGGATTACGTTAAGCCGATAAAAAAGATCTTCCCGGAATCGCCCTTCGGAAATTTCTTTTTCCAGGTCTTTATTCGTCGCGGCGATCACGCGGACGTCAACGCTGGTTTCTTCCGTGCTTCCGACGGGACGAACTTTGCCCTCTTGTAGGATGCGATAGAGCTTCACCTGCATGGTCAGGCTCATGTTGCCTATCTCATCCATGAAGAGCGTGCCGCCGTCCGCGGCCTGGAACAGTCCTCGGCGGTTCTCGTTTGCCCCCGTAAACGCTCCGCGCATATATCCGAAAAGCTCGGATTCCAGCAGCGTCTCCGGAAATGCTCCGCAATTAATCGTGACGAACGGAGTCTTCGAGCGTGCGCTATTCTCGTGAATGGCGCGAGCCACCAGTTCCTTACCTGTCCCGCTCTCGCCGGTAATCAACACACGGCTCGATTGCGGCGCGATGGTCGCAATCATCTCGAAAAGACTGCGCATCTTCGGGCTTGTTCCAATAATCTGGTCAAAACCGGTGAGTCGCCGAATCTGCCGGCGCAATTCCCCTGCTTCCTTCTTTAACCGCTGGTTCTCCGTAATCTGTTGAACGGCAGGCCGCAGCTCATCGAGCAAGCGGTCGCCCTTCACCACATAGCGATCCGCGCCGAAATTCACAGCGTCGATGGCGGTATCGATCGTAGGCACACCCGTGATCAATATAAAAATGGTGGAAGGGGAAACTTCCTTGCTGTACCGAAGCAGCTCGACGCCGTCCATATCCGGCATACAAATGTCGGACACCACAATGTCGAATATTTGCGCAGCTAACCGCGACTTCGCCGCTTCTCCAGACGAGGCCACTTCCACCTTGTGGCCTTCCTTGCGAAAACTAATCTCCAGCAGTTCGCGAATGGAGGGCTCGTCGTCAACGATGAGTAAGTGAGCCATCGCGCCCTAGCCTTTCCCCGCCGCAACTAATTCCGCCTGCTTGCGCTTGGAAGGCCGCTGTGGTGAATGCGAGGCAGTGGAGCGTGGAAGCTCCACGATAAACTCCGCACCCTCGCCTTTTTCCGTTTCCACTCGAATGCGTCCGCGATGTGCTTGCAGAATCTGATACACGATGGCCAGCCCAAGCCCGGTTCCGCCTGTGAAGCCGGATTGGAAGGGCTCAAAAATGCGGGTGAGCTCTCGGGAATCGAGTCCAATGCCCGTGTCGCGGATTGAAATGCGCACCCAAGCTTCATCCACCGCTAGATCCACTTGCAAAACTCCGCCGTTCGGCATGGCACGCAGCGCGTTGTTGCAAAGGTTCCAGATAACTTGCTTCATGGCGTCGCGATCGACCAGAGCACGAACGTTGCGCGCATTGATCTGCCGGTTAAAGCGGTACTTCCCTTTTGCCGTGGCATCGCGTTCAAGCAACAGAAGTGTTTCCTCGATAATTGGCACCACATCCATATCTGCAAACGTGTAGGTTTTTTCCCGTGAGTAATCCAGAAAATCCGTAATAATTTGATTGAGCCGTTGCGACTCGCGGCTAACAATATTCACCAGCTTCTTGTCGTCCTCCTCAAGCGGTGCCAGCCGCGCCAATTCTTTTAGCGCTCCAGTCATCGCCGTCAATGGCTGGCGAATTTCGTGCGCGATGGCCGCAGAAAGGCGTCCCAGCGCAGCCATGCGCTCCTTGGTGAGCACTTCACGTTCGAGACGCTTCAGTTGCGTGAGGTCTTGAAAGTTGTAAACGAAGCCGCTGTTCTGATTCTGCCTGGTGCGCAACGGCGAAATCGATAGACCCAGGAACCTCACCGTTCCAGACGGCGTTCGAAACTCGATTTCTTTTCGCGCTGCGACAGGATTCCCTACACCGTCCATCTCCACGGGCCAGAATCCCGGAAACAGATCCTGTACTTTTTGGCCGCGAAGCGGTTCAGCCTCGCGTCCCGTGATTTCCGCGCCCGCGTGATTGATCAGTAGTATCTGGCCTTCCAAGTCCGCGGTAAGCAGGCCACCACGCATGGATTCAATGATGTCCTGATTGAAAGCCTGCAGGTCCTTCAGTTCTTCGCTTTTCGCTTCCAGCTCAACGCCCTTCTTCCGAAGCGTTTGCGCCAGCAGACTGCCCAGGTACGCCACAGCGATAAACGCGAAGAAGTTGCTGGCCAGCCAGGAATCCAGAGCGCGCGGCGTTGGATCAGAGCTCGCGGTGTGAGGAAAGACGCCGTAATAAGTGAGCTCGATTACCGTTGCCAGCAGCGCGAAACTCGCTCCCGCCACCAGAAACACTCCGCGTCGCGAAAAAAGCACGCTGGCCATCAGAATCACGAGGAGATACAACGAAATGAAGTAGCTGTCCTGCGCGCCCGTGGTGTACACCACGCCGGTGATAACCAGCAAATCGCAGATAATCTGAACCGGAGCATGCGCGCGTGCCTGCGGCGCCCATCGCTGCAGAATCACGTAAACAACGGCGAGCATGTACCACAGCGCTACGAGTGGAACGAAAGACCGGACGGATATCGAAATCGGTGTGAGTTGCCGTGCGGCTACCACGATGCCCAGCAGAAAGGTAATGGCCAAAAACCGGACGCGGCCCAGCCAGGGCAGCCATTCACTTACGCTGGTTGCGGATTTCATCTGCGTTCGTTGCCGGTCCCGCTGACTTCACCGGCTGGGTCCTCATCGGAAATTTTTAGCCGCGAATTACAGCGAATGGGACTGTCGCATTGCGGCAATCCAACGTCGCGCCGGGCGGTCCGGGTTTAGTGACCGGCAAGTTTTCCGATCAACGAGAATAGTGGCAAGTACATGGATATAACGATTCCGCCAACGACCACGCCCAACACCACGATCATGATCGGTTCCATAGCCGTCAGTAGGTCCTTCACCGCCGCGTCCACTTCATCTTCATAGAAGTCCGCAATCTTTTGCAGCATGGCGTCCATCGCGCCGGTCTGTTCGCCGACGCCGATCATCTGCGTCACCATGCCCGGAAACACATCTGTTTCCTTCAGCGGATCCACCAGCGAGCGTCCAGCTTCCACCGCTTTGCGAGTCGCTGTGATCGCCCGTTCAACCACGGCATTGCCCGAGGTGCGCGCCGTAATATCGAGGCCCTCTAAAATGGGCACGCCGCTAGAGATCAACGTTCCCAAGGTTCGCGTGAATCGTGCTACCGCAATCTTGCGCAGCAGAATTCCAATCAACGGCAGTTTTAACAAGATGCTGTCTATCGCGTAACGCCCTTGCGGTGTTCCGTACCAGAACTTCAAAGCGAACACGATCCCCACGAAAAACACCAGAATCATCAATCCATAGATGCTGCCGATGAAGTTGCTCATCATGATCACAATTCTGGTTGGCAGCGGCAGGTCCACGCCGAGACCGTTGAACAAAGTGATGAAAATCGGCACGACCTTCCACAATAGAAGGATAATGACCCCGCCCGCGATACCCAGCACGGCGATCGGGTAGATCATCGCGGACTTCACCGCGCGTTTCAGTTTTACGTTTTTCTCGATGTAACTCGACAAGGCGTTGGAGAATGGTGTCCAAAATACCGCCCGTCTCGCCCGCTTCCACCATGTTGTAGTACAGCGCGTCGAACACTTTGTCGTACTGCTTCATGGCAGCCGACAGCGTTGTGCCGCCTTCCACAGATGCGCGCGTGCCGTTCAGGATTTTTTGAAACGTCTTGTTTTCCTGCTGGCCCGCCAGGATTTCCAGGCATTGCACCAATGGCAAGCCGGCGTCGATCATCACCGAGAACTGGCGCGTAAAGATGGCCAGTTCCTTCGAGTCCACGCCGCTTCCGAAGCTGGGGATGCTGAACTCTTTCCCCTTCTCCGATAGCTTGCTCACATTGATCTGCTCGCGGCGCAGCGAGGCCTTCAGTTCATCCTTCGTGTTGGCCGTACGCTCGCCCGTGACCTTGGTGCCCACCTTATTCGTCCCTTGATAAGTAAATACCGGCATGATCTCTTCCCTCCTCTAGCTGAGCTGCAATTAGCGTTTAACCGGTTGTCGGCCAGTCATAGGCGCCGACGTGACTCCACGGTTGATCAAGTCTTGTAATTCGTCCGGATTCGATGAACGCGCGAGCGCCACTTCCAGCGTGATTTGCTTCTGTTGGAAGGCGTTCGCCAAACTCTGGTTGAACGTCTGCATACCCGAGGTGCCCGTACCGGTCTGCATCGCCGAATAAATCTGGTGAATTTTGTCTTCGCGGATCAGGTTACGTATGGCCGCCGTCGGAATCAGAATCTCCATCACCATCGCTCGGCCGCGTCCATCCGGCCTCGGCAATAGCGCTTGGCAAAGAATTCCTTCCAGCACCATGGAGAGCTGCGCGCGAACCTGCGGTTGTTGGTGCGCCGGAAAAACGTCGATGATACGGTTGATGGTCGAAACCGCCGAATTGGTGTGCAAGGTGGCGAATGTCAAGTGGCCCGTTTCAGCAATTCGCAGAGCCGACTCAATCGTTTCCAGGTCGCGCATTTCGCCGATCAGAACCACGTCTGGGTCTTCGCGCAGCGCGGCGCGCAGTGAGTTTGCAAATGAATGCGTGTCGGAGTGCACCTCGCGCTGGTTCACCAGGCACTTCTTGTGGTTGTGAAGGAATTCGATCGGGTCTTCGATCGTAATCATGTGCTCTTCATGCTCGTTATTAATTTTGTCGAGCATGGCCGCCAGCGTCGTCGATTTGCCCGAACCGGTCGGTCCCGTCACCAGCACTAGGCCGCGCGGCTTGTCGCACAGTCCTCGCACCACGCTGGGCAAGCCCAGCGCGTCAAAGCTCTTGATCTCCCAAGGAATCGTACGAAACACGGCTGCCACCGCTCCGCGTTGATGGAAGATGTTGCCGCGAAAGCGAGCCAGGCTCTTCAACCCGAACGAAAAGTCCAGTTCCAGATTTTCCTCTAGCCGGTGCTTCTGTACGTCGGTCAGCACGCTGTAGGCTAGCGCCTTGGTGTCCGCCGCGGTCAAAGGAGGCATATCCAGCGGGCGCAATTTCCCGTGTACGCGAATGCGCGGCGCGCTGTTGGTCGAAAGGTGCAAGTCGCTGCCTTGCATCTCGATCATTTTCTTCAAGAGTTCGCTTAATGTGATGCCAGCCATCATTTCCTCCGCTTACAGAACGGTTTCTCGTAATACTTCTTCCATCGTCGTGTGCCCCAGACCGACTTTAATTAAGCCGCTGCGGCGCAACGTAATCATCCCGGTTTCCAGCGCTTTCTTTTTCAATTCCAGTGCGGAAGCTCCCACCAGAATCAGTTCGCGCAATTCGTCGTTAATTTCCATTACTTCGTACAAACCCACGCGGCCTTTGTATCCCGTGTTGTTGCAGGTGGCGCAGCCGCGTCCATGTTGAATAATTACTTTTTCCGATTCTTCCGGCGTGTACCCAGCATCGATCAGAGCCTCCGGCAGAATCTGCAACGGCTCTTTGCACCCCGAACAAATGCGCCGCACCAACCGCTGCGCACATATAAGGTTCACAGAGGTAGCCACCAGAAACGGCTCAATACCCATATTCATTAATCGGCTGATGGTTGACGGCGCATCATTCGTGTGCAGCGTCGAAAGCACTAAGTGGCCAGTAAGCGCCGCCTTTACAGCGATTTCCGCCGTTTCAAAGTCTCTGATTTCTCCGACTAATATAATGTTCGGGTCCTGCCGCAAAAACGCTCGCAGCGCCGATGCGAAGTTGAGCCCAATCTGTTCCTTCATCTGGACTTGGTTGATACCCGCCAGTTGGAATTCGACCGGGTCTTCCGCCGTCATAATGTTGGTTTCAACGGTATTCAGCCGCGCGACCGACGAATAAAGCGTGTTGGTTTTTCCCGACCCAGTCGGTCCGGTTACCAGCACCATGCCGTACGGTTTCAGAATCTGCCGCTCGAACTTGGTCAGCGACTCCTGTTCGAAACCCAGCTTGGTCATATCCAGCCGCAGATTTTCTTTGTCCAACAACCGCAAAACGATTTTTTCGCCGAAGAGCGTGGGAACCGTGGAAACACGGAAGTCGAGTTCTTTCCTCTTCCCGTCTTTCAAATACTTGATCATGATGCGGCCGTCTTGTGGCAGGCGCTTTTCGCTGATGTCCAGCTTGGACATGATCTTCATGCGGCTCGTGATTGCATCCTTCAATTTCAGCGGCGGCGCCATAACGTTCTGCAGCACGCCGTCCACACGGAAACGCACGCGCAGCTCTTTTTCGTACGGCTCCACGTGAATGTCGCTCGCTCCGCGTTTCACTGCATCCGTCAAAATCAAGTTCACCAGCTTGATAATCGGCGCTTCTTCCGCGGCCTTTTCAAGCGTGGCCAAATCCATTTCCTGCTCTTCGGCGGAAAGCTCCAGCGAAGCTTCATCGCCGGCAAGGTCCTTCATCACCTTGTCGAGCTCTTCGACGCTCTCCACGTCGCCGTAAAACTTGTGAATCGCTTCGCTGATTGCCGACTCGGACGCCACCACCGGTTCCACGTTGAATCCGGTCATGAACTTGATATCGTCCATGGCGAACACGTTGGTCGGGTCCGTCATCGCAATCGTCAGCGTAGAGCCCACGCGCGAAAGCGGCACAATCTGGTAACGAATCGCGGTCTCTTGCGGGACCAGCTTGATGACCACCGGATCTACCTCGTAAAACTTAAGGTTGATGGAAGGCACGCCGTACTGGCGCGAAAGCACTGCAGTAATGTCGTCGTCGCTGACCAGCCCCATTTTCACCAGGCAAGTCCCTAGCCGCCCGCCATTCTTTTTCTGGTAGTCGAGCGCCTGCTTCAACTGATCCCCTGAGATCAGGCTGTCTTTAACGAGTATTTCGCCGAGTCGTGAAGACATGAGTGTGCGCCCGCGGATACAGCTCCGCTGGAATGATTCAGCGTAGCACGCTGCTACGCGCGTCTTCGCGGCGTGTATGTCATTCGTAGTGAATCAGCTAACATCCGTTACGCCGCGTGCAAAACTGGCACTCAGTACAGGCATTTTTTGCCCCTGTACGGAGGTACAGGCTCGGTCAAAAAATGTTATGCGAGGTGACGAATCAGGGGTCTTTGCGGTTGGTCACTATGTCTTACAGTGAGAGTGCTGCAGTGTCAGCGCTCAGCTGGCCCACGGAGCGGTTCACGCCGCCTTACTATCGTGGGTCTGCAAATTCGTTTGTGTCCGGGACAAGACTAGCGCTAGGATGCGGAGGCCTTAAGTCGTAAATGGGGGAATTCCAGTGAACGCTTTCCCCTTAATGCTCGGCGCGCTATGTGTTTTCGCAATAGGTTATCGCTACTATAGCGCCTACATCGCCGCCAAGGCGCTCGAGTTGGACGATCGCCGCACCACCCCTGCCCACCTGTTCGAAGACGGCCACAACTATGTGCCTTCTCCCAAGGTCGTCCTATTCGGCCACCACTTCGCTGCGATAGCCGGCGCCGGCCCTCTCGTCGGACCGACCCTGGCCGCGCAGTTTGGCTTTGCTCCAGGTTTCCTTTGGCTATTGATTGGAGCTGTGCTGGCAGGCTGCGTTCAAGATTTCATAGTCCTGGTAGCGTCCATGCGACACGCTGGCCGCTCTCTCGCCGAAATCGCCCGCACCGAAATCGGCCCGTTTGCCGGCTTGGTATCCATGATTTGCATCCTTTTCATACTCGTAGTCTCCATGGCCGGCCTTGGAATCGTTGTCGTCAACGCTCTCTCCAACAGTCCTTGGGGCGTTTTCACCATCGGCAGCACAATTCCCATAGCGATCGGCATGGGCCTTTACATGTTCAAAAGCTCGCCGGGTCAAGTGCGGGTCGGCTTACCCAGCGCGGTGGGCGTGGTTCTGTTGATCGCCGCCGTCGTGGTAGGCCGCTGGATCGCCTCGACGCCATTTGCCATGCATCTCACTTTTACCGCGCATCAGATCACAATCCTCATGGCCGCTTACGGTTTCATCGCCTCCGTTCTTCCGATCTGGCTGCTCCTCGAACCGCGCGATTATCTCTCCACTTATGTGAAGCTCGGCACCATCGCAATTCTGGTCGTCGGAGTTCTGTTCGTCCATCCCGACATCAAGTTCCCTGCTGTAACTCCATACATCCACGGCGGCGGCCCCATTATCAAAGGCGCGCTTTTCCCCTTCCTCTTCGTCACCATTGCTTGCGGCGCTATTTCCGGATTTCATGCGCTGGTCGGTTCCGGCACAACTCCGAAAATGATCACCAAAGAGACCGACGCTCGCATGATTGGTTACGGCGCCATGGTGGCCGAATCTCTCGTAGGCGTTCTCGCCCTGATTGCCGCTTGCTCGATGTTCCCGGGAGATTACTTCGCTATCAACGTTCCGCCGGAGGTTTACGCCAAACTTGGCCTGCATACTGTGAACCTCGATATGTTCTCCTCCCAGGTAGGCGAGAACCTTGCCGGACGTACCGGCGGCGCGGTTTCACTTGCAATAGGCATGGCGCAGATTTTTCGCGGCTTGCCGGGAATGTCCGCACTGATGGGCTATTGGTATCACTACGCCATCATGTTCGAGGCGCTCTTCATTCTTACCACTATTGACACCGGCACTCGCGTGGCTCGTTACGTTCTCCAGGAAATCCTGGGAAAAGTGAGCAAGCCGTTTGCTGACACGAGATGGCTGCCAGGTAATCTAGTCGCCACCGGGCTGATCGTTTTCGGGTGGGGCTACCTGATTTATACCGGCTCGATATCTACGTTGTGGCCGCTATTCGGAACGGGAAACCAGCTTCTCGCCACCATCGCACTCGCCGTAAGCACCACTTTTTTGATTAACATGGGCAAGAAGAAATACGCCTGGATCACTGCCCTTCCCATGCTTTTCGTGGGCACCACCACAATTACGGCAGGTATCCTCTCAATCCAAAATATTTTCTGGCCACTCACTCGCGTGCCCAAGACCATGTTCACCGGTTACATGGATTCGATATTGATGGCGATGTTTATTCTTGGTGTTGTGCTGGTGGTGGCAGACGCGGCACGTCGCTGCTGGCTCACTCTACACGGCACGCCCGTTCCCAAGGACTGCTTTGGACCGCCCGTGGTGGATGGAGAGATCCGCATGGGCTGCTGCTGAACCTCACAGATTAGGCCCAGCCTTCGTCAGCTTGCCAC
Organism: uncultured Acidobacteriota bacterium; assembly: GCA_963731535.1. GTDB lineage: Bacteria > Acidobacteriota > Terriglobia > Acidiferrales > UBA7541 > Palsa-295. The sequence continues at coordinate 8,592 of CAVSWI010000019.1, read as the reverse complement.
CAAAGTTAAAAGTGAAAGGTAGGTTCCCAACATGTCAGAACGCGAATTTCATTTGCCATGCTCGTTCATGTGTACGCAGGGTTACATCATTGTAATTTTTTGTTGACATCAAAAACATTTTGTGACAAGTTCCGCCCGCCGAGGGATAAGCGGGGAAAAGTGACCTTAAGGTCCTTCACTCTGGCTGGCGATCCCTTCTAGAAACCATCGATATAGCTGCGGGTCCCAGCTTCACGCTTCGGCTGAGGAGACTTAAAGCTCTATGAAGCTAGCGCGATGGATGTGTTCTCTGCTGCTGGTATGCGTCCCTGTTGCACCTTTATTTGCCCTAACCGACGACGACACCGCAAAAGCAAAGGCGCCCTCCGCAACTGCTCCAGGCACCGACGACACCACCAAGGCCAAAGCTCCCGCCACGGCTCCAGCTGCAAATGACGGCGGCGATAGTTCCGCAGATAAAAAATCGTCTTCTAGCCCCGCTCCCGTGGCCAATGCAAAAGTTGCCGCGTTGTTGGATGTCTTGGTGAAGAAAGGAATATTGGCGCCCGCAGAGGCCAGCCAAATTCGCAACGCTTCTCCTGACGCCGAACTTCAGCTCTTGGTGGATGCGCTCAACCGCAAGGGTATATTGAGTGCGGCCGATTTGTCGGCGGTCGCCGACTCCGCCCCGGCTCCTTCAACGCCGGCAGCCTCGTCAACGGCGGCCCCGTCGGGAGGCACATTCGTTGCATCGTCGGCTTCTCCCGATACCAACCCGGTTTCAGTTTCAAGCGTCGACGCGCAACCGGGCCAGGCCCCGCGAAATCCTCAGCCACAGACGCAAGCTGCGGGTACAGAACCACAATCCTCAAAGCCCACTCCGCGGGGAGTGGTGCCTGCGGTTGTTCCGATCCGTGCGCTTCCTATCGACCCGCCGACAAAAGATGGGCTGGTTGCCGCCTTCAAGGCTGGCGCGGTAAAGATCACCCCTTACGGGTTTATTAAAGCTTCTGGCGTGCATGATTCCAGCTCTCCCAACGGCGACGACTTCCCGTTTGTGGGGATCTTTCTGAGCTCGACATCAATCCTGAACACCGGCCCAACGAAAGACCCTGAATTTCACCTCAAAGCGCGTTCCACTCGTTTCGGTGCAAACTTTGAATGGCCAGATCCTTCGCCGCAGCTTGTGATCACGGGCCGGATCGAAGGCGACTGGGAAGGCAATTTCAGCGAGGTGGATAATCGCGACGTCTCGTCGATTCGAAGCAACGCCCTCCAGTTGCGACTGGCCTACGTCCGCATGGATTACGAGGCCACCGACAGGTGGGATTTGTTTTTTGAAGGCGGACAGGATTGGGCGATTTTCTCATCCACCGTTCTCCCTAACCTGTTCGAAACCACATTCTTGGGCGCTTTCTATGGCACCCTCTATGAACGATCTCCGCAGTTCCGCTTCGGCACCACTTACAAAGTAAGCAACTGGCGGAATGTCAAGATTTCTCCGGAATTCGCGCTCATGATGCCCAGCACCGGTCAAATCGAAAAACTTGGTTCGTTGGGATTGGAGGGCCAAATAGGCCAAGCGGAGCGTGAAGGTGCTGACTCCGGCAAGCCCGAGCTTGAATCCAGGGTGGTCTTGCAGTTCCAGCTCGACAAGGCTCCGGGAGTTTCCTCCGCCCAACTTTTCTGGGCTGGATTTTACTCCCATCGCACTTCCATCGTGACCACCAGCAACTACGCTACGCCGACTCCGTCTTGTAAAGCGAATCTAGCCCTCTGCGATTTGTATCAATCTGCTTTCCCCAATGGATTTACTACTTCCAGCAAACAGTATGGCAACCAGGTTGGCTTCCAATTGCCCACTCGCTTTGCCACCTTGGTGGGAAGCGCTTACTTCGGCGGAGACCTCCGCTTCTTCTTCGGCGGCCAAGTCAATTCCTATGCCACTGACATAACAGGTCTCTCGAATCCAATCACCTTTGCCACCGTTGACGGTGGTCCGCTGGCTGCTGCTGGTGCGGCGACTTTGGCCACCGTGAATGGCACTAGCACTGTGGCGATTGCTCCGCAAAAACCAATTCGTTCGTTCGGCGGATTCCTCAATCTAGGCTTGCCTATTTCCCGCTGGTTTGACTTTGATCCAAAAGGCCGCATGGGCGGCTGGCAGGTTTATCTCCACATCGGCAAAGACCAGGTTGTGCATCGTGACTTAACTAACCCCAACTACGCGGCCTCTGCCAACACTTTGTCTCCATTGCCGCTTCTGATGGGCAAAATGTTTGCCGCGACTCTTTACTATAAGCTCAACCCGTGGTGCACGTTTGGCACAGAGTATTCGGTTTATGCTTCGCGACTCGCGCCCGGCATCGACTACACGATTGCTGGGTCCCTGTCTAACGAGTGGCAGGATCATCGGATTGAGTTCGGACCCGTTTTTACGTTCTAGGAATTTCGTGAACTCTGTTCCTAGGTTCGCGGGAACAGAATTATCTCGATGCAATTGTGTCCGAGCGATCCTGTTCGCGGCTTCAAGCTGAAAAAAGACTATGGGCTCGGGTTATAGAACTCTATGGCTCTGCATAGCGTTTTTTCTGGTCAACGCTATGTTTGCGCGTGCGGCTTTTTCGCAATACTCCCCCACTCGCATTACAGTTCTTAGCGCCGACTTCCATCCCATCAACAACACAACCCCCATCCCCAAGGATTGCGACCTTCAAAATTACTCGGCCTACTGCAATGAGAGCAGAAACCCTACCGGCGTGAACGTAATGCGCGTGCAAGATAGCGACGGACATGCCTTCACCATTACGTGCACCATAGACTCGCGATGGTCCAAGTGCGCCCCATTAGGTGTGGGTGAAACGTACGAAGCGAAAAGGGGCAAACACGGATTAACCGTTTGGGTCCAAAATCCGAACGGCAAGGAAAGCGCCCGCTTATATAAGTTGGGCGAAGACGCTCCCACGCTGCCCGGCGCCACCGCAGGCACGCAACCAGTTGGCCTGCCAGCTCCATCGGGAGGTCTGTCCAACTCTCATCCGCTCGGTGTCGCCCCTGGCCAGAAGGCGGCATCAGTTCCATCTGCAGCTCCCGCCTCGTCTGCGCCTCCAACTCCAGCTCCGGTTCCGTCTCCGTCTCAGGCTCCAGCTTCGGCGGTGCCAGCGCCTGCCACAGCGCCAGCTCCCCAAGCCGAGCCTGCTCAGGAAGTCGTCCCGGGAGAAGTAAAGTGCAGTTTCAGCTCGACGCCCTCCGGCGTTGAAATCACCTTGGATGGAAAATATGCCGGTAACACTCCGTCCGTAATCAGCCTCAGCCCCGGGCCCCACATAGTCAGCTTCTCTTTGCCCGGCTTCGTTCCCTGGACTCGGAATCTCACCGTCTCACCTGGATCTGAACTAACCGTCAGCGCGATCCTGCAAAAGGGAAAGAAATAAGCATGTCGCGCGATACCCGCCCTCTGAGTAGCGTCGGGTTTTTGTTCGCGTTTCTTGGCGATTTTGTCATCAGTTTCGCGATAGCCGTTCTGAATCAGGGCCCCAATACAAAATCCCCTACGTAACGGAGGAAGGCATGGCAATTGCGGCGCAACGGGAAGGGACCGGTACTTCAGAGTACGGCATTTGGCGCGTGATCATGGCTTCATCTGTCGGAACCATGATCGAGTGGTACGACTTCTACATTTTCGGGAGTCTTGCCGCCATTTTGTCGCTCAAGTTCTATCCTCCCGGTCATGACACCTTCGCGTTAATCGCGTACCTCGCCACGTTCGCCGTCGGGTTTCTGGTCCGTCCCTTCGGCGCGCTATTCTTCGGCCGCATCGGCGACGTTGTCGGTCGCAAATATGCTTTTCTCGTAACGCTCACCATAATGGGTCTTTCCACCTTTGCGATTGGTTTGATGCCCTCCTACGCGACAGCCGGCTGGTTCGCGCCCATCGTTCTGATTTTGATTCGCGTTCTGCAAGGATTGGCGCTCGGTGGAGAGTATGGCGGTGCCGTCGTTTATGTGGCCGAGAATGTTCCCGACAGCAAGCGCGGCTTTTACACTAGCTTCATTCAAATCACGGCTACTCTTGGACTTTTTGTGTCTCTCATCGTAATCCTGCTGACGCAAAACTCGATGACCAAGGAAAATTTCGCGGCCTACGGTTGGCGTATCCCGTTCCTCATTTCCATCGTCCTCGTAGCTATCTCCCTCTACATTCGCTTGAAGATGAGGGAATCTCCCATCTTTTCACAGCTCAAGAGCGCGGGTATGACGTCTGCGCAACCGCTCAAGGAAGCATTCACGAAATGGCCTAACTTGAAGCTCGTGCTGATTTCACTTTTTGGAGCCACCGCTGGACAGGGCGTGATTTGGTACACCGGCCAGTTCTACGCGTTGTTCTATATGCAGACCGTTCTGAAGGTGGATGTCAAAACCGCTAACATTATCGTGGCCATTGCGCTTCTGATCGGCATGCCCTTCTTCACCGTGGTCGGCGCGCTTTCCGATCGCATCGGCCGCAAGAAGCTCATGATGGCTGCTTGCCTTCTCGCCGTCGTTACTTACATCCCTATCTACCAAGCCATGGAGCGCGCGGCAGGAAACAATATTGTTTCCGTCACGCACACTCGCAATAAAGTGACCGGCGCAATCTCACTTACGGCCATGACTACTGATGCTTCTGGAGCGTTGGTTCCAGCCAAGGTGGCCGCGAATCCCAATGTGCCCATGTTGGTGTTCCTGATTTTCATTCAGGTTCTCTACGTGTGCCTGATTTACGGCCCGATCGCCGCCTACCTGATCGAAGCGTTCCCGGCAAAGATTCGCTATACCTCGGTCTCTTTGCCTTACCACATAGGTAACGGAGTCTTTGGAGGTTTACTGCCGCTCATTGGACTGTCCTCGGTCGCGGCTACCGGCCATATTTATGCCGGACTTTATTACCCGATGATCGTGGCCGGCTTGACGTTCATCATCGGTAGCATTTTCCTGAAGGAGACCCACAACACACGGATCTGGGCCGAAGCGGGAGTCGCGGCCGCTACTCCCGCGCGCGAGTAGTCGTATTGGCGCTCGGCTAACAGAATCTATCGAGCTGACGAGCCATAGGCGGCGTCGAACTGACCCGTTCGCGGGTTTACGGCTCACGCGCCAAGTTGATCACATTGATCAAGATATCTTTCGCGTCTAATTCGTTTTGCGCCCAAGCTGATACCCGGTAGAATGAATCGAATTTGGAAGGGCGGTTAGCTCAGCGGTTAGAGCGTCCCGCTTACACCGGGAAGGTCCGCGGTTCAAATCCGTGACCGCCCACCACTCACAGGCTCCCCAAAACCTAATGAGGTGCGGATTGTAGTACCGAAGAAAGCAAAAGAAAAAAACCAGCAGAAACCCCGGCTATTGATGGTTGAATAGTCGCGAACGGCGGAGCTTAAAAGGCTCTCATTTCAATTTCGACTTACGATATTTGTCGCTCGGTCATCGGTCTTTAACTGTGAATGCTCGCCCCGAAATAGTTTCTTAGACACTTTCAGTACAAATCCAAGCGGCCGCCAGATCGTTTCGCGCACGACGGCAATTTTTCTAATTGGCTCGGTCACCCGCCACCTGCAACGCATTCCCGCCGCTATGACCGCGATATCCCCGGCACCAAACCGGTGCTCCTGGCCGTTGTCGTCGGTCATGAACGCCTCGCCGGCCAAGAAAAATACGGTCTCGTCCTTGCTGTATTGCCATTTGAAAGATCCCGGCGTGCATTCCCAAACCAAAACAGTCGAAGTCCAGTCGCGGCTCGTCTGCAGCTTCATCACGCGAGCCTCAGGCGTCCCTTCCAATATCCACTCGGCGGGAATTGGGTCGGGCTGCAAATCTACAGCGTCCGGATTAATTCGAAAGATCGATTCAGCAACAATGTTCATTGTTGAATTGCCACTAGGAATCGTGCTGGTTGGCATATCCGCCCTTTCGGTTGAACCCCTTTCAGAAGTGGAAGTTTCGGCTGGTTCTAGTACCTCAGTCGAAAGCCTCGAGTGCGTCTTGTCTGCTGCCTCAAATCGGGGGCTGGGCCTTACCAAGTGCATACCTCCATGGCTGCCGGAACGGGCACTAAGATCCGGCCTTACCTCCCGTCTTCCAAGAATAGCCACAGATTTGGAATACATCACCCTCTCCTTACTGCACTGAGCTCAACTAGTAATGGCGATGTTTTGGCGAAGATAGAGGTCACAAAAGAGGTAGATTTTGTAAAATGTTAACTAATAAAATATTTAGAGCTTTTGTGGTAGATCTTTCCATTGTCCCAGACGGACATGGCTATACACCCCCCGAGAATTGCCTGGCCAAACCCTTGCGGCTCTTATCGCCCAGCGAGCCGCACTGATAGACGGTTATCAACTCTTTACCACCGTGATATAAGTGGTTTTGGAACTGTCTTACACCGAGAAGGTCCGCGGTTTACATCCGTGACCGCTCAAGTAGGCGAACAATCGCGGGGACGTAGTTCAGTTGGTTAGAACGCTGCCCTGTCACTCCACCGAAACACCCCGAAAATAAATGAGTTGCAAGGTTAACTCGTTTGTTCCCTTGGCACGCGCAGGCACACTCAGGCACCGCTGGGAAAGAAAGACTGACACATCCGCCAGTGCGTGCACTCAAATGCCCCGGCTCGGGATTTCTGGGCGGGAACCGTGCCGCTAAATCATCTAAATTAAATGGCTTAATGTGCAAACTTTTGCATGAATATTTCGGCTACACAAGTATGCGAGGATGGATGCCCTTTCGTTTCAATCACATCAGAACGTGCGCTGAATTGGTGGGCAACATGCTGCCGAAGCGATTGCTCTCAATGAGGAGGTTCCCTGTGAGGTCCACCTTGCAACGCTCATTGCTGCTCACCATTGGAGTCTTGCTTCTTGCATTTGCCACTCACGCTGGCGACATTCCCTACAACAATATCGGCGCCACACCTACAGGAGACGACCCTATAAGCTCTTTCGGTCCGCTGGCAGATTCCTTCAATTCGGGACCAACTGCTCTCAATCTGACCAGCGTCTTGGTACTGCTTGCAGGAAGCACTGACAGTACCGGTGGTGTGACTATGGAGCTGCTCAGCAGTAACTCCGGCCCCACCCCTGGCTCGGTGCTCGATGTTATCGGAACAATCGCCTCGCCGGTCGCCGCCACCGGGGAGTACGCTTTCACGCCTTCGTCGACAATTACCCTGGCTGCCAACAAAACCTACTGGATTGAATTGCTTGCGCCCGGCACCGACGCGACACAGTGGTTTTGGTCATTGGATACCTCCGGGCCCGGCGTTGCTGGCCAGTTTTACTCCAACTTTAACGGCGTCTTCCCCAATACAAATGGTCCGTACCAGATGGAGGTTAGCGGCACCGCTACGACTGCGACTCCAGAGCCTTCGTCTCTTTTGCTTTTCGGCACGAGCCTACTGGGCTTGGCACCCTTCCGGCGAAAACTGTTCGGACGCTAGTTCGAGACTTACGTTGCAGGGTTTGAAGGACGGGCGAGTCAGGCAACTGGCTCGCCTTTTTCATTTCTGCCAGCACACCACTTAAGCAATGACTCAAGCGTTTCTTTGATTGGGCGGAATATTTCACAGCAGAGAACTTCCTGATATATGTAACGCATTTCACAGTTTTCGTGGCGAACGCCTCCAGTCCCATTGACCCTGCGTGGCTTATGTCAAATCGGATTTGGCTGCGAAATTGCCCTCAGATATTCAGGCCATAACAGCTTTGTCAAGTAAGAACGTTGCAAAAAAGGGGTGACACTGTGCGAAAAATGCCAAAATTTGTCCTTCTGTTCGTGGCTCTCTTGCTGGCAACCGTGTCCGCCAAAGCGGGCTCCAAAACCGTCGTGACGTTTGATGACTTAACTGGTTCAGGTCTGGTACCCGACGGTTACGGCGGGATTAACTGGAACGGCAACTGGAATTACTATGGCGATTTCCAACCGCCTTACACCCCGGAATCGGCGCCAAACCGTGTCTACGACCTCTCAAACGACGGTAATTCCTTTCACTTCGTGACTCCCCAGGTGTTCGACGGCGCCTATTTCTCTGGCTTTTCCTACGCCACGGTGACGTTTGAGCTCTTCAATGGGGCCACTCTGGTTGCGACTTCGGGTACTCTTGCTCCCAGCTCCACACCGACCTTTTTGGCTTCTGGATACTCCGGGCTGGTAACCAGCGTTGATGTCTTCTCTCCGAATCCAGATTTCTTCGTGATGGACAATGTCACATACGGAGTAGGTAGCTCCACAACACCCGAGCCGTCCACTTTGCTGCTGTTCGGCACGAGCCTCCTGGGCTTGGCGCCCTTCCGGCGAAAACTGTTCGGAAGATAGTTCGAGACTTTCACATAGCGAGATCTGCAGGGACGGGCGAGTCAGATAATTGACTCGCCTTTCTCGTTTCTGCCCAGAAGATGGAAGCCGGGTTGTTGACCCGCGCGATGAATGGTATTCTCTTTGTGTCGCGTCGGGACTCGGTCGTTGGGAACCGGCGAAGCGGACGAACGGTAAAGACTACATGCGGTATGTTGGTCTGAACCTTCACGATTTCCGACGCTCAGCAATCCGGAATATGACCCGGCGGGGTATCAGTGAAGG
>CAVSWI010000018.1:0-282833 GCA_963731535.1 uncultured Acidobacteriota bacterium | reverse complement strand
CTGATGATTGGGACTTGTGGAGGCTTTCCAAACCGCCGCGAGTATGCTTCACCATGGCATATGGAGGGAGGGTGTCATGGCGCTGGCGGTGCGACTTCGGGAGGATTACGACGCGCAGCACCTGCGCGCGCTGGCCAAGGCGTCGCGGGATGCGAACCAGACCCGGCGTCTGTTGGCGCTGGCAGCGATCTATGAGGGGAGTTCGCGCGGCGAAGCGGCCCGGATTGGCGGCGTCGGATGCAGCCCTTCGACAAGCTCAGGAGTGCGGGACTGGGTGCTGGCGTTCAACGCGGCCGGCCCAGAGGGGCTGATCGACGGCAAGGCGCCGGGTCAGGTGCCGCTGTTGAATGCTGAGCAGCGCGCGGCTCTGCGGCGGATCGTCGAGGCCGGTCCGAACCCGGCGGTGGACGGGGTGGTGCGCTGGCGGCTGATCGATCTGGCGCAATGGGTCTATGCGGAGTTTGGCATTTCCATTAGCAAACAGACGCTGAGCCGGATCTTGCGCGGCCTGGGCTATCGCAAGCTCTCCGCGCGTCCGCGCCATCACGCTCAGGACCCCGCCGCCCTTGAGGCGTTTAAAAAAACTTCGCCGCGTGTCTGGCGGAGATCGCGCAACATGAGGCCGCAGGCCAGCCAATAGAGGTGTGGTTTGCCGACGAGGCCCGCATCGGACAGAAGAACAAGATCACCCGGCGCTCGGGCCAAGCGCGGCACCCGGCCGGTGGCGCCGCGCGATCAGCGCACCGCCTCGGCCTACATTTTTGGCGCCATCTGCCCCTGGGAGGGCAAGGGGGCGGCCCTCGTTCTGCCGCGCTGCAACAGCGCGGCGATGAACCTGCACTTGGCCGAGATCGCCCAAGCGGTCGCGCCGGGAGCGCACGCCGTGCTGCTGCTCGATCAGGCGGGATGGCACCTGTCGGACAAGCTCGTCGTGCCGGCCAACCTCACCCTCTTGCCATTGCCGCCCAAATGCCCGGAGTTGAACCCGGTCGAGAACCTCTGGCAGTTCCTGCGCGACAACTGGCTCTCCAACCGGGTCTTCCCCTCCTATCGTGCCATCCTCGACCACTGCTGCTATGCCTGGAACAAGCTCGTCGCCCAGCCCTGGATCATCATGTCGATCGGCCTCCGCGATTGGGCTCATGGATGCTAATCAACGGGATTTGGTATAAAATAATCGCATGCGTCCCTCCCCGCATTTCGTACAAGGACAAGCATCCGTCCTCATGCGACTAATGGCAATGGTAAATGGGCATCGTGGCTAAAAGCCTCGAGAATCCCTATGAGCACCACGTCCGGTGGCTCAAGATCAAAAATCCCGACTACTCGCAGAAGGAGGGGAGAGGCGCGAGTTACTTAATAGGCGCCGGTGATCGCGCCGGTAAATTAGAAGCAGCCCCAGTCCAACAGCTCGATGCCGATAATCGCAAGCGCCGCGCCGGTTGAAAGAGAAAGAAGCGCTAGGCGGGCCATGGCAGCATGACGGCTATAGGTGTATCAAATCAATGCTGGGGCGACACCACGGTCGCCGGCGGCCTGTTCCTGGTCAGGATCGGTGCCGGTCGTATAGGCGTGTAGCCGAACGTCTCCGTCAGGCAAATGCCCGGCACGATGCTGTCGTGCGCATTGTCATCCAGAAACGCTTCGAGGGCATCGTGCCCTTCGGATTCTACGAGCTGATCGAGCTTAATCCACCGCTTCCGTGCTTTGATTTGAGTGGGGGCAAGGATCACATGCCCCGTCGCTGCTCTGAGGGTCGAAGAGCCGGTTGACGATCTGCTACTCGATCAACTACCGTTAATTAGTTAATAACGCGATAACAGCGTTAAGGTTGAGGACAGCCTCGGGTGCGTGCCACGTCGATGAGGTTCCTGGTGAACCGAGCGGTGATGCCAAACCGGCGCGTCCAACAACATCGACGTGCAATAAGTGCTGTGAACGGAGGAAATGCCGATGAGAGTTGCCGCAATAGCACTCGTCCTCGGCCTGTCGGCTGTGCTTGTAAACATCACCTCGGCGCGAGCTGATCCGACCTGCGCGGTGTTGACCTTGAACGTCCCCAACCTGACCGTCACCTCTGCTACGGACGTTCCCGCGGCCGGGACAACGCCGGAATATTGTCAGGTGATCGGCGCGGTTGCGACCAACGGCGAGGGCTATGGTCCAGGTTCAGCCGAGTTTCGGCTCAATCTGCCGGTGGTCTGGAACAGCCATTTTTTGTTTGAGGGCTGTGGCGGAAGCTGCGGATCAATTACCTCGATCTCGGTGAACCCTGTCGACAGCGCGGAAGCGCTAGCTCTCGGTTACGCCGTCGTGAATACCGACACCGGGCATGAGCAAGACCCAACAACTCCGGATCTGACCTGGGCAGTGAGTGAGACCGGCGTCGTCAACATGCCGGCGATCATCGATTTTTATTACCGTGCGGTTCACCAGGTGACGGTGGCCACCAAACAATATGTCGAAGCTTACTACAGCCAACCGATCAACTACGCCTATTTCGACGGGTGCTCCACTGGCGGCCGCCAGAGCTTGATGGAAGGCGAGCGCTATCCGGACGACTATAATGAACTCGTCGTGGGCGATGCCGCCATGTCGTTGGCCTACTTGAGAACTTCGACGTTCAAGCAGGCCAAGGCTTTCATCCCAACTCTGGCCTATATTCCCTATGCAACACTGGCACAGGTCGACACGGCGGTGGCGGCGAGCTGCGATGCGCTCGACGGAGTGATCGACGGGCTTATTCAGAACCCGGCACTCTGCTCCATCGCGCCTTCGAGCTTGGTATCAGCGGGTATCTTGAGCATCTCGCAAGCAGCTGCGCTTAAATCCTATATCACGCGCGAGACCGATCCCTTCGGTTTGCCGGTCTTTCCAGGCATGCCGATCAGCGACCTTAGCACCGCCGGTTTCGAAGGCGATGAGGAGATCAGCACCCCGGCAATCGATCCTACCGCGGCCGAGCCGTGGGGCGCCAAAGGCGTCGGGCCGGCTGCCTGGACCCTGGGTGACGCCGGTATCCGCGCGTATGTGGAGCACAACCAGTCGTTTGACGTCAACAATGACTGGCCCGAGACGGTATCGCCCGTGGTTAACGTAGTTTCGGATCAGACTTTGGCGCTGTTGCGCGAGACGTCGGGGGCAGGCAACTCGGATGATCCCTTCAAGCTGGCGAACTTCTTGAACAAGGGCGGCAAGGTGATCTCGTATCACGGCGGCAGTGACCCGCTGATCACCCCGTTCCGTTCGATGTGGTTCTACGAGGAGCTCGCGTCGCTGAACGGCGGTTATGGCCCCACGCAGGACAGTGCGCGTCTGTTCATTGTGCCAGGAATGGGGCATTGTGGCGGCGGAATAGCACCGAACCGCTTTGACACGCTCCAGGCGCTCGACAACTGGGTGACACAAGGTGCCGCCCCGGAAGGTATCGTCACAACCGCAACGAACGGCCGGACGATGCCGCTCTGCAAGTTCCCCGAAGAGGCGAGCTATTCCGGATCGGGCGACGTCAATCAAGCTGCGAACTGGACGTGTAATGCGAATGACAAGCGTATGTTGCAGGTCGGAGCAGACGGCGCAGTAGCCGGTGCGGGAACTGCGGCAGCGCTGCTATACCTTTATGAGGGGATCGGTCTCGACGGCCGGTAATCGGCAGCTAAGGCGCGCATCAGAGTATGCACGCCTCTTTCTGTCCTTTACCGTCGAAGGGATCGCCGGTGATCTCCGAGGCGCTCGCGGTACAGGATAGCGGACGCGGGCTCTTCGATCTCATGCGTGCTCACAACCTCAATAAAAGTTTGGAACAGGCATCACCCGAATGAAGCTAAAGAACCTATAACAAACGAAGTGGAGGAAAGCCGTGAAAAAACAAAATGTAGGACTGGCATTTGCGGGAGCGTTACTCGCAACGACGGCTCTTGGGTGCGTGTCGGCGGCGGCGACCACCTGTGAAGGCCTGATAAACGTATCCTTGCCGCACGGGCAGGTCACTACGGCGGAGACGATCGCCGGCGGGACGTTCAACACACCACCGGGCTGCACAACGGGTAGTACCGGCTGCACTACGAATACCGGGCTCCCGCAATTCTGCCGTGTTGCCGGCACGGCGACGCCGACGAATGATTCGATCATCAATTTCGAGGTCTGGATACCGACGGACGGCAGTTTCAACGGAAAATACGAGCAGCTCGGGTGCGGCGGGTTCTGCGGCAGCATCGGCTACAGCGGCCTCGCCAACGCGATCACACGAGGCTACGCCGCCGCCGCGACGGACGACGGCAGTCAGGCCGGGGGGCAAGCCGACCTTCGCTCTCGGCCACCCCGAGAAGATTGTCGATTTTGGGTATCGAGCGCTCAAGGAGACGACCGACAAATCCAAAGCGATCATAACAGCGCTCGCCGGCAAGGGGCCGCAGCGCTCTTATTTCAACGGCTGCTCGGACGGCGGTCGCGAGGCGTTGATGGAGGCGCAGCGCTACCCGGACGATTTCGACGGCATCATCGTCGGCTCGCCCGCCAACTTCTGGACGCATCTGTTCACCGGGTTCGTTTGGAACGAGCAGGCGCTTCTCGATGACCCGGCGAGCTACATTCCGCCGAGCCTCCTCCCGGTGCTCAGCAAGGCAGCGCTGGCGCACTGTGTCGGTCAGGACGGCGGCGTCAAGACGGACGTGTTCCTGAACGACCCGCGGGATTGCCATTTCGATCCGGCATCCGTTCAATGCGTACCGGGACAAGATCCCACCACTGCCTTTCGTCGGCGCAGGTCACAGCGGCTCGCAAGATCTATAGCGGCCCTCACGACCCCGCAACCGGCGAGTTGATCTTTCCCGGCTATGAGCCGGGGAGTGAAGTCCAACCCCTCCAATTGGCCGGCCTGGATCACCGGAGCCTCGCGGGATGCCGACCTGTCGAACAGCACGGCGCAAGGACAGGCGCTGCAGCAATTCTTCGGCAACGGGTTCTTCGCCTATTTTGTTTTTCAGAACCCGAATTGGGACTTCCACACGCTGAACTTTACGAGTGATGTCACGCTCACCGATGAGGACCTCGCACCAATCCTCAATTCGACCGATCCCGACCTCAGGCCGCTGAGAGCGCATGGCGCCAAGATCATCCACTATGTCAGATGGGCGGATTCCGCAATCGCTCCGGCAAACAGCGTCAACTACTATGACAGCGTCAGGGCCGAGCTGGCCAGCGTAGAACCTGGTCGGCAGAGTGGCGACCGATGGGAGGAAATCCAGGAATTTTATCGGCTATTCATGGTGCCGGGGATGGCGCATTGCGGCGGCGGGGACGGCCCAAACGCCTTCGGCAATGGCACGAGCAACGGGCCGATCATTGACGCCGATCACGACCTCTTGAAAGCTCTGGAGCGCTGGGTGGAGCAGGGAGTAGCTTCCGATAAGATCATTGCCACGCATTATCTCATACCAATTCCCGTTGATTAGCATCCATGAGCCCAATCGCGGAGGCCGATCGACATGATAATCCAGGGCTGGGCGACGAGCTTGTTCCAGGCGTAGCAGCAGTGATCGATGATAGCACGATAGGAGGGGAAGACCCGGTTGGAGAGCCAGTTGTCGCGCAAGAACTGCCAGAGGTTCTCGACCGGGTTCAACTCCGGGCATTTGGGCGGCAATGGCAAGAGGGTGAGATTGGCCGGCACGACGAGCTTGTCCGACAAGTGCCATCTCGCTTGGTCGAGCATGAGCACGGCGTGCGCTCCCGGCGCTACCGCTTGGGCGATCTCGGCCAGATGCAGGGTCATTGCCTCAGTGTTGCAACGCGGCAGGACGAGGGCCGCCCCCTTGCCCTCCCAGGGACAGATCGCGCCGAATATATAGGCTGAGGCGGTGCGCTGATCGCGCGGTGCCACCGGCCGGGTGCCGCGTTTGGCCCAGCGCCGGGTGATCTTGTTCTTCTGTCCGATGCGCGCCTCGTCGGCAAACCACACCTCTATCGGCTGGCCTGCGGCCTCATGGTGCGCGATCTCCGCCACACACGCGGCGAAGTTTTTTTAAACGCCTCGAGGGCGGCGGGGTCCTGGGCGTGATGGCGCGGACGAGCAGAGAGCTTGCGATAGCCCAGGCCGCGCAACATCCGGCTCAGCGTCTGTTTGCTGATGGAAATGCCAAACTCCGCATAGACCCAGTGTGCCAGATCGATCAGACGCCAGCGCACCACCCCGTCCACCGCCGGATTGGGGCCGGCCTCAATGATCCGCCTGAGCGCTTCGCGCTGCGCGGGGTTGAGCAGCGGCTGGTTGCCCGGCGCCTTGCCATCGATCAGCCCCGCGGGCCCATGCGCGTTGAAGGCCACCACCCACTTGCGCACTGCCTGCCGCGCGACACCACCGATCGCCGCCGCCGCGGCGCGCGAGGCGCCGTCATAGATCGCCGCCAGCGCCAACAGGCGCCGGGTCTGGTTGGCATCCCGCGAGGCTTTCGCCAGCGCACGCATGTGCGGCGCGTCGTAATCTTCCCGAAGCCGCAATGCTGCTGACATGACCTCCTCCGCCGTTTGCCACGGTAAAGCACAGGCGGCGCGGCTTGGGAAGCCTTAAGGACGCTACTCAGCGGGATCTGGTATCAATAATACTCCGGCGAGCGGCGTCCAATTCCAGCGGCCCTTGTGTCCGTTCCCGCAGGTCGCTTGGTATACAGGCGGCGATCCGACGAACGCCGACAATTTCAAATGCGTGCAAGACGAGCCGGATCACGATCCGAGCGACCAATCCAAATAGGTAACCCTGGACTCCTCCTCTACCGCTCGAAGGTAGAGGGAGAATTCAGAACCCAGGGCTCATATCCAATCCGGCAAGCTCTGGGTCAGTCCTGCCGTCGATTAGATCGACAGGTCTGCCTGTATAATTGACGATCGTGGGCTCGCCGGCCATTTCTCGGGCGCTCTCGGTGCGGGGCAGGGGACGCCAGCTCTTTGAGCTTATGCGGTTCAATCGACGGAATTATCGCCAAGCGTCTGGATTAACCATATGATGCGCGAGGTACGGTGGTTAAAAACAAGTATCCCTGCTGCGCCAACCGGGTGTCGCAGCGAGGCTTTTCATGTCAGCTCAGTACGAATGCAATATGTGCGGCGACAAAATGGCCTATTGCCTGGCTAATACCAGATCCCGCTGAGTAGCGTCCTTAAGGCTTCCCAAGCCGCGTCGCCTGTGCTTTACCGTGGTAAACGGCGGAGGAGGTCATGTCAGCGGCATTGCGGCTTCGGGAAGATTACGACGCGCAGCACCTGCGTGCGCTGGCGAAAGCCTCGCGGGATGCCAACCAGACCCGGCGCCTGTTGGCGCTGGCGGCGATCTATGACGGCGCCTCGCGCGCCGCGGCGGCGATCGGCGGTGTCGCGCGGCAGCCCTTCGACAAGCTCAGGAGTGCGCAAGTGGGTGGTGGCCTTCAACGCGCATGGGCCCTCGGGGCTTCTCGACGGCAAGGCGCCGGGCAACCGACCGCTGCTCAACCCCGCGCAGCGCGAAGCGCTCAGGCGGATCATCGAGGCCGGCCTCAATCCGGCGGTGGACGGGGTGGTGCGCTGGCGTCTGATCGATCTGGCGCAGTGGGTCTATGCCGAGTTCCGCATTTCGATCAGCAAACAGACGCTCAGCCGGATGCTGCGCGCGATGGGCTATCGCAAGCTCTCTGCGCGTCCGCGCCAGCACGCCCAGGACCCCGCCGCCCCTGAGGTGTTTAAAAAAACTTTGCCGCGGGTCTGGCGGAGATCGCGCAACATGAGGCCGCAGGCCAGCCGATAGAGGTGTAGTTTCAGAGATGCTATGGGGCGAGCGGCGAGGGAATGGCACCATCGTCGCGGTAAGCAAACCGACGGGAGTGCCCCATGCCACAGGCCAATGATCTCAGCCGCTGCCTCACCACTCTGGACCAGGATAGCACGCTGATCGCGTTCCCTACGGTTCATCTGCTTGCAGCGCTACGGCTCGTGACGCACTCCGCTCCCATACAGGTTCGCGCTTATGAAAACTCGCTCCGGCGTTCGCTGCGCGCTTTTGATTCTGGTAGGTCTTCTCGCAGTTTTTCCCTCCGCGGCGCAAACCAAAGACGAAAAAAAGGCCGAAGCTCAGCTCCGCGTGGTCCACGGTCTGGTCGAAGATAAAGATGAAAATCCCCTCCCTTCCAGCGTGGTCTATCTCCTCAACGTCAAAACGAAAGCGGTGAAGACTTCTTTTGCCGACGAGAAAGGTCAGTACCGTTTCAGTGGACTCGACCCGAACGTTGACTATGAAATTCACGCCGAGCGCGACGATCTGACCTCTTCCACTCGCACCATTTCAAGTTTCGATTCCCGCCGCGATATCGAAGTGAACCTCAAAGTAACCAAAAAGAAAAAGGAATAGCACTGGCGTTCATCCACTTTCATCCTTACGCGCCCTGGGCGTCATTACGCGCACGGCTTGCGGCAGCACCGTAAGCTCCACGGGAGTTTCGCCAAGCAATTCGCCGTCTCCATGCACCTTCGCGGGACACTCTGTCTGCAACACGATTCGTCTGCAGCGGTACCGGTGCACTTCGGGAAATCCGCGTAAATCCCCGGTCGTCAAAACAATCGGAATGGCTTCCACAAGCCTGGTCAATCTAATTTCTTGCACCAACGCAACGTCAATCCAGCCGTCATTCATTTTTGCTTCCGCCGCGATGCGAATGCCGGACCCATACCGCGTCGAATTTGCGACAGCCACAAAAAGGACGCGTCCATCCCACGCAACGCCGTCAATTTCAGCGTGCAGCCCGATGCTCCCTCCGTGAAAGAATTCCCACAACGCTCCAGCCAGATACCGCGTCACGCCTGGCAACCGTTTGAATTTCGTATTGGCTAAATGCGCGGCCTCGGCATCCAGCCCCATCCCGCCTGCTCCAACGTAGTGCGTGGTGTGGCCATCGGCGAATTGCGCCCGAATCAGATCGATCGCTTGAGGTGACGATTTCAAAAACGCCTCCGCCGCCTCCAACGGATCAGTTGGAATCCCCAGGTCCGCGGCAATGTCATTCCCATTGCCCGCCGGAAAAAATCCCGCCACCGTCTCGGTCCCATGGATCGCCTCTACCAGATGATGAAAGGCCCCATCTCCGCCCAGCGCCACCACAGTGCGGTATCCCTCGCGAGCGCCCCGCTCCGCCTGTTCGCGCAAGTCCGCAGAACTTTTAGAACGCGTAAAATCCGCTGCATGCCCGCGCATTTGTAGCAGCTTCGCCACGCGCGCTTCAGCGCGCAAAGCGCGTCCCCCGCCTGCCGCCGGATTCATGATCACAAGAGTCTCAGTTTTCATGCGACCGTCCCGCACGAGCCTTCTCTATTCCTCGGGCGTCTTTCCGCATTGCTGCTGACCGTAATGAGCCCCCGAGCAGCGCCAACTCTGCTGTAGACCTTGCGCCGAGTCAACTTTTCATACGCAACGATGTTGAAGATTTCACCGCACAATGGGATGCTATGGCCCGTCGCGCGCCGCTGAATTTCGAGATTTCAGAATCACGAAGGAAGGATCACCATGAAAATTCGCATCGCAGTTTCACTGTGGGTTTTGGCAGCATTCTCCGCCATCCTGCTTTTCGGTATCACTCCGGCTTTCGCTCAACAACACACGGGCAACGCTCCTCACTGGAGTTATTCCGGCCCAGACGGCCCCGAGCATTGGGGCGATCTCGACCCCAGCTTTGCGGCTTGCAAGACGGGACAGCGCCAGTCCCCCATCGATATTAAAGACGCGGAGCCAGCCGATCTAAAGCCCATTCAATTTGATTACAAGCTCTCTCCCATGAAAATCGTCAACAACGGCCATACCATCCTCGTGAAATACGAATCCGGCAGTAGCATTACTGTTGACGGCAAACAATATCCGCTCGTGCAGTTCCACTTTCATCATCCCAGCGAAGAAGAAATAAACGGTCAGAAATCCGATATGGTCCTTCACTTGGTCCACGTAAGTGCGGATGGCCACGCTATAGCGATAGCCGTTCTGCTGAAGAGCGGAGGAGAAAATCCGCTAATTCGCGATATCTGGGCGCATATCCCCAAGGAAGTGGACAAGGAAGTTGAATTCAAAAAAGTTGTAATCAACGCCGCTGACTTGCTCCCCGCCGACCAGAATTACTACACTTTCGAGGGTTCGCTTACCATCCCGCCCTGCAGTGACGTGAAATGGTTCGTGATGAAAACTCCTGTTGAACTTTCTCCGGCTCAAATCGCGGCATTCGCGAAGCTCTATCCCGATAACGCGCGGCCGATCCAGCCCACCAACGGCCGGAAAATCCTGGAGAGCAATTTCACAAAGTAAACGGCTCCGCCGTTGCAAAAGTCGGGAGCATGCATGAACGCCAACTCAAAAAAGTTTGGAAATTTTCGGCGCCGGATCTTGCTGCGAGCTCTCTTTCTCTTGCTCCTGGCGGCTTTCTCTAGCACCAACACGGTCCCGACCTTCGCCCAAACCGTACCGCTGGCCTCTCCGATCTCCGCTGAATCCGACAAGCTTCTCCATCGTCTTTTCGCTTCCACCGACCTCGAAGTCAAAAGTTTCGGCCCCGCTCGCTGGCTCAACGACGGTCAGTCCTACACCACGGTCGAAACCTCCACCGCCAACAAAGATGCGCAAGACATCGTTCGCTACGAAACCGCAACCGGAAAACGCGATGTGCTCGTCTCCGCCGAAAAATTAATTCCCTCCGGCGAAAAAGCCCCGCTCGCGATTGAAGATTACGCCTGGTCCAAAGACAAAACGCGCTTGCTCATCTACACGAATTCCGTCCAGGTTTGGAGGCTAAATACACGCGGCGACTATTGGGTGCTCAACCTGGGCTCCGGCGCCCTGCAAAAACTGGGTGGCGACGCTCCCGCCTCGTCCCTCATGTTTGCGAAATTCTCGCCCGATGGCTCCCAGGTCGCCTACGTGAGCGCCAACAATATTTACGTGGAAGACCTGGCCTCCCAACAAATCCTGCCGCTCACTACCGATGGCTCCGCCACTTTGATCAACGGCACCTCCGATTGGGTTTACGAAGAGGAACTTGACGTTCGTGACGGATTTCGCTGGAGTCCCGACGGCCATCACATTGCCTACTGGCAATTTGACACCATCGGCGTGCAAATCTTCCGTCTCATCTACAATCTCGGCGCCCCGCGCGAAATCGTAACCGGTTTCCCCTATCCCGCTCTCGGCCGCTATCCTTCGATTCTCGGTTTCGCCTATCCCATTCCCGGCGCTACGAATTCCTCCGTGCGTGTCGGTGTTGTCGACGTCGCAGGCGGTTCAACCCGCTGGATGCAGGTTCCCGGCGACCCGCGTGATAACTACATCGCGCGCATGGACTGGGCCGCAAATTCCAACGACCTCGCCATCGAGCATCTGAATCGCCTGCAAAATACTAACGACGTTCTTCTCGCCGACGCCGCCACCGGCGCTGTCCACTCGATCTTTCAGGACCGCGACCCAGCCTGGGTTGACGTGATGCCGCAAATCACCTGGCTGCACAACGGCGCGGATTTTCTTTGGCTCAGCGAACGCGACGGTTGGCGCCATGGCTATCTTGTTTCCCGCGATGGCAAACGCGTTCAACTGATCACGCGCGGAAATTTCGATATAATCGGTCTGGACTCTCCAGACGAAAAGTCCGGTTGGCTCTACTTCAACGCCTCTCCCGACAACGCCACGCAGCAATATCTGTATCGTGCCCGTTTGGACGGCTCCGGAACTCCCGAGCGTGTAACTCCGTCCGCCTTGCCCGGCACGCATTATTACGATATCTCTCCCGATTCTCGCTGGGCTTTCCACCAGTATTCGCGAGCCGACCTTACGCCTGTCACCGACCTGGTCGAACTTCCTGCCCATCGTTCCGCTCGCGTCCTGGAAGATAATGCCGCTCTGCGTGCGAACGCGTCCGTCCTTCTACAGACTCCTGCCGAATTCTTCAAGCTCGAAATTGGCGACGGCGTCACACTCGATGCCTGGATGATGAAGCCCCCGCATCTTGATCCCGCAAAAAAATATCCCCTCCTCGTTTATGTGTACGGCGAACCCGCGGCGCAAACCGTGCTCGATGAATGGGCTTCCTCGAACTATTATTTCAATCGCGCGGTTGCCGCTGCTGGCTACATCGTGGTCAGCTTTGACAATCGCGGCACGCCCGCGCCCAAAGGCCGCGCGTGGCGCAAAATTGTCCATGGCGCGATCCAACCGGTCATTGTCAAGGATCAGTCCGCCGCCCTGCAAGCCTTCTTGCGCGCGCATGCTTTCGCAGATCCGTCGCGTGTGGCTATCTGGGGATGGAGCGGCGGCGCCACCAGCACTCTCAGCATGATGTTTTGCGCTCCCGATCTTTACAGAGTTGGTATGGCCATCGCGCCTGTTCCAGATTTGCGCCTCTACGACACGATTTATCAGGAACGTTATATGGGATTGCCGCTTCAAAACGTGGACGGCTATCGCAACAGTTCAGCCATTAATTTCGCAGACGCCCTGCGAGGAAGTTTGCTTCTGGTCCATGGTTCCGGCGACGACAACGTCCACTATTCCGGCTCCGAGCTTTTGCTGAATCGCTTGATCGAACTCGATAAGCCCATCGATTTCATGGAATATCCCAATCGCACCCATTCCATCAACGAAGGCAGCGGTACCACCCTCCACCTATACAGCCTCTTGCTTCGTTATCTTGAACAACACCTCCCGCCGGCACCGTCTGCGCCCTAATACCGCGGTGTTGCTTACGTCCGGCAAAAATTCCTGAGCATTCGCAATCTTCGCTCTACAACGATTTGAATCAGTCAGGCTCCCGGAGAATGAACGAGAAAAGTTCCTAAAGAAGTATAAGACCACGCTGTTTGAGGCCTACGGCGCCGTAGTGAAGGAATACATAACGGTGCTGGACAGTCTTCTGAAAGACACAAAAGCTCTCCAACGATATCTTGAGCTGAGTTACGAATACATCAAAACGCTGAAGCCTAAGCTCACAAAGAAAACAAAGAAGAAAAATCCGTAGTCTAGTTTCCTTCTGCGTCACTGCTCGGAGCATGCTCGCCCGCTCGAAATTGCGTCCAGGGCCCGGCATCCATATCGATCAGAGTGTTCGCTTGCCAGTTATATTCTGGATGTGCCTCCAAAAATTCCCGTGCTTTAAAATTTGTTCCGCAGGGATGCCCGGTGTGCGCCACGAAAGTCATCGATTCCGCCATGTGCGTATCGATCACTTTTCCTTCCACTGAGCCTGCCGGATTGTACGGCTCCTTCGTGAACTGCGGATCTCCCTCCGTCGGCATATCTCCGTGCCCACAAAGCGTGCGCCGGTTGGGACCTGTCTTCTTCGTATAAGTATCGTAATGGTCCGCGAGAAATGCCTCTGCGAGCGTGATGTCGATTTTCCCCTGGTTGGCCGCCATCAATTCATCCCAACGTGCGTGCCGAGCATTTGCCGAAGCCGCCATATTGTTCGGATCAAATGTCGTTTCGTCCTTCAACACCGCCGGATCGCTCGCAAAATTTGACCCCACGTAATACCCATCCTTCGTCCGCCACACTCTGTTGTGCAACAGCCCCAGCTCAAAACGCGCAATTTCCCCCGTCTTGCGGTCCGCCAGCAACCAGTCATTCGCGTAACCGCCATTGTTTCCGTCCAGCATAATCTTCACGTATTCATCGATCGACCCCGCATACTGCATGGCTTTCCGCGCGCGCACAAATTCCGGCTTTCCGTTCGGGTCCCAGCCATGAAAATCGGTGATGGTCGTTTCGGTGATCATCAATCCGTCTGAGTTGACCCCGAAATCGTCGTCGCTCGCAATCACGCCGGGAAACCCGTCCATCAACATGTTGTAGCCTCGTTGCGGAACGATGTCGAAAATAATGTTCCAGCGCGCGCCGTAGTTGTAACTCGTCCAGTTATTGTGTGCCATCACGATCTGGTGGTTTTTTGTATAGCTCCCGGTCGCCACAAACGCACTGCAGTGTTCTTCCGCCGGTTTTGTCGTCGGCGCAGCGGCCGCCGTCTGTTTGTCCAACCACGGCACGTAATAATCCGCCAACTCCATGAATCCGTTCATGGCCACAATGTCGTCTTGATCCAACTTAGTGTATCCGCGCGCGCGCAAACCATCCACGATTCCCGCCAGCTCCGACTGGTAATCCACATCAATCTTCGGCCACATCATCGTGTGCGCAGCACGCCGGAAAAAATCCCAATTGCGCTTCGATGTATAGGTCATCTCCGAACTCACCGCCGCGAACGCATCGGAAATCTCCGGCGCCAAAAGATACCCGTGCTGATAGCCCATATCGTGCGGCGCGCCCTCCAAATGTACGTAGATCCATCCGCC
Organism: uncultured Acidobacteriota bacterium; assembly: GCA_963731535.1. Taxonomy (GTDB): domain Bacteria; phylum Acidobacteriota; class Terriglobia; order Acidiferrales; family UBA7541; genus Palsa-295. The sequence goes on along the minus strand of CAVSWI010000018.1, from coordinate 268,499 downwards.
GCGCTCGAAGCGATACGCCTTGGCCAAAACCGGATCGTCCGCATGCCGCTGCGTCAACGCTGCGTGTGGGTCAGCGTCAACAATTCGTACCTTAGCGTTCAAAAACACAGGCGCCGCTATAAGCGCGATCCCAAGTACTACTAGCGTCACAAACGACAACCGATTCCTGTCGCCATCCATTAGCACTCTCCCTCAGGTAAATGCATTGTAGGTGGGCGTTTACCACCGGTCAATGTATCTCAGCCGGAACCCATACGATCGCGCTTCACCTAAGCTGATTCCGATAGACAAGATTCGTCGTGGCTATCTAGGACATTTAGTTTAGCCACTCTTCGAGCCTAATACTTTTGTTACGTTACTAATTGAAGCGCACCCGTGCCGAAAAAAAACGGTCCCGCCCTCCCAGCGAATAAAATTTCCTTATGGCAGTAAACAGGCCCTGACCCATGTCACCCGAGCCTAAAATTCCGCGCAAATATCCTCGCGTCCGCGCGCCCAAAGGCATGTGGGTCGGCTGGAAATCCGCTAAGCAAACCTGCACATCGCTTGCGGAAGTTATGGGCCTCGGAGGCCTTTTCTTGCACACTGCAAATCCGCCCTCTAAAGGCTCCAGTATCGAACTGATCTTTGATTTGCCTGCGGGACAAGTCCGTGCCCGCGCCATCGTGCGCAGCCTGCAACCCAACAAAGGCATGGGCATACAGTTTGTTCAAATGCGTCCGGAAGATCGCGCGAAGCTGAACAAGTATTTATCTCTGCCGGAGCTTTCTCCCATTGTTTCCCAAGTTAGCGCCACCGCGAGCGCGAAGCCCGCAAGCGCACACTCCGTGCACTCCACTCCTTCCTATCTCGCCCTCTCGCTCCGAAGCGAAGAAGCCGCCCAGCACCGTTTCGAACGCGACCTCCGCCAGCTCATAGAACTCAGCGGTAAAGGAACCTACTATCAATTATTGGGAGTCACCTCTGAATCTCCTCTCAGCCAGGTTAAGAAGAGCTACCACGCGCTCGCCCGCAAATTCCATCCCGACGCCCACATGGGTGATCGCTCATTGGACGCGCCGGTCAGAGATCTTATGGTCATCATCACTGAAGCTTACAAAACTCTTGAGAACGAAGAAAAACGCACCGCCTACGATAAACGCCTGGCCGCGCGCAGCGGTTTCAGCATGCACCGCGAAAAAACAACGGCCGAAGAATCCATCCAGGAATGGTTGAAGCGCGCCAACGAATGTCTATGCGCAAAAAATTTCGTCGGCTCAGTCGTGTGGTTGCGTAAATGCATTCAGTTGTCTCCGGACAACGCGCTTTACCACGCCACATTAGCGCGCAGCCTCTCCACAATTCCTCAATACCACGAAGAGGCCATCGAACATTTCCAAGCCGCCATTAAGTTGGATCCTTGGCGCGAGCCAATCTATCTCCAGTTCGCTGAATTGCTCCAGGAAATGCAGCTTCCCTTGCGCGCCAGCGAAGTCTATTCCCAACTCCTGGAATTTAATCCCGTGCATGTTCAGGCGCGCGAAAAGCTTACTGTACTGACATCTCAAATCCAAACCGCGAAACACTCATCGCGAATTCCTCACTTGTTCGGCAGAAAAAGCTGAGTAGTATCGACCCGCCGCACAAATCCCGCATCATAAGAAGAAAATGACTTCGCGGATCCAGCGCTGTTTCTCCATCGCAGACGTAACGCTCCTCCCCGCTTTCATCCTTTGGTTCATCTGGCAATTGCAATTCACCGAGCGATGGACCTGGATGATCTTCGTCCTCTGGATTATCGCCAGCTTCCTAATCCACCGCGACACGCCCAAGACGCTAGGCTGGCGCGCCGACAATTTGTGGCCCGCCACCAAGCAAGCCCTGATCGTTTACGGCGCGATGCTCATTGGCCTCGTTATCATCGGCCTCGCGCTCGGTGCCCGGCCGCATCTGCCGCCCAATCTAATTTCCTGGCAGCGCCTGTGGACTTACTTCGCCTTCTGTTTGCTCCAGCAAGTAGCGCTCAATTCGCTGGTTCACAACCGCATGCTCTCGCTCGTGCGCAACGAATGGATCGCCGCCTCCCTGACCGGCGTGATTTTCGCCGCATGCCATTGGCCCAACCCCGTCCTCGTCCCGTTGACCTTCATCGCCGGCACCGCCATGGCTTTCATGTTCGGACGCGTCCGTAACATCATTCCCCTCGCCATCGGCCAAGCCGTCCTCGGGTCTGTCGTGTTCTGGGCCTTCCCACTCGCTTGGCACCATCACCTCCGCGTCGGCCCCGGCTACTACGTCAACACCAAATAGCCTCTTTTATCGCTGCCTTTTCGCCCCGCTTAGGTGTCCGTCAAGCGACCTTCGGGGCCGGCCAGCCGGTAGTGGCCTACTTTGAGTGGTGCTAGAATCCGCGTCTCAAAGACCAATAAGAGGGGGGAACGCAGATGGAATACGGATTGGGCGGAGCGCTGGCTTTTCTGTGTGGCGTCATCTCGGCGCGCTGGGCACGCTTCTTGATCCCTGCTCCTTCGGCTGCGAGCGCTCAACCAAAATTCATCGCGGTGCTGAACTGGCAGGCCGGATTAAAGAAATGACTATGGCAGCGGGAAGGCTTGGGGTATATGAACCTGTCGCGCTCACCGGCAGTTCGGGCCAACTCCCGATAAATCGTGAAACTGACCCACTACCGGCAAGCCATCTTCATTGACAGCCCGTCATGCCCCCGTATAATCATTCCCGAGCCCCGCGACCCCCCAGCAATCGCAGGCTAATCAACAAATTAATTTGCCTATCGGGCGCAGCTTTTCAAGGAGCCAGGAATCGTGATGGCGCTTCATAATTGGCTTTTCTCCACCGCCGCATGGCTCGCCCCCGGCAATCCGCTCGCCGAACTTTGGCGACGCAACATGGACCCCGCTGCCAATCCATTTCGTGGCATCTATCAACTGAATTCTTTCGATCTCGCCATTATGCTTCCGTACTTTTTCGTGATGATTATCCTGGCCGCCTACGGCATTCATCGCTACGCTCTGGTTTACAACTATTACAAAAATCGCAAAAACGTCCCTGGCCCGCTCCCCGAAATTGTCACTTGGCCCAAAGTCACCGTTCAGCTTCCGATCTATAACGAACGCTACGTCATCGATCGCCTGGTCGAAGCCGTTTCGCAGTTCGATTACCCGCGCGATCTTCTGGAAATTCAGGTTCTTGACGATTCCACCGACCAAACCCAGCAAATCGCTCGCGATTGCGTGGATCGCTACCGCGCTCTCGGCTTGCCCATTTCTTACATCCATCGCGACAATCGCGAAGGTTACAAAGCGGGTGCGTTACAGGAAGGTTTGAAGTCCGCTTCAGGCGAGTTCATTGCCATCTTCGACGCCGATTTTATTCCGCCCGCCGATTTTCTGCGCCGCACCATGCCTTACTTCACCGACCAAAAGCTCGCCATGGTGCAAACGCGCTGGAGCTACATCAACCGCAATTATTCCGCGCTAACCGAAGTCGCAGCCATTCTGCTCGACGGGCATTTCGTCATCGAGCATTCCGCCCGCGCCCGCAGCGGCCTCTTCTTCAATTTCAACGGCACCGCGGGCATCTGGCGCCGCACTTCTATCGATGACGCCGGCGGCTGGCAACACGACACCCTTACCGAGGACACTGACCTTTCTTATCGCGCCCAACTTCGCGGCTGGCGTTTCCTCTACTTGCCGAATATCGAATGCCCCTCCGAGCTGCCGGTCGAAATGAACGCCTTCAAATCGCAACAAGCTCGCTGGGCCAAAGGCTTGATGCAAACGGCGAAAAAAATCCTCCCGCGTATTCTACGTTCAAAAGAGTCCGCCGCCGTAAAAGCCGAAGCCTTTTTCCATCTCACCGCCAACATCAGCTATCCGCTCATGGTCGTCATGTCCATCATCTTGCTTCCCGCCATGATCGTGCGCTTCTATCAAGGCTGGTTCCAGGTCCTCGTGATCGACCTGCCTCTTTTCCTGGCTTCCACCTGTTCCATATCGTCCTTTTATCTCGCCGCCGAACGCGCGCTCTATCCCAAAACCTGGAAGCGCACTTTTCTGTATCTTCCCTTCGTCATGGCGGTTGGCATCGGACTCTCCGTTCGCAACGCCTGGGGAGTTCTCGAAGCCCTTTTCAACGTGAAATCCGAATTCGTGCGCACCCCGAAATACCGCGTCGAAGCCAACGCAAAAGGAAGCAGCAACGCCCACTGGGCCAAAAAGACCTACCGCAAAAGCGCCGGCTTGATGCCCTTCGCCGAAGTAGCCCTCGGAATTTACTTTTCACTCGCAGTGGTTTACGCCTTGCAAAATGAAAACTACGCCACCGTCCCCTTCCTCTTCCTCTTCGTCTGGGGCTACCTCTACACTGGCATCATGTCGCTCGCCCAAACCTACCTCGAGCGCCTGCGCTTCACCGTAGAATCCGGCGAAGTCCGCCCCGCCTCCAGCGGCGCCCCCAGCTTCTAGTTCGACCAATGTTTCGAAATGCAAGAACGCTCTAGCCGCCGCAGCGTTTTAAAAAAAGCCGCCCTCGCTGCAAGCGGCGTTGTCCTCGGGGCAGCTGGCCTGAACGAACTGTCCCCCAAAATCTGGCCGGAGCCAATGGTGTTCGAGCCAAACCAAAGTTATTGGGCGAGAAGTCAGCCTCCGCAAAGCCCGCCGCTCGCGGAAAACATCACTGCCGATGTCCTAGTGCTCGGCGGTGGCTTCACTGGACTTTCCTCCGCTTATTACATCCGCACCCTGTCCCCGCAAAAACGCGTCGTCCTGCTGGAAGCCAAAGGCTGTGGCAATGGTGCCTCTGGACGAAATGGCGCCATGGTGCTGAACCTCACCGATGACCGCTACATGCAACTCGGCCCCGATCCTGCGCTCGACAAACGAATCTACGATCTGACCGCCGATAACATCCAAACCTTGCTGAAGCTCAGCGCCATGACTGGAATTGACTGCGAGTTGGAAACCAACGGCGCTTTGCAGGTCCTTAACACCTCCCAGGATGTTCGCGATGCGCAGTCTTACGTGTCCGCGGCAAGATCCGCAGAAATGCCTGTTGAATTTTGGAACAAGCAACAAGTTGCGAGCGCAATTGGAACAGACCTCTACGAAGGGGCATTCTTCGACCCTAACGCCGGACATATTCATCCCATGAAGCTCGTGCAGGTTTGGAAAGCAGCCGCGCAATCTGTGGGCGTCAGGATTTACGAAAATACCGTGGTGACTGACATCGAGGAAGGTCCCCAGCATCTGGTGCATACCATAAACAGGTTCAGCGTGAAGGCAAAATCCTTGGTCCTCGCAACCAATGCCTTCACCTCCAGACTCGGCTATTTCCGAAACTCAATTGTCCCGGTTCATGAGTACCTAGCCATGACGCCGCCATTAAGCGATCAACAACTCGCTCGGATCGGATGGCAAAGGCGAGCGCCGTTCAACGACAGCCGTACAGAAGTCATTTATCTTGGCCTTACGCGAGACAATCGTATCCACATCGGCGGCGGAAGCCCCAGCTACTTCTTCAACAATGGAGTCGGCGATCCAAACCAGGCCACCCGCCATTATGCGTACTTGCAACGCGAGCTTGTCCGCCTCTACCCCGCTCTCGAGGGCGTCGAATTCGAAGCCATGTGGAGCGGAATAGTTGATTGGTCCCTTAACGAGGCGCCCTCCGTGGGGCGCACCGGAAAATATAACAACATCTTCTACGGCCTGGGCTATAGTGGACACGGTGTGAATCTTACCTCCGTCTTCGGTAGAATCATCGCCGATCTCGAAGCCGGCCGCGAAGAACCGTGGAAGCCGTTTCCATTCCTGAATGCGAGCCTCGATTACATTCCCAGCGAGCCTTTCCGCTGGCTGGGAGCGAAAACCGGCTTGGCGTGGTATCGCCTCACCGCCACCTAGCCCCCTGGCTCGAACCCTCGCGGATTAATTTCTTGCTCGCCGTCCGGATCCATATCGAGCGAAAAACCAATCGTCAATTACGTCTGGTCCCCAATCATCCGAAATAGGCTGTATCCACTTAAGCAACGAAGTACTATTGCCCTACATCCCGGACCGCGCTTAACCTTAAACAGCGCCAGTTCTTGTCTTGGGTTACTGAGGAGGTTCCGATGGTCGAGCGCCGTCGCTGCAAGCGCTTCCGTTATACGATTCCCGTCAAGGTTTACGGACGCACCCCTCGAAACCACCCCTTCCGCGATGTTACTGCTAGCATGGCTGTCAGCTTATACGGTGGGCTGCTCGACATGAAGCCCCGCGTAAAACTCGGCCAGAAGCTCCTCATCGTCAATAGCTTCACCGAAGAAGAGCGCGAATGCCACGTAGTCTATGTCGAACCGCAACCGCGCGGTCGCAGGCGAGTCGCTGTCGAATTCGCCAATGCAAACGCGGATGGTGATTTCTGGCACGTCTATAGCCCTCCTGTGCCGCTCAAGCCGGCATCGCCGTCTGCGAACCCAGCGGGCCACACCGCGGCCTGACGGGAACAGCTGTTTCAACTCATTTCCCAAAACGGGATAACCGCGCGGCAGCACGAGCGCGTCCACACACACCACACACACAGCACTCCTTGAATTCCCCAAAAGAAAGTGCTACCGTTCCGCGTGACTCAAATAGAAAAGCATCGAGCCCTTCAACAAAAAGTAGCCAAGGAATTCCGGCCGCGCTTTCCGCTCATAATTGTTCCTCCCTCTCGGCAAAATGTTGCCAAACTAAATCGCCAGAGTTCAGGTCCCTTATCGCCCCAAGATTTCGTCGGCGCTGAATCCCGAAATACGGCGCGCAGCGCGAGAGAGAACGAGCCGTTTTCTAAAAGTGGTTCTAGCACTTCTAACCGTCTTGCCCGGAGCGTTTTTGGCGAAGGGTACGCTTCGACGAATTGCTTTTCTAACCGGTTTTGGGCCGAAAACAGAAGTCACAGAAAACAAAAGAGTAAACCCTCTCTAACCGGTTCTAGAATTGCATGCTTCGATTTCAGAAGTTCCGCCCAATTTCCCAGAAACGGAGTAATTAAAAACCGATGAATCTTCGCAAATTTGCCCGACGTTCCGGCCTCCTGCTTCTCATCCTTGCTTGCGCTTCAGTGCTCATCCAGGCGCGATTCCGCCAGCCCAACTCGGACTACCAAGCGCGACGCGCCAAGCTTCGTTCTATGATCAACGGTCCCCTTGTGATTTTCGGCTACACCAGCCGCCAGGACACCGGCGAGGTAGCCGTCTTCTTCCAGGAAGAAAATTTCTACTACCTCACCGGCCATAGCGAACCCGGCGCCGCGCTCCTTCTCATCCCCGATCCACCCGACGCCAAATCCTCCACCGGCCCGCACGAGATTCTTTATCTTCCTCCGCGCAATCCCAACGACGAAAAATGGGGTGGACCCAAGATGGGCCCTGATGATCCCGGCATCGCAGAAAAAACCGGATTCCAAGCCGTCGAGCCTTTCGCCAGTCTGCACGACGACCTTGTGAATCTCGCGAAAACATATTCCACGTTCTATACCGAGCTTCCTCCCAAACAGGAAAACGGCTACCCGCACCTCACCATTTGGAGCGCTTGGGTTCGCAGCGCCTTGCCGCAATCCACCATTGACGAAATCGCACCTGCATTGGCCAGTCTTCGCCAGATAAAGTCCCCGGGCGAAATCGCCTTGATCCAGAAAGCCGTGGACGCCTCCGTTGACGCGCAATTCGCCGCCATGAGAATGATGCGCCCCGGACTTTACGAATATCAGATCGCTGCTCGCATGAAGGAAGTTCACGAAATGGAAGGTTGCTCGCGCGAAGCCTATGCGCCCATTGTCGGTGCCGGTCTGTATTCCACCGTTCTGCACTACGACGACTTAAAGAACGAAATAAAAGATGGCGACCTGGTTGTCATCGATGTAGGCGGCGAATACGGCGGCTATGCAGCAGATATCACTCGTACGATCCCTGCGAACGGAAAATTCACCGCTCGCCAGCGCGAAATTTACGAAATCGTTTTAGGTGCGCAGAACGCCGCGCTCGCCGCCATCAAGCCCGGCGCCATGCTCTATGGAGGCCCCCAGAGCGTTCATCAAGCTGCCTACGATTACATCAATACCCACGGGCACGACTTGCATGGCAATACGCTCGGGCGCTATTTCTTCCACGGCGTCGGCCACCATCTCGGCCTCAACGTCCACGACGCCAACGACCGCACCAGCCCGCTGCAGCCCAATATGGTCATTACCGATGAGCCCGGCATCTACATCCCCGAAGAAAAGATCGGCGTGCGCATCGAAGATGACGTTCTCGTCACCGCCGACGGCAACCAGCTCCTCACCTCCAAACTCCCCCGCAGCCCGGATGAAATAGAAAAAATCATGGCCGAAGCCCGCGCAAACCCACAGCCCCAACCCTAGTCTTAAACATTTACAAGCGTCAGGAGATACACGGAAAAACCTGGAATGGTGAGAATTAAAGTTAACTCGCTAGTTAGTTAGGTAAGATAGGCAGGATCGAAAAAAAAGACAGAATTTATTCTTGTCTGCTTAGCTTCACTGGGAAGAGATCCAAGCAATTAAGTTGAAGCGGCACAGCCGGAGCACTCCGGCTGTGCCTGCTCATGTCAGTGCGCTTAGGGTTTTTGTGTTAGTTTAGCTGACGCCTTCTTGGCAGCCGCTCCCAATGGCAGCGTCTGCTGCTGGATTTGCCCGGTAAACACGCTCTCAAGGCCATCCGCTCCGTTCTCCATCCAGAACAACTGACCTCCACTGGCTTGGTAGATAACACCCTGGTAATTGATTGTAGCTCCTCCATCAGCCACGATGAAGTTCAGTGGGTCAAGCAGGTAGCGCCCCACATTGGTGGTGGTGTCGGGAACGAGGGTGCTGGTGAATGTTGTCGGACTGTCCACCAGAACCTCAGTAGTCTGCAGCACGTCTCCTGGATCGTTCAGTATTCCAGCTCCCCCGAGACTTCCCGCGGTCGCGGTTGCATTGCCAACGAAGTCAAATTCCCCGCCACCGATCTCTGGGATTAAATCTTGTAGCCCAAGAGCATAGTTGCCGGCGAAGCTCGTCGTAGAAGTATCTGTCTGCGGGACAAGGACGCCCGAACCAGCAATATCAGTGTCGAGATCGACAAGCAGAGCGCCTCCGCCCCCTGTGGTTGTGTTGTTCGGATCATTTAAGTTCAGGGTTGGATCCGTCGCATAAAGCCCAAGAACACTCACGGATGCGAGCGCGGGCGAAATTGTCAAGCTCCCATAGCCGTTGCCACCTACGGTGAAGGTTCCGGAGATCGACTGAGCAGCGGCATCTACCACTCCCGGCTCGTTAAGATCCGCAACCCCACTAAACGCGGCGGCCGATGGAACAATCTGCCCCACCACTCCATACGGAATTCCTGCTAAATTGGCCTGTAGGGTGAAGACGGAAGTTCCGATCGACGCGGTACTGAAAGTTCCCGCGCTCGCGCCTTGGCCAAATGCCGATCCCACGAAGGTGCTGGTGGAATCCACATCGATAAGTCGAAGCACTTCCGGACCAACCATGTAATAGACAATCGTTCCGGCCATGCCAGTCCCGGTCAAAGTGCCGCGACCGAAAGAGTCTGCCGCCGACAACGTTCCGGTAAAGGAATTGTTAGGGGATATGCTGCCATTGTTATTTACATCGAAAGTGCCGCTACTAACGCTAGTTCCGGATACGCTGAACACACCGCCAAAGAAATGTGTATGGCCGGTGTTGCCAGCGCCCGAAACCGCAAACGAAAATCCTCCCGCTGGAGTGCTCGGCAATGTCTGCAAGTCAAAGCTTCCGCTTGAGGTAGCGCTTTCGTCCGCTTGAATAATCAGCGCATGGTTGTTGTTCACGAAATTGAGCGCCAAAGTTTCAGTTCCGTTCACTCCGAGGTTTTTTTTGTTGTTTGTGATGAGAGTCAGAGTTCCTAAGCCAGCGACGGGATCGAACGCCAAATTTCCGCCAGTAATCATGTCGCCGCCCGAGGGAGACGTAACCCCGAGAGCATCGTTGTAATCCTGTTCGCCAGTCAGCGATCCGTTAGCGGAAATCGTCACGGCTCCTGCAAGAGAATAAAGACCGTTGAAGTCCTCGCCGCTAACATAAAACGCGTAATTGCCCGCGAGGCCGCCGGAGGTCGAGATCGTAACGTTCACACTCGCCGTTACCGCAGAATTTTTGATTGATGTAGCTGTGATTATCACGCTGCCTACCGCCGTCGCCGGAGCCGTGTACGTTGTCGCGACTCCAGTGGTGGTAGTCGATGGATTGAACGAGCCGCACGCACTATTTGTATTTCCGGAACCGGGAGCGCAACTCCACATAACACCTTCCCCTGTTCCGGTTATTGTTGCGGTTATTTGAGCCATGCCGCCAGGCGTTAGAATTCCAGGCGGCGCCTGGCTAATGCTAACTGAGATTACAGAACTCGAACTACCGCATCCGGACATGAACGTCATCCCCAAAGCCAGTGCCACTAGAACGAACCAGAGAGATCTGCGATTCATAGCTGACCTCCTTTCGACACATACGCCACAGAGGTGTTCTGCGCCGGATGCTCAAGAGGAAAACCATGCTGGTCCCGAACCGCGTAGGTGCGCCCGCCCATTTGAATCGTTCGAATTACAAATACTTTTTTATTGTTCGTCAACGTGGTCATCACGCCTGTCACCTGAATCATCTGGCCCGGTTTGATGGAAAGCGATGCAGTTCCGTGAAAAACAAACGGCGTCAAACTCGCTTGCACAGTTCCGGCAGTCGTTTGCAGCACGAATCCCGTCGAGCCAACTTGCCTGAGCCCAGCGCTTGATTTCGAGGGCAAGCTCTCAACCGTGGCATTGAGCGTCACTTCCTTGCTGATGTCATAACTTAGTGGTACAGCAGTCTTACTGGTCTCCGCGGCCGCCTGCGCATGAGCCGCTCCTGCGTTCAACGTCAAGGCCAGCAGGGCTGCACGCCCCAAGCCTTGCAACTTTCTACTCATTGTTTCCTCCCATTGGTTTTTGCCACGTTTTAAATTAAGACGAAATCCTACGTTTTGATTCCGCGAATGTTGTTTTAGTTGCGCTAGATCGAAACAATTCGATCTCGGCAAGATAGACTCAGAGCCAGAAGCTGAGCGGTATCGCGTGACACTTGCACGAAACCTATCCGGCGAATTCAACCCACGGTCCAGCCGAAAGTCGCGCTCTTTCCTGACAAAAACACGATTCCGGTATGCAGTCCTGAATACACAGGTGCCTTGGCTTCAGCAGAAAGAGACGGTCCGTTATAAGCTTCCGCAAAATCTTGGAAAAAGTTCCCGAATGACGCCGAAGCGCCACGAAGTCTGCACTCCAATTGCGTGTCTTTACAAAAAATTGACAAATCAGAAATGGAAAATCGTCTGGGCGTCGTTTCGGGACAATCGTCGGGTTACACGAACAACGGCCCGGCAGGCCGCCCCAGGGCGAACCTTCCGAGCCGTTTGTTCTTCAATGTCGTTGTGCCGCGCTTTGTGGGTTAGCGGTGCAGTCCTGCGGCGGAATGGCCAATCTGTTGTTGCCGCCGGGGCATGTTATGAGGGAGCCGATCCATGGGTTGCGGGACTAGGGGACGCACGCTGTGATTGGTGCTAACGTGCTCGCTGATCGCCTGCAACCTTTTCAAAATGCCTTGCCATTGTGTCCAATCGAGTTGCCGCAAGTACGGTCGAAGTCCCTGGATGAACGGATCCTCAAGCACCGTTTCGCCGTTTGTTTCCGGCACGAAGAAGCGGTTCAGTCCAACTCCCAAAGCTTCGGCAATTTTCTCAAGCGTGCCGAGGCTGGGGGTCATCTGTCCGCTCTCAATTCGCGACAGATACGATCGCGAAACTCGCGAACGTGCCTGTAGCTGGCTCTGCGTCATGCTACGAGACTCGCGCAGCTGTCGAATCCGCTGGCCGATGTTCTCCACCGTCTCGCGGTTTGGCCAGTTCTCGAACAGTTGCCGGTCATCGCCCGGCAAGTCTTGAGGTGACGGTGTCGGTATAACAAACGACACCTTGGGTGGCAGCATGCGCAAGCACCGACGGCAGTTGTCCGTCCGTGTGCGGTATTGAACCAATCCACATACCTGACAACGAATTACTTCTCGATCCAGATCCATGCTGGTTGCTGTACTTTCTTTTTCCGCCACCGGTTCTCCTCGCAGACTATTCCGGCGATGCGAAGGGGAGGACTCTTTTGACAGGGGGAAGGCAGGGACGGCGCGCGAGTGATTGTCCACAGTGTGCCATTTCTTGTCAAGTGCTATTTCGCCTGCCCGAGCTGCCAATTTTGGTGCCATCTTCTTAGCTCCTTATAAACAAAACTGTTTGCCCCGCCTGCATCACCCGATAAGATTTTTCTATCCGTTCGCCTGACGCTTACAGTCTGCTATCTCTCTGAACACATCGTCCCGCTGCGTCATTCGGTGACGATTTTTGGCTTACATTCCCATCTCTTGCACTTCGGGTTCCGAAAGAGTTTTCCTCTTCGCCCTTTCGCCCGCCGTGCTGGAAATTTCCCGTAAGTTTCTTTTCTATCACAACATACGCAATTTCTTCGCCTGTACCAACGGCCCCGCACGCTCAATAAAGGCCTCTCGCGCCGTCTCATTCCGGGCCCGCAGCGTCTCAATCAGTCGTCGCCTGTCTCATTCCGATACGCGCGCACGCCAAACTGGGTTTCAATTGGAAAACTCGCTGGTTGCGGTCTTACCTTTCGTCGCACCATGTCTTACCCCCAAGAGGACCCAGCCCGGCACAGTAGCCCGCGGCGGTACCAGACGATCCCTCCCTGCACACGCCCGGCAGCGACAGCAACTTTGCTGCAGTTTGGGTGTTTTAACTGTTTCGTCATAATAGGAGCGGTTGACTTCTTATATGTCCGCGGGTAAGTTCAGCGTTGATCTTGCTCGTAACGACACCGCTATGAGCGAATTTCGATATCCCGCGTGGCAAAGCCTTTGCAAGAAGCCTTAAACGAGCCCACTTTGGAAGAGCTAAGCGAGAAAGTGCACGCTGCGGAGACAGCGATATTCCTGCGTCTACAGGAACTCAGCGTCTTACCCGTCAGTCAAGGTGAAGTAGATGCCCTTTAGAAGGCCTGCGAGGAACTGCTCAAAATCCAAACTCAACGGCTCCAATAGCCGAGCGATTTCGGCGACTCAAGAAGTAACTGCTCCGCGTGATCCACTAAACTTACCATCCATCTCGGTCTTCGGAACCTCTCGAGTGATTCCCGACCTCTTCGGATCAAAATCCCTCCGCGTAGGCGCATGCAAGGTGAACAGAATAATCGGGACATTCGGCAGAAATTTGCAGATCGCCTCAGCCGCTTTTCAGCGCGTCCAGCACTGGCATTGCTAAGTCCAGGATGATCAAATCCGGTCGATGATGTTCAGCCTTTTCAATCGCCTCCTGGCCGTTCACCGCTTCGTCACAAATCTCCAGTGCCTGGTGATCGCTACAAATTTTGCAAGGCATTTTCCTGATCAGTGGGTTGTCGTCGGCAACGAGGATTCGTTTTTTCATCGTAGGAAATGGGACGCCCCAGACCTCTATTCGGTCATAACCACCCCGTACATGGAATACCTATAAGATCCTAAGCTTGGACGAGGTGTTTCCCTAGCAAAACTAAGCAACAACGCGAACACCCCGGCTAAGGCTCTGACTTATAGCAAAGGACCGAAACACCCTTGCTTTTTGTTGCAGTTATCCAGCAGCATTGTGACGAGGAATAATGCCTACCCGTGACGACGCCTGGAACCTTCTCTGCGAATACACCCAAAGCGAAAGCCTTCGCAAACACGCTCTCGCCGTGGAAGCCTGTACTCGCGCCTACGCCCGAAAACTAGGCGCTGACGAAGCTCTCTGGGCCCTTACGGGCCTTCTCCACGATTTCGATTACGAGCGCTGGCCCAACGCAGTCCAGCACCCAACCGAAGAGCATCCCTACGAAGGTTCGAAAATTCTTCGCGAACGCGGCTATTCCGAAGAAATGATTCACGCGATTCTAGGCCACGCCAATTATTGCGGCGTCCCGCGCGAATCGCAGCTCGATCGCACGCTCTTCGCCTGCGATGAATTAGCCGGATTTTTGACTGCCTGCGCCCTCATCAAGCCCAGCAAAAGTATCCATGAAGTGGAAGCCGCCAGCGTTAAGAAAAAACTCAAGGACAAAGCCTTCGCTCGCGGCGTCAGTCGCGACGACGTTTACAAAGGCGCCGAAGAACTCGGCGTCCCCCTCGAAGACCACATCGCCTTCTGCATCGATGCTCTTCGCGCCGTCGCCCCCCAACTCGGCCTCAATGGAGCATCCACCTCCGGTTAGGTCATCTTGATATTCCGGTCCAAGCTTTTTCATTCAAGGCGATGACGATGGCAGTACAATCTCGCAACCCAAATGATCTTGCGTCTTGCAATACGCCAAAGTCCGTCAGTTCGCAGTCGAGGAGGAAAGATGAATCGAGTGTGTCTGGCTGTGTTTATGTTCTTTGCAGCGTCGCTGCCAGGCCGGGCGCAGCAGCCGGACCCTGAGATCGTCAGCTACATAAATTCGGTCAAAGCCATCGACAATCACGCACACGTCACGGCGTTGGACCGCGAGCACGATAAAGGCTACGACCAGCTCCGCTGTGATGGCCTGCCCTCTTCCAACGTCCTTCCTCCTGCAAACCTACGATTCGGGCCCGACCAGCAGGAAGCTTACAGAACACTTTACGGATTCGACGCGAAAACCGGCGACGAAGCAGAGTTGAAGAAGGTCACAGAATTAGAGACCGCTGCGCGCCGGGATCATGGCGCGGATTTTTACGCCTGGGTGCTGGAGAAAGCCGGCATCGAAACAGTGTTCGCCAACCGCACCGCGATGGCTCCGGAAATGAAGCCGCCGCGGCTCCGCTGGGTTGCCTACGAAGATGCTCTGATTTTCCCGCTCGACAACAGCCAGCAAAAAGCCGTGAACCCCGATCGCCGCGTTTTTTACGGCTACGCGGAAGATTTGCTCAACACTTATCTGCAGAATGTCGGGATGACTCACGTTCCACCCGCACTCGACGATTATGTTGACAAAGTCGTTCGCGCTACGTTGCAGAAACAGAAGAACGCAGGCGCGATGGCCGTGAAATTCGAAGCGGCCTATTTGCGCCCGCTCGATTTCGCCCCGGCATCAAAGGACGAAGCCAAGCGCATTTACGCAAAGTATGCAGCAGGCGGTATTGCGACGCCCGCAGAATATAAAACGCTACAGGATTTTCTGTTTAAGCAGATTGCTCTGGAAGCTGGAAGACTCGGCCTGGCGGTGCATTTTCACACCGGCAGTGGCTGCGGCGACTTCTTCGACGACGCCGGAGCGGACCCCATGCTGCTGTCCCCTATCCTCAACGATCCCGACCTTCGCAAGACAAACCTTGTCTTGCTGCATGGAAATCCGCCGAGAGAGCGCAACGTGTCGATGCTCATCTTGAAACCGAATGTGTACACAGACATTTCTGTGCTGGAGCTCCTCTGGTCGCCCCCGGAACTAGCTCGCATTCTGAGGCCCTACCTGGAGATGGCCCCGGAGCACGTAATGTTCGGCACCGATGCCGGCCCCTTCGCTCCCGGCCTCGAATGGGAAGAGACCACCGTCATCGGCACGCAACACGCGCGCCGCGCCCTGGCCATAGCCCTCACAGAAATGGTCCGCGACGGAACAATCGCCAAAGACCGCGCCAAAGAAATTGCAAATTTAGTTTTGCGTGGGAACGCCGCGAAGTTATACGGGCTTTGAAAATACATGTTCGGTTAGCGAATCTTCCGAAGCAACGCTCAAGTGAGTTGCGGAATCACACTGCCCAACGTGAACAGAAAAGTTCAAGGCGTGCGGACTACCGCGACATTCCTGGTTTTGATGGCGGCAGTTTCATTCCCCGCTAAAGCTCAAAGTTCGCCGCCTTCATCAGAAAATCTTCCTTCTAAACCATATCCTGCTTCGAACTCCCACAAGTTCAAGCCGATGAATCCATACGAGCATCCTAGCCAGAATCAAACGTCGAACATCCCGACGCACGAACCACTGGATGCAACCCCCGAACCCCTGGCGACGCAACTCGCGCCGTTCGATGCATCCTCAAGCGAAGCGGCACAGGAAGAATTGCCGATTAGCCAAAAGAAAATCCGCGTCTTCACCAACGAAGTGATCGTGCCGGTCACCGTGCTGAATGATCGGAGGGAACTAGTTCTCGATCTAGCACAGAAGGATTTTCATGTTTTCGACAACGGCGTGGAACAACCGATCGATCGTTGGGATCTGGGAGGCGATCCGCTCGCCGTGGCGCTCGTTCTTGAAACTAGCACTCACATTCAAACGTTGGCCGCGGTGATTCGCGGAATTGGCAGTATCTTCACAGAAACTGTCATGGCGCTGGATGGTGAAGCCGCCGTGATTAGCTATGACAGTACAGTGGAAGTCCGCCAACCATTCACCAAGGACCACGACGGCGTCGAGCGCTCCATAGCAAAAGTGGATTTCGAAGCGCCGGAAGCCCGTTTGTACGATGCCATGTCCACATCCGTTGACATGCTGAAGCAGCAGCCCTCCCGCTTTCGGCGCGTTATGCTAATCGTCGGGGAGTCGCAGGATTACTCGAGTGAGTCGAAGCTAGGTTTGGTTTTAAGAGAAGCGGAACTGGCCAACATCGCAATTTATGCCGTTGGGCCCAGCAGTACGACTGCCGACTTGCGTTATGGGGCCGACGGTTTGCCTGCGATTCGGCTACCCGGACCGCTTCCGTCAGTGACAACCGGCGCTCTACCGCACGATCCGCTCAACCGCCCGCAATTTACGCATCCACAGCTCGATCTACTGACGCCGGCCATCTGGCTAATTATGCGCGGTGCCAATCAAATACAAAATCATCAGCTGGAAGTCGCCGCCGCAGCTACAGGAGGAGTCCACTATCGAGCCCTCCGCGACTCGACGATACGCAGCGCCCTAGATCGCATCGGCGGAGAGCTTCACGCACAATATATTTTGACGTACCTTCCGGCAGCGGAGCGGTCTGCAGGTTTCCACGAAATCAAAGTGACTGTTGAAAGACCGGGCGTCACGGTGCGCGCCCGGCCCGGGTACTTTCTCGCTGAAGAACCAAACTGAGACTTAGTAGATGTCGTACTGCTCCCAATGCAGTGTCGGATCCGCCTGAATAATGATGCTCTTCTTGGTCCACTTCTCCAGCTCTTCCATCAATTCCGACTCGCGGGTCTTCAGCGCCTTCGCAATTTCCGGATGCACGCGCAACGTCAAGCTGCCTGACGAGATTTGCGGAGCCATCTTGCGGCCTTCGGTCTGGATTTCGTAGCAAAGTGTCGGAATTGATTTCACCATGCCCGATCCGGTGCAATACGGGCACGGCTGGCACAGCGTGCGCTCCAGGGCCTGCTTGGTGCGCTTGCGCGTAATCGCCACCAAACCGAATTCGTTGAACCGCAGAACCTTTGAAGGAGCGCGATCCGCCCGTAGCGCATCCTCCAACGCGGCCATCACTTTTTCACGATTGCGCCGCTCTTCCATGTCTATGAAATCGATTACGATGATTCCGCCCAAGTCGCGCAGTCTCATCTGCCGCACGATTTCTTTCACCGCTTCCAGGTTCGTGCGCACAATCGTGTCTTCCAACCGATTGGAGCCCTTGCCCACAAATTTCCCGGTGTTGACGTCAATTGCCACCAGCGCTTCGGTATGGTTGATCACGATGTAGCCGCCCGATTTCAACCACACCTTCGGCCGCAAACCTTTGTCAATTTCCTGCTGGATGCCGAACTCTTCGAATACCGGTGTTTCCTTGGTGTACAACTTCACGCGATTCACTAGCTGCGGCTGGAACCGGCTCATGAAGTCCACAACTTTCGTGTACTCCTCTTCCGTGTCCACCCATATCGCGCCAAAATCGGCGGTGATGTAATCGCGCAGGATGCGTTCCACCAGATTCAAATCGCGATGCAGAATCGAGGGAGCCTTGCGTTGCTCCGAACGCGTTTTAATTTCCGTCCAGGTACGCGTCAGGAATTCCACGTCCGCGCGAACTTCTTCCGGCGCTGCACTGGCAGCGGCGGTGCGAACGATAAATCCGCCTCCTGCCGTTCCCTTGGCATCGTTCACCAAATGGCGCAAGCGAGCGCGCTCTTCCGCCGAAGCGATCTTTCGCGACACGCCCGTGTGATCCAGTGTCGGCATGTAAACCAAATAGCGGCCCGGCAGGGCGATGTGGCTGGTGATGCGCGCTCCCTTCTTGCCCAGCGGCTCTTTGGCGATCTGAACGATGATCTCCTGGCCCTGCTTCAGCATGTCGGCGATCAACTGAGTGCGCCGAGGCTGCTGCGGGCGATGATGCCCTTGCCCGTGCTGCGGACGCCGGCCACGATCGTCGCGCCGCCCGCGGTCGCGCTGTCCACCGCGCCGGGCAGGATGCTGCATGCGCGAACGGAAATCATTGCGCACGCGAGCCTGCACCGGCTTTTGCACCAGCGATTGAGAATTTTCCGCCGAAGCCACCCTACCCTCCGCCCCCGGTGCTACTTCGGAATGCTCGTCTTGACCGTCGGTATGTTCCGCGTGCTCGCCATCCAGGTGCTCGGGGTGTTCTTCCGAGCTCTGCGCTATCTGTTCTTCCGCTTCTGCGTCGGCCGCATCGATTTCTTCCGCCTCCAATAGGCTGTCTTCAACTTGTTCACCTTCGTTTGATGAAGTTTCCTGATGCCCGTGCTCTATTTCTTCTTCCGCCTCTTCCTCCGCCGCATCGATTTCTTCTGCCTCCGCTTCGCCGTCGGTTTCAGAACCGTGTGCGTCCGCTGCAGCGTCTGCCGCGGCAAAAATCCGATCCTGCGCAACGCGCGCGGCTGCTTCGTCCTGCGCGTCTGCAATGTGCTCGGTAAGCGCAGTCACTTCTTCTTCGCTTAGGTCCGCGGGGATATGGTCCGCGTGCAACGTTTCCGTTTCATACCCGTCGGAATGCGACTGGTAATCATGACCAACGCTCGAATGATGCTCTGCGTGCGAAGCGCTTTCTTCGGACCCGTCGTGCCCTCCACGCGCGTCGTGAGAGGCGCGATCCTCTGTCTCCGTTTGTTCCAGCGGCAGCAATGGTGAGAGCGGCGCGAAGCGAACTGCCTCGGGAACCGGCAGTTGGTCGTTCGCTTCCACATCCTTTGGTTCCATGGGGAGGTGCTGGTGCGTTTTCCACTTGGAGAGTTTCTCTCCGGGAAGCGGTTCCAATCCGGACGAGAATGGCCGGCGCGCGGGAATCGCGGGCGGCGCCATACGCGCCACCGGATCCTGTTCCACCATCTCTGCGAGTTCCTGTGCCGGGGCTTCATGAACTCCCGATTGCTGCGAGGTTTCTGCCACAGGATAGACTGACGTCACTGCCGAATTTTCGATCGCGCTATTTTCAGTGGAAATGCTGAATGGCGCAGATGCTGCCGGCTTGTCGCGATACTTTGCCAGAGACTCTCCCGGCAAAATGATCGACACATGCCCTTCTGCCGCTGGCGCGTCCGCAGAATTGTTTTCGAAAGTCCGTGGTGAAGCGTACTTCGACGATGGAAGCTCGCGCCCGAATCGACGATCGCCTCCGCGCCCTCCGCCGCCCCCGCGATTATTGCGCCCACGCCCTCCTCGGCCTCGGAAATTGCGTCCGCCTCGATCACCGCCATGACCGTGCCCGCGATTTTCGAATCGTGGACGGCTTGGCGCAGAGTTGTAGCCCGGTTCCCGGCGAACAATCGGCGGCGCCAGTGGGATGGCATCGGCCGCTGGTTGCAGACCCGATTCTTCGGTCGCACCGAACGGCACAGCTTCCACATCGGTTGGCTCCAGAGCTGGAACCGTAACTCCGGACGCAGGGAAAACCTGCCCGCCCTGCGCTTCCATCTTCTGGACTTTGTCTTCGACGGTGGTGACGATGTGGTCGAAATCCTCGATGTCTTCAAGGAAATCGCTCACGTACAGGAAAGCGTCGCTATCGAGGCCGATCTCCACAAAGGCCGACTGCATGCCTGGCAGCACGCGCGTAACTTTGCCTTTGTAGATGCTCCCAACTAATGCAAATTCTTTTTCACGTTCAACGTAATACTCACAAAGCTGTCCTTCTTCCAAAATGGCTACCCGCGTCTCGTGCGGGTTCGCCGAGATGACCATTTCCTTCGACATTTAAGACTCCTCATGGTGCATCGGACGGCGGCGGCACACACGCCGGCGCGGAGCAAGACGATAGCTTGAACTCGGCGCGACGGGCCGCTCAGGAAAGACTTCTCAGATTGTGCGATTGCTTTCCTCACCGATGCTTACCTGATCTTAAAATTGAATTTCCGGCCTGCGATGTCGCATGGCCCGGATTCCTACACTAAATTTGTACTGCTGTTCGCTAAATCTCGCGGGCTCAGTTGACGAATCGACGCATGCGTACGTTCATCACCAGTCCCAAAGCCAAAAACACAAAGGCCGTTGCGGATCCTCCGTAACTCATCAGCGGCAGAGGAATTCCGGTTACCGGCATGTAGCCTATCACCATTGATGCGTTGACGAGAACATGAAAACCCAGGATGGCCGTCACGCCCATCACGATATACATCCCCGCACGGTCTTTGGCCTTCTGCGCGTTGTCCACCAGCCGCAGAACCAATCCCAGATACAACAATAACACTACACAGACCCCGATAAACCCTTGTTCCTCGGCAAGCGCCGCCAGAATGAAGTCCGAATACCGCACCGGCACGAAGCCCAACTGGTTCTGGCTGCCCTTTCCAAACCCTTTGCCCCAAAATCCCCCGGAGCCCACCGCAATCTCTGACTGCAAAACCTGATACCCCGCGCTGCGCGGATTCTCCTCAGGATGAAGGAATGTCTCGATCCTTTGCTGCTGGTACGGCTTCAAATGCTTCCTCATGTTCCAGGCGACGTGGAATCATCAGCGCGATCAGCACGAAACCGACGGCTAGATGTTTCCAATCGATGCCGGCAAGAAATGCGCCGACGACAGCGACGGGAACCAGCACCATTGCTGTTCCAAGATCCGGCTGCATCAGAATCAGGCCTACCGGAACAATGGTGAGAACGGCAACCTTTGCCAGATCCGGAAGCGTCAGGCGGTCGGTGCGCACTTCGCTGAAAAACCGCGCCAGCACAATGATTATAATCAACTTCATCAACTCTGACACTTGGAAATTGGGGCCGCCGCCCAGCGAGACCCAGCGTTTGGCGCCAAAGCGCGACTGGCCAATCGCAAGAACGACAAGCAGAGTGGCCATGCCGATCATGTACAGCGCAGGAGCCTGGTCCATCAGCGTGTGGTAATCGATTCGCGAAATGATGAACATGCCCGCGACGCCGAGGCCGAGCCACATTAATTGTTTCCACTGCATGCCGGCCATAGCGCTGGCGTGCGTGGAAGAATAAATCTCCAGCACGCCCAGAGTAGTGATGGCGGCGACGATGGCGAGTAAAACCCAGTCAAAATCCTGAGTGCGCGGCCGATCTTTCATGGCGTGCTGTACTCCGACGGTCGCAACGAGAGGCTTGGTCGAATTTGGTTCTGCCGGTGAATCTGTAGTGGCCTGCTGTTGCGAGCGAGCGTTTTTCTTATCGTAATAGGCCTTCACGATGTCGCGCACAACCGGGCCGGCAGCTTCGCCGCCGTGTTCCATGGTGTCCTGTACAATCGCCGCGATAACAATTTCCGGATTGCGGCGGGGCGCGAAGCCGACAAACCAACCATCCATCTTTTTGTTGCCCAGGCGATTCGCAGCATCGTAACTCATCAATTGCGCGGTGCCGGATTTCCCGCACAAATCGATATTTGCCAACCGAAGATGATAGCCGGTGCCTCCACCTTCGTTCACCACGCCGTAGAGACCCTGGGTAACTTGTTCCACGGTATTTTCGGAAAGAACGAAATGATCGACTTTCGGATTTGGAAAACTTTTCAACAAGTGAGGCTGGACGAGAGTTCCGCCACTTGCAACGGCGGCGGCCATGCGCGCTAATTGAATCGGCGTGACAGTGACAGCGCCCTGCCCTACCGAAACAGAAATTGTTTCGCCGGCATACCATTTGTGGTGATAGACGCGCTGCACCCAGTCCTCGGAAGGAACGAGTCCAGGCTCTTCGCTAGGCAAATCGATTCCAGTGCGGCGGCCGAGGCCGAGTCCGGATGCGTAGTAAGAAATCTTGTCGATTCCGAGCTGCTTGCCGATGTTGTAGAAGAAAACGTCGCAAGAATCCACGATGGCCGCATGAAGTCCCACTGTTCCATGTCCCTGAGGTCTCCAGCAATGAAACGTGCGTCCATAAAAACTCGCGTATCCCGGGCAGTACACGGTGAAATTTTCCGGAACAGCTTTCGATTCGAGCATGGCGGTAGCCATCACAATTTTGAATACGGAGCCCGGAGCCAATTGCGCCTGAATGGCTCGGTTTAGGAGCGGTGTTTGCTTGTCTGTGTTCAGCGCTTGCCACTCTTCTTTGGGAACTCGCACGGAAAAATCGTTGGGATCGAATGTGGGACGGCTCACCATGGCGAGAACTTCGCCCGTGCGCGCATCCATAGCGACGACTGCGCCTTCTTTGCCCTGCATATCGGCCTCGGCGATAGCTTGCAGATCGTAATCGATAGTAAGTTGAACCGGTCGGCCGGGAATTGCTTCCACGTTGTCGAGCGTGCGCATCACTTTGCCCACGCTGTTGACGACCACGCGGCGCATTCCGTCGGTGCCTTCCAGCTGATCGTTGTATTCCCTTTCGAGGCCCGCTTTGCCGACCAGATCGCCGGGACGATAGTGTCCATCGCTCTGATCCATGTCCTGCACAGAAACTTCGCCAACATAACCGATGGCGCTGGCGAGCATGGAGTCATGAGGGTACCTGCGCCGCTGAACCATCATGAGTTCCAGGACAGGAATATCGGCCCGATGCGATTCGACGAAAGCGATATCCGCCTGTGTCGCAGCGGGCTTGATGATGACCGGCATAAACTTCGGCTCGGATTTCGCCGCGTCGAGCGCTTGCCGCAAATCTCCGCGATCGATTCCGAGACCCTCTTCAATTTGCGGAAGACTTTTCTCCAGCGACTTGGGGTCGTCGCGCATGAGAAGAATGCTAAAAGAAGGATAGCTATCGACGAGCACGCGACCTTCGCGGTCAATCATGGGACCGCGCGGCGCAATGATAGGAATCGAGCGAACGCGGTTGCGTTCAGCAAGATCGGCAAAGTGACCGGACTGCACCACCTGAAGTTTCCAGAAGCCAACCATGAGCAGCACAACAATGGTCACAAAAACATAAGAGACCAGCGCAAGGCGGCCCTGCGGGATTTTCTGGTCGTTAACGCTCCACGACGGCAATTGAACTCCTGCGTGACGGGGCGCACTAGTCCCTGCGGCCCCGCGGAAAAATCGAGCTTCTACGAATCTCGAAGTATCCATGAAATTATCACCTTGCGCGGGAAAGCTGCAAGCGGCGTATGTCTAGTAGGTTACCTGGACTTTTTCTCAGTCCAGTTTAGGAACCGGGGCACCGTCTGCTAACCCTTCTTTCCGGTCCTGCGTTGCATCCAGAATTTACCTGTTGCTTTCCCAAAGGAAGTCTGGCATCCTTCCTGTTGGAAACCCAAATGGCTAACAAACAAAAAACGGATGTTCTCCAAGGCACTCTGGCGTTGATGGTCCTGAAGACTCTGGATGTCCTAGGCTCCTTGCACGGCTACGGAATCGCGCGGCGCATCGAGCAAATCAGCGGAGATCTTCTTGCGGTAAATCAAGGCACTCTGTACCCAGTGTTGTTGAAGCTGGAGCAGGAAGGCGCCATTGCATCCGAGTGGGGGGCTTCTGAAAATAATCGCAGGGCGCGCTTCTACCGGCTGACGAAGGAAGGACGCAAGCAGTTGCAGGCGGAGACCCAAGATTGGCAACAAACGGCGGCCATCATCGGCCGGTTCTTCGAAGCCAAAGCGGAGGATCTATTATGAAATCCCTTAGGCGATTTTTTGCACGGCTAGCCAGCTTCACAACGCGTCGCGCACAAGACGAACGTTTGCGCGAAGAGATCAACGAGCATATCGCTCTACAGACCGCCGAAAATCTTCGCGCCGGATTATCACCCGTTGAAGCACGACGCCAAGCCCTACTGAAATTTGGCGGCGTTGAGGCAATCAAGCAAGACTATCGCGCCAAGCGCGGCCTTCCCCTCGTCGAAAATGTCGTGCAGGACGCGCGCTTCGCTCTCCGCAGCTTGCGCCGCACGCCCGGACTTACCGCCTTCGTGGTGATCACGCTCGCGCTGGGAATTGGGATGACCTCGGCAACATTCAGCATGGTGGATGCGCTAATTTTCAGGCCTTACCCCGTGCCGCATCCAAACAGCATTGTCACCCTGGTGAGCACCACGCACGATAGTCCCTTCGACGATTTCTCCTATCGCGAATACCTGGACATCCGTGCCAAAACGAAAAGTTATGACGGCGTCGTGGCCAACGCAGATATGGAAGCGGTCGGCTTCAGCGCGGAACCCGGAACCACGCCGCGCATCAAGGGCGGCATGATGGTTTCCGGTAACTATTTCCACGTGCTCGGCGTAGAACCGCGGCTTGGGCGCGGGTTTCGCGAGGACGAAGACCAGGTGCCCGGACGTAGTCCCGTGGTCGTCCTGGGACCGGATTTCTGGAGGCACGAATTCTCGAGCGACCCGTCCATCCTCGGTAAAACGATTCTCCTAAACGGAACGAAGTTCACCGTGATCGGCGTGGCTCCGGATAGCTTTCCGGGGATGCTGACGTTCGGTCATCCCGATTTCTACACGCCGTTAGCCATGGCGCACGTCTTTTCCACCAACATCCAGAAGAATTTTTTCGAGGACCGCGACGACCGTGAGCTCACGGTAAAGGCACGCTTAAAACCAGGCGCGACGCTGCAGCAAGCACGCAATGAACTTGCCGTGATCGCGAAGAATTTCGAAGACGAGTATCCGCAGGTCAATCGCGGCCGCGGCGCGGCCGTGTTCACCCAATTCCAAACGCGCACTATAGAAGACGACAATTGGAAATTCGGCGTGATCTTTTTGATCCTTGCGCTGGCGGTTCTGCTGGTGGCTTGCACCAACGTCGCGGGACTCCTTCTCAGTCGTGCACGCTCGCGAGCGCGCGAAATCGCCGTGCGCTTGGCGCTGGGCGCCGGGCGTCTCCGGCTCATCCGTCTGCTCCTAACCGAAAGCATGATTCTCGCGACATTGGGTGGATTGGCTGGGATCGCCATCGGCTATGGCGTCGTAGAGTGGTTCCACTCAAAAGACAGTATAGTTTTTGCAACCGAATTGCCCGTGGCGATTCCCTTCCAGATGGATAAGCGCGTGCTCCTTGCATGCGTCGCACTGTCGGTGTTGAGCGCGCTCCTTTGCGGCTTGGCTCCGGCGCTGCAGAGCACGCGTGTGGACTTGGTGAACGCACTCAAGTCCGCAGATGTGGACGTCCCCGGACGCAAGCGCCTGTGGGGCCGCAATATGCTGGTGGTGGCGCAGGTTTCCATGTCCCTGATGCTGCTGACCGCGTCTTTCCTGATGGCACGCGGCTTTCAACACGACTTGATGGAGGGTCACAGTTTTACCAAAGATCACCTGTTGATGACCCGCTTCGATCCTCGCATCATTCAGTACAACGCAACCCAGACGCAGCAGTTTTACAAGCTGCTTGCCGAACGCATGCGCGAAACGCCCGGAGTGCAGAGCGAGGCTCTCACGCAGAACATTCCGCTTGGAAACGACGATTTTGACGCTATGACGTTCGTGCCGGACGGTTTCCAGATGCCGCCGGATCGCTCTAATTTCAATTGCACGATCGATACGATTGATGAAGGGTACTTCGCGACCATGGGCGTTCCGATTTTGCGTGGCCGCACTTTTCTTCCCTCCGATACCGCGGATTCCCCGCGTGTCGCCATCGTGAACGAGCACTTCGCGAAACACTATTGGCCGGCGGGCGACGCTGTGGGCAAAGACATTCGACTCGATAGCAGCGCTGGGACGCCGGTGGAGATAGTAGGCGTCGCGCAGACCATCAAGACTCAAAATATGCAAAGCCCAACGGACTTCGTGTATATGCCGCTGGCTCAGCATCCCGTCGCGCGTATGGTTTTGATGTTGCGCTCGAGCGGCGACCCGCTGCAATTGGTGCAGCCCGTGAAGGACGTTGTGCGTAGCCTCGACACGAATCTGCCGATGTTACAGACCAGACCTTACGAGGATTTCTACCTGAACCAAGCCGTGAGAGGGCCGCGAATCGCGATCGACTTGGTCGGTAGTATGGGCTTAGTGGGACTTTTGCTCGCCGTCGCCGGTTTGTACGGACTCGTCGCCTACAACGTGAGCCGCAGAACACGCGAGATCGGCATTCGCATCGCACTCGGCGCGGCAAGTTCAGACGTGCTTCGCCTCGTGCTCGGCAAAGGCCTCGTGCTCGTCGGTGTCGGCACGGTGCTCGGGCTGGCCATGGGTTTCGCCCTCGAGCAGCTCATGAATTCCATGCTGTTCGATTCCGGCGGTGTGGACATCCTGGCTTATGCCGTCGTGGTGCCAATGATGTTTCTAGTCACCATGTTAGCTGCCTATGTCCCCGCGCGTCGCGCCGCCCGCATCGCGCCAACCCAAGCATTGCGCTACGAATAGCCGCCGAATCGCACTGTCGACCCTGATTGCCTGCTTTGCCTGTGTGCAGGTGCTGTCGTACAATGCACATCCCATGCCTGATACATCTGCCGTTACTGGCCGCACCATCTCTCACTATAGCGTCCTGGAAAAGCTGGGAGGCGGAGGCATGGGCGTCGTTTACAAAGCCAAAGACACCCGACTAGGCCGCAATGTTGCGCTGAAATTCCTGCCGGACGATATTTCCCATGACTCGCAAGCCGTCGAACGATTCCGACGTGAAGCGCGTGCTGCATCCGCGCTGAACCACTCCAACATTTGCACTATTTACGATATCGGCGAATTCGAAAGCCGCCCTTTTATTGCCATGGAGCTGCTAGAAGGCCAAACGCTCAAACATCGCATCTCTGGAAAGCCCCTTGAAATATCCGAGCTCCTGGAAATTGGAATTCAAATCGCCAACGGACTCGACACCGCGCATTCGAAAGGAATCGTTCACCGTGACATCAAACCTGCAAATATTTTTCTGGTGGAGCGCGGCCAGGCCAAAATTCTGGATTTTGGTTTGGCGAAGTTAACCCCCGTACACCATCACGCCGCTGAATCGGGGGGTGCTACGTCCATGCGCACACAGACGCACGTGCTCGGTAATGAACACCTCACCAGCCCCGGCAGCGCCATGGGCACGGTGGCATACATGTCGCCGGAACAGGCGCGCGGCGAAGACTTGGACGCGCGCTCGGATTTGTTTTCGCTCGGGGTGGTACTCTACGAAATGGCAACAGGCTCGGTTCCTTTCTCCGGCGTAACCTCTGCCGTTATTTTCGACGGAATTCTGCACTCCGCTGCAGCTCCGGCGAAGCAACTGAATCCGCGGCTGCCTGTGGCAATTGAGAATATTTTCAGCAAGGCGCTGGAGAAAGACACCGACCTTCGTTACCAGACCGCTGCCGAACTCCGCGCGGACTTGAAGCGCCTGAAGCGGGACCTGGATTCCAGCCGTCGCCCCGCAGCCGAAAAGAGCGTTGCCTCCAATACGCCTGCGACCGGCACAGCGGCGGCAAAGAAATCCGTTGCCGTGCTCTATTTCGAAAATCAGAGCGGCGCGAAAGAAGATGAATACTTGCGCGACGGCATCACCGAAGACGTAATCACCGAACTTTCCAAAATTCGCGGACTGAATACTTTTTCACGCCCCACCGTTCTGGCCTTCCGGGACAAAGCGGTAACTCCGGCGCAGATCGGGCAACAGCTCGGCGCCGCTTACGTTTTGACCGGCACTTTGCGACGCGCTGGCACACGCGTGCGCATCAGCGCGCAACTCGTTGACACGCACACCGATTTTCCGCTGTGGTCGGATCGCTTCGACCGTGAAATGAAAGATGTTTTCGAAGTACAAGACGAAATGGCGCGCAAGATCGCCGAGGCTCTGCGCGTAACGCTTTCGCCGCAGGAACTCGAAGCCCTTGCCGACAAGCCTACGGAAAATCCGCAAGCATACGATCTCTATCTGCGCGGCAAGCGTTACGCGCGGCGACTGACACGGCAAGACGTCGAGTTCGCGCTGCAAATGTTCGAAAACGCAGTGTCGTTGGATCCCAGCTTCGCTCTGGCGTACGCCGCTTGCGCCAACGCTTGCGCAATGTACTACTCGCTCTTCAGCCGCGATCGCGGTGTGGATCGAACGTGCACGGGAAGCTTCCGGCCGGGCCGTGGCGCTCCGCTGGGACCTGCCCGAGACGCACCTGAGCCAAGCCTGGGTGCTTTATGCCGCGGGCCTCTACGACGAAGCCGTTCGCATGGTGAAAAAAGCGATCGAGCGCAAACATGACTGCGACGGCGCCTATTACCTCTACTGCCGCGCGCTTTTTGCCGCCGGACGCTATCAGGAAGTTATGGACCTGGCGGAAGCTGCCATCGAATCGAGCGGCGAGGACTACAACGTTTATGTGCCGATCAGGAACTGTCTCGGCGCGATGGGAAAAGAACAAGCCAAACTAAAAGTGAATGACAGATTCTGCCTCGCGCTTGAGCGCCACTTGAAACAAGTGCCCGAGGACGCGCGAGCGCGCATTCTGCTGGGCGGCAACTACGCCGAATTGGGACGCACGGACGACGCTTTGCGCGAGCTCAATCTGGCTGTCACCCTGCGCGCCAACGAAGCCTCAATTCTCTATAACGCGGCTTGCGTGTACTGCCTGCTCAACAGAAAGGCGGAGGCCATGGACTCCTTACGCAGGGCGTGGGAAGCAGGTTCCAAAGACGCTGTGTGGACGCGCCGCGACCCGGACCTGGCACTCCTTCATGGTGACCCGGAGTTTGATCGGCTGTACCCAGAGACGCCCACCACACCTCAGCCCCCTATCTAGCTGGATTTAGTTCTCTGCCATCCGCGGTGCGCGATTGCCTGTGCGTGAGTGCTGGCATACAACGCACCTCCCATGCCAGACACTTCTACCGTTACGGGACGCACCGTCTCCCACTATACCGTTCTGGAAAAACTGAAGTAGCAACCTCATACAGCTAGATCTAGCATATCGAAGCTCGCAACGTATCAAACGCAGTGGTCGTTTTCAATACCACAAGCATGAACTCGTGATGTTACCCCCAAGTAACGATGAGTCGAAAGGCTGACGATAGTTTCAGATAGGTCGGAGTGCTTGCTCGTCATATACTTCTCGCTTCACTATTCGCTGGCTCATCAAACCATCGCCCTAAGAGGTTTTCGTGAAACGCTGGACGAAAATTCTATTCGGAGTTCTTGCTCTCGTTGTCGTAGTGATCGTGTGTATCAAGCTGTTCGTCAACGCGAACACGTTTCGCCCAGCTATTGAAAAACAAATTACAGACACTTTCGGCCGCAACGTGAAGCTCGGTAATCTGAGCCTGTCGGTCCTCTCCGGCAGTCTGGTGGCCGAAGACATCAGCGTCGCGGACGATCCCAACTTCAGCTCTTCCCCATTTTTAACGGCGAAAAGAGTTCGCATCGGCGTATCGATGCGACCGCTCATTTTTTCGCATCAACTGAACATTCGCAGCGTTGAAATAGACTCGCCGCAAATTGCCATGATTAAAGCGGTGAATGGCACCTGGAATTTTTCTAGTATTGGGCGCCTCGCCGCGAAACCTGCCTCGGAAAACCCAATAACTTCGGCGCCGCAAATTTCTGAGGTCTCTGTAGGAACGGTCGCTATCGAAGACGGTCACGCCACGATCACAACCCTCCCTGCGCATGGGCCGCCCAACATGTACGACCACGTGAATTTCGCGGCGCACGATTTTTCAACTACTTCGAGGATTCCCTTCGAGTTGAAGGCGAATTTGCCGGGCGGCGGCACCGCCAGTGTCAACGGGTACTTGGGCCCAATCGATCGCGACGACGCAGCTAGCAGCCCGATTGATGCGCAAATTTCGGCAAAACGCGTGGACCCTGTGGCAGCCGGACTCTTGGACCCCAGCACCGGCTTGTCGTTCCTCGCGGATGCCGAGATGAAGGCGAAGTTTGATGGGCAAACGCTCACCACCAGCGGGACCGCTCGCATCGACAATCTTAAGCTGCATAAAGGAGCACCCGCGGTGCCCAAGCCGCTGGAAACTACGTTCAGTGCAACACACCGTGTGAAAGACAACTCCGGACAGATCGAGGACGCCTCGGTAAAAATCGGCGACGCCGAGATCCACGCGGGCGGCACCTATCGCCCGGTCAAGCCTGGCGCCGGAGATATGTTATTGAACTTCAAAGTTGTCGGACAGAATTTGGCGATCGATCAGCTACAACCGTTGATGACCGCAGCCGCCGTTCATTTGCCGAATGGTTCCACGCTGAAGGGAGGTACGCTCTCCATGAACATGGCCGTCACCGGACCGACAAAATCAACCGCCATTATAGGACCCGTCGCGCTAGACAACACATCCTTGGTAGGCTTCGACTTCAGCTCAAAGATTCACGGGATTGCGGCGCTGAGCGGCCTGAAAACCGGCGACACTACGCATTTTGACAAGTTGCGCGCGAATGTGCGGATGACGGACGCTGGCGTGGTAGCCGACCAGATCGAAGCAGTGATTGAGGGAATGGGCGAACTCACCGGTAGCGGCACCGTCTCGCCCACAAATCAACTCGACTTTAACCTTCTAGTGAAAGTTGCGTCGGCGAACGCCGTCAGCAAGGTTGGCATCGGTGTGATCACGGGATTCAGCGGATCCGGCGTGCCGATACAGGTCACCGGCACTACCGACGAACCTTACATCACTGCCAGTGTCGGCGGCGTTGTGAAGAAAACCAAATCCATCACGTCCATCTTTCACAAGAAGAATTAGTCGGCGCCGCGCCCACGCACGCTTGCCCACTCTCCTCTAGTGATAGCAGAATTCTGTCATGGCTATCGGGCCGACTGACGGAAAGCGAGGAAGTCAATGAACGATAATCAAGCCGCACAGGCACGCCGCGCTTCGACGATTGCGGCAGATGACTTACGACGGAGACTCGCGCTTGCGCGACCGAACGAAGACCAGAATTTACCTCCTATCGGATTGCTAGGAAACACCTACACAATCCTTCTAAGCGGCCACGAAACTGCAGGTCACTACTGCCTGATCGGCATGCATGTCCCGCCAGGCGGCGGGCCATTTCCGCATCGCCACGATTTCGAGGAATCGTTCGTCATAATCGAGGGCGAGATCGAAGCTACATTCCGCGGCGAGAAATCGATCGTACGAACTGGCGAGACCATCCCTATCCCTGCGAACGCGCCTCACCAGTTTCGCAATGCGCTGCAGAAACCAGCGCGACTTCTGTGCATAGGTTCACCCGCCGGTCTGGAACAATTTTTCTTGCAGCTTGGTGTCTTTGTAGCGACACGGACAACGCCACCGTCAAAACTTGACGCAGCGGCGCAAGCCGCTTTCAGAAAGAAAGCTGAAGAACTTGCTCCGAAATATCGAACGGAGTTTTTGCAACACGCTTAGAAAAGCGCAAAACGATCCAGCAGGAATCTATGCCCGAGCGATTTACGTTCTCCAATCTGCGAGAGTTGTTTGCCAAAGCCAATGAAGAGAAGTCCGGCGACCAGTTGGCAGGCATTGCGGCGCGGTCGGAGCGCGAACGAGTGGCGGCCAAACGTAAGCTCGCCGATCTAACGCTCGCGGAGGTTGTGCAACAGCCGCTGATCGATCCTGACACGGACGAAGTAAGCCGCTTAATCCTGGATACCTTCAACCAAAAGGCTTTTCAGTCAATCCAAAGTCTTACCGTCGGCGAATTTCGCGAGTACATCCTCGACGATGCCACCACCGAGACTGCCCTGAAGGAACTGCAACGAGCAATCATCCCGGAAATCGCGGCGGCACTGGCCAAGATCATGAGCAACAAAGACCTGGTTCTGGCCGCAGCGAAAATCCGGAATGTTACGCGCTGCCGGAACACCATGGGCGAGCGCGGAGTCCTCGGAATTCGCGTACAGCCGAACCATCCGGTCGATGATATCGGCGGAATTCTGCTGGCCGCATTTGAAGGGTTGCTTTACGGATGCGGCGATGCAGTGATTGGAGTGAATCCCGCGTCGGATTCCGTGGAAAAAGTGGAGGCTATTCTGCACGCGCTCGACCGCCTGGTGCAAACTTACAAAGCGCCTACCCAAACTTGCTGCCTGGCTCACATTAGCGCGCAACTCGCCGCTATGAAACGGGGAGCGCCTGTGGACCTGCTATTCCAGTCGATTGCCGGAACCGAAGCGGCCAATCGCAGCTTTGGCATTTCGCTGGCGACATTGCGAGAAGGCCGGGAGCAAGTTCTGGAGAACCACCGTGAGCGTGACGTCGATTGGAAAAGTTCAAACGCGATGTATTTCGAAACGGGGCAAGGCAGCGCCTTATCCGCTGAAGCTCATCACGGCTTGGACCAAGTGACGCTGGAAGCCCGAGCGTACGGCGTCGCCCGCGTGTTTGAACCTTTTCTCGTTAACAGCGTAGTCGGATTTATCGGCCCCGAATATCTTTACGACGAACGCCAGATCCTTCGCGCTGGTCTGGAGGATCACTTTATGGGAAAACTTCTGGGTCTGCCAATGGGGTGCGACGTCTGCTACACGAATCACGCCGCGGCGGACCAGAATTCGGCAGACAATCTTTTGTTGCTGCTGGGCGCGGCGGGTTGCAATTACTTCATGGGCGTTCCGTGTGGCGACGATGTGATGCTGAATTATCAATCCACCAGTTATCACGACGCGCTTGCGGTCAGGAGACTCTTTAAGCTGAAACCCGCTCCGGAATTTCTGGCTTGGCTGCAAGCGACGGGAATTTACCGAGATGGCGAGCCAGTTTTGTTAGATGCGCCCGCGCGCCGCCAACTGATGCAAGGGCTGGAATCGTCGTTAGAGGGGATAAATTGATGACGAACGAACGGGATCTGGCATTGAACAATTCCGATCTGCCGGAAATCGTTCGAAAAATCCGCGCGCGCACTCCGGCCCGCCTGCTGGTTGGCCGCGCGGGAGCCGCCTATCGCACCAGCACGCAGATGGATTTGCGCGAAGCGCACGCCGCCGCGCGAGATGCGGTCCGCGCCGAGCTGACTTTCGAAGAAGTCTTCGACGCCGCCTTTGTGCAGCGCTGCGGGCTATTCGAAGTCCGCACTAAAGCTTGTTCAAAAGATGAATATTTGTTGCGCCCAGATTTAGGCCGGCATTTTGACGACGAATCCCAGGCCAAAATACAAAGCCGCTGCAATCGAAACAACCATCTGCAAATCGCTATCGGCGACGGATTGTCAGTACCGGCGGTCGCGGCGCAAGTTCCTCTGTTACTTCCATTGCTGTGGGAGGGAGCCCAAGAGCGCCACTGGAAAATTGGAAAGACGCTTGTGATCCATCGCTGCAGAGTAGGCATTCTCAACGAAATTGGAGACTTGCTAAAACCGCGTGTCGCTGTGCTGCTCATTGGCGAGCGCCCGGGACTCACCACGGCGGAGAGTTTATCGGCGTATATGGCATACCAGCCCTGCGCTTGGCACACAGACGCCAACCGAAACCTAATTTCAAACATCCACGCACGCGGCTTGCACCCGCAAGAAGCTGCAACCCGCATTCTGAATCTCGCAGCGCGCATGATGAAGACGAGCACGAGTGGCTGCACGCTAAAAGAGCAACCTGCGGCGCTCGAAGAACGACAGATTCCGCCGTAATTTATCCCATATATATCCTTTAAGTATCGAGGCAGATTGCCGATTATCGTCTCGACAGTCCGCGGTGTCTGAGGATAGAGGTCGACCGCCTCGCACCCTTGTATTCGACTTCCTAACTTCCTATTATTGGGCGCGATGAGAATCTGCTACATGGCGAAACGGCAGGGCGAGGAGAGCTTCACGGTGCTCTTTGTATCTGCCTCCGAGTGCACGACTCAGTCACATCCTATAGCCGTTGAAGACAAACTTTTCTGCAAACCTTATCAATCTCTATCAAGTCTAACCGGTTCTGACCAACCAACAGAAATGGCTGTAAGTTACAGAAAACAAACCACGGCGCCATTTCTAACCGGCACTAAAATTGACAGGTTAGAAATGTCGATTTACCCTGGACCCGTTCGATTTACTAAGGGAGGCGGCCAGCACAATCTTGATGGAGTCACCGTTTAGGGAGTTAGAGCGACCATGCTCAAACTAGACTTGTTTATTCGCGATCTGAAAGTTGCGCTGCGCTCGCTGGCGCGCACCAAGGGGTTGGCGATCACCGTGGTAGTCACGCTGGCACTGGGTACAGGCGCAAACGCCGCTATTTTCAGCGTCGTGAGGGGAGTGCTGTTGCGGCCCCTTGTGAACCGCGACGAGGACCGGCTGATTTACATCCGCCAGAGCGCGCCCGGTATTCGCGACGATAACACCACCTTTTCTGTTCCCGAAATCCAGGACCTCGAGTCGCAAGTTAAGAGCGTGAGCGAGTTCGGGGACTTCTCCGAAATAGGCTTCAGCATGGTGGGATTGGGCGATCCGCGTGAAGTGCGAGCCGGCGTGGTGGACGGAACGTATTTTGAAGTGATGGGATTGCATCCCGTTCTTGGTCGGTTGCTTGATGCGCACGACGATGGGCCGAACGCAGCGGGCGCAGTGGTACTGACGTATCGCTTCTGGTCAACCGTCCTGAAGAAGGACCCCTCTATAATCGGCAAGACCATCAAACTCGATTCGGGCGATTTCGGCGCGCGATCCGCCACAATTATCGGGGTACTGGAACCGTCGGTGCCATATCCGGCGGAAACTGAAATTATTGCGAACGTGGTCACGAGTCCGCACCATTTGTCGGCGACCATGGTGACCGGACGCGTTCATCGTATGACCGAACTTTTTGGTCGGCTGGCTCCGGGAGTTAGCCTCGAGACGGCGCGCGCCGAATTGAGCACGGTGTACGGAGCGATGATCGCGCAACATCCGGCAGATTATTCCCAGGGAGCGAAGTTTCGCATTAGCGCGGTGAAGCTGCGCGACCAAATCACTTCAGGCGCAAAAACTGTCTTGTGGGTGCTGCTTGCGGCTTCCGGGCTGGTCTTCATCATCGCCTGCTCCAACGCAGCAAACTTAATTCTGGCTCGTACGGTGCGGCGCGAAGGCGAACTAGCAATCCGCGGAGCTCTTGGCGCAAATGCGGGCTCGTTGCGGCGGTTGCTGCTAGCTGACAGCTTATTGCTTTGCGGAACTGGCGCGCTGCTCGGCGTGCTGAGCGCTCGGCCGATGGTGGCCATTCTGGCTCGTTACGCTTCGCGCTTTTCGGTGCGCGCGCTCGATCTGAAGGTTGACTCCAGCATGTTATGGGTCGGTGCACTGCTCGCGGTAATTGCTGCAGTGCTTCTCGCCTATGTGCCACGACTTCCTTCCGCGGACACTTCGAATGGATTGAGTTTGACCAGCGGCGGTGTGCGAATCACGGACAGCACTGGACGCCGGTTGCGAATGTTTGCCGTGACGCAGATTGCTGCGTCATTTATGTTGCTAGCCGGCGCTGGCATGCTGATTAAAACCCTGGTGTCTTTGCAACACACGCGCGCTGGATTCGACACGCATAATGTGCTGGCGATAAATGTGCCGCTGGTTACCGAAGGGCGTACGCCGGACCAGATACACGGCTTCTACAGAGAAGTGGTCCGGCAAATCACAGCGCTGCCAGGCGTCGATCGCGTGGCCGTGGGCACCGCCGTGCCGTGGCGCGACAGGGGAATTTGGGGTCCTGGATTCCAGTTCTCGGCCGATGGCCACCTGCGCGGGCCGGGTGAAGAGGATCCTCGTGCAATGTTCCGAACAGTGTCGCCTGGGTTTTTCGCGGCGCTTGGCGTCCCGCTGATCGCCGGGCGCGATTTCAACGAGGCCGATCGCAAAGATAGCGAGCCGGTAGTAATCGTGAGCCAGAGCCTGGCACAACGCATGTACCCCCATCAAGATGCTGTGAATCATCATTTGTGGTGGAGCGATCCGGTAATGAAATTTATTGATGTAAGCCCGCAGCCGCGGCGAATCATTGGCGTAGTGGCGGATTTGGACGACGAGAACCTAGTGCCGGTCCCGACGCTCACTGTCTATCACCCTCTCGAGCAGGAGATAGGTGGAGGAAGGTTGTTCGTTCACACCCAATCGGATCCCTACGCGCTGGTGCCCTCGATTACGCGCATCATCCGCGATTTGAATGTGGACCAACCGGTGGAGCACGCGGCGACCATGGACGACGTTCGCGCGGAAGTGCTGACTCCGGATCGTTTGAACGCGCTGGTATTTGGCGGGTTTGCGGCGGTGGCGCTGGCGATTGCCGTGATTGGCGTCGCCGGCGTGCTGGTGTTTTCAGTGAGCGGGCGGACGCGCGAGTTTGGAATCAGGCTCGCGCTCGGAGCGCAGCCGCGGAATCTTCTGACCAGCGTGATTGCTGACGGCGCGGTAATGGCGGGAGTGGGCATTGTGGCTGGCGCTCTGTGCGGTTACGCGATCGCCCGCCTCGCCAGCAGCTACGTCGTGGATGTGCGGATGCCCGGTATTGCCCCTGTGATTGCGTCAGCGGCGGTTCTGCTGCTAGCCGCCGTGGTGGCCTCTTTTCTTCCCGCAGCACGGGCTGCGCGCATCGATGTGATGGAGGCTCTACGATCGGAATAAACGTGTCGTAATAAAGTTTCTAAGCTAGGAGTTGCGGCGCAGGCGGTCGAGGAGAGCGAAAAGAACAACGCCGAACGCTGCGGTGACCAGAGAATCGATGAACAAGTGCAAGGTGAAGAACGGCGCGGAATGGTTCAACAGAACGCGCTGCGTCACCGCTAGAATTGCCTGATGGAAATGGAAAAATAAGAAGATCAGGCCAAAACGGCTTATCGGATTTTCGGTATCGATCCTGGCGCCCACCGACGAAGCAAGATAGCCCACAATCGTTTTTGCAATCCCATACATCCCGATCGGATTGTCATGGCTCAGAGCATCCTGCAGAATGCCGATGGCCCCTCCCAGAAATAATCCCGACACAGGATTGCGGCGACTGACTCCAAAATAAATGGTAACCAGCAGGGGAAGATCGATCAGCTCGGACCAGCGCCCATATTTATGCAGGAAGGCCTGAAACACCAGAGCGAGCAAGACCGTGCCGATAATGGTGCCGCTGTAGAATTTGTGGACCTCAACATTTGGTTCCGAGTGCGCACCGACGTTGAGCATGTAGGACATTATCTTTGAGGAGAGGGCGGTTTCGACGCCGGAGTTTTGTTGCCCGGAGCCGCACTCTGAACAGGAGCGGACCCAGGGCGTTTAAATTTGTTTGGATCGGTTACAACCCCCGAGGTTTGCGACGGCGGCGGCGGAGTGGCTGGTTGTGCTCCGTATTGCGCAGACGTCGCGTCGCTGGCCTCGGATGCCTCTTCGGTCTTCTTGGGCAAGAGTTCCTGCTGCGAGAGCAGCACGATCACATCCTCAAGACGATCGAGACGCGCTGCGGGCCGCACGTAAATTATTTGGAATGGGTTACCCGGTTTTGTCGCGTCCACGGTGCCAATCAGCAAATCCTTGGGGAAGATACGATCTTCGCCGGAGGTGACGATAGCGTCTCCGGACTGCAGTTTTTCTTCGTTGACCACGTAATCCATGTGCGGCTGGGGATCTCCGCTTCCTTTCACCACGCCGTGCGTGCGCGAGGTGGCGAAAAGAGCGCCGACGCCGCTGTCCTTGTCATTGATCAACAGAACCTGAGCGGTGGACGGGAAAACCTCCACGATTTTTCCAACTACACCGTCGGGTGTGATGACGCCCATATTTCTACGCACGTGATCCCGTTCACCCCGGTTGATGAAGAGTGTGTGCGATGTCGGGTCGGCGCTTGCGCCAATCACTTGTGCGGCAAGCAGGGGCGCTTCCGTGTGCGCTTCTTTGAAATTCAGAAGAGTAGTAAGGCGATGGGCTTCCGCGGACTCACTTTCGAGCTCGCGATTTCTGAGGCGCAGCGTGTTCACATCGTTGCGCAGGCGTTCATTTTCAGCTCGCGTGTTGCGCAGGCCGACGTAGCCACTCCAGATTCCGCCGACATTAGAAAAGGTCCAGGTGCCGGCGCGCTCCAAAGGCGTCATCAACTCAACGGCCCAGTAGCGGATGAGGCGCACGTTGTTTTCGCGCTTGATTTGGAAAGCAAGGAGGAGCACTTGCGCAAGGACGACAGTCGCGAGGAGCGCCAGCGGACGATGACGAGAAAAAGTGTCGATCATAACTTTAAGACCCGCTGAAACATGCGCCCGAAGGTTTTCGCTTACGCCGCGTTAACTTGAAGTCTTGACGCGGACGCAAACAGCAGGTCCCTCACTTCGTTCGGGATGACAACGTTTCTAAAATAAACACAAATTCATCAGTCAATCGAGACCAGGCGCAACAGACGGAAATCGCTGAGCATTTTTCCGGTTCCGAGCACGACGGAGGCTAGCGGGTCGTCGGCGATGGAAACAGGGAGGCCGGTTTCCTCGCGGATGCGCTTGTCGAGATTTTTGATCAGCGCGCCGCCGCCAGTGAGGACGATGCCGCGGTCACTGATGTCGGCCGAGAGCTCTGGCGGCGTACGCTCGAGAGCGACGCGAATAGCGTTCAAGATCGTGGAGATACATTCGGAAAGAGCTTCGCGAATTTCGCTGTCGTCTATGGTGACGGTGCGCGGCACGCCTTCAATCAAGTTGCGGCCTTTTACTTCCAGAGTCAACGGCTTTTCCAACGGATAGGCCGAACCAATTTCAATTTTGATTTGTTCCGCGGTGCGTTCGCCGACGAGCAGGTTGTATTTTCGCTTCAAGTAATGCATTACCGCTTCGTCCATTTCATTTCCGGCGACCCGCACGGAGCGGGAATAGACGATGCCACTCATGGAAATGACGGCGATGTCAGTAGTGCCGCCGCCGATGTCGACCACCATGTTTCCAGAAGGCTCTTCGATGGGCAGTCCTGCGCCGATGGCCGCGGCCATCGCTTGTTCGACAAGATACACTTCGCTGGCACGCGCGCGATAGGCGGAATCTTGCACCGCTCGTTTTTCTACCGGAGTGATTTCGCTGGGAACGCCGATGACGATTCTGGGATGCACCAGCACGCGGCGGTTGTGAGCTTTCTGAATAAAATACGTCAGCATTTTTTCGGTAACTTTGAAGTCGGCGATGACACCGTCTTTCATGGGCTTGATGGCGACGACGTTTCCGGGAGTTCTTCCCAGCATTTCTTTCGCTTCGCGGCCGACGGCGACAACTTCGCCGCTATTTTTGTTGATGGCGACGATGGAAGGCTCGTTTACAACAATTCCCTTTCCGCGTGCAAAGACAAGTGTGTTGGCTGTTCCCAGATCGATGGCCAGGTCGGATGAAAAAAGACTGAAGACCGACCGCATGTTGTACCCGTTTTTCGTCACGTCTTGCGTTCCCCCTGAGTTCGGCTTGCGCGCCGCGGCGGCGAGTGCTTGGCGGACTTCTAAACTGGCTAGCGCATTTTTATCTTACGGGATTACGACTTGCACGCGCTTGGTTGCTGTACCGCCCCGGCGATTTTGGCCGGTGATGATAACTTCGTAAGAACCTTTCGGCATGGGCGGCAAAAAGTGGCGGAACTGCCCATCCGCTTGAATACTGGCGACCGGTTCACCGTTGATAATTAGAGCTGCTCCGGGCTCTGTACGTCCGATGATCTCGACGACGTTTCCTTGTAATACAGTATTATCCACCTCCAGCAGCATTTCCTGCTCTTTACCTTGTATCACCAGCGTAAACTTGTAGGGCTCGCTTTGATCGCTGGTGGCATTTTTCGCGTCGATCGCGCGAACTCGCCAATAATAATCGCCAGGATCCAGTCCGACGATGTCCACGCCTTCCGAAGTTGTTTTCTTGGCCATAATAATTTTGTTGAACATTGCGGTGGTGCTGGCCTGAAATTCATAGGACTTTGCCGTCGCCACCGGCTTCCAGGAGAAATGGACCGGATCATGTTTCGGATTCGATACGGTGATGGCTTGCAGGTTCAGCGGCGTGTTCAGTTCGGGAGGAGCAAGGACATCAGTTTTGGTGATGGCTCCGCCGGTCGGGAAGGTCACACGTTGAAACTGTCCTATATCGAGGTGCTCGCCGCCACGATTCAGTTCGGCGCTTCCTGAAGCGATAGTGATTTGCTGCTGTTTTGTGGTGGGGTCGCTACTGACAGCAGCGCGGCTATTCGCGCGCAACGAGGCCACCGCGTTTTCAAAAGAAACTTCCGCTTTCGAACCCGGAACTTCCCATGCGCCGGTGGCGAGATCCACCTGTCCGGAACTGATGTGCACGCCCACTTGCGAGGCGTGATCTTGCTCCACGATATTTTCTTCCACGGTAACAAGAGTGTCGCCCTTCACGGTGTATGTGGTGCCGTCGGCGAAGGCCATGCGAGCGACGCCTTCCGGGCCGGTTTGAATCAAGTCGCCTTTATCGAGGGTGATCTGGTAGTCAGCACTTTGCCACTCGACGGAATTCACTTTCTTTACCTGCACTTTTCCATCCAGGTTTACGAAGCGGGCTTGGCGCGCCGTGATGGTCGCTACGCCGGCGTCATGCGCGGACACTGCCGCGTCAAGACGCTTTACCAGTTTGCCCGAAAGATCGGGGAAAGCAAAATAAGACCCGGCGAGGATCGCGCCAATAATCAGCAGGGCGTAGATCGCCATGGTCTTGTAGGTGACGGTGTGCCAATAAACCTCGACCCGCGAGATTTTAGGCTTATCCGACACGGTTGTTTTTTGGTCTAGCATGTTTATAAGGGCTAATTTGCAAATTTAGCACACGGGTATAGGCCATTCAACTCGGCGAGAAAAGAGTTGCGAAACTGCTAACCCCTACTTGTTCCAATCAGTTAACTGGCCTTGTGGCGTAACAAGATAGGGCACTATTTTTTGCCAAGCCCAGAGCGGGATTTCTTCCACTTTGGCGCCATATTGGAGGTTGACCGCAGGCTGTCATTTTAGGGAGACTATCTGCCTCAGACAGGGCGTTTTACTAGCCAATAGGTGCCCGAATCCTACGTGATTTCGAAACCAGGTGAACTACTTTTGAGGCTGCGAGGAAGAAAAATATGAAAGAAATTATTGGCGAACTGCTCCCGCCGACACGAGTGATGATGACTCCTGGGCCTTCCTGCATGGATCCGCGAGTTTACCGGGCGATGTCCGCGCCGCTGGTTGGACATCTGGATCCGTGGTTTTTGGAAATGATGAATGACGTGCAGGTTTTGCTTCGGCGCGTATTTCAAACGGAGAACCGGATTACCTATCCTGTCTCCGCATCGGGCTCGGGCGGGATTGAGGCCGCTGTGCTGAATCCGCTGGAAGAGGGTGATGAGTGCATCGTTTGTTCAAATGGAATGTTTTCCGAACGCATGGCAGTGATCGCGGAACGCAGTCCGGCGAAAGTAATCCGTGTGGAGGCGCCGTTGGGCCGC
Source organism: uncultured Acidobacteriota bacterium (assembly GCA_963731535.1). Classification (GTDB taxonomy): domain Bacteria; phylum Acidobacteriota; class Terriglobia; order Acidiferrales; family UBA7541; genus Palsa-295. The sequence continues at coordinate 226,916 of CAVSWI010000018.1, read as the reverse complement.
ACGGTTGATCCTGAGGATGTGCGGCGCGCAGGCCAAGGAAAGAAGATTAAATTTGTAGGTTTGGCGCACGGTGAAACTTCAACCGGCGTGGTGCAACGGCTGGAAAATTATCGCAAGGTTGCCGATGAGCTTGGGGCTTTGCTAATTGTGGATACAGTGGCGTCGCTCGCGGGAGTCCCGCTGAATGTGGATCGCGAACGGATTGACATTTGTTTCAGTGGCACGCAGAAGGCCATCAGCGCGCCTCCGGGAATGGCGCCCATCACTATTAACGGCCGGGTGGAAGATTTGATTCGCGCGCGCAAGAAAAAAGTGGAGAGCTGGTATTTCGATATCACACCGATTATGACCATGTGGGGCTCCGAGCGTAATTATCATCATACGCCGCCAGTGTCTTTGATCTACGGGCTGCGCGAAGCCTTGCGCATCGTATTAGAGGAAGGGTTGGAAGCTCGATGGGATCGCCATCAGCGGAATCAGCAGGCGCTGGTTGCCGGCATCGAAGCGATGGGACTTGAACTGTTCGTCGCCGATCCTGCGGACCGGCTGGTTACCGTCACCGCGGTAAAAATTCCTGCCGAGCTGGAAGATAGAAAGGTGCGCCAGCAGCTTCTGGATGAATTCAACATCGAGATTGCCGGAGGCATCGGCAAGACTAAGGGTCAAATCTGGCGAATCGGGTTGATGGGTTATTCTTCACAGAATACGAATGTGTTGCTATTTCTAGCGGCGTTGGAGAAAGTGCTGCTGGATCAAGGACGCCGCGTGCCGGCTGGAGCAGGTGTGGCAGCCGCGATCCGGAACTATCAAGCGTCCAGACAACCGGTGGCAGTCGGAGCCCGAAAGTAAGCGTTCAGAAAATTTTCCCATGGCGAAAACTTCCTATCCCACTATTCCAAATGCCGGCGCGATGAGCGACTTCGTTGGCGCGTTTGATGTGCCCTCGAAAGTGACCGACTACGTCTATAAATGCCGGTTCTCACATTGTTGGAACGGTATCGCTACGCGACATGCCGATACCATGGATTGTAAATTTTTAGTGGATGGCCGTGGCGTGGTGCTGGGGCTGGCCCATCCGGGTTTCGTGGTGTTTCGGGCGCGCGTGGGAAGAAATCTTTCCGACCGTGAAGCGAGTTACATTGCGGCAGAATATCTGCGAGGAAGACTGGAGCAGGAGGACGAGCACGCTCTTTACGACGTTCCGGCCAACGAAGTCGCTCGCATCATTGAGAAGCTTAATATTCGCTGAGTAGAGATTTACGAAGGGCAATACTTTTTATTTGGTGGATGGTTCTTTTTTGGCGAACGAGCGAATATAGTTCACCAGATTCCAGATGGCGTCGGGCTTCGCGCGATCACCTTCTGAAGGCATCTCACCTTTGCCGTTCTTGATGATGTAGAAAAGCTCACCGTCAGTGCGATTTTTCAAGGCCGCCGGATCGTGGTAATCGACAAGCTTAACTTTCATATCTGCCGCCAGGTCGCCTTTACCATCGCCGTCTTTTCCATGACACATCTCACAATCAATCTCATACATCTTTTTACCTTGGGCGATTGAGGCGGCGGTAGGCTTTACAGGATTGGCCATTTTTGCCGCTTCCGGCGGAATTTTATATTCAGCGGCGGGAGCGGCGGGTTTCGATTCTTGTGCGGAGGCGGAGACAACTGCCAAGAGCAACATCGACAAAACACACAAAACTCTTCCCATGGGAGCCTCCTACAACGTCTGCAAAAGGACCTATTGCGGGCATTCTACGCCCGGAAACCATCAACGTGAAAGGCGTTGTTTGTGGCGTGTGCGAGGAAGTCATGGCGGGAATCAGGCGTCGGAGAGAGATTCGCCAGGGCCCGAGCCGTCATTCAGTTCGCCAACTTCGAAGATTTCTCCACAATCGAGGCACTCGACATACTGCGTTTCGTCATCTTTAGCGATGAGTTGCGTGCGTTTGTGCTGGCAAGCCGGATCTGGCATCACCATACCGCAAAAAGCTAAATGGATTATACATCGTAGTCAATACATTTTGGGAACGTGACGCAATGATTGGGTGTCGGATCGACAATATGCATATTGAGAAAGAGCGCCACCAAGAGAGCCAGGCTCTAGCGCAGGCGGTGCTAGAGTTGACAAACGGACGAATTGAAACTATCAGTCTGTTTGCAGCTATGTGTGGCGAGGCGAAAGTGACAGCGGAATTGAGCACGACGCAGAAGCGGATGGGCACGGCGTTGTTTTACGGAATTCTGATCGTACTTGCCTACCTGGTCTATTTGATCTTTCTGCCGTTTCTAGCTCCGCTCGCATGGGCCATTGTGATGGCAGTGGTGGCACATCCGGTTTATGCACGGCTGGCTCGCAAGTGGGGAGGCACATTGGCTGCTACGGTTAGCACGTTGGGTGTGACATTAATCATCATCGTGCCGGCGATACTTGTTACCGGCGCGTTTATACGGCAGGGCGTGGAAGCCATCCAAGTAGTGCAACAGCAAATTCAGAGTGGACATTTTGCTTGGGTGAACGATCTCTGGCTTCGCATTCAGGAGAAATTTCCGGACGCGAACCCAAGCGATCTGACCACGGTGATCCACCGCTATGCGGATGCCGGCGCTGCATATCTTGCTACGCGTGTGGGAACGGTGTTGCGCAACACGGCGGTGTTTTTGTTCGATCTGACCGTCATCATCCTGTCCATGTTTTATTTCTTCCGTGACGGCGACGCGATTGTGGCGCGTTTGCGCCAAGTACTTCCCTTCGAGAAAGCGCATCGCGATCGCATGATTGACGACGCGCGAGAGTTAACTTTTGCCAGCGTGACGTCTAGCTTAGTTGCGGGGGTTGCCCACGGAGTATTGGGCGGGCTGGCTTTTGGCCTGACCGGGATTCACGCTCCGATTTTCTGGGGCGTGATGATGGGATTTTTCTCGCTCGTTCCAGTGGTGGGGTCAGCTTTGATATGGGTGCCGGCAGCGATCAGCTTGATGGTGAACGGGCATATCGGAATGGGGGTCGTTTTAATCATTTTTTGCGGCGTGATTGTCGGACTGGTGGACAACATTATTCGTCCTTGGATGATCAGCGACCGGGCGCAGATGGGCGGCTTGGTGGTGTTTATCAGCGTACTGGGCGGAATCAGCGTCTTCGGCATGCTCGGAGTGGTGCTGGGACCCATTGTGGTAGCCGCGGGAGCCAGCATGCTGGACCTCTATGCGCCGGGCTCTGTTGGTAGAAACACAAAACCCAAACCGGGTGGGAACAAAACTGATGGCGTGTTAGAGTAGCGGCCTTCGGAAGCGGGATGAAGAAAAATTCCAATCCAAAACACGCGAGTTTGCCGCCGGAAAAATTGCGATGGCATTGCGATCCGGCCCGAATTCCGTTTGAGACCACTGCGGAAGTAGAGCCGTCCACCGGGGACACCGGACAGGACCGCGCGTTGCGCGCGCTACGTATGGGCGTGGAGCTGACCGCACCGGGCTACAATCTTTTTGTCTGCGGGCTATCCGGGACGAGCCGCGGCGGAATGATCGTGCGGTTGATTGAAGACATGCACCCGAAGAGCGAAATTGCTCCGGACCGCTGCTATGTAAACAATTTCAAAAATAATGATCGTCCACGGTTGCTGACCTTAACTCGGGGACAAGCCAACGCATTCAAAAAGGAAGTGGAAACCGGCATCGATTTTTTGCGCAGGCGCATTCCACAAGTGTTTGAGGGCGAACCGTTCCAGCGGCAGAAGACGCGCATTGTGGAGCGTTTCACTCTGCGTGAAAAAGAGTTGATGGACGATTTCACGCGGCGCATTGCGCGCGAACAGTTCGCGCTGGGACGCATGCAGGTTGGCGCTGTCGCGCTGCCGGAAATTTTTCCGGTGATCGAAGGCGCCATGGTGCCCATCGAGGAAATCCCCAAGCTGGTACAGGATGGAAAGCTGGAAAGCCCGGCAGCGGAAGAACTGGAGCGCAAGTACGACCAGTTCCGCCAAGAGTTCACGGTGGTTTATCGCAAAACGCTTTCGCTCTCGCGAGAACTCGCCAGCGAAATGAGCTATCTGGAACAAGAGGCGGCCTCAGTCTTGGTTGATGGCGTGATCGAGGAACTGAAGGAGAAATATCCCAGCACGCAGATTTCCGAGTATCTGGAGGAAGTGCGCCATCACATTTTGGATAATCTCGAACCCTTCAAGGAGCGAGAAGGCGAGGAAGAGCAACCTCCTTCGGAGGGTGGAGGTGGAGCGCGCGTGGAACGTACGGACCGCGATCCATTTCGCGTTTACGGCGTAAACGTGATCTTGGCCCACGGCGAAAGCGAGAAATGTCCCGTAGTGTTTGAGACGATTCCAACCTACGCAAATCTCTTCGGCACCATTCATCGCAGTTACGACACGCGCGGCGGGTGGAGTTCTGACTTCATGGACCTGCGGGGCGGTTCGCTGCTGCGAGCCGACGGCGGTTATCTGGTGATGTACGCGTTGGACGCGCTGACGGAGACGGGAGTGTGGCGCACGCTGAAGCGCACGCTCAATCATGGAAAGCTCGAGATCCAGCCGGTGGACGTATTTTTTCCGTTCAGCACGGCAGCGCTGAAGCCAGAACCAATAGACATACATGTGAAGATCATTTTGATCGGCGACCGCGACATGTACGAGCTGCTTTACGATTTCGAGGAAGATTTCCGCAAGATTTTCAAAGTGCGCGTGGAATTTGATGAAGAAATGGCCTGGAGCGACGAAATCATTCGCCAGTATGCCGGGAGACTGCGCAAGATTTGCAACGATGAAGGGCTTTGCCCGTTTGACCGCACCGCCTTTGCGTCGATTTTGGAGCACGGAGTGCGGCTAGCAGGGCGCCGAGGAAAAATTACCGCACGTTTTTTCGATCTTGCGGACTTGGCGCGCGAGGCTTGCTATGTGGCGCGGAATGAAAAGCAGTCGGTAGTAACCGCGGAACACGTTCGCAAAGCGTTGGATGCAAAAGTGGAGCGGCACAATCTGACGGAAACAAAAATCCGCGAAATGATCGATCAGAATTTGCTGTTCATCGACACAACCGGAACTCGCGTGGGCCAAGTGAATGGCTTGAGCGTGATCGAGATCGGCGGCTATCCGTTTGGCAAGCCGGTGCGGATTACTGCAACGGCATCACTCGGTAAAGCGGGGATCGTCAATATCGAGCGCGAGTCGAATTTGAGCGGGCGTTTTCACGATAAAGGAGTACAGATTATTTCAGGCTATCTGCGACGCACGTTCGCGCAGGATAAACCGCTGTCGCTCTCTGCGAGCCTTTGCTTCGAGCAATCTTATTCGGGAGTGGACGGGGACAGTGCGAGTTCGGCTGAGGTTTATGCGTTGTTATCCGCGCTGGCGGAGCTTCCGATCAGACAGGAGCTGGCCGTGACCGGCTCGGTGAATCAGCATGGTGATATTCAGCCTATTGGCGGTGTGAATCAGAAAATCGAAGGATTTTACGACGTATGCAAATTGAAAGGTTTGACTGGAAAACAGGGAGCGCTGATTCCAGCGGAGAACGTAGACGACCTGATGCTGCGCGATGAGGTAATCGAAGCTGTGGCGAACGGGCAGTTTCACATCTATCCGGTGGGAACTGTCGAACAAGGCATTGAAATACTTACGGGCGTGGACGGGGGCAAACGGAAATCTGGTGGAAAATTTGGGCCGGGCAGCGTATTTGGGAAAGTAAATTCCCGGCTGCATGAGATGGCCGATGCGATGCGAAAATTCCACTAAAGACAAATCCGCGCGACAATTTAGAATTCAGAATTCGAATCCTCCACGTTAGACCAAACGCTTCATTTCAATCACCACTTCCTGAGTTTTCCCGTTCCGTTCGATCACCAGTTTGTATTTGTGGCCAACTTGGCGAAAGAGATCGCGCACGGCATTGAGCGTGATGTCGGCGGCAGGCTCTTCATCAATTCCTGCAATAATGTCTCCCTCGTGAATGCCGGCCGCAGCGCCAGGACTGCCGGGCTGAACGCGCACGATTTCGAAGGTCCTGAGGTTTGTGCCTTTCGCGACGATGGAGAGTCCGCTCATATCTTCTTCTGCAAATTTATTGAAGTCGAGGTTTGGCTCGAGAATCATGCGTTGATGGGGAAGATCGAGAACCACGGTAAAACGGCGAAGAAATCCCGCCCCAATGGCACCCGCAAGAGTTGGTTCGCTACCCTTGACTGGGCTCGACTGAGAAAAAGCCGCGACCGGTTCCTCGACCACGTAGGGACCAAGCTGAAATATTCTTAAGCGGCCAAGAAAGATTTTTGCGCCCCCATCAAGCTCCGGATACGAGCTGGCCACAGTCTTGAAATGTACTGAGGAAAAACGGTGAGCTTCAGTGTAGGCGCTGGAAAATACGATAGCGGCATCGAGTGCGGTGCTCACTTCAAAATTGGCTTCCAGCGATTTATGTCCGGAAAGTTCAAACTTTGCCCGAATCAGCGGTGTGGTGCCAGCGAAGGTTAGAGGGAAACTTTTGCCCGGACCAGAATAGGCGAAAGTTGCGGGATCGTATAGCTGAACGGTTTGCCGAAGATAATTGACCACTACTACGAGACGGTTGAAAAAATCTGCGCCAAGAGTTCCGTAATACGGCAAGCCCATCTGCAATCCAAAATCCTTTTTGCCGGCCACAGGAAGCACGCGCATGGGCAGCTCCACACCTGGGAGAGCGAGGACACAATTTGGTACGGCTGCTGCGGAGTTAGCAGAAGCTGATGCGTTGGGCGCGTAGGTCGGGTCAACCGAGGTCACGCCGGCGCTGGAATCCAATTCAAAAAGCAAGGGTTTGCCCTGATCAATTCGAACCGGCAGAAAAATAAGATTGCCGATAAATGCGGCGGGGTTTTGCGCGACATTGCCGCCGTAGGCGAATCGGGCTGGAGGGGTATTTTCTTGTGTAGCCGGCGCGGGCGATTGGCCCGGGGACGAGGGCTGAAGAGTGAAGCTAATCGAAGCAAAAACGAAAGCTATTAAAAATGCGTAGCGGCGCATTCACTTTCCCTGTCGTCGGATGGTCTGCGGCCAGGAAGACCGGCTACTGAATGTAATAATCAAAGTAAATTCCGCCCGAATCTTTCCACCATCCATTGGCACTTGCTTTCAGATGGCGATTGACTAATCCGGGTTTTATGAGGCGCAGCAATTCTGCGGTGGGAGGATTGTTCTTGTTCGATTGTTTGGCCGATTCCATCTGCTCGATAAACCGAGCAATAATTTTATCCCACGGAATCCTAGAGGCGTCGGAGCCACCAATACCGGAAAGTTTTTCCGGAAGGAGCGCACGCAGCCGTATGAATTCGGGATTGCTAACCACAGAATCGGCCGAGGATGCCGTCGTAGACTTGCCGTCAATTCGTGCGACCGCGTCACGCACCATTGTTTTGCGCGGCCCCATGATGATGAATTGCGGAGTTACAGCAACATAATAAAGACTACGGCGCTGCTGCCCGCTCTCAGGATCCTTAAACGGATAGGAAAAATCCAAATAAGTGGTATCCCCAGAGGTGTCCTCTGCCGCGATCATTTTCGCAAAAGCGGCCCGCAGGAGCCGTAGCACATCCTGCGGCTTCTGAATGCTGAGCGCATAAAGTTGTTGCGATTCGCCATCTTCCGCAAACGAAATGCGATCGCCAAACTCTCCGGTAAAGAGCTGCAACGCATCGGAAACAGACATTCCGAGGAAACCTTGGGCCATGGCCTCGGCGCCGAGCAGTCCTGCCGACTGCTGCGGAGTCATGGCTGCAAGCGCACCTGTGCGAACAGTTTGATATAGCGCTCCAAAGTCAAACCTGGAAACACTGAAATACGGGCCGGTACCGACGATTGGTTGCGCCTGAAATGTCGTGGTGCTTGCTCCGGCGATATCGAAGAAGCTTCCGGCAGAAGTGTCTCCGAGGATCGCGCCATGGGCGCGCGTTGCGTCGCCGGCGAAGCTGATGCCTCCGCCAGCCACGTGAATTTTCTCCAAGTGCACGCTGCGGATGAACCTCGCCATCGGCTGATCTTTTTGGTCGGCCGGGATCCATTTATCCGGATCAGGGAGGTGGACAAAATATTCCACGGCAGCATCTTTTCCAATGTAAGGACGGATGGCCTGATATTCCGGCAAGTCCATTACAGATGAGTTTGGTTTCGCAGAGGAACTGAAGCGAGTCACCAGATCCTGTATGGCGTCTTTCTGCGTAGTGACCAGAAAATAGTTTCCAGCGCGCGTGCTGTAGGTCGTGTTTGGGTTGGCAGTGTCGTTCGGATTTTCGGTCCTGACTTCGATGGTGCTGCCACCGAAGGTATATGTAGAAATTGCCGGCTTGGTTTTGCTGCTTGCCTGCGCCAAAACTTTCAGCTTCAAGACTAGATCGGCTTTCCCCGTGGCGTCATAAACGAAGAAAAGGCTGGCGAGGTGCGCTGGGTTGCTGGCACCTACACCTGAAGTTTGCGGACCTGCAATGAAGCCGAATGCCGCGGGGTTGTCCAGCAACGAAATGAGGTCAGCGAGTTTCAACGCGGGCGCGGCGGAACTGTTCTTTTGCTCCCACTGAAGAAAGTTTTTTGCAAGCGCCTGGCGAACTGGTTCGAGATCGGGATCTTCGAGGAGCTGAAGAACGTGATTTTTCTTATCGGCATCTCCGAGAAATGATTTGCCGCGCCATTGCATATAAAAGAGCGTGCTCTGGGGCAAACGCTCGGAAATGGCAGGAGTCTGGGCGAATAGCGGACTTACCGCAAAAGCGCAAAGAAGAAACACGCCAGCAAATGCAGCGCCAATCGAGTAGCCACAAAGACGCGCTAGAGAGGCGCGCCGCTTTCCAATAGAACCCAATCCTTTCGCATTCACGCGAATATCCCCCGTTTTGCGTAGATTACGGCGAAGCCCGGCGACTATGACTTAGCGATTGTGTCGACCTTATTTCCCTGGCGGCGCGCTGGAAGACGAGCCTGCTGGCGTCGGCGGCGGAGCAGATCGCGCTGACTTGGGAGTGCTCAAATATCCCTTGGCTTTATCCTTAGAAAGATCGAACACGACGATTTCGTAAGGAGCGCGGGCGCCGCGAACATAGAACTGAATAGGCTCGCCAACGGTTTTGTCTTTCTTCTCGATGCTCTTGTCATCAGCCACAACATTAAGTGTGTACTTGAAACGCTTGGTATCAACCTTGCGGAGGAGCACTTGGATTGGTCCAACGTGCTCGGGGGCCTTGGAATTCCTATTGAGGTTGAATTCAAAGATGTCGCGTTCACCCAGGCGCTTAAGTTCTTCCACTTCGTCATGATTATGCGCGATCAAACCGCTTTGCACGCCTAAATCACCAATGGTGCTCTGCAGCTTGCTCTTGGTGCTCTCCAGGTCCGCCTTGGTTGCATCCACTTCAGTCTTGGTTCCACTCAGTTCGGTAGCCACCTGTCCGAATTTTGTGGAAGTGTCGGCTTGCACCGCGCCGATTTGTTGATGAAGTTCGGCATCGCTCTTCTGCTGATCCTTCTTGATAGATTGCGCGAGACTGCGAGCGCGCGCGAGTTCATCTTGAGTCAATCCGAGTTTTTGCGAAGTTACATCGAGCTGACCCTTCAAGTCTGCTACGCGCGAATTCGTCTTATCGATTTGGGCGGCCAGCGCTTGAGTTTTGTGGTCCGCGTCGTCCAATCCTTTGCGAAAATTCTGCCGCGCCGCGTACCCCGCGTAGAGCAGATAACCAACCAGCGCAAAAGCGACGACGAACAGCAGCGTGACCCAGCGCGGCAGTCCTGCTTCACTCACTTGGGTTACTTCAACCGGCGTGTTCGGATTCGAACTCATCGAGCCTCCTTGGATCAGAGCGGCCCCAGCCGCTCCATGTGGCACGGAATTATGGCTGACGCATCGCCGGAAGTCTATGCCCGGCGATGACGTTTGTTTCTTTCTCGTGCAGGCCAGTCCGCTTGCACGGTAGTGGTTAAACCGCCACGAGGGGTGAATTCCCCGGTGACACGAAACCACGCAGGATGCACGGCGGCCACGAAATCCCGCAACATTCGGTTCACTGCATTTTCGTAATAAATTCCAAGATCGCGGTAGGCCAGCAAGTACATTTTGATCGACTTCAATTCCAGGCAGAGCTTCTTGGGCTGGTAATGGATGGTAATCGTGCCGTAGTCTGGCAATCCGGTCTTAGGACAAACGGAAGTGTACTCCGGGAAGCGGATGGTAATTTCGTAACCGGGAAAATGATTGGGCCACGTCTCCAGCTTGGGAAGCTTGGCATCAATCCCAGCGCGGGCATGAGCGGCAGTGTAGTCGGGCATTAAAGATCCTTTCCTACAATATTCTACACGGGCAGCGGTCGGGAGCGGAATTTCTGAACAGCTCCAGTTCAGAACCTTGCTCCGCGTGAAACTTTTATGTATTCTGCGAGCGAAAACAGGAGCGAACTGGCCCGATGATTTGCCCGCAGTGCCGTAGCGCCAATGTTTTCCGATCTCACCGCGACGGCGCCCTCGATTACGCATTAAGCGTCTTTGGCTTGCGGCCGTGGCGCTGCCACACCTGCGATAACCGTTTTTATGCCTGGCGCGTGGCGGTAGCTTTCGAGCGATTTGCGCACTGCCCCAAGTGCGGGAATTTCGACTTAGAGCATATCTCCGGGGAACGTGTAGAGGATGGAACTTTGCTTAGCGTGAAGCGAAGGCTACGATTTCCGGCCTACCGTTGCGATCCTTGCCGCGAAAGATTCTTCAGCGTGCGGTTTTTCAGGCGCATACGACCATCGATGATCTCAGCGGGCGTTGAACGTCCAGTTGCAGGATAGATCAATCCTTCCTATTCGATAGTTCCGGCGAGAGACACTACATCTCCCAAGACACAACCTTTGCGCGTCAATGAGTGTCGCCGATTTGGAACCTCAAGGCCGAAATCGCGGCTGCGTAGTCATACTTGGCGCTGGTTTGCGTGATTTCCGCCTGCGTCATATTCAATTGCGCCTGGCTTAGCTCGATGATCGAACTGAGACCGAGCTTATAACGCTGCTGAGCAAGATCGAGAGCTTGGGTGGCCTGGCTTAGGAGCTGCTGCGTTACGGACAAACGTTGAAAGGATGAATTGGCGTCGAGCCAGGCCCGGCGAACATCGCGCGTGACGCGATTTTGCAAGTCGCGAAGATTTTGCTCTTGCGCGTGCGCTTCTGCGGTGGCTTCGGCGTGCAAAGCATTGAACTGGCGTCCATTGAAGATAGGAATGTTGACGTTGAAACCCGCTGCGGCATAGCGGCTTCCCAAAGGCTCCTCACGCACGGGGGTCAGTCCGGCCACACCGATTGCTGAAATTGTGGGGAACCAAAGGTCACGCTCCGCAGTGGCGTAACTTTCCGCCGAGCTGACGCCCAAGCGTCCACCGATTAATTCCGGGCGGTTGTGCAGGGCTTGCGAGGTTAGTTCGGTGATGTCCGCCGGCGGAGCGGCGGGCACGGACTCGTCCGAGAGGATATAGGTTTTCTGGTCGGAATAGCCCAGGGCAACCGATAAGTCCGCGTAAGAAGCCTGCAAATTATTTTGTGCCTGAATGAGGAGGAGTTGCGCCTGGGCCAAATCCACATTTGCAAAACTTACGTCCAGCCCCGACTTCAATTTATTTTTTTCTAGCTCGGTTATTTGATCGGAGACGAGCTGGCGATCCTTGACCGTCTCCTGCGCCACTTTCAAGACAGCTTGCGCTTTCAGAACTCCGTAATAGGCTTGATCCACGGCTAACAAGACGTCTGCGCGCGACGTGACAACGTTCTCTTCCTGCGCTTGGGCGTGTAACCTCGCACTCTTTACGAACTCATGCGTGCGTCCAAAGTCAGTGACGAGCTGCCCTACGGTGATGCCGTTCGAATACCTGTCGTAAATGATCGAATTGCTCAAAGAACCGGCAGCCACGCGGCTGTCCGTCTCCGATTCAACTCCGGTGAGACTTCCGAATACCTGGGGATAGTATACCGAACGAACCTGGGTGACCTGCGCTTTAGCGGCATTCGCTGAGTACTGCGCCGCTTGAATTTGCGGATGATTCTGGATGGCAATTTTTTCGGCGTCTGCCAGCGTGAGATTTGTCGGGGTTTGTGCGAAACACGGAATCGAAGACAGAGCTAAGAGGAAAAAAAATGAATATAGGAAACGCCCGGGCATTAGTGAGCCTCCTCCGGCATAACGGCCATGCTTGGGGCAGCGCGCCTCTGATAAATCAGCAGGTATGCTGCGGGAACCACGAAGATGGTGAGAATAATAGAAGTAATCAATCCGCCGATGATTACGCGCGCAAGGGGGGCGTAAGCTTCGCTGCCGGTTTCGAGCTTAAAGGCCATGGGCAGGAGACCGACCACGGTGGCGAGCGATGTCATCAGAATTGGTCGAAGCCGTATGCGGCAAGAGTGCGCCACGGCTTCGACCAGCGAGTGCCCCTGAGAACGAAGAACGTTTGCGAAATCAACGATCAGAATACTGTTGGACACAACCATGCCTTGCAGCATGACGATTCCCATTAGCGATTGAATGTTGAGGGTGGTCCCGGTAAAGGCAAGGGTAAAAATCACGCCGACGAGGCCGGTGGGAACCGCTAGGACGATGAGAAATGGATCAATAAAAGATGCAAACTGTGCGACAAGTATCAGATAAACCAGCAGCACCGCTAGCAGAAGCCCTATGCCAAAACTTTTGAAGGAAGATTCCATGGTGACCACGAGGCCTCTGACGTCCACTCGTATATTGGCTGGTAATTTCGTATTGGCAATAATTTTCGAAATCGCTTTCGCGGGACGTCCTAAGTCCTCGCCGGTAGGTGCAACGTACACATCGAAGGTTCTCTGCAATTGATAGTGGTCCACTTCAGTGGGAGTTTGGATCTGCGTTACGTCGGCAACCTGATTGAGGTAGGTCGGCATCTTCAGATTCGGAGCGCGCAAGGGCATGGCTTTCAGGTCTTCGATCGACTTCACCTGATTCTCGGGATACTGCACGCTGACGAAATAGTTGTTGCCGGTTTGGGGATCAATCCAATAGCTGGGAGCGATCATGACGTCGGAGGTGAGCGCGGTAATCACATTATCCACGATCTCCTGGGGGCTAAGGCCGAGCTCGCTGGCGCGCTCGCGATTGACATTCAATTGCAACCCGGGATAATCCATGTCCTGCGGGATATAAACTTCGGAAACGCTTGGCACGGCTTTAATTTCGCGCGCCAGGTTCTGAGCGATATTGTTAGCGCTGGTCAAATCCATTCCGCTAACTTGAACGTCAATCGGCGCGGGCATACCCTGATTTAGAACTGCGTCCACGAGGCCGCCTGATTGGAAGTATGTGCGCAATTGTGGGAGTTGTTTCGCGATGCGTTCGCGCACTTCATCCATATAAATGAGGCTGTTTACCGAGTGATCTTCTGTCAGGCCGACTTGAACGGTGGCAGTGTGCATGCCGGAATTGGGCGTGAATAAAGCGGAAAGATCGGGAAACACGCCGATGTTCGAGACGATCGTGCTCAAATCCCCGGGCTTTACGACTTGGTGGACGATGTCTTCAACCTGTTTGACGTAGCCTTCGGTCACCTCAATGCGAGTGCCTGTAGGCGCTTTTACGTTGATGAGGAATTGGCCGGCATCCGAACGCGGAAAAAATGCAACTCCGATAAGGGGGACCAGAAGAAAGCACAGTAAGAAAAATCCGACGAAGCCCCACACCACCAGGCGCGGACGGTCCAGAGCGCGGCGAACCCAACGCTCGTAAAAGTTGAGCATTTGCTCGAACCGGACATTGAATTTTTTGTGGAATCGATCACTCCAGGATTGCTTTTCGGCTTCCGCGCCTTCCCCATGCCCATGAACGGCCTTTAGAAAATAAGCGCAGAAAAGAGGGACCACGGTTACGGCGTCGAAGTAAGACGCAAACAGGGCCAGGACGACAGCGAGGGCCAAGGCCGAAAACAGATACTTGCTTACGCCGAACAGCAGAGTTACGGGAAAAAAAACCACCACGGCAACCAGCATGATGGCCAGAACCGGGAGTGCGACTTCATTGGCCCCATTCACAGCGGCAGTTTTCGGATCTTCTCCCAATTCAATGTGACGGTAAACATTTTCAAGAACCACGACGGAATCGTCAATCAAGCGCGAGAAAGCTAAAGCGAGACCGCTCAGCACCATGCTGTTAATGCTCTTGTCTGCGGTATGGAGAATGAAAAACGTGATCATCACGGACAAGGGAATAGAAAGAAAGACGGCTGCCGTGGCGCGAAAGCTACCCAGAAAAACCCAAATCATTATCGCTGTAAGGAAAATGCCAATGCCGCCTTCGCGGAGCACCGTGGATATTGCGCCTTTGACGAAAAGAGATTGGTCGAAGACGACGTGGGTTTTGAGTTGAGGGGGAATATCGCGAAGAGTTTTGATAGCCTTTTTAATACCGTCCACCACAGCAATCGTGTTGGTGTCACCGCCTTGTTTCAGGATCGGGACATACACGGATTTCTGACCGTTGACGCGTACGATGTTGTATTGCAGAAAGGCACTATCGGTGGCTTTTCCGATATCGGAGACGAACACTGACTTCTCGCCTTCGGTTTTCAACGGAATATCGTTGATGGCCGCCGCATTGGGCACTTGCGCGTTGGTGTATATGTTGAAGTCCAATGGACCGATACGCACGTCGCCGGCAGGCAGAATCAAATTGGATTGGTCAATTGCGCGGACAATATCCATGGGACTGAGTTCGTGAGCCTGCAGTTTCAGGGGATCCACGTTGACCATGATTTGCCGATAGCGTCCGCCGTAAGGTTGTGGAACGGTAGCACCTGGAACGTTTGCGATCTGATTGCGAACGGAGAACTGCATATAATCGTGAAGCTGCGTTTCGCTCAATCCCTGACCTTCCGCCGTCAATAAGCACACCGGAAGACTCGAAGCATCGACCTTCATCACTACTGGCGGAAGAGTGCCTTGGGGCAAGCGGCGCAGATCGGCCATGGCGAGATTTGAAATTTCAGTTACGTCTGCGTTGGCGTCTGTGCCAGGCTGGAAGTAAATCTTGATCAGGCTGACACCCGCCATTGACCGCGATTCCATGTGGTCGATACCGCTGCCGAGGGTGAAGAAGCGCTCGAACGTGTCGGTAATGTCGGCTTCAATTTGCTCGGGAGGCATGCCGTTGTAAAACGTAGCCACCAGCACCACGGGAATGTCGATAGGGGGGAACATATCCACGGGCATTTGAACCAAAGCAGTAAGGCCCAGCACACAAACAAAGAGGCAAAGAACAATAATGAAGTATGGGTGGCGAAGAGAAAAAGTTGGCATGGATATCCCTTAGTCCGTCCCTGCGGGAGCAGTGACAATTTGGGGTGACACGAGTTGGCCCACCTTGTATTGGCTTTGTTCTCCAAAAATGACCAGTTCGTTTTCACTAAGACCGGACAAAACCTCCGCCTGAGTGGCGGTCTCAATGCCCAGTTTGACTTCTCGTTTTTCGACACGATTTGAAGAATTTACAACGAGCGCGGTGCCTTGGCCGTTGCCCGAAGATTGAAGGGCTTGTACCGGGAGGCACAGAGCTTGCGAGGCGGACCGAAGCGGTATCTTAACGGATGCGTACATTCCGGGAACCAGGCGGTAATCAGGATTGGGAACTTGAACCTCGGTATGCATGGTGCGGGTTTGGGTCTCAATCTGCCCGGACAATCGCACAATTTTTCCGGTGAAAGTATCTTTGACGCCGGACACGCTGATGTCCACGGTATCTCCCACATGAACATCGGGGACGGCCCTTTCCGGCAGTGGAATTACGAGACGCAAAGTATTGTTCTGTGAAAGCTGACACAGTGCGAGGTCGCCCTTATTGGAGGAAGTGCCGGCGGGAAGCAAGGCACCGGTGTAAGCGTAGATCTGAGTGACCACGCCATCGAACGGCGCGATGATGCGTGCGTACGCAAACAGCGCTTGATCTTTTCCCAGCGCGGCCTTGGCCGCCAGCAGTCCCTGTTCGGCAGCGGAAACCGCGTCTTTCGCGGAAGAAACGCCGGCGTTGGCTTCCAAATCTTTGCCTTGCGCAGTGTCAATCTCTTCCTGTGCTACCAACTCGGGCCGCGACTTCTGTACATCGGCAAGTCGCGTGTAAGTAATGTGCGCGACGTTGTAAGCGGATTGGGCTCGATTGAGCTCTTCGCGGGCGCGCGAAAGATCCTGATCGCTGCGGCGGGCGCTCGCTTCATCCTGTTGCAACTGTTGTTGTAGTTCGGGGATTTCGAGCTCGGCGAGAATTTGGCCTTCCTTGACGTGGGTGCCCCAATCCACATAGAGCTTTTTGATATAGCCGGAAACCTTTGCGTAGACTTCAATTTCCTGCAGGGGCTGGAACTCGGAAGCGATCTCAAGCTCGTTATTCAGATCGCGGCGAACAACTTTCACCACGGGAGCGGTAGGAGCGTGCGCAGCATCTTCGGCTTCCGCTTTACGGTCGCCGCCGCAACCGGATACCAGCACGCCGAACAATCCTGCGGCAACCAGTAGCGCCGCGCGAAAACGTCTTTCATTTTTTTTCATTTCGTCACTCGTAGATATTTGAAGGTTCATTTGTTTGGGGACTTCGTCGAGTTAGACTCCATGTTCCGCGCTGTTTCGATTAGTTTTGCGACCGTGAAATCCTTGGAGTGGCATAGTTCGATAAGGGCCTTCCTCTTCAGTAAGATGTCGTGCGCGGTTGAAGCGACCCGTGCGGCAATCTCACGTGGAATGGTTTGAACCCCGTGCAGGTCTCCTTGAATCAAGTCGCCCGGGTTGATTTTTAGTCCTCCCAGCTCGACACTGCCTCCGAAATCAAAAACGTGGGCGTAACCATGTGACACCGATACATTGCCAGCAAACATTTGAAATCCAGTGGCATGCACTGCAGGAAGATCGCGTACGGCGCCGTTCGTTACGAGACCAGCGCATCCCAGAGCGAGCAGGATGTTCGCGTGAACCTCGCCTATGAAGGCTCCCAAGCCCGGGTGGGAATCCGTATCCTGGATGACTATGACCCGAGGTTCGGGAATCGTGCGGATGTACTCCGACCAGTCAGGCCGGGCGTAATAACTGTGCCCTTCCATCGGCGGATCAACCGTTAGAATTCTTGCCGTAGCCGCGTAGCCGACTAACGGCGAAAAGTCTGGAAACATAGAACGAACGCTGGAGTTTGCAAACCCCGTGTTTCGCAAACGGACATCGAATGTTTCAATCGCGCTTGCAACCACACATGTGCTCAGCTTGCGGAACTCGCCCAGCAGTTCGGGAGAAAGAGGTTCCGGATTCATGGCAACTCCTCTCGCAGAAAAAGCCCACGATGAACTTAGCCTAAAGGCACCCGGGGTAACTTAACAATTTGGTTTGGTTTTAGAAGCGAATGTACTTCTTCTAACAGAATGGGGATGGAGGGGAGCGATGCTGCATAGAAACCGTGACCCCCACCGAGGGAAAGGGTAGATCCGGTTCTTCTTTTGCGGCGTGCCGGTTAAGAATTTCAGATTTTGGCGGCAGTACTTTTGCAACCGGAGACAGGCGGTCGCGCTGAACAACAACACGAGACGGAGCCGCCTTCATCTTGGTTGCAATATTTACATAGTGCGTTGGATTTGATTTGGGAAAATACTGGCTATTTTTGGCAAGCGTCGATAGCCCCGCTACCGCAAATAATAGAAGAACGATTGAAATGTTTAAGAGGCTGAGTTTGACTAACTTGCTTCTCATCGGCTGAGCAACCCTACCTCCAGAGACACACTGCTTAGGGTGCTTACTCCCCAATTATGTCCGGGCCCGGAATTGAAAGCAACAGGCACAAAAAAATACGGGACGCCCGATGCAATGGGCGTCCGCGTCTTCGACTCACGTTTTCCCGCGTGCGCTAGGGAAGGACGTAGCGAAGATCTATGTATTGGAGAAATGCATGGGCGTTTCTGGGAGCGGAACCCGACACGGACCAGGGCGTACGCTCCACCCAGGAAGACTGCGTGATGAATTGCAGCTTCCCGTGGTTCGGAGTTCCCCAGATCGTCTTGGTAATCCCAAAGGTGGCTTCCTGAAACGATTTGTTGTTGGTGTTGGCCGAGCCCGGGAATCCAAAACCGGTACAGAAGAACCCGGACACACCAAGACAAGAAGGAGCCGGTGTCGCGGTCGTGGCGACAGCGCCGCCGAAGTTACGCTGGAAGTACGCACCGCTGTAGTAAGCGTCAAACTCAAAGCGTGGCGTGACCTGATATTCGAATCCAGCGACTCCCGACCCGGAATGAATGGGTGAAAGTTCCCCGTCGGCCTTGACGATGGCATCCGGGCCGAGAGCTCCGATGTAGCGGCCGTTGCCGGCACCGTAAAGCGTGTTGGCGATCAATCGGAAGTTATGGAAGCGCCTCAAAGTTCGCATTGAGCGAACCGGAGCCTTCCGTAATGGAGTTCGTATCAGAAGGTGTTGCAAGATTGTTAAACACCTTGAAACTACGAATCAGCCCGGCCGCTTCTAGATGCAACGCGTGCTCACCGAGCTTCCAATCGAATGCACTCTTGACGATCACGTCAGGATGCAGATTGGGAATCGCGGGTTGGACGCTGCAGCTGTTCCGTTGGACGCGCCACTGCCGTTGTCGAACTGTCCTGAGAAAAATGTGCTCGGAAAAACGACGGAGGTAGGTGCGTACTGTTGTGGATTTTCAAGAGACAGGGCGATGGACCACCAATCAGTCGGATGATAGATGACGCGGAAAGCCGGCCTGACGTGAATACACCAGTCCGGCAAGGTAATTCGTATCCAAGCGGTACCCAGTGAAGACATCCGCCGGCATAGCCGAAAGACCCACGCGGTTCGGAGTCAATAGCGACCAAGTCTGCCCTCCAATAACTTCCCAGTTGTTATGCTTAATATCAGCGAAGGCCAAACGCAGACGGAAAGTGCCGCTATTTGTGCTGGTGTATGCGTTGGGTGGTTGGTAGCCGTTGAAATCGGATTCCACATAGCCCAAAACGCTTGTTGAGTCGTTGACGTTTGCCTCGACTTTCAGCGACAAACGTGATGTCTGGGCCGTGGCGCGGAATTCAGTCAAAGCCGCTTGGGGTTCCTGGTTGTTGAACGGGATGGATCCGAAAGTTGTTCCGGTTCCGCTGCCGATATCGCTGCTGCGGAAAATTCCCATAATGTCTGCCCAACCTCCCGGGGTGAATTCAGCGGCGCCGATTTTCCAGGACAACGGGGAAGGTAGCTGCTCGCCGGGTTTCTGCGTACCGCCCGACTGTGGCGGATTTGGCTGAGCCATTGCGGCAGAGATAGGTTGCGCCGAGCTTGAAGATACTTCAGTCGGCGTAACGGAAGCTGATCCGGCAATTGAGATGGGAGCAGATGTAGGAGCGGCTGCCAGTGCTACAGGCTGTCCTTGCCCGACGTGCAATTGATTTTCAAGCTGTGCAATTCTGGCTTGTTGCGTTTGAAGAAGCGCCTGCTGTTCGCTGAGCGCTTCCCTGAGCTGTTGAATTTCGCCTTCAACCGCTGAAACAGCTGCGGGTGTCGCCTTGGAAACCTCCGTTGAGGAGGGTGCTTTGTCGCCGTCTTTTTTGGGAGTGTCGCTATCTTTCTTTGCTGTGTCTGTAGCTTTGTCACCTGCTGCTTTGTCGTCGCCCGCCCACGCAGATTGAGTGTTCGGGAACGCCAAGAACATCAACAACAGTATGGCGGCAGTAACCGCCGTTCTTGTTTTTGACATCAAGATTCTCCTCTATTTTTTGGCTGCAACTTCCAGAAGACTGGTCAGCTGGCCGAAATCGAGCCGTCACCTCCCCGGGAAAGGGGTCGGGATGAAAATATTTTTGCTATTCAAGCTTTGCGGCGAATTTTTTCGGTCTTTTGAATTTCGATAAGTTTGCCGTCATGAATGGTCAGAGCAATTGAGCCGTAACGGATCGTTCGCAGGGCCTCCAGCAAATCGAGGATTAGATCTTGCTCTTCGCAAGACAAATCAAGTTGCGCCACGAAATCCGGCCTAATGTTCATGTGCCTCGGCGTTAAAGCCCAGTAAGTCCATTACGCCCATAATGTCTATAGGTTTAGTAGACTTTTGTGTTACATTGCACGCAGGTTGCCAGTGAAATGGTTTCTTGAGATGCAGGAAAGATTTGCCGCTGGGCTATTCTAAATACCTGAAATGGAATGGTTTACTGCGGTAATCGGTGTTTGAAAGATCAGAGCTTCTCCTGCGAGCGAGATTCCAAGAGACGAGTGAGAGAAAGACTTTGCATACTTTCGCAAATATCTTTGCTCTTAGTCTTTTTCGAAGGCGTGGCTGCGCTCGAAGAGAGAATGATCGACGCAGGTGAGATGGAAATGAAAAAAGCGCGGGAAGGCGGGCTTCCACCTCCCGCGCTTTTTTGATTCTAAGGCAAGTAATAACGGAACGACGTGAAGATCATATTGTCGATTCCGTGTGGGTTTGAGGAAACGCCGGAGGTGCCGCTGGCGCCGGACCAAGCATTTTTGGTTATGTAAGAATACTGCGGACCCCACTGGATGCGGCCCTTTTCTCCATTGTAAACGCGATACCAGAATCCTATCGTGCCTTCGATGATGACCCGGGTATCCCCAGCGCAATTCGAGAGCGCACCAGGAATAAATCCATTGGATCCGAGCACGCTGGTTGTATTGATGGTTCCGCCTGGCGCCGCGATAGGCAGCGTTTCGACGGAGCACCCATCATTTCGGAACGCTGGAGAACCGTAACCTGCGGTGCCACCCTTGCCGGTTACGAGGTTGTGGAAGGCGTACGACGCTCGGCTGGCATATTCTCCGCCGGCGTTCATGTAAATATCCAACTTCGGTGTGGGATGAAACTCAAGCGTGCCAAGTGCCTGATAGCTTCTGAGCAGGGCAAGTGTCCCGTCCGGACGAACGGTTGAATCCGGCAAGCCAGCTGTACCGTATCGACCGATTCCGCTTCCACCGAGGAAGTGGACACCGGCATCGAGCTTCTTGTTAAACAGCGGCACGCGAGCGTTTGCGCCAATGCCACCGCCGGTTCTACCGTTGTTAAAGGCCGCCGAGGCGGGGTTGGTGGAACCGGTAAGCGCGCATGTTGTGGCTGGGATCGCAGCCGGTAGATTCCCGGGTCTTCACCAGGAAGATGTTGGGAAGGTAAATCCACCGTTGGCGTAGTAGCAAGGAAAGACCCGATCCCGGAAAGTCGAAACCAATCCGAAGAGTTCGTAGTGTCCCCAGCCCGGATCCAAGGCAGCCTTAAACACAAAGTCCGGAGTCTTGTTGTAAGCATAGGTGCCGGTTGGATTGTAAAGTCCGCTGCTCAAGCCCGGAGCGCCGATCAAGAAATTGTTAAATGTTGACTCGGTCAAGGTCGACGTGGTCACCGGAGAATCAGGTACGCCTCCGACCGAGCCCCCACCTAAGACTGAGTTGGTCGAGCTTAGAGTAGTGATTGTCGGGTTTCCATGAACCGTCGCGGTGATTGCTGATTCTTCCACCGCAGCAGCCAAAGTGAATTTATCTGCGAAAGTCTTAGCTACACGGAATCCGTATTGCCGTGCCCAACTAAAACCGACCGTATACTGTGGGTCGATAGTGAGGGGCGTCGCTTCCGTGCGGTTATCCACAGCCTTCTTCGTTTCGGTGATTAGACTCCACATCTGACCGCCGGTAATAGTCCAGCCATCATCAAACTTGGCCTGGCCCCACCCTTGACGAAGGCGGAGGGAGTAGCTATTGCTCTCATTGTCATTCGAAGTAATCGCTGAGGAGAGGAAGTCAGTCTCGACGTAGCCACTGAGTTTCACGGTGGCGAGTCTGCCTTCCGCTAGCATACTGAGACGCGACTGGCGAGCGCTGGCGTTGAATTCCGTTGTCTGGCTTCCTGAATTTCCCGGGAACGGAACGCTGTTCATCGGAGTGTTGATATCCGCCCCGATTGCCTTATTGCGGAAAACTGTTTCAGCCGCCAGGAAACCGCCGGGAGTAATGGTGATGCCCTTGAAGTGAATAGCCATCGGCGATTCACCACCGGCCTGACCTTCAACCCTCCCACTTGCTGTTGGGACGCCAGCCAACGGCACGGAAGCGACACCGGCCGTGTGGCTGTCTGGTGCGGAGCCATTTACAGAAGCGGCAAAAGCATCAGAAGAATTACTCGAGCTGGAACTCGAACTGACTTCGCTTTCCAGCAATTGCATTCTGTGCTGTTGTTCTTTCAGTTGCTCGCTCTGGGCTTGCAACAGTTTGGATTGAGATTCGATGAGCTCGCGGAGTTGCTGAATTTCATTTTCCAGACTGGAAGGCGCCGCAGGTGTTGCGTTTGTTTTTGACGAGTTCGCCGCGTTCGCGGTCGCGTCTGCAGTCTTGTCTTTTACTGTAGTGGCGGAAGTGTCGGTGGCTTTAGATGTAGTTGTATCCTTGCCGTCTCCCGGTTTGTCAGTTCCTGCCATCGTCGGCGATACAATCAGGCCGAGCGCTAAAAGCCACGTTACAAATACTCGCATTCCTTCCTCCTTAGTTTTTGACTTCCAGTCCGTTTTTGGATTGCCGAAGGGTGATCCGACTACCGAATTTCAAGACTAGGTTGTGACCCAAACGCGCGAAACCGTCCCTTTGTTGGATCTTGGTTTCGCCTTCCCAGCGAACATAGTCCGATAATTGCTGTCTCTATCAAACGCGCTGTGTGGGCGAAAATAATATCTGGGCAATCGTTTACAAGAACACAGCACCCACTGGCGCATGAACCTTATTCGTCCTATTTGAATGGTCTGTGACAGGAATGTTAATTGTGCGTTACATACTTTTTCCAGCTATCTCTATCCACTTACAAGGATCGATTCGTGGGGATTCAGCGGGGAGGAGAACAACAGTCGCATGATTCAACGACTAGCGTTTACTTGCAGGAGCACTCCAGTCATGCGAAAATTGCGATTCCATCCGTGGCGATATCGTCTAAAGGTTAGGACGGAGCCCTCTCAAGGCTCAAATCCGGGTTCGAGTCCCGGTATCGCTACCAACGAATACGCCTCTAGATTTGCTACCTTCCCGAGAGAACTAATGAAGTGGGCTTGTGAAGATTCGAAGCCAGCGTCTTGGTGCGGTCCTTCTTTATTGTATGTGACAGGATTTAATTCCCTGCTTTTCGAAGTACTGCTGGTGGTATTCCTCGGCCCGATAAAACTCCGAAGCCGGAGTGATCTCGGTCACGATCGGCCTCTTAAACACTCCTTCTTTAGTGAGTACATCCTTTGAAGCCCGGGCGGCTGCTTCCTGCTGCGGATCGTGAAAAAATATAGCCGAGCGATATTGCGAGCCAACATCCGGCCCCTGGCGGTTGAGAGTGGTGGGGTCGTGACTCTTCCAGAACACAGCGAGAAGCTCGAGGTAAGAAACTCGCGCGGGATCGAATTCCACTTGCACCGCTTCGGCATGGCCGGTGCGCCCGCCACAAACGTCTTTGTAGGTAGGATTCTTCATTGTTCCACCGGTGTAACCGACGGTGACGGATGTGACGCCGGGAACCTGACGGAACGCATCTTCGACACCCCAAAAGCATCCCGCTGCGAATGTAGCCTTGGCCATGATTTCCACTCCTTGGGTTTAGTTTGCCGAATCTCTATGTTGCCATATTGCGCGATTGCGGTCGAGCGGGTGCCCCGTTTTCTTATTTTTACTAAGGCGGCTGAACGTGAAGAAAGTTATTCCGCAACCAGAATTGCAGGCGAAGCCTGCGGGCCAGTAGCCGCGGAGCTTTGTTCGACAATTCTCTTGAGAAAATTGGGAATCTCGAAAACGGCTTGGTTTTTCATTGCCGCTGCGTTTCTGCGATAACGAGCCAAGGTTTCCGGTTCGATCAGGAGCGCAACCGCTTTATCGATATTTCGAAAATTGGGAAGCACGATGCCGACTTCTTTTTCGAGCACCCAATCCGCGTTGTAACGCTCTTGTGGGAGCGTCCACGCATTTCGTTCGACAATCACGGGAAGATGCATAGCCAAGGCTTCGCTTAGACTGCCGGGACCGGGTTTACCAATAAAAAAGTCGGCGAGCTGCATGTAGTAATTTACGCGGCTGGTGAAGCCTTCGATAAAAATCGGAAAACGAAATTTTCTGACGCGCAGAGCGGCGGCAAGTTTTTCATTTTTCCCGCAGATGATGATCAACTGAAGGTGGAGCGCCGTGCGATTCAGCCGGTCTGCGATTTTTAGTATTTCCTTCGAGCCGTGTCCACCGAAGAGAATTAAACCCGTGGGTAGATCGGGGCGCAGTCCCAGATGCTTGCGCTCTTCAATGCGATCTTCGACAGGCTGTTCGTAAAATCGCGGATGGAGAATCATTCCGGACGCGCGAAAGATGCGATCGTCGGAGTGGCCGCGCTCATGCGCCTGCGCGACGGCTCGCTCAGACCCGCACACAAAATATTGCTCTTGATCGCGTTCGATCCAAAAATGTTCGGGATAGTCGGCTACATCAGTTAACACCGTCACGAATGGACGTCCCGGAAATGCGCGATGAAAACTCTCGTACAGCGCGCGATTAAAATGTGGAACGAAGGAGACCACCATGTTTGGATTGGTCTCCTTCCAGTGACGCTCCATCAACCGCAGTGTCGCAGAATGATACACACGGATTGTCAGTTGAAGCACACGCATGAGCTGAGGACTACCGAGGGTCCAGCCGGTTCGCAACATATTGTTGTAGCAATCCTGGATGCGTATCCCCGTGGATTTCTTCAGGATATCCAGTTCATCGAGTAGCTCTTGTAGGTTGGTCAGCCGAACATCCCACGAGAGACCCTGGGACCGGATGGACATTTCAAGTGCTGTGGCTGCGGCGCGGTGGCCTCCACCAGCATCGAAAAAGCACAACTCAATTCGCTCCATCCGGCTAGTCTTCCATTCGACTTGCTGCATTTTGCTACTGGAATGTTAAAGTTCCACGATGGGTGTCCAAAGAGTTAAACGGCTTAATTATCATAAGATTAGCGGGAATGTCACATGCCCGTAAAGTCCATCTTCTACTCTTGTCGTTGTGAAGTGCGATCTTCACGTCCATTCATACTTTTCCGGAGCCTGTACCACCCCCTTTGTCAAAAATTTCTGCCGTGAGTGTTACAGCGATCCGGGAGAGTTGTATGCGCAACTAGGCCGCCGCGGAATGAATTTGTTCACCTTTACGGACCACGACTCGATAGAGGGCTCCGAGAAATTATGCCACTTGCCGGATTTCTTTGTGAGCTCGGAACTCACCTGCAAGATGCCCAGCGGGACTGAGGCTCACCTCGGCGTTTACGACGTGAGCGAGAGGCAACATAACCAACTTCTGCGAAGACGCGGCGATTTGGTTTCGCTGCTGATGTATCTGACCGAGCGAAGAATTTTCTTCAGCATCAATCACGTCTTTTCAAGCGTCACGGGAAAGCGCGAGGCGGAGGACTTCGAATGGTTCCAGGAATATTTTCCGGCAGTGGAAGCGCGCAACAGCCTGATGCTCGAAAGTGCGAATCAATACGCTGCGCAACTGGCGAGACGCTGGAACAAAATTTCGATTGGTGGAAGCGACGCGCATGCCCTGCCGTCTGCTGGAACAGCTTACACCGAGGTGCCTGGCGCACGGGACAAAGAGGAGTTCTTCGCTGGGCTGCGCAACGGGATCGGACGCGTGGCCGGAGAATCCGGCAGTTTTCGAAAGCTCACTCGCGACGTGTTTCTAATCGCCGGAGAAATGATGCGTGAGAAATCGTGGACCGCCTTGTTGGCTCCCTTGGCCGTCCTGATCCCCGGGATCACCTATTTGAACTATTACTACGAGAAGAGATTCGGACGTTCCTGGGCGAAAGAAATTCTCGGCGAATCAGAAGTGCACAAAAAATCCCGTTGGTTACCGGCGTCACAACCCGCAACGGAGGAGTTTATATGACCGTAGCCAAGGCAGTCTGGAACCAGATCCAATCGAACGATCACCGCCTGATGCGCCGAGTGCATCGATGGCGGGCGCCCCGCTGGTTTCGCATCTTCATGATTGTGACCACACGGATGGGAGACGGTTGGCTGTGGTATGCGTTGGGTTTGATTTTAGTGCTGTATGGCGGTGATCGACGTTTTCTGGCACTGGGCGCCGGGGCGTCGGCTGCGGCAATCGGAATCTTTCTCTTCCGCACGATCAAACGATTCAACCGCCGCCAGCGCCCTTGCGAAATCGAACCGCACTGTTGGGCTTCGATCCTGCCGCCGGACAAATATTCTTTTCCTTCCGGACATTGCATCACAGCGTTTGCGGTAGCGCTGTCGATCGGACTTTTTTATCCTGACCTACAAGCCCCTTTGCTAACCGTAGCATTTCTAATCGCCTCGTCACGGATCATCCTGGGTATGCATTTCCTCAGCGATGTATTAGCCGGTTCAGCGATTGGCGCTGCGCTGGGGTTTGCCAGTTATCATCTCTTCTTAGTCCTCTGATCTTTCGAGTTCTGAGCACTCTTTCCTTACTCCTTAGAAATTCAGAAGCCGCGGCTAACCTTGACGCGCGTGCAGGTTCAAGCGGAGAATTGCGCTCGCCTTCTAGGATGGCCTGAACGGCGACCGCTGATAAGCAATCAACTGGTGGCAGGAGTCCGTGAAAAACTCTAACCACATCAAAACAAAATCCGAACGAAGAAAGAATGCGGCGAGCGCGCGAGGCGACTCGAGCTTACTCGGTCCGACTGTAAAGCAGCGCATGGCGTCAGGCAGAGCCTTGCGTGAAAGAGTTCCGCGAACCTCGCATGCGAAATGGAAAGCTGCACCGAATCGCCCAGACCCGATAGAGCTATTGAAAGAGTCGGACCGGGGCCGACTGCCGGAGCTTTTGCCGATTCGCTATGCGCGGATGCGGTGTTCGCCATTTGGATTTTTCCGCGGCGCAGCAGCGTTGATGGCATTTGACCTGGCGCGAACACCCACGACAGGTATTCGTGTGCAGACCTGCGGTGATTGCCATGTGCTAAATTTTGGGGGCTTCGGCTCTCCCGAGCGCAGGCTTGTTTTCGATATCAATGATTTTGATGAGACGCTTCCAGCTCCGTGGGAATGGGATTTAAAACGGCTGGCAGCGAGTATTGTCCTCGCTGCGGGCGACAGAGGCGAGAGCAGCCGTCAGTGCGCCGACACTGTACGCCAAATGGTGGCCTCTTATCGCAAGCATATGCGCGCGTATGCGCGGATGCGCGCGATCGATGCATGGTACTCGCACATTGATGCTGAGATTTTCGTGTACTGAAGCAAAGACGGCGCGCGACAAAAAACGTTGGGAACAAATCGAGCAACAGGCGCGTCTGCAAACGGCCGAAAACATTTTTCCACGGATCACGGATGTAGAAAAAGGTCATATACGAATTATCGATAAGCCGCCCTTGATGTATCACCCGCGCAATTACGGCAAAGCCAGCAAACATGTCCGCGATATGTTTCACCGGTACCGGCTGACCCTGCCCGAAGAGCGCCGCGTGATTCTGGACCGCTACAAAATCATCGATATAGCGCGCAAAGTAGTGGGAGTAGGTAGCGTGGGAACACGTTGCGCTGTAGTGCTGATGATGGCGGGAAAGAACGATCCCTTATTTCTCCAATTCAAAGAAGCGCATGCTTCAGTGCTGCAGCCTTACACCGCGAAGAGCCGGTATTTGAATCAGGGCGAGCGAGTGGTAACCGGGCAACGCATGCTGCAATCGGCCAGCGATGTGTTCCTGGGCTGGACGCGCGATGATGAAGGCCACGACTATTATTTTAGGCAACTTCGCGACATGAAGATGTCCGTTCCGCTAGAACAGATGACGAAGACAAACTGGCAGGAATATGTGGAAGTTTGCGGATGGGTTCTGGCGCGAGGACACGCGCGTACTGGAGACGCGGCGCAGATTGGAGGATATGCCGGAAAGAAAGACACACTCGACCGCGCCATCGCAAAATTTGCGATTACCTACGCAGAGCAGACCGAGCGCGATCATGAAGCTCTGGTGAAAGCGATTAAATCCGGACGACTAGGAGCTGCCAACGATCCTACGGTCTGACAACGATTCACAGATCGAGAGGGAGCGGATTTTCACCGGTGATTAAACGCGCGGAGCGATCGAACGTAATGTAAAGCCAAGCCCATTGAAGCAAGACCAGCAGACGGTTTTGAAACTGTACGATGTACAGCAGATGGATGAATATCCAAATCAGCCACGCAGGCAACCCCGAAATTTGCAGCCGGTTTAAATCCGCCACGGCCGCGCCTCGACCGATCGTTGCCAGATTTCCCTTATCGAAGTAGTGAAACGGCGGGAACTTCCTGTTCTGCAGGCGTGCCCGAATCACTTTTCCGACGTAGTTGCCTTGCTGAATGGCCGGTTGAGCCACGCCCGGGAGCGGTTTGCCGGTTTGATGGCTGAAATTAGCGAGGTCGCCTATGACAAAAATTTCCGGATGGCCGGAAACGCTCAAATCCGGATTTACGAGCACACGGCCGAATTTATCAACCGATGCTCCCGCTTTTTTAGACAGAATAACGCCCAGAGGAGAAGCTAGAACGCCAGCGGCCCAGAGAACTGTGCGAGTAGCTATTGACTCGGTGCGATCGCCCTCGCGAATAGTCACGGAATCGGCTTTAACGTCCGTGACCATTGCGCCGGTACGAACCGTTACTCCCAAACGCACCAGCATTTTGCGCGCAGCTTCCGAAAGTTTGGGCGGGTAGGTGGGGAGGGCGCGATCAGTTCCTTCGACCAAAATGATCTGCGTTTTTGAAGGATCGATATCGCGGAAATCGTGTGTCAGCGTGTCATGCGCAATTTCGCCCAGCGCTCCTGCTAATTCAGCGCCGGTAGGGCCGCCGCCTACAATTACGAAGGTCATCCAAGCTTTCAGCTTCGCAGGGTCCGGTTCGCGTTCGGCGGCTTCGAAAGCGAGAAGAATGCGACGACGCATGGCAGTGGCGTCTTCCACCGTTTTCAGACCAGGAGCAAACTTTTCCCATTCGTCATGGCCGAAATATTGGTGCGTAGACCCGGTGGCGACTATCAAAGTGTCGTACGGCACCTCGCCATCGCTCAAGATAACACGGCGATTGGAGGCCTCTATGTCCACAGCTTCCGCGAGTAAGACTTTTGTATTTTTCTGGCGGCGCAGAATTTGCCGCAGCGGAGCAGCGATATTCGCCGGGGAAAGAGAACCTGTGGCCACCTGATACAGAAGAGGTTGAAAAAGATGGTAATTGCAGCGATCGAGGAGAGTGACTTCTACCGGAGCGTTTTTCAGCGTGTGCGCAGCGCTAAGCCCGCCGAAACCGCCGCCGAGAATAACTACTCGATGTCGCTCCATACTATTGAAGTACTCTTACCTGTTGGATGTTCTGAGACTGAGAGGGACTCAAAAAGGATCGCATAAAACGGGCATTCGGTGACAGCGGAGTTTGGAACGTGAAAAATGATGGCGGCGGAAAGCTTCGATATGAATTGCCTTTAGCGAAACTTCCCGCCAACCAGGTCAATCTAATTAAGCGCGCGCAGCTTTGGATTTCTGTTTGCGGGCGTTGACGCGTCTTCTTCATCTTCGTCGGAACCCTCAGCGTTTATGGCCTCGACGTTGATGGTGCCTGCGAGCTCGGTCAACTTCTGGTCCGTTTCCTTCTCTTCTTCCAGAGTTTGTTCGAGAAGTTCGACGGCTCGATCGTGGCCGAGAAGCTCAGCATAGGTGCGAACTGTGCCGTAGGCCGCGATTTCGTAGTGCTCAACGCGCTGGGCGGCAGAAATCATGGCTGCGTCCAACACATCGTCTTCGAACTCGTCCATCATTTCCTTGCCTTCTTCGATGAGTCCTTCCATGCCGGCGCACTTCTTGCCGGTCGGCTTTTCGCCGAGCTCGTTGCAAATTTCCTCGATGCGGCGAGCATGCTCTTTCGTTTGTTCCAAGTGGTGTTCGAATCCGGCGCGAAGGTCGTCTGAGGTGGCAGCCTTGGCCATTTTCGGTAGAGTCTTGATTAGCTGATTTTCGGCGCTATAGAGGTCTTTCAATTCGTCAACGAACAGTTCCTTTAAAGCTTTGTGTTCCATTATGAGTCTCCTTGTAAAAGTTGAATTACCTTTCGAAATTTTTCCGCGTCCGGATGCGCCGCTTAATCCAAGCGCGGACACCACAATTTCAACGGGGCCAGACCGAGCAAGAAGCATACCTAGCAGCCCGAAAGCGGGCCATAAGGTGAAGTCATTAGAAGGAAAAACAGATTCCCGTAGTACGAGTCTAGGGGAGACTACTATTCAGGAAGTTTGTCCTCTAATTCAGTGGCCAACTTGTGGACATCAGTGGCATTAGCGAAACCCTGTAGCTCCTGCTTCGACGCAGCTACATCTACGCCTATGTGTTGACAGATTTTCTGCTGCATCTCCAGCATGGTCGTAAGTTCCTGCTCCGCGAGCATGCTGACCTGAAGATCCAGGTGAGAGCGCCTTTCGGCTTGGCGCGTCATACGATTCTGGCTGATTAGCACAAATATCGTGAGCACAACGCTCTCTGAGGAGATAACCAGAGCCAGGATGCCAAACGGGAACGGATCGAAAGGCTTTACGCTAGGAATAAGATTCAAGTTGATCGCGCCCCAAGCCAGCACCAGAAGAATTTGCAATAACAAGAAAGCTACGCTGCCAATAAATCTCGCGATGCCTTCGCTTATACGTTCGGCTGTGGTTCGGCGCTCCAACGCGTCCTTTTCCAGTTTCGCGATGGCTTCGATGTTGTACCGCGTGGGATTTCTTTTAGCTGTGTCAGGTAAGGCGCTTGGCATAGGGAGTCCAAACCGACCGGCTGGGAGGGGTCTACAGAAATATTCTACGCAACTGTGGCCTTCAAACGGCAAGGCTGCTGCAATCTGTGGTACAGATTAACGGAGAATAAGGCAGGTCATCCGGCCTTTCTTCCCTGCTTTCTGTCTGTTTTCGGCGCGCGAACAACTGTGGGTGTCTTTTCCCCCGCCACGGCTGTCTTGTTCGCGAGGCTCTTCTTCAGAGCTTCCATTAAATCTATTACCGGCGTCTTGGAAGCTGCATGTGGCACAACGGAGATTTTCCGTCCGCTGGCCTTGGCATCAATTAACTCCTGCAAACTATTCTGGTAAGTATCCTGGTATTTCCCGGGTTCAAAAGGGGCTGCCAGACTTTCTATGAGCTGCTCTGCGAGTGTGCGTTCCTGTTCTTTAATCTGAGCTTTGTCGGTATGACCGTATTCAGCGGCAGGACGGATCTCATTGTTATAAAACATGGTGTGGAGCGTGAGGCCACGCTCACGCGGGCGAATGATCACAATGTATTCGCGATTGTGCATCGCGATTTTCGCAATCCCCGCGTATCCTGATTTCTCCATAGCTTCCATTAGAAGCTGGTGGGCCCTTTGTCCTGGCTCGTCCGGGATTACGTAATAGGACGCGTCGAAATAGACGGGATCGATTTCGTCGAGCTTGACGAATTCGAGAATATCCATGGTTCGCGCGGTTTCCGGCTCGACTTCGTCCAGCTCTTCCTGAGAGAACAGTAGATATTGCCCCTTTTCGTACTCGTAGCCCTTTTCTACTTCCGAACGCTCCACCATTCGATCACACGTTGGGCAGAACAAAGGCTGCTTCAGGCGCGTGTGGCACACTTTATGCAGCTGATTGAAGCTGACTCGCTCTGTGCGCGCAGCAGGTGAAAGCCGAATAGGGATGGAGATGAGGCCAAACGTCAGATAGCCTTTCCAAGTTGAACTGGGCATACATCACTCCCAAAAGGGGTTGGAGCACCGTGCTCGGTCTGCAGCGAGACTAACGCCAGAGACCGGGCACGTCAATGCTCCTGTGCGCAAGCGACGTTTAAGGGTTACAAACGGTCTGCGAGTATAAGGATCACTAGGATGATGAGGATAAGTCCGAGGCCACCACTCGGATAGTAGCCCCAGCCCGCGCTGTAGGGCCAAGTAGGCAGTGATCCGAGCAGCAATGCAATAAAACGATGATTACAATTAGAATGGTCCTGAGCATGGAGCTTTTCTCCTTCGTGCGATTCCATTTAGTTTCGATGCCAATCGGCGCAAATGGCTAAAAGCAGGCGCCATTCTGGACGGCGGCGTACTATAGGGTCCTTGGGAAGAAATTCGCCATGCCCGGAAGCCTGTAGAGCTGAAGCAGAGTTGCTGTAGTTTAACTTTCCACTAACCTCGCCATTTCTGGACACTTGCAGCCAGGTTCTACGTCGGCGACGTACCGGATGGGAAGAAGATGGAAGCTCAACCAACTTGCGGCAGCTTTTTCAGGATAGAAAGTTTTGCCGCTCAGAAGAAGTTTCACTACTTGCACTAATTTCTCTCCAGCTTTCGCTTTGGATAAATACCCGTGCGCGCCCGACGAAAGAATCTCGCGGATGGTCTGGTCCGATTCGTGAACGCTGAAAACGAGTATCCGCATTTTCGGACATTCACGTAATATGCGCCGCACGGCTGCAACTCCGTTGAGTACAGGTATGTTTATATCGAGGATGATCAGGTCGGGGCCCAGCGCAATCGCGTGCAGTGGATTCCAGCCTTTTCTTCTGCAATAAACTATAGAATGATGCGCTGGATCGTGGCCATATGAGCGTAAACCGGATCACTTTGGTAATCGTTGGGCTGCTGGTGTTTGTTTATATCGCTGACTGGGTATCGTTCGCACAAAGGTCTAGTAAAACGGCCGGCAGCGCTCTAGGTTCAGTGACCTATTACTATGCGAGTGCAACGAAGGGCGGCCGGGCAGAAGTCTATTTCGACCAGCCCCAAACCGAAGTGTGCGCGCGGTCAATTTTTCCACATTCCGGGTACAGTCCTTGCTGGTACTCCAACCGAAAAAGCAACATAAGAACGATCAACTAAAGCGTCTCGAAAATAGAATGCGCAGTTTCGTCCTTGGAAATTCGTAGTAGGCTGTTCGGTGTTTATAGGACTGTGCCAATGGTTTCAAAACTTCAGGAACTTCTCTCCCAACAAAAATGGGAGTCCGCGATTGAACTCCTTGGGGAATTAAGTCCCAGCGATGCCGCTGATTTGATTATGGCTATGCGGTTTGAAGAGCAGCAAGCTCTGTTTCGCCGGTTGCCGATTCCGCTTGCCGCCTCAATCGTGAATCATCTTCCCTATTTCCATGCATACGTACTGCTTTACGCGCGTCCGCTTCACGAGATGGCGGCGATCGTGGAGGCGATGAGCCAAGCGGAACGCGATCATTTCCTGGATGCTCTTCCTGAAGAAGCCTGGAATTCCTTGATGGATGAGCTTGCGGAAGCAGGTTCCACAGCCGCGCCGCACTCCGAGCAAACCTCCGAAGCCGCGCAGGAAAAGGAAGTCGCTGCAAGGATTGCAATTGACGAGAAACCAATTATTGAAGCGCGCGGAATTTCAAAAAGTTTTACGCAAAAGGATGGCAGTGAAATTCAAGTAATCGCCCCAGTGGATTTATCAGTGGAACCGAATACGATTATCGCGTTGCTAGGACCTTCCGGAAGCGGGAAATCCACGCTATTGCGAATGCTCACCGGCCTAGCAACTCCGACCTCAGGCGAAGTTCTGTGGCATGGAGTGCCGGTCGGAGCGTGCAGCCCAAACGTCGCAATTGTGTTTCAGAGTTTTGCTTTATTTCCCTGGCTCACAGTGCTGGAAAACGTGGAATCGCCATTGCTAGCGCGCGGAATGGTACATGAGGAACGGCATCGCGGGCGCTGAAGGCTATAGATGCGGTAGGTTTGAAAAATTTCGAAACCGCGTATCCCAAGGAGCTGTCGGGCGGTATGAAACAGCGCGTAGGCTTCGCGCGGGCATTGGCCGTGGAACCGGAAGTCCTTTTCATGGATGAGCCGTTTTCAGCCTTGGACGTGCTTACTGCGGAAAACCTGCGCGGCGACTTAATGGATCTGTGGCTGGCGAAAAAAATCCCGACGCGCAGCATTTTTATCGTGACTCACAATATTGAGGAGGCCGTGCTGCTGGCAGACCGCGTAATTGTGCTTGGACGCAATCCGGCGCGAATCCGCGCGGATTTTCGCATTGCGCTGCCACAGCCGAGGGACCGAAAGTCCGCTGCGTTTTTCCCCTACGTTGATTACATTTACAAAGTAATGACCAAGCCGGAGCTGACGCTGGCGCCGCCTTCAGCCGCGGCAAAACAACCGATTCCGCTGCTTCCGCACGCGCGGCCCGGTGGCGTAGCAGGCTTGCTGGAACTTTTGATCGATCGCGGAGGAGAAGAGGATCTTTATCACGTGGCTGAGACGCTTTTGCTAGAAGTGGACGATCTTGCTTCCGATTCTGGATGCGGCGGTCATGCTGGGATTTGCCACCGCACATGAAGGCGATGTGAAGATTACTCCACAGGGACGCGCTTTTGCCGAGGCGGACATTTCTAGTCGAAGGCGTTTGTTCCGCGAAGCGTTGACGCATGTGCCGCTGATGCAACAGATCGTCACTGCGCTCGAAAGTAAGTCAGACCACACCATGCCACTGGAATTTTTCCGCGATTTGCTGGATGAGCGCTTGCCCGCGCATGACGTGGAGCAACAAATCGAAACCGCGTTGAACTGGGGCCGATATGCGGACATTTTCACTTACGACTCCGAAAGCGACCGCCTGCGATTGATTCAGCCTGGTGAAACCGCAGACTCCCAGGAAGCCGCACGCTTGCACTGATGGCGCACAACAAAACATCAGCGCGTGTCTTAACCTGGGGCACCATTCCCAGGACCGTACCTTCAATCTTGCAGGACCTGCCGGTTATTTGCGCGGGACTCGCTCTATTTTACGCGTTGCTGTCGCTGACTCACTACTGGATGGCCCCGGCGAACGCGCAAACAGCAATCGAGTTGCGGGTGAGCGCGCTGCCAAAATATGCGATGTTTTCCGTGTCTACGCATCGCAATCGCCTATGTATTCAGCTTGTTATTTACGCTGGTCTACGGATACATCGCGGCATACAACGCGAAAGCCGAAAAGTTCATAATTCCCCTGCTGGATACGTTGCAGTCCATTCCAGTGTTGAGTTTTCTTCCGGGCGTGATGCTGGCTATGGTTGCGCTATTCCCGACCCGACAATTGGGCGTGGAACTCGGCTCCATCCTCCTGATTTTTACTGGGCAGGTTTGGAACATGACCTTCAGCTTTTATTCTTCGCTGAAAAGTATTCCGCGCGAAATGCGAGAGGTAGCGGAGATCTATCGCTGGAGTTGGTGGCAGAGATTTACGCAGATGGAACTGCCGTACGCGGCCATTGGACTGGTATGGAATTCAATGATGTCGGTGGCGGGCGGTTGGTTTTTTCTGATGGCTTGCGAGATGTTTGTTTTGGGGAATCGCGATTTGCGCCTCCCGGGCCTGGGTTCGTATCTGCAAACCGCCGCCAATGCAGGCGACATGCGAGCGATCGCTTGGGGACTCGGGGTAATGATCGGAATTATCGTGCTGATCGATCAACTCATCTGGCGTCCGGTGATTGCATGGACCGAAAAATTCAAATTCGAACAAGTGGAATCTGTGGACACCCCTCATTCCTTTGTTCTGGACCTGCTAAGGCGATCGAGAGTCCTGCCCTTTGTGGCACGCATATCGTTGATACCGGCGCGAGAATATCTGAGTTTGTTTTT
Source organism: uncultured Acidobacteriota bacterium (assembly GCA_963731535.1). GTDB lineage: Bacteria > Acidobacteriota > Terriglobia > Acidiferrales > UBA7541 > Palsa-295. Next base: position 191,273 of record CAVSWI010000018.1, on the reverse strand, counting down.
TGCGAAGAGACGCGCGGAATCGGTAGCAAAACAAAATACCGGCGTTGTGGGCACGTGGATATCGCGGTTGCTTTTGGGCGCGATCTTAGTGGGCGTGGCCTATGCCTTCGTGAAGATGAGCCTTTTACTAGCCGGGCTTACGAAAACAGAAGTTCGCGGAATTTTTTTGGGAGCGGGTGCTACACTTCTCCGAGTGGCCCTCACTTTAGTGCTCGCCGGCCTATGGACGATTCCTGTAGGCATTATCGTCGGGCTAAAACCGAAACTTTCTGCGATTGCTCAACCAATCGCGCAGATTGCCGCGTCGGTCCCGGCCACAGCGCTATTCCCCATTATCCTTCTGGTTCTCATTAGAGTTGGAGGCGGACTCGGTATCGGGTCGATCGTGCTGCTGCTGTTAGGGACGCAATGGTACATATTATTCAATGTGATCGCGGGAGCGATGGCGATACCCACGGATTTGAAAGAAGTGTGCAATGTTTTTCGTTTCGACAAACTGGAACGCTGGCGCGAACTTTACTTGCCGGGAATTTTTCCTTACCTGATCACCGGTTTCGTCACGGCTTCCGGTGGCGCCTGGAACGCGAGCATCATCGCGGAATATTTTCGCTTCAAAGGCCAGACCTATACCGTTACGGGTCTTGGGTCGGTAATTAGTGCTGCGGCGGACTCCGGAAATTCTCGTGTGCTGATTGCGGCGACGATCTTGATGGCGGCGATGGTAGTCACTATCAATCGCCTGCTGTGGCGAAGGTTATACGCGTTGGCTACAACGAAATTCAAACTCGACGGCTAACTTCTCCACATAAGACTCGCCAGACATCTTCCTTGTGAGCCGGGTTGATCGGCCGAAGACGCTCAAGCGCGCGGAGAGTGATATCTCCTTAATAAAAAAAGGAGACCAGCGAAAGAATTGATCTGTGGCCGTCTACGTTAAATTGGATCAGGATTTTCCGGTCTTTGCTCTGTGCGTTGAAATAGACCTGTTCGCTGCTGGAATATTTGCCGCCCGCGAAATCGAATTGGTCGGCACGCTGAAGGACTTCGCCGACATCCAGGTCATCCGCGCGGGACGCGAATACCTTGAAGCCGATGATTCGACGCTCCGGATTAAGTAGAAACTCAGCGCGTTTACAAAAGGCCGGTGCGTCAGGAGAGGCCAAAATGAGGCCCTCGGGTGTGCCGGAAACTTTTGCGGTTCCAGAGTTGGATTTCGCGAGCGCTTCTTCGGGCGAGAGATGCGCAAAACCTACATATACCGGGGTCACGCTGCACAAAAGAATGTCATTAAGGCTCCACCTCTTCACCTGTTCTTCCATTTGCCGACGGAGCTCTTCGATCAAATCCTTGGTGGCCCCGCGCACGCGCAGGCTGCCCCAGCGCCTTGAATCAGTCCACAGAGTTTGGCCTGTGTTCGGGTCAATGACAGTCATGATCGTGAAGTCGACTTTAACTGGCCGGTCATCGGGGCCGTCGCGAGTGACGTAGTCTCCCAAGTACGGGTTCCCGGAAAAGAGAAAGACCAGATCAGTTTGGCGGCGCTGTTGCGAGACCTGAAAGCGTCCCCAGCTTTGGAGTTGCTGCAGAGCAATGTCCCGCGCGACGGCCAATCCTCGTGGACAGACGCAGTCCACGTAAACGGAATTCGCTTGCATGATTTTGGCCGACAGAGGAGGGCGCTCAGTTTTCTTGGCAAGCGCCGAGGAAATCAAAACTGCGGCACAAAAAAGGATCCCAAGGAGTCGGATGAACTTTCTCATCAATGTCGCGTCTAAATTGTACCGTAGAGCGTCCGGCCCGAAGAGCGGGACCATTTTAGGCCGAGTCTCCGGCCGACAAAAACATTTCTTGATTCCTTGCTGCGCCTGCTGACCGGCACTGGCCCTGAAGTGGAATGATCCGGGCTCGATACTCCTTCGTATCATCTTTGTGGGATAGTCGGAGTACTCGTTCTATAGGATAGCCCCAGGCTTCAAAGGCATACTCGCTTAAACGTGCTTTAAACTCGAACGGCGTCCTCCCATGTCCATAGAACCTTAGCGTAATTTCATTACGAAATCCTTATGCCTTACTTATACCTCCCTGATGTCTGCTCGACTAAGCTCGAACCATCGTTCGTCCCTATCAGCGCCTGTTGAGATCGGAACTGCGCAGTTAGAAGGAGGCGATCGATATGACTGGGATCATCTTTTTAGTTATTTACGGGACTCTATGCGGATTCTATAGCCATGTTCTGCTGCACTTGCACCGGGAACACAAGCGGCTGAACCCCAACAAGCGTCGCTTGCAGTTTTATTTTTACCGCACGGAACTGGATTCGGAAAACACCTGGATTGAGAAGATTTCTGGATATCGAGCTTCGAGAAAGCAAGCATTGATGGATCTTGTTCTCGGTATGGGAGGTCTGGCCGCTTTGTTTGCCGGAATCGAACTTTTCAATTTGTTGTTGACTCGGCGCTGATAGGAGTTTTAGAAACGGACTCAGAGTTAAGCCCGCATTTCCTGGGCCATCAAGATCGACATAGTGAGCATGATTAAAATTTTGAGGCAAGTCTGGCTTCGACCAGAAAGGTTTGGATACAAAAATGAAACTGAAAATGTTGCGCTCGACAGCTTTGGTAGTTTGCAATGTAGTAGTCGTTCTCGGGTTGGTTTTTGCCACGCCAACACCAACCGTTGCTCAGAATGTCATAGATGGCCAGCAGAACTCTGGAGGTTCCGGCGGTCAGGCGGCGGGTGCCCAGGCGAGTGATCAGCAAATACCGCCCGCAGTGGCAAAGAAACTAGAGGCCATGGAAGCTCGCATAGAGCAGCTCGAGGCGGAACTCAAGGCTCGTCCCGCGCAAGCCCCGCTATCGGCGAAGGCTTCGGCGCCGATCCCATCCGCCACCGTGCCGGCACCGGCCCCAGCCGCTTCAGCGTTAACCTCTACATCGGCAACTACTCAGCCCCAAGGCGAGCTGGCAGCTGCGCAAACGACGGCTGTACCGCCGGGAAAAGAAGAACCGTTCTCCGATGCGGACTGGACCTGGCTAAACGGTAATCCGCGCACGAAGGATATATTTTGGGACACAAAATTCTTCACGCCGGAGATCCGAGTTGACACCAATTATGTCTTTGACTTCAATCATCCCACCGATCATTCCATTGGCGGGTCGAGCGAACTTTTTCGGTCACAAGAAGTGCAGCTTGAACAGCTTGGCGTAGGCGGCGATTTTCACTGGGACAACGTTCGCGGCAGATTGATGACTCAGTTTGGGATGTATTCGGCTACCACGCCACGCAACGACCCTAGTACAGGACACGGACAGTGGGACCTGGTCAGTGCCTACCGCTACCTGTCAGAAGCGTACGGTGGCTACCACTTCGATGTATTACAGGGGGTCAACGTCGACGCGGGAATCTTCCTCTCCTACATCGGCCTGTTCAGTTATTACAACTTCGACAATTGGGCCTACCAACCGTCCTACGTTTCCTCGAATACGCCTTGGTTTTTCACTGGCGTGCGAGTGCAGATTTTCCCCACAAAGCACTTGAAGATCGAGCCGTGGTTTATTAACGGATGGCAATCATACGCTTCCGCCAATCACACACCGGGACTTGGTGGCCAACTTAAGTGGACTCCTAAACCGTGGATCAACATCATCTCGAACAATTACGGTCTGGGACAGGACGATCTATTCGTGCCACGTCGCAATCGCATCCACACTGACAACAGCGTCGAAGTGAAGTATTTCGACCGGCCTGACAAGACGCTCGACAAGATGGCGTTCTCTTTAACCGGCGATCTCGGGTGTGAGTACGGCAATGGTGTAAGTTGCTACGGCAATCGCAAAGGCGGACCTAAGCAAAGCTTTATAGGCTACATGGCCTACAACCGCTTCTGGTTCCATCATGATTTGTTTGGGGTCACGCTTGGCGGCGGACAGATCAATAATCCGGGGCGCTATTTGGTGCTACTGCCTCCGATCAACGGAGAGACCGCGGTTACGGCTTCGACGAATTCGCCATACTTTACGGAGAACCCCGGGAATCCGTTCAAAGCCTGGGATTCGTCCTTCACGTTCGACTACATGCCGAAGCAATACATCACGTTCCGCTGGGAATATGACTATCGCCACGCAAATGTGCCGTATTGGACCGGCCGCGGGGGAATTACGCCGCCGGGTGGAAATAACGGGTCTCCAGAAGACTTCGCCTGTATAACCGGCGCATCGTCGGGTCAAATGACTCTCTCAGCAGCGGAAACAGCGTGCGGAGGCGGGATCAACAGCGTTTGGTTCCCGGATCTTCGCAGAGATGAGTCGTTTATCGACATGTCCATCATGGTGAAGTTCTAATGCACGATTTCGTGTTCGTGATGTGCTCGATTGGCTTCTTCGTCGCAGCAATTTTGTACGTATGGGGTTGTGAACGGCTGAAGTAGGGAGCGAGACGATGTCGGGAAACGTGATTTTGCTGGGAGTTTGCGTGCTGCTGTTCGTGTACCTGGTAGCGGCGCTGCTGTGGCCGGAGAAGTTCTAACTATGACTGCAAATGGATGGTTTCAAATCGGTCTGTTCTTGCTTGTGATTTTCGCGTTGACCAAGCCCATGGGCGCGTACATGGCACGCGTATTCAATGGGGAGAAAACATTTCTCGACGGTCTGATGCGTCCGCTTGAACGAACGCTGTATCGGATAGTCGGTGTTGATGAGCGCCACGAGATGCGCTGGACGGAATACGCCATCTCCATGCTCCTCTTCAGCGGCGTATCCCTGATTCTTCTCTATCTGATTGAACGTTTTCAGGCTCAGCTGCCCTGGAATCCGCAGCACTGGCCCAACCTGGCGCCGGATTTGGCATTTAACACTGCTGCTTCATTCACCACCAATACAAACTGGCAAGCCTATTCGGGTGAGACGACCATGAGTTATTTCACTCAAATGGCCGGCCTTGCCTACCACAACTTCATGTCCGCTGCGACCGGGATAGCTTTGGCCATCGCGGTGATTCGGGGAATCGCGCGCCGCGAGAAAGAAACAATTGGAAATTTCTGGGTAGATCTTACGCGCGCGAACTTGTGGGTTCTGCTGCCTTCCTGCGTGTTGATTGCGCTGTTTTTTGTGTCGCAAGGAATGATTCAGAACCTCAAGCCATACGTTACCACCCAACTTTTGGATCCGCAGACGGCGCAAGTGACCGGTGCAGACGGGAAAACAACGCAGCAGAAAATCACAACACAAGTCATCCCGCAGGGCCCCGTGGCGTCGCAGGAGGCCATCAAGATGTTTGGCACCAATGGGGGCGGTTTTTTCAACGCTAACAGCGCGCATCCTTACGAAAATCCTAATCCGCTGACTAACTTCATCCAGATCATTTTGATTTTTGCCATACCCGCGGGACTTACCTACACGTTGGGGCGCATGACAGGGTCGCAGAAGCATGGATGGGCGGTATGGAGCGCTATGGCCGCGCTCTTTTTGGCAGGAGTTATCTGCGCCTATACAGCCGAGTCACGAGGCAACCCGCTGCTGCATGGCACAGACCAGAAAGTCAGCATGACGCAGCCGGGCGGCAACATGGAAGGAAAAGAAATTCGCTTTGGAATTGCGAATTCAGCGCTCTTTGCAACTGTGACCACCGATGCGAGCTGCGGCGCGATTAACGGACAGCACGATTCGTTTACACCGTTGGGCGGCATGATTCCGCTCATCAACATGATGCTCGGTGAAGTCGTTTTCGGCGGAGTGGGTGCGGGACTTTATGGCGTGCTGGTAATGGTAATTCTCGCTGTGTTTATCGCGGGACTCATGGTTGGACGCACACCTGAATATCTAGGCAAAAAAATCGAAGCCTACGACGTAAAAATGGCCATGCTCTCGGTGCTCATTTTTTCTTTGATCATTCTCGTGTTTACGGCGATTGGGGTCGTAACGACTTACGGCAAAGCCGCCATCACGAATCCAGGGCCGCACGGCTTGTCGCAAATTTTGTATGCCTACACTTCTGGCGCTGCGAACAACGGATCAGCCTTCAACGGGGGCAACTGGAACTTGCTTTGGTACAACGTCACCATGTCGTTCGATATGCTATTGGGAAGATTTTTCATGGTCATTCCGGTGCTTGCCATCGCAGGGAATCTGGCGCGCAAGAAAATTGTTCCGGAATCCGCCGGAACGTTCCCGGTAACCACACCACTGTTCTCTGCGCTCTTGATCAGCGTGGTGCTGATCGTCAGCGCGCTCACATTTTTCCCCGCTTTGAGTCTGGGACCAATTCTCGAGCACCTGTTGATGAACGCAGGAAAGGTTTTTTAGGAACACGATGACAATCACATCTACTCCTGGGAAAAAATCGCTGTGGACTTCGGGAATTATTGCCGTGGCGGTGAAGGATTCCTTCGTCAAGCTTAATCCTCGCACGCTGATGAAGAACCCGGTGATGTTCGTTGTTGAGGTGGGCTCTGTGGTTACCAGCGTAGAGCTGATAAAAGATTTGCTGCGGCACAACGGCAATTTTGGATTCGAGCTTCAGATCACGCTGTGGCTCTGGTTTACCGTGCTGTTCGCAAACTTCGCGGAAGCCATGGCCGAGGGTCGCGGTAAAGCGCAAGCCGAAACGTTGCGCAAGGCTCGCCTGGAAACCATGGCGAAGCGCATGAAGCCGGATGGACTGCTGGAAGAAGTACCCGGCTCGAAGCTCAGGCTCGGAGACCTCGTTGTTATCTCAGCCGGCGAATTCGTGCCGGGTGACGGTGAAGTGGTAATTGGCGTGGCCTCGGTAGATGAGTCGGCCATCACCGGAGAATCCGCGCCGGTTATACGCGAGTCCGGCGGCGACCGCTCGGCCGTTACCGGCGGAACGCGTGTGCTCTCCGATCAAATCACCGTGAAAATTACGGCAAATCCAGGAGAAACATTCCTGGACCGCATGATCAAACTTGTGGAAGGCGCGGAACGCCAGAAAACTCCCAATGAGATTGCGCTCAATATCCTTCTCGCGGGCCTTACGATCATATTTCTGCTGGCCGTGGTAACCCTGCAACCCATGGCAATTTATAGCGGCGCTCCTCAGTCAGTATTTGTTCTGATCTCGCTGCTCGTGTGCTTGATTCCTACCACCATTGGCGGGCTACTGTCGGCCATCGGGATCGCCGGAATGGATCGCGTGGTTCAGCGAAACGTGTTGGCAATGTCTGGCAAAGCTGTCGAAGCAGCCGGCGACGTGGACACGTTGTTGTTGGATAAGACCGGCACCATCACACTGGGAAATCGCCGCGCAACAGAGTTAGTTCCGGCCCCGGGCGTGAAAGAGGAAGATCTCGCCGACGCCGCGCAATTAGCTTCTCTGGCTGACGAAACCCCAGAAGGCCGCTCGATCGTCGTCCTCGCCAAAGAAAAATATGGGCTCCGCGGGCGGGAGCTTTCATCCTACGCCGCTACTTTTATTCCTTTTTCAGCGGTAACGAGAATGTCTGGCGTAGATCTTGACGGTCGCGAAATTCGCAAGGGCGCTCCGGACGCTATTTTGCAACATTGCTCTCAAGGAAGCATCCGGGCTCCCCACGAAGTAGAAGAAACGGTTAAGACAATTTCAAATGCGGGAGGCACACCGCTTCTCGTGGCGGAAGACCGCCGCGTGCTCGGCACGATTTACCTGAAGGACATTGTGAAAGGCGGAATGCGCGAACGCTTCGACCAACTGCGCGCCATGGGTATTCGAACCGTGATGATCACCGGTGATAATCCTCTGACGGCCGCAGCGATCGCGCGAGAGGCCGGAGTGGATGATTTTCTCGCGCAAGCAAAGCCGGAAGACAAGCTTGCGCTGATTCGCAGCGAACAGGCAAAAGGTAAGCTGGTAGCCATGACCGGCGATGGAACGAATGACGCCCCCGCGCTGGCCCAAGCGGACGTCGGCGTAGCTATGAACGCTGGAACCCAAGCCGCAAAAGAAGCAGGCAACATGGTGGACCTGGATTCCAACCCCACGAAATTGATCGAGATTGTCGAAATTGGAAAACAACTTCTCATCACGCGAGGCGCGCTGACCACGTTTTCCGTTGCAAATGACGTGGCTAAATATTTTGCGATCATCCCCGCAATGTTCGCAGGCGCATTTCCTCAACTCATGTTGTTAAACGTCATGGGACTGAAGACGCCGCAGTCCGCTGTGCTGTCTGCCGTGATTTTTAACGCTCTGATTATTATTGCGCTCGTGCCACTCGCGCTGCGAGGCGTTAAATATATTCCAGTAGGCGCGGAAGCATTATTGCGCAGAAACCTTTTGATCTATGGCTTGGGCGGCGTGATCGCGCCCTTCCTGGGCATTAAGCTCATTGATTTGCTTATTACGCATATTGGTCTGGCCTGAGGTTAACGTGAAAAGAAACCTGCTGATTTCGGTTTGGATGACGCTGGCAACTACGGTACTTCTTGGAATTATTTACCCCCTGGTGGTAACGGGACTGGCACAGGTGCTATATCCGCACCGCGCGAATGGAGATTTGATTGAGTTCCGCGGCCAGCTAGTCGGATCAAGGCTGATCGGACAGCCGTTCACAGCCCCCTGGTATTTTCATTCGCGGCCTTCTGCCGCAGGGCCGGCGGGTTATGATCCTACACAATCGCAAGGATCGAACCTTGCTCCCACGAACAAAGCGCTGCTAGATCGCGTTTCCGCGAGCGTGCAAACTCTACAGGCCGAGAACCCAAACTCGCCCATCCCGATCGATCTGGTTACCACATCGGCTTCAGGGCTGGATCCTGACATCTCGCCGGCTTCGGCCGAATTTCAGATTGCGCGTGTGGCCAAAGAACGCAAGATGTCGGAGACCGACCTGCGAGCGGTGGTGCAGCGGCACACTCAACAACGCCAGTTTGGAATTCTTGGCGAGCCGCGCGTGAATGTTCTGGAACTGAACCTCGACTTGGATGAAATCCACGCGATGCACTAAAAACTATTCTTCAGTTTCAGTGGCAGCTAGCTTGTCCTGAGGCGGATCGAATCGGTACCCCACCCACGGTTCCGTGTGGATGTAACGAGGCTTGTGCGGGTCCGGCTCGATCTTCTTTCGTAGTTGGTTGATAAACACGCGCAGGTATTCCGTTTCTTCCCCATAATCCGGCCCCCACACAGCCTGCAAAAGCCGCCGGTGTCCTAAGGCCTTTCCGCGATTTGCCACCAGATGTCGCAAAAGCTCGAATTCTTTCGGCGTGAGACGTACCGCACGATTTTTCACGCTCACCACGCGCTTTTCGAAATCAATTTTCAAATCGTCGGACGCGAACGCGGGAGTTGCATCACCCGGACTGCTTCTCCTAAGCGCAGCGCGGATGCGCGCCATCAATTCCTGAACGCCGAAAGGTTTTACGACGTAATCATCCGCCCCGGCGTCCAGCGCTTCAACCTTATCGCGTTCGCTATTGCGGATGGTGAGCATGATGATGGGAACGTCGCTGGAAGTGCGAATTTCAGCGCAGGTCTCAAGTCCCGAAATCCCGGGCATAGTTACATCCAGCAGAATCAGGTCGGGACGTTCCGTGCGAATTTTGCCCAGGGCTTCTTCACCACTGGCAGCTTCGATGACGGAATAACCGTGGGATGTGAGTGTCGTGAGCATTACCCGGCGGATTTGAGGTTCGTCGTCAACAACCAGGATCGTGGATGCGCTCATGGATTTGCAACGCGGGTGTGGTCAACCGGCAAAGTGAAGGAAAAAACAGAGCCTTGGCCACGTTGGCTAGTGAGGCTCATCGACCCGCCGTGAGCTGCGACAATTGCCTTAGCAATCGGAAGGCCCATCCCGGTGCCTTGCACCAGGAACCGTTGGTCTTTGCCGCGATAAAATTTCTCAAAGATCAGGCTTTGTTCCAGGTCGTCTATTCCCGCGCCGCGATCGGCCACGCTGGTGACGAGGAAATTGTCGTTTTGCTCTGCCGTAATGGTGATGGGTTGCTCCGCTGGAGAATATTGATTCGCGTTTTCGATCAAATGCGAAAGAGCTTCTTTCACCAATCCGATATCGACTCGAACGCGCGGAAGACCCGGCGCCACGAGCACTCGCACAGTGCGATTTCCCAGTAGGGACTTGGATTGGCTTAACGCGACGTTAATTACTTCCTCGATGGACGTGGATTCAAGCTTGAGCTGCACCTCGCCTGCGTCAAGACGCGCCATCTCGCCGGCCTCACCAACCAGCCGGTTGAGACGGTCACTTTCTTCGTTAATAACAGTCAGAAGATCCTGTCGTTGCGCGTCTGTAAGACCGTTATTCGTTAGAAGGTTCGTCACCGAAGCTTTGATCGAAGTCAGCGGGGTTCGCAGGTTATGTGTCACGGACTCGGTCAACGCGGTGCGCAAACGTTCGCCCTCGCGTGTGGCCTCCGTTTGCCCGAGCTGCTCAATGGCGCGAGCGCGTTCCACGGCGACGGCGATCAAGGTGCCGATAGCTTCGAGCGTTTGACGCGAGAGAGTCGATCCGGAAATTCCCAGGCTACCTATCGGACGCACACCCAGCCGGACAGGAAAGAAACAAAGGCTATTTGGAATGTCGATGACCGGCTCTTCCCGCGCAACAATGGCTTTCAGACTGTCTATATCGAGTCGCGGAATTACCGGTCCGGAGCGGTATACTTTTTGTTTTTCGGAGAGAAACAACGCCGCGGCACCCACCTCAAACGTATTGACGATCTGCGCGGGAATTCGGTTGAGCAACTGGATTACATTGCCTGATTCGAGCAAAACCTGGCTGAAGGCGTACAATTTCTCGATTTCCTTTCGGCGCGCCGAGGCGTCTTCAGCCTTCTGTCGGGCACGAGTGGATAGGCTACTGGCACTAACCGAGACCACCAGGAAAGCGAAGAGCGCTACCCAGTTCTGGGGATCCGCCACCGTGAACTTTCCTATCGGGGGAAGAAAATAATAGTTGAACGCGAGCATTGCCGCGATAGACATGAAAACCGATACGGCAATGCCCCACACAGTGGAAACGGCTAAAATAGCGAGTAGAAATGTCAGAGCAACCGTGGTGGGATTAACTGGAAGCACACGGCGATAAAAAAGGGAAATTCCCAGGACCAGGCCTAAAGAGATTGCAAATCGCAGAAAACGATAGAGAAAGGGCTCGCGCACGTAGGCCATTCTATCGTAGCTTTAGCACTCGCTCGTAAAAAGAGATTAAGCGCAATGCCAAAGACCCCTGAAGAATGGCTGGCGGTTTCTAAACCGCCGGAAAAAACCAAAGGCATATTGAAGTTGTTCCTCGGCTACGCGCCGGGCGTGGGAAAAACTTACAGCATGCTCAGCGAAGCCATCCGGAGAAAAAGCCGGGGCGAAGATCTTGCTATCGGCGTGGTAGAGACTCACGGACGAAAGGGCATAGCGGAATTGATCCCGCAACTCGAAGTCATTCTGCGGCGCAAGATTGATTACAAAGGCACGCTCTTTGAAGAGATGGATACGGACGCGATCATCGCGCGAAATCCGACGGTAGTTCTGGTCGATGAACTCGCGCACACGAATATTCCCGGCAGCAAACATCGCAAGCGTTATGAAGACGTCCTCGAAATTATCGAAGCGAAGATCGATGTCCTCTCGACACTAAATATCCAACATATCGAAAGTATCGCGCCGACCGTACGGGCGATAACCGGAGTGCAAGTCCGGGAAACCGTCCCGGACTGGGTCCTGCAAATGGCGGACGAAACGGTAATGATCGATTTGACGCCCGAGGCCCTGCAAAATCGTATGAGACGCGGCGATGTTTACGGCGGGGAGAAGGTGGAGCAAGCACTGAAGAATTTTTTCCGCCGAGGCAACCTGATCGCTTTGCGCGAACTCGCTCTTCGACAGGTTGCCGAACAAGTGGATCGCAGCTTGGAATCCTACATGGTGGAAAAGGACATCCGCGAAAGCTGGGCCGTGCGCGAACGAATCGCAGTTTGCATCAGCGGAAGTCCAAAGGCCCAATATTTGGTGGCCAGAGCCGCCAGGATGGCGCGCCGTATGGACGCCGAGCTTTATGCTGTGCACGTCGATGATCGTCCAACCGACGAGCAGGAAGAAAAAGCCCTGGTTGCAAATTTACAATTTGCGGAAAGTTTGGGAGCTAAACCGGTTCGCTTAAACGGCGAAAATATCGCTGACGCGACCGCACAATTTGCGCGAGACAAGCACGTGACACAAGTCATTTTCGGCAGGTCGGCGGTGGACGGGTGGCGCAAACTGCTTTACATGAATGCGATCAATCGTTTTCTGCGCGATGCGCCCGCCGTGGACGTTCACATCGTCACACAAGAGCCGGATTAGAAGCTCGCACCGCTATTCGTCTTCGGCAGGAACGTCGAATTTCACCAGATCCGACTGGAAACCTTTGGTCTTGACCGCGCCGTAAGCAATTCCAATTACCATCCATAGGCAACCTGCTATTTTGGCGGCCGGACTCAGGTTTAGCCAGATGAAGAAACAAATTAAAAATCCGAAAACTGGCGATACGAGATTGGTCCAGCGTTTTTCAGGAGCTCGCAAGTAATAGCGCGCGAACGCTGCACCGTTCACTCCCATAAACGCTATTAACGCGCCGAAATTGAGCAATTCTGCACCGCGCTCGTAGCTGATTAGAAAAGCGCCCATGAGGGCCAGCGCGCCGACGAACAATACATTATTTCGCGGAATGTGGTTCTTAGAATCAATCGCGCCAAAAAACTTCTTCGGTATTCCGTTGCTGCGTCCCATGCCATAAAGCAAACGCGCGGCTCCCAGCTGCGATCCCATCCCCGAACCGATATTCGCAATCAACACTGTGAAATTCAGCAAATGGAATAAGAAGAAGCCCCCTGCTCGCAAAGCCACCAGAGGAAACGCAGATTCCACTTTGTCAGGCGGAAACGGATTCGAGCCCCATACGAGCTGCGCAGCATACACCTCGAGCGACGCTAATATCCCCGTGATCACGCAAACCAGAACGGTGGCCAGCATGATATTTCGACGCGGGTTCTCGACCTCTTCTGAAAGCGTCGAAATCGCGTCGAAGCCGATGTAAGTAAGGACGGCAATCGAAGTACCACGAAAAACGCCGCTGAAACTGAACGTCTGTGGATTGTAGAAAGGCTGCCAGAAAAAACCGGTGCCATATTCGTGCAGGCCCCCAATAAACCGTATTACGAACGCAAAAAATATCACCACCACGATGGACATCCCGGCTGCCAGCACATCATTAATTCGCGCGGATGTTTTTACAGCGCGCAGGTTCAGAACTGTAAAAGCTGTGGCATATCCGATAGCAAACACCCAGTAAGGCACGCCGGGCAAAATATTTTGAGTTAGCTTGCTGCAAATCACCGTGCAAATCAGCGGGTTCAGAATGTAGTCCATCAGCATCGCCCAGCCGGTCACATAACCAAGCGCAGGATGAATCTCCTGACCGACATAGGTGTAGGCCGAACCGGCGCTGGGGTAGGCTCGCGCCATTTTGCCGTAGCTAACCGCAGTAAATAGCATCGCCACCATGGCGATGAGGATGGTGGTGACCACGTGCCCGCGCGCTGCGTTACTGATCACACCGTAAATGCCCATCGGCGCGATCGGCTGGATGATCACGATGCCGATGATGATGAGGTCCCACAGGAGGAGCGTGCGTTTGAGCTTTGGCGCGCTAGGCCTGGCCGAACTTATTTCCGTGGTCATTCAGTGGTGACCGATTTTACTAGGTTCCTAGGGTGATCCACATCGCAGCCATTCAGCGTGGCGAAGTGGTAAGCGAATAGTTGCAGCGGCACAACCTCAGGGATAGGCAGAAGCAATTCGGACGCGGACGGCACATAAATGACACGATCGGCAAGCGTTGCAATGGTGCGGTCTCCTTCTGATGCAATCGCAATCACTTTTCCGCCGCGGCTCTTGATGTATTCGAGCACAGTGAGCGTCTTTTCGTATCGCAGCAGGGAATCCGGATCAGCAGAATCGCGCGTGGCAAGAACTATCACCGGAAGCTTCTCTTCCACCAGAGCATTGGGACCATGGCGAAGTTCGCCGGTAGGAAGACCTTCGGCCTGCAGGTAGGAAATTTCCTTGAGCTTTAGGGCACCTTCGCGGGCAATCGCATAATGCACGCCGCGGCCCAGAAACAAGAATGCCTTGGCCTGTTGATAATCTCGCGCGCAGCCGGCGGCTTGGGCATCCCACGATGGGAGCGCCTTTTCAATTTCGCCGGCAAGCCTGCCGAGGGATTCCAGATGAGCGCGCACGACGCCCGAAGTGATCCGCCCGCGTTTGCGCGCCAGAAACAATGCCAGCAGATAAAGGATGGTCAACTGAGAAGTAAAGCTCTTGGTTGCCGGCACCGCTTTTTCCAAACCCGCAAATGTATGCAAGGTGGCGCTGGCTTCGCGAGCGATCGTGGAATCAGCCACATTTGAGATTGCCACCGTCTTCGCTCCGCGACTAAGCGCTTGCCGCTGCGCTGCGATCGTGTCAGCCGTTTCGCCTGACTGCGTGATGACCACCACAATCGGTTCGGTGTCAGCATGCGTGGAGCGATAGCAATACTCGCTGGAATATTCCACATCCACCGCGATTCCCGCGAGATCTTCCATCATGATCTCGCCTGCCAGCCCTGCATGGCGGCTCGATCCGCTGGCGGCGATAATGATTTTCTTGAAAGCGAAAATTGCGCTGTCGATTGGTTGCAGCGCGTCCGGGAAAATGGAATCGCCCTGCACGTTGCGGCGGATGCATTCGCGAATCGCGTGCGGCTGCTCGTAGATTTCGCTGAGCATGGAATTCGGAAAGCTACCTGGCATTGAAGGAGCAGGCTTTGAGTGTTCGTTAGGCATCAGCGCCCGCTACCCGGACCTTGAGCAGAAGATACCGCGCTTCCAGGTAACGGAATGGTGATAGTTTCGATGTTCCAACCCGCTACCGTCATTTCAAGCGGCTCCGAAATGTCTGTGGTGCGAAGATATCTTGCGCTGATTTCGCGGGATTCTCCGGGCATCAGCTCGATATAGTTGTCGTCCCAGAAAACGGGGAGAATCTCCGCGTCTTGACCTTTTTTGCGAACTCCAAATCGCACCTGGAAAGCCAAATGGTCGCTGGGATTCTTTAGCGTCAGACGAACTTCCGGTCCGCCCGCAGTTGAAACAGACCTTCCGCTGGCTTCGAGTTTGGTTTTCGGCAAGTTCTGAAGAGCGGTCAAATCTTCGTAAGACGACACCGGCGTATATTTGTAATCAGTTTTGCCCCATTCGTAAACGTTCTTCTTGGGCGAGAGCCAATAAAAGTTCGTGCTTACGGTTTTTCCGCTACTGGACTGCAGCTCAAGCTTGACGAAATATAACGGAGACGCAGGAGTAAAAGCCTCCGCGGGAAGCGTTAGAACTTTCGCGACACCGTCTGCATCTACATCCGTTTTCAGCTCACGCGAAAATGTTTCGTGCAACGAATTGTCATACACGTGCGCGATCACCGTGAGCCCTGAGAACTTCTCATAGCGGCTATTCACCACCGCGACACTGCTGTCGTCATACGAATATAGAACGTGCAAAGGCTCACAAGCTTTCTTCGTGCCGAAATACCCGCCGGCGGGCTGTTGATAATAATCGTAAAGATGCCATATGGTCGAAGGCCAGGCATTATTCAGCATCCACTGAATGATTCCGGTTGCAGTGTATTTGTTGCGGGAATAGGCCTCGAACATGGCTCGCTCGCCGTCGTAAGCCATGGCCTGTGCCTTAATTTCATAATCGTCGAGCCCGGACGGTGCGCCATAGACGGATTTCATCGCACCTTCAAAGTGGTTCAGATTCTTAAAGCCTTCTGAGCCCGCGTGATAGTCCCAGAAAGAATCTTGAGGCCACATGTGATCCGGCGGAATAAATTTACGAAGGCAACTGACTAGTGGTATTGCTGGTCCCGGACCGCTTTCAGTGTTGAAGCCGTACGCGCCGCCGTATTTGCTGGTGTCAGCCAGCCAATAATCCGGCGGAACATAATCGTACGGACCCGTCATTTTCACGCCCGATTTTCCGGTAACAGAGGTGGGCTTCTGCGCTGCGGAAGAAAGATAGGGATTGGGCCAATCAGTCTCCTTCAGCACGTTGATATAGGCGGTTTCCACCTCCGCAGGCGGCGGGCCGTCGCTGCCGTTCAGCCACACCAGCAAGCTCGGATGGCTTCGCATGCGCAGAATCTGCGAGCGCAACGATGCGGTGGCAATCTCCAGGTCCCCGGGCTGCCAGTGTTTCCACTGCTCCCAATGATCGCAGCAGCACCAGCCGGCCATAATCAGCACGCCGCGCTCATCCGCGAGATCGTAGAAATCATCTGTCTCCATTTTTCCTTCCAGACGGATCGCATTCAGATTCATGTCACGAACGTAGCTAAAATCGGTTTCCAACCGAGCATGATCCGAGCGCAGCAACATGTCCGGCGACCACCCGCCTCCACGGATGAGGATCTTTTTCCCGTTTACATAAAACTGCCGTGCGCCTTGCGCGTTTAGTTCCGAAGTGATTTCGCGAACGCCGAATCTGACGCTTTGTTGATCGGATAAATCCTCTCCTACAGTAAAACGAAATGTAAGCTGGTGAAGATTCTGCGCGCCCATTTGGTAGGGCCACCACACTTTAGGATTTTTCATGCGCAGCTGCGGAAATTCGTCCGGAGCAAAGCGCACGGTCCGAGTTTCCCCGGCCTTTAGAGTGACTGCTTGCCCAAATTTCACGTCTTCGATCTGTCCATCAAGTAAACCGCTGACCGTCGCGGCGCTGGCGTTGTTAAGCTCGGCCTCCACCGTGAGGTTAGCTTCGTTGAGTGACGCATCCGCAAAGTGCGTGGCTACCAGCGGATGGCGAATCGCCACCGCGCCACTGCGCTCCACATAAACACCGCGCCATAGGCCCATGTCCTTGTCCGGAGGCGCGGGATTCCAGTCCACCCAATTAATTCCTAGATCTTTTTCGGTTTGGGCGATCGTTTCGACGGCCAGTGCGTTGGGCACGCCACTGGAGAGCAACGGCGTGATGTCAAATTCGTAAGTGCGGTAAGCCCCGGCGATGTCCTTTCCTCCCGCTACCAAGTGGCCGTTGAGCCAAATGTTCGCGTGATTGTTAATCCCTCCAAAATGTAGCCAAACGTGCCGACCTTTGTAATCCGCAGGCAGCGTGAATTCCGTGCGATACCACCAGGAGCAATGGAACGGGCTATCCTTCGGCATACTGAGCAATGAAAAGTTTTTGCCGATCGGATAGGTTGTTCCGGGAAGGTCCCGCAAGTTCTTGCCATAGTACGGATCGGGATACGTTTTATCGGCGACCAGCGCAGCCACTACGGTTGTGGGCACTGTGGCGGAATGCCAGCCGTTGGTTTTGTATCCGGCAGTTGAAATTTGTTCGCCTTGCGCAAGAAACACGCAGGAAGACTGCAATTTCCAGCCCTCCTGCAGAAATATTTTGTCGGACGCCGCAGGCGCCTCGCCAGATGCGTGGGCTGGCAGGACTCCTGCAGTTAGGAAAAACAAGACGGAGCAGATGAAGAGAAAAACGAGGCGAATGTTCGGCAGTCGTTTACAAAACATGACCCACTCTCCGAAACTTTGTGTTCGAGTAAGGACAACAAATCCGCGAGACGGTGGTTCTGCAGGTTCTGTTGATTTATTAAAATTTATTAAACCAACGTATTATTCCAAGCTTTCTTGCGCTGTCAAGGAAAACCTTCCCTTCGGTCTCAATCGGCTCCCGACCAGGGAACCGAACGCGTAGATTCGCGCCCGACCAGCTCAGGCGGCAGTTTCCGGTGAACTACTTCGAATTCCCTCTCTTCGATTGCGGAGTTGATGGCTTCCAGCACAATCCCGACCGCAGCAGATCCCAAAGCTTCCATCGGCTGACGCACGGTCGTAAGCGATGGGACAGAAAGCCCCGCAAGCATCACATCATCAAAGCCGATCACCGAGCAGTCCTCAGGCACTTTTAGCCCGGCGCGAGCCAATCCGCGAATTGCGCCAAAAGCCGTCATATCGTCGAACGCCATCACCGCGGTAAAACGCTTCTTGTGCTTCAGGAATTCCTCAATGATTTTAAATCCGCCTTCGAAACCGGAATTTGGGTCCAGCGAATCCGGCAAGTCCGCCACCAAAGTGGGATCGATTTCAAGTCCTACTGAGCGAGCGAAAGAACGAACGCCGCGCCAGCGGGGCGCGCTGTCTGCCAGCATTTTCGGTCCGCGAATAAACGCAATCTTTCGGTGCCCGAGCGAGTAAAGATGCTCAATCGCCAAGTGCGCGCCCGCTTCATTGTCCACCATGACGGAGCTGATAGAACCGCTACTCAGCTCCCGCGCAATCATCACCGCGGGAATATTCCGTTTTTCCAAGTCCGCTAGAAGATCAATATCAACAAAAAGCCAGTTAGCCACGAAGACCAAAGCTTCCACTTGGCGCGCGAGCAGCACTTCGAGATAACGTTCGAAACGACCTCGCTGATTGTGCACATCCGTCAGAATCGGCAAATAAGACGCTTGATAGAGCGAGTTCTCAATTCCTCGAAGGATCAGCGTGCAGAAAGGATCGGTAATATCAAATACCATCACGCCAACGGTGCGATTCCGCTTGGCGCTTAGAAAACGTGATACATCTTTCGGGCGATAACCCAATTTTTTCGCGGCTCGCTCAATGCGATCCTTAGTGGAAGGTGGAATATATCTGGCCAGCGGAGCATTATTTAAGACGATAGAAACCGTAGCCGCAGAAACGCCGCTTTCTTGCGCCACGTCGCGCAGCGTAACTCCCGATTTCGCGGTCTTACGGTTCTTCAAAAAAAGTCTCCCATCGCCGCAAATACGTTAGCGGTTCGCAAATCTTTGCACATCTTTACCATAGCCGGCTCAAGGAAGGCCAGATGGTTATAAGATGGTGGGACCGATTAGCAGAGTCTTTGGAGGACCGAGTTTAAGCGCAGCTAAACGCGAGGTATTTGTGAAACGTTCCAGCCGCCGCCAATCGCCTTAATCAGAAGCACGCTGGCCGTCATCCTGCGCGTCAGAATCGTAACCGCGGTCACTTCATCGGTCAGCGCCGCGCTCTGCGCCGTGGTTACTTCCAGATAATTTGTGACCCCGCCCTTGTAACGGGTTATCGATAACTCGACAGAATGCTTCGCGGCGCCCACGGCAACATCCTCAGTTCGCGCTTCACTCTCCAGAATCCGTAACGACGCAAGGTTGTCTTCCACTTCCTGAAACGCGGTGAGCACAGCTTGCCGGTAATTATCAAGGGATTGCTCATACCCAGACTTTGCTTGTTCCGACATTCCACGCCGCCGCCCCGCATCGAAAAGAGTTTCCAGAGCCGACCCGCCCACGGCCCATAAGCCGCTGGGTCCTTGGAACAGCGTGCCAGCCGAGATGCTTTCAAACCCGCCTTGACCCGTCAACGTAATGGTCGGGTAATACGCAGCCCGGGTAATACCGATTTGCGCGTTGGCCGCCTGCATTCTTCGTTCCGCAGAGGAAATATCGGGTCTGCGTTCGAGCAAATCGGACGGCAGTCCCGCCGGTATCGACGGCGGCGGAGTCTCCAACGGGATGGGCGCAATTGTAAAGGTTGAAGGAGGCTGGCCGATAAGAACCGCGATGGCGTGTTCATAAGCGGCCCGCTGAACTTCAACGTCGATCGATTGCGCGCGCGCGGTTTCCAACTGAGTCTGCGCTTGCGCCACGTCAACGGCCGAAGCTAGCCCGCCGTTAAATCGAGTCTGCGTAAGCTCGAGAGCCTTCTCGTAAGCAACCACCGTGGAGTCCAGAAGTTGTTTCTGCGCATCGAGACCGCGTAGCTGAAAATAATCCATTGCAAGTTCGGCATGTAGGCTGAGGCCGAAACTGGCAAGATCGGCAGCACTTGCTTGCGCGTTGGAACGGCTCTGTTCCACGGTGCGACGCACGCGCCCCCAAACGTCCAGCTCATAGGTCGCATCGATTCCGGGAACCTGGAAATCATTAAAGGTCTGCTTATTTTCGATAATTCCCAAAGGGCGGTTTTGCGAAAAACGTTCACGCGCGATGGCTGGGGCGGCAGTCACCGTGGGATAATAATAGGACCGCGAGATACGCACAGCAGCGCGCGCTTGCACAAATTGCTCTTCAGCCGCTTTGAGACTTTGATTCGAGACATCCACATTCTCTTCCAACGCATTCAATTGCGGATCTTGATAAATCTCCCACCACTTCCCTTTTAGCGCGTCTGCGCTAGGCTGCGCGACTTTCCAATCTTTGTTCTCTTTGTAATCTGTCGGGACATCCGCCTTGGGTCGAACATAATTTGGACCCACCGTGCATCCGCCGAGGCATAGCGCAATGAACGAAAATGCAAAAACGCAGCGGTATGGCGAAAGGCCATCTTTCGGATTGATTGCAGGCATTGGATTTTTGTTACTTACCCGCATAACTGATGCGCCAGATTGAATTCGAGCCATCATCGGTGACCATGAGCGACCCATCTCTCGCCACCGCAACTCCCACCGGCCTTCCCCAAACTTTTCCATCGGAGGTGACGAAGCCTGTGGCGAAATCTTCGTACTCTCCAGTCGCTTTGCCATTTCTCACCGGAACGAAAATCACTTCGTAACCCGTGCGCACAGAACGATTCCAGGAGCCATGCTCGGCCGCAAAAATACCTCCACGATATTTTTCCGGAAATTGTTCCGCTTCATAGAAAGTTAGCTCCAACGAAGCGTTGTGTGGTTCCAGCAAGACGTCCGGGACAATCACTGTATCCTTGAGTTCAGGATGCTTGCCTTTCAGCCGCGGATCTTCGTTGCCGCCGATGTAATACCAGGGCCAACCGTAAAAGCCGCCATCTTGAACGTGCGTGATGTAATCCGGGGGAAGATTGTCACCGATATCGTCTCGCTCATTTACGGAAGTCCATAACGCGCCGGTCGCGGGATCGAATGCTATGCCCACCGGATTGCGAATTCCCGATGCATACACGCGCAAGTCAGATCCATCTGGATTAGCCTCCAGAATATTCGCCCGGTGGTATTCGGATTTGTCCTCATCCGTGTTGGCAATGTTGTTTCGCGAGCCGACCGCCAGGTACATTTTCTTTCCATCTGCTGAAAATGCCAGGTCCCGCGTCCAATGTCCGCCTCCGCCTAAATGCTCATTGCCGCTCGGGATCTTGGCGATTACAGTTTCCGAACCACCGCGTGCCTTCAGATCGCCATTTTGGTACGGAAAACGCACAACGGAATTCGTGTTGCCGACGTAAACATATTTCGGATCGAGCCCCGGTGGATAAAAAGCGATGCCAAATGGTCGGGTAAGCCCGGTGGCAAAAGTCTCAGTTGTTTGGGGTTTCCCGTCTGAAGTGACGCCGCGGAACACGAGTATGCGGCCGGGTCCGCTTAAGGCCACAAACAAGTCTCCATTCGGCGCGGCGCGAATCAATCTGGGATTTTTCAGATTTTGCGCATAAAGCTGCACTTTGAATCCATCCGGAGCTTGCGGCCAAGCGGAAGACGGGCGCGAGACCACCTGGGCGCTGTTGTCGACCGCGGGCGTCGCGTAGGGTTGCGGAAGATCGGACAGGGAAATGTGGTGAACGTTTCCCGGTTTTTCCATGCGGTAATCGGTGAACGGTCCACTTTGACCGGAAGTTTGCGTCAACGCCCGAAGTTCTCGCGCCGCCGATACCGTTCGATAAGCCACCGCAGACATTAGTGCGACGAATAGTATTGCCAAGATTCCCAGAAAAGAACGTCTCATGCCACTCCCCAATCATCAGAATAATTATCCAATTCGAAATCGTTCTCGCGCCGGAACTTCTGTGCTATGGGCTCCTTAATTCTTAGGACCGCCCGGTTCTTGGCCGGGTTTCGGCTGTGGATTTGACGGCGGCACGCTTGGTACGCTCGACTGCTGCGGGCTCTGTTCGGCAATTTGAACTTGTTCGCCTTCCACCAACGAGTCCGGCGGATTCACCATCACGTTCTCCTGTCCCGTGAGTCCAGACACGACTTCGACCTCACTACCGAAATCGCGACCCAACACAATCCGGACGAGCGACGCTTTGCCATCCGCGACAGTCGCAATTTGCAAGCCCTGCGAACGGAAGATCAGC
Source organism: uncultured Acidobacteriota bacterium (assembly GCA_963731535.1). Taxonomy (GTDB): domain Bacteria; phylum Acidobacteriota; class Terriglobia; order Acidiferrales; family UBA7541; genus Palsa-295. Next base: position 169,174 of record CAVSWI010000018.1, on the reverse strand, counting down.
GTGTTCACAGGAAGGATAAACGTAGGAATTCCTTCTGGAAGCTTCAGGTGAACGCCCGTATACGCGCCCGGGAACAGCTCGCCTGTCGTGTTATTAATGTCCACTTCAACCAACAGAGTGCGCGACGCCGGGTCGATGGCTTTCGCCGTGCGTACGAGCTCGCCTTTAAACCGACGGCCAGGAAATTCCGCGAGAGTGAGATCCGCGGTTAGGCCGGGCTTGGCAGCTTGCGAATATTGTTGTGGAACGTTGATGTACACCCGCAGCACGCGCGTGGATTGAATGTGAAACATTTCCTTCGCGGCTCCGCCACTGCCGGAATCGATCAACTGCCCGATGTCGGTGTTGCGCGCCGTTATGATTCCGTCAAACGGCGCGTAGATTTTGTTAAAGGCGAGTGTTTCCTCGAGCCGTTTCACGTTGGATTCCGCGGCTGCTACCGTGGCTTTCTTCGCCTCGAAATCGCCGTGCGCGTTGTCCACATCCTGTTTGGACACCGCGTCGGTATTCTTCAGGCCGTTGTAACGATCTTCGGTAATTTTGGAAAGGTTCAGGTTCGCTTGGGCGGTATTCAAATCTGACTTCGCGACTTGAAGTTGTTGCTCAACTTCAGGCGTATCAATATCGGCCAGCAACTGGCCCGCGGTCACGTGCGCGCCGATATCCACATACCATTTCCTCAGATAGCCATTCGTTCTCGCATAGATAGGCGCATCTTCAAAAGCTTGGATGTTGCCCGGAAGAATTATTTCTTGTTCCGGATCGCCGCGCCTGGGGTGGATCACCACAACGGTCGGAATAGCCAGGTTGGTTGTTTCGGTTCGCAGTGCCGCTTTAGCCTTCCACCGCGGAACAACTCCCATCACGACAATGCCGGCCACGATGATAATCACCAGTAGGGCGATCAATACCCGGTGGCCCGACCTTGGTGCTGCCCCGTGGCCACCGCGGTGTTCGCTTTTAGCAGCGACCTGCTGACCGGAGGTGGCTCCGACTTGCGGGATTCGCTTCACTGGCTGGTCAGTCATTAAACCTTATCCTTCGCATTTCCTTAATGGGACTATCTCCGACTGCAATAGATTCATCCACGCTCTCGCTTGAAGGACTATCCATTACGCTCTCTCCATCCATGCACGATGCTGAAAACAACCGGCACAAAGAAAAGAGTCGCAACGGTAGCGAACGAAAGTCCGCCGATAACCGCCCGTCCCAAAGGCGCGTTTTGCTCGCCACCTTCACCCAGCCCTAAAGACATCGGCAGCATTCCTATAATCATCGCCAGCGCCGTCATAATCACAGGCCGGAAGCGCGTGGCTCCGGACTCGAGAGCAGCTTCCGCTGCAGTTTTACCTTCATCGAGTCTCTCGCGTGAAAAGCTGACCACCAAAATACTGTTCGCCGTTGCCACGCCCATGCACATGATTGCGCCAGTGAGAGCCGGCACGCTAACCGTCGTTCTGGTGATGAATAGGAACCACACGATGCCCGCTAGAGCAGCCGGCAGCGCCATCAAAATGATGAACGGATCAAGCCAGGATTGGAAATTCACTACGATCAGAAGATATACAAGAACGATTGAAAACGCGAGGCCCCACAAGAGTCCGGAAAACGACGATTGCATGGTGGAAATCTGTCCGCGCACGATAAGTTGCGAGCCTCTGGGCAAATTCTTTTTGCTTCGCTCGATGATCGGAGCGATTTCGCGGGCGACTCCGCCCAGGTCGCGGCCTTGCACTGCTCCGTAAATATCGATGACAGGCTGAACGTTATAATGGGAAACGACACCCATCTCCGCTCCCCTGGTGACCGAAGCGAGGCTGGCAAAAATCGCCGGCGGCGCATTGGGATTTGTACCGGTCACAGGAATGTTTTCCAGATCTTGCAGAGTGTCGATGCGGTATTGGGGCATTTGAGCGGCAACGTTGTAGGTCACTCCAGTTTTTGGGTCGAGCCAGAAACTGGGAGTTGTTTGAAAGCTTCCGCTCAACGAAATCAACAAATTGTTGGCCACGTCCCGCTGCGTATAACCAATTTCCTGCGCTTTCGTGCGGTCCACGTCAAAATGCAGCTTAGGCTGGTCAAACGGCTGTTGGATCCGCAGATCGGTCGTTCCCGGAATGAATTTCAGCTGGTTCATCAAGTTGTCCGCAAATTCACGATCGGCAACCAGATCCCTCCCCACCACCTGAATATCGATGGGTGCTGGGAGACCGAAATTCAGAATCTGGCTGACCATGTCCGCGGGAAGAAAATAAAATGTCACGCCCGGGAAATCATGATTGAGCCGCTCGCGAAGGGAGTGCACGTATTCTTCCGTTGGGCGATGGTCCTTCGATAGTTCCACCAGGATGTCAGCATCCCCGGGCCCGATCGGTGCGGAATTGCTGTAGGAAAGATTCAGACCGCTGTAGGGCACGCCAATGTTGTCGATGATGGTCGTCAATTCGGACTTGGGAATCAGACGGCGCATGTCATTGTCCACACGTTGGCAGAGCGCGGCGGTCTCTTCAATACGTGTACCGGTCGGCGCACGCAGGTGTAGCTTGAATTCGCCGCTATCCACAGCGGGGAAAAAGTCCTGCCCGACCATCGGCAAAAGCGCGAAAGTCAGCACGCAGGCAGAAAAGAAGCAAATCACAAATAAGCGGCTGTGCTGGATGCAGGTCTCCAGCAGCCGGTGGTAACCCTCGCGGAGCTTCTCAAATCCACGTTCAAAGCTTTGCTGCATCCGCACAAAAGGGTTGCGAGATTTCGCGGCCCCTTGGTGTCCCTCTTCGATCTGGGCCACGAGCAGATATTTGGCCATGGTGGGCACCAGCGTTCGCGATAACAAGTAAGAGGCCAGCATGGCGAAGCACACCGCCTCGGCCAGTGGTACGAACAAATAACGAGCGACCCCAGACAGAAAAAACATCGGCACGAACACAATGCAGATAGAGAGTGTGGAAACGAACGCCGGCACGGCAATTTGCTGCGCTCCATCCAGAATGGCTTGAACGATTTCTTTACCTTGGTCAATGTTGCGGTTGATGTTCTCGATCTCCACCGTTGCGTCGTCGACCAAAATTCCCACCGCTAAAGCCAGGCCGCCCAGAGTCATAATGTTGATGGTTTCGCCCAAGGCACTCAACACGATGATCGAAGTAAGAATCGAAAGCGGAATCGAGACCGCAATAATTAGAGTGCTGCGCCAGCTTCCCAAGAACACCAAGATCATAAAGCCGGTTAAACAGGCAGCGATGATCGCTTCGCGAACCACTCCCTTGATCGCCGCTAGCACAAAAATCGACTGGTCGGAGAGAGGCTTGATCTCCAGCTGCGGCGGAAGCCCCGCCGCAATTTGTGGCAGCAGAGCTTTAATCCCCGAAATGATGTCGAGAGTGGAGGCGTCTCCATTCTTCTGAATGGACATCAGCGACGCGCGTTTCCCATCCACATTCACGATATTCGTTTGCGGCGGAAAACCGTCGCGCACGTGCGCCACGTCGTGAATGTAAATCGTGGTGCTCCCCACTGTCTTTATCGGCAGATCGTTTAGTTCGTTTACCGTGGTAGGAGCGCCATTCATGTCCACTTGGTACTCAAATGGCCCGATTTTCGTGGTGCCCGCAGGAAGGATCAGGTTCTGTAGCGAGATGGCGTTCACCACATCGAGTGGCGAAAGCCCTTTTGACTGCAAGGCCGCGGTATCCAGATCGACTTGCACCTGCCGCTGCTTGCCGCCATAGGGGTACGGAACCGCTACACCTGGAATGGTTACCAGGCCCGTCCGCAGAAAATTCAAGCCGATGTCACCCAGTTGCTGTTCCGATAAACCCGGGCCTGAGAGAGCGAGTTGAAGGATGGGGACAGTGGAGGCGTTGTAAGTAATGACCAGAGGCGGGGTGCTTCCCTGAGGTAATGTCCGAAGGATGGTCTGCGACACCGCCGTGACCTGCGCAACTGCGTTGGCCACCTGCACGCCCTGATGGAAAAAAATCTTACGATCGCAATACCGCTCAACGACTGCGATTCGATGTGCTCGATATCGTTAACGGTGGTGGTGAGAATTCTCTCGTAGTTAAAAATAATTCGGTTGGACATATCTTCAGGAGATAGTCCGGTGTAGTTCCATATAACGCTGACAACCGGGATATCAATGTTCGGGAAAATGTCGGTAGGAGTGCGCAGGATGGCTACCGGGCCCAAAATGAGCAGTAAAATCGACATCACCACGAAGGTATAAGGCCTGCGTAATGCTAATCGAACTATCCACATTCAGGGAGCCCTCGAACTATTAGGAAAGGCGCGAAATACTCGCCCAGCAAGTTTAGCAAAAACCGAGGCGCATTATTATTGTAAGCAGTTCGCAAAAACAAACTTAAACCAGCCAAGTGGGAACTCTTTCTCGTAGCGCCGTCCAAGGCCAAAAACGCCAGCCTTCCTTCAAATTTCACGGAGAAATAAGACCTTAGAGCGGGAATTATCTTCCAGCACACCTACCGTTTAGGCCCGCAACTTTTTCGCCAGGCAGGGTTTAACAATATGACTTTGGAAGACTCGGCCTAGCGTCACTAGACCATTCGCTCATCGGATTAGACGCGGCAAAGGGGTGAAAAGGTCCATGCCTATAATCGTGATTGTATTGATGTTTTTGGTCGCTTTTTTGCTCGCCGTGATCGCAATGATTCTTATGCCTATTCTCGGCGTCGGTTGCGCCTTGTGGAACAAAAGCCGAATATTTCAATCGGATTACGTTACCGGTCTGCAGTGTGCCAATTTGGAAAGGAATCCCGGAATAAACGATTCTCGTCGTCACTTCGAAAACCGCCGCTTTGAATAAAGCCTAGATAAGAAACTGAGTTTAGCTGTTGTCAATGCCTGGCAAGTAGGAATAAATCGAAACCGAAGTACCATTTTAGGGAAAAGAATTCCTAAGTTTTCACTTCGGAATCCATCAACCTTCAAACACCCGCTGTTCCTCGACGCCCAAATTGTCGTGTATAGCTCATTTAATGCCAAAATCGCCTAAATCTCTGGCGAAATCGATGGTGGCAACAGTGGCAAAATAAATGCATAATCATCCTCGACACAGGTGCCCAGCAATTCCATTCTGTCGTCAATTTGGGGGAGATGGAGCAGTTTCGGACATTCGGGAAGAATTTAGTCAGGAAGATTGAGCTCCGCCGCCTCGGAGCGCTCGCAGTCCTAACCCTGGGAACCTTCTTAGTCTGGGGCGCGCTTTCTTCAAGCAGCCTAGTTCAAGTCGCTCCCTCGTACGTTTCGTCCTTTCGTTCCTCAGTCAGCCAGGACCTATCCGCCACATCCATTGATGAAAACCAGGCTCGACGCAAAGTCTATCCCTATTCCGTGATACCCGGCGGCGTTGAAAGTGCCGCGGATTTAAGAAGCTCGGTTACCCACGATTCCGTCGTTGCGAAGCATTACGAAGATTTTGAGGTAGAAAAAACTCGTGTAGTCCGCCTGCATCAGGACCGTTTGCTCTATGTGTCGTATCGCCTCGGCAATGGGGTGTTCTGGACGAAAAAACGCCTTTTGTTGCCCAAAGGCGAAGCGGTTATCACCGACGGGGTACACCTTGCGAGAACTCGTTGCGGAAATCGTTTATCGGAAGCACCAGCCGGTCCGGTTCTCGCCGCCGGGCCTGAATTCGAGGCCGGACCACCTGAAGTAGCGGAAGAATTTCCCGGAGCAGCTGAGATGGTGGGCCCACCCGCGTTAGCCGTTGGTCCAGTACCAACCAGCGCGCCGCCTACAACGTCTGCCAGTCCGCCTGGTTCTCCATTACCTCCCGGGGGCGGCATTATCGTGCCTCCGGTTGCTCCTGTCGTTGGGGGCGGATCCTCGCCTCCACCGATTCAGACTCCGGAGCCTCAAATGTTGTTGATGTTGTCGGCAGGCCTGGCCGGCATCTGGTTGGGACGAAAAAGACGGAAGCCTTAACTTCCGTCATCTAACCCGCGAAACAAATCACGCTCGTCAAAAACTTTTCGTGCTACGCAATTTAAGGCCGCGAAACCAGCGCCGGAACAAGTACGTTCACCCGCGGCGTTCCAAGACCAGTGACAAAATCATAGCCAGCCAACGCATCACACACTGCCCCACATGAACCGTTCTCACCCTGAGTAACCGAGTGAAAATCGCTATTCATATTCGCCTTAGCCAAAGAATAAAGCGCGCTGTCGGCGCTGCTCAGATTTGCTTTACGCAATCCCAGTCGCGTCGAGTTAGCAATGGCAACCACCGCGGCCCACTGTGGTGTTGCTGCACTCGTACCGCCAATCTGGAACCACCCGCTAGCTCCGCTGATCGCTACAGAATCGTACACAGCGTAACCAGTGCCGGGATTCGCATGGTAAGAAACATCGGGGACGCCCCGCGCGCCGCGAGAATCGTCCGGTATTACGAACTGCGCTTGATACAGCGGCTGATGTTCGTACGCGCTCAAGCCGCCGCCACTTCCACTCCATGCTGTTTCGCTCAAATAGTTTCCATTCGGGCTAAGCGTAAGCGAGGTTCCTCCAACACCAAGCACATCCGGCGATGCGGCCGGATAAGTCACTCCGGTGCCGGCGTCGCCTGACGCCGCCAAAAATGTCACGCCGTTTGCGACGAAATGATTGTCCCAATTGGGTTCGCCCGAAAATTCTCCGGAATCCCAGCTCATAGAAACCACTGTCGCTCCGTTGCGAACCGCGACATCCACTCCCTTCAGCAGATCGCTTAGATTATTGGAGGCTGCCTCGACCAAAATGATGGTGGCCCGGGGAGCGATCGCGTGGGCCCATTCCACGTCCAGCGATATTTCCACCGACCAATTCGCATTCGCCGCCGGTTTGTGGCCGGTGGCGTAAACCTTGCGGAAAAAACCGTTGCTGGTGCTGGCGACCGGCAGCTTGAATTGCTGGCTGAAAACAGCAAGGTCGGATTCGGCGTTTGGGTCGTCGTACGCGTCCACAAGAGCAAGGGTCTGGCCGGCACCCTGATTGCTAACCAGATCGAAGCCGTAAGCATGGCGTATCTGCGCAGGCTGAAATGCTGAAATCGGCGGACTCGTTAGGCCTGCGCCGGAAGCTTGATGAATAAAGTAGTGGGGACGCATAAAGCTGATCGGCGGTTGTCCGTCTTCGCTTCGTTGTAGGGGCAGGTAAAGCGCCTGCTGGGCGCAAAGCGGCTGACAGAAAACCGAACCTAGCGCCAAGATCACCAAAGTGCGGACTGAATTCTGAAGTAACTTTACTTGCATTTCTAAATCCCCCGTTGCATCCCCTGAAGTCGCGACCCACCGGCCACCCGATGATTTGCGACTGATAGGAGGGTACTGTTCGGCTGGGCTAGCTCCTATGGGCCGCAAGCTTCATTCGATTAGTACGGAAGTCCTTTGAGGAGGGCGTTCCAGAACGGCACCGCCGGGGCAGTCATTATTTGAAGCAGGGAAAACCTCACTCCATCGGTAAGCCAACGTAGTTTTCCGCTAGCGTTTTCGACGCGGCGCGAGAACTAGTCAGGTAATCAAGCTCAGCCAGTTGACGCCGATGGTCGAACGCATTCTCGTTTTCCCAGCGGTGCAGCATCGAAGTCATCCACCAGGAAAACCGCTGCACCTTCCATACCCGCCGTAAACAAGTGGTGGAATAAGCCTCCAGAAGATCCTGGCGACCGGATAAGTAGTATTCCGCCAGCGCTCGAGCAAGAACGCGCACATCCGCAACTGCCAGGTTCAACCCTTTCGCACCAGTAGGTGGAACGATATGCGCTGCGTCTCCCGCAATAAACAGCCTGCCGTATTGCATCGGCTCAATCACCGAGCTACGCATTCCGGTGACGCCCTTTTGAATGATGCGCCCCTCCGTGAGCGTCCAGCCTTCGGTGGACGCAAGCCGGGCATGCAGTTCCTCCCAAACTCGATGGTCGGGCCATTCGTCCGGATTCTCATCCGGCTTGCACTGAAGATAAAGCCGGCTGATTTGCGGCGACCGCATACTGAGCAACGCGAACCCGCGATCGTGATAGGCATAGATTAATTCTTCAGACGAAGGCGGTGCCTCAGCCAGGATGCCCAGCCAGCCAAATGGATAGGTTCGCTCAAAAGACGTAATCACACCGTCTGGAATTGACGGTCGGCAAACTCCGTGAGAGCCATCGCATCCCGCGATAAAATCGCAAGTGAGCTGCTGGGCTTCGCCGTCCTTGCGAAACACGATGGTAGGTTTCGCCGAAGATTTCGCCTCGCCGAAATCGCGTAGGCTGACGTCTTCCACCTCAAAGAAAAGCTTTCCGCCGCACGCGAGTCTCGCTTTTACCAAATCTTTAATCACTTCATGCTGCGCGTAAATCATGATGCCGCGTCCGCCCGTTAGCTCTCTAAAATCGATATGGTGCGTGCGTCCTGAAAATCGCAAGTTCACTCCGTAGTGAACCATTCCTTCCCGCATCATGCGTTCGCCCGCCCCGATTTCATTCAGCAGGTCCACCGTGCCTTGTTCCAACACACCCGCACGCACGCGTTCCTCGCAATATTTACGGCTGCGAGTTTCAAGCACCACGGACTCGATCCCTTGCAGATGTAATAAGTGCGAGAGCACCAGTCCCGCGGGTCCCGCTCCGACAATTCCTACCTGTGTGCGCATAAGATCAGCGAGCGATTGCTCCAAAAATTTGGACGCTCTGAGTTGCGAATGTTACCATGCGGCCTCCACTTGATCTTCTGGGAGCCGCGCGATGCTCGTCAGTCACAAAAAACTGCTGGTGGAATGGGGACACTGCGATCCCGCTGGCATCGTGTTTTTTCCGCAATATCTGGCTTGGTTCGACAACTGCACCACCGCGCTGTTCCTGGACGCCGGAATGCCCATTCAGTCTTTATTCAAAGAACATGGTGTGATCGGCGTACCGGTTGTGGATGTGCGGGCGCGATTTATTCTGCCGTCAAAATTCGGCGACGAGCTCAACGCGGAGTCTACCGTCACGGAGTTTGGTAAGAGTAGTTTCGTGGTTCGTCACCAGCTCACAAAAGCAGGCGCACTGGCAGTGGAGGGATTCACGACAAGAGTTTGGACCGGCTTCCATCCCAACGATCGGTCCAAAATGAAATCGCGACCTCTTCCGAAGGAAGTTATCGAACGCCTTTCCGCCGGCAGCCCCGTTTCAGGCGGCCGTGGCGAGAAGTGACAAAACTCTTCTACGTCAATTGCATTGGTTTCGGCTTAGCTGGATCGCTGTAATCATAAAAGCCGCGCCCTGCTTTCCGGCCATTCCATCCGGAAAGCACCATACGCTTCAATAGCGGCGGCGAAGCAAAGCGCTTCTCCTTGAATTCGTCAAACATGATATTCGCAATGTAATAGGTCGTGTCGTTACCCACAAAATCAAGCAGCGTTAAAGGTCCCATGGGATGGCCGCAGCCCAGCTTCATCGAATTATCAATGTCTTCTACCGACCCAACTCCTTCTTCCAGCGCGCGCACGGCGTCCAGCAGATATGGCACGAGCAAACGGTTCACGATAAACCCGGTGCGGTCCGATGTGCGAACCGGCGTTTTGCCCAAACGAACTGCGAACGCCACCACTTCTTCATTCACTTTCGGATCTGTCGCGATCGTACGAATCACCTCCACCAGCTTCATAACCGGTACCGGGTTGAAAAAATGCAAGCCCAAGAAACGGTCGGGACGTTGAGTAAACGTAGCCATCTCGGTGATTGAGAGCGAAGACGTGTTGCTGGTAAAAATCGTTGCCTTGGGGCAAATGTTATCCAGAGCGCCCCACAACTCGCGTTTCGCCGGCAGTTGCTCGATAATCGCTTCCATCACGATGTCGCAGTCTTTCAAATCTTCCAGATTCGTGGTACCGCGCAGTCGCGCTCGAACTTCATCGCGCAGAGCCAGCGTCAACGTGCCCTTGTCCACTAGCCGCTGAAGATTTTTGTCTATAGATTGCAAACCCTTTTCTACCAATTGCGGTGAAACCTCTCGCACGGTAACTTGGCATCCCGCATTCACTGCAACTTGGGCGATACCTGAACCCATCAGGCCGCAGCCAACCACTCCCACTTTCTCGATCGCCATCGATTCCTCCGTATGAATGTGTATTTGCTATATCTCACTCGCAGCGCGCACTGCCTTGCATATTGAAACTGCGCTCGAGTTGGAAGTAAAAGGCAAGGAATTCAGGATATTTGACAATTCCGAATCGTTAAGCTTCAGCATCCATCTCCGCAAAAACTTCCTGCGCGATATGAAATGCCGAATTTGCCGCCGGCACACCGCAGTAAATCGCAGACTGAAGCAAAACCTCCTGAATTTCCTCGCGAGTCACGTTGTTGTTCGCGGCCGCACGCACGTGCATGCGAAAATCATCGCTGCGATTCAGAGCTACCATCATCGCTAACGTCAGCAAACTACGCGTATGGCGGGGCAGGCCCGGGCGCGCCCAAATTTCCCCCCAAGCGTAGCGTGTAATCAAGTCCTGGAAAGGCTCGCTAAAGGAAGTCGTGTTCGCCTGCGCCTTTTCCACGTAATCTTCACCCAGAACGGCCCGTCGCACTCGCATGCCGGAGGAATATCTCTCGCGCTCGTCCATTATTTCGCCTCCGACTGGTTCAGAAATTTCAACAGCGCTTCTGTGAATTGCGGAGCAGCTTCTATGTTCGATAAATGCGCCGCGTGCAATTCCAAGTAACTCGCTCGGGGAATCCCTGCGGCAACAAGATGTGCATTCGCTGTCGAAATGACGGGATCTTGCGCTCCGGCAATCACAAGCGTCCGCGCGGTCACACGCGAAAGATCGTGACTGAAGTCCGCGTCCCGTATTGCCGCGCAGCAGGCCGCATAACCTTCGGGCGGCGCTTGCAGCAGCATCTGCCGCATGGCTTCTATCACTTCGGGCGATTTCTTCACAAAATTTTCACTGAACCAGCGCAACACTACGGTAGTTGCTATGGCCGCCATGCCCCGCTCTTTCACGTCTTTGATACGCGCATTCCAGGTCTCCGAGGTCCCAATGTTGGCCGCCGTGCTACAGAGTACCAACCCTTTCATGCGGCTTGCCGCATTTACGCCGAGCCACATCCCAATCATGCCGCCCATCGAAAGTCCGCAAAAATACGCGCCCTCGATTTTCAAGGCAGCGAGCAAGGTGATAACGTCGCGGCCTAGCTGTTCTATCGAATAAGGCCCCGGAGTAACGCTCGAAAGCCCGTGGCCCCGCGAATCGTAGCGCAGCACACAGAATTTTTCGCAAAGCACAGTCGCCTGTGGGTCCCACATGGACAGGTTCGTTCCTAAAGAATTAGAAAGAACTACAACCGGCGCTTTTTCCGGCCCCTCCAAACGGTAATTCAATCGAAGGTCGCCCGTCTCAACGAAAGGCATGATCGACACTCTCTGGATAATTAGCTGTACTTCTGTTTTCGCTCCGCTAAAACTTTGTCCACCATTATTTCCGCCGAACCGGTGTAGTTTTTCGGCTCCAACAAGAGTCTTATATCATCGGCGGAAAGATGCTGCCGCACTTCTGCATCTTCCATCAAAACACTCTGCAAGGGCTGGGAATTTTCCGCGGAGCGCTTGGAAGCCTTTTCCAAAATCTTGTGCGCCGGCATACGCCCGATTTTTTCCGCCAAAGCTACCGCGACGGCTTCGGCCATAATTAGTCCCTGCGTGATTTCCAGGTTCGCCTTCATTTTTGCGGAATCGATTTCCAAACCGTTCAGCACAGTCGTCAGATGGGCCAGCGCCCCGGCAGTCAACGTACAAATCTCCGGTAGTGTTTCCCATTCGGCGTGCCAGCCGCCTAAACCCCGCTCGTGCTCTTGCACCATCGAAGTCAGCATCACCGATACTAACGCGGGCACTCGAATCGACGCCGCCAAAACCACCGCCGAACCCACCGGATTTCGCTTGTGAGGCATGGTCGATGACCCACCGCGTCCCGCCGCAGCGGGCTCTGCCACTTCACCGACTTCCGTCTGACCCATTAACGAAAGATCGCGTGCAATTTTTCCAAGTGAGCCTACCAGCAATCCCATCGTTGTGGCCACTTCTGCGAACCGATCGCGATGTGCGTGCCACGGCAGATTTGGCAGCGTCAATTTCAGCTCGTCAGCCAGAGCCGCTGCTACTGCCGCTCCTTTATTGCCAAGCGCGGCAAGAGTACCGACCGCTCCACCGAACTGCAAGACCAGCACACGCTTTCGGATTTCCTGCAGTCGTTCGCGATGCCGTTCGATAGCGGCAAGCCATCCGCAGGCTTTCAGTCCCAAAGTTACCGGCGGACCCTGTTGCAGCCATGTGCGGCCAACAACCAAAGTGGATTTGTGCGTCTCGCAGATTCGTGCCAGTACATCGCATAGTTTTGCGAGCGCTTGGTCCGTTAAATCCAAAGCATCGCGCAATTGCAGGACGGTCCCGGTATCGATGGCGTCTTGGCTGGTGGCACCCCAGTGAACGAACCCTCCCGCCTTTTCGTCCGCCTTGGTAACCGACGATGTGAGCTGCTTAACCAGAGGAATCGCCAAGTTCCCCGAGAGAGCCGCCTCCTGCGCTATGGTTTCCATCGAAAACAGTTTTGCATCGCACTTCGATTGGATCCTTGCCGCCGCAGCCGGAGGAGCAATTCCGGTTTTTGCCAGCGCTCGCCCGAGAGCTGACTCAAAATCCAACATAGCTTGAATTCGGCGTTCGTCGGAGAAAATTGCGCGCATCTCTTCGGTGGTGAAGAGATGCCCCAGAAGGTAAGTTGGAAGTTGCGTACTCAAAGCTTCGATGTCCTTGATGCCGCGTCACGCAGGATAACGGTTATCCGCAGAAGAATACAGCGTTGCCTTCGCCGTGCAAGGTTCAAAACCCTTTTGTTCACACTTCTCGGCCATTATCGAATAAAAATTTTGCCGCCTAGCTTTTCGCACTGCCCTGAAGTCGCGCAACTTCCGTAACGGCGCGATAAGCCTGGTCGATGGCCGCATTGCTGTAAGCGAATGCTTCCGCATCCGAATTCGCTATGGAGATTCGGCCAAACGGTTGGCGCCCTATCACGCACGGTTGTTGATCCTTCGGCCAATCCGGATCGTAGAGCGAATTATATTCGTACGCGTAGCCGTGCGGCCAACGGTTCACCGTGATCGCTTGAATATCGTTTGCAGGATCGAAGCCGCCGGGCGAAAGAATTCGTCCAAGCTGATCGCGAATGTTGCGTTCGTAAGTCTCAAAGCGCGTGCGATAAAGTTCCTCGCGTCCGGCGATTTGTTGCTCGCGAGCAGGCAGCCCCGGTTTGCAGGGAACCTTCTCCAAGTGCAACACGCAGGCATCCTCGGGCTTGTTCGGATAGTGGTACTCGCCCATACTCACCGGGAAATCGAGCGTGACAGATTCGAAATAGCTTCCCGGACATCTCGCGTAACTAATTCCGAGCTTCTTGAACGGCTCCCAATTCCGTATCAACACATTGGTGTAAACCAGCGGCACCTTCACTCCATAAGCCAGCGCATCTTTTTGCTTTTGCGGCAGTTCAGGGCACATGTAAGGAATCACCATGTTCCAACACGCAAGTATGCAGGCCCCGCCGCGAACCGAACGAGCTTGCCCACCGCGTACGTAATTCACCTCCACCTCTTTGGAGCTCGCCGGATCGCCAACATTCCGCGCAGAAACTGCCGTGCTGTTGAGCCGCAAACGAATAGGAAACGACGGATCATCCAGCGCCGCGTAATTCATTTTCGCAGTAACAATATCTTCCATCGTATGGCCCGGCGCACACCCCGGAATCAGCGACCGCACCAAAAGCCTGGCAAGGGACGCATTCCCATCCGGGAAATGAAAAATGTATGGCTCGGCGTCGCTCTGCTTGGTTATTTCCGCGCCCAGCCCTGGTCCTGGCGGCCCCGATAAATCCATTCCAGCAAATCCGGGATATCCCAAACCCGCCAAATCACAGGCCGGAACCGCGTCGACGCCGACGCCATAGAGCCCGTAGGTCTCCGTCTGCAAAAAAGCAATCGCATCCGGATGAACTTTCACGTACTTCAGCAAATAATCTTTGTAACTCGTCTTTGCCAGCAAGACCTTTTTGTCCCACGATTTTAGTTCCGGCAGGTAGTCAACTTTTTCGGTGTACAGCCTTGCCAAATCTTTTTGCGCGTCTTGCGAAAGAGGAGTTTTTGCCAGAAATTCAGCCCAGGAAGGTTGCCCGATGCCCGCCACCAGTTTATCGGCTCCAAATGTTTCTCTGTCGAAGAAAACGGCGCGTGAAAGCCCGTTCGAGCGTTCGAAGTCTTGGTCGTAATATTTATAGAATCTCGTGAGGTCCACATCCAGCTCTTGCAGCAATCCCTTTGCTTCTTTGCTGTAGAGGCCCGGCCCGGCAATTGACTGCGTCCCTCCGTACCCCAGGACCGTTCGGTTGCCCACCTGATATTCATTTCGTCGCGCATGACCGCCAAAATCGTCATGATTCTCGAGAATCAAGACGCGCGCTTTGGATCCGGCGATCTTTCGAAAGAAATACGCCGCTGAAAGGCCGCTGATTCCTCCGCCAACCACGATCAAATCGTAGGTTTCAGAATCTGCAGTCGCACTTTCCCACCGTTGCCCGTCGCGAAGCGCGTGTCCCGCTTCCATCACGGCATTCGTACTTCCGCGCATGCCGGTCAAAGTCGGTGGATAATAATTAGGATCTTTTTCCGGGGCAAAAGGAGACCGCGGCAAGCCAAAAGCGCTGAGCCATTCGTGATGCGATAGAACGAACCCTCCGCCTACTGCGATTCCAAATCCATTCAGAAAATCGCGTCGAGTGATACGCCGATCCATTCCCAATTCGCGGTCCCGCTTCTCATACTTCACGCTCTCCCCCGAAGATTTTGACCACCGGGAGAACGGCGTGAATCCACCCGGCTTTAGATTTTTTACCGACAAAGCATACTCCAGCTTCCGCATGGGACAGGACGAATCTTTCGCAAACAAGAATTCAAGACCTGACCGTGCATCAGAGCGACGATGACTTTCGTCCAGTTAAGGCTCACGCCTCGTTCGTTTTTGTTATCATAGCCTTTTCCGTAATCAAGGAAGAGGAGCACTTTTGCCAGCGCGCGTCCTTAACGGGATGGTTATACGCGACCAAATTTATGCGGAGTTAGCCGGCGAAATTTCGGCGCTTGCTTCCGCCGGAATCCGTCCCGGGCTGGCTGCCGTACTGGTAGGCGACAATCCGGCTTCGAAAGTTTATGTAAAGAACAAGATTGCGGCCTGCGAAAAGTTGGGACTCGCCAGCATCCAAATCACCCCGCCTGCGACGACCACTACTTCCGAGCTCTTGGCCATCATCGAGGACTTGAATCGACGCGATGATGTTGACGGTGTCCTCGTCCAGCTTCCTTTGCCTGCGCACGTGGACGCAAAAAAAATCCTCGAAGCTGTCGATCCGGTGAAAGACGTGGATGGATTTCACCCGCTCAACGTCGGCCACTTGGTCGCAGGCCGCCCGACTCTCGTCCCATGCACGCCCGCCGGCGTAATGGAACTTGTGCGCCGCAGCAGTATTCCTCTGGAAGGCGCCCACGCCGTTGTTGTGGGTCGCAGCGATATTGTGGGCAAGCCCATGGCGCTGCTTTTAATGCACGCGAACACCACAGTCACCGTCTGCCATTCAAAGACCCGAGACTTGCCGGGAACCGTCCGCCGTGGCGACATTGTCGTTGCCGCAATGGGCCGCGCCGCAATGATTACTCCCGATTACATCCACCCAGGCGCCACCGTGATCGATGTGGGCATCAACCGAATCACCGATGCCTCGCAAGCAGAGAAATTCTTCGCCAATTTTCCCGAGCGGCTAGCCGAGTTCCGCGCCAAGGGCACTGCGCTGGTTGGAGACGTCCATCCCGACGTCGCCAGCATCGCCGGCGCGCTTACGCCCGTACCCGGTGGAGTCGGTCCGCTCACCATCGCCATGCTCATGAGTAATACGGTAAAAGCCGCCCGCTGGCGTCGCAGCCAACGCACACCGGCCGCCGCAGCCGTTCAGCATTAACTGCACATGCTTAGAGTTGGCCTTACGGGCGGAATTGCAACCGGCAAAACTACCGTGGCATCCATGCTTCGTGAACGGGATGTTCCAGTGCTCGACGCCGACCCACTAGGGCACGCTCTGCTGGAACCCGGTCAGGCCGCTTACGAGGAAGCCGTTGCCGCTTTCGGAAAAGACATTTTGGACGCCTCCGGAAATGTAAACCGCGCCAAACTCGGTGCCTTGATATTCGCAGAGGCGGAAAGGCGCGCACGGCTGAATCAAATTCTGCATCCCAGAATTCTCCAGGTTGTGCAAAAGTGGTTTGCGGCACTGGATGAGCCAGATGGCCCGGAGTTCGCCGTTGTGGAGGCTGCCCTGCTTGTGGAAGCTAACTACACCAGCCATCTCGACAAGCTCATCGTGTGCTGGTGCCGCCCCGCACAACAAATGGAGCGGCTACTTCAGCGCGGACTTTCAGAGCTAGAAGCGCAGCAGCGCGTCGCTGCCCAAATGCCGCTCGATGAGAAACGTAAGAGGGCGGACGTAGTAATTGATTGTTCGAGATCGTTCGAGGAAACGGAAAGACAAGTCAATCAAGCAGTGGAACAACTAAGATCGCCCGCCTCGGGAAGAAACATTCCATGACGCGCCGGCGTATTCATCAGTAGCTAGAGGAACACTGACATCTCGCACGGTCGTTGGTAATTTTTGCAAAAGGACGTCGCATGCATCGATCTGGAAAGCAGGGACGCGCAATGCGCTTATTGGCCATCGGGCTAATCATCGGACTCGGAGCCTACTGGGCAGGTTCGCGCTGGGGTCCTCCCGTCCCTTCCGTGGTCAAGGCCTTGCATTCACCGGCACCGACCCCCAGTGAAGCCGGGCTGGATCCCACTGAGCTCGAAAACGTCCGCATTTACAGGCAAGCCGCCCCGGCCGTGGCCAACGTAGTCACTCGCACCGTTGAATACGATTTCTTTTTCAATCCGGTCCCGGTCGAGGGTGCCGGCTCCGGCTTTCTGATTGATAACGATGGCCACATCCTTACGAACAATCACGTCGTGCAAGGCGCCCAAACCATCGAAGTAACTCTCGGCGATCAGTCGCGCTATAAAGGGAAGTTAGTCGGCTCCGATCCAAACAACGACATTGCGCTGATTCAAATCGATCTGGCCGGAAGGAAAATCACTCCGCTTCCATTGGGCGATTCCCGCAACTTGTTGGTAGGCCAGCGCGTGCTCG
This sequence comes from uncultured Acidobacteriota bacterium, assembly GCA_963731535.1. Taxonomy (GTDB): domain Bacteria; phylum Acidobacteriota; class Terriglobia; order Acidiferrales; family UBA7541; genus Palsa-295. The sequence goes on along the minus strand of CAVSWI010000018.1, from coordinate 151,934 downwards.
CCATCGGGAATCCGTTTGGCTTCCAAAGCACGCTTACCACGGGCGTGGTTAGCTCGCTGGGCCGCACGGTCCAGACCCGCGAAAATACATTTATTGACGAAGCGATCCAGACCGACGCATCCATCAATCAGGGTAACTCCGGCGGACCACTGCTGAATTCTCATGGCGAAGTGATCGGAATTAATAGCGCTATCTATGCTCCCACCGGCACAACCGCCGGCATCGGCTTCGCCATTCCCATCAATACCGCTAAACGCGTCGCCGAAGACCTGATTACGCGCGGTCGTGTGCGCCACGCCACATTGGGTGCCGAAGGTCGGGCGCTGTGGCCCCGCCTAGCCGAGGCCCTGAATCTCGCCGTACAACAGGGAATCCTGGTTGAACGTGTCGAGCCCGGCGGCCCCGCAGCCCAAGCCGGGATACGGGGCGGAACCAAGTCAGTGGTGGCCGGCATGCAGGAGCTGCGCGTGGGCGGCGACGTTTTAATTGCCATTGACGGAAAGCAGATCACCAACCAGTCCGACTTAAGCCTTTTGCTGAACCGTTCACAGCCCGGCGACACGGTCAGCGTCACCATTGTGCGCGACGGCAAAAAAATGAACCTGCCGGTAAAGCTCGGCGGAGACTAGCGCAGTCGCGGTCCTCATAACTCAGGGACCTGAGTTTTCCTATGCCGACCCTAGCGGTCTGTGGGCAATCCCGATTTTCGTCCGGGCGCGACTTTAGTCGCGCCATAAGTTGCCCAAAGTCAGTGCGGCTTCAGCCGCCGAGGGACGAGTTCTATAATTTCGACATCGGCTCTTTCGGGCCGGAACGTTCTTGCCCTAGAGTTCCCACCAACGCCTGTCCGGTGTAAACTCTCGCCATCTAAACCATGGTTAACCCTTGGGCCATTGGTAGGGAACGAAAATTCTCTAGTACCCAATGTCTTGTTATGGTCAATCCTAGATAAGCTAAGTCCCATTGACCGGAACATGCCGGCTTCGTAAGATTTCTTATTGTTGTGATAACGGTATCAACCATCGAAGGAAGCCTTACGGAATGCCGAGGAGCTTGTGATTGTTATGAAGAAACAGGCGAGGATCTTGGCGGTTACCGCTGCCGCGGCGATCTTTCTCGCTAGCTGCAACGACGTCGTATCGACCAAGCAAGCCAAGGCACATCCGCCGGCGGCCACCCCCGCACCCGCTCCGGCCGAAGTTCGCGAGAGCCTGCCGTTCCCCGAAAAAACGGTTTACCAGGCCTCTGTTCAGAACGATCCAAGACCCGCCATCGATACCTTAGTAGCGCAGGTCCAAACCAGCTTTGACGAAGGCCAGAAGAAGTACAAGGCTAATCACTTCGATCAAGCCCGCCTGGATTTCGACCGCGCCATGGACTTGGTTGTGCAAAGTGGGTTTCAAGCCGACTTCGACCCGCGCCTATCCGATTTGATTGATCAGCTCGGCGAGACGCTGCATTCCTACGAGCTAAACGCCGAACGCAATGCCGAAGAAGACGAAGAACCCGAGGGACAGCTTGCCCCAATCGACGCGCTAGCGGATATGGAATTGCCCAAAGGTGACCCTCGGCTAGCCGCCAAAGTGGAACAGGAATTGATTAGCGTTCCGCATGATCTCCCGCTTACTGTGAACGATTCGGTCCTGCAATATCTGAATTTCTTCATTACGCCAAAAGGCCGCGCCGTCGTGGAGCATGGCCTGGGACGCGCCGGGCGTTATAACGACATGATCCGGCGAGTCCTCCGTCAGGAAGGCGTGCCTCAGGATTTGATCTATTTGGCTCAGGCGGAATCGGCGTTCCAGCCTGCCGCGGTCTCACGGGCTGGCGCGCGCGGATTATGGCAGTTCATGCCGTTTCGTGGCGAGGAATACGATCTCGACCGCAATTACTGGGTTGACGAGCGCAGCGACCCTGAGAAAGCCACCCGCGCAGCAGCACGCCATATGCGCGATTTGTACGACATGTTTGGCGACTGGTATTTGGTGATGGCCGCATATAATTCCGGCCCCATGAACGTGGTGAAAGCCATCGAGCGCACCGGTTACGCCGATTTCTGGGAACTCCAAAGGCTTCACGCGCTCCCCAAGCAAACGCAGAATTACGTGCCCATCATTATCGCCATGGCGTTGGTCGCCAAGGCTCCCGCCCTCTATGGCGTGCAAGTGGCTCCTGAGAAGCCGGCGCAAGTGGATACCATCAAGCCCGGTCACCCCATTGATCTGCACTTGGTTTCGGACGCGTCGGGCGCTGACATCGATGACCTGCGCGCCCTGAACCCGGAGCTTTTGCGCGGCGTGACGCCCAACGATCCTCAGTTCGAATTGAATGTTCCGGCCGGAACCGCCGAAAAGTTCGAGTTGAACATCCAGCAAGTCCCCGAAGAAAAATGGACGAGCTGGCGTCTGCATAGTGTCGAAGACGGCGAATCGCTGGCTGATATCGCGCGGCATTACCGCGTAACGGTAGCCGCGCTCGAAAGCGCCAACCACCTGCAACCTCATGCCTCCTTGCCGGCTGGCTTTCTTGTCAACGTGCCGACCGCGCCGCCGGTGATTCATTTGGTGCGCTATAAAGTTCAGCGGGGAGATTCGCTGGAAGGTATTGCCGGCCGCTTCGACGTAACTGTGACGCAATTGAAGAAGTGGAACAACATCCGAGGTTCCAGCGTGCCCCGCGGCTCGCGGCTGCGCATCTATGCCGGTGGCCCTCCGGACGATGCGGCGCCCCATGCCAAACCTAAAGCGGCGCAGATCGGCAGCGCTAGCGCGTCCGTGCAGAAAGTTGACAGTCGAACCTCCGCGCAACCGGAAGCGGTTGAGCACCATGTAAAGCGCGGCGAGACTCTTTACTCTATCGCCCGTGCGTATGGAACTACCGTGGCATCCTTGCGCCAGTCCAACCCGTTCTTGGCTAGCCGTACGCTCGTCGCTGGCGACGTTCTCAAGGTTAACCACTAAGCCAGCAGTGGTTTTATTCTCCTCCCATATCATCCCTGTTTCTATTCAGTTAGAGTCATAAAAGGCGCGTGAGAGCCGCTCCGCTAGGCAGGCTGTTCACGCTTAGTGAATTGAAGCTTCGCTGAAAATGCCCACTTTTCAAGGCATTGCGCTTGACAAAGTTCTTACACTCCGTTTATAAGCGCCGAAGGACTAATAATCCGTCCTGATAGGGAGGGTCGCATGTTTAACGCAAAACTTCACGACGAAGAAGATGACGAACTGCCGCGCTACGAAGAAGAGGAAGACGAAGGCGAAGGCGCCGAACAGCCACATGAGGGAACCATAGAAATCGAGGAAATAGCCATCGAGAGCGAAGCTGGCGAGGAGGACTCTGAGGAATCCCCTGGGCCCCGAAAGCCCGCTCCGGCCTCCAAATCCAAACCAGCGAGAAAGGCTGCTCCGAGGAAGAAAGCCAAATCCAAGAGCAAGCCCAAACCAAAAAGCAAATCCAAAGCCAAGAAAGCGAAAGGCGGCAAGCGCAAAAGGCGCTAACGATGCTTATCGCGACATAGTTCACGGCGGACGGCAGAACAATTTGCCGCCCGCTGTGTGTTCTTGAAACATCACGGCGCTTCAAGTGGAAGTGAGTTCACGCCGAGCCTGTGAAGCAAGAGTCCCCTCTCGTGTCGCCTCCCAGTGACAGTACCAATCCAGAGTACATCCTCTACGTAGTTCTCCGCCTGGCCGCTTACCACTTTGGGCCGCTAGCACACAGGCTTCCTGACGTCTGTGCTGGCCTCCCCTAACCGTCGCCGGGATCGTTTACCTAAGTGTCGAGCTTTCCCCAGCTTGGCAATTTGCGATGGCCAAGCAGAGCTTCTGCGCCCCAGCGTCCCAGATACGACGAAAGCGCCACGCCGTGCCCCGCGAATGCCCCGATCACGATCGCGTTTCTGTTTTTCCTGGTCTGCGGATGCCACATGAAAATCGGCTCCCAGGAATCGCGAAACAGAATCGGCCCGCCCCAGCGATGCGTGAACTCCACCGAGTTCAGCGCCGGATGAAGCTCGCGAACCCGCTTTTCGAGTGCATCGAAAATTTGACGAACCTCTGCAGCCGAAATATCTGCTTCGTTCAGGTCATCCGAGTGCGGAGCCTGCACCAGCCCCGCGCCAAAAATGATGGCGTTGTTCTCACAAACGCGTCCCCAAAGATAGGGGAGGTCTGCAGTGTAAAAAGGTTTTCGTTCTGCCGAGCCGATTTGCGCTAGCTGCTCTTCACTAACGGGCTCCGTAGCCACTGCGAGCGTCAGCTTCGGGTGTGTGCCGTCCTCCAGTTCCGATAATTTCAAGGAAAGCGCGTTGGTCGCAAAAATAATTTTCCGCGCTGAAATTTTTCGTGGGGCCGACGCACGCGGGGTCATCTCGATTTCAGGAATATCACTCCATGCGATATCCGCTACCGGATGATTTTCCAGTATCAACGCGCCCAGACGATCGGCCGCTCGGGCTAGGCCGCTTACCAATTTCCCAGGGTCCACGGTTCCGCCTTCCACTTCCTTGGTGAGGCGAAGCGTCCCGGAATCGTTCCAGGAGATTGGCGACTTCGCCAAACCTTTCTTGCGAGCAATTTCCCAAGCGCCGGTGAAGCGCTGATCGCAGTCAACGCCAAACTCCCCAAGAATCTCTTGGAACCCTGCCAGCACATCTCCCAACCCCGGAAGATCTCCCGCTGCTGATTCGGAAAGCGCCATGCCCCCGGTGCGCCCGCTCGCTCCGTCTCCCACTTTCCAGGCTTCGAACACCGCCACGGATTTTTCCGGCGCAATTTTTCGCAGCCACGCCGCCGCGGCTAAGCCCGTAAAGCCGCCGCCGATGATCGCGAGGTCCAGAACGTCAGGAAGCGCTTCTCGCGTGGAGGGAGTGAAATCAATTCGCCAGGGCGGGTTTCCCCAGTTGTGCGTTTTGGGAGCGGAGTGCATAAGACAAAAGGCACCAGCAGCTTATAAAGCTCGCAGAGAGGCTAAACAAGCGGCGGATTTCTGGCCACGGCCTTCTTGATGCTGCCAGACACAGCAGGGTTACATAATGCTCTCGGTCCAATTCTCCAGCGTGTGTTTCACATGGGCCATGAACTGATGCGCCACGGCGCCATCCACCACGCGATGATCGTAGGAGAGCGTGAGGTAAACCATCGACCGAATGGCGATCGCGTCATCCATCACCACCGGACGCTTCTCGATAGTGCCCAAGCCCAGAATCGCGACGTTCGGCTGGTTGATCACTGGCAATCCGAACAGCCCGCCAAAGACTCCCGGATTTGTAATTGCAAACGTACCCTCAGCAACCTCGTCAGGTTTGAGCTTCTTGGCGCGCGCGCGTTCGGCGAGATCGTTCAGGGCACGCGCAATGCCGAGAAAGTTTTTCTCTTCGGCATTTTTAATTACCGGCACGATCAATCCCCAATCCAGGGCAACGGCGATGCCTATATTGCATTCTTTGTGCAGCACGATATTCGTTCCGTCCACGGAGGAATTCACGGTGGGATATTTCCGGAGCGCTTCCACCGCAGCTCGTACGAAGAACGGCATGAACGTGAGCTTTGTGCCGGTGGTCTCCTCGAACTTGGCTTTCATCTTCGCGCGTATCGCGGCGATGCCGGACACGTTCACTTCATCCACTGAATAAACGTGCGGAGAAACACGCTTCGACAAAACCATGTGCTCGGCGATGCGCTGTCTCATCACCGACATCGGCTGCACGTCGTAGTGCCCGAAATACATTTTCTCGCGCGGCACGGCATTTTCGAGCACTGCAGATGCCGAAGCACCTCCCGTTGCCGGCGGGCGCGAAGGCGCAGCACCAGGAGCTCCTGCAGGACGCGCGGAAGCCGCCGATGATGACGACACGCCTTCTTCCACCGCAGCCAAAATATCGTGCTTGCTCACACGGCCACCGGCGCCAGTGCCAGGGACCTGCGTAAGGTCCACATCATGCTCGCGCGCGATTCTGCGCACGAGCGGAGAGCTGCGGACCTTTTCACCACTGGCGGAAACTGCCGGCTTTTGCGGCGCTGAGGGCGAACCACTCGCGGGGGCAGGCGCCGGTCTCTCAGATTGCTGCGGCGCGGTTTCCTTTGCGGGCGCAGGCTTGGCGGCCGGTGCCGCAGCGGGAGCGCTGGACCTAGCCGGAGGAGCGGCATCAGCCTTGGCCGGCGCAGGCGCAGCCGATTGAGCCGCGGAGCCGTCCGCATCGATAATGGCCACCACGGTTTGTATGGGGACCGTCTGGCCCTCGTTCACTTTAATCTCTTTCAGCACTCCGGCAGAGGGCGACGGAATTTCCGCATCCACTTTATCGGTGGAGATTTCGAACAGCGGTTCATCACGCTCAATCTTGTCGCCGGCTTTTTTTAGCCACTTGGTAATGGTGCCTTCAAAAATGCTCTCGCCCATCTGGGGCATGATGACGTCAACAGCCATGGTGATCTCCTATGCGCTCGATGCTTGGTTATCTTGCGGTCAGACATTCCTCGTGCCACACGCCTGGCACTCCCTGCAGCGTATATATCTCGTCGCCGCCGTGGAAAAACGATACGTCTTTCACCTGCGCCGTGCGCCCAGCGTAGTCCAGTTGCTCCGGCTCCAGCTCATTGTGGTATTGGCCGGCTTCCATAAATGTTTCCAGGAATGCACGATCTGCGATGCGCACCTCGGTGCCCACCGCGAACTCCGCATTGTTTACGCCCTTTGTTTTTCCCATGTCCGAATGCCGGCCTCCTCCGCGTTAGTATTTTGACAATTCGCGCGCGGCCGCGACAACCTTTTCTGTATTCGGCAAAAATCTCTCTTCCAGCGTCGGCGCGTACGGCACCGGGGTGTCCAGAGCAGTCACGCGCGTGATGGGCCCGTCGAGATCCTCGAAAGCCCCTTCACATACGATGGCTGCGATTTCCCCGGCGATGCCTCCGGTGCGCGTATCTTCGTGAACGATCAAAAGCTTATTCGTTTTCTTCACTGAATTCAGGATCGTTTCGCGATCGAGCGGAAGCAGTGTGCGCAAATCGATCACTTCCGCCTCGATACCTTCCTTCGCCAACTGCTCGGCGGCTTCCATCGCCGTGTGTGCCATCGCCGCATAGCTGATAATCGTCAAGTCATCGCCTTCGCGCCGAACGATGGCTTTTCCAATCGGAACCAGATGATCGCCTTCAGGAACTTCTTCCTTAATCCGGCGATATAGGAATTTATGCTCGAAAAACAGCACAGGATTATTGTCGCGAATCGCGGATTTCAGCAGACCCTTGGCATCCGACGGCGTAGAAGGATAAATCACCTTCAGTCCCGGAGTGTGCACGAAATACATTTCCGGGTTCGCGGAGTGAAACGGCCCGCCGTGAACGCCGCCCCCCGAAGGCCCGCGAATCACCATCGGCACCGGCGCGCCCCAAAGATAATGAGATTTCGCGACGAAATTAGTTACCTGATTGAAGCAGCAGGCGATGAAATCAATGAACTGCATTTCCGCCACCGGCCGCAGCCCCAGAAATCCCATTCCGCAAGCCGCGCCAACGATGGCCGTCTCGCTGATGGGAGTTTCAATCACGCGCTCGCACCCAAATTTCGCGAGCAGTCCTTCGGTAGCCTTGAAAGCTCCGCCATATACGCCGATGTCTTCGCCAATCGCCACCACCGCCGGGTCGCGGTCCATTTCTTCGAACATCGCCTGCCGAATTCCTTCAATCATGGTAATCGGAGCCATGTCAGCGTCTCCCGCGTTTATCACGTGGATTTTGATGGGCGTGCCGCTCGCGAGGGTTTTGCGCTTCTCGCACGGATTTATCCTTCGGCCCGCGCCCAAATGGAACACGCGGAACTTCCGGCACCTGAGGTTCCACCGCGCGCACGGGAGGTTTTGTCTGTGGCTTGCCTCCTGATTTAACAATCGGCTTGGAGACTTTCGCCCCGTTGCCACCCGCATTGCCTGCCATCGCGGTAGTAGGCGCTGCCATCTCTTTTCGAATGGCCTCCAGTTCGGCGAAGGCGCCATAATCTTTCACTTCCCAGCCCGGCTCAATGCTGGATGCCGGAGGCGTAACTTCTGTCTTCGCTCGCTGCCAGGTTGCCTCTATCGCGTGGCAACCTTCGCAGTAAACGCCTTCCTCGGCCAATTCAGCTGGAGGCATGGGCGATTCTTCCGCGAACTTCTGCTCCACGTCCAGTTCGCGCTCGATGCGCGCGTCAATTTCCGCTTTCGTCTTCGCGTCCCAAATTTTATTTTCGGTGAGATATTTCTCGTAGAGCGCTATGGGGTCGCGAGCCTTCCAGTACTCAAACATCTGTTTCGGAACGTACTCGGCAGGATCGTGCTGCGCGTGGCCCCTCATGCGCATCGTTTTCACTTCGATTAGCGCCGGGCCGCATCCCGCACGGCATTGGTCCACAGCTTCTTTCGTGGTGTTGTACACCGCCACCACATCGTTGCCATCCACGATCCAGCTTCGGATTCCGTAAGCCACCGCACGGTCCGCAAGATTCTTCACCGGCACTTGCCGCGAAACCGGCGTCGAATAAGCCCACTGATTATTCTCGACGATCAACACAAACGGAGCGCCTTGCTGCGCTGCCAGATTCAGCCCTTCGTGAAATGCTCCGGTGGAGCTGCCCCCGTCGCCAATCCAGGTGAGCGCAACAATCTTCTGGCCCAGGTAGCGGCCGGCCATGGCCACACCCGTCATCACTGGAATCAAATCTCCCAGCATCGAAATGGGAGAAACGATGTGGCGCACTTTTAAATCGCCGAAATGGCTAGTGCCGTCCTTGCCCTGGGTTGGCGATGTGTATTTCGCCATATGTTGGGTGAAAATGTCACGCGGCGGAACGCCCTTCACCAGCAGCGCTCCGATATTGCGAATCATGGGTGCGATCCAGTCTTTTTTCTCCAGCGCGTAACAAGTGCCGACGGAAACGCCTTCCTGTCCCAGGCTGGAGTAAAGCCCTCCCACAATTTTGTTCTGCCGGAACAGACGCACCATGCGCTCTTCGAGCTGGCGGTTGAGCTGCATGAAGTAATACAGGTCTAAATGCTGCTCCCGCGTCACCGGATTGCTCATACTCCACTCCCTTTTGCGGCTTCTAGCGGCACGTTATCACGATCTGGGGTCGCTGCTAGCACGGAGGATTGAAAACCATCCAATATATCCTGAAGTTTGCCTAATGAAACGGATTCCATCTTCCGCTCGAAAATTTCTCCGAAGTGAGCGGCCAAGCACCGTTTGGCTTCTTGCGAACTTACCGCCCGGCCCAGCGCGCGCTCCAGAGAGGTTGCGCGCTTTCCTTCGATGCCGCACGGCACAATCAAGTCAAAGTAACGCAGGTCGGTGGAGGCATTGTACGCGAATCCATGCGACGTAACCCAGCGGCTCAGATGCACTCCCAAGGCGCCAAGTTTTTCCTCCGGAGCCCCGTCTTGCGAATCCAGCCACACTCCATGCTGGCCTTGCACGCGTTTGGCATCGAGCCCAAAATCCGCCGTGGCGCGAATCATCACTTCTTCAAGTCGACCAACATACCAGCGTACGTCGCGCTTGTGTTCCGCTAAATCCAGAATCGGATAGCCTACAATTTGCCCCGGACCATGATACGTGATATCGCCGCCCCGGTCGCTCAGATGAAACGCCACATTCATCTGCCCTAGTAAATGGTTCGACGCACGCAAGTGCTCGCGATGGCCGTTGCGCCCCAGCGTGATTACGTGTGGATGTTCGCAAAGCACCAACGTATCTGGAATCGCGCCCGCCTTACGTGCTTGAACGAGCTTCCGCTGAAAATTGCTCGCCCAGTCATACGGCACCAGGCCGACGTTCAGCACCCAGCAGGTTTTTTCTTTTTGAATCACGATACGGTTATTGCTGTTTCAACTTGCGAATACCACTTTTGAAACTAAATGTTTATGGCCATGCCGCGAACGGCATTGAACGCATCGCCCATAGCTTCCCAAACCGTCGGATGCGCGTGGATCGTGGCGGCCATGTCGTCCAAGGTAGCTTCGAGGCCCAGCGCCGCGACGGGCTCGGCGATAATTTCCGTCGCCAGTGGCCCAATGGCGTGTACGCCAAGAATCTCGCCGTACTTTTCTTCCGCCACCACCTTGATGAACCCTTCATGCTGACCCAGAATCGTTGCTTTGCTATTGCCGATGAACGGGAATTTTCCGGTCTTCACCTGGAAGCCCGCTTCACGTGCCTGCTTTTCCGTCAACCCAATCGATCCAATTTGCGGTTCGCAGTAGGTGGCGTTCGGACAGCGCTTGCGATCGAACGGCTGGACTTCCTTACCAGCCATACGGCCAACCGCGATAATTCCTTCCATCGAAGCTGCGTGCGCCAGCTGAGGCAGCCCCGCTACGATGTCCCCAATAGCGTAGAGATGCGGCTCATCCGTTTCCAGAAAAGCGTTGGTGTGGAGGAAGCCGCGTTCCACTTTAGCTTTTGTTTTCTCGAGCCCCAGGTTTTCGGTCAGCGGTCGGCGACCAACGGCAATCAGTACTTTCTCCGCGCTAATGGTCTGAGACTTCCCGGCTTTATCTTGGTACGTTACCGTCGCGCCATTCGCGTTTTTCTTTACCGATTGCACCTTCGCTTCGAGCTCGATGCGCATTCCCTTTTTCGTCAGGGCCTTGTGTAGTTCAGCGGAAATCTCTTCGTCCTCTAGCGGCACAACTCGCGAGACCGCCTCCAGCAGCGTGACTTCGGAGCCAAACGTGCGGAAGATCGAAGCGAACTCGACGCCCACGGCTCCGCAACCCACCACGATCATCGATTTCGGAATATCCTGCAGTCCCAAGATTTCGCGGTTCGTCAGAACAACTTTCCCATCGATTTCAACGCCGGGCAGCGAACGCGCTTCCGAACCGGTCGCAAGCAATATATTCGTGGCCTCGATTTCAGTAGTCTTGCCGTCCTTCTCCACTGCAACCCGCCCCGGGCCCGCAATTTTTCCCCAGCCAGTGATGGTATCAACCTGGTGCTTCTTGAACAGGCTGGCGATTCCCATCGCGTGCTTCTTTACGATCTTGTCCTTGCGCGCCAGGATGCTGGGCCATTTGATTTTCACGTCTTTTACTTCAAAGCCAAATTCTTCCGCGCGCTTGAAATGGTCGTAAATATCCGCGTGGTGCAGAAAAACTTTTGTAGGAATACAGCCCACGTGCAGGCAGGTGCCGCCCAGGAAGGAGTCTTTCTCCACCACCGCGACCTTTAGACCCCATTGTGCCCCGCGAATCGCGGCTACATAGCCGCCGGGACCGCTGCCAATAACCACCACATCGTATTTAGCCAAGCCAGTCCTCCCCGCGATTCTTAATTCCGCCGTGCGTATAGATGCATGGAGGGATGCGTAAGATGCGGCTCTTCCAGTGTGCGCAAACCCAAGATTTTAGCAGCCGCGCTCGGCAGCCGCAACCCTGCTTCCCTAAATCCATCTTGCTGCGTCTGACTTAAATAGGGCTTCCGGATCACACGTTGCGGGCATCGGCTCGGAACAAAAGCGGTCACTTAAACGTATCTAGTGCGGAGAATTCATGAGCTCAGGATCAAGTGTTCCAGAAACGGTACCTCCCGCTCACCGACCTGATTTGTCTCAGTCCAGTGCTTGGCGAAAAATTTTCATAGGCCCGAACGGTGTTCGCGCGGGATGGCGATTCATGATGTACGTCTTACTCTTCGCGGGACTTGTGTATCTTTTCCAACGGGTTCTAAGGTTCGTTCCCTCGTTTGTGGAAATCATGCGCACGACCCAGAGAGAAGGAATTCTTACGCCGCAGTTTGAATTCATTTTTGAAAGCACGATTATCGCAGCAGCGTTGCTGGCAGCCGGCGTCATGGCACGATTCGAAAGGAGGCCCTCCGGCGTTTATGGCATGCCTTTTGAAAAAGCGTTTGGAAAGCTCTTTTGGCAAGGCGTTCTGTGGGGACTCATATTTGAAACGGCGGCCATGCTTGTAATTTCTGCACTCGGCGGTTTCTCGTTTGGGAATCTCGCGCTTGCAGGCGGCGCCCTCGTCAAGTACGCAATTTTGTGGGCTATAGGTTTCGTTATGGTAGGAATCGCTGAAGAATTCACTTTTCGAGGTTACACGCAATTTACGCTTACAACTGGAATCGGCTTCTGGCCTTCAGCAGTTTTGCTGTCCGCGGTGTTCGGCGCGATTCATCTGGGCAATTCCGGAGAAGGATGGGCTGGGGCGCTTTCCGTTACTGTGTTTGGCCTTTTCGCCTGCTTCACTCTAAAACGCACGGGAAATCTCTGGTTTGCAATCGGCTTTCATGCCGCTTCTGATTATGCCGAAACCTTCCTCTTTTCCACGCCAGATAGCGGACTATTGGCTCAAGGGCACCTTTTGAATTCCAGTTTTCACGGCCCGCGCTGGCTCACTGGTGGGACTATCGGCCCGGAAGGTAGCGCGATAGATTTTGTGGTGTTCGCTCTGGTATTTATAGCGTTTGCCAAACTCTACCCGAAGAAAAATGTGGCCGCATCCCGAGCCAACACCTTCTGATCATTTGGGCTAGCACCAGCCGCGCATCTATAAGAGTCCGCACAGTCTATCTTGCAACTTGTGGACGTGCGATTCCAACACGTTGGAAAATCCTGGTGCAGCCAAGGAAGCGGTAACATGCTCCAACTAATACATACCTTTGATCGTAGTGTACGGAGGCTTGGGGAGACAACCTGACTTTCGATCCAGGACCATCGGGTCCGGTCCTGCTGCCATGGCCGGTGGCTTCGGATTGGTCGCCGCCTTCTCGCTCTTACGCACCGGAAATCTATGGTTCGCGATCGGCATGTATGCGTCGTGGGACTGGGGCGAAACCTATCTGTACTCAGTTCCTGATAGCGGACTCCTCGCACAAGGGCATCTGCTCAATTCTTCCTTCCACGGACCAGCGTGGCTCACTGGCGGCTCGGTCGGCCCGGAAGGCCGCGGGTTCGTCTTTCTGGTTTTGCTGATTTGGGCCGCGGCCATACATTTTTTATTTCCAGCGAAGCAATGACTCTCCTGATTTAGACCGTCGGAATCCTTTCCGACGGTCAAAGCATCTACATCAGGTCTCTGTCTTCAATCTTTACCGCAATTTGACATTGGAGAGAAGGTGTCGTTAAAATCGTGGGATTTTAGTAAGGCGGTTTACCTCGCCTAGGGACCTAACCATGGAAAAGAAGCGACTCGAATACTACAAGAAGAAATTGGTCACGCGCCGCGATGAACTGGTTCGGGGAATTGCGCGCACCGAACAAGAAGGCCGAGAAGCGGACGAAGACCCCACCGTGGACCTCGCGGATAAAGCTGCCAATTCCTATACCAAGGAATTTCTTTTCGGCCAGACGCACAACGATCGTTCACTGCTGCAGCTCGTGAATGACGCTCTCGCACGCATCAAGGACGACAGTTTCGGCGAGTGCGTGGCCTGCCATCAGGAGCTTCAGCAGAAGCGACTGGAAGCTGTGCCGTGGACCCGCTATTGCATCACCTGCCAGGAAAAGATGGAGCAGGGCCTGCTGTAAACTCCCTTCTTAAATTTGGGGTCTGCTCGCATCCGGATCGGTGTCCCCAGCCGCATCGATCCAAAGCTTCAAAATCGGTAGATTTCCGTAGCTAACTCCATTTCTTCACTTGCCTTCGCAATTGCGCTAGCGACTCGCGTTGTGCTCACGAGCGACAGCGCTTCTGTGATCGTTCGTAACGCGATCGACGCACTCGCCGCAGTGTTCTTTCCTGCGCCATGCCGAATCTGCGGTCAGACGATTGTCACTGCGAGCCGTATTCCTATCTGCCCAAATTGCCTTGCTACTTTTCAGCCCATCACCGACCCGATGTGCAATTGCTGCGGCCGCCCATTCCCCAAGTCGCTGGTGACGCCATACGCCCTCTTTGTCGTCTCCACCGCCTGGATTCTTTTTCCTTCGCCCGAGCTCGAAGCTACACGGTTTACAACGACGCTGTGCACCGCGCGATCCTGCTTTTGAAGCACGAAGAGGTGACCGGTCTAGGCGATGCGCCGCTAAACTCGCCGAAGTCGTAGCTCGCGAAGCGAACCAATTCCAGGCCGACGTCGTGGCTCCCGTTCCGCTCCACCGCGACCGCTTTCGCGAGCGTGGTTACAATCAAGCAGAGTTAATCGCACGCCCGTTGGCACGCCGCTTAAAACTAAAACAGGCTCCTATTTGCTTATGCGTACCAAGCCGCGTTCCGCGCGTGTGGTGCTCTCCCGCAAAGAACATTGGGATTCCGTACGTGGCGCCTACGCTACCCGCGAAGGTGTCCAAGTTGACAACCTCCGCTTCCTGCTGGTAGATGATGTATTGACGACTGGCGCGACTCTGGATTCGTGTTCGCGCGCTTTAAAGAAGGCCGGCGCAAAAGCCGTGTTAGGATTGACCGTAGCTCGTGTGGTGACAGGATTGCCGCCTTTGAACGTGGCGCCGTTAGCGTTTGAAACTTAGCCGGGTAACCGCGCGAGGTACGCGAGCATCCAAAAGTAACGCAGTCTTTCAGCACGTCAAAGCGAGCGAATGGACAAGCGTTTCAAGAGCGGCTTACGTCCCCGACCAAAGATTGGGTTGGGCGGCCTCGCGCCGGACGCTACCGCTTCCAAGTTGCCGCCGTCTCCGGCCAGCCGTCCTTCCGTAATGCAAGCGCCGGTTCTTGTACTCAACGCCACCTTTGAACCCATCAACGTTACCGCCGTGCGCCGCGCTCTGGTGCTGATGCTTAAAGGCGTCGCTCAGGCCGAAGAAACCAATCACGCGGAGGTTCATACCACGCATAAGGCTATGCAGGTGCCTTCCGTGATTCGTCTTCTCACTTACCGCCACATCCCGCAGCAAAGCCGCGCTCTCTCGCGAAAAAATATTTTGCTGCGCGACCGCAACACCTGCCAGTTTTGCGGCCACGCTTTGCCGGCTTCGGAATTGACCCTTGACCACGTGATGCCGCGCTCGCGCGGCGGCCGCTCCTCCTGGGAAAACCTGGTAGCTTGCTGCTACGGCTGCAACAATCGTAAAGGTGACCGCACGCCGGAAGAAGCTGGCTTGAAACTTCAGCGCCGCCCGCGCCCTTTCACCCTTCACACTTCGCGCCAACTGATGCGCCTGATCGGCCATCGCGACGAGAAATGGCGCAAGTACCTTTTTTACTAATCCTTTCCAGGCTTAAATCAGGTGCAACCTTTTCCGCCCAATCACGTCTAATCTTTCAAATACTTCTAGGACACACCCCGGGAAGTGGTACTGATTCAACTCAGGCCGCTTCCCTAATTTTTTGCCCTTAAAAGTTTGGATTACTTTTCCGCGCAGTTTCAGCCACAGTTTGCTTCACGGCCGAAAAATTACCTCCATCCCGCGCCGCTAATTTTCGTTTGATCCGATAGGCGTGATTTGAATTTCTGGAGAAAGATATTTCAATAATTTGTCGGTGGCTGAATGAAACCTTAATCCCCGAGCAACCAGCCACACCATCGGCGGTTTTTCGTCCAGTTCGACTCCCGCGAAATAGCCGTTGCTCTGAAAATTACCTTCGCACTGATGCCGCCGTACTCGCAGTCAATAATCCACGGCCTGTATCGGTAGCAGACGCTTTCAACTCCATCACCACCAGACGCCCGCGCGTCGTGACTCCCAGCAAATCGATCACGCCGCGGTCCCCCGGCTGCCAAAGCCGGCACTTGTGAATACAAATGGTTCGCATCCAAATGCGCATCGAGCGGGCTGGGATCGGATCAGACGGGTAAGCTCCGGCATCGTCGCTGCGGAGTAGTTTTTTCGAACATCTCCGAGCCCGAATGAAATGCCCTGCACCGTCCGCCACCCGAGGACAGAGCAAGCACTCGCTCGCGAAGCGGCTTGCTCGTCCCGGCTGGAACAAACCATCGCAAGCGCGGTACCGCGCGCCGGCTCGCGTGTTCACGTGTCCAGTCCAGCCACAAAACTCCATACGCCAGTATTCTCTGGAGTCACCGCGGCGTTTTCGTGCGGAGAAACGCCAAAAAAGCCCAACCGCGCTCCGCTTCCCGCATAAGCCCGCGAACATACAATCCGGAAAAAGAATGTTCCAGGTCCGGGGAGGCGCTGAGCGATTCAACCGTAGCGTTGGGAAAACTTTCAGTGAGGATGCGTCGAAGCCGTGGGCAGAATAGTTCCCGCGTGATACGCCAAGCAGAACGCGCCTCTCGCTACGCTCTTTCACCCGAACCACGCGTGGTTTAAGATTTCGCTCGTCCGACCACAAATGCACGAGCGCGGACTTGCCTTCGCATTGCAAGTCGCCGGGCAAGCTGGCAGGTTCCACCAGCCATTCGCCGTCCTCGCGAACTTCCACGCTGCCCGACGCGGACATCTCTCCCAACACGCGCAAGCTCTGCCCACTCATCCGCAAACACGTTCAAATGCATCACCAGTTTGCTTATATAAAGATTAAAAATCGTGCGGTTATTCCAGAGCTAGCCCGCTGACGCGTATCGAAGGATACTGCTTATCCCATTCCACAGGAAGATGCTCCATCTGAATCTGAAAATCCCGCCGCTTTCCGGAGTCCAGCGGCGCATCGGCTGGACCAATCAACTGATTTGTATCGCGCAAAATTACTTGATGAAAGGGATCGTGGAATTCTACGGTAACTTCCAGTCCTCGAACTTTTCTCGGCCCATCGTTGAACACAGTTCCGGCTACGTAGGTGAAATCCTGATTCAAGAAATTCGTAGCGTGCGCCAACTGAATGTCCAGAAATTGAATGTGCGGCGCGTACGCGTGTTCTGCCGGGCCAAACGGCAACTTCACGACTGTTGCAGCCGTATGGGAATGCATCACATGTGTTAGAAGAAGAAACGCACCAAAAATCAGCAGCACGATTACCGCGCCAGCCAAGAAGGCCACAGGCAGACGGCTGCGCTCTTCGCGATACGGAGTTTCTCCAGGTTCCATGGCTTCCTGTTGGTTTAGCGGCCGAACAATAGTCTGTTGATTAAAGGTTCCGGTAATCCCGCCGCGGCCATTCTCTTTTGCACGGCTTCGATGTTGTAGGGCACGCGCCAGAATTCTACCGTGTTGTTGGATAGGTCAGCGATAGCGAATGCAGCGCGTGGATCTCCGTCGCGAGGTTGGCCCACAGATCCTGGATTTAAAAGGTAAGTTGTGCCGGGCTCAATCGTCAGAGTCGAAAACGGAGCGTCGTCCGCAGGCTTCAAATGCAGCACGCCTACTTTATTATCTCGCAAGGTGAACCCGCCTTGCAGATGTGTGTGACCGAAGAAAGTGATTGGCGACGGTGCGTCGAGCAAACCGTCCAGCGCTTGCGCCGGCGCAAAAACGTATTCATCTTCGTCGCGATGCGCGCCGTGAACCAGCGAGAACCCGTCCACCGTTGCGGGACCGGTAGGTAATTCCTCCAGCCATGTGCGATTCTCAGGCCGCAATTGATTCCGCGTCCACAGCGCCACATTCCGCGCTACAGGATTGAAGTCGTCCGCGTTGGCAATGCCGCTCCCGGCTTTGTCATGATTGCCGCGAATCGTCTTCGCACCGAGTTCGCGGACCTTATCAATTACTTCGTTGGGGTCTGGGCCATATCCAACCACGTCGCCTAGACACAAAACCTTATCCCAGCGTCCTTTGGCGGTCTCTAACGCGGCCTCCAGCGCTGTGGCGTTCGCGTGGATATCGCTCAGAATTAGATAGCGCATTCAACCACCCCGGTGGGCAGGAAGCGGATTATAGACGAACCCGGGGCGCGTTGCACGAAACTCCCAAGAGAAAACGCTCGGAAGGAAACAGCACTCTGGGCTCTTCAGCGGATCAACATGCAGTCGCCGTAGCTGTAAAAACGGTATCCCTGTTCCACCGCATGGCCATAAGCCCGCAAGACTTCTTGGCGTCCCGCGAAAGCAGCCACCAGCGCCAGCAAGCTCGATCGTGGCAAGTGAAAATTTGTCAGCATCTGATTCACAATTCGGATTGGCTTCCCCGGATAAATAAAAATTACCGCCTCAGCAGCACCCGGAGCAATCCGTTCCCTTCGCTCTACAGCCTTCTCTGCGGCATCTTCAAGGGCGCGAACCACAGTCGTCCCCACAGCCAAAACAGGCCGGCCTTCTTTCTTTGCTGTCACAATGGCTTGCGCTGCGCCCTCAGAAATCTCGTACGACTCGGCATGGATCTTATGGTCCTCCAACCTCTCTGTCCGCACCGGTTCAAACGTGCCCAACCCGACGTCCAGAGTGATCTCCGCAATCTTAATTCCGCGCTTGCGCATCAATTCCAGAATTTCTGACGTGAAATGAAGTCCTGCAGTCGGCGCGGCCACCGCACTTCCTTGCCGCGCATAAACCGTCTGATACCGCTCGCGGTCGAACAGCTCGTCTGCACGCTTGATGTAGGGCGGCAGCGGAATGTGGCCCAGCCTCGCAATAGCTTCTGCAAAACTTCCCCGCGACGTAAATCTCAAACGTCGCAAACCATATCCGCCGCGGTTTTCGACGCGGGCCTCTAGTTCCCCGTGGCCGAAAATTATGCGTTCACCCACAGGGATCTTGCGCCCAGGGCGAACCAGAGTCTCCCAAAGATCCGCTTCTATTTGCCGCAGCAGCAAAACTTCAATGGAAGATTTCCGATGCTCATCTCGCGCCGGACTGTTTTCCGCCGGCTTCTGCGAACGAACTCCTTCGCGCCGCCCAAACAGCCGGGCCGGCAACACGCGAGTATTGTTCAGGACCACGAGTTCATCGCCGCGCAGCAAGTCCGGAAAGTCGCGAAAATGGCGGTCCTCGGTCGCCCCGGACTTTCGATCCATCACCAGCATCCGCGCAGCATCGCGCCGCTCTGGCGGATGCTGCGCGATCAACTCCGGCGGCAGGTCAAAATCAAATTCACTTAATTCCATCGGTTTCGTCCGCGATCCATACGCTCTGGTTCTAAGTATGCTGTACCATCTTAGCGAATCAACACGCGCATTGAGCGCCCTAGGCAGGAATCGTGGCTGAAGATTCTGTGGTCATCACTTCTCGAGGAGTCGAGCGACTGCGCGCCGGCCATCCCTGGGTCTATCGCAGCGACGTTCGCAGCGCCTCCGCAGATGCTGGCGCCATCGTGCGCGTCACTGACGAGCGCGGGCGATATCACGGCCGCGCCTTCTACAGTGACAAATCCCAAATCGCTGTTCGCCTGCTCACGCGCGAAGACATTCCCGTCAACCGCTCCTTTTTCGCCGAGCGCATCCGCCAGGTCGCAGCCTACCGCAAAACCGTGGTCGAAAATACCGACGCGTATCGCCTGATCTACGGCGAAGCCGACCTGCTGCCCTCCGTCGTCGTCGATGCCTACGGAGACTACCTGGTAATCCAAACGCTTAGCCAATCCAGCGAACGCTACAAAAGCCTTCTCTGCGAAATCCTGGCGGAGCAGTTCTCTCCCAAAGGCATCCTCGAGCGTAATGATCCAAAGGTGCGTTTGCTCGAAGGCCTTGAACAGAAAATCAGCGTCCTGCATGGCGAAGTTCCCGAAGAAATTCTAGCCAAGGAAAACGGCATCGCTTTTTTCTACGACCTCCGCAACGGCCAGAAGACCGGCTCCTTCCTTGACCAACGCGAGAACCACGCCGCCGCAGGTCAATACTCATCTGGAGAGGTGCTTGATTGCTTCGCCTACCAGGGAGGATTCGCGCTTACTGTCTCGGGCAAAAGCCATCACGTTGAAGCGGTTGACATGGCCCCGGCAGCACTAAACGTCGCGCGCCGCAACCAGGAAGCGAACGCCATCTCGAACGTCACTTTTCGCAAAGCAAACACATTCGATTTGCTGAAGGAATATGGCGAAGTAGGCCGCCGTTTTGACACCGTCATTCTCGACCCGCCCGCTTTCGCCAAGAATCGCGCGAGCATCGCGGCAGCCCAGCGCGGCTATAAGGAAATCAATCTACGGGCCATGAAGCTGCTAAAACCGGGCGGATATCTGGTCACCGGCTCGTGTTCCTACCACATTTCCGAGCCTCTATTTCTTCAAGTCCTCGCCGAGGCTGCCCTAGATGCACGCAAGACAGTTACCGTCGTAGAACGCCGAACCCAAGCCAGAGACCATCCAATTCTCCTAACAATGCCCGAAACACACTACCTCAAGTGTATGATAATACATGTATTATGACATATAAATCTACAGCCAGGCTGCTGATCGTCCCGTTGAAAAAGACTTGACAATGATACACGCATATTTTATTATCTGCTTGCGCTAATGAGCACACACAATATCTCTGGAGGGTTTTAGGACATGAATTCCATTACACGTTGGGACCCTTTCGGCAACCTCTCGTCTCTTCAGGAGCAGGTCAACCGGTTGTTTGAGTCCGGCATGCAAAACCGAAGCGACAACTCAGCTTTGACTACTTGGACTCCTGCGGTCGATATTTACGAGACCGAGAACGAGCTGGTCCTGAAAGCCGAGCTACCCGCGATCAATGAGAAGGACCTCGACATCCGCGTCGAGAACAACATGCTCACGATTCGCGGCGAGCGCAAGTTTGAAAGCGAAGTGAAAGAAGACAACTACCTTCGGATCGAGCGCACCTACGGTTCGTTTAGCCGTAGCTTCGGTCTGCCCAACACCGTCAACACCGAAGCCATCAAGGCCGCATACAAGAACGGCGTGTTGACCGTCGAGATGCCCTGGCGCGCTGAATCGAAGCCGAAACAAGTAAAGATCAACGTAACAAACAACGGCAACTAAGTTACACCCGTACGAAAGGACCAAGAGGGCCGTGATTTTGCCGGCCCTCTATCTGTCTTAGTAGGAAAGTGAGAAAATCGCACCATGCCGCGACTCGACAAACTGACCATCAAAGCCCAGGAAGCCTTGCAAGCAGCGCAAGAGATCGGCGCGCGCTCCGGCCAGCAGCAGATTGAGCCCTTACATTTGCTTTGGGCTCTAATCTCTCAAAACGAAGGCGTCGTCCCGCCCTTGCTGGAGAAACTTGGTGCGTCGCCCGCCACTCTTGCAAGCGAAGTCGAAGCTCAAATCAACCGTCTGCCGAAAATTTCAGATGTTTCGCAGCAGTATTGGAGTCCTGCAACTAACAAGATTCTCGACAAGGCTTTCGACGAAGCGCAGCGACTCAAGGACGAATATGTTTCCACCGAGCACATTCTACTTGGCATAGCTTCAGATTCTCGCGACCCCGCGAGCCAAGTGCTCGCTCGTCACGGCGTGACCCACGATGCGATCCTGCAGGCCATGACCTCGATTCGCGGCAGCCATCGCGTCACTTCGCAAAATCCCGAGTCAACGTATCGCGCCCTGGATCAGTATGGTCGCGACCTCACCGACCTGGCACGCCGAGGCAAGCTGGATCCCGTAATTGGCCGCGACGAAGAAATTCGTCGCGTAATGCAGATCCTCGCCCGCCGCACAAAAAACAATCCAGTACTGATCGGCGAACCCGGCGTAGGCAAAACCGCCATTGTCGAAGGCTTGGCGCAGCGCATCGTCGCCGGCGACGTCCCCGAAGTTCTGAAACCCAAGCGCATCGTTACGCTGGATCTTTCTTCGCTCGTGGCAGGCGCAAAATACCGCGGCGAATTCGAAGACCGCCTGAAAGCAGTCCTGAAAGAAGTCACCGAGTCTGAAGGCCAGATCATTCTCTTCATCGACGAGCTGCACACCCTGGTCGGCGCTGGCGCTGCGGAAGGCTCCATGGATGCCTCCAACATGCTCAAGCCCGCTCTGGCGCGCGGCGAGCTGCGTGCAATCGGCGCCACCACGCTGAACGAATATCGCAAGTACATCGAAAAAGATCCTGCGCTAGAACGCCGCTTCCAACCCGTGTTTGTCGGCGAGCCTTCGGTGGAAGACACCATCGCCATTCTGCGCGGCCTGAAAGAACGTTACGAAGTCCATCACGGCGTGCGCATCAAGGACGCGGCCATCGTCGCCGCGGCTATGCTTTCGCAGCGTTACATCACCGATCGTTTCCTTCCGGACAAAGCCATCGACCTGATCGACGAAGCCGCCGCAGGGCTGCGTATGGAAATTGATTCGCTGCCGACCGAGATTGACGAAATCGAGCGCCGCATCATGCAGCTCGAAATCGAGAAGCAAGCGCTGCGCAAAGAATCCGACCAGAATTCCCGCGATCGCCTAAAACAAATCGACAAAGAACTAGCCGGCCTGCGCGAACAGTCCAACGCCTTGAAAGCGCACTGGCAAACTGAAAAAGATGCCATCGGCCGCATCCGCAAACTAAAAGAAGAAATCGAGCAATTGAAAGCCGACGAACAACGTTATGAGCGCACCGGCGACCTTTCGAAAGTTGCCGAGATCCGTTACGGAAAGCTCTCTGCCGCTGAAAAAGAATTAAAAGCCGCGCAGGACCGCCTGGCTGAGTTGCAGAAAGACCATCCCATGCTGAAAGAAGAAGTGGGCGAGGAAGAAATCGCGAAAATCGTCAGCAAATGGACCGGAATTCCAGTCGGTCGCCTTCTCGAAGGCGAAGTTCAAAAACTCATTCACATGGAAGAACGTTTGCGCGAACGAGTTGTTGGCCAGGATGAAGCTCTCGCCAGCGTAGCGAACGCGATTCGCCGCAGCCGCTCAGGCTTGGGCGATCCGAATCGCCCCATCGGCTCTTTCCTTTTCCTCGGTCCAACCGGAGTCGGCAAGACCGAACTCGCGCGGGCGCTGGCGGAATTTTTGTTTGACGACGAAAAAGCCATCATTCGCCTGGACATGTCCGAGTACATGGAAAAGCATTCCGTCGCTCGCATGATCGGTGCGCCTCCGGGCTATGTGGGATACGAAGAAGGCGGACAACTCACCGAACAAGTTCGTCGCCGTCCATATTCCGTGGTGCTGCTCGACGAAATCGAGAAGGCCCATCCCGATGTTTTCAACGTGCTGCTCCAAATTCTCGACGACGGCCGCCTGACCGATGGCAAAGGCCGCCTGGTGGATTTTCGCAATAGCGTGATCATCATGACCTCCAACGTCGGCTCAACCGCTATCTTCGAGCTGGCTGCAAAAGATCCAAAAAAAGCACGCGAACAGGCTATGGCCGCCCTGCGCGAAATTTTCCGTCCCGAATTTCTGAATCGCATCGACGACATCGTCATGTTCAAACCGCTCGGCAAAGATCAGATCGAGCGCATCATCGAACTGCAGATGCGCAGTCTCACCAAGCGCCTTGCGGAACGTCAGTTAACCATCGAGCTGACTCCGGCAGCCAAAGCGTTACTCTTCCGCGAAGGCTACGATCCCGCATACGGTGCGCGCCCCATGAAGCGCGCCATTCAACGCCTCATTCAGGATCCGCTCGCGCTGAAACTTCTGGATGACGAAATTCATCCTGGCGACCACGTCTTAGTTGACGCGGATCCCAAGACCGGCGAAATGAAAATTACGCGCGGAGTTCTGAAGGCAGGCGCGGCCTAAGTCGAAGTCCGGGCCGAAAGGCACAAGTTTATGAAAACTCTAAAGACCACACTTCTGTTAACCGCACTAACGCTACTACTTTTATTTTTAGGAGAATCTTTCGGCGGCCAACGCGGCCTGACCATCGCCCTCGTTGTTGCCGTCCTTATGAACGGCACAGCGTATTTCTTCTCCGATAAAATCGCCCTCGCTTCCAGCGGTGCGCGACCGATCAGCAGAGAAGAGACCCCGCGTCTCTACGCCGTAATGGAGCGCCTCTGCGCCAAAGCCAATTTGCCCATGCCCAAGCTGTATCTGATTCCGCAGCCTGCGCCCAACGCGTTTGCCACCGGCCGCAGTCCCAGCCATGCATCGGTCGCTGTCACGCAAGGTTTGCTCGAGCTGATGAATGATGACGAACTGGAAGGCGTGATCGCTCACGAGCTTTCTCACGTCCGAAATTACGACATCCTCACTTCCTCCATCGCCGCCACACTAGCCGGCGCCATTATGTGGATCGGCCGTATGGGTCGGTGGGGCATGATGTTCGGGGGCTGGGACGCAGGACGCGGCCGGGATCGCCAAGGCGGAGGAATCAGCGCGCTCCTAATGCTGATTCTCGCGCCCCTTGCCGCCATACTTCTTCAACTCGGAATTTCCCGGCAGCGCGAGTACCAGGCAGACGCTTCCGGCGCGAAAATGGTCGGGCAGCAATACGGCCTGATTAGCGCGCTCGAAAAACTCGGAGCCTACAATCAGAAAATCCCATCGAACATTCCGCCATCCACTGCCGCGCTCTGCATCGTCGCGCCCTTCTCGCCGCAGCAATTCCTGGCAGGACTTTTCAGCACTCATCCTCCGCTCTCCGACCGCATCGCTAAGTTGCGGAACATGACTATCACCAGGTAAGCGCCCGCGCGATCTTAACAAAGCGTGGCGAAACCTCAAAAAAACCACCTGTAGTGGATTTATGAATCCACCACGCAGAAAACTTTAAAATAGCGTAAAAATTGCAGTACTAAAACGGATCTCAGAGCCCGTATTTACCTACCAGAGTTCTATTAAATTCAACAAAATCAATAGATTGCACGTCCCAAGCCGATTGGCCTGATTTGGTTCCGCGCTTGCTCCTAGACCCTTGGCAGTGGGCTTCACACAGGAGAAAAGTATGACCGAAGAAAGAAGCGAAATTATTACAGAGGATGCCGCCGCGCCCCGCTGGGTCGGCATCGTTATCGTCGCTCTGGCCGTGGTTTCACTGGTGGCGCTGGGAGCAGGCTGGACGGCCTCTACGCGCTCAAAAGAACTCGAACAGAATCTGGCGAGCCAGAACGAACAGTTTAAGAAGAACGAAGATGTGCTCAGCCAGCGGCTGGCCAAGTCGGAAGACACCAACGCGCAGCTCCAGGGCGAGCTCAGCGTTGTGACCGACAAGATGAAGCTAACCGAAGGCGAACTGGGCAAGGCGCGTACGCAAGCTAAGAAGATCAAGGAAGAAGACGCCAAGGAATTGGCCGACCTGCAGAACCAAACATCCGCGCAGCTCGCCACCAAGGCCAATGTTGACGATGTCAACAAGCTTGGCACAGACGTGAACGGGGTGAAGACCGATCTGGAGAGCGAGAAGAACAATCTTCAGATGGCCCGCGGCGAATTCGGCACGCTAATCGCCAAGAACCACGACGAAGTGGAAGAACTCCGCCGTCTTGGTGAACGCGATTACTACGAATTCAGCATCGACAAGAAAAATAATCGAGAAAAAGTCGGCAACCTGATGGTCGAACTTCACAACACGAACACCAAGAAGAGCCAGTACACCGTGACGATCTTTGTTGACGACCAGCGCCACGAAAAGAGGGGTTTGACGGCCAACGAGCCGCTTTACTTCTTCGAAAACGGCGCGCGCGCTCCGCTTGAGTTCGTTGTGAACCAGGTGGGCAAGGACAAGATCACCGGGTATCTGAGCGTTCCGAAGGTTAACCAAGCACACGCACAAGCGGTTTCCGGCGGTAACTAAGGCCAACATAAAACCGCGCACTGGCGGGCGCGGCAGGTAATAGAAAGGGGCGTCCCGAGCGCCCCTTTTTTTATTCCGCCTTCTTTGCCGCGCGTTGCTTGCGGGTCAGAAACCTTTTCGCCAGGGACGAGAGTTGATCGTGCTTCAGCTTCCCTTGCTCGTACATCTGCACTTTTTTCCTAGCCACTTTCCGCCGGCGGCGTTGCCGCTTTTGGGCTACGTACCGCTTTTCATTTGCCATTCAGTTCCTCCGCAATTAGCGACATCTGATTGTAGCGGAGAAGGAAAATGATGCAAGGTTCGCGTGTGTTTTTGCCTTGAACTTCAAGTACGATTCTTACAGCTATGCCGGTCACTGCCATCTACGCGAGCCGCATCTTCACTCCCCAGGAGCAGCTTACCGATAGCGTCATTCTCACTGAAGACGGCCGTATCATCGCCATTGGCCATCGTGACGAAGTGAAAATTCCGGCCGGCGCCATCGATTACATCGCCGCCGGCATGATCGTGGCACCTGGATTCGTCGATGTTCACATACACGGCGCCGGCGGCCACGACGTCATGGAAGCCACTCCCGCCGCGCTCGATTGCATCACTTCCACCGTCGCGCGTTACGGCACCACCTCAATCCTCGCCACAACCGTCACCGCGTCTCTGGACCAAACCTGCCGAAGTCTCCAGGGAATCGCTCAATATATTCGCGCCCATGAGAAATTCGAGCCGGACAGCACCAGTCTGTCCGCCGAGATCCTGGGCATTCATCTCGAAGGTCCCTTCATTTCCAAGGCTCGCCGCGGTGTGCATCCGCCCGACGCCATCGCGCGGCCTTCCGTGCAAATTCTGGAGAAATTTCGCGCCGCAGCCGACGGGCTAATTCGCATGATCACCGTCGCTCCCGAAATACCCGGCGCACTCGATCTGATTCAATCTGCCGTAGCTAGCGGAATCGTTGCCGCTATCGGCCATACCGACGCGAATTACGAACAAACGCAAGCCGCGATCCAGGCTGGAGCGCGCCACACCGTGCATTTCTACAATGCTATGCGCCCGTTTTCGCACCGCGACCCAGGAATCATCGGCGCCGTACTCACCGAGCCCGACGTTACCGCCGAAGTCATCGCCGACGGCATACACGTTGCCGGTCCCGCGATTCAAGTTCTCCTCGGCACGAAGGGATTCGACACCGTTCTTCTAGCCAGTGACGCCACCGCTGCCACTGGCATGCCCGACGGAAACTTCCGCCTCGGCAATTTTCAAGTTGTCGTGAAAGACGGCGTATGCCGCAACGCGGAAGGAAAACTCGCCGGCAGCACGCTCACGCTCGATCGCGCACTGCGTTACATCGTCGCGCTCGGCGTTCCGCTAGTTGACGCAGTACGTATGGCCACAATTCTCCCCGCTCGTCGAGTCAGCCTCGCAGGAAAAAAAGGAATCATCGCCCTAGGCGCCGATGCAGACTTGCTAGTCCTAACTCCCGATCTGCGCGTAGTAGGAGTAATGACCCGCGGCGCAGGGCTGGCTTAGTCTTATTTAGGCAGGAGAAAGATGCCGGTCTGAAGCCCGGCGCTACGAGTTCAAAACCGCATTCGTCCGCAGAATTGAAAATTTCTTGAAAACTGAAAGGCGCGAGCTTTTTACTGAGGATTTAACGGAATTTTCAACGCTTCAGCTAGCAGATAAGGATCAAACGGGCTTGCCGCAAAAAAACGTCCATCAATCTCCAACGTGGGAACCTTGCGGCGTCCATTGTTCGCGCGGAGTACAAGCTCTTCGGCGTCAGGCGACTCATCAATATTTACTTCCCGAAAAGGAATCTTTCGCTCGCGGAGAAACTGTTTCGCCCGCCTGCAGTCGCAGCACCAGCCTGTCGAATAGACTGTAATTTCAGCCATTTTGCGCCCCGGTTAACCTTCGCGGAACCTTCTGAATGTTACCGTTATTGGATGCTAACGGGCCTTCGCGGATGCCGCTATGCGGCCAACCAGTAAATCAGTATCGTTTTGGTGCCGACCTGCAAACGCCATTGATACAGCCAGTTACACGGATAGCCCAGACGAAGCCTCGCCAGCCATTCTATCGGTCAAGGTTGAGTCCCGAACGTTGAGAATCCTGCGATGAACCGGCACCGCCGCCCTTGGAAGCTGTCTGCAAACGGGCGTTAGCCCGCTCAATCTTGGCTTCTGCTTCTCGGGATTCAGCCTCTGCTGTCCCCGGCTTGGCGGCTTCGGCTTGCGCCTGCTGAAGCGACGCACGAGACCGAGCCACGTCGATTTCCTCGGCGCGCTCTGATATTTCCGCCAGCACAATCACATGATCAGGCAGCACTTCTGCAAATCCGTTGATCACCGACAAGTAGCCGGTCTGCCCGCCTTTGTGATACGTCAGCGTGCCGATGCCCAACAAAGTAATCAGCGGCGCATGCCCTGGCAAAATGCCCAGGTAGCCGTCCTTCCCAGGCATTTCGAGCGATTGCACGTTCTCGCTCAGAACGTGCCGCTCCGGCGTTACCACTTGCAGTTCGATAGCTTCAGGAAGCATTTATTTGCAGGCTCGCGTGGCTCGAGACGAAAACTATGCCACCGCCGCCATCTTCTCCGCCTTTTCCTTCACTTCTTCGATCGTTCCCACCATGTAGAAAGCTTGCTCCGGCAAATCGTCGTACTTTCCTTCCACGATTTCCTCGAACCCGCGCACGGTGTCTTCCACTTTCACGTACTTGCCTTCCAATCCGGTAAATTGCGCCGCCACGTTCATCGGCTGCGAAAGGAATCTTTCAATCTTGCGCGCACGCGTCACTGTCTGCTTGTCATCATCAGACAGCTCTTCGATTCCCAGAATCGCAATAATGTCCTGCAATTCCCGGTAACGTTGCAGCACCGATTTCACGGCGCGTGCGACGTTGTAATGTTCCTGTCCCACAATACGCGGGTCCAAAATGCGCGAAAAGCTGGCAAGCGGATCCACCGCGGGATAAATTCCGCGTTCCACAATCTGCCGGCTCAAGTTCGTCGTGGCGTCCAGGTGCGCGAACGTCGCTGCTGGCGCCGGATCGGTATAGTCGTCCGCCGGCACGTAAATCGCTTGCACCGACGTGATCGAGCCCGTCTTCGTCGAAGTAATCCGCTCCTGCAACTCGCCGATTTCCGTGTTCAAGTTCGGCTGATATCCCACGGCCGAAGGCATGCGTCCCAGCAGCGCGGAAACTTCCGAACCGGCTTGCACGAAACGGAAAATGTTGTCGATGAAAAGCAGCACGTCCAGATGTTCTTCGTCTCGGAAATATTCCGCCACGGTAAGTCCCGTCAATCCCACTCGCAAACGCGCGCCAGGCGGTTCTGTCATCTGCCCATAAATCAGTGCACAACGCGATTTCTCCGAATTCCCCGGCACTACCACGCCCGACTCCTGCATTTCCAGCCACAAGTCATTTCCTTCGCGCGTGCGCTCGCCCACTCCCGCGAAAACGGAAACGCCGCCGTGTTTCATCGCCACGTTGTGGATCAATTCCTGAATCAAAACCGTCTTGCCCACTCCCGCGCCGCCGAACAATCCGATCTTGCCGCCTTTCAAATAAGGCTCGATCAGGTCCACCACCTTAATTCCCGTCTCAAACATTTCCAAGGTTGTGGACTGGTCTTCGAGCGATGGCGCCGGACGATGAATCGGATACCGCTTGTTCGTTTTTACCGGCCCAAGCTTGTCCACCGGCTCTCCCAGCACGTTGAGCACGCGTCCCAACGTAGCGCGGCCCACCGGCACAGTAATCGGCTCACCCAGATTTTCCGCCTTCATTCCGCGCACCAACCCTTCGGTTGGCTTCATCGCCACGCAACGGACTCGCCCTTCTCCCAGCTGCTGTTCAACTTCCGCGACGATATCGAGAGGCTCCGGAACGTCAAATCCTTCGCTGGTGATGCGCACGGCATGGTGAATGAACGGCAGGTGATGTTCCTGAAACAAAATATCCACTACCGGCCCGATCACCTCTACAACGTGCCCGATCTTTTCCTCGCCTTTATGTTCGGCCATTCTTTTCTCCTGAGTTTTTCAAAAGCACCGCGCCCCTACGACATTGCGGAAGCCGCGCCGCTCACAATCTCGATAATTTCCTTGGTAATTCCCGCCTGCCGTATCTTGTTCATCTGCAAAGTTAATTTGTCGATCAGTTCCGAGGCATTTCGCGTCGCCGCGTCCATGGCCGTCATGCGCGCCGCATGTTCAGCCGCCGCGGATTCCAGCAAAATCCGGAAGATTTCAGTCTCCAGATAACGCGGCATCAAAGCTTTGAAAATCTCATCCACCGGCTGCTCGTAAATATAATCCACCAGAAATTCGTCGCCTCGGAGAGCTCGTTCCATGGGCAGCGAGCTGCCCGGACCTGCGTGGCTGGCCAGCGACTTCTCTGCGTCTTTTTTCTCCCGGTTCACCACTTCCGGATCGATCGGCAACAATTTTTGAACCGTCAGGTTCTGCACCATCACATTTTTGAACTCGTTATAAACGGCGTACACCGCGTCCACTTCACCGCTGATGTAAAGCTCCGCAATCTTCGTGGAGATTTCCTTAGCCTTGGAAAACTCAACCTTCGCCGACACGTCCAAGTATTCCCCTACAAAGTTCAGCCCGCGCTTCCGGAAAGTGTCGCGCGCTTTCTTGCCCACCACCATCAACTCGAGCTTCTTCGACGAGTGCTCGCGCATGAATTCGGTCGCCCGCCGGATCACGTTGGAGTTAAACGCCCCCGCAAGGCTGCGGTCGCCAGTCAGCACCACCACCAGAATCTTATCTTCCGGACGGCGTAGCAGAAGCGGATGCGATATGTTTTCCATGCGTGCCGCCGCCGAACGCAACACGCGCAATATTTCCCGTGCGTACGGCCTGGCCGCAAACACGCCTTCTTGCGCGCGCCGCAATTTTGCCGCCGCCACAAACTTCATCGCGCGCGTAATTTGCTGCGTATTTTTCACCGAGCGAACGCGCCGCCGATAATCGAGTAGTGTGGGCATGAACCGTGAGTTAGGCAGTCATCCTATGAACTAATGCGCAGCCGGTGCCGGAGCAGCCTCAGGCGACCCCGCTCCTTGCTTTTGTTTCGGCGGAATCTTTTGTTGAGCCTTATCCTCTTGCTTCTTCGCTTCATCTTGCTGCTTCGGTTTCTCCGGCAGCGAAGCCTTAAACGCTTCCTTGAACGCGTCCAACGCTTTTTTGGCCTCCGCCTTGATTGCGTCGTCAAACGCTTTCTTCTCGCGCAGCGCTTTCAACAGCCCGTTGTAATTCGTCTCGATAAACGGATATAGCTCCAGCTCAAATCGCCGGCACTCTGAAACTTCCAAATCCTCCAAGTAACGGTTGGCCGCAGCGTAAATGATTAAAACCTGCTTTTCCACCGGCAGCGGCTGATACTGATCCTGTTTCAAAATCTCCACCAGACGTTGGCCGCGGGCGAGTTGCGCTTGCGTCGCTTTGTCCAACTGCTCCGTCCCGAACTGCGCGAACGCCGCCAAATCGCGATACTGCGCGAGATCCAACCTTAACGTACCGGCCACTTGCCGCATGGCCTTGATCTGCGCGTTACCGCCGACGCGGCTCACCGAAAGTCCTACGTTCACCGCGGGCCGAACGCCGCTATTAAAAAGGTCCGCTTCCAGATAGATCTGCCCGTCCGTGATGGAAATCACGTTGGTCGGAATGTAAGCCGAAATATCGCCCGCCTGCGTTTCAATTACGGGCAGCGCCGTCAACGACCCCGCTCCGAGTTCATCATTCAATTTCGCCGCGCGCTCCAGCAGCCGCGAATGCAAAAAGAATACGTCGCCGGGGAACGCTTCGCGCCCTGGAGGACGCCGCAGCAGCAACGAAATTTCGCGATACGCTTGCGCGTGCTTCGAAAGGTCGTCGTAAAAACAGACCGCATGCCGCTTCGAATCGCGAAAATATTCACCGATAGCGCAGGCTGCGAACGGCGCAATGTACTGCATCGAAGCCGACTCCGAAGCCGAAGCCGCCACCACGATGCTGTGCTCCATCGCTCCGTAATCCGTCAGAATCTTCACGATCTGCGCGATCGTCGATCGCTTTTGCCCAATCGCGCAATAAATACAAATCATGTCGCCGCCGCGCTGATTGATGATTGTGTCCAGAATAATCGCGGTCTTTCCTGTCTGCCGGTCTCCAATAATCAACTCGCGCTGCCCGCGCCCGATCGGAATCATTGCGTCAATAGCTTTGATACCCGTCTGCACTGGCTCGCGCACCGGTTGACGATCAACCACGCCCGGCGCCAATCGTTCCAGCGGATTGCGCGCGTCACTTTGAATCGGCCCTTTGTCGTCCACCGGATTTCCCAACGCGTCCACCACGCGCCCCAGCATTGCGTCGCCCACCGGCACGGACATAATCTTGTTCGTGCGCTTGACGGTATCGCCTTCCTCAATCTCCGTGTAATCGCCAAGCAACACCACGCCCACCTGATCCTCTTCCAGGTTCAGCGCGATTCCGAACACATCGTGCGGAAACGCCAGCATCTCGCCGGCCATGCATTTATCCAGCCCATGAACGCGCGCGATTCCGTCGCCGACCGAAATCACCGTTCCCACTTCGTCCACCGCCAGCGTTTGCTGGTAGTTTTCGATCTGTTCCCGCAGTATTTTTGTAATCTCGTCGGCTTTGATGTTCGCCATTCTTGCTCCTAATTTTCGATGAACTATTCCGTTTCCAATTGCTCACGCAAACGGTTCAGTTGCTCGCGCACCGACCCGTCGTAAATCGTGGAACCCACGCGCACCACCACGCCGCCCAGCAGCGCTCCATTCTCGCGATACTGTGCTTTGATCCGCTTCCCTGTGCGCCGCTCCATCACTGCGGTCAACTCTTTTTTCTCCGCGTCGCTTAATTCCTTCGCCGAGCTCACTTCCGCTTCGGCGATTCCCATACGCATATTCAATTGCTGCTCCAGCGCCACGAGAATCTCGCGGAACATTTCTGTGCGCCGGTGAGCCACCACCAGGTAAATAAAGTTGCGCACGGTTTCATCAACGCCCATTTTCTCGGTGATTTCCCGGATGACTCTTTCCTTGATCTCCTGGCTCACCGCCGGGCTTTCCAGGGCGTTGCGCAACTCCGCCGACGAATAAAACACGTCCAGGAATGCCGAAAGCTCGCCCTTGGCATCGCGTTTCCGCTCTAGCGCCACCGACGCCAGCGCGGCAGCGTATCGTTCCGCCACTGCGCTCAATTGACGCTCCTTTCCATCTCCGCCACGAATGTACGAAACAATTCGGCTTCCGCTTGCGGTGTCATCTCTTTCTGCAGCATCGCTTCCGCACGCTCGATAGCCAGCCGTGCTGCCAGCGCTTTCAATTCCTGATTCGCTGCGCGCCCGGCCGCTACTATTTCCATCTGCGCTGCGCGCTCGATTCTCTCCGCTTCCGCTCGCGCCAAGTCATGAAGCCGCTTCGTTTCCGCTAGCTGATCGCGCTTGCCTTCTTCTCGTATCCTCTGAATCTCGTCGTCCAGCCCCGCCAGCTTCTGCTCGATTTCTTTTTTCTGGCGCTCCGCAGCCTCGCGCGCCCGCGCACCTTCGGCGATCTTTTGTGCTATCTCTTCCCCTTGCGCGCGGAAATAAGGGCCGCCCCATTTCTTCGCCGCATAGGCAATCCCACAAAAAACGATGGCAAAATTCAGCCAACGGAATATATAGCCGGTTGGGGTTTCCGCCGCCGGCGTTTCGTTCTCTTGTGCCAGCACCGGCCACACCGCTAGAAACAAAAAGGCGAACATAAATCCGAAAATCGTCGCCAAGCGCTTCATCGCGCCGCCCCCGGCGTGGGAGACGGAGTTTCGAGAATCGTCCGCACGATTTCCGCGGCAAGTGAATCGGTCTGGAGCGCCACTTCGCGGCTGGCTACTATTAGCTCATCCGCAATTTTCTTCTTCGCGTCCACCACTTCTTCCAAAGCGCGCGAGCGCATCGCTTTCAACAATCGCGCTCGCTCACCCAAAGCTGCTTGCCGCGCCGCTTCTTGCTCCGCGTAAATTTCAGCGCGAACTTTTCGCAGTCTTTCGTTGTACTCCTGCAACTCCCTGGCCGCTTCGGCCCCCAGCTCCGCGGCTTCCCGACGCGCTCCCTCAATTTTCGCGTCGCGCTCTGCCATCGCTTTCTGGATCGGTGCGAAGAAAGCCCAGCGCAGAAACAAATAGAAAAGAAAAACGATAACCACTGTGGGCACAGCTTGAAGGAACAACTCAGCGAGCTGGTGGAGGATTTCCATCGTCAGGAGATAGTACGGATCTGCCGCCCCGTTTAGAGATTGTTTGCATGCTTCCGGGGCGACACCCTCGCTCGCCGGAACACACTTCTAGGATCAACAAAGCTCGTGATTATCGCATCGCCATCGCCTTCCGTCAACGCCGAGCTTAGCCCGCCAAAGATCAGACCTTTCAGCAACTATGCCCGCTCGAACAGCGGCATCTACGCCTGGAAGACATCTTTCTTGCTCACCACCACCCAAAGCATCAGCGCCAGCAGCGGCACCGCGAAAATCACGCCAACCCAAATCGGAAAGTGCATCACCTGCGCCGGGCTCGACCTCCCTTGCACATCGCGCATCATATCGCCCATGGCTTGATCGAACCGCGCCTGGGTCCCCGGAATCAGCACCATCGTCAGCGAATTGAATATCAGAAATTGAAAGTAGTAAATCGCCAGCGTGCGTCCCCAGGGCCTGAGCTTCAGCAATCCGAACGCCGTCAGCGATTGAACCAGGGCCAGGCCAAACATAATTAGCGACGCGAAAGTTCCCTTGAAAAAAAAACCAAAAAAGAACACCGGCGGATTCACAGAAAGCCCCAGCACCCCAATGAACGCGATGATTAGCAGATACCATGCGATCAGCGAGATGCTAAGCGGCCGCGCTCCTTCCGCAATCATCGAGTCATCTGACATTCGCTGCGGCGACGCGCCCGGTGGCTTTAGAAATTGTTCCTTCGTGGATCGCCTATGGAAGAAATAAAGCCACCATCCGCCGAGCACCGCCAGAGCTGCGTACAATAGCGTTAAGAAAATCCGCATGCCGGTCAAAATGTTCGGCGTCAACTGCGGATTCACCGCTGTTCCCGGAGGCGGAAACGGCACCATCAGAAACATCAGCAGTCCGGGGATACTGAGAAATACCAGCAATGCGCTGAAAACCATCATCGAAACCCGCGACCATTCACGTAAACGCAGCAAAGCCATCCCCGTCGAGAGGCCCCAAGCCCCCGCTGCGAAAGATAAAACCGCGGTAAAGACCATGAAATATTTAAAAAACTGCGCCTGATTCTCCGGAACAGAAACACCGCTGGTGGAAGCAAATAACGTCATTAGACCGGCCAGCAGGGCGAGCCCGCTACCAAGCAGCACAACAACCGCAGAAATCGTGACGCCAGCCGATCGATTCATAACCCGCCCAGGGCAAGTTTTGCGCAGGAGTATACAACATTGGTCGCTTCTTCATCTTGCATGCGCGGTGTAGGTCGTTCAGTCCGCTGACTGCTGAATTGGGTAAAGTTTATGGATAGCGAGCAGTATTCCGCCTAGCACGAACGCCATCAAAAAACTTCCTTCCGGCCCGGCACTTCCGCCTGTTATCCACGCCGGACCATGGATTCTAGGCCTAAGCAATCTTCCGGGTAGGATCACTCCACGTTCGGGTACGCCATATAAAAAGCTTTGCGAGTAATCCCACATCCCAGCAAGCCCAATCGCGAACCAAAGCGATGCAGTTCGTTTGAATGAATAGGCCAGAACCACGCCGTACGCTCTCCATGCGAATGCTGAGGAAGTACCGGTACCACACACATAGGACCTCTGGAATTATCCGGCGCAAAATGCTAGCGTGACTCGTGACTATTTCTTGCAAAAGAAGCGACGGTCAGCCGAATCGAAAAAGCGTTGCAGAGCCGCGCAGATATTCCACAAAAAATCCAATATATGGAGTCTTCCTGAGGGCGTTCTGCCGAGTCATTCCTGGCACAAATTTCAGGTCTCCGCTGACATTTCTACGCGGGGCCACAACCACATATCTGGAACCTCTAACTTCTCGCCCTCCGCTTCATATAGAATGGAGCGCTTTGGCGGCCTGCGACGTAACCTCATGCCCCGGCCGTGACAAGGAGTCTCTTTAAATGCCATCTTTCCCCGGAGTCGATTTCCTCGACTTCGATTCCCTCTTGAGCGACGAGGAAAAACTTGCGCGACAAACCGCTCGTCAATTTGTGGACGACGAGATCATGCCCATCATCGAGCAATACAATCGCGAAGGAAAATTCCCGGTGCAACTCGTTCCGCAGATGGCCGAGCTCGGACTTTTCGGTGCCAGCCTGAAAGGGTACGGCTGCGCGGGCATGTCCAACGTTGAATACGGCCTGGTCACCCAGGAACTTGAACGCGGCGATTCCGGCTTGCGAAGTTTTATTTCCGTGCAATCCGCACTGGTGATGTATCCCATCTACGCGTTTGGTTCCGACGCACAAAAAGACGAATGGCTCCCCCTCCTGCAACAGGGAAAAGCCATTGGCTGCTTTGGCCTTACCGAACCGCAGTTCGGCTCCAATCCGGGAGGGATGCTCACCCGCGCCGTAAAAAAAGGTGGCAGCTACGTCCTGAACGGCGAAAAAATGTGGATCACCAACGGCTCCATCTCTGACATAGCCGTGCTATGGGCGAAAACGGAAGACGACAAGATTCGCGGCTTCCTGGTTGAAAAAGGCACACCCGGTTTTAAGGCTTGGGACGTCCACGGAAAATATTCGCTGCGCGCTTCGGTCACCTCCGGCCTGGCTATGACCGATTGCAAGATTCCGCTGGCGAATCTGCTTCCCGGCGTCGAAGGATTGAAAGGTCCGCTCTCCTGCCTCAACCAGGCGCGCTACGGCATCGGTTGGGGCGCCATCGGCGCAGCCATGGCCTGCTATTACTCAGCCCTCACCTA
Source organism: uncultured Acidobacteriota bacterium (assembly GCA_963731535.1). Classification (GTDB taxonomy): domain Bacteria; phylum Acidobacteriota; class Terriglobia; order Acidiferrales; family UBA7541; genus Palsa-295. Next base: position 115,562 of record CAVSWI010000018.1, on the reverse strand, counting down.
CGCCAAGCAGCGCAAACAGTTCGACAACAAACCCATCGCTTCGCATCAATTGGTGCAGGAAAAGCTCGTCTGGATGATCAACGAAATCACCAAAGCGCAGTTTCTCGCGCTTCAAGTAGGAAAACTCAAAGATAAAGGCCGGGCGCATCCTTCGCACATTTCCATGCTGAAGATGAACAACGTGTGGATGGCGCTGGAAACCGCTCGCATGGCCCGCCAGATCCTTGGCGCCAACGGCATCGTGGACGACTACCCCATCATGCGCCACATGAACAATCTCGAATCCGTGATCACCTATGAAGGCACTCACGACATTCACAAGCTCATCATCGGCGAACGCATCACCGGAATCGCGGCGTTCGAATGAGCCTGAGCCATCGGCGCTCTTTCCGTCTGACGCTCTTGCTAGCGTTAGCGCTGCTGTTGGTCTTGATTGTGCCGCATGCCTCGCGCGCTGCGGAACCCGCATCAAAACCAAAAATTCGCGCCATCACAGCTTTCATCCGCCTCGACCGCGCGCATTACAAAGAACAGATTCAAGACACCCTGCATTTCCTGCGCCAAGCGAAGTCCGCCTTCGAAAAATCTGGCTTTGAGGTCGAAACTATTCGCATCACCACGCAGCCATTTCCTGAATATACCCATGATCTATCCGAAGCAGAAGCTCTGGCGTTCTTCAGCGACTATGACGCTCTGGCGGTGAAAGAAGGATTCGACGCCTCCATCGGCCCCGCCATGATGAAGGACACGGACGATCCGCGCGAGGCGGAGTTGCTGGCGAAAATTCTTGCGCGCGCCAAAACTTTGGAAGGCTCCATCTTCGTCGGTGGCGAAGACGGCATTCATTGGAAGTCCATTCGCGCCGCAGCCGCCCTAGTAAAATATCTGGAAGCTAACAGTGTCCACAGTCAGGCCAATTTCAGTTTCGCTGCGTCGTCTTTCATTCCCGACGCCACCCCGTTCTATCCTGCATCGTATCTCGTAGGGGAAGGCCAACAATTCGCCATCGGTTTGCAGTCGGCAAACGTCGTCGCTGACGCATTGGCTTCCGCGAAATCTCCTGACGACGCCGAGGAACGGTTGAAATCCTCACTCACCATGTATGCCCAGCAAGTCGAAAAGACCGCCAAAGAAATCAGCCAAAGTAGCGGCTGGAAATATGGCGGAATCGATCTTTCTCCAGCACCCTTGAAAGAAATTTCAATCGGAGGCGCCATCGAGAATTTCCTGGGTGCCCCCATCGGCACGAGCGGCACCATGACTGCCGCCGCATTGATCACCCGCGCGCTCAAAGCGGTCCAGGTCACGCAAGCGGGCTATTCCGGATTGATGTTGCCCATCCTGGAAGATTCGGTTCTCTCGCAGCGCTGGAGCGAAGGGCGCCTCTCCATCGATGCCCTGCTTTCCTACTCCGCAGTGTGCGGCACGGGGCTCGACGTCATTCCGCTTCCTGGCGACATCTCGAGCCAGCAGCTCGAAAAAATTCTCGGCGACGTGGCCAGCCTTTCGGTGAAATGGCATAAACCCCTCTCCGCACGCCTGCTCCCCGTTGCCGGAAGAAAAGCCGGCGACCTGACCGAATTCGATGATCCCTTTCTTGTGAACGCAAAAATTCAACCGCTCCCGTGACTGTTTTCAGAATAATCCTCGACACTTGGCCTTGTTTGAAAACATCTCAATTGGATTATGATAGGCGCTCCGGGCGGAAGTCCCCGACGCTTGGACTCACTCTCGCTTCTCAGGAGCCATGATGGAGAAAGCACTCAGCCTGGAATTTTTACGCGTCGTAGAGCGCGCCGCCATCGCCTCGGCACACACCATGGGCTTGGGGGACCGCCATAAGTCCGATCAGATGGCCGTCGAAGCCATGCGCTCGGAAATGGACTTGGTAGGCATGGACGGCACCATCGTCATCGGCGAAGGCGAACGCGACGAAGCTCCCATGCTTTTCATCGGCGAAAAAGTCGGCGCCGCCGTCCGTGATAAGAGCCGCAAATACCCCGAAGTCGATATCGCCGTGGATCCTCTGGAAGGCACCAACCTTTGCGCTACCGGCGAACCCAACGCCATCGTCGTGCTCGCCGCAAGCGATCGTGGCGGCCTGCTGCACGCCCCCGACCTGTACATGGAAAAAATAATTGTTGGCCCCTCTTGCAAAGGCGCTGTCGAGCTGGATGCGCCGGTGGCTGACAATTTGAAGGCGATCGCGAAACGTCTCAACCGTAAAGTGGAAGACCTCGTTATCATCGTGCTCGATCGCCCGCGCCACGAAGATCTAATCGCCCAGATTCGTGCTACAGGCGCTCGCATCCGGCTAATCTCCGACGGCGACTTATCTGCCGGCATCAGCGCCGCCGTGGTCGGCACCGGCGTACACGCTGTCATGGGCATTGGCGGCGCTCCGGAGGGCGTACTTACCGCCGCTGCATTGCGCTGCTTGAATGGTCAAATTCTCGCTCGGCTGGTGGTTTCTAAACCCGAACACCACGAGCGTATCGCTCAAATGGGCATTAAGGATCCAAAGCGCATTTACAACACGGAAGATCTCGCCCCTGGGAAAAAAATCATCTTCGCTTGCACCGGCGTCACCGGAGGCGGCCTGCTTCGTGGCGTGCGCTTCTTCGGCGAAGGCACTCGCACGCATTCGCTGATCTTGACCTACGACGATCGCCAGGTTCGTTTTATCGACACCGTGCACTTGGAGAAGCGGCCTGACGTAAAAGTTGTTTTTTACTAACGCCGCGCTCGCCGGGACGCGCCGTGTTGCGCGAAACATTTCGCAGTTATAACTCGTACATTTGTTGAGAGGTGATTCGTGGCTACCCGCCCAACCCAACCCGCCATCCAGCCCAACGCCGAAGCCCAGCGCCGAACGAATGCGATCTGGTGGATCTTGGGAATTGTGGCCGCTGGCATCATTGTCATGTTTCTCTGCGGATTGATGGTCGCCGGCCTTTTCATTCACCATCTGAAGATTCACAGCTCGGGCAACAAAGTAGCCATCGAAACTCCGCTTGCCTCCATCTCAGTGAACGGCGATAGTCCCCACGCCACGGGCCTGGAGATTTATCCCGGTGCCGTGCCTTCCCCCCATAACAAAAACGCCAGCATCGATCTCAGCGCGAATGACTCCAGTGTAGGAATGGCGACCGAGGAATATCAGACGAAGGACCCTATCGACTTCGTGCAGGCCTGGTACAAAAAACATCTCGGCTCCGATTTTCAGTTGGAAACAGGTGAGGAGAAAGCGGCCCATGCTAAGGGTTCCGTAAGCCTGAATGAAAGTGACGTCGCGTTCGTGGACGATCGCCACAACGGTGCGCGTATAGTCGCTCTGAAGAAAATCCCCTCAGGAACTCAAATCACTCTGGTACGCGTGGGCAAGAAAGAAACTCAGTAATTTCAACTGACCACACCAAGATTGGGTTTGGGTGGATTACGCGCGGAGTTTTGCTATGGCGGGAAGGATGAGACGGTGTGGCACAGCCGGAATTTCTTCCCAGGCTGTGCCACTCTCCGTAGTTAGTAGGTTATTGTTTTGCCTTCTTTTTAGCCGCGGCAACTCCGATCGTTCCTTGCTGTTGGAGCTGCCCTCCAAATACGCTGCCTAGCCCGTCCGCTCCGTCCTCGATCCAGAACAATTGACCGCCGCTTGCTTGGTAAACGGCAGCATCGTAAGGGATGGAGACCGGTGTTGCAGCACCATTGCTCACGGTGAACGGGGAGATGGCGTAATGCCCGATACCCACATTCACCGCATCCGGAGTAATGGGAGCCGAAAATGTTAGGGTGGCTGAGGGGTTAAGACCTAAGGTAGCAAACGGATCGCTTAGCGTTCCGCCTCCCGTCAGAGTCGTTGTAACTGCGGCGTTTCCGACGAAATCTACTTCACCGGTCTTAAGCGGGAGAGGGGGAGGAGGAGCGCCAGCAGGAGGGGGAAACAGATCTTGCAGACCGACGACATAGTTGCCCGCAAAGTCCGAGTTCGTGGTGCTCGTTTGAGGTACTAAAACGCCCACGCCGCCAAGGTTGGGTGAGAGGTCAACAATCAACGCCCCTCCACCCCCTGTTGTGTTATTGGGATCCTCCACATTGAGAGTTGGATCGACCATGTAGATTCCCAGGCTATCGACGTCCAACAGGCCGGTAACGGCACCATTGGTCATCGTTATCGTTAGGCCGCCGTAGCCGTTAGCGCCAATCGTATAGGTCCCCGAGATTGCAGCCGCGTCCAAAAAGTTGGGTGTTTGCATAGAGTTCGCAGTCTCGTTGACGTCCGCGAATCCGGCAAAATTGCACGGACTGCATCCGCCTCCGCTGCTCGGAACAATCTGACCGGCAGCATCATATTGGATGAAATCGGAGTAGGTACCCTGGTCGATGAAAACCGACGTCGGCAGCGACGTAGCTGAGAACGTCCCTGTGCCCTGTCCAAACGCCGAGCCAACGGCTGTATCGGTCGTATCCACATCGATGATCCGAATCGCTTCGGGACCAATAACGTAGTACGCGAAGTTTGTGCCGATCGGAAAAGGGCTGGGACTCGTAACCGTAATCGTGCCGCGACCAAACGTGTCCACTATCGCCCCCAGCGTTCCGGTAAGCGTGTTGTTAGAACTCGGGCCATTGATGCCATCATTGACATCATATGTGCCTGTGATGGCTATGCCGGTAATTGTGAACACTCCTCCGGTGAAGCTAGCCTCGCCTCCCGGGGGAACCGACCCAACGCCTCCGAGCGCAAAAGCAAAATTCCCGGTCGGCGTGTTTGGCAGCGTTTGCAGGTCGAGACTTCCGCTAGATGTATTAAGTCCGTCGGATTCGATAATAAGCGCATGGCTGTTGTTGACGAAGTTCACAGTAAAAGTTTCCGTGCCGGCAACTCCAACTGAGGTATCGTTCGTCACCAAAGTCATCGTTCCAAATCCATTGGAATCAATGGATAGGTTTCCACTGGTGATCATGGCTGCCGGTGACGTGATTCCGTTCCCGTCGTTATAGTCCTGCTCACCGGTAAGCGTGCCGTCCGCCAGGATACTTACAGCGCCGGCAACTGAGTAAACACCTTTAAGCGATGCTGGACTTCCGGCACCAACGGACTGGCCACCCACACCGCTTGCGTAGAACGCGAAATTGCCAGTGATTCCATTGTTTACCTCAATGGTCACGTTTACGCTCGCCATTACCGAGGCCTTCTTCTCGGAGGTGGCGGTAATGACTACCGGTCCGACGGTGGTGGGCGCTGTATAGGTGGTGGCCATTCCACTAGTGGTACTGGCCGGAGTAAACGATCCGCAGGAGTTAGCAGGAGTGCAACTCCAGTTAACTCCTTTGCCCGTGCCGGTCACCGTGGCGACAATCTGTGCGGCGCCTCCAGGAGCAAGAGTCGCCGGAGGAGCTGTGGATATGGTCACGGTAACATGCGATGAGCTGCCGCAGCCCGAGATGTAAGTCACACTGAGCAAAACAACAACGATCATCCAGATAGTTTTGCGATTCACAGTTGGCCTCCTTTTGACTCAGTTGAAGAAGCGCTGTTTCGCGCTGGATGCTGCAAAGGAAACCCACGCTTGCTGCGCAGCTGATACGTGCGGCCATCTAATTCAAGCGTGCGGATCAAGAACTCTTGTTTGTTATGGACCATCATCATGAGGCCCGTCGCCTTAACCTGCTGGCCTGCCGTAATGGAGATGCCTTCTTTTTCATTCAAAGCGAAGGGAGTCAGGCGTCCATTGACTGAGCCTGATTTCGTTTGGAGCACCAGGAAATCTCCTTGCTCTCGCGCGTTGGAGGATTTTCCTGGGACGCTTTCTACCGTGGCGCTAAGCGTGACTTCTTTGCTGACGTCATACCTCAGCGGGACTGCGGGTTTAGTCGTCGCGGCAGCCGTCTGCGCATAGCCCGGCGTCGCGAGTGAGAAAAAAGCCAGAAGGGCTAGTATTCCAAGTTCTGTATACCCTCTTTTCATTTCTTCCTCCCAATGGATTTTGTTCTGGAAAACGGGTTGGCCGGACAGCGTTGTGACTTCGGTGGGCTGGGAGCCACTACTATCGCGGAGCCGCTTTCAGGAATCAATTTTTTGGACCTTCCGAATGCCTAGAGCGAAGCTTAACCATTCTCGCGTAAACGGGTTTGGATCTCGCTGAACGGCGCTGAATGCTTCAGCTGCGGCCGCCTATTATAGCCGCTTCTAGAACCCGAGGAGATGATAAAGCAGGCGCTGCTTAGAATTTCTTCAAACGCGCGGCAAGGTTCCGAAGTAACAACAGAGGTGGGTGACAAACTTGGCACTAAACAACAATTCCGAGCGGGGCTTTTAGCGGCGGCGTCGAATCCTTCGCCAAGCATGCAACCAATCTACGCTCATGAGTCGAGAACGCTTGTTTGACCGATTGCGGGAGGGCCGCTATAATTGAGGTTTCGACGGCGCACAATATTTTGCGCCGAGCAGGGCTTTGCGATCGATCGCCGCCCAGTTGAAATGCCCACCGTTTGCTTGCATTAGACCACAGGTTTGCGAAAAGCTTGGCTAACGGCGGAGAAAAGTCCTACAAACAGCCTAGGAGCACCCATGCTAAAGTCTACTCAATTGCGACCCGGAATGATCCTCATGCACGAAGGCGATCTCCATGTGATTTATAGCGTGGACCATCGCACGCCCGGGAACAAACGCGGTTCTATGCAGACCAAAATGCGCAATCTGCGCACCGGCTCTATGATGGACTATCGCTTCCGCGCAGAAGAATTCGTCGAAAAAGTCACCGTGGATGAAATTGAATTCGAATACCTCTACAGCGACGGCGACGGCCACCACTTCATGAATTCGCAAAACTACGAACAGCTTGCACTGCAAAATGACATTGTGGGCGATACCAAGGATTACCTGATCCCCAATTTGCCAGTGAAGATCGAATATTACGACGACAAACCGATCGGCGTTCTCCTGCCCGACACGGTGGACCTGACCGTCGTGGATACCGAGCAAACTATCCAAAAAGCCACGGCCAGCGCGGTGATGAAACCGGCCAAACTGGAAACCGGCCTGGTAATTAACGTGCCTCCTTTTGTCGGCAATGGCGATAAAGTAAAAGTGGACACTTCCGAAGCCCGCTACATTCAGCGCATCCAATAACTTCGTTCTGCCATTGTGATAGCCTGAGTTCTGCTGCGTAGGAAGCGCGATGCTGCGGAACTTTCTCACGTTCTGCGTGTTCTGTAACTCCGTGAGAAGTTCATTCGCTCCAACGCGAACGGAATATGAAAAGGTATTTTTCGAAATCGCTCGGCACGGCTCTGGTGCTGTTTTTTGGCGCCCTATCGGCCTGCTTCGCCCAAAACACTCAGAAAATCATAGACGATTATTTGCACGCTGAAGGCGGCGCCAAAACGCTCGCGAAGATTCAAACCGTAACAATAATCGGAAACTTGAGGGAAGGAGCGGCTCAGACAAACGGTTCTTACTCGCTGATCACCAAAGCGCCCAATAAATTCTATTCCGAGATTCTTATCGGGCCGCAACACAGCATTCTCGCTTCCAACGGAATGTCGGCTTGGAGCCAGGAGGCCGGCGGCGTGCCTCACACCTTTACCGGCGCGCAAGCGGTTGAATGGGCGGCTACCGGGCGTTATTTGAACGAGCATTTGGTGAACGCGAAAAAAGAAAAAGTCGGAGCAAGATTCGTCGGGGTTGAGAATATTTCCGGCCGCCAGGCATATCATGTGAAATTTTTGATCGCCTCAGAGGTTACCCGTGAAGTTTTTTTCGACACGCAAACCCACCTGATCGTTCGCGAAATAATTCCACCTTCTGTCTTGAAATTCTCGCCCGCCAGCGACAAGGCAAACTCCCAAACATCTGAAACACAAACTGCAAGGCCTTCCGAGGAGATCGATTACTTCGATTACAAGCCGATAAGCGGCGTTTTGGAACCTAATCGCATTGAGTTACATCGCGGCAGCCACGTCTATCAAATCTCCGTCTCGCGTGTGAAAATAAATGCACCGGTGCCGGACTCTATTTTCGATTTTCCAAGTAGGGAAGATCGCCCCCTGCCGGATATAGCCAAACTTCTGCTCGACATCGATAAAAACCAGAGAACGGTTGAAGAAATCCTGAAGCAGTACACCTGCCATTTGAGCGAGGAAACGGAAAAAACGGATTCCAATGGCCAAGTAACTTCGCGCTCGGTGAAAGAGTACGACATTTTCTACATCGGCGAAGATGAAATCCGCCACCTCTTGGCCAAAGACGGCAAGCCGCTGGAAGGCGACGAGGAGAAAAAAGAACACGAGCGCTTTAGCAAAGATTTCGACGAAAAGAAAAAGAAACAGGCTGAACTCCAGAACGACCCCAAAAAACAGGCAAAACAGGATGAAGAAGAGCAGGCGCAGATTTCCGATTTTCTCCGCGCCGAGCGTTTCACCAATCCCCGGCGCGAGCTTTTTCGTGGACAGGAAGTAATCGTCTTCGATTTCGGCCCGAATCCCGACTACAAGCCGAAAAAACTGGTTGAGAGCATCGTGCAGAAACTCTCCGGCGTGCTTTGGGTGGACGAACAGGCTCGCGATGTGGCGCGTCTGGAAGCGCGATTTAACGACAATGTGAAGATTGGCGGCGGACTGCTAGCGTCGCTGTCCAAAGGCTCCAATCTAGTTCTGGAACAGACCATGGTGAACAACGAAGTCTGGCTGCCTTCGTATTCCGAAGTGCACGCCGCCGCTCGCGTGGTTTTCTTTAAGGTGAAAGAGGACGAGATCGATCGCTATAGCGATTACAAGAAGTTCACCTCGGAAGTAAAGCTGGGCGCTTCCACCCCGGCGGAAGAAAATTCTCCCCAATAATGAGCGGTCCGACTGCCTCGGGAGGTTTGGTCAGCTGGCCACAGAAGATTTTGCCCCAAACACGCGGTGGAAGATCGCATCGACCGCCCGCAACTGCTGCTTCAAATCGAACGTGTGAGCCAGAGCCTTTTCATCCAGAAATTTTCGGATATTCGCGTCGGCCGCGATTCGGTCCCGGAAACTTGTCTCCGATTCCCACGCAGCCATGGCGTGGCCTTGCACCCACTTGTAGGCGTCTTCTCGCGGCGCGCCGTGCTCCACCAAATCCTGCAAAAGCTGCCCGGAAAAAATCAGGCCCCTGGTGGAATCCAGGTTACGTTGCATACGCTGCGGGAAGACTTTCATGTTGCGCACAATTTCGGTGGTGCGATACAGCATGTAGTCCACCAGTATCGTGGAATCAGGAAGAATTACGCGCTCCACAGAGCTGTGCGAGATGTCGCGCTCGTGCCATAGAGCAACATTTTCCAAAGCAGCCACGGAATTCGCCCGCACGACACGCGCTAGCCCGCATATCTGCTCGCTCGAAACCGGATTGCGTTTGTGCGGCATGGCCGAGCTGCCACGCTGCTCGCCGCTGAAGGGCTCCTCTACTTCGCGAACTTCCGTGCGTTGCAGGTGACGAATTTCCTGTGCCACGCGTTCGAGCGACGCCGCTACGATCGCGAGCGTGGAAAGATATTGCGCATGGCGGTCGCGCTCGATGACCTGAGAGGTGATGGGGGCGGTGGCCAGACCAAGTTTCTGGCAGATTTTTTGCTCAATCTCCGGGCCAAGGTGCGTGCACGTTCCCACTGCGCCGGAAATTTTCCCCACCGCCATCTGCTGAGCTGCCGCTTGGAAGCGCACAACATCACGTCGATTTTCGGCATACCAATTCGCCACTTTCAGGCCAAATGTGATGGGCTCAGCATGAATGCCATGTGTGCGCCCTATCTCTGGCGTATCTTTAAACTCCCATGCTCGGAGCTTGAGTACTTCACCAAAAACGTCCAGGTCCTTTTCGATTAACTGGGAGGCTTCACGGACGAGAAGAGCTTGCGCGGTGTCCACCACATCGTTCGACGTGAGCCCGTAGTGCAGCCAGCGCCCCGCTTCCGGATCCGCAACCGACTCCTGCACCGCAATGGTGAACGCAATCACGTCATGCTTCACTTTTGCTTCAATCTCGTTGATACGTGCCACATCTATGCGCGCGCGTTCGCGCAACTTTGCCGCAGCTTCGCGCGGAACGATGCCCGTTTCCGCTAGCGTCTCAGTGGCTGCAAGCTCAACTTCCAGCCACTTCTGAAACCTATTCTCTTCGCTCCAAACGCGGCCCATTTCCGCGCGCGTATACCGTCCAATCAATCGGATACCTCCCAAAGTTGGGTTTTACCAAACAAGCCAAAAGACAATGCTCTCATATTTCTAGAATCTTTCGCAGCGGAAGAACCGTGCTAAACGATTACAGCTCGAACGGGCCAAGCGGGACACGTTGCGAGGCAACATGCAATGTGCCGTGAAAAGCGAGTTCCGCGGCGCGGCGACCGAGCGCTTCTTCGGCGGAAATGCGCGCAACATCGGGATTATTGTTTTGCTCGGAAAGGTGCGCGAGGACGAGGTGGCGAGCGTGCCCGTCGAATACTTCCGTATCCGCCAGAAATTCGCTGACTACCGCATTGGAAAGATGCCCGGTACGGCTCATCACGCGCTGCTTAATGTACCAAGGGTAGGGCCCAACCTTCAGCATCTCAAGATCGTGATTCGACTCCAGAATAAGCAAATCGGCTTCGCGCAGATAATGTTTCACCAGCTCGGGCATGTAGCCCAGGTCGGTAACGATCACAACTTTAGTTCCCTTGGAACGGAAACAGTAGCCCACCGGATCTGCGGCGTCGTGCGGTATGGTGAACGGAGTTATTTCGATATCGCCAATTTCGAAGGGCGCGCCACAGCGAACGTATTCAATGCGCTCGATTTTCCTTACCGGACCGTCCTCGCACATTTTCAAAATTTCGCGGTGCGTTAGCTCGGTTAAATAGGCGGGGCATTTCCATTCGCGCGCCATTTGCGCCATAGCGCTGGAATGATCGCTGTGCTCGTGGGTGATCAGGACGGCGTCCACATGCTCGGGACGCGGGCGACCCAGCGTTTCAAAACGCCGCAACATTTCTTTGCGGCCTAAGCCGGCGTCAACGAGGAGAGTGGTATGGCCGGTCTCGAGCAACGTGCAGTTGCCCGTGCTTCCCGACGCCAGAATGGATACGCGGAACGAGATCGCTCCCTCAGTCAGGTTCTGCAGCAGCCAGACGCGCGCAAGAACCGCGAAGATGATGGCAAACTGCGGATCCTACGTCAACTGGCGGGTTTCAGTTGATGAGTTAAAGGACAAGTTGGTCGCGGGTTAGCTCGAAGCCGTTGAGGTTGCCGACGACGGACGCGGCGATGCGGTCGGACTGAAAAAATTCCTGGGCCAGCCTCTGCACATCGGCGGCAGTAACTTCTTCCAGCATGCCAATCAGTTCCTGCGCGGTGTAGTGCCGGTCAAAATAAATGTGATAACGAGCGAGACTGTTCATGCGCTGGCCAGTGCCTTCCAGGGCCAGAAGTGTGGCGCCTTTAAGATGATCTTTCGCGCGCCGCAGTTCCTCTTCAGGGAGCGGCTCGTCTTTCATTCGGCGAAACTCTTCCAGCACAGAGCGCACCAGCTGCGAAACAGTTTCTAAGGACGTTCCAGCATAGACCGAAAGCACTCCCGCATCGCGATAAGAATTCATTTCGCTGAAAATCGCGTAAGCCAGGCCCTGGCGCTCGCGAATATTCTGAAATAGCCGGGAGGACATGCCGCCGCCGAGGACGTTACTCAACACCGAGACAGCAAAGCGGCGCTTGTCGGTCATGGGGAGCGCCGACACGCCGAGGCAAAGATGCACTTGTTCCAACTCATGCTTAGTGCGCACGGTAATGTGTGGAGTAGCGATTGGTGTGGATTCAGGTGTCCAGGGCTTCCCAGCCGGGCGATTGGCGAAGCGTTCGCCTACGAGATCGAGAAGTTGCGCGTGGGTCAAATGCCCGGCAGCAGTGATCACCATATTGTTCGGGGAATATCGCTCGTGAAACCAGGAGCGCAGGGTATCGCGCGAAAAGGCTCCCACAGTTTCGGGCGTGCCCAGGATGGGTTTGCCCAACGCATGGGGATACCAAAAATTCTGCGTGAATAGCTCATGCACCAGGTCTTCGGGATTGTCCTGGGTCATGCGAATTTCCTCCAGGATCACGGATTTTTCGCGCTCGATTTCGTCTTCGGCGAATTGGGGCTCGAGAACCATGTCCGCAATCACGTCGAATACTTTTGCCAAATGCTCGTCTAGAACACGGGTGTTGAAGCAGACCATTTCTTTGGAAGTAAAAGCGTCCAACATACCGCCTACGCTATCCACTTCACGCGCGATATCTTCCGCCGACCGCCGCGTGGTGCCTTTGAAAACCATGTGTTCGATGAAGTGGGAAATACCGTTTAGCGCGGTAGGCTCGCGACGAGAACCCGAACGCAGCCAGATTCCAACCGAAACGGAATGAACGTGCTCCATCGGTTCGGTGATAACCACCAGACCGTTGGGAAAAACTTCCCTCTGCACTTTGTGTGGCGTATCGGCTTGCACTGTGTTGGGCATATTTTTATCTATTCTGGCACGACGCGGACGAAAATGTAATGGCGGGAACCACGACGTTTCCACCCTTCGTTGCAAAACAAGCAGCAGAAATTTCTGTTACATCAATTTTTCATCGGGGGAAAGTTTGCCGTATTCGCTGGAATAGTGAAGCGGAACGTCTGCATACACTCCTTTATCGATGGAATAAACTTCGCAGGAAGAATACGGATAGGAATAAATATGAACGCTGGTCGAGCGCTGTCCAAATTCCGGAAGATTCAATACTTGATGAACCGGCTCTTCGGGCCGCACCACGGCGGGACGCTCGGCATCCATGTCGTACGCATCTGACGGAATCAGGTGGCAAGTGGAATGAGCCTTGTCGCGATGATCCACGCGAAAATTCTGAACACGCAGACGTCCGATGGGCGTAACCATCCAGCAATTCTGGTCGCGATGATTGTGAATGCGGCTGAGCTGGCCGATATCCCAGCAAATCGCCATCACTTCAAAGAGATTGCATTTGTAAATTAAGTTTCGCGTGTAATGGCTCTTTGCGTAAAAGAGATAGGGAGCAAGAGTTTCAGACTGAATGGCTTTCTGTGCGGTGAACTCGAATACGCGCGAAATGGAAAATTCAGGCTCGGGAATAGCGCACAGTTGCTTTACCCATTGGTCGATGGACAGGGTTTCCATAAGGCACGCCTCCCAGCACGAGAAATGAGCCACAAAAAGACTGCGTTATTTCCACATTATAGCAACGCGCTCCACTGAACGGCAGCAAAAAAGCGCGCGGAAGAGCGTGCTATCATTAACTCAGAATGGCTTCAGAACCGCCCAAAAACGCTGTGAATCTGCTGGGAAAGTCGCTGGACGAGCTTCGCGAATTTTTGCAAGGAATGGGCGAGCCAGCCTATCGCGGAGCACAGATCTATCACGCGCTCTACCCGGAACGCCGATTCAATTTCGGCACCATGACCAATCTTCCGGCTGCGTTGCGTGAACGCCTCGCGCGCGAAGCCGCTATCGAGCGGCCCAGAATCTTGCGGACCTATCGCTCAGATGATGGAACTGTGCGATACGTTTTGACCTTGAGCGCGTCCGATGCAGAGGGAGCAAATACGAGTGTTAAGGCCGCGACAGTCGAAACGGTATTCATGCCGGAAGAAAATCGTCAAACGATCTGCATTTCCACCCAAGCAGGATGTGCGGTTGACTGTCATTTTTGTTTAACCGCCACCCTCGGACTGATCCGCAACCTTAGTGCTGGCGAAATTATTGGACAGGTTTTGCTGGCGCTTGAAGAAAATCGTGCGGCGTTGAAGCCGCAAACCAATGTGGTGCTGATGGGCCAGGGTGAACCCCTGCTAAATTATGACCCAGTAATTGGCGCCCTTCGCATAATGCTCGATCCGAGCGGCCTGGCAATCTCGGCGAAACATACAACACTTTCCACCAGCGGCATCATTCCCGGCATCGAAAAGCTGGGCTTGGAAAAAATTCGGCCGAAACTTGCGATTTCGCTGAACGCCTCATCGAACGAGCAGCGCGACAAAATCATGCCGATCAATCGAAAGTACCCGATCGAAAAGCTGATCGAAGCGTGCGAACGATATCCGCTGCGGCCGTGGGAGCATCTTACGTTTGAGTACGTCTTGCTCGGCGGATTGAACGATTCGCCGGAGGACGCCCGGCGCGTTGCCAGGCTGCTGACAAATTTGCGCGCTAAAGTAAACCTGATCCCATGGAACCCGGGGGAGTTGCCGTTTGAAAAGCCGGATGCAGCGCGGGTTGAAGAGTTTCGAAGAATTCTTGCGGACAAAGGCCTGCGCGCTTTCGTGCGCTATTCGCGAGGCCAGGATGTAATGGCTGCTTGCGGCCAGCTTGCGCTGCTTGAATCCAACGATGCGCCAGCCAAGACAATACTCTCGCAAATTCCGCAAGCCCCTCTTTAGCTGGATTCTGTTCCGCAAACTTCAGCGGTCGCGACCTGCGATTAGCGAATCCCAATCGCTGCGATCATTCGTCCGGTAACGCGCTCGCGCCGATAACTGAAGAAAAGATCCGTGCGGCAGGCAGTGCAGTACCCTGAGGAAAAAATATTGCCTGGCAACACTCCAGCAGCGCTCAGAATCGCCCGATTCGCCGCGATCAAATCGAGGTGCGCTCGCGGCTCAGGAAGTGGGTGACCAGGCGGCCGCATGGTGAGCCACGGAAGCCAATTCGGATCGTTATCACCGCGAGCAAGTGCATCGAAAGGGCCTTTAAACCATTCGCGCGCTTCCGGAAACTTTGCCGCAAGTTCCGCTGCGACTTCCCGGCCCACCTCGAAGCAACACTGTCCGATGCCAGGTCCTAACGCGGCGAGCACATCTTGCGCACGCGTTCCAAGCTCCATCTGCATGCGTCCCAGTGTCTTTTCAGCCATACGTTGAAGTGTGCCGCGCCATCCGGAATGAACTGCGGCAATTGCGTGACTCTTTTTATCCGCGAGCAGGATGGGTACACAATCGGCCGTTTGCACGACCAGCAAGAGACCGGGCTCGTTTGTGATTAGGGCATCGCCTTTCGGCGCCTCCGCGGACGGCGGTGAATCGCCGGCGCTTACAACTTGAACGATGTCTGAATGAATTTGGCGCAGAGCAATTACGCGCATGTCGCTGGCTTTCAAAGCGCCAAAGAAGCTTTGCCGATTCGTAAGAACGCGCTCGCGAGCGTCCCAGTCGGTGAAACCCAGATTCAAAACATTTTCGGTAATTTTGCCGCCTGCGCGGTTGGCTTCTAGTTCGCTTGCGCCGCCTGGCCGCGTGCTAAATCCATGAACGAGCCAACTCAGTTGTGCGAACTGCGGCGCTTCCAGGATTTGCAAATTGCGGGCTCGACGCAAAACCCACGAATCAGTTTTCTTTCGCAGATTCCGCGTCGAAGGCTTTCGCTTGGCGGCTACAGGAGTCATATGTGTGACCTCTCGGTTGTGAAGCACCCCGGGGCGAATCAATTATAAGATAATCGCGGTTTCCGACAGGCTTGGATCGCCACAAAGGTTTCATCTTTAAGCGCGTGGGTCTTGAAGGAAGGGCCAATTGATCGTCGGACTGGGATTGGATATTGCGGAAATCGACAGGATTGAAGCGGCCATTACGCGCCACGGCGCGCCTATATTGGAACGCTTGTACACCCCAGCCGAAGTGGCCTACTGCGAAAGCCATCGCAATAAGTTCGAGCGCTATGCCGGGCGTTTCGCTGCGAAAGAAGCTGCGATGAAAGCTTTGGGAACAGGCTGGCGGCGCGGTGTGCGGTGGCGTGACATCGAGATAATACGAGCAGCGAGCGGAAAGCCGTCGCTCGCGTTAAAAGGTGCAGCCAAGCGGATTGCGGACGGGCTGGGCGCAAAAAACATTTCCGTTACGATTACTCATAGCGGAAATCTCGCGCTGGCGGAAGTCATTTTTGAAAACTAGCGGCCAGGTAATCTTCCGTCAAGGTCTCGTCCAAAAGAACTAACGTTTCACGCCATTCGTTAGCGGGCACCCGGCCAGGAATTCGAACCTTCAGATAATTTGCGGTTAAAGCCGGGGTCCAAGTGTGGTCGCCGCCAGCCAAGGTGAGTGCACGTAAAACGCGTCCTGCCTGCGTAGCGCGAAATTCAGATGATTTCCTACGCCCGAGTGCGCGCAAAGCACGAGCGCGTTCACGGATAACCGTTGCTGGAACGGTTTCTCCGAGCTTGGCCCCTTCTGTGCCGGGCCGTGAGGAAAAAGAGAACACGTGGAGGTAAGTAAACGGCAAGCGTACGATCAACTCAACAGTCGCTTGAAAATCTTCGTCCGACTCTCCAGGAAAACCAATGATCACATCCGCACCTATTGCGGCATCAGGCGAAATTTGGCGGATTCGTTTCACGCGCTCGCCGTAATGCCCAGCCCGATACCAGCGGTGCATGGCTCGAAGAATGCGATCGGAACCGGATTGCAGCGGTACGTGAAAATGAGCCGCCAGACGAGGCCACCCAGCGATCAGCGAGATCAGTTCTTCGGTAACGTCCTGCGGCTCGATGGAACTAAGACGAAGCTGTTCCAAATCAGTTTCTTCCAATATGCGATGAATCACATCGAATAGACTCGCGCGCGGCGTGAGGTCGCGTCCATACGCGCCAAGATTGATTCCGCTCAAAACAATCTCTCGCGAGCCGGCGGCGACCAGCTTTTGCACTTCAGCGACGACTACAGAAGGCGACAAGCTGCGGCTGCGTCCTCGAACGAACGGAATCACGCAGTAGGAGCAGCGATTGTTGCATCCATCCTGAATTTTCAGCACCGTCCGCGTGCGATCGCCTTCGCCAACTCCGGCAGGCGCGACTTGCACGGAAGTCTGCGCGAAGATATCTCCAGTTAGAATTTTCGCTGGACCCCGCGCAAGGGACATTTGGCCGTCGTCGAGCAACGAGCTAAGCACGAAATCTTTCTCTGTGAGGGGTGCCGAAAAAATTCTCTCGCCAGGCTGACCGATCAGGCCAGCCGCAATTTTAGGAATCTCCGTCTGATGCGAATTCCCGATCACCCAGGTAACGCCTTGCAGTCCTGCGATTTCCTCTGGAGCGCGTTGCGCGTAACAACCCGTGACGATAATGCGCGCTGCCGGATTTGCGCGATGAATCTTGCGCACCGCCTCACGCGTCTGTGAATCGGCAGCAGCAGTCACCGTACACGTGTTAAGCACGACGAGGTCAGCAGAAAATTTATCGTCGGTGAGGTGAAATCCTTTGGCCAGCAAACCGTGACGTAGCGCCGCGGCGTCAGCCGCGGTTGCGCGACAACCAAAGTTTTCGATGGAAAATGTGGCCATGAGTAAAGGCGCTTCTGCTGATTACAAAATGCCGAACGAAATTATAGCAGCCTTTAGGTTTGCACTGAATTTACGCTGGAAAGATTAACAGCGAGGTAATGCGAAGGTTTAAGGTTCGACGCCCCGGCGCTGATAGCACAGCAGAATCAAGTCTGCGCGGCGGCGCACTCCAAATTTTGCCAGCAAATTGGAAACGTGGAATTTCACGGTGCGTTCTGAGATATGCAAACGATCGCCCACTTCCTTGTTAGCCAGGTTTTCGAGCAGTGCGCTGAGTACTTCCTGTTCGCGACGGCTTAGCTCAGTCGGCGAATTCCCGCGCAGGCGGCGTCCCTGCGTGGAATTCAAAATCGAATCAACGAAACGCGAAAGAACGGTGCGTGGCACCCAGAAACCACCGGAAGCCACCAGCGGCAGCGCGCGCGGAAGCTGTTCTCGCGCTTCTTCGTAATTCAAAATTCCCTTTACGCCCTGGCGAAGCAGAGTGTGACTCTCGGCTTCCTTCAGGTTATCTCCCACCACCAGCAGCCGCGCAGTTGTATTGTGATCGAGGATATTCGCTAGCAGGGCGCCGGTTGCTTGACGAGCCGCATGAGCGTCCACCACATAAACGGCCGCACGCGGGACTTCCAGGTTGCGAAGATCAGGCGCCAGCATGGAATCAAGCTGACGCGACACGATCTGGCAGCCTGAAGGCGCTAGCACACGGCGAAACTCCTCAAGCACCATCGGATGTGGCGAGAGAAGGCAGACCTTTAAACTCATCTTGGGGGAACCTTTTGCCATCGTAGGATAGGCTAACGGAATTGAACGGCAGGGGCAAGACGGACAGAACGGGTGATTTCATACCAGATACGGGGTAATCAATACGACTCAAGACAACTTAGACCACGCCAGCAAACCTGTTGGTGGAACCAAACAAAACGAGGAGTGCAAACAGCACGCCGTGGAGGATGGAACAGGCTTTGAGAATCAATCGAGCAACGAGGATTCGTCGATCTCCGCGTCATCGGAAGGCGACGCATCAGACTTTCGTACTGGCCGTTTAGCGGGAAGGCCCGCTTGGCGAACTTTATAAAGCAAAGCGCGGTAACTGATTTTTAACACCTCGGCGGCCTTGCGCCGATTCCAATGATTCGCCTGCAGAACTTTGAGAATCACATCGTGTTCCATGCGCCGGGTTACCTGCTGCGCGATACGCTTCAAAGGAATGTTGCCGTCTTCATTTAATTCAAAGGCAAAGCTCAAAGGCTTTTTTTCCTGCTGATGGCGATCGGAATGAAACGCTTCTTCCGATCCAAGAATAACGTAGCGCGCCATGCAATTTTCCAGCTCGCGAATATTGCCGGGCCAATCGCGCTGATGCAGGATTTGAAGAACGTCCTTGGAGACCGGGCCCGCTTCGCGTTTGAATCGCCGATTGAATTGTTCGCGTAAATATTCAACCAAATAGGGAATGTCCTCGCGACGGTCGCGAAGACTCGGCAGTGTTAGCGTGATTACGTTGATGCGATAAAAAAGATCGGCGCGAAAACCACCGCTTTCGATTTCTTTAGCCAGCACGCGGTTGGTAGCGCAGATAACCCGCGCATCCATGCGGCGTTCTTCATGATCGCCGATGCGCGTGAAGTGGCCGTCTTGCAGGACGTGCAACAACTTAGCCTGAAGGCTGGCATCGAGTTCAGCGATTTCATCCAGGAAGAGTGTGCCACCTTGTGCCATTTCCATGCGGCCCGGTTTCGCCGCGTTCGCGCCGGTAAAGGCACCCTTCTGAAATCCAAATAGCTCGCTTTCAAGCAAAGTCCCCGGAATCGCCGGGCAATTGACTTTCACAAAAGGCCCTGCCTGCCAGGGAGAGCGCTCATGGATAAACCGAGCCAGGACTTCTTTGCCCGTGCCGCTTTCGCCCAAGACCAGGATGGGAACATTCAGACCCGCGGCGCGATAAACTTTTTGCCTGACCGCCTGCATGGTCTCGGACGGCCCGAAATACACGTGTTCCGGTGGCAATTCAACAGGGTGATTTTGGAGTAAAGCTTTCGCTTCTGCGGTGGATGCCATGAACGCCTAGGTAACTGGACTGAACTAGATGGTTATCTGCCCGACAACTGCTTTGCACATAAAACGCCAAACGCCGCCAGAGAGAGGGTTCTGGCTGAAAATATGATAGTCCCACCGCAAGAACTCAATCAACCTGTTTTCTATATCTTGCTGGCGAAATTGAAGAGAACAAGAGCGCGGCGAGCGACCGCGTCATAGTACTCGCCCCCCTTGAAAATTAGAAAACCCTGGGCACTTTCGGGAAGGCCATTTCCCAATTCGTTCCGTAAAAGTTCAGCCGAGGTTTTTTCCACAGCTAGAGCGTTCGGAGCGGAAGACTGCGGGACGCTGCGAAAAGAAATACCACGGGCGATAATAGCGCGCTCGATCGCAGATAGCGGACTACCGAGTGACCATTCAGTTAGCGCTGCGGAAAAATCAAAGCCTCCAGCATGTCCGCTCGCGCTTTTTGGTCCGATGCAAATAATTGAAGCAGGTCAGTTACCGAAATCATTCCGCGATAGCCTTTTTGATTATCGAGCACGACCAAATGATAGATGCCGTGCTGTTCCATTAATCGCAAGCAATCTTCCAGCGAAGTATCAGGCGTTGCGCTCACTAACTGGCGCGTCATAATTTCTGAGACGCGCATCCAAGCCGGACATTTATTTTCAGCGGCGACTTTGTCGGATACGTCGCTTTGCGAGATCACGCCGAGTAGAACGCCCTGCTTGTCGCAAACTCCCACAGCGCGGACTTGCCGCTCGCGAAGGTAACGAGCAGCGTCGTACACCGTGGCTTCCTCCGAAACAAAATAAACTTCGCGCCGCGAAGCAATCAGATCCGCTACTTTCATAGGTTCTCCGTTCGCCGATTCCGCACGCCAGCCAAGTGTTGCAGCCGTGTCGAGCCTAACTCCGACTCCCACCTAATTGCAAGATGGGGGCCAAAATCAAGCGTGGTTCATCGTGAATTCCGGATAAGTGAAAACGTTAGGGGGTAGTAAAGCGGGCCAGACTTGGGCGAAAAAAATTGTGGTGGAAACGGCCGCATTCTAATGCAGTCCGCTTCCACCAAACTTCAAAGAACCCGTGAATTTAGTTGGGAGATGCTTCGCCGCGAATAATATCGTATCGCTCGATCACTGCAGCAACTCCGATAGATTCGCGCTGATCGTCTTTTTGTTTGTCGACTCGAACCACGCGTCCGTGAGCCCGAACGAAGACTTCCGTTCCGCGGGTAATTTCTGCCGGCAGCGTAAGCGTGAAATCTACTTCAGTGCCGGGAGCAAGATCCTTTTCCATAATAAAGTAAACGCCACGAGTTGAGATGTCCCGGGTCTGACCGTCGTGCTCCCCAGGCTCCCGATTGATGGGAAGGCGAACACTAACCGGCAAGGAAAGATCGTACCGTCGTGCCATCCGGCGTTCGGTCATCCCCGCTGCTCCGCAAAGAAAAATTTGAAGTTCACATCAACCCCCGTCGTGAGAGTAGCAATCCCTATTCCAAAGTGCACTAAGTGTTTAGCTTAGAACGTACCCTGCAAAGGGACCTAAGGATTTATCAAGCGCAACTTGGCCAAAAAATGGCGCTCGAAGCAAATCCTTTGAAAACAGCAACTACCGTTTCCAAGATCCCAGCTGGGGGTGAGATCTCGGTAGGTTTCCATATTCGGAATTTACGAAATGTTGTGTCGGAGCGGATACTAGACCAGATGAGCCGCGAGGTGGAAGTGCTATTTCTTTTAATGTGCCCTACATATGCAACAGTTTGCCGTAATAGGACTATTGCGTTTTAGACCTAAGCAGTACTACCACCGTTAGTTGGCCGAAGGACGTTGAGCGCAAACGACGCAGCCGCTCGAACGACCGTTCGGAAACTTGGATGAGTCGAAGAGTCTCCTAGCCGCGAAGAATGGTCACCTAAGATCCGCGAATCGCCGGCGCGCCTTCTTTCGTCTCGGCTTGCTTTGCAGCGGCCTCCCGAGCAGCCTTCGCCGCCGCGGAACGCGCGCCGCGCCCGGAATCCAAATTGAATTGACGCATTTTGTAAAGCAAGGCTTTGTAGCTGATGCCCAACATTTTTGCGGCATCCTTGCGGCACCAATTCGTTTTTTCCAGCGCATCGGCGATCGCTTCCATTTCAGCTTCGTCTTTCAAGCCGCGCACTAGCGCTTTCAGGCCTTGCTCTTTCGGCGCCGGAGTTGCGTCACGCGGAATCAAACGCTGCTGCTGGCCGGTCATTTCCAGCAATTCACGGAAACTGCCTTCGTCATCTTCCAGAATCACGTAACGTTTGACGAAATTCTCCAGTTCTCGTAAGTTGCCCGGCCATGGGTACCGCAGGGCTGCTTCGATCAAATGCTTGGAAGGATCGGGAGCGGCCTTCTGATATTTTTCGCTGTATTTCACCAGGAAATGGCGGAACAGCAGCGGTATTTCCGTGGTGCGCTCGCGCAGCGGCGGAATATGAATCGAAAGAACGTTCAAACGGTAATAGAGATCCTCGCGGAAGCGGCCCGAGCGCATGGCTTCTTTCACGTCCATGTTGGTAGCCGCGAGCACTCGCACGTCCACGTTTACCACCGCGCGAGCACCAAGGCGGGAGTACTGCCCGTCCTGCAAAACGTGCAGAAGCTTGGCCTGAAGATGCGGGCTCATCTCCGCGATTTCATCGAGAAAGATTGTCCCTTTATTGGCTAGCTCAAATTTGCCCGGCTTGGAGCGCACCGCGCCGGTGAAAGCGCCTTGTTCGTATCCAAAAAGCTCTGATTCAAGCAATTCCCCGGGAAGCGCCGCGCAATTCACTTTTACAAAGGCCTGCACGCGCCGCGTGGAGCGAAGGTGAATCATTCGCGCCACCACTTCCTTACCCACCCCGCTCTCTCCGCTGATAAAGACAGGCACATCGACCGGAGCAATCTGCAAAATTTGCTGGCGAATCTTCAGCATTTGCGGGCTGGCAGCCAGGAAAGAAAGATCCTCGGTGAGCGCTTCGCAATATTCACGCAGCGCTTTGTTTTCCGAACGCAGCTGTTGCTTCTGGCGGCACTTCAAAAATGCCGCGTCGAGTTCCGGCTTCTCGAATGGCTTGGTCAGGTAATCGAGAGCGCCTAATCGAATCGCTTCGACCACCGTGGTTACTTCATTCGAGCAGGAAAGCATGATCACATTGAGAGTGCGGTCAATTTGCATCAATTGACGCAAAGTCTCGAGCCCGTCGATCTCAGGCATCAGCACATCGAGGATGATGAAATGCGGACGTAAACCCGCGCCGACTTTCTCGAGCGCTTCCTTGCCGCCCGGAACGATTTCGACGTCGTAACCATCCACTTCCAAAAGCGTCTGAAGATACTTTCGAATACTCGGTTCGTCGTCCACTACCAGAATTTTTTCTTTTTCGGCCATCGTATGTCCCTGGGAACGAACTAGTCCGTTCCAATAAATCAATGCTTCGAGTTACTCGGTGTTAATGGGAAGCAAAAATGAAAAGGAGCTTCCGCTTCCTAGCACGCTATCCACCCACACCTTCCCACGATGAGCTTGAATCAAACGCTTTGTAATTGCTAGCCCGAGGCCCATTCCAGAAGAGGATGGATCTACACGCACGAATTCTTCAAAAATCTCCTGATGAAATTCTGCCGCAATTCCTCCACCCGTATCTGCAACCGAAATCAAAACGCTATTGGCGCGCGTGCCGCGGTCACGCCGACGATCGGTAGAAGGTGACGCCTCTGACACTCGCCGCTCCCAGAAATGGGGCTCCACAACTAAAGTAACAGACCCTTCCGGCGGCGTGTGCTTCAGAGCGTTATCCAGCAGGTTGGCAACGCATTGCTGCACTTTTTGGTAATCGAACTTAAACGCTGGCAAGGCCGGATGAATTTTTATGTCCAGATGCACTTTCGCGCGCTGAAACGGGTCTTGCCAACGGCAGGTAAGGTCATTGATGCAATCCCGCAAATCGTTTTCGCGTAACTGCAATACCAGTTTTCCGCTTTCGAGCGCCGAATAATTCAGGAACATGGAAACCAGGCGCACCAAACGGTCGCAGCTTTCTTTCGATTCCTGCAGCATGTCACGCTGGCGATCGGTAAGTTTTCCCAACGAACCCGACAGCAAAAGGTCGTAATAACCTTTCATGACCGCCAAAGGAGTTTTCAACTCATGCGCGGCCGACGCCAGAAAAACCGTTTTCTGGCGGTTCACTTCTTGAAGCCGCAAGTACGCCGCGAGAAGATTCCGATAGGTAATCTCGCGCTCTTGCATCAACTCTTGCACCGTCTGCCGCATCTCTGCTTCGTTGGCTAGCGACTGCGGCGCGGTTGGTTCCACGTAAACAACAAGCCAGTCCGGTTCCGGCAGCCAGCGAACTCTCGCGCGGCTCTTTCCCGCCGGCGAATCCACTTGAAGATTCACTTCCTGCTCGCCGCTCTCCAACTGGTCCACGATGCCTTTGCGATCGGTATGCAAAATGTCTCTGAATAAATTCAGTTCGGTCTTGGAAGTAGCTCCGTTGGGGCTGAGTTGATCCTGGGCATGCAAGTTCGTAAACAAAATTCGGCCGGCTCGGTCCGCGACCACCAATGGGCGGTCAAAGGCGTCTAATAGACTAGCTACCAGGTGAAAAACCTGCTGGCCGGTAGCCTGTAGGTCCGCTGTGAGGCTATTCGTCAAATTCCCCTCCCTTGGGGACTTGTCGCAGGGGCGAAGACACCATTCTTGAGTTTTCGCGACGGGCGAAGGGAACCGCGCTCAAGGAGACTCATGCTCGCAAAGCCCCTGAATGGAGTCAATGGTAAATACGTCCTAGTTTGCGCTATGCGCTTGCATAAAATTGGAAATCTACTGGAGTATATTTGCCCTACTTGACTTGCGGTCACAGCCTCCCAGGATTTCGTCCGTTTGCAATGCACTGATAATGTGTGATTTAGATTTTGACTCACCGACTGTCGGAAATTGCATTCAAATTGCGTACTAGTGAGAGTACTAAAACTGGAGTACTAATGGCCGTATCGGAAAACCTTCTCCACCATAAAGTAAGCATGACTCCGCTCTATGAAGAGCGTAGACGTTTCCAGCGGATCAATCTGCAGGTGCCCATGTTCATTCGCGGGCGAGATGCACATGATGAGCAATTTCTAGAGCTAGCTAAGACTTTAGATGTCAGCGGGTTAGGGGCTTTTCTTACCTGTCCTCGCTCCTTAGCTTGTGAACGAAATCGATTACCCTTACGATCCCGGCACCGTCGATTACTTCCTCTGGTTTGGTTCCCGCAGGCATGCCGCCGATCCAAGCGCGAGTGAAAAGGCAGCAGCAGGCGGGCGATGTTTACCTGGTTGGCGTCGAATTTCTGAAGCCGATTGGCTAAATCTTTTCCGCAAGGTTTTTCCACATCGCGCCGCTTTTTCCACAGGTCTCCCTGGCGGCGTTATGACTTGCCGTTGCCACAAAGTGGAATCCATTTACACGCTGGCGCAGCCTACGCCCTCAATTCGCCATTGACGTCCTGAAGAAACCGTGTAATTTTCCTTCTGGCAGCAACTTACATGTCTTTTATGGCTCAGCATTCTTTTCAGAGATTGGACTGTCCCTTGCTGTAAGTCCTCTGCCCCCGCAGTGGCCCCTTAGTTAGGGAAGCTAGAACTTTTTCCGGAACCCATTGATGCCCCAGCCCGAATCCTTGGCCCCACCGCCTTCTGCGGAAGACTCCTATCTGGAAGTCCTCGCTGAGACCTTGGAAGGTCTCGAGGAGTCCGCTCGCGGTCAATTCTTACGCCAATTTTTCCGCACCATTGCGCGCATCGATCTTTCCGACGCACAGGCCAACGAATACTGGGAACAGAATTCTAATCCGTCGCCGCGAGCTGGCCGAAAGCATCGGAAAGAAGATTTCGCTGAAGACGGCGATGGTCGACGTCCTGGCTTCGACGAATTTCCTGCGCGTTCCCATCCTGATGGAGTACGAAGAATTCAAGAAGCTTCAAATTAACGCGGCAACCGACCCACTAACCGGCCTGTACAATCGCCGTCTCTTCGACGAATACTGCGACAAAGAATTGAATCGTGCGAAACGTTACGGTCACCAGCTCGCCGTAGTAATTCTCGACGTCCACAAACTGAAAGAAGTGAACGACCGCCACGGCCATTTGCAAGGCGACCAGATATTGCAGCTCGCTGCTGCTACTCTACGGAAAACATTACGCGCATCAGACTTCGCCTTCCGCATCGGCGGAGACGAGTTCGCGCTGCTTCTGCCGCAGACAGATACCGAACAGGCCAACACGCTTTGCCGCCGCGTTCGCGCTCAGTATGAAGGCGACATTCACTCGCTGAAACTTGGACCCTGGCGTAACTCTCGACTTCGGTATCGCCGTGCTACCGGTGGATGGCGATCAGAAAAGCGAACTGATGGGGACAGCCGACGATCGCCTCTACCAACTGAAGAATGCGGGACGCATCGCCTCGCGGTCGACTCCGCCAGCATCTGCTCCATCGCCAGAGAGCGCTCGGGACGAGCGCTCGTCTAGAGGCCAGGAAATTACGGGCGCCTCTCCAGAGAGTGCTCCGCACGCGCGCCCCGAAGAACCTTTGCCGCGTGGGCGTGAAGTTCCATCCCCGGCAGATTCGGCGTCGCTGCAAGATGCTTCTGTTCAGGAGGATCGTCCGCTTGAGCCCCAGCCGCAACCAGCGGGATCTGACTCCGGACAACCGCCTGAGCCCATACCAATTTCCACTTCGCCATCGCGCGACGAAAAACGCAAATGGGAACGCGTCTCACTCGCTGGAACCAAAGCTTACGCCATGCTCAGCGAGGCAGATAAGCGAACGGCCACAGTGATTGACTTAAGCTACGGCGGCGTCGCGCTACTTTTGGAAAAGGGTGGGGAGTTGCCGAAACAGTTCAGCGCAATTCTTCACGTCCCCATCTTGCCGCCTGTGCGCGTTATCCTGCGCCAAGCTTACATCCAGCTCCTGGATGGCGGTCGCATACGCGCCGGATGCTCTTTCGTTTCTTAAGCAATGATGAGCGGTTTGTCGCAACCGCAGCCGCTCAGTGAGCATCTAAGCTATCGTTGCAATTCAGCATAGATGCAATATAATCAAGGTTTCCCGCTGACCTAGCGACGCGACCGTGTGTGCGGTCCTAATAGGTTGCGCAGACCGGTCAGCCAACAGGAGCGTCCCATGAAAGAAGGAATCCATCCCGATTACCATGCCGTAAAGGTGCATTGCGCCTGCGGCAATACGTTCGACACGCGCTCGACGATCAAAGGCAATATGATCCGCGTGGAAATTTGCTCAAACTGCCATCCATTCTTTACCGGCAAGCAAAAATTGATCGATACCGCCGGTCGCGTGGAGCGGTTCCAGAAAAAGTATGCGGACAAAGCGGCTGCCATAAAAAAGTAGCGCCACTTTTTCTTAGCTCGAATCTCGAAATCAAAAGCCCTGGGACCAAAGTCCCGAGGGCTTTTTTTCGCCACACTGAATTAACTCCTGTGCGGTGTACAATGCTCGCAGAACATGGCCACGCAATTATTCCCATCATCTGAACCGCCGATTGGATCGCAGGTGGAAACCGCAGCGCCCCGGGTAACCTTACGCAACTACTTTGCGCAACCATTTGATTCCGCCATTGCCGCGGCCCGGACCTGCTATTCGCCGCGCTTGATCGGTCCCGACGAAATCACCGACAAGCAGCGTGTGAATATCGGCTCCGCCACTTACTACGGCGGCCATCACACCGTATTCCAACATGCCCATTTCGAGTTCGGCCTGGAAAATATCAGCCGGCAGTTTGTTTGGTCGTTTCTCCACGCACATCCCTTTTACAATTCAGAGCAGCAAAGCCAGCGGTACGTGCGTCTGGATCGCCCGCAAGCCTACGTGCCTGCAGACAGCGCTACCTTCCGCCCAGCCGAGCGCGCTATTTACGAGAAAGCTATCGGGCGCGCTTGGGATTCTTATCGCGAACTTACGCGCGTGCTGCAACCTACGGCCCGCGGAATTCTTGCAGATATCTGGCACGTCAGCCCCCTGTCACATCCCAAGCGCGTGCAAAAAGTGGATCGGCAAGCGGAGAAACGTGCCATAGAAGTTGCGCGTTACGTTTTGCCGGTGGCCGCTTTCACCACCATGGTGCACACACTCTCGGGAATCGTTTTGCACCGGCTGTGGCGCATGCATGCCGCAAGCGATACGCGGTCTGAAGCGCGCCAAGTGATTGGAGAGATGGTCGCGCGCGTCCGCGAAGTGGATCCGCAATTCTTCGACCGTTTTGATAACGCGCCCATGGACGAACCGCCTGAGTGGCGCCCACCCAAGCGTGATGGCGAAGAATTCGCGCGCGAGTTTGATGCAAAGTTAGCGGGGCTCACTTCCAGTCTTGTCGATTATCCGCCGCATGCAATTCCCGTGATGGCTGAGGCCTACCGCGCGGTAATGGGCTTGACCCTCGCGGAGTGTCCCGACGCCGAAGCGGTAGATCGGATGCTAAATCCGGCCCGCAATCCATACCGCCGCGAGACGCTCGATATCGGCGTGCACGCACCGATGATGCGTGCGTTGCAGCATGCTAATTTCACCTTCGCGAAAAAAATCAGCCACACCGCCGACAGCCAGGACCAGCGCCATCGTATGGTGCCTGGTTCGCGCCCGCTGCTGACTCTGGCGGACACTCGCTCGCCCGATTACATCGCGCCGATGTTGATACGCGATAACCCGCGCGCCATGGAAATCTACGAACGCGCCATGGAAGATGCGTGGACTGCAAAAAACGAATTGCTCGACCGCGGCGTTCCCCTGGAATTCGCGCTGTATCTATTACCCAACGCAAAGGCCATTCGACTGCTGGAGACCGGATCGCTTTTGCATTTGCTCCACAAATGGACCATGCGTACTTGCTTCAACGCCCAGGAAGAAATTTATCAGGCCTCGATTGAAGAAGTAGAACAAATCCGTTCCGTCTTACCGGAGCTAACCAGATATATCGGTCCGCCTTGCCATCTTCGCGCCGGCATTTCCACCCCGATCTGCACCGAAGGCTCGCACTTCTGCGGCGTGAAAGTCTGGCTCGATTTCCCCCATATTCAGCGTCGCATATGACGCGCCGCGGAAGTCTGGCGTATTACCTTAGCGCTTGGATCTGCGGATGTTTCTTCATGAGTCTCGCCGTTTGGACCCGTGATCTATTCGGAGCTTCCTCTAGCGATGCATTTTCTTCACGCTCGGTATTCGGCCTGATCTTTTTTTATTTTTATGGCCTGGTTTTCGGCGCGCTTGCCGCGTTAATCGGCGCATTTCTCTTAAGGCGTGTGATGGTAGCTCTGCAATGCCTCACCGTGAGCCATTGGGCTGCGGTCGGGGCGATCTTAGCCCCCGTTCTCATCGCAATTCTAGGAATCTTGGGAAAGCGTATAGGCACGGGAGGCCAAGGCGGCGGCTTGCGCATGCTGAGACTTATTACCTACGGCCCTAGGACCGTCTTCGAAGCAGGGTGGTGGCTCCCCATCCCCGCCGGAGCGGCCACCGCGTGCTTGCTATGCCGCGTTCAACGGGCGTTCGCTCCGCAAAAACTTTCGCAGAATTAAACCGCCGCCAAAATATTCAATCACCTACAGGCCTAACGTTTGAGGATGCGTGTTGAGTTCGGTGAGACAAGCTCGTAGCGAATGCCCCGCCAGCGGATGCGCTTGCTAAGTGATGAAATTACAAAATTCCAGGCGAACAGGAACGGAACAATCGGCGCGAGGAAAACACAAGCCACGCTTGTTTCCTGCAACTTCCCCTTCCACTCCGGAATAGCTTCATTGATCGCGACGATTCTCAACGCGCCTTTCATCGCCGCAAGCAACGGCACCGCAAGCGTCACCAGCAAGAGTTGCACCCACGGATCGCCATCCACAATGCAGTAGAGAATCACAAATGCGGCGTACAGCATGGTGAGGGCGTACGCCAGGTTCATAAGTCCGCCGACCAGCCATCTACGATGCGAATACACTCGCGTAATCAACATCTGCCTGTTCGTGAATTCAAAAAGTTCAGACCAGGTCCACGGATGCAAGGTAGCCGCGAAGCATTCAGAACAGAAAACGATTGGCCGGTTTGCCTGTTGCAGAGCGGATGTTAATGCGAAGTCATCGCTCACTGCGCCTTTCCATGCTTCCAACACGTGCACGTCGTCAAAAGTCTTGCGGCGGATTGCAGTGGCGCCTCCCCAACAGAAGTTATCGTTGGGTTTTCCCAGCAGCGTCGCCACCGCGGCGTTCCACGCCGATGCCATCGCGCTTGCTAAAGAACTGGCTCCCGTCCCGCCTGGAAAAATCCAGCGATAACCGGAGGTCGCCCCGATTCGGACGTCCTGAAGAGGCGCAATAAGCTTCGTTAGCCACCCGCGTGAAAGACGAACATCCGAGTCCGTAAATACGAGCACTTCAAATTTTTCCGGCAAGCCTTCCACCGTTCGCTGGAGGTTGAACACTTTCTCGCCGCAATCTTCGGGAGGCCCAGCAATCAGAATGTGCACAGGCCGCTTGCTCGCAGCTTTCACTCGCTCGATAATTTTCACCGCCGGATCCAGACTTGTCGCTAACGCAAAATAAATTTCGTAGTTCGGATAATCGAAACGCGTGAGCGCTAGAAGATTTTCTTCCAGTCCGCGTTCGCTTCCTTTGCAGGGACAAATCAAAGCTGTTTGCGGAGTGTAAAAACCCGCGTGTGAGGTAAGACGCTGCCTCACCATGGTCACCCAAGTGAATCCATTCCACAGGGAATACACCCCGAGAGCGATTTGTAGAATTACGACAACGTAGAAAACTTCTAGCACAATCGCGAGAATAGCAAAAATAAGCTGCTAGCCGTGGGACTTCGCGGATTGACTTGTTCGAATCCGCAACGATAAAATCCGCTCAGTTTTCGAGCATTGCCTGCCCACAACCCAAACTGGAGGTTAGCTTATGTCCACGTCCGCACAGCCCATAAACGAAGCAAAACTTCACGAATTCATGATGAAAGCCGTGGGAGAAATGGGAGCAGCCATGAATGCAGCTCTCATTCTCGTCGGCGACAAACTCGGAATTTACAAAGCAATGGCCGGTTCCGGGCCGATGACCTCGGAGGAAATCGCCGCCAAAACAAAAACGCACGAGCGTTACGTCCGCGAATGGCTTGCAGCGCAAAGCGCCGGCGGCTTCATCAGCTACGACCCTTCGACCAAACGCTATACCCTCCCGCCCGAGCAGGCGCTGGCCCTGGCGGACGAAAACAGTCCCGTTTTTCTTCCGGGCTTTTTCGAAATCGTCTCCGCCTGTGTTAAGGACGAACCAAAAGTTACCGAAGCTTTTCGCACGGGTAAAGGACTAGGTTGGCATGAACACGATCATTGCCTGTTCGCCGGCACCGAGCGTTTCTTTCGCCCGAACTATCGCGCTCATCTGATCAGCGAATGGATTCCCGCGCTCGGCGATGTGGAAATCAAATTGAAAGCGGGCGCAAAAGTCGCGGATGTCGGATGCGGACTGGGCACCTCCACCATATTAATGGCGCAGGCCTATCCGAAATCCACCTTTGTTGGATTCGATTACCATCCGGCGTCAATTCAGATGGCGCGGGAGGCTTCCGCCAAAGCCGGCGTTTCCGACCGCGTTAAATTCGAAGTTGCCTCCGCAAAAGAATTTCCGGGCGAAGGCTATCAGCTCGTCGCGTTTTTCGATTGTCTACACGACATGGGCGATCCCGAAGGCGCCGCACGCCACGTGCGCAAGACTCTTGATCCCGGTGGCGCATGGATGATCGTCGAGCCTTTCGCTAACGACAAGCTGGAAGATAATTTGAATCCCATCGGCCGCGTCTTCTACGCCGCTTCCACTATGCTATGCACCCCTGCTTCGCTTTCGCAGGAGGTTGGACTTGGCTTGGGAGCCCAAGCTGGCGAGGCTCGTCTCTCAAAAATATTGAAGAATGCCGGGTTCGCTCACGTGCGACGTGCAGCGGAGACGCCATTCAATATCGTGTTGGAAGCGCGGCCGTAGCTCGCATGCGCAGTTAATTTCCGCGGCGGCGGGCGAAGACTTTATGCAGAACGCGGTCTGCAGCCGTATTCAGTTCAAGCTGAAATTTTCCGGCCGCGCGCCGCGCTTGGTCCATCAAAGATGGATCCAGTAGTAGCGCCGTACGATCGACGAATGGTCCCGAGGCGACAGCGCGAGTCGTCCGTCCGACTTGCCGCCGTGGTTCTCGCTGCGTAAGCGTCTCGTAAAGCTCCCAATCGTGCCAGAATTCCTGAGCGTCCTCATCGCTCCAATTCAAAGCTTGCCCGAGCGCCACAAAAAACTCTTCGCGAAAAAGATCGAGCAATGGAATAGCGAGATCCAGACTGGATTTTTTCGCCGGTTTGGCCTTCGCTCCCTTCCTTCCCTTCTTGATCTTTTTGATTTTCCGGGCGGCACGCTTCGGCT
Organism: uncultured Acidobacteriota bacterium; assembly: GCA_963731535.1. Lineage (GTDB taxonomy): Bacteria > Acidobacteriota > Terriglobia > Acidiferrales > UBA7541 > Palsa-295. The sequence continues at coordinate 83,744 of CAVSWI010000018.1, read as the reverse complement.
CGCGAACATTTACCCGAACTTTCAATCGCGTCGGTAAGACATCTGCCGTGCGCAGAACCATGGCGAGAATCGCTTCCCGGCGGATCGTTTCGAGTTGCTCGTAGTAATGCGCGGGCTGGTCCGCTCGCCCCGGCCGGCGGTTTTCAGCCGCATAGATATCGAGGAACCGCGGAACCATCTCGTTATGATCGAGTGTGGCCAGCAAAAGCGTGGCGGCTTCCCGCGCGCGCACAACAAGTTCTCTTGGGCGGTAGGGCATTCGGAAGTTTCTAGCTGTACGCGATTGCGCTTCGCGCCGCAATAGGAAACCCAGGTTGTGCGCTAAAAAGAAAAGGCCCGGGAATTTTCTTCCCGGGCCTTAGGGGGCTGCCTCTTATCCAATTTTCTAACTTCGGTTTTAGTGGAGCGGACCCGCCGGACCGATCGCCGGCAACTCATCGCCACCGGTAATAGGCCGCACAGGCTTTTTCTCGAACTTGCCAAGCGCAATTTCTAGCGCCTGCTCCGCGGTGCGGACGAAGTGAATCTTCACACCGTCCAACATCTCGGCCGGCAAATCCTCCAGCACGTTCGGCTCGTTCTCCGACGGAAGAATCACTTCGCGGATGCCTGCGCGTTTCGCGCCCAGCACCTTCTCTTTAATTCCGCCCACCGGAAGGACGATACCGGAGAGTGAAATCTCTCCCGTCATCGCCACACGCGGCCGAATCGCTCGTCCAGTCAATAAGCTGACCAGCGCCGTGACCATCGCCACACCCGCAGACGGCCCATCCTTCGGAATCGCGCCCGAAGGAACGTGCACGTGCAAGTCAAGCTTGCGGAAGAAATCCGGATCGATGCCGTAACGCTCAGAGTTAGATCGCACCCAACTCAGCGCCGCTCGCATCGACTCCTGCATCACCTCGCCCAAGTGCCCGGTCATGGTGAACTGCTTGCCACCCCGCGCCTTGCTGGCTTCGATGAATACGATGTCGCCGCCCACCGGAGTCCAGACCAAGCCCACCGAAACTCCTGGTTTCGTGACGCGCTCTTCCACTTCCTTTTCTATCCTGACTTTCTGTATTCCCAGCGCTTCGCGGACCACTTCCGGAGTAACGATATGCTTTTCAGTCTTGCCTTCGGCGATGCGCCGGGCTTGCTTGCGCACGAGCGTTGCAATTTCGCGCTCGAGGTTTCGCACGCCGGCTTCGCGCGTGTAGTGAGCGATTAAGTCATGAATCGCTTCGTCCGTGAACTCAATCTGCTCGCCCAACACGATGCCGTGTTCCTTGGTCTGGCGCGGAATCAGGAAGCGCTTTGCGATACCGATCTTCTCTTCCTCCGTGTATCCCGCGAGTTCGATGATTTCCATGCGGTCTCGCAGCGGCTCAGGAATCGGATCCATCCAGTTGGCTGTAGCCACAAAGAGAACCTTCGATAGATCGAACGGCACGTCGAGGTAATGGTCGCGGAACGAAGAATTCTGCTCCGGATCGAGCACTTCCATCAACGCCGCCGAAGGATCGCCTCGGAAATCGCGTCCGAGCTTATCGACCTCGTCCAACATGAATACTGGGTCCATGGTCTCGGCTCGGCGAATTCCCTGGATAATTTGTCCCGGCAGGGCGCCGATGTAGGTACGCCGGTGCCCGCGGATTTCAGCCTCATCATGCATTCCGCCGAGCGATATGCGTACGAACTTGCGTCCCATGGCCCGCGCAATCGATTTTCCAAGTGAAGTTTTTCCCACGCCGGGAGGCCCTAGGAAGCAAAGGATAGGACCTTTCATTCCTGGCTGCAGTTTCTTCACCGCGAGATAATCCAGAATGCGCTCTTTTACCTTCGCGAGATCGTAATGATCCTCGTCCAGGATTTCTTGCGCCTTCGAAATATCGATGTCTTCTGTTCCGGAGGTTTTGTTCCACGGCAGCGCAGTCATCCATTCCAGGTAAGTCCTCGCCACCATGTACTCCGCCGAAGCAGGAGTCATCTTCGCGAGCCGCTTCAATTCGCGCTCGCATTCTTTCTTGGCCTCGGCGGTCATTCCAGATTCTTCGACTTTCTTGCGAAGCTCTTCGATCTCCGCTTGGCCGTCGTCGGATTCGCCGAGTTCCTTCTGAATTGCTTTCATTTGTTCGCGAAGCAAAAACTCGCGCTGCGTCTGATTCACTTGCTCTTGAACTTGCTCGTGAATCTTGTTGCGCAAATCAAGCACTTCGCGCTCTTTGGTTAACTCGTTGATCAGCGTTTCCAGCCGCTTCTTTACACTGAAGGTTTCCAGCAGCTCTTGCCGAACCATCGTGCTTAGTGACGGCAAGGTGAACGCCACAAAATCCGACAAACGCTCCGGCGAAGGCTGGTTCATCACTTCGGTCTGAAGATCGTCGGACAGCTGCGGTGAACGCGTCACCACCTCGCGGAACAATTCCTGCACGTTCCTCTCGAGCGCGGTTAGCTCCGCATCGCGCTGATTTTCCAGCTCGGGCTGTGCTTCCACACGGCCGCGCAAGAATGGCTTCAACGAAACCACTTCAAGCACGCGTATGCGCTCCAAACCTTCCAGGAATGCCACGATGTTGCCATTGGGCATCCGTACCATCTTATGAACCCTCGCGAGCGTCCCCACACTGTGCAAGTCCGCCCCGGTGGGAACCTCAACGCGCGGATCCAGTTGCGCCACCACTCCGAGCAGCTTCTCTGGCCCCTCCAGCGAATTCAAAAGCGCTAGAGAGCTCTCCCGCCCGACTGGCAGCGGCATCACCGCGCCCGGGAACAGGACGGTATCGCGCACAGGCAGAATCGCGAGTTGATCTGGGACGACTCTATTTGGTTTACTCACCTGATCCCCCTTATATACCAACCACTCTCCCAAATTTATTTCTTACAACAAACGTTAGATGCGACGGACGCAGAAAAGGTGCCAGGAATTAGCTAGAGGCTATGAAGTATGTTGATACTAGCACACTAAGGTCTCGAACTCAAGCTGTTTTGACAGCACCAGCGCTATGTCGCACATCTGTAAGCCTAATATAATAATTAACTTACTGGATTCCTGGTGGATAGGGACTTTAGGAACTCAATCGCTTCATCGCGGGTATGAATTAGGTCATTTAGCTGGGCTTCTTCCACCGAATCCAGCATCTGTCTGAAGGAAGGCCCAGGCACAAAGCCCATCGCCAGCAGGTCGTCTCCGGTCAAAAGCCTGGCTGGCCGAATCTGTTCCGCCGGGGTCTCCCGGACAAACTTCTGCACGAAGTCATAATTGGCGAGCATTCGGTGACTCGAAATGCAATCCAAGCGGTGCAATTCCAGATGCTCCTCGAACCGATTCAACCGCGCGAAACGCTTCAGAGTGGATGGCTTCATCTGCAGCACATCTTTGAACTTCATATGATTCGCCACCAGCGCCGCGATCTGCGCGGTATCCTCGTTCGAGAAACGCAGCCGGCGGCATATTTGTTCAGCCATTCGGACACCTACTTCCACGTGGCCGTCGAAACGAATCCTATCACCCGTCTGCGAGGCTGACTTGAACGTCGCCGGTTTGCCAACGTCGTGCAAAAGCACACCCCACGCGAGCGTCCGAGGAGATCCCGCGGCAAGCTGCTGCAGCATAAGTAGCGTATGAATCCACACGTCTCCTTCCGGATGAAATTGCGGCGGCTGCTCCACACCTTTCATGCGCGCAATTTCTGGAAGAATCTCGGGCAGCAGCTTGGTTTGATCGAGCAGCTCGAAACCTCGGCGTGCTGCACCTTCCGTAAGGAGCTTGGTCAATTCGTCGCGAAGCCGCTCCGGCGAAACCTGCTTTATCTCCGGCGCTAGTTTCTGAATGGCCTGAAACGTCTTCGCTTCAATCGCATAATGCAGCCGCGCCGCAAAACGCACCGCTCGCACCAGCCGCAGTTTATCTTCGCTGAACCGCTCTTCTGGATTTCCAATAGCGCGAATAATTCCAGCGCTCAAATCTTCGCGCCCGCCGACGAAGTCCAACACTTCCTTCGTTTCCGGGTCCATTAGCAACGCGTTGATTGTAAAATCGCGCCGCTTCACATCTTCCTGCGCCGTTTTCGAAAACACCACGTTATCGGGATGTCGCCCGTCCGAGTAACTCACGTCGGAACGAAACGTGGCAACTTCAACCGTCACAATTGGACCGTCTTCGCTATCCGCGGGCTCGCCCACAAGCATCACTCCGAATTTCGCCCCTACTTCCAACACGACGAACGACTCCGAAAACAATTCGCGGATTCGATCGGGCGTCGCGTCGGTAGCTACGTCATAGTCCGCAGGCTCCCGCTTAAGAAGAATGTCGCGCACACACCCACCCACAAAGTAGGCTGGATGCCCAGCCGCTTTAAGAATTCGGCAAATGCGTTCGGCGAGAACAAGCTGTTCCATACCACAATTATGAGCGAAATTCTTTGCCGTTGGTAGTTGTGGGGTTTGTTAGTTCTATCTTGCTCTGCAAGAGGTGTGCAGACAACGCAATTAGCGAATCCCGACCTGCCCGCGTACGCTATCAATCAATTTCTTGGAATCGTAGCCAATGCCAGCCTTGAACACCGTTTCCACGTTTTCTATCTCGTCGATATTCTTTGAAGGGTCGCCCTTTATCAAAACGAGGTCTGCTTGCTTGCCGGGTGCCAGCGTTCCAATGCGATCTTGCTGGCCGATATATATCGCACCGTTTTCCGTGGCGATCTCAATGGCTTGCACCGGAGTGAATCCCGCCTCAACAAGTAGCTCTATTTCGCGTTGATCGCCAAATCCCGGCAGCACGCCGCCGTTTCCCGTTGGATCCGGACCGCAAAGCAATAATCCTCCTGCTTTAACGAACGCCACCTCAAAATCCATCTCTTTGCGCAGTAGCGTCGGGTCCAAGCTCGAGTACGCGCGAGCAATTAGGTAACTTTGAGCTGATTCTGTTGACATCGCATCCAGCGTGCGGCGCTGCAATTTCGGCCGCCCTGGCACACCAGCTTCGAAGACGGGCAGCGTTGAAGTCACCGCTACGTGATGTGCCACCAGATTGTTAATCAGTCCCTGCACCTGGGCCCCACTCAGGTCCTGTTTCGCCCAAGCCGCACTTCCTCCCGTCGGGCACACGTCGGGCTGCTTATCCGCCACGAACTCGGTGTCCGCAAACACCGGCCCATGTTCCAAATCATCGATCCCCAGCGCAATCGCTTCCGGCCAAGTCACCGAACAAAGATGTCCCGTCAATTTCATTTTGTGCGCGTGCGCTCCTTGTATCGCCACGCTCAATTCTTCGCGCGTGATGTTCATGTACGCTTTGTACGACGTCATACCTTCCGCCGCCCAGTAATCCACCATGCGTTTTGCATCGTCCGGTCCAGTTAGTTCATGCATTTGCGCGAACCGAGTTGGTGCGCCCTCCAGGTATGGCGCCGTTGCATCGATGCTTGGCCCCGGCATCAAATTTGCGTCTATCCGGCTCTTAACTTTCAAGTCCGTGGCCGGTTCCAAGCTCCCAGTCGTCCGCATTGTAGTCACGCCTGCCGCAAGATAAAGTCGCGGCGCGGTGTAAGGAATTTCCGCGATAAACAATCCTGGTTCGCCAATTCTTCCGCTGGCAAATTGCACCGAGATCGAGTTCGTATAGTAGAGATGGTCGTGCATGCCAACCAATCCAGGAATTACCGTGTAGCCAGTGCGGTCCGTAATCTGCGCACCCTGCGGGTTTTGTGCGGACGCAGCCGGCCCGATCGACTGTATCTTGCCGTTTGCAATCACCACGGCCTGGTCTTCCTTAGGCGCCGCACCCGTTCCGTCGATCACGCGCACGTGATTAAGAACGACCACCGGCGCATCCACACTGATGAACTCCACCACATCAGGCGCTTTCTGAATCTGCGCAACGGCGATTGTAGGGATGAATAACCAACCCAAACAAAAATAGAAAACGCATCTATGCACCTCGCAAAACCGAAGACTATCAGCTTGGTACCGCTAGGCTGTTACGCGAAGAACCAGTGCGGTTATATCGTCATGCTGACGCGCGTAACCCACAAAATTGTTGACCTCCGTCATTACCCTCGAAAGAACATCCGCGGCGCTCCCCGAGCTAATATTCAAACTGCCGAGCAGGCGCTCCTCGCGAAACTCTTCGCCCGCTTCGTTTACTGCTTCCACCACTCCATCGGTAAAAACAAAAAGCAAATCGCCTGGCATCAGTTGCGTACGCCCGGAAATGTAAGGGAGCTCGTTGTCCGTGAAAACCGGCAACCCGAGTGGCGGGCCTCCCGTCGAGAGCCTTTCGATGGCTCCCGATGCGCGCCTCAAGATCGGGTCATTGTGCCCGCAGTTGACATAAGTCATCTCGCGAGTTTCGAGATTAATCTCAGCTAGAAACGCTGTCGTAAATCGAAGGCCTTCCAAACTGTGCGCCCGCGCGTAACGTTCGAGCCCCGCCACAATTTCATCCAGCGAAGCCGTCGTGGCCGCCAGCGCTCTTAAGCTTGCCTGGAACGTCGCCATCAGCAGCGCCGCCGGCACACTTTTCCCGGCAACGTCAGCAACAGCGATCAGTAACGAAGGCCCGCCGCGCCGTTAGCCGGCAATGGGCGCAAAAACGCGTCGTAATAATCGCCCGCTACCGTGTTCTGCGGCCGTGTCGCGAAAGCAATGTCCATGCCCGGAATTTCCGGGGCCTGTGCCGGCACCAACCACTGCTGAATTTCCCGCGCGATTTCCAGATCGCGCTTCATGGTCACACGATCGGCCAGTTCCAGCGCCAACAAAATAAACAGAATGATTACGCCGATTCCTTCGAAGCTAATGTCAGCGTTACCTGAGCTTGAACGAAACTCCGGATGGATCACGATCAACACAAGAGCAATGATCAGCAGGACCCGCCGCGCAGGCGAAAGCTTCATCAACATCGCCTGGAATAGGCCCCACGCAGCAAATAAAACTTTTTTAAATTTTGATTTTTCGCGCCCGATAGCGTCCCAATCCACATCCTTCGAATAAAGACCGTAGCTGGATCGCGCTTCGGACTTAAATTCGCCCCAAAGCTGGCCCATTTTCAGGCCTTCCGTTACGCGCGCCCAGAAATCGCGCACGTTGCGGATGGCGCCTTTGGAGTGCTTGTGCGGGTTGGGAGCTGCCGCCATGAGAACGAAACTATAGGACAGGAACCAAATTGCGGCAAATTTGTTTGGAACGAAGCAAAGTTTGTGAGGAATGCAAAAATCTAACGATGTTCGTCGCCATCATCGCGACTCTTAAGCGACCCGCCCAATTGTACTTTCGAGAATCCGAACCGGTCGCGAAGACTGTCGGTAGTCCGGGCCAAACGTTCCAGTTTTTCGCGGCGCCCGGGATCGAGAAGTTCCATTTGGCCGGAGCCGCTGGAGAATGAAGAAAGCTCCACGGCTACCAGCCGCAATTTCGCCGCACCATCCCAGGCGCGCGAGAAAAGATCTCGAATCGCGCGCAAAAACACTGAATCCAAATCGGAAGGTTCCGAAAGCGTCTGACTGCGTGTAATGGTCGTAAAGTTGGTGTAACGCAGTGTTACCGAAACGGTGCGTGCATGCAGACCCGCATCACGCAAACGCTTGCACGCTTTCTGGCAAAGGTGGCTCAGCGTTGACTCCAGAATTTCCCGCTCATTCGTGTCATAACCAAAAGTCTGATTGTGCGAAAGCGACTTAGGCTCCGCATCGACGAAAAACTCGTACGAATCGATCCCGCGCGCCTTCCGAAACAGCGCTTGTCCCCATTTCCCAAATACTTCTTCCAGTTTTTCCAATGAAACATTTTGAAGTTGCGCGATTGTCTCGACGCCGAGATTTTTCAGCGCCGCTTCGGTCACTTTTCCAATTCCCGGAATCCTTCTTACCGACAACGACGAAAGAAAAGCAGCCTCGCTCCCTGGTGGCACCCAAACCAACCCGCGAGGCTTCGCTTGTTCGCTCGCAACTTTCGCCACCAATCGCGTCGCAGCGAGCCCGCCTGAGCAGGGCAGCCCAGTAGTCCCATTGATTTCCACCAAGAGTTTGTGCGCTGCACCAAACGACGGACCGTGCAGCCGCTCGGTTCCCGCCAAATCCAGATAGGCTTCATCGATCGAAGCCATCTCCACCGTCGGCGAATATTTCGCGAGCACTGCTGCCACACGATCGCTCCACTGCCCATACAGTTCATGATGCCCGTCGAGAAAAACGGCGTGCGGACAAAGTCTTGCCGCCGTGCGCAGCGCCATCGCTGAGTGCACACCGAACCGTCGCGCTTCGTAACTCGCCGAAGTCACCACGCCGCGCTGGTCGCGCTGCCCCCCGACGATCACAGCAAGCCCTACCAAGTCAGGGCGCACCAGCAGCTCTACGGAAACGAAAAACGCGTCCATATCAATGTGGAGAATGGTCGCCGAAGAATCCGCAGCGGTCGGTGCTGCTGCATCATGCTTAGCGCGAAAATGGGCTAGCTTCGGCATTGGTAAATCGGGTGAGAGTTAGATTGTATGACAAAAAGGTCGTGGAGTTTCGTCAGACGCGATCGGCGGCGACCACACGCGGCAGGCCCGCCAGATCGTTCGTAAAAGTGACGTTCCTCCAGCACTTCTGTTCCGCCAATATCGCGCGGACGTGTTCGGCAGAGTTGTAGCCAAGTTCTAAAGCGAGGATTCCGCCAGTTCTCAGCAGATTCCCGGCCTCTTCGATCAGCCGGGCATAAAGCTCAACTCCCGTAGGTCCGCCGAAAACGGCTTCGTGCGGTTCGTGATCGCGCACCTCTCGCTGTAATTGAGCGCTGTCTTCGCGCGCAACGTACGGCGGATTGCTAACAATCAGATCAAAGTGCCGCAATTTTTTGCCGCCGTTCGCGGCTTGGTCACTCAAACCGTCCAGCAAATTCGTTTGGAGGAAATGAATACGATCGGCAACGGCGTGGCGTGCCGCATTGCGCCGCGCCACTTCAAGAGCAGCCGCAGATATATCCGTGGCAAAAATCTCAGCGTGTGGCAATTCGTATGCCAGCGCCACAGCGAGACAGCCCGAGCCCGTCCCCACGTCCGCACTGCGCAATTTTTCGCGCGGCAATCCAGAATCGAGATGAATCTTAAATCCACGAGGCCCCAGCCGCGCCAAAGCAACTTCCATCACATGCTCGGTTTCCGGCCGCGGAATCAGCACCGCCGGCGTAACTTCAAATTCCAATCCCCAAAACTCCTGCTTGCCGGTCAAATATTGCGTCGGCTCGCCCGCCGCGCGCCGCGCAATTAAACCCAAGTATTTTTCGGTGGCTTCAGCGTCAAGCAGAAATTCCGGGTGTGTGTAAATCCACGTGCGGTCGCGCCCGAGCGCGTGCATCAAAAGAAGCTCAGTAGCCAACGTATGCGACGGCACATGCGCCGCACGCAGCCGGGCCATTCCTTCTTTCAGAGCTGCGCGGACGTCTAAAGCAGATATGTTCGAGGCTCTGTCTGGGGTGGACATCAGGTCACCGCTACGTCGAGCTTAAGCTTCCACGAGTTCTTGCTTCAGCCGCTCCGATTCATAATGAGTGGAAAGCGCGTCAACAATGGGCCCGAGCTTGCCTTCCATCACTTGATCGAGTTGATGCAGCGTCAATCCGATCCGATGGTCGGTAACGCGGTTCTGCGGAAAATTGTACGTCCGAATTTTTTCCGAGCGGTCGCCAGTCTTGATTTGCCCGCGACGCTCGGCAGCAATCGCTTCGTGCTGCTTGGCCTGTTCCATTTCGTACAACCGCGCACGCAACACGCGCATGGCTTTCGCGCGATTCTTGATTTGCGATTTTTCGTCCTGCTGCGAAACCACCAGCCCGCTGGGGATGTGCGTGATGCGCACAGCCGAATAGGTCGTGTTCACCGATTGCCCGCCGGGCCCGGACGAGCAAAACGTATCGATGCGCAGGTCTTTTGCTTCAATCTTGATGTCAATATCGTCCGCTTCAGGCAGCACCGCGACAGTCGCAGCCGACGTGTGAATGCGCCCCTGCTGCTCGGTGGCGGGAACGCGCTGCACGCGATGCACGCCGCTTTCATATTTCAGCTTCGAATAAACTTTATTGCCCTGAATCGCCGCCACAATTTCTTTCGTTCCGCCGATGGAAGACGCCGAACTCTCCAGGATTTCCACTTTCCAGTTCTGCGTTTCAGCGTAACGCGAATACATGCGGAATAGTTCGCCCGCAAAAAGCGAAGCTTCGTCTCCGCCGGTCCCTGCCCGGATTTCCACGATCACGTTCTTGTCGTCGTTCGGATCGCGCGGAAGCAACAGGAATTTCAGTTCCCGCTCCACGATTTCGCTGCGTGCTTCCAACTCGTGCTCTTCGTCATGCGCCATCTGCTTCATTTCCGTGTCGTCCGTTTCCACCAGCAATTGCTTGGCGCCCTGCAATCCCTTCTGGATTTCTTTCCATTCGCGATACTTCGCCACCATCTCCGCCATTTCGGCGTGCGTCTTGGCGAGCTTCTGGAAACGCGCCGAGTCGTTGTGCACTTCGGGCGAGGAAAGCTGTTGCGTCAATTCTTCGTAACGTGACTCGAGGTTATCGAGTTTTTCAAATAGCGTTAAGTTCGCCATGGCCGCGCCTCATAAACAACGGAAATACAATGTTTACAGATGGAGATTCGGGAAAGGGCAGCGCTCCGGTCGGAGCGGAGAGAAAGCGCTAATAAAAGGAAGCGAACATTGCCATTAATCTGAGTTAAGGATATCCACAATCGCCTTCTGAGTCAAACAGCGCTTTCCACCGCGCAGTCGCCCTATGCTCCAACGGCTTCATATACTACGATACGTCTCTACTCATGAGCGCGAGCAACCCAGCAACAAAGAATCACGCAGACGAAATGATGTGGGGCTTTTGGTATCCCGCGCTACGCAGCGAGCAGGTTCGCGGACGAAAACTCGCACGCGCAATGTTGCTCGATGTCCCGCTTGTCCTCGGTCGCGACGCGGCCGGAAAGCCTTTTGTGCTGCGAGACGTTTGCCCGCACCGCGCCTTCCCTCTTTCCTTCGGACAATTCGACGGCAAGACCGTTGAATGCGCTTACCACGGCTGGCGCTTCGAAGCGCATACGGGTCAATGCCAGGCGATCCCTTCGCTCACGTCCGATTCAAAATTAAAATGCGAACGCATTTACGCCGGCAGTTTTCCCTGCCAAGAGCATGACGGCTACCTCTGGTGCTTCATGAACAACCCGGAAGGCCGAACGCTGGAAGCCCCGCCGCCACTCGCGCCAGAGCTGCCCACATTCAGCCCGCGCTATCTCGTAGCTCATCTGTGGGCCGACTTACCATGCGGCGTCGATCAAGCCATCATTGGTTTAATGGATCCTGCGCATGGGCCTTTCGTCCATGAAGCCTGGTGGTGGCGCAGCCGCCGCAGCATCCGCGAAAAACAAAAACAATTCGAACCCATACCGAACGGTTTCCGCATGAGCCCGCACGCGCCCTCCGCAAACAGCGCGCCCTACAAAATCCTGAAACTCCTTACCGGCGAACCTGCCACCACCATGATTGATTTCGTTCTGCCAAACCAGCGCTTCGAACAAATTCGCGCCGGCCGCTACTGGCTCTCTAGCCGCACAACAGTCACGCCGATCCACAGCGATCTTTGCCGACTGGATTTCTGCGCCGCCTGGAATATTCTTACCTGGTTGCCGGTCATCTCCTTCATCATTCACGTCTTCGGACCACGATTCATCCGCCAGGATACCGAAGTAATCGAAAAGCAAGCGCTAGGCTTGAAATATGAAGATCGCATGATGTTGGTAGATGACGCAGACCGCCAAGCGCGCTGGTACTTCGAATTGAAAGCCGCCTATAGGGAGTCCCGTCGCACCGGCGCCCCCATGAAGAACCCGCTGGAAGGCCCGGTGACGCTGCGTTGGCGCTCGTAGCTATCAAACACAGACAAGAAAGAAACTCTTTCTTACCTGTAAAAGAGCTCAGCGGCCCATGCTGCTGAGGAATGGATAATGCTCCGCCGCACCCATAAAGAAAAGCATCGGGAAGGAAAGCCAGAAACCTACGCGCGACGCGAGAAAACTCCATCGTGCCAATCGCGCGGCTTGCGGCGGCATGGGCGTGCCTTGCTCCGCGCTCGCACGCGTCCACGCAATCATCCGCTTCTGCACGCGCCAAACCACGCCCCAGGCATTCAACAACATTAGAAGCCCCAGCCCTCCGCCAACGCTTATACAAAGATGCGCGTTTGAAACGTCCGCTCCTCCATTCAGGTCCCACACGGTCCAGGACGCCACAATCACTACGATGGAAATCCCAATCGTGCGCACCCAAGGATGGTCCAAGAAACCTTCGTGCGGAAGTTGCAGCGGATAGATAAGCGTATACGCAACGAGCCAAACTACTACCCACCAGCCAAACCATTTCAACGTAAGCGACGTGTCGCCGGCGTTGTCGGCATCCACACTAAGCAGATGAAAGTAGTAACGAAGGCCCACCACCACGGTGATCATCGCAGACCACCGGAACCAAGCCATCGCCCGCGACATCAGCACCGGATAAATTTTGGCGCGCACGGGCGCGTCGAGCTGCTTCATGGTTGAAAAGCCCACTAGATTGAAAAAATAAAGCAGGCCGATCCATATGATCCCGAAAATAAAGTGCAGCCAGCGCAGGGCCATGAGTTCAGCCGCAGCTCCTCCCTCCGGGAACGGAAAATGCGGCGCGAGAACATGAATTGTCGTTGTAAGCGTTGAGAAATTCACTAACAACTCCGTTAAGCCAATTTTCAGTGCTTACGCTATAGGAAATTCGCGCAGCAAGTCAATCGCGCCTCGCGCTTGAACCAATCAGTCGCGCCAACGCCCAGCGGGCGTGTTCAACAATCACTGCGTCATCATTGCCGGCAAGCCGTTCGAGCAATCCGATCACGCGCTGATGTGCACCCGATCCCCGCTCGACGCCAGAATTCCCCAGCGCCACGCACGCATTGCGAACGATCCCTCGCCATTTCGCTCGCTTCACTGCACTCCCGCGAAAAATTGTGCTGAATTCCTCCTGGGTTAACGCCGCGAGCCTTTCCAGTTCCGGCGCGAACAAAGATTCTTCTTGTTTTCCGGCGCCGCTCTCGCCTTTTGGCGATAGCTGTCGTGGTTGAAATGCCCCGAGTTGAGTCAGAGGTGCCTTATGATTCCACGGACACACATCCTGGCAAATATCGCACCCGATAACTGCGCGCCCCATCACTGGTCGCAGTTGTTCCGGAATCGCTCCGCGCAATTCAATCGTGAGATAAGAAATACACCGGCTGGCATCAAGCACGTAAGGCGCGGGAAACGCCTGCGTGGGACACGCATCCAAACACAAGCGGCAATTTCCGCAAAGGTCCGGCGCCGGCGGTTCACCAGCCGGCAGAGAAGGCGCCAGCTCCAGCGTCGTAACAATTACTCCGAGAAATAGCCACGATCCGATGGTCTCATTGATTAAACACGTGTTCTTAGCAAGCCATCCAAGCCCCGCGTATTTCGCCGCAATCCGTTCAATGATCGGCCCTGTATCCACATACGCGCGTGTCGCAAACGGCTCGGCGAATTGCTCGCGCATCGCAGCAACAACCGTCTCGAGTTTTTCGCGAAGTACGTCGTGATAATCGTGGCCCCAGGCATAGCGCGAAATCCAACCGCGCGGCGCATCATCACCGCCAGTTACTGGCACTTCCGTTGAATAAGGCAAAGCCGCATTGTAATTTAACGCGAGCACAAACAAACTTCGCGCGCCGTCCAACGCCAGACGTGGGTCCGCTCGTCGCGAATCGTGCAAGTAATTCATCTCCCCTGCGTAGCCCTGCGCCAACCATTCCGGCAAATGCGCGAGCTCTTCAAATTTTCCGTTCGACGAATCGTTCGAAATATTCTCTGAACCCTGCAGCGCGGTTGGAATAGGCGCAACGCCACATAGATCGAACCCAGCCGCCCGCGCCTGCTGGCAAACCCATTCCGTTTTTTCGGCAGCATTCATAAACTAATGTTTCATTATCGGCCCATTAACATACCGCTGGACAGCGCGTTTCCTCCATTGGCCTATCCCTCCTGCGACTGCTACAATGCCCGCCATGGCAGATTGGCGCCAAATTCAGGCCCGCATTCGCAAAGCTAAAAATAGTCCAGACGCTCACGCCAAGCTCTCCGAGCTTTATCAGCGCACGCGCGATGCCATGGTCGCTTGGGAACTCGCCTTGATCCAGGAAAAAGCCGAGCTCAAAGATGACGCCATAAAGTGGTACAGCATCGCCGCCGAACGCTTCCGTCGATCCGAGTGGAAGAAGAAGGCCGAGGAAGCTTTGCTTAGGCTTGGAGCGGCGCTTCCTGCCGGCAGTGCAATTCCGATGGACTCGGTATTAAGCGCCGGAGAGCCGCACCTTATTTCTGCCTCAGAGCTCCCGGAAGAAAAAACGGAGCCGTTGGCCCTCGGTGAAATTTCCGAGTCGGCTGATGAAGCGCATTCTCCGGATACCGCGGAGGCCGCGCCAGCCGGCGCTAGCGAATCCGGCGACGCAGAAAAAAAGAAGCGCCGTCGTGGACGCCGCGGTGGCCGAGGCCGGCGACGCAAAGGCGCAGCCCCCGCGTCGGGTCTTCCTTCACAAGCCTTTGCTGAATCGTCACCATCACAATCCGCACCACCGCCACCATCGCGACCGTCTTCCAGGGCGCCTTCACCTCGAACCGAATCTTTCGAACGAGCGCCAATGCCTTCGGCGCCGCAGCCCATTTCGTTTGCAACTCCCGAGGCGCCGCGATCGGAGCAAGCTGCGCCAATGCTCCCATCCGAGCGCACTGCGCACGGACGCGCAGGCGATCCGGCGCTAGCCTCGCGCATGTCCCATCTCGAATCGATGCTGCGCCGCCTGGTTGCAAGTCCGCTGCATCGTCTCGACACAGAAGAAGCCCCCGCCGGCCCCGGCGTATTTCTCCTCTCCGATTCAGATCAGATCACTTCTTATTACGTGGAAGCCTGCCAGACACTCCGCGTCGGTGTCGGGAACCTGGCTCGTGGTTTGCGTGGCAGTGCCGGCAAAACCACGCGCGGCACCCGCACATCATTCGATAGCGGTCTGAAGGTCAAACTGGCCCAACATTTGGGAATCACGGAAGCAAAAGTTTCCCAGTATCTGAAGGACCACTGCGTTGTCCGTTGGATTCAACTCGACGACGACGCCCCGCACCTAGCCCATTTCGCGATTGGCGTCTTGCGTACTCCCCTGAACCTCGATTAATTCACGCATTTCTTAGTACTTGGGCGCTCCCATTGACTGGCCCCCTGCGCCGTTCAACCCGCCAATTACACCTTTGGATGCACCCTCCTAGACCTTCCCTCCCATTCCGGGCAAACTTTGGTACGGTAACAAGTTACGGGTGTGGCTCACCCGTTGGGGTCATAGGGCATTACGGGGTTTTGCCACTTATAAAAATTATTGCGCATCAAAAGGAAAGGTGGAGGATTATGCCGAAAACAGTAGGCAATCAACTTTGGAAATCGTTCGATTGGGCGCTGTGCAAAACAGCGGGGGTAACCTTCGACACGATTCAATTTTTCAATAAGTACCGCCCGAATCCTTCCTTCATTCCCAAGTGGTCTGATAAGCCGATGCTGAAATCATGGGAGAAGTCCAAGCCCACGCTCGGCTGGCCACGTACCACCGACTCACTGTGTCCTTCCTGCGTTCACGAGGCGCGCGAAGCGATCATGAGCGGCTCAAAAGATTGGACCGACTTGGTGCACGAAAAGATCGGCGAGATTAAAGCCCAAATCATCGAGCGCGACGGCCAGGTTTGGATGGTGAAAGAATGCCCCATCCACGGCAAGTGCGAAGACTTAATGGCCGCCGATTCCAAATTCCTCGAATGGATTGAAAAGAATTTCCCTGGTCGTGATATTCCAGCGCACAACGACGAAGATCTCCACCGCCACGGTTCCAGCACCATTCGCCACGGCCGCGGCTCCGTTCTCACCGTTGACCTTACCAATCGCTGCAACATGATGTGCGACCCATGCTTCATGGACGCCAACCAGGTCGGCTACGTTCACGAATTGAACTGGGAAGAAATTCAGGAAATTCTGGAGAACGCCACCAAGATCAAGCCGCGCCGCCAAATGTCCGTACAGTTCTCCGGCGGCGAACCGACTATGCATCCGCGCTTCCTTGACGCCGTTCGCTTCGCCCGCAAAGTTGGCTACAACAGCGTGCAAGCTGCAACTAACGGAATCGAGTTCGCCAAGAGCAAGGAATTCTGCGCCAAGGCTTTCGAAGCGGGCTTGCGTTATGCCTACCTTCAATTCGATGGCATCGGTAACGACGCGAACAGCCATCGTCAGGTCGGCAATTTGTTCGACGTGAAGTTGCGCGCCATCGAAAACATGCACGCGGCCGGCATCGACATCGTCCTGGTCACCACCATCGTCAATAACGTTAACAACGATCAGGTCGGCCCCATCGTGAAATTCGCCATGGAAAACCCCAAGAAAATCTCCTTCGTTTCGTTCCAGCCGGTTTCATTCACCGGGCGCGACGAAGAAATCACACCCGAACGCCGCCTGCGCCAGCGCTATACGCTTTCCCACTTAGCGCAGGACGTTAGCAAACAGGTCGGAAGAATCGAACCGACTCGCGACTGGTTCCCGATATCGCTAATCAGCCCGTTCTCTGATTTCGCTGACCTAGCACACGGTCCCGATGCCATGTGGGGACAGATGAGCTGCGGCTGCCACCCCAACTGCGGCGTGGGAACTGCCGTCATGATCAATAAGGAAAATAAGGAATGGGCGCCGGTACCGAAGTTCCTGAACGTTCCGGGTCTTGTCACTGATATCAGCAAGGTCACCGACGCTTCGCGCGGCAAGAAATTTTCCGCTTATATGGCCGCCATGGCGCTGCTGAAGAATTATCATCCGTTCCAAGCCCCGCCAAGTTTGCGGCTTAAGGATCTCTGGAAGAAGTTTGATAAGACCTTCGGCGTACGCGGTCAGGACAAAGCTGAAAAAGTTTACGGTAAGGTCGGTCCGGATCGCACCTTGGACGATTCCATGAGGCGTCGTCAGGATCCCTGGAATTTCCTGTTCCTCGCGGGCATGTGGTTTCAGGATCTGTTCAACTACGACTTCCGCCGCACAGAAATGTGCATCATTCCCTACGCCACGCAGCAGGGCGAAATTTCCTTCTGCGCTTACAACACTGGCATCGGCTGGCGCAAAATTATCGAGAACATGTACAAGAACGCGACCGTCGCTCAGTGGTACAAAGAGCACGGCAAGCACGAAATTTTCGCCAAGGGCAAGAAGGTTGACCTCCAGAGTTACGAGCACACTCTCCGCATCGATGAAGATGATGCAGCGCGCATTCGCCACCTCGAGCATGACATTCCTCTGACCGCGGCCGAAGAAGACCGCGCTCGCCGTCGCAAGGCCAACGAGGAAGCTGCCAAGGTTCGCCGCATCTACGAAGAGCTCGTGCTGAAGAAGTCCACCGAAAGCGTGGTCCAGATCGGCTCGATTCAACAGATCCAAATGGCAGTTCCGGGCGCGACCGTCAAGCCGGTGCAGATTGCCGGCGCCAATGGCAACGGCCACAGCAACGGAAACGGCCACAAGAATGGAAACGGAAACGCGGTCAACGTAGAAAAGACGAATGCCGAAGAGGCTGCCGTCGCCGGCGACTAAGTTTCTTTAATCCCCGGCAGATTTGCCCAACAGCCCTGGCTCCGGCCGGGGCTGTTTTATTTGGTTCAGTCGTCGCCCATGATTGAACGCAGGAAATGAACGGCAGGAGAGATGAATGCCCATATACGAATATCTTTGCGATGATTGTGGCGAGCGCTACGAACGCATGGTTATGAGCCAGACCCAAGCTGTAGCCTGCCCGAAGTGCTCTAGCGCAAAACGCACCATCCAGCTTTCGGTCATCGCCGCTCCTTCCAACGGCGCAAAAACATCTTCAAGTTCTTCCGCCTCATCCGGAGGCTGCGGCTGCACGCCTCGCACCTACGGTTGTCGCTAAGCCTTCACCCAAGATCGTGGACCGAAATCCTAATCGCGCTTCAAACGTTGCGAAAATAACCAAGGCAATAAGTCCGGCTCGCTGAACGCAACATCCCACACCGCGTGGCCAATTCCAGGATATTCCGTATACTTCGGCGTCCCTCCAGCCTGTTTCAAAGAAGCCACCCACGCGCGAGCAATCTCCACATTCACCACCGGGTCCGCTTGCCCCTGAAAAATCCACACCGGCACTTTCGCCACGCGTGGAATCATCGACGCATCCGGGTACCCGCACATCGCAATCGCGCCGGCGAATTTATTCTCAGACATAGCCAGCGCACTCCAAACACCCTCGCCTCCCATCGATTGCCCAGCCACGTACACCTGTTCCGGATCGACGCTGTATTCCTTTTCCACCGCATCAAGAATTTCCAGCGCAAGCCGAATCGAAACAGGAGGCGTATTTGCATGCGGCCGCGCCCACGCTTTCGTTATATTCACCTGCGGCGCCAGCACAAACGCGTGATACTTGGCCTGATTTTCAGCGCTAGTCCCAATGTGCGAACCGAGGAAATTGCTGCCCGAAATTTGCTTTAAGTTATCCGACCCACGCCCCGCCGCATTGTGCAGCCACAAAACAATCGGATATTTCTTCGCCCGATCGTATCCCGTCGGCATGAACAAACGGTACTGCATCGTCTCGCCCGTCGAACTGTGATACGACCGCGCCAAAAATCCTTCGTCCGGCGCATCCTTCGATCGCGTCCCTGCTGATCGCGCACCTGCAGCAGTAAAAAACAAAAAAATCACACCCAGAGCAAAACTCGATCGAACGAACATGCCTCCAGATTACCTTTCCCAGCAGGATTGCACATCGGAAAACAATTGATAGGAGCGCTGTTAAGGTTTAAATGTAGCGGCCTTCAGCGCGGCAGTTTTGACGAGTCCGCGATATCGTGGGTCACCAACCCGTGAGTTTCGCAAAGAAGGCAATACTAAAAAACTCAGCGCGAATATTTCTTAGCGTATGCCGGAGGCTCCAGCCCCGCCTTCAATCGCGGATCGGCAACGGCAGCCGCAGGCGTAATCGAAAGCGGAACCACACCCGCCCAGATCGGCAATTCATAGTCCTCTTCGTCATCTTTCGGTGGCCCAGTCCGGATTTTCGCGGAAACCTCAGCAAGCGGCAGCGCCAGAACGGTTGTCGCCTTCAACTCCGATTCTGTTGGCAATCGCACATCATTCCAGCGCCCTCGCACGATATGTTCCGTAAACGCTTCCAGCGCCTTAATTTTCTCCGCCGGATCGGAAACCAGCGTCGCGCGTCCCAAAATCACCACCGACCGGTAATTCATCGAGTGATGAAACGCCGACCTCGCCAGTACCAATCCATCCAACAGCGTCACCGTTACGCAAACTTGAACGCCTTCCGACAGCGTACGCAACATCCGGCTCGCCGCCGAACCGTGAATGTAGAGAGTATCTCCCACACGCGCGAACCCCGTAGGAATCACGTACGGTTGCCCGTCCACCGAAAATCCCACGTGGCAAATCAATCCTTCATCGAGAATCTTAAAGACAGTTTCAGAATCATAGGCCCCGCGATCGGGCAAACGCTTCACTTGCGTACGTTGCGTGGGCTGGAATCGGCTCATACAGCCAGCCTAGGCTCCCCGCCAAAACGCCACAAGAGCCAATCTGGCCTCCCAAGCGGATGTCGAATGGAGCGAAGGCTTTCTTGCCAGAAGAATTTGTAATCGCTAGAGTTCGATTTGTTGCTATTCCAAGCCGGTACGCCGCAAGAGACAATTCAGCCGCACTTTATTTCAGGCTCAGCCTCCACCGGAAAATTTACCGAGTTCGCAATGAAGCATTTCGCGTGCGCCACATGATGCAATTCCTGCGCCTTCTCAATATCGGCGCCGGGCGCCAGCGCCACATGAGGATGCAGCATTACTCGCACAAAACGCCCCGATCCGTCCTCCGTTTCTTCCATCACCCCTTCGGCATGATCGATGTAAGACGCCACAACAATGCCCGCATCCGAGCACAAGTGCAGATACCAAAGTTGGTGGCACGTGGATAACGATGCGACCAGCAATTCTTCAGGATTCCATCGCGCCGCATCCCCTCGAAAATTAGGATCGGACGAACCCGGTATTGCCGTTTTCTGCATACCCGCCGATATCTCATGGCTCCGTTCGTAATTTCGATACCCAGACGTTCCACTCCCCGTGTTGCCAGTCCATTCCACCGTCACTTTGTAATTGTGCGTCTTACCCATTTCTGCCTCCCGCGAAGCCGGTGCCGCCGTAACCAAAGCCATCAAACGGACTAGCGCCCCTCACAACGCGAATATTCGATTTGATCGCGCGCGATATATACATTCGGCCACATCCTCGGGACCTGCACTCGTTCGCTTTCAGCCTTCTTCTGCGGAGTGGCAATTACGGTTCCGCATCGGACAGCTGGATGTCCGTAATCAGTCTAACGTTAAAATCCGAAGGTCGTTGTTCTTTACCATCTCGCGCCCCAAGTCGCATAACGCCCACATTCCGCCTCGGTCCACTCAACCGTGATTTTGTAATGATCCGCCTTATGCATTCTTGCCCTTGCGAAACTGGCAAGCACCAGAACAGCCAGCGACTCTCTCTAACAAACGTTGCAATCTGGAGGTTGCACTGCATGGCGTTTTTTTTCGGTCTTGGGCTCTGGCAAACCGGTCACCGGTGTAACAAACGGTAAAATCCAAACATCTACGGTGACCGGCGGTAACATACGGTTTTGCTTACCAGGTTCATGGCGCCCATGGATCTCTAGGGCGGAGCTGTCTAGACACGACTGCCGCAGGTGATCTTCAGGGCTCAGCCCTCCATACATCTTGCCGCCGATTGATCTCCAGACTGAGCCTTCCATACACCGCGCCGAGGGTAGATCTCAGGGGTCGGACCTTCAGATCCGACCTAACAACGCACGAAGCGCGTTGGGTTTGCGCTGCCGCTTTCGCAGCATGTATTGGCCTTCGCGCCATCCACGCCAGAGTTAACTTCACGCCAGCGCTTGCCGCAAATCCTCGATCAAATCTTCTGGGTCTTCCAGGCCTACCGAAACGCGCACAGTTCCCGGCTCCACGCTGGCAGCGCGCAATTCAGCGAGCGACATGTTGTAGTGAGACGTGTAAATCGGCAGCACTACCAGCGACTCAACTCCGCCAAGACTCGCCGCCAGCAAAAAAATCCGCGCACGATCGCAAAACCTGCGCGCCGCCGTCAGTCCGCCTTTCAAATCGAACGCCAGCATCGCTCCAAATCCGCGCATCTGCCGCTTCGCCAAACGATGGTCCGGATGCGACGCCAGGCCTGGATAGTGAACGCGCGCAACTTTCGGATGTTTTTCCAGGTATTTTGCCAGCGTCAATGCCGTGGCACACTGTCGCCGCACGCGTAGCTCTAATGTTTTCATCCCGCGGATCAGCAAAAACGCCGCTTCTGGGTCCATCGATCCTCCCAGGTAAATAATCATGTGGCGGATTTCTTTAATCAGCGCCTGTCTCCCCGCCACCGCGCCCGCAATCACATCCGAATGTCCCGCCAGGTACTTTGTCGCGCTGTGCAGCACCAGATCGAATCCCATCTCGATCGGCTTTTGCAGCACTGGACTCGCAAACGTATTGTCGATCAGCGAAATCAAATCCCACTCTTTCGCAAACGCCACGGCTTTGTGCAAATCAACCAGCCGCAAAGTCGGGTTCGTCGGCGTCTCGATATAAAGCGCCTTGGTACGTGGATTCACCAGACGCTCGATCCCCGCGAGGTCTGCCTCCACATGCCGCACCACGATTCCCATGCGCGGAAACACGTCGCGCGTCATGCGGTAAGTGCCTCCATAAACCTGCCTCGTGGCGATCACTTCATCCCCAGCCTTCAACACCGAGAGCAGCGCGTTCGAAATCGCCGCCATTCCCGAAGCGGCCACCACCGCGTCTTCCGCGCCTTCCAGCGCCGCAATCTTTTTTTCAGCAATGGTCAACGTGGGGTTTCCGTAGCGCGTGTAGATATACGCGGGGCTTTTCCCCTCGGCCCAGCGCTTCATTTCTTCCGTGCTGGCAAACGTAAAATTCGCCGTGCGCGCAATCTCCACGCCAACGCTGGTGCTTTTGTGGAACCTGTCTTCACCCACATGGATCGCAAGCGTAGCGTCGCCGCTCACCTTAATAGTCTTCTTGGTTTTCTTCATAGCCTCGCAGGATTGCGCACCTGCCCGCGCAATCGCAAGCGCCAATTTGGTTTACGCCGGCTCAACTGCCGCGCTCACCCACATAAAGTACTGGACGCGTCCTAGGTTAATAGTACAGAATTGACATAGTCATGAATGACCTAATATTACTCGCGATCTTGGCAGCTGGCCCCCAACACGGCTACGCTCTGAAAAAACGCGCCGGCCTAGCTTTAGGACAACCTGATATGCACAACAACCTGGTGTACCCGTTGCTGCGCCGCTTTGTATCGCAGAAATGGGTTACCCAGCGGAAAACGGCTGGTCAGCGCGGCCAGACTCGCCAGGTTTATTCACTCACGCCCCTGGGCCGGGCCGCATTGGTAGATCGACTCCAGCAATTTGAGGACGCATCTTCCGCCGAAGCCTTCCGCCTGCGCCTCGGTCTCTTCGAATTACTGGATCCCGCTGCGCGCGGCCAGATCCTTACAGCACGGGAGAAATATCTCGAGGCTCGCGAACAACGATTGGCTTCTCTCGAAACCGAAATGGATCTCGGCCGCTACGGAGGCGAAGTCACAAAGTTTTTGCGCCAACAAATTCGCACCGAGCTCTCCTGGATCTCGTGCCTTCGCCGAATGAATCGAGCACGCTAAGTGAGAATGTGAAGGAGAACTAGCATGGGTGTTACCCCGCAACAAATCGTTTACGCCTCCTGGATGCTTTTCGGAATTTATTGGCTCGTCTCCGCCTTCAGCGCGAAAAAAACTGAAAAGAGAGAACCCTCAGCGGAACGCCTCGGCCACATGATCCTGATGGCCACAGGCTACATCCTTTTATTCCAGCGTAACGGTAACTGGGGCATCCTGAGTCAGCGTTTTCTCCCCAACATTCCCTGCATCGCCTGGCTAGGCGCTGGCCTAACTTTCGCCGGCGTTTTATTCGCAATATGGGCGCGTTGGAACCTGGGACGAAATTGGAGCGCCGCAGTCACCATCAAGCAAGGCCATCAAATCATCCGCTCCGGCCCCTACGCCTATATTCGCCACCCGATTTACACCGGCATGCTCGTCGCCGTAATTGGATCGGCGCTTACAGCGGGCGAATATCGCGGTCTGCTCGCGTTCGCAATTATTCTGTTCGGTTTTTATCGAAAAGCTCGCAAAGAGGAAAAGCTCCTTACCGCCAACTTCGGCGAGCCTTTTCTGGAACATAAGCAACGCACCGGCTTTTTTCTTCCACGTTTTTCGTGAAATAGCTGTCCCAAAGTACAGGCTTGTTCTGCACAAAGCACTTACAGCAGCACTTTCACTCCATTTCACGTCGGCTTTGCCTTTCATTCGCTGACGGATTCGCCGCAAACCTGCCACAATCCCAAATTATCCATCCCTTTCGTGCCAATATAAGGAGAATAGAGTTCCAGCTAGCCGGTGGTTCCGTACGAGATTTTCAATGAGGGCGCGCCAATGAAGAGAAACATCTCAAAACTGTCGCTATTCGCAGCTTTCCTGATCCTGTCGGCCTTTTCTCTTGCAGGATGCTACTTGCTTCAGCCCACCGGCCCTTGTTTTGGAGTCGGCTGCCCCGCTCACACCGTCGGCCAAAGCGGCCAGTACAAAAAAGGCCAAGGCCCGGGATCGCAGCCCGCGAACGCCCAGAATAAAGATCCTCGGCCCGCGAACGCTCAGAACGATCCGCAACCGGCGCAGCCCGCTCCAAAGGAAGGCAACTTCTTCACCAACGCCTGGGCCAAACTTACCAGATCACGCTGACGCAGCTTCGCCTTCCTCTTCGCCCCCGTGGTGCGGCTTGTGCGCGGCGATCACTTTTTCCGCAATTTCCGTCGGCACGAAATCGTAGTGTGAAAACTCCATGGAGTAGCTCCCGCGTCCC
Organism: uncultured Acidobacteriota bacterium; assembly: GCA_963731535.1. Classification (GTDB taxonomy): domain Bacteria; phylum Acidobacteriota; class Terriglobia; order Acidiferrales; family UBA7541; genus Palsa-295. The sequence goes on along the minus strand of CAVSWI010000018.1, from coordinate 59,664 downwards.
TGCGTCATCGAAATCAATTCGTTCGCGTAGCTCAGCATTTCCGAAAACGGAACCTGCGCTTTCACCACTACGCTGCTCCCGCGCGTTTCGCTGCCGCTGATTTTTCCGCGCCGTCCGCTCAGATGTCCCATCAAGTCGCCTGAATATTGATCCGGCGCATACACCTCCACATGCATGATCGGTTCCAGCAAAGCCGGCCGCGCTTGCTTCATAGCTTCTTTAAACGCGAGCGAGCCCGCAATCTTGAACGCCATGTCGCTCGAGTCTACGTCGTGATATTTCCCGTCATAAAGACTCACGCGAAAATCCGTCACCGGAAATCCCGCCAGAAATCCCCGTTCCGCTGAATCGCGCACGCCTTTTTCCACCGACGGAATCCAGTTTTTCGGAATCGCTCCGCCGAAAACATCGTCCACAAACTCAATTCCCTTCCCGCGCGGCAGTGGCTCCATCTTGATGCGGCACAATCCAAACTGCCCGTGCCCGCCCGTCTGTTTTTTGTGTTTTCCTTCCGCATCCGCTTTTCCGCGAATCGTTTCGCGGTAAGGAACCTTCGGCGGATGCAGCTTCAATTCCACGTGATAGCGTTTGCGCAATTTCGCCACCACTACTTCAATATGTTGCTGTCCCGCCCCGCTCAGCAAAAATTCCTTCGTTTGCGGATCGCGCGCAAAACGCAACGCCAGGTCCTCCTCCAAAATTTTGTGAATAGCTACGCCGATGCGATCCTCATCCGCGCGCGTCTTCGGCTCCACCGCGAACGTGATGGAAGGTTCCGGAATCCGCGCAGGCGGATAGAAAATCGGCGCGTTCTTTTCGCCCATCGTCTCCCCGGTTGTCGTGTCCTTTAGCTTGGCCACCGCTCCCACATCACCCGCATGCAGTTCGTTCACTGCCGTCGCCGTCTTCCCCTGCATCACCTGCACGTGCTGCAGACGTTCCTGTGTGCTGCGGTTGAAGTTCGCGAGAGTGGCATCGTTCTTCAACACGCCGGACATCACCTTGAAATAAGTGATGCGTCCCGCAAAAGGATCCGCCAGCGTTTTGAAAACGAAAACCGAAAGCGGCTCGGAATCCGCAATCTTGCGCTCCACAGTATCGCCCTTGTGGTCCGGCGTCTTGTGCCCCGCCACTTTCCCCCGTACCGCCGGAGAAGGAAAAATCTCCGCCGTAAAATTCAGAATTGCGTCGCTTCCCACGTTATGCAGCGCTGAACTCAGCAAAATAGGAAAAATTCTCTTGGCCACTACCGCCTCGCGCAAACCTTTCTTCAAATCGTCAACTGGCAGCGTCCCTTCATCGAAAAATTCTTGCATCAACGCGTCGTCGCCTTCCGCCACCATCTCCACCAGCGCTTCGTGCGCCATCTTGGCTTCTTCGACAAGTTCCGCCGGAATTTCTTCGACCTTCGCCTTCCCGTCTCCGTCCGGCGCGTACAGCAGCGCTTTCATCGCGATCAGATCCACCACGCCCTTGAACGACTTTTCCTGCCCGATCGGCAATTGAATGGGGATCGCTCCCCGTCCAAACACGTGGTGCACCGAATCCAGCGCGCGTTCGAAACTGGCTAGCTCGCGGTCCATCCAGTTCAGCACAAACGCGCGCGGCTGGTCGTACTCCGTCGCGTAATCCCAAACTCTTTCCGTGCACACCTGCACGCCTGCAGCCGCGTCCACCAGAATCAAACAAGCGTCGGTCGCAATCAGTGAGGATTTCGTCTCATTAATAAACGTGGAGTAACCTGGCGTATCGAGGAAATTTATTTTCACTTTTTCCGGCTGGCCTGGTGCTTGCCATTCCGCAAACGCTAAACCTGTATTGATCGAAATTTTCCGCGATATTTCTTCTTCGTCCCAGTCGGTGACGGTCGACCCCTCCGCCACTTTTCCCAGGCGCGGCGTCATCCCCGCAGTGAACAGCAACGACGAGACGAGCTGGGTTTTGCCCGTGTCGCCGTGGCCTACAATGCCGACGTTTCGTATCCATTCGGTGTTATACGATTTCATAATTCACCTCACATAATAGGATCCATCTGTGGAAAAAACTTCCGGACAGGCATTTCGTGGCGGATTATTGCGAGGAGCTGTTTCGAGTTGTAAGAAAGGACCAACATCACGGCGCCGTCCCCGACGGCTACGCGTATGACCCTGCGGAACCGGGATGCTAGCACACGCCGCGCTTCGGGTTCAATACCCCGACCTGCTCAAAATCTGACCAGTCCGGTGTACAATGTCCGCGTTCCCAAGGCGAACTAAACACTCAACTTCGGCCGAGATTACTTGCGAGTTCCGGTAGCCAAGAAACATTTTCGGTTTTGCTTCGTCTTACTGTCAGAGTTTTCGCGTTCCCGGCTCCCGCGTCGAAGCAGATCACAAAAGCTAAAGGAGAAACCATGAATCACGAACAGGCAGTGTTCACCGCACACATGTTCACCGACGGCCTTGAACGAGAATATGAGATCACCAGAAAGGTTCTAGCCGCCGTTCCTGAAGGCAGGAAAGATTATCGACCTGACGAAAATGCCCGCACCGCTTTCGATCTCGCAACCCACATCGCCACTTCGGATGTCTGGTTCCTGCAAGGCATTGAGAAGGGCGAATTTGGTCCCCCGCTCGACAAGCACTTCCGAAGCGTGGCTGAAATCGTGGCCTTCTACGAAAGAGAATTCCCTGCCGCGTTAAAAAAAGTAAAAGCGCTTCCGCCCGAAAAGCTCGCCAAAATTATCCCGGCATTTGGAATGTTCGAATTGCCCGCGGCGGCCTATCTCGCATTCGTGAACAATCATTGCATCCATCATCGCGGACAGCTCGCCACCTATCTCCGCCCGATGGGCTCCAAAGTCCCCAACATTTACGGCGGCAGCTTCGACGAGCCCATGCAAATGCCCGCCAGCGCCAGCTAAAATTTCAGTGACGCCCGGGGCGAGTCCACCCTCGCCCCGGACGTCAGCTTTAGCGTCCGGCCTTCAGATAATCGTTGTAAGAATGCCTCGCCCAACCCAAGTAATGCGGATTTGTGCGATTTGCGTCGTCTAGCGCTTGGAGCATCTCAGGAAGCAGTTCGCCGTAATCCGGTGTGCGAAGCCCAATCACCATCTTCGCGAGATTGCGATCGTCTATCCCCTGGTAAGCCATCGACAGAAATTTCCCGCTCGCCGTCCGGACTTTTTCCGACATTTGCTCGGCGCTTTCTCCATCACCCGGGCTACTTAGCTCGTAGAGCATCAGTGTGAGCCGCGCTAACGACGTCAACAGCATTCTTCTCTCGCGCAAATCCCCTTTCAAAAGTTTGTTCTGAATATCCGCGCTGACGGTCAAGTGCGACGCCTCCGCCACAGCCCGCACCTCGCGAAAGGTTTCCACCAGTCCCGGCAGAAATTTCAAGTTGCCGGGCCCTTTATTTTCCGGTCGTTGTTGCGGTTCCACGTCCAGATGAATCCCGTCAAATCGTTCCGCCGGATGCCTTTGATTGAATTGCACGATTCCCCGCACATGCTCTAACAGCTTTTCCCGATGCTTGCCTGGCTCGTCGGCATCCGCACTTGAGAGCAGCGCCGCCACACGAATTTTCGCCCGATGAAGTAACCCGATCAGATATGCCAGACGGGTGTCTTCCGACGCCTCACTTTGCGCGGAAATCGAGACGTAAACCTCGTTGATGCCCTGCGATTTACAAAAATCTCGTAAATTTTCCGAGCTGTGTTCCCCTGCCAAAACCTCCGCACTTTTCCATACCCACAGCCCATGCACCAGCGCGGCCTGCTCTTCGCCAGATGCGCTAAGCGAAAAAGACCCTAGCAGCACTCCGCAAAATATCAAAATGCAGGCAGCCAAAGTTCGCATCTTGTGAGTAGGAATCATTCGCAAAGTTTTTGCAATCTCCGTTCGGGATCGTCGTGGTCGTCGCTCGAACGTGTAAGCTCGCAAACTCGTTTTTTGCAATTCGGGAAATCTGGATTAGGGGAACAGTTGATGGAGGCGCAGACCGCAGCCTTTGCACGCTCGGTCTTTCTCGTTTTTAACGCCGGCCATTCGCTATGGCAGCGCGGGCACTGCCCATGTAAAAATCGCCTCTTCCCATTAAACCAGTAGAAAATCTCGATAACACCAGCCGCGCCCCAGCAAATAAGAATTATCAGCTTGGATCCCTTCATTAAACGAAAACCATAAAATCCGACGATGCCCATGGAGACCTCGAAAACCCACATCAGCCAGCGAATTGGGCGACCACCTCGGGCCGTCTTTTGTAACCTGTCGAACTCCTTCCAAGCGCTCTCGTAAGGAAAATACTGCTCCGTAAGGAGCGGCGCAGAGGAAGATCTTGGCGTCCGTTCGAGTGAGAAAATATCTGTTCCAGAATTCTTTTCGAACATGCGGCCTCAACCTAATTCTGACCTTCGTCGCGGTCACCCAACGGACCTTTTGGGGGTTGGTTATTTCGGCTTCTGCTTTGCAATGATCTTGTCCGAGATCTTGTCATACGTTGCTCGCGGAATGATTCTTTTCTTCACCAAATCCGTCTTAGCGCGGTACGGCCGCCCATCGATTATCTTCTGCGCATAGGCTGGGCCAATTCCGGGAAGGGCATCCAGCTCGTCCTTTGTCGCTGAATTGATATCGACCAGCTTGTCCGCCTGCATCGCCCCTGAGTTCAGCGTTGCCGTAGAATGGGTGGGAGTCGCACTGAACGATAAATCTGGACCAGCTGAAGTCGACACGACCGGCACCAGCAGTAAAGCAGCTAGAAGAGGAAAGGTTCGCACTCTCAATCTTGGAGTTATTTAGTTTCTCCTTTTCAGCGACCACGAGTATTTCGAGATTGGTGGCCAAGCCTACACCGGCCAGGAAGCCGTAGAGAAGGCCCGGAGCCTCTATCCGCATCTGGTAATCTTGGATTTGGCCATCCCCGGGATGAACGGCCTCAAGACCGCCAACGCCATATCAAAAATCCTGCCAGATACGTCAATTATCCTGTTCACGCTCTACTCCCAAAATATCAAAGACTCCGATATGGACGTTTCAGCCATCACCAGAATTGTTCCCAAAGCGAGGCGGATGCTTTACTGGCAAACGCTGAAGACCTAGTTCCCACCGCTCAACACCCGTTTCGACTATCTAACGCCGTCAAGATTTTGCGGGTGCCGCGTCCTTCGGTTTCGAAAGGTGCGAGTTCTAATTCTTCGCCAGAGAGGTTTCACGGAAGAATTCGCTTTGCATGAGCTCACTCAGCGTGTCCGTCCACCACTCCGGCGATTCACCTCTCTCCACGGACTAAGAACCGTATAACGCGGCGTCGCCGTCACATTTTCTTTGCTCGCAGCTAAAAGCTTCCTCCGTATCAACCACTTCACCGACGCTTGTGCCGAGCTTTTTGAAACTCCAATCGATTCTGCAAGCTCCTGGTAACTGATCTGAACCGCCGCCTCTCGTCGCCCCTCTTCTGCTGCCAGCCACAAATACACCAGAAAACTCACCGGCTTTCTGTCATGCCCCACCAGGTCCCGCATCAAAACATCCGTAACGTAGTTATCGATGCTCGTCATAGCTATACCAATGGTTAGTATAGGATTCGTTGCCTGATTGCAACCCGAATTTCTCCAAGCTATCCTCCGCTCGAGGTCAGAAAGGTTTCAATGTAGCGCCGCGGTCTTCAGCGCGGCAGCCTTTCATAGCGGCGGCATCCCATTGGCTGTCTGCAGGTCGCCTCAATAACTTAACGGAGGATTTCTAAAATGATCCGAGGACTAAAATTCGTAAGCATCCCCGTTCGTAATCAAGACGCTTCTCTAAAATTCTTTACAGAAAAACTCGGTTTCAAAGTTGGCACCGATCAGCCTTTCAGTGACAAGCAGCGCTGGATCGAACTCCTGATTCCCGGCGCCGAAACCGGCCTCGTCCTTTTTACCCCGGATGGCCACGAGAATCGCATCGGCGATTTTCAGCCAATCTCGTTTTGGTGTGACGACGTTTTTGCCACCGCCAAAATTATGAAGTCGAAAGGCGTGGAGTTTGCCGCCGACCCCAAAAAGGAATCCTGGGGAACATCAGCGATCTTCAAGGACGTCGACGGCAACAAGTTTGTCCTTAGCAGCAGGTAAACGGAAAGCCGTGCGATTTAAAGAAGATGGTGTTTCCGGCGCCGCAAATTAAGCGTCGCTAGGAAGTTCACCTTCCGACCGCGCGATCACGGCGCAAGCCAGACAATTTCCAATCACGTTCACCGCTGTGCGCGCCATATCCATCAGCGCATCGATCCCCAGGATCACGAAGATCGGCTCGGTCGGCAGATGAAACATCGACGCGGTCGCCATCAGCACCACCAGTGTGGCGCGCGGCACACCGGCAACGCCCTTGCTGGTCAGCATCAATGCAAAAACCATCGAGAGCTGTTGTCCCCACGACATATGCATGCCCGCCGCCTGCGCGACAAATATCGACGCCACCGCCAAATAAACCGACGACCCCGCCATGTTGAAGCTGTATCCCGCGGGAATCACGAACGCCACAATCCTCCTCGGCACGCCGAACGCTTCCATGTCCTCCATCGCGCGCGGCAGCGCAGCCTCGGAAGTACTCGTTGCGAACGCAATCGTGGCTGGCTCGGCCACCGCGCGCAGAAATCGCCCCAGCGGAATCCGCGCAAGAATAGCAATCGGAAGCAGCACCACCAAAACGAACGCGATCAGCGCAACATATCCGGTAACCAGCAATTTTCCCAGCGGCAACAACACGCCGATGCCCATGTGTCCCACCGTGTAAGCCACCGCCGCACCCACGCCAATCGGCGCAAAATACATCACCAGATTCGTAAATGAAAACATCGTCGCGCTCAGCGACTCGCAAAACTTCAGCATCGGCTCGCGCTTCGTCTCCGGCAGCAACGCCAGCGCAATCCCGAAAAGCAGCGCAAACACGGCCACCTGCAGGATTTGGTTTTCAGCAATAGACTTCGCAATATTCTCCGGAAAAATGTGCAGCAGAAAATCGTCCCAGCGCATCGGCGCCGCATTTTGCGCCAACGCAACTTCCGGCGTGACCGGCAGCGTCAGCCCTTCGCCTGCCCGGCTGATGTCAATCGCTCCCACACCGATAAAAAGCGCCAGCGTGGTCACAATTTCGAAAAAAATCAGGCTTTTCAGTCCAATGCGCCCAACGCTGCGCAGATTCCCGTGTCCCGCGATGCCCGTAACCAGCGTGCCGATTATCAGCGGCGCAACAATCACTTTGATCAAACGCAGAAAAATGTCGCTCCATACGCGCAAATGTTCAGCCAGCTGCGGCCGGTCCAGCCCAATCTCTCCGCCCACCAACATCGAGAAAAAAATCCAGTACGTAAGCGATCGCCCACGAAGCCCCGCAGCCGCAATCGCCAAAAGTCCAACCCAACGCAGCACGGTGATCCAAAGTTGAGGCCCCAGCACAATGGCCAGCCCCGCGCCCAACAAAAACAATAAAACTCCCACAACCGTGAGCGCGCGCAGAGCCGCCGGCAGTTCCTTAGCGGGCAAAGATTTTTTAGCCGTGTCTTTCATCTCGTTTTTCTGAATGCGATCCCTCATCGCGCTCGATTCTTACTTCTTGCAATTCTCTGCCGTCGCCAAATCTTGTTGAGCATCCAACTCATCTGTTAAGGTGACAACGATGCCATCCATAAAAAATCTAGAATGCTCCCGCTGCAATTCCACTTTCTCCGCCGAACACCCGCAAACTCTCTGCACGAAATGCCAAGGCGCGCTGTACGTTCGTTACGATCTTCGTCCGCTCCACGGTCCCGCCGCCCGCGACGCCGCTATCGCACAAGAAGCAGCTTCGCCCTGGTCCGGCATGTGGCGTTATCGCGCCGTTCTCCCCTCCGTCGACCCCGTCACACTAGGAGAAGGCTGGACCCCCATGCTTCGCAGCCCCCGCCATCCCGGAATTTTTCTAAAAGAAGAAGGCGCCAATCCCACCGGCACTTTCAAAGCGCGCGGACTCGCACTCGCCGTCACCATGGCTCGCCACTACGGCTTGAAAAAATTGGCGGTGCCCTCCGCGGGGAACGCAGCCGGCGCTCTGGCTGCTTACGCCGCCGCTGCTGGCCTCGAAGCTCACATCTTCATGCCCCAAGATGTCCCCTTCGCCAATTACGTCGAGGCCGTAGCCTATGGTGCCAACGTCACCTTGGTCAACGGCCTAATTTCGGATTGCGGCCGCATGGTCGCTGAACGAAAAGAAAAAGAGGGCTGGTTCGATGTCTCCACTTTGAAAGAGCCTTTCCGCGTAGAAGGCAAGAAAACGATGGGCTACGAAATCGTGGAACAACTCGGCTGGAAATATCCCGACGCAGTGATTTACCCCGCAGGCGGCGGCGTTGGCTTGATCGGCATGTGGAAAGCTTTCGCGGAATTGGAAGAAATGGGTTGGGTCGCTCCCGGCAAGCGCCCAAAAATGATCGCGGTACAATCTTCCGGCTGCGCTCCGGTAGTTCGCGCCTTTGAAAACAAATCCAGCGCAACAGACCCCTGGCCGAACGCCGAAACTTTCGCTGCAGGCCTTCGCGTCCCCAAGCCTTACGGCGATTACATCATGCTCGAAATTCTGCGCGACTCCGCAGGCATAGCCGTCGCCGTTCCGGACGATCAAATCCTGGATTCGCTAAGAGATTGGGCGCGAAACGAAGGAATTTTTCTTTCGCCCGAAGGTGCCGCAGCGACCGCCGCCTACAGAAATCTAATCGCCACAGGTTTTCTAAAGCCCGAAGACCAAGTCTTAGTATTCAACACCGGTGCCGGCCTGAAATACACCGACGTTACCGCGCAAGCCATGAACATCACTCGCCCAGCCACGTCCGGTAGCTCACCTCTTTAGGTCTGTGCCACCACACCGAATTTCGTCAGGGCACGGCTGCGTCGTGCCGCACGCGATCCAAATCAGAACGGCTTCAGCCGCTGAGGGACAGGGAAACGAGGCTTTTGCTGTAACGAGAACCAACCTAGCCGATTAATTCTTAACGCCAGCCTTTAGTCCGGCAGAAATGTTCTTGCGCACGCGAATGTTTGCACCCTCGGTATCTTGGCGGAGGATTCCAAATATCGTCTCAGTGGTTTCGTTTCAGCGAGAGCTGGGTCACAGAAGCTGCGCAGTGTCGTAGGCGCCCTCGCATCCTCGGTCAAGACCGAACACACCGAACGCACTGCTTATCAAGGGCGCCTGTGCTTGCTAACGTTAAGACCACGGTTTACGACGTGACACGACGAAGGATTGCCACGAGGAGGAATAGGCTGGAAATACTTTCTGCAAAACGTAACCCGCAAAACATTCACGTAAGACTGGAGCGGATAAGACTGGTGCTGTAGGACTACTTCAGTGATTGTTGCTTCCCTACTTCTTAGGTTCCGTTTCTTCCTTGTCCGCTTCAATCTTCACATCCACGTGCGCCCCCGGCTTCAGGCCGACTTTCTTCCCCTTCTCATCGTGCAAAGTATTATCCACTCGAATCTCGCGATAAAGATGATCGGCGCCTTCCACCGCAATCTGCGCCTTCTCCGGCGCAATTTGGTTGGCAGGAATAATCTTCTCTACCGTTCCCGGAAGCGTCACCGCCGGTTTTTTCGATTCCGTAGCCTCTGGCATCAAGCCTCCTGTACAAATTTTAGGGCCAAGGGTCCTTCCTAGCCTAAAGAGGTCGCGCAACCTCGTCAAGGACAAAGGAAGGCTAATCGTAGCCAAGAACATAAGTCGCCCTGTTCTTATCTTTACCCTTTAGGATCTAACCCGAACTGCGCCGTGCACCGCCGCCTGATGGGACTTGCTGGTCGCGTTCAGTTCCTGTCGCCGACCCGTAACGCGTCTCGTGGCGACGAAGTTCTTGCCCTGCCCGCAGTATCGAGTCGAAACCAGATTGATAACCGCTGGGAAGATTTGCGCCGTAGTACTAGCCTGTCCACAGCACACTGGTCCTTGAATTCCATCAAACTGCGTGCTACCGTCGCTCGTGATTAAAATAGAACAGCATCGGACGCTTCTCCCAAACCCAAAAACATCTGTGCCTCCGCAATCGTTCCAGGCTCACTTTTTACTCCCGTCGCTGACGCAAATTCGCAAGTGGTCTAGACCACTTCTAACCGGCACACCACCAAATCACCGCAACTCACTCAAAACAAACGACGGAAAAATTTCTAACCGGGGCTAGAATGCACATTAGAGAAACACGTTCCGCGCAATATTCCGAAGCCCCGCCGCTAGGTTTCCCAGAATGAAAATTATCGTCGCGGACAAAATCAGCGAGCGCGGAATCGAGCTCCTTCGGGAATCGGGCTGGCAAGTTGTTCTTCCCGCCGCCGGAACGCTCCCCGCCGAAATTGCCGACGCCGACGGCCTCATCGTTCGCAGCGCCACCCGCGTCACCGCCGATCTCCTCGACAAAGCCGAACGCCTCCGCGTCGTAGGCCGCGCCGGAGTAGGCGTCGATAACGTGGACATGGACGCCGCCACTCACCGCGGCGTCCTGGTGATGAACACTCCCGGCGGCAACGCCGTCAGCGTCGCTGAACACACTTTCGCGCTGATGCTGGCCCTCGCGCGCTCTGTGCCGCAATCCAACGCCGCCATCCAAGCCGGCCGCTGGGAAAAATCTTCCACCGGCATGGAATTACGCGGCAAGATGCTGGGCCTCATCGGCCTCGGCCGTGTAGGCACGGAGGTGGCGCGCCGCGCACGCGCTCTCGAAATGAAAGTCTTGGCTTACGACCCCTACGTCACCCAAGCCGCCGCTCGCGAACTCGACGTCGAGCTGATTCCTCTCGAAGATTTGCTCCGACGTTCCGACGTAATATCCCTGCACACCGCACTCAGCCCCGCCACAGAAAAAATAATCAACGCAGAAACTCTAGCAAAAATGAAACGCGGCGCCCGCCTGATCAATTGCGCTCGAGGCGAATTAATTGACGAAGCCGCGCTAGCCGAAGCATTGCGCTCCGGCCACTTGGCCGGTGCCGCGGTGGACACCTTCGCGAAAGAACCGCCGAAAGATTCTCCTCTCATCGGCTTGCCAAACTTGATCGCCACGCCGCACATCGCCGGCTCTACCGCCGAAGCCCAAGAAGAAGTAGGCACGCTAATCGCGCAACAAGTTCGCGACTATCTCGGCGAAGGGCTGATCCGCAACGCTGTGAATATGCCCGCGCTCTCCGCCGAACAATACCGCCTGCTGCGTCCTTACCTCGAACTAGGAGAACGCCTCGGCGCGCTCGTCGCGCAAGCGGCTCCGTCGGCCAGCTTCAGCCGCATCCGTATTCGTTACGCAGGAGAGCCTGCCGAACTAGGCTCGCATCTAATCCGCAGCGCCGTGCTCATCGGCCTGCTAAATAGCGTTCTGGACGAAAAGGTGAATCTTGTGAATGCCTCGCAAGCCGCCGCCGCGCGCGGATTGATCGTGGAAGAAACCACTCGTCGCCGCGAACGCGGCTTCCCCAACACCGTCGAGGTCTCTGCGGCTAATAATGGAGGAGCTGAACTTTCCGTGGAAGGCACCGTGATTCAAGACGGCTCGCCGAGAATTCTCTCACTCGACGAAATCTCGCTGGAAGCGCCGCTGGAAGGCACTCTGTTGATGACTCGAAACCGTGACGTCCCCGGCGTTATCGGAATGATCGGAACATCACTAGGAAATCTTGGCGTGAATATCGCCACTTTTGCGCTGGGCCGCCGCAGCCCGGTTCATGGCGCCGAAGCAGTGGCGCTTGTGCGCCTCGACGGCAAAGTAGATTCCTCCATCCTGAAACACATCCGCGCCATCCCTTCCATCACCGAAGCGCGGCTCATACATCTTCCGGAATCAGCAATCGATCGGCCGCAGCAACGAAAATAATCGGCTCTGAGACACCGCCAAAAAAATAACGAAACACACTTGGCGCAGCGAAACATCGCGCAAAGAGAAATTGCCGACGGAACATTTGTCGCGGACCGAGGATCGAGCGGTGTCATGTTGACCATAGCACTAAAGTCCGTAGATAGTTTACAGCAGCGGAAAATTGCAACCATCCATTACAGCCCGCAATCATCTGCCGAATTGCCTGTAGCTAATGGCCGATGCAAATACGAGGGCACATTGAAGGTGAACATTTAGACCGCATTCAAAGCGGGCAGCGATACAGACGCTGCTGACATAAGTGGGATAAACTAGCAACGCAGAATGCAACTGAACCGGCATGGAACATGAGCTTGAGTAAACCGAAGTCTCGTCTTGCGGTAGTTTCGCCATTTCTCGACAGGAGAAACGGAACTGAGCGAATCGCAGTTGAATGGATAACTCGCCTTCAAGATTCCTTTGCGGAGCTGGCTGAAATGCTGCGTCGCCTGTATCACGACCAGGATTTACGCAAACGACTCGGACAAAACGCGGCGGAGACGGTGCAAAAATATACTTGGGAACGAAATGGCCGTGAACTGTCTATGATTTTTGGCGACATTGTACGGCGTAGGGCGCCAGAGCACACCCCAAACTCAGACGCAGGAATCATGAGATCCGCTGATACAAACAATCCGCGTAGTACTTGCCTGTTCCGGTTCGCGTTTCTTTGTCGATGATGTCACAGAAAGACGGCCGTCCCAAAAAACTCATTGGCCTTTTTCCGGAATTACTCGGTGTCGGCGGCATTCAGGAAGCGAGCCGTTTGACAGCCGCAGCGCTGGACGCCATCGTGGCTCGTCACGATAAGTGGGCAACGTCGTTTCTAAGTATCAACGACGACCCGGGTGAGCGCGATTTTGAAGTCGCTCAACAACGAGTATCGTTGCGCGGCTTCAACCGTTCCAAAGCTCGATTTGTCGCGTCTGCCCTGGGTGAATCCACACACGGCGCGCGAGTAGTTCTCGCCGCGCATCCTTATCTTGCGTTACCTGCCGCGTTGATGAAATTGCGATCGCCGCGCATCAAGACAATCGTGATGTCACACGGTGTGGAAGTTTGGCAGCCACTGCATGATTTGCGGCGTCGCGCGCTTGTATCCGCGGATCTTGTGTTGGCCCCGAGCCGTGACACCGCGCAAAAGACTCGCGGAAATTCAGGGGGTGCCGGCCGCAAAAATACGGAAACTGGCTTGGCCGCTCAATCCAGACTTTTTGCGCCTGGCGGATGATCTTGCCAACCTTCCGTTGCCAAAGATTTTCCCGACGGCCGCGTCGTTCTGACCGTAGGCCGCTGGGCAGCCTCGGAGCGTTATAAAGGTCTGGATGACTTAATTCGCACGATCGCGCAACTTCTCCCGAAGTTCCCGGGTTTGTACCTGGCGGCCGTGGGCGATGGCGATGACCTTTCAAGACTCCAAAAACTTTCCATGATCTAGGAATTTCCGGATCTGTGCGATTCTTTACGAACCTTTCCCGCCAGCAGATCGCGGCTTGCTACGCTCGCAGCGAAATCTTCGCGCTTCCCAGCACCGGTGAAGGTTTCGGGCTCGTTTTTCTGGAAGCCATGGCGTTCGGCAAGCCCGTGATAGCCGCGGCGTGCGGAGGAAGCACAGACGTCGTCCAAGATAGCGTGAACGGTCTGCTGGTGTCGCCGCACGATTTGAAGGGACTGGTCGAAGCGCTTTGTCGATTGCTCGAAGATTCCAAACTGCGAATGGAATTGGGCCGGCGCGGCGCGGAGATCGTTCGCCAACAATATTCTTTCGAAGTTTTCCAGAGCCAACTCGAACAAATCATCGAAGAGTGCGGAATGGATTCCAACGCGACGAGATAGTATTCTGTTCTCGCAGGCTTGCCCGGACCGAGAATCGGACCAAGCAGGCTCTCGTCGTGAACTTCCGAATGCGCATTCTAAAGGTAGTTCAATCCTATTTCCCGTTTCAGGATCGAGGCGGCCCGGTCGTCAAGGTGCGCGCTTTGGCGCGTGGCTTGGCCAAGCGTGGTCATCAGATCACTGTTCTAACCGCAGACCTGGGGTGGAAAGAGCAAGAGACAGCGCCGCAGGCGTAAAGTTTGAGCGTAATCCGTGGGGATGGCGTTCCGAAGAGGATGGCGTCCAGACCGTCTATCTGACCAGTTCCGTGCGGTATCGCGCACTCACGTCTGAATCCGCATGTGATAGGATTCTGCCGGGCGTCCATCTCGCAGTTTGATCTGGTTCACCTGTACGGCCTCTACGATTTATTAGGACCAGCGGCGAGTTATTTTTGCAGAAGGCACGGTGTCCCTTACGTGATTGAGCCCATGGGAATGTATCGTCTCATCGATCGAAGCTTCCGGCTAAAACGATTTTGGCACGCGGCCTTGGGAGACACTTCCTGGCGGCATGCGACCCGGATCGTAGCCACTTCGGAAATGGAGGCGCAAGAATTGCTCGACGACGGCGTCTCCGGGGAAAAAGTGATACTCCGATACAATGGCATCGATCTCGGCGGCAGTTCGACGAACCAGTCGCGAGGCAGCTTTCGGAAAAAATGGAGAATCCTTCCTGAAGAGCCGTTGGTTGTTTTTCTTGGGCGCCTGATTCCGCGGAAGGGTGCCGATATTCTAATTGACGCATTCGCGCAAGCCGGTGCTGAGAAGGGACGGCTTGTCATTGCAGGACCGGAAGGCGAACCAGGTTATCGCGCGGCGCTAGAGAAACGAGCGCGCGAAGCGGGAGTTGGATCGAGGGTGATCTTTACGGGAGCTCTCTATGACCAAGACAAAATCGCATTGCTGACGGACGCCGACGTTTTCGCTCTGCCATCGCGTTATGAAAATTTCGCAAATTCGGCGGCGGAAGCAATTGCATTTGGCGTGCCTGTAATTATCACGGAGTTCTGTGGCATCCGCTCGTTGGTAAACGGGCGCGCGGGGCTCGTAGTGGCACCGGAAAAGATGGAATTGGCGAAGGCAATCAGCAGCCTGATTTCCGATGCTGGTCTTTACGGGAAATTGAAGGCGGGCTGCGCCGAAGTGAGGGCGCAATTAGGTTGGGATCGTTTGACGGAACAGATGGAAGGATATTACGCGCAAGTTTTGGCCAGCACGAATGGGAACATACGATGACGGCAACTGAACCGGTCACCTTCTACGACCAACACCCGTTCGACTGGGCTCCAGCGGACGACTCGACGGAGCTGAAGTCGGTTGTCGCACCGCTATTGGCGGAGTTTATCAATCGGCTGGATGTGAATTCGCTCGTTTTGGATATCGGTTGCGGTCCCGGACGCGTGTTGGGCTTTCTTGCGCGAAGAGGAATCCGGTGTATCGGATTGGACCGCAGCCGCGTTTCTTTAGGCTTGGCGATACAACGATACAACCGACCCGCTGTGCTGGGAGATAACTTGCACCTGCCGTTCCTGGAGGGAGCCGCAGATGCGATTATTTCCGACGGCGTGATACATCATACGGAGGACCCGTTTGCCGCTTTCACCGAAAATTTCCGCATTCTAAGGCAAGGCGGGCAAATGTATCTGGCGGTTTATAAACCCAGCGGACGATATCCTGCGCTCTATCGGTTTCCAGGCGGACTTATTCGATGGGCGCTGAATCGTGTCTGGGCGAGGCCACTCGTCAGACTACTTTTTCAGGCGCCATATTTTTTGGTACATTTTGTCAAATCTAAAGGTAAACGTACCTGGCCGGGCGCTCGGAACCTCTTCTACGATTACTTCGTGACTCCACGTGTCGCGTTTCTGCCTCGCCAATTAGTAGAGGAATGGTGCGCGCAGCGGCAAGGCCGCATCGTGCAATACGACGAGAATCGCGGGAAGAACGTGCACTCGTTTATTGTGGCGAAGAAACCTCCCGAAAAGCAGGGCCGTCTGAACAAAATGGATACGAAGAACTTGGCTGACGAGGTGCGCAAGAACGCATGAAAGAGGATCGCTCGAGATCATCCAGTGCGGTCATAAGCGCTCAGCGAGAGCCTGATTCCACTGAAAGTTCACAGAGTTGGCCGAGGCCTGTTGAGCACCCTCAGGTTCAACGCCATAGCTTGTTTCACGCCACCTGGTTCGCGGTAAACGTTCTGCTGGTAGTTGCTCTTATTTTTGCTGCATATTCCGCAGGCTGGGAATTTTCGACACGCAGATACCTGAAAGGATTCTCAGACGCGATTGTGCCGGCTACTTCGCCGGGCGATGAGAAAATAGAAGCAATATTAAATTGGATGGCTCACGGCCCCGCCCGCAAAACTTACGGGACGGAAGCAGCACAATCAGATCGTGATCCCACAGACACGCTCAATTACGACGCTCTTTTGCGAGTATGTGGGACGGCGACGAATGCGTTCATCAATCTTGTCGATACCGGGGGTATGCAAGCTCGCAGGCTGCTTTTGGTTGACTTGCGCCAGATGACCAAGCACGTGGTAGCGGAAGTTCTAGTGGATGGGCGTTGGATTATTGTGGATCCGAGTTTTCGCGTGGTATTGCGCGGAGCGGACGGAAAGACGCTGACGCGCGAAGAGCTTGCGGATCCCAAGATATTTAAAGCTGCTACGGGCAATATTCACGGATACGACTCGAGCTATACCTACGACCGTACCGTGCATATTCGACTGGCACGCATTCACGTCGTCGGATTATTGCTCCGGCGCATTCTCGATCAGCTGGTTCCCGGATGGGAAGATGCGCCCACCATGACCTTACTCGTAGAACGTGAATCCTTCGCCGCCCTGGTTTTTTCGGCGCTGTTGGTAATCTTTTTAATCCTGTTGCGCGCATCGCTGCGTTGGTATGGAGAAAACCGGCTGGGCATGCGCTCAATTCGCATCCGGCAGCAGCTACGCAGAGCTTGCCACGCATTTTTGGATGCGACTTAGCCTCCATGTGCGGAATCTGCGGCATTATCGGATCTAGCTCGCGGGAAACCGGTGAAACTCTCGTCCGCCGTATGCTGGCAGCAATCGTTCATCGGGGCCCCGACGATGAAGGGATTGTTGTAGCTCCGCCTGTGGCCGCAGGGGCGCGCCGGCTGAGCATTATCGATCTTCCTGGCGGCGGGCAACCAGTTTGGAATGAAACTGGAACGCTGGCGGTCTTCTTCAACGGGGAGATTTATAACTTCCAAGAACTTCGCGAAGAATTGAAATCGCGCAAGCATTTATTTCGATCGCAATCCGACACGGAAGTGGTGGTTCACGCTTATGAGGAGTGGGGGCAGGATTGCGTAAAACGATTTCGCGGAATGTTCGCGTTCGCGGTGATTGAATTACCGCAGGGACCGAACGGCCGGGCCACGCGCGTATTCCTGGCTCGCGACCGTGCCGGCATCAAGCCGCTCTATTATGCGCAGATCGGCGGAATGTTTCTATTCGCCTCAGAAGCAAGGACGCTTCTTGCAAGCGGCTTGCTGGTGCCGCATATTTCCCAGCAAGCAGTTATCGCGTATCTTTTGTTTGGCTCTGTGGGCGAGCCAACGACGCTGGTGCAAGGGATTTTTTCGCTCCCGCCGGGGCATGGCGTGACAATTAGCTCCGATAATCCTAGTGCGACTGTCGAACCCAAAGTCTATTGGGAGCCCGCGCAATTTTCCGGAGACCGTACTAGAGCCAAGGCTGGGTCACCGAACTCCAATGCTGGAACAACTCCCGCCGTGCGAGTTCTGTGGTTGCTGGAAGACGCTGTGCGGGGCCATTTAATCGCGGACGTGCCCATGGGCGTGTTTTTGAGCGGCGGAATCGATTCCACAGCCATTGCGACGCTTGCGGCAAAGGCGCAGAGTGGAATCCATACCTTCACTGTGTCATTTCCCGACACAGAATTCAGCGAAGGTACGATTGCGAAGCGAACCGCAGAGCGCATTGGAAGTCAACATTGCGAGGCTATGATTTGCGGGGAAGAAATGGTCAGCCGGCTCCCCGAGGCTGTGGCCGCGCTGGATCAGCCGTCGATGGACGGCGTTAACACCTACTTTGTTTCCTGGGCGGCGCGGCAAGCTGGGTTGAAAGTGGCCCTTTCGGGCCTGGGAAGCGATGAACTCTTCGGCGGCTACACTTCTTTTCAAGCGGCTACGAAAGTCGGGCGCGTCCGAGCGGCGGCTCGTTTGTTTCCAGAACTATTTCGCAAGTGCACGGCTTCGGGAATGAAGCAGACTCCTTTTTTCAAAGCTTCTCCTGATGCTTCTCGCAAAGGGTTGTCCGCTTGGCTTCAGCCGGAGTTGTTTCCTCATCCTTACTTTTTCACACGGGTGCTTTTTGCGCCCAAGGCTTTTGTATCGCGTCTTAAGAGCGGCACGGTGCCGTGGGAATCGATGCTCTGGTACCAATGGCTTAGCGGTGCTGTGGGGCAGTCGCGGTCGATGGACGAGTTCACTCAAGTATCGTGGCTGGAGCTGCGTTCTTACCTGGTGAACACGCTATTGCGGGATACCGACGCGATGAGCATGCGCAATTCGCTCGAAGTGCGCGTGCCATTTCTAGATACCCCGCTGGTCGAGTATGTTCTGGGTCTGCCGGAATCGATCAAGCGGCGATATGGGCGTCCCAAGGCTTTGCTCATTGAAGCGCTTGGAAATTTGCTGCCCGAGGAAATAGTGGACCAGCCCAAGCGCACGTTTACGTTCCCTTGGGAATATTGGATGCGCGGAAAGCTAGGTGAGCGCGTGGCTGTGGGGCTCGGCGATTGGGCCCCGGCTTTGGGAGAGATCCTGGACATGAAGTTCGCACAAACGGTTTGGAGAAGTTTTCTGCTGGGTCGGACAACCTGGTCGCGGCCTTGGAGTTTGTACGTTTTGAATGAGTGGGTTAAACACAACTTGAACGTTCAGCCTGTGGGCAGCTTGGAAAACCGCGCTTCCGCAGCGGTGCACGTGAATTGAATTTTGGAGGCCACGGCTTCGAGCAGGCGGGCGACGCAATCACACCATGATTATTCTTGGCATCAATGCGTATCACGCAAATTCTTCGGCGGCCATCGTCGTTGACGGACAATTGCAGGCGGCTGTCGAAGAAGAACGGCTCAATCGCGTGAAATATGCAGCGGGCTTGCCGGCGCGTGCGATTCAGTACTGCCTGGATCAAGCCGGGGCAAAACTCTCTGAAGTCGATCACATCGCTGTGCCGCGCAATCCCTGGGCGCGCCTGGGAACAAAACTTCGGTTCGCCATGCGCATGCCGCGCTTTGCCTTAGACCGCGCCCGTGTGATGCGGCGCTTCGCGGGTGTTAAAGAGGATCTGGCGGCGACTTTCGAGATGCCCGCGGAGAATATCCGGGCGCATTTCCATCGCATCGAACATCACACCGCACATCTGGCAAGCGCATATTTCGTTTCGCCCTTCGAAAATTCCGCGGTGCTCTCTGCTGATGGTTTGGGTGATTTTGCCAGCTGCATGTGGGCCATGGGCGAGGGGCCGAAAATGCGCGCGCTGGGGGAAATCCGGTTCCCTCATTCGTTGGGAATGTATTACACCGCGTTGACGCAATACATCGGCTTCTGGAAATTTGGCGATGAATACAAAGTGATGGGTCTGGCGGCGTACGGTGAGCCGGAGTTTCTAGAGGAATTTCGCCGCATCGTCTATGCGGATGGGCCGCTTTCGTTTCGCCTGGGGCTGGAATATTTTACGCATCAAAGTCAAGGCGCAGATATGAGTTGGCGAGAGGCGAATCGCACCCCGGTGCTGGGCAGGCTTTTTTCGGCTTACTTGGAAAAGCGGCTGGGGGCCGCGCGCAAAGAGGGGGAACCGCTCGAACAGCGGCATCGGAACATTGCTGCAAGCATGCAGGCTGCTCTCGAAGAAGTTCTCGCTGCTCATTGGAGCGCGCTTGCGAATAAAACCAAACAGAAATCGCTGTGCCTTGCGGGAGGCGTCGCCTTCAATTGCCTTGCGAACGGGAAAATATTCGATCGTTCGTCATTCGAACGCGTTTACGTTCAGCCGGCCGCGGGCGACGCGGGATTATCAGTGGGAGCGGCGTTCGCGGTGAATCATCAAGCACTCGGACGTCCGCGTGAGTTTGTGATGGATCATGCCGGGTGGGGTCCGGAATTTTCGCAGCAGGATATGGCGCGCGCGATCGACTCTTTTCAAGCCTCGGGAGATGAGACCAGCATCGCCGAGATGGATGAGAAGACGTTGCTTGAAACTACAGCAAAACATATTGCTGATGGGAGAATCGTGGGTTGGTTTCAGGGGCGTGTTGAATGGGGTCCCAGAGCGCTGGGCCAGCGAAGCATTCTTGCCGACCCTCGGCGGCCGGAAATGAAAGACATTCTGAATCGCCGGATTAAACACAGGGAAATTTTCAGGCCTTTCGCGCCTTCTATTTTGGAAGAAGCCACCAGTGAATTTTTTGAAAAGACAAAGCCCTCACCTTTTATGACCTTTGCCTACAATGTGCGTCCGGAAAAACGAAGTGTAATTCCTGCGCCTACACATGTGGATGGCACGGCGCGGCTTCAAACCGTGAGCCGGAATACAAACCCATTGTACTGGAAGCTTCTGCGAGCTTTCGGAGATCAAACCGGGGTCCCGGTCGTGTTGAATACATCCTTCAACGATAACGAACCGATTGTCTGCCGTCCGGAGGAAGCGCTGGATTGCTTCCAGCGGACGCAAATGGATGTATTAGTGATGGGAAACTTCATTTTGGAGAAAAAGTTCACCTCCGGATCGCAGGAAGAAAGCGCGGATAATTTCGCGAAACGCGGAAAATAGGGAGTTGCCGTCCAGAGCATCGCTCGTCGCCAAAGTTGTCCAGCGGCGCCGGGATCGCCATACGAATTATGCACATTCTCCTTCTTAATCAATATTACCCGCCGGATACTTCCGCTACTGCCAAGATGGCCGTGCAAATTGCAGAGAAATTAGCGCAGCGGCATCGAGTCACCGTGCTGGCTGGGCGTCCTTCGTACGATCCCGACGAATATTACCCCTACTCGCTTCAACGGAAAGATATTCGAAATAATGTGACGGTGGAGCGCGTCGGCTCGACGGCTTATCCGCGGCATCAGATGCGGCGACGCCTTTCAAATTATCTGTCGTATCTCGCCTTGGCTGTGCCGCGCGCGCTGGCCATTTGTCCAGACATCGTTCTGGCAATGACGGATCCACCGGTAGCTGGCATCGCCGGGGCGTTTATCGCGCGCATGAGTAGCCGGCCGTTCGTATATAACATTCGCGATCTGTATCCGGACATGGCTATGGGCGGTGAAATCGTAAACTCAGGTTTCTGGGTTGACCGCTGGGAAAAAATGCATCGCCGCGCGCTTCGACAAGCTGCGCGGGTGGTAGTGCTCGGCGACGACATGCGCGACCGAATCCTTGCAAAAGGTGTTGCGCCAGAGCGCGTGGTTATAGTGCGGGACGGAAGCTCGTTTCCATCATCCCTGCCAGAACGAAGCGATCCGCTAGTACAAAAAATTCGCAGCGGTTTCCAATTCGTGGCTATACACGCGGGCAATTTGGGATTTTACGGAGCGTGGAACACGCTGCTGAAAGCTGCTGAACTTTTGCGCAACGAAAATATAGGGCTTGTGTTTGTAGGCGAGGGGGCAAACCGTGCAGCTCTGGAGGCTTCCGCGCAATCTTCGCCAAATGTACGCTTCTTGCCATTTTTCCCAGTCGAGCAAGTGCCCCACGTAATGATGGCGGGAGACGTGCACATCGTCACCGTCCGGCGCGGCTTGGAGGGCGTTGTGGTACCAAGTAAGCTTTATTCGATTCTTGCGGCTGGCAGGCCGGTACTTACTGTGGCTCCGGCCTCAACGGATGCTGCCCGCATCGTTAGCGAAACCGGCTGCGGAATGTCCGCGGATCCCGACCACCCTGCCGCGGTGGCCGCCGCATTGATCCAATTGCGAAATGACCCGGCCCGGTTGGCTCAAATGGAGGCTCGGGCCCGAGAAGTTGCGGCCAAATATGCTAGAGTCAATGAGCTTGATAGGTTCGTAAATGTAATGGAAGAGGTAGGAAATCACTCTAATGTATAGCCACTTTATAGCGAATGGAGGAAGCCATCTGGACTCGTAAGAAGGTACTCGTAACAGGGGGGGCATCGTTTATCGGATCGCACTTGGTGGACGCTCTGGTGGAGCGCGGCGCGCAAGTGCGCGTGGTGGATGATCTGACCAGCGGTAGGCTCTCGAACATCGAACATTATTTAGGCGATGGTCGCGTCACGTTCGTGGAAGCTGACCTGCGCGAGCCCGGCGTAACACGTGCGGCGATGAACGGCATTCAGGTTGTTTTTCATTTGGCTGCCGACCACGGCGGACGCGGCTACGTGGATTTACACCAGGCAGGCCCCGCTTCAAATCTCTTTCTCGATGGCCTGGTTTTCTGGGAAGCGGTGAAGGCGGGCGTCGAAAAAGTTGTTTACGCATCATCAGGCTGCGTTTACCCAAACAACATGCAGACCGACACGAAGCAGGAGCTCTATCTGCGCGAAGAAGACGTGAAACCACCTCACGACGCCGACAATATGTACGGCTGGGCAAAATTGATGGCGGAGTTGACGCTACAGGCCTATCACCGCGAGCACGGACTGCAAGCGGCATCCTGCCGGTACTTCACCGTGTACGGTCCACGCGGAGTTGAAAATCACGCGGTAATCGCGATGATCGCCCGGGCTTTTATCGGGCAGAACCCGTTTGACGTCTGGGGCGATGGAACGCAGATACGTAACTGGACGTATGTTGACGACATCGTAAGCGGAACAATTCGTGCCGCCGAGAAAATCGATGACGGCACCGCAGTGAATCTCGGCACCATGGAGCGCATCCGCGTGATCGACGCCGCGAAAATGGTTCTGGATTTCTCAGGACAGAAAGCGGAAATCCGTTTGCGCCCGGACATGCCTACAGGTCCAGCAAATCGTGTGGCGGATAACTCCCTGGCAAAAAATTTGATGGGCTGGGAACCAAAAACGCCATTTCGCGAAGGCTTGCGCAAGACCATGGACTGGTATTTCACCAGCAAACAGAAAGAGCAAGTCCGCGGCGTCCTTGAAAAAATGCTTACGGCGCGTTGAGCGGAGCTATTGTAATGAACTTCATTCACGCCGACTGGATCGCTTTTACTGTGGCGCTGCTGGCTTCACTAGGTCTGACGATTCCAGTGCGTCATCTGGCGTTGCGTTACGGCATGGTGGATCTGCCCGGCCCACGTAAAGTCCACCGGAAGCCAATTCCGCTTCTTGGTGGCATCGCTATTTACCTGGCCTTTGCGCTCGCCATTCTGATTGCCGTTCATGGCGTTCCGCAGCAGCAAATTGCCGGAATACTTTCCGGAGCTACTTTGCTTGCGGTTGTCGGTTTCCTGGATGATGGAAAGCTTTTGCATCATCAAGTGAAACTCTTCCTAGGGATGCCTGTGGCCGCGCTGATGCTCATCGCCACCGGAATTCACGCGCAGCTTTTTTCCAATTTTGTACCAGGGATTACGGGCAGAGTTCTGGATGGATGCTTCACCGTGCTCTGGGTTGTAGGAATCACCGCGTCGTTCAGCATTCTTGACCACATGGATGGCCTTTGCGCGGGAATCGCCGCGGTAGCGGCCGCATTTTTCACAATTTCGGCCAGCATGAACGGTCAGACGCTGGTTCGCAGCCTGGGTGCTGCAGCGTTGGGCGCATCCTTGGGGTTTCTACGCTGGAATTTCAATCCCGCCAAGATTTTTATGGGCGACGGCGGCGCCATGTTCCTAGGGTTTTTAATGGCTACGCTAGGTCTAAAAGTCCGCCCCGACGGCGTTCCCTTCCCGATCAGCTGGCTTATTCCCGTTCTGATTCTTGGAGTGCCCATCTTCGATACGACGCTGGTATCTATTTCTCGATCGCGCCGCGGTCTTCTGCCTTTTACTTCACCGGGAAAGGATCATACGGCGCATCGACTGTCGAACCTGGGCCTAGGTAATCGCGGAGCGGTTCTGGCGCTGTATTTGTTTGCCATATTGTTCGGTGTGGCTGCGCTGATCGCCCCTTACTGTTCGGCCGCGACTGCCTATGGACTGGCCGGGGTGATCATCTTGGGAAGTCTGCTTGCAATATTTCTGCTGGAAGCTGCGCCGTATGAACGTCAGGCGAAAGTGCCGAAAACATTCCTACCTAGCGATAGCTGAAGGGCTGTCCCGTCTTGATTGCGCGACGGTAAGATATATACTTCTTCCTCGGTTAATTGGGGATCAAACAGTCCGGGATAGGCGGCCGACAGCAATCCCGGCGGGTAGCTTCCCAGGAACGCTCCGGTAATTTAAGCAAAGGCAAACTGTACGTGACGAATATGGCGCCCGAATTACGCGACGCGGAAAATACCGCACGCAGCAATTTCCGCACAAATTCTGAAAGCGTGGCGGTCGTGGGCGGATCAGCCGCCGGTCTATTTACCGCTTCCATATTGGCTCGGCAGGGTATTTCCGTTCGCGTGTTCGAACGCATCGAGACGCTGGAGCCCGACGAGCGAACGTTGATCGTAACCAATCGCATGCGCGCCTTGCTCGGACGCGCCGCCGAGAAAAGTGTGGTAAACGAAATCCGCCGCTTTGAACTTTTTACCGACGGGCGATCTGCAACGATTTCTCTGAAGCATCCCGACCTGATTATTGAGCGCCGAACCTTGATTCAAGGCTTGGCCCAAGAAGCGCAACAGTCCGGAGCGACTGTCGAACTGGGCCGCCGCTTTCACGCACTGCATTCCAACGGTCGCGGAATGGTCCTGGAAATTGATCGAAGTAATGACGGGAGCCGTGAGGAAGTTCACGCTGACACGATTGTGGGCGGCGACGGCGCTTCCAGCGGTGTGGCCCAGGCAGCCGGGTGGGCGCCGCTTGAAACAGTTCCGTTGGTGCAGGCGATTGTTTCACTGCCGAAAGATATGTCTCCCGATACAGCGCGCGTGTGGTTCGTACCGCAAGACACCCCTTATTTTTACTGGCTCATCCCAGAATCGGTGACGCGCGGCGCCTTGGGCATCATCGGTGAAACCGGCGCGGAAACGCGCCACCATTTGGAAAAATTCCTGGAAAAACGAAAGCTTGAACCCATCGGATTTCAAGCGGCTCGGATTCCGGTTTACAAACGTTGGGTTCCCGTGCACCGGCGCGTAGGCCAAGGTTCGGTGTACCTGGTGGGAGACGCCGCAGGTCAAGTGAAGGTCACGACGGTTGGCGGCATCGTCACCGGTTTTCGCGGCGCGCTTGGCGTAGCTCAACAGATTTTGCATGGAGTATCCAGCGAGCTGCGCACCTTGCGCCGGGAACTCGATCTTCACCTTCTATTGCGCCGCTCACTTCATGATTTTCAGCAAGCCGACTACAGTCAGTTGGTGGACTTGTTGAACGATCCTGCGAAACAATCGCTTGCCGAATATTCTCGTGATGAGGCGTGGAACATTCTTTGGCGAGTATGTTTGAGCCAGCCTCGCTTGGTATTGTTGGGGCTGCGCGGGTTGTTGTCACGGCGAGGCTCGGCGAATCGAACAGGCTTCTAAGTTAGCGCGTCCCAGCCCACTCTGCGTAACAATGTCCGCGCCAAGAACTCGACATGTACATCCTCGGGCTTTCTGCCATGACGCATGACCCAGCCGCGGCGCTCATCGGCGAGCAAGGCGTGATTGCGGCGATTGAAGAAGGAAAGCTCACACGAACTCGCACAGTGGAGGGAATTCCTCGCGCTGCAATCCAATTCTGTCTGGAACGCGCCGGTATAGACATAACACAGGTTGGGCAGATCGCCATCGGCAGCCGTCCTGTGCGGTCTTGGGAGCGCCAAACATTATTTCGCGCCCGCCTGGCACCGCTTGCACCTGCATCCAGCGGATATTTCATGAGCAAAGCTTTCGGTGAGCTGAGCCGCGAGCTGAATAATTTCCGCCTGGTAAAAAAAATGGCCGGAGATTCGCCGGACAGAGTCCAGAGTTTCGAACATCAGCAATGCCATGCCGCCAGCGCGTTCTTTGGTTCGCCTTTCGATCGTGCGCTGATTGTTACGCTGGACGAACTAGGAGATGGGCGCTCCGGATCCGTGAGTATTGGCGAAGGCACGAGCATTCGCGAACTTGAGTCTGTCGCTTTTCCTAATTCGCTCGCGTGGGTCTATTCGCAAGTGACCAGGCTGCTCGGTTTTCGTCCGCATAGCGAAGAACATAAAACTCAATGGCTGGGATTGGCGGGTGAACCCGTTTTTCTGGGCTTATTTCTGGATGCGCTGCGCAGCGCGTCGAGTGGACCGACGCATCTGAATACAAAGTTTTTTAGACGCAGTTACGCTGGCGAGCTTTCGTTCAGTGGGGAATTTTACCGGCGCGTGGGGCTGCCGGTAACCGCTCAACCAATTGCGGACGATGCCGTTCGTGCGAATATTGCCTCGAGTCTTCAACGGGCTTGCGCGGTGATTGTGTGCGAGTGGTTGGAGGCGACGCGGCAAAAAACCGATTCGCGCTCACTGTGCCTTGCCGGAGGGTTATTCTTGAATCCACTGCTCGTTGCTGCGGTGGAATCCAATACGCGGTTTGAAAATGTGTTTGTGCAGCCGGCTGCGGGAATCGAGGGTACCGCTCTGGGCGCAGCCTATCTCGCCTGGCACCGGGAAGGCGGGCGACCACGCATCGGCTTCGCGGGAGCTCCGTATTGGGGGCCGGAATTCTCAAGCGACGCAGTCAAAAGCGTGCTGGACAATTGCAAAGCTTCTTACAAATGGTGCGACTCGGAGGAAGTTAAAATTGGCGAGACTGTCCGGATGCTGCTCGCAGGGAAAATCGTGGCGTGGTATCAAGGAGCAGCCGAATTCGGACCGCGAGCCCTGGGCAATCGGAGCCTTCTCGCGTCTCCATGGTCCCCCTACGTGAAGGAAAATTTGAACGATTATGTAAAACACCGCGAGTCTTTTCGTCCCTTCGCGTTGGCTATGCCGGAGGAAGATTGCGCTGAATATTTTGATTACAGTCGGAATGCGTGCTATCTGACAAGCATGGCTCGGGCGAAAGAAACGGGGCGACAGTTGCTGGCCGATCTTCCGCCGGGATTTCTTTTGAAAGATAATCTCGTGCGCTTACATGCCGTAAGTTCTAAAGACAACCCTTTGTTTTGGAAGCTATTGAAGCGGTCGGGAGAGAATGCTCGTGCTCCCATTCTGGTGAATACCTCATTCAATTTGTTCGGAGAACCTTTAGTAGTGAAGCCGCGCGACGCCGTTCGAAGCTATTTCTGTTCAGGCGCGGACGCTCTGGTGGCCGGCAATTTTCTTTTGAAGAAAAACTAAGGATCCATGGAAAGGATGGACAATCGACGGCGCGAACACCAGTGGAATGGGCGTTTCTTCTTAGCCTTTATTGTACTCGCGCTCATCGTTTTTGGAGTTGTCGCGTTTCGGGGAGTCGGACGTTGGCTCGTTCGCGAAGACCCACCGGCTCATGCTGACGCCATCGTGGTCCTGAGCGGAGGCCTACCCTTCCGCGCGGAGGGCGCGGCCAAATATTTCGCATCCGGATACGCCAGCGAAGTGTGGATCACGCGTCCTGAAGGGCCTGTCGAGCAGTTTAAGGAATTGGGAATTTCATACATCGGCGAGGAAGAATACAGCCGACAGGTTTTGATTCATAGGCATGTGCCGGAAAATGACGTTCTTATTCTTCCCAGTACTATCAACAACACTCAGCAGGAAGTGGAAGATATAGTTCGCGAGCTGCGCAAAGAGAACAAGGCGAGTGTGATCATTGTGACTTCGCCGCAGCACACACGCAGAGTGAAAGCGCTATGGAAAAAGCTCGCTGACAGAAATCTTACCGCGATTGTAATAGCAGCGCCGGATGACACTTTTGATGCGGAACACTGGTGGCGCAATACGCGAGACGCGCTTTCCGTGGTTCGCGAGATTTTAGGTCTGATGAATGTTTGGGTGGGCTTGCCTGTGCACCCTCACGATAACTGAAGCGCGCCGGTCACTCAGTCACGCTTCTGTGCGTCTTGTTCTAATCGATCGTTCGAAGATTCCAGGATTTTCCAGCCCTCCCATTCCGCCTTTTTCGTTAGATCGCGGACCCAAAGCTGCCACTCGAATCCGGCCGCTTCATCACCGTGAGAATAGAAAGCACGCCAGAAATTACGATCGAGATAAGGATCGGGATGTTTGCCATTGTCAGAACTTTGTAGCGGATCGTGGCTACGAAATTCCACAAGCTCCGCGGAATCAAGTGGGACTCGAAACAATACAATTTCGTCCAGGCCCGGGGCTTTTGCAGAACCGTTACTCGGGGCCGGTGGGAGAAGGTGAGCGCAAAGATCTATAGACCGTTCTTTAAGCACCAGTTCAAGCGAAGGCGGACGCTCCGAAGAATTTTGCACGCGAGCGAGCGGAACTTCCCAAAGAGTAAGACGGTCGTAGCCCGAGGACTTATCGGAATAACAATCGAGCGAACGAGTCTGCCAGGCCGCGGACTGGCGTGCGGGTAAGACCTCGGAAATCGTGGCCACGGTATGGCCGCGCCAACGCTCGATTTTTACCGAACCCAAAAAACTCCCGAACGCGCGAATGAAAGATAAGTCTTCTGCAGTAGTTTTCAGGGTCTCGCGCCAAAAGCGATCACTCAGGCGCAGAGAAAAAGTGGATACTTGCTCGAGTGGAGAAGGACTTGATTCCCCAAGACGGCGGCGAAATTCCGGATCATCAATTGCTTCCAAGGTCCGGACACGCTCTGTCAGCCGCCGGATGGTCCAGTTTTGCTGCCGCAGAAGGCGCTGCCAATGTTGGGCCAACACAAAAAACACAAACCCGACCAGAACACAAATGCCCAAGGTTGGCCAGAGGATTTCCATGGCTATACTTCCGTGATACTCGAACGAATTGCCTGCCAAGTGCCTTTAATTGGCAGGATTCTACTATGGATGAATGCGGCTTGCTACGAAGCTTTCAGCCGCGCAAGTTCGTAATTATTGGGCTGGTTGGCTTATCTGCGCGAATCGCTGTCGGAAATATTCATAAGTAAGACGCAATCCATCTTCCAGTTTCACTTTGGGCGCCCAACCCAAAACGCGGCGCGCCTTGCCGATATCGGGACAGCGCTGCTTGGGATCGTCCTGCGGCAATGGACGAAAAATGATTGGTACGTCGGCGCCGACCAATGCGCGAACGCGTTCCGCGAATTCCAGGATGGTAATTTCCTGAGGATTACCGATGTTGGTAGGCTCGTGCTCGTTCGATTCAAGAAGCTTGTATATTCCATCCAGCAGGTCCGAAACGTAACAAAAACTTCGCGTCTGCCTACCGTCACCATATACGGTAATCGGTTCTCCGCTGAGCGCCTGGTACAGGAAATTCGGAAGGGCGCGGCCGTCGTTTAGCCGCATGCGCGGACCGTAGGTATTAAAAATCCGCACGATTCGTGTATCCAAACCGTGGTAGCGGTGGTAAGCCATGGTCATGGCTTCAGCGTAGCGCTTCGCTTCGTCATATACGCCTCGAGGCCCTACTGGATTCACATGCCCCCAATATGTTTCGGGCTGCGGACTGACTTGGGGATCTCCGTAGCATTCCGAGGTGGAGGCTAGAAAAAATCTCGCTTTTTTGGCCATGGCCAAGCCGAGAGTGTTGTGCGTTCCGAGAGCGCCAACTTTCAGCGTCTGTATTGGAAATTTCAAGTAATCCGGAGGGCTCGCAGGAGAAGCAAAGTGAAGCACAGCTTCCACCGGCCCTTGCACTTCTATGTAGCGAGTTACGTCCTGATGGGCGAATCGAAAACGGGGGTGCGGGAGCAGGTGCGCGACATTCGATTGGTTTCCCGTCACCAGGTTGTCCAGACACAGAACCTCCCAACCTTTCTCCAGCATTGATTCACAGAGATGAGAGCCCAGAAATCCTGCTCCGCCTGTGATGACTGCGCGCAAACTCCTTCTCCTCTTCAGAAGTTTTCAATAAGTTGCCATTATCTCTGAAAAAATGTTCAGTCTGGAACTATTCCGTGCCTGCTGATGCTTTCTTGGCATCGTCTTGAACGAAGACAAATGGAGATTTCGAATCGCCGCACGCGAGCAAGTCTTGAAAACCTATTGAGAGGTTGCCAGCGCAGGCGCCGCAAAACCTGTTGTGTGGTCCGCAATAATTCGCCAACCTTCTTTGAACTTCCGAAAATTTAGCGTAAACACACCGCTCGGCCGGTCCTTTTCGCGCTCCAGTTGAAAATTTCCGATTGCAAATGCAGCCTCCGGACATAGCAGGTGAACCTCAAGATTCGAGAAGGACAATTTACCCATGGCTTTCGCATCCGGATAATTCCGGCGATAACGATCAAGAACAGCTTGCCAACCCCGGGTGATCCCGCTGGCTCCTACAAATTCAATCTCCGGTGATTTCCAATATCCCTCCATAAACGCGTCTATATCGCCGCGATTCCATGCCGCAGATTGCATGTCTAGGACCGACCGAATTTGCGCTTCAGCAGACTCATCCGCCGGCACACGCGCATTGATGCTCATACGGAACAAAATCGCAAACACAAAACCGACGCACAGAATGCAAGTCAATCGCAGTTTATGCGGCATCAATTCCCTCCCAAGGGTTTGTGCCTTGCTAATTCATGCTTTGATCTAAATTAGCCTCTTGCCCGGGCGTAAATCCCGTCAGTCAACGTCGGCGTCGTCCTCATAAAACAGTACTGACGCTCCATTGCGGCCGCCGGCTGAAAACGAGAAACTGTTCTTGGTCGAACATGTTAATCGCATCCTTCATTCTCGTGATCTCAACCGCAGCACTGATGCAGTTCGCTGCCTTCGCATGGCGCGCATCCTTGCTCCGCGCGGTTTCCGAGAAGTACGTAAACGAAGCCGACGCTTCGCTCCAGCCCTATCCTAACCTATTAAGTTTCAGCAGCTTCCAGGAAGTGATGGCGGTTTACCGCGACCTCTGCCCAGAACTCCAGACTGGTTCAGCTGCCAACCTTCGTCCGGTGAGCATCTATTACGCCGCCATGGGCTTGCTTACCGGCCTGGGCGGTTCCATTATGCCTGCAGAAGGCTTCAGCTGGGCACACCGCGAGATGGCTCTCTGCACTCAGTACGCGACCGTGCGCCTGTCGCAGCGCCTGGAACGCAACATGAACGTCGTGAACCAAGCCCGCTCCTACTAGTCGATTCCGCCTCCTGCCATTTGGTCCTGCCCAACTCTATACATCTAATAGTGGTACCGTCGTTCTATTGCCGCCGTCGGCATAAAACGAGAAACTGTCGTTGGTCGAAAAATGTTAATCGCAGCCTTCATTCTCGTGATCTCAGTCGCAGCGCTGATGCAGTTCGGCATGTTCGCATGGCGCGCATCCCTGCTCCGCACAGTTTCCGAGCAGTATGTGAACGAAGCCGATGCTTCGGTCCAGCCCTATCCTAACCTCCTAAGTTCCACCAGCTTCGCAGAGGTCAAAGCGGTCTATCGAGAGCTTTGCCCCGAGCTCGAAAAGAGCCGAGCTTCTAATCTGGGCGCCGTGAGTGTCTATTACGCTGTGATGAGCTTCCTGGGCCGTGTGGGCAGTGCGATTCTGCCAGCAGAAGGCTTCAACTGGACGCAGCGTGAGATGGCGCTGTGCACCCAGTACGCAACGGTACGCCTATCGCAGCGTCTGGAACGCAACATAAGCATCGTGAACCAAGCCCGCTCCTTCTGATTTTGTCGCCTCCCCATCTTCTTCCGTAGTCTGCCGATATCCTAGAGTCTATTTTGTAGGTCGGCTACGCATGTCTTCGTGCGCCACACTTTCGCCTGTTCTCCATCCCGGTTGCCTGATACGCCATTCTTACAAGTCATTTCTTAATACTTAGCCCGTTTTTGTGGCCCAATTAAATCTTACAAACCTCAGGGGCATGCATGTCCCAATTGAAGGAGGCGCCACCATGAAGCGCGCCGAAGTTTCTATTTTGCTTGCAGGTGTCTTATTTGCGCTGATCCAGTTTTCTGGCTGCGCTCAGAAGCCACCCACCTTCAATGAAGTGCAGATACTGGCTCCCAAGGGTGCACAGACTATTGCACAGAACCAATCCGTAATGATTCAGGCAAACGTACTGAACGATCCCGCCGCGGGCGGGGTAACATTTACTTTTAGCACCCTGCCCGGGTTCGGTACTCTGCACCGAACGAGCACTACGACTGCCACCTATACTGCGCCCAATGCCGTCACAACCGCGACAACGGTCAAAATCATAGTCAGCTCGGTAGATTTTCCGAAGCAGTTCGCCACCGTCACCATTAACGTGGTGCCGCCGCCTACGATTACAACTACCTCGTTGTCCACCGCACCGCTGAACGCAGCTTATAGCGCCACGGTGACTGCAACCGGCGGATTGCTGCCTCTTTCCTGGTCGATCACTTCCGGCGCTTTGCCGACCGGGCTTTCACTCGCACCAAGTACCAGCGACACAGTGCAAATCACCGGCAAGCCCACTGTAGCGGGCACCTACACATTTACCATTACGGTGACAGATGCGGCAGGTTTCTCTAACTCCGAACAATTCATGCTGGCAGTCAGCTCGCTGGCGATCACTACAACATCACCTCTGACGCCCGCAAGCACTACGGCAGCTTATACCGTAACCTTCGCTGCTACTGGCGGTACTACACCCTACACATGGTCGGTGGCGAGCGGATCGTCTCTTCCGGCGGGGCTGACGCTAGCTCCCGCTACCGGCGTTCTCTCCGGAACACCGACAACGGCAGGAACTTACAATTTTGGAATCACGGCAACCGACAGCTCGACCCCTCCCGTTCCCGTTACAGCCAATTTCACTCTCGTTGTCAGTGGCGCTCAAAATCTCGCTGGCCTAAACGGCTCGTACGCCTTCGCATTCAGCGGTTACAACAGCACTGGGTTCGTGGCTTTCGCCGGAACATTTACCGCGAATGGCACCGGCGGAATTACTGCAGGCGAGGAAGATTACAACTCAATCTCCGGAACAGATGTGACTTACACGAATCTCGTGGGATCTTATACTCTGGGATCTGATGGGCGCGGAACGTTTACGTTTACCGGAAGCACTCCCGCGCAACCCATCCCACAATTCACCTATGCGTTTTCAATTGATGCGACAGGGAACGGCAGATTTATTGAATTCGACACCACTGGCACGCGTGGTTCGGGCCGGATTGCGCTTCAGACGGTAACGACATGCATGGTGAGTAGCACGGTCGCCAGCACCTACACCGGCGACTTCGCATTTGGCGGTGCCGGTTTCGCGGGACCATCCGCTACCAACGGCACAGGTCCGCTCGCATTCGCAGGCAGATTTACGGCTACACCGCCGATTGCTGGGGGAACCGTAGGTTCATTATCCTTCGGCGAAATGGATACAAATACGCCTGGATTGGTTACCATCGATGACACCTCAGTTTCAGGCACTTACGTGTCCGGGCCCGACAGCACTCACTGCACTCTCGCGCTCTCGTCTGTGGGCCTTGCCAGCCAGAACTATAGTGTCTATCCGATTTCGGGCAGCGACGCGTTCCTGATCGAAACGGATACGGCGAGCGGTGCCACCACTACTCCCTATCTCGTGGCCGGAGAAATGGTTCAGCAAATTGGACAACCATTCGTTACCCAGGGCGTCTTAAGCGGAACGATGGTGGGTGGCCTTAGCGGGCAACTGATCTCCGCCGGCACATATCTTCCCGAAGTCCAAGTGGTCGAGCTTTCAGCGACAAGCGGCACCTCAAGCATGGCGGTATTGCAAACTGACAATCAGGCTGGAACAATCTTTGGCACAAACGGCACGCCGACCGCGGACCCCTACACCTCAGATAGCCTGGGCCGGGTACAAGGATCGACGGAATTCAATTCTACCTTCGAGCCTGTCCTTTATCTGATTAATACAGATCAAGCGTTTTGCGTGAGCATAGTGCAGAACGCTCCCACATTTGGCTATTTCGCGCCGCAGTCGACAGGACCGTTCAGCGCGGAAACGATTGAATCAACCTCGTTGGTGGACGGCAGCTCTGCTCCAGCAGTTAGTGCGGATCGCGATCTTTCTGGCTTCCTCAGCTTCGACGGTGTTTCCGCCGTGGGAGGAACCCAAGATCAAAGCACAACCTCCGGCAACACATCAGCCGCTTCCACCGGCACCTATGTTCTGAATGCCACCGGCGATACGGATGGCAGCGGAACGATGACCTTATCCACTCCGACGGGTTTCACCGGCTATTTCTTTATCGTCTCGCCCACGAACGTAGTGATGATTACAACCACGACTGGCGATGTGAATCCTGTCCTGATTATTATTGGACACTAGCGCGAAATCGTCGCGGGAAGGTTAGTAGGCCCAGCGCATCAAAACGGCGCCGGTGGTGTAACCCGCGCCAACCGTAATCACGAGCACCAGGTCGCCTTTGTGCAAACGACCCTGTTCCAGCGCGTCCATCAGAGCCAGCGGTATGGTGGCAGCGGTTGTATTCCCAAAGCGGTCAATATTAATAATGATTTTCGAGTCATCCACGCCCAGCCGTTCCTGCATGGCATGGATAATGCGCAGATTTGCTTGATGCGGCACCACCAGCGCCAGGTCGCGGCTGGTGAACCCATTGCGCTCTAGAATTTGAACGGCGAGCTCGCTCATGCGACGTACCGCGTATTTGAAAACCTGTGCGCCTTCTTGATGCACGTAATGCATTCGCTTTTCGACGGTTTCCAGCGACGCGGGCTTCAGAGATCCACCGGCCGGCATGTACAGATTGCATCCTCCGGATCCGTCCACATCATGGGCGAAATCCAAGATGCCTTCGCTATCGGAAGTGGTGGGTTCCACCAACACCGCGCCGGCGCCGTCGCCAAAAAGAACGCAGGTGGCACGGTCTTGGTAATCCAGTATGGAGGTCATCACATCGCTGCCGATCACCAGAGCTTTTTTATGCGTTCCAGCGCCGACGAACTGTGCACCAACGGTTAGCGCATAAGCAAATCCGGAACAAGCGGCGGAAAGATCGAAACCCCAGGCATTTTTCGCGCCGATTCGATCTTGAACCAGGCAAGCGGTAGCGGGAAACAGCATGTCCGGAGTTACGGTGGCCACCACAATTAGATCAATTTGGTCAGGCGGGACTCCCTTCGCCGCTAGCAATTTCTTGGCTGCTTCGGCGCCAAGATGCGAGGACGCCACGCCCGGGTCCGCATAGTGACGTTCACGGATTCCAGTGCGCGTGCGGATCCATTCGTCATTTGTGTCCACCATTTTTTCGAGATCAAAATTCGTGACCACTCGCGGAGGGACGTATCCTGCCACTCCGGTAATTTTCGCGGCGATGCGCCTGCCCATTCATCTTCTCCAGGATGCAAGGAACAGCCCGCGATTGTATGCAATCGCTTGTATGCGTGACAAGCAAAACAAGCTTCATTCTGTAGGATGTTTCGATTCGCGCGAAATTTCGAAACGGTAGGTGATCTCGGCAGTCTTTCGCAGCATTGCCGCCACCGAACAATATTTCGTCTGGCTCAATTCGATGGCATCGCGCGCCGCTTTCTCATCCACTGCGCCGGCGAGGCGATAAACCATGTCGATTTTCGTCCAGACTGCGGGGGGCTCGGCGGCGCGCTCGCCGGAAATAACCACTTCCAGAGACTCGAGTTTCTGGCGTTTCTTCGCCAGAATCATAACGACATCGACGGACGAGCACGCTCCCAGCGCGCCCAGCAGCATTTCCATGGGGCCTGGTGCGGCGTTGTGTTTTCTGTCCGCATCGAATGGCACGGCATGCCCCGAAGGCATTTGGGCGACGAACTCTTCGCCCGCGATCCACTTCACCGTTGCTGTCTGCAAGATTCCTCCACTCAAAATTCAGCCATGTATCGTGCGGAAAACTGTATATGAGCTTGAAGTGAGACGTCCAGCAAATCAAGGGCGTTAAAAAAATTTTCTGGATGCGAATCAGTACAGTGAAGGTGGCGACCGAACGGATGAGTTAAAGCGAAGAACTATCGGACAAATCGGGGACGCTTACACCTGCGTCGATGCGAACTCGGGGCGATCGCCGCATTGTTCGTACGAAGATCTGAACCAGTTCTGGGTCGAACTGATTCGCGGCGCAACGCTCCAGCTCACTGAAAGCGTCTTCGGAGGTTCGCGCTTTCTTGTAGGTCCGTTCCGAGGTTATGGTGTCGTAGGCATCGGCTATTGCTATCAGGCGCGCACCGTAGGGAATCTTCTCGGCTTCCAACCGGTCCGGATAGCCTGTGCCATCGTAAAATTCGTGGTGGTGGCGTACCATCAGGCGAATCCTGTCCATGGTTTGCAGCGGCTCTAATATCTTGGCGCCCAGTTCGGTGTGGGTTTTCATCGTTTCCCACTCGGAGGCATCCAACGGGCCTGCCTTGTTCAGAATCGTCTCCGGAATGCCGACCTTGCCGATGTCATGCAGCAGTGCGGCCAGGCGAATTTCTTCCACCTCGGGCTCGCTCATCCCAAGTGCTTTGGCAATTACGACCGCATAGGCGGAGACTTTCTGTGAATGCCCCTGGGTGTAATGGTCTTTGGCGTCGATGGCGAGCGCAAGTGAGGTCACCGTCTCGACTACGGCCTCCGGCAGAGTATCGGGTGCCACCCCTCCGCTCTGCTCTGCCAACGAGCGCGTAAATTGCTCCAAACGCCGGTAGACTTCGTCAAAAGCTTCGGGGCCGGTGGAGAAGAGCCTCTTCAGCGTCACACCCAAGTACGCTTCGAGTACATCTTTCTTCCAGCGCTTGGTGTCGCTGGGACCGCCTTCCTCCGCGCTCGATACCGAGTTCCCTCCTTGATGTTTGGATAAGTACATGGAAGAGTCCGCCACCTGTATAAGCTCCTGCGGAGTGGAACCATGAATCGGGAAGCCCGCGATACCGAAGCTGGCGGTAATATTTTTGTCACGAAGAAGCGGATCGGACGCGACCCAGCCACGCAGTTTGCTGGCAAGTTGGCGAGCCTGCTCCACGGTGGTTTCTGGCATCAATATGACGAATTCGTCGCCGCCATAGCGCGCTACCACATCGGAGCGCCGGCAATTTTGTTCCAGTATGTGACCCACGCGCTGCAATACGACGTCGCCTTCCAAGTGTCCGTAAAAATCGTTTACGAACTTGAAGCGATCGAGGTCCATCAAGACCAAGGCGAATGGGCGGTTGGCTCGTGTGGAGCGCTTCCACTCCGACGACAATGCCTCCATCAAATAACGGTGGGTTTTGACGCCCGTCAAACCATCGGTAATGGCCTGCTCCTGCGCTTTCTGGAACGTTAGGGCGTTGTTCAACCCGCCCGCAAAAAGATCCGCGAGAGTGCGAAGCAACAACACTTCCTCTTCTTCGAACTCGCACGGTTCGGAGGATTCCACGTACAACACACCAAGTAAATGTTCGGCATAGGTCACCGGTAGCGCGATCGCCGAGACGGAGGTAGGCAGCACAGGACAGGGCGTTGAAACGCTTACTTCGCGCACAATGGCCATCTGCGCGGTGCGCGCCACTTGGCCGATCAGGCCCTCGCCAAGCGGAATCCTGCGTCCTACCGCGTCGCGCCGGGCGCCAGCCTCGGCCTGAATTACCAGCTCCTTCGCCGGATAATCCACCGTGGCTATGCCAATATGATCGTATTTCAGGCCATTCTCAATCTCCGCAGCGATCTTCGCCAGCATTTCCGCCGGATCCAGCGTGGTGATCGCACGGCTGGATACGTTGTTGATGAGCATGAGGTGACGCGACTTCTTCTGTTCTTCGGTAAAGAGTCGTGCGTTTTCCAGTGCTACGGCCGCCTCGCTGGCAAGCACCCGCATCAACTCCACGTGCCCTTCGTCAAACGCTCGTTCTTGCTTGCTATGCACCGCCATCACGCCGATCGCTCGATCGTAAAGAATCAATGGCACGGCGCAAATAGAGCCGACCATGCGGGTTGGTTTTATGCCGAGCCGTTCAGTTTCTTCTGCATAATGATCTCGAATTAGGAGCGGCTGGCAGGTTTTGACCACATATTCCGTCAGATGATTCCCGACTGTGCGAGTTCGTTTTGGCAGTCGCTCGCCGTCTAGCACGTCGATTTCAAATCGCACTTGCTGAGTTTTGTGATCGAAGAACGCAATAAAAAGACTATTCACGTCTAGCAGCCGCTTCATCTCGGAATAAATGCGCTCGAAAAGAGCGTCCGGCTCCAGCGTGGAGCTAAGCGCTCGCCCAATTTCATTCAGGATGTGCAGTTCTTCACTGCGTCTCGAGGTTTGTTGAACCAGATAACTGTTCTCTACGGCCATTCCTATCTGATGGCCGAGGGCCAGAAGCAGCCTCAACTCCGCGGGCGTGAAATTGCGATTGTCAGGCGTGCCGAGCAGCAAAACTCCAAACACACGCTCCTTGGCTTGCAGGCTGATTCCAACCACGGTACGCAATTTTTGGCCCAGGAGAAGTTTACGTACGTGGCGAAAGGATTCTTCTTTCTCCAGCGCTTCCCATTTCGAGCCCGTCTCTAAATCACGCAACACTACCAGTCCGCCAAGACGCGCGACCAGACGGACCACGTAATCGTCTAAATTATTACTTTGGATGGCGGCGCAAAAGGCCTCGCCCAGCCCGGTGACGACCACCGACGTGGGACCGTTTTCTTCTCCGTAATGCAGACAAAGCGCACCGGCAGGAATGCGCACAACATTCAGGACGCGATCAAGCGCTTGCGCCAGCATTTTCTGTATCTCGCCGCCTGCGAAGCTCGATGTGGCCAGGTTCAAATTCGAGAGCGCAAGCATGTTCCGCTCTACTCTCCGGCGCTCTTCTTCGTACACAGCCATCACCATTAGCACACCGCCAAAAAGTTCAGGAAGCAAAGTCAGTGGGAGGAGATCCTTCCCGGCAAGCGGTCCAAGTCTCTCTTGAAGAATAGTCGTTAAACGAAGCAATCCCCACACCACGAAAGTTATGGCCAGAAATTGGTCGGCGCGGGATTCTTGTTTGAGTCCCTCCTCCCAAAAAGTGCGCGCGATGAAGAAAAACAGGAGTCCAACCGCCAATCCGAGAGGGACGTTTATCCAGCCACGTGAATAGCCCAGCGCCCAAAGTCCTGCGGCGACCGCCAAAGCTGCCATCCCTTTCCAGGGTACGGGAAGGCGCGCGTACATCTTGGCGGCGCAATAAAATGCCAGCGCCGCAAGTGCAAGCACCCACTCGCTCACCGGGTCAGCCCACCAGGGAATGGTCAACTGGGTACCCACCGATCGAGCAAAAAAGTGCACAGCAACCAGCAGCCACCCCCCCGCCCACACCAGCATGTATTCTTGGCGCTTCTGCTGGTAGACGTAGGAAAAGAACAGCGCCAGCAGGAGGGCTCCTGCCAGGAGAACGGACGCCGTCATATTGATGTGGATCAGCAAGTTACCGCTCCAACTCCTGCTGCTACTTCCGTCGAGAATAGCAGAGATTTGCAAGGTATCCGTGTGCGTATCCGGCCAAGTTTCGTGGAGGTCAACGTCTGCCGCGCCTAGTCAAAACGGGCAAGAATCGGCCGGGTATGCAGTGTTCAAAAAGAGCTGAGGCTCATTCAAATATGACGTTTGGGAGCAGGCGCGTCAAGGGTACCTACGGGTCATTTACTGCTGATCTGCGCGCAGCAGTGACGCGGGCGCTCGATTTTGCACACTCGTTCCGCTAAGATGATTCCTTTCCATTTCAAGGAAGCAACTTGCAGGGACAATGACTTCCCTTCAGAAGCCGCGCGTTCGTTTCGCGCCATCGCCTACCGGATTTCTCCACGTGGGAGGAGCGCGCACAGCCTTATTTAATTGGCTTTTTGCAAAGCATGAAGGCGGCACGCTTTTGCTGCGCATTGAAGACACCGATGTGGAGCGCAATAAGCCGGAGTTGGTTGATGGAATTCTGGTGGCGCTTCGATGGCTGGGTATTGAATGGGACGAAGGGCCGTTCTTTCAGTCACAACGGATGGAAGTGTACCGTGCAGCGGCCGAAGGTATTCTCGCAAGCGGCGCGGGATACGCTTGCTATTGCAAAGCAGCCGCATATACCGGAGGCGACTCCGCCGAGGAGAACGCAGGGGAAGGCGACCACGAAGGAAAAGCGGCGAAGGCGGTGGCTTGTTCTTGCCGAGACTTGCCTCCGGAGCAGCGCGCCGCCAAAGAGAAAGAAGGCATCCGACCAGCGATTCGGTTTCGCACCCCGCGCACAGGCACGACACATTTTGAAGATGCGGTGTTCGGTCCGCGCGATGTACAAAATGCCGAAATTGAGGATTTTGTTCTCCTGCGGTCTGCAGGCTTGCCGACCTATCAACTCAGCGTGGTCGTGGATGACATCGATATGCGCATCACGCACATTATTCGCGGCGCGGACCACTTGTCTAACACACCGAAGCAAGTGTTGATCTACAAAGCGCTCGGCGCTGAGCCGCCGATATTTGCGCACGTTCCTCTAATTCTAGGACCGGATCGCACGCGGCTATCGAAACGCCACGGTGCCACGAGCGTTGGATCGTATGCGCAAGAAGGATTTCTTCCGGAGGCTTTCCGGAATTTTCTGGCGCTGTTAGGATGGTCGCCCGGGGACGATTCCGAATACCTGCGCACGAATGAACTGATCGAAAGATTTTCTCTCTCAGGTGTAAGCCGCACGAATGCCATTTTCGATCGCGCAAAGTTGGAGTGGTACAACACGCAGTATTTGCAGAAGCCACCCGTCGAAGAAATCTTGCCTTATGTCGAAGCGGAGCTGAAGCGTTCCGGGCTGTGGCAGGAGGCCTGGGCCACCGCGGAGCGGGGATGGTTCGCGCACACTGTGGATTTACTTCGGCCCCGAACGCGGCTACTGGGAGATTTCAGCGGCTGGGCACGAGCATTTTTCACCGATGATTTCGACTACGAGCCAGAAGCCCGCGCAAAATTCTGGAAAGACGAAAAGCTATCGTCACTGATGCCAAAATTAATTGAAGCGCTGGAGGCGGTAACGGACTGGAACCATGATGCGTGCGACGCGGCCCTGCGCGGCGTGGCAACTTCCGAAGGCGTCAAAGCCGGTCTGCTTATAAATGCGACCCGTGTGGCGATCGTGGGCCGGGCCGTTGCACCGCCACTCTTTGAGACGATGGTTGTGCTGGGGAAAGATCGAGTGACCTCGCGACTCCGCCGTGCTCTGCCAGCCATTTCCAGCCGCTAGAGGCAACACACACCACCGCTGGGATTGAACTCGCTTCAGAAAACAAAGGATGGCGTGTCAGCGGGCCGGAACGAGCCTGGAGAAAATCTCCGGATGAACTTCTTTGGGTGTTGTGCCTTCTTGGGCCAAATTAAATTTGGCACTTACCGGAAGCTTCACGGGGGGCAGACAAGCGCTGTCATTGCATGCTTGATAACGCAAGGTCATCGGAATTTCCTTGGGACCGAGTGCGGCAGTGGATTTCGCGGTCAATCGCAGCACGAGCGTAACGCTCTCGCTGTAGACATCGAGGGGATGGTTCGGCGAGAAACTGAATTTCTCGAGCTTACCTCTAGGGTAGATGGTGTCGATTAGTTCAAAGCCGGCAGGAAGCTGAGCCTTTAGAGTAGTGGCAATCAAATAATCGTCCGTGGGTTTGTGCGAATTCATATGGAAACCAGACGCGATGTCCGCCACAACCGCAATCTTGAATTCCTTCCCACGCGGAACAGGATCCAGCGAAACAAATATGCGGGGTTTAACGATGGTTGATGCATTTGGAAGGTTTGATTCTTGAGGCAAACTCGGCGGAGCGTCAGCAGCTCCGCGCGGGATAAAAGATGTGGATCGGGAGCATACAAGAACACAAGAAATGAAAGCGGCCTGCAAGAGCTTCATCTTAGACCTGAACCGAAGAGCCAGTTTTTTCGCTCAGGATGCGGCTCATAACCTGGCTCAAGGTCTCACCGCTCTTCTCCAATACAAACGCTTGAGCGGTTTCGGACCATCCGAGCTTGAAACTGGTGGTCAGCGCGGAAATCCAGATTTGGCGAACCGGCGCGTTGGGACTGATTACGAAGCGGGTCTCGTCTTCGTCTTCGAATTCAATCTCTAATTTGCCGCTACCGCCCTCCACTTCGAATTCATGTTCATCGCCCAGTTCAAGCAAGCGTTTGCGGAGGCTTTCAAAGGCCGCATCGCATTTCTTTTGGAATTCTTGCTCGTCCATCATAGCGGAGTCGGGTTACTCCTGTTTTCGCGGAAAGATTCAGGGAACTGAAAATGCGCCATTCTTGAGAAAGACACTAGAGCAGCGCCTTAATTTGTTTCTCGAGCTCGTCTTCGTCTGCTAACCCGATAAAGCGTTTCTGAACTTTGCCATCTCGAGAAATAACAATCGTGGTAGGAAATCCTAAGAGCCCGCCAAATTTGGCGGCGATATCGTCGTTGCCCAGCACGATCGGGTAATTCATGGTCATGGAATGGCCGTTCACGTCGAACTGGGTTGTTTGGACGTAAGGCGCGACGACGCTTTTCCCTTCCTCATCCATTGCCACGCCAAGTAGGGTGAATCCTTTATCCGCATACTTCTGCTGGAATCCGATCATCCAGGGAATTTCGTCGCGACAGGGTTCGCACCATGTGGCCCAGAAATTCACAACAACCACTTTCCCTTTCAGACTGGCTAACGAGACGTCCTCACCCTGCAGGTTCTTGAAGGTTACATCGGGTTCATCCGGACGCGGCCCGTTATTGGCGGCGGATTTACCGCTGTCTGCGCTTGAAACTTTAAACAGATCGTGCGAGTTACACCCTGAGAAATTCGTGGTGACAAGCAACACGATCAAAAGGATAAACCAAAAAACATTTGGGACCCGTCGCATCCGCTCCACTCCCATTACCACGAAAACCTATTCAAGAATGCAAGCTTACCTGAAAGCCAGGTGAGGCGATTCATAAACACCAAACCGCCCACGGCAAGCAAGAG
Organism: uncultured Acidobacteriota bacterium; assembly: GCA_963731535.1. Classification (GTDB taxonomy): domain Bacteria; phylum Acidobacteriota; class Terriglobia; order Acidiferrales; family UBA7541; genus Palsa-295. Next base: position 16,911 of record CAVSWI010000018.1, on the reverse strand, counting down.
CGCGCCGCTGAAAACTTCCACGGTGTGCAAATGGCGACGAAAGCGCTGGTAGAATTTCAAAAATCCGCCAATCCCCAGGGCCGTGACAAGAAACGGGATTGCCAGTCCCGCCGAGTAACAGGCTAACAGGAAAACGCCCTGGCCGATGGTTTCGCGGGTCGCCGCAATGGCCAGCACACCGGCTAGGATTGGGCCGATACAGGGTGTCCACCCGAAGGCGAAAGCAAATCCCATCAAAAACCCGCTGACTATACCGGGCTGGCCTCCCAGATTTCGGAAATGCAGGTCGCGATTCAGCCAGCGTGTCATGGCAGGCCCCAAAAGAAAAATGATAGCGAGCGAATAGAGATGAACGGCTTTCAGCGCGGGCCCGGCAATTCCAGGCCGGAAATTCAGGACAACACCCGCGGCCACCAGAAGAATTCCGATCACAAATCCGGCGCGCAGGGAAATCCTCGCGAGCCATCCTACCAGGTGCAATCCGAACAATACGATCAGCGCTCCTGCCAGGGGCGCGAGAAGGCTGCGGTTGCGGACCAGAAACGAGCCTACTGCGCTAGCCGACGCACCAAACGTGATGAACACGATAGAGAACCCAAAAACGAATGCAAGAGCCGAGGTTAGCAATCCTGCGCGTGGAGTTTGTCCTTCTTTAAGTTGCTCAACGCCGAACCCCGAAAGCATCGAGACATAACCCGGCACCAGAGGCAGCACGCAGGGCGAGAGGAAAGAGACCAGTCCTGCGACGAAGGCGGCGAATGCGGAAACTCCCATGGTGTCTTGTCAGCCCTCTTGAAACTGTATGGATTCTCAGGCAACCGCGCCGGAGTAGACTAACCTATTATATTCACACATTCATTAGACGCATGCTTAAGCTTTTAGACGCGCCGGAGCGGCGGGAAACATGGGATTGCGACTGTGCCAGTCCGTGGCCTGCTCAAAGGCAAACGCAATGGCCAATAAAGTGGCTTCTCCCCATTTCGGGCCGATCAGTTGTAGTCCCACGGGCAATCCATCGCGGGTGAACCCACATGGAATAGAGATGGCCGGGTGCCCAGTCAGGTTGGCGGGCCGGTTCAAGCGAACGAGAGCTGAACGTACTGTTTCTTTGTGGCCTTCCATCATTACTTCGCCTTCTCCAATTAGCGGTGCAGCGATCGGAACTGCGGGTGCGAGAATCGCGTCCACGCCCGGGAAAGCAGATTCAAAATCTCTTTCCACCTGCCCCTTCACTTCCAGTGCTTGAAGGTAATCTACGGCGCGTACTTGGGTACCCATTTCCAAGCGACTACTTACGTCTTCGCCGTAATCAGCCGCTCGGGCGGGATAAAATCCCTGTGATTGGTGATAGTGAGTGGCTTCGGCCAGGGCGATATGTGTAGAGGGCTGCTGGGAATCGGCGAGATGCGGGAGGGATAGGTCTTGAATTCGGCCTCCCAGTTCTTCGAATACTTTTACGGCGTCGTTAATTGCGTGTTGGACTTGAGGGTCTATCCGTTCGAAAAAATATTCTTTTGGCCGGCCCAGGCGAAATCGACGGAGACGAGTTCGCCTTAGCCTTCGAAAATCAAGACGGATCGCGCCGTGAGGATATTTCCCAGCAATTGCCTCTAGAAGAATGCACGTATCCACAACGCCGCGCGCCAGTGGTCCAGCGTGATCAAAACTGTGCGCGAGGGGAATCACGCCGGACACGCTGACCAATCCATAAGTAGGCTTCAGCCCAACAATGCCGCAAAGCGCCGCTGGAATACGAATCGATCCGCCGGTATCGGTACCAAAGGACCCAAAACACATTCCCGCTGCTGTCGCTGCCGAGGAACCGCCGCTCGAACCCCCCGATATACGATCGATTGCCCACGGATTGTGCACCGGACCATAATGCGAATTTTCATTTGTGATGCCGTAGGCAAACTCGTGCATATTTGTTTTGCCAAGAAGAATCGTTCCTAGGGCGCCAAGACGAGCGGCCACATCGCTGTCTTCCTTTGGAACGAAATTCGCGAGAATTTTGGATCCGGCGGTAGTGCGGATACCGCGCGTATAGAAATTGTCCTTCAAGGCAATCGGAACGCCGAAGAGTGGGTTTCTGATGTTTGCCCGACTTCCGCGCGGTCTCCGGACAAGTTCGCGTTCGGCCAGGCGCGCTTGCTTTCGCGCACGATCGGCGAGGACCGTTAGGAATGCGTTTATCGAAGGATTCAGGCGCTCAATTTGCTGGAGCGTAGCATCCACCAGATCTACCGGCGAGATTTCTTTGCGGCGGAGCAATCGCGCGGCCTGCTCGATGGATAGAAATGCCAGCTCGCATTCTGATTTCGGTGTCACGCGGCCCGCTTCAGAAAATTTTCTCCGCACGGCGCAATGTTCCGGCTGAGCCGAGATTCGCGATGCGGAAAACGACCAAGTACTGATTTTCGTTGCGGATGGTACCGAATGAAAATCGCCGATATTCAAATCCAAATCCGCAGCAGGAGCCGTTGTAACTCGCTTCCAAAATCTGGTTTTGAAATGCTTCCTGGGTAAAGTCGTAACTTAGACCGGCGGTGACGTTCAAGCCGATGCGGGTCAAATCGCCGTAACCTACCAGAGCGCGAACCTGATTGGAGCGGGTTTGGAAGACGAAGTCCGGCGGATTCTCGTCCAGGGGTGTAGGGAGATTCGTGGTCGAAAAGTGCGCCAGCGTCAAAAACGATTGCTTATAAGGCTTAAGCTTCAGCAAGGTTCCAATGGCAGTCAATTGATTTCGCTGCGGATCAAAGTTCAAGATGAATTCGGTGTCGAAGTGCTTGCCCGGTTCGATGACCAGGTCGCTTACGATGGGAGAAAAACGTCGTGGCGAAGCGGCAAATGCGAAGGGCGTGATGTCGTCGAGCGCTTGAAATACGTTGCGCTGACCGTTTATCAACGCCCCACCGAAGGTTCGGTCGAAGTAATATTTCTGCAACAGACGCCAGCGGATCAGTTCCTCCGCATCGCCGTCCTTTTTGCGCCGATAAATTCGTTGAGTAATTCCATATTGGATTTCATTTGTGTCCGTCAAGGTTTCGTCTTCATCAAAACGAATGAAACGCGCGTAATCGTTCACACCGTTCACGTAATTGTAAACAATGTCAGGCTCGATCACGTGTTTCCATTTTGTTCCGGATTTATCCCAGATACGGTCGAACGAGGGCGGACGAAAATCCACAGAAAATTCCTCGGTGGTGCGGAAAAAACCTTGCGGGACATAAACGTTATTTTCTTGCTGCCCACCATAATACGTGGAGCGGAGCGTAAAGGTAGGTGTTACATCCAGCCAGTTCCCGAAGTGAAGAGGTATCGTCACAGTTGGCGCCAGTTCACTTCGCGGAACAAAATTGGGAGTATCCAATGGCGCTGCTGTAGCAGTCTCGCTGCGATGCACGGCATCTGAAAACCCTTCAAACGAAAAATAAATAGGGAGCTGTGGAAAGGGCGACTGGTCCACTGAACCGAAGCGCACTTCCGGCGCGGCTCGCAACGAAACGTAGGTGTCCGGGGAGGCGCTCAAATAGTTCTGATAGCTGAGCGCCGCGAAATTCAGACTGAAGCCGCGAAAATTATTGGTGAGAAAGGCGGAGTTGCGCACCTCCGAGTTCACCGCTTGCGTATATGTCTCGCTCCATGCCAAGCGGTAGGTTAGCGAAGTCAAGTTGTCCAAGTCGGCTACGGCGCGCCAGCCGTCCGGCAATAAAGCGGTAAAGAGCAGGCGCGCTTCGTGACCACCCTGATTAATGGCAGGCACCGGAGGCTCTCCGGGAATTTGCGGCTGTTCCAAGCCGCGGTCGATCACTCCGTTGTAGGTGATGTCGAGTTTCGCGTTTTCCCATGGGCGCATTCGCAGATCTGCTCGCTGTCCCCAGCCTCTTCGGCTGTAATAAGTTCCACCCAGGCTTGCATCCATCCAATCTGTTGGCGCCCAATAGTATGACTCGCCAAGAATGTAACCCTTGCTGGAGCTGTCTCCGATATTCGGGATCATGAATCCGGATTCGCGGTCTTTTCCGGCGGGAAAAGTGGCGTAGGGAAGATACAAGACCGGAACCGAAAAGACCCGAAAGTCGCCGTTTTCCAAGTGCACCGACTTCTGTAAGTACACGGTCGCTTCCGGCGCATAAAATTTCCAGGTGGGCTTGTCCGGATCGCAAACCGTCATCCAAGCCTTTTTTATGCGGTAAGTGTGCTCATCCAACCGCTCTGCCTCTTCGGCTTCAAAATATAGTGGGTTTGAACTGACCAGCAGTATTGGTGAGGGCTTGCGCTCAATCGAAAATGTGGCGCGCACGTGAAGGAAAGTTCCGTGGCCGGTGCGGACTTCATAGTGCGCTTCGTCGGCCTCCACATGCTGGGTCATGTAATCGAGCTGGACGTGGCCTCGGGCGATAGCGACATAGGTGTCTTCGTTGTATTCCACATGGTCGGCGCGCAGGCGTGTGTTCTGATAATGTATATCCACGTTTCCGTCTGCGTAATAAATTCTGCCTACCTGGCGCTGTTGGTCCGCCTCGAGCGTCGCGGTCTGATCGGCTGGAGGCGAAGTGCTCGTTACTTGGGATAGCTTTTTGTTAGCGGAATTCTGCGGAAGAGGTTTTGCGCTTTCTTGCGCGAAGGCCAAGCCTGGAGCCACGAGGAAAATAATTAATGCCAGGAAAAGAGAATGCAGCTTGCCGGATGGCGGCGTGAGTTTCGCGTGTGGCATCAGCGGAGAGTGCTGGAATCCCTCAAAAAGCGTGGAAAAAAGAAAGTCGAGCCTAACACGCGCCTGTCGTGGCCGCAATCGCACGGTATTTGTCGAGCCTCGAGGTACTCAGAATAAACGGACCTGCGTACGGTTGCCTGATAGGCGACATTGCACAACATCCAACCTCGGTCGATTTGACGCTGGCCTGCTAACATTGCTGCCGTTCCGCCACTGGAGCTTCCGCAGCGCAAAACGGACCAGTGATAAGAATATGCACGGAGTGTGGCGCCCTTTTGCTTGAGGTCGCCAACAATTGCTCATTTTGTGATGCGCCTCTGGCCCCAGCCGGCGAAAATCTCGAAGCGGTGGAGGTTGGCGCTGGAACAACTAGTCGCGCTGCGTCTTCGCGTACACCTTCAGTCTCCGTCTCACTCGAAGAACAACCGGTTGAACCCGAATGGCGTCGTGAGGTTTCGCGCCGGCTGGAGGATTATCGCGCGCGGAGGGCACATATTCGTTCCGCCGATTCGCAGTCTGGGTTGCCATTTTCACGCCAGTCCAGGGTCAAGGAAGAACAGGCTGCTCAGGAACGCCAACGAGAAGCCGAGCGCCAACGGCAAGCGGAACGTCAGCGCGTGCGCATGGCACAGCGCAAAACCGAACACGTAGAAATTTGCGTTCAGCCGGAACTTGATTTTTCCAGTGCTGCGCACGAGCGTGCGCATCCGCAGACCGCCTTGGTTCCGGTGGCAAGTCTGGTGGAACGGCGAAAGGCTGGATTGCTCGACGCCATCTTTCTGGGACTGACGTACGCAGGATTTCTTGGGTTGTTCCGATCGCTCGGTGGCCAGCTGGTGATTGAAAAAGCGGACACCGCGGTATATCTCACGGCTTTTTTCCTTTTCTACGGGCTATATTTTTCTCTCTTTACTACTTGCGCTGAAGCTACCCCTGGTATGCAACTCCTCTGCCTGACCGCGGTGCGACTGGATGGAACCGTTCCGGACACTCGCCAACTCCTGTGGCGTAGCTTTGGTTACTTGCTCGCAGGCGCCACTTTTATGCTTGGTTTTGTGTGGGCCCTGTGGGATGAAGATCATTTCACTTGGCAGGATCGCATCTCCCAGACATATATTACAGGCGCCATGCCGCTGATACAGCCGGACGCGTTCGAGCTTGGCGCAGGGCCGCAGAGCTTCGCCCGCAAGTAATCATCGATCAAAAGCAGAATACGAACGGTCGTAAGCTATTGAAAATACAAAGGTAACAACGAGCTTCCGGCTGGATCTCGAACAGTTTGATCTAAAAATTCTCAAATTTCTACAAATCTCGGGCATTTGCTAAGTTTCATACCTGATTCAAAGCTCAGCAGCTATCTCCAATGGTATAATTATTTCTTCACAATCGGCCCCGCTCAATGCAAACTTGGGGGGCGGATGGGCGTCTAACGAGCCACAGCTGAAATGGGGGAAAAGGAAAAACGCGTGAGCCCACTATCCAAGAAAATCGTCATCATACTGTCTCTGGTGGTCGTGGCGTTTGTGGCCACGGGATACGTTCGGGCTCGCTCGAACGACGAAAAGGCCTATCGCGCGCTCACCGTTTACAGCGAAGTACTCGATAAGGTTCAAAACGACTACGTCGACGATCCTAACATCGGCCAAGTGACCAGCGGCGCGCTTCATGGATTGCTCGATTCACTGGATTCGGAATCTGCCTACCTGAGCCCTCTGGAATACAAAGACTTCAAAGAAAAGAGCAGCACCAGCGCGGCGGGTGAAACGGGTCTGGTGCTCATCCGGCGCGGCTACATCGGCGTGCTCGGATCCCTGCCCGATAGCCCAGCGGCTAAAGCGGGATTGCGCATCGGCGACATCGTTGAAAAAATTGCAGGGTTCAGCACGGCGCAGATGGCTATCGGTCAGGCTGAGCTGTTGCTTCGGGGAGCGCCCGGTGGTGTCGTAAAGCTTTCCGTTATTCGCCGCGGAAAAACGGAGCCACAAGACGTGGAACTGACGCTGGCAAAACTTCCTGCGCCTCGCGTTGCAGAAGATAAGCTCAATGGCGACATTGCTTACCTTCGCGTAACGGAATTTAGCGCCGGAACCACAAAACAAATTCGCGAGAAACTAGCGCAGTTTCAACGTCAGGGCCTAAAGAAGCTGATCCTAGATCTGCGCGATTGTCCGTCCGGTGTGGATGTGGAAGGCGTTTCGACTGCTCAACTATTTGTTCCCTCTGGCACGATTACTACGCTGAAAGGCCAAACCGTCAGTCCGATCGTGTCTTCTGCCGAGCCTTCGAAGGTCGCTTGGACAGACCCGGTAACGCTACTGATTGGAGTAGGAACGGCGGGTCCTGCGGAAATTGTTGCCAGCGCGATTTCCGGTAATCACCGCGGTGAAACTGTCGGCGACCGCACATACGGTACCGCCTCTATGCAAAAGCTTATTGAAATGGATGATGGCTCCGCGCTGATTTTGACGGTGGCTAATTATTACACTCCGGACAACAAGGAAATTCCGGCGAATGGAGTTGCTGCGACCGTCGAAGTTCATCCTACGATTGATGAGGCCATCGCGGCGAATGACGAAAGCCAACCGGTTCCTTCGGAGAAACCGATTTCTGCCGATGATCCGGTGGTCAAGAGAGCCATTGAAGTGTTGCAAGGAGCTCCTGCTCCGGCACGAAAGGCGGCTTAACCGCTCGTGGCTCGATCGCGCGAGGCTGCGCGACAGATTTTTACTTTTTTCCCTCGAAGTAGCGCCCGCCTTCAGCGGATTCTTTTCTCTAGCGCCGCAATAGTTGTTTTTTTCGCTTCCGGATGCGGCAGCAAGAAAATTTACAAGACCGAGATCCGTGCGGTTACGAGCGAGATTGTCTCCGCAGCGCAAAAGATTTCCGGGCACAGGTCGGAGGTCACGATTCGTCCGGAGCTTCAACCCTCCAAAATAGGAGCGGGTGGTCCATCGGTTACGGACAACATCTACATTTCGCTTTCGGATGGTTCTGAGACAAATGCGATCAGAAGAGCTTTGGAAGAAATCGCGGACCGTCACAAACTTTCCATGGTTGAAACCAGCTCAGCAGGCGTGCTGCGTTTCGATTACGCGTTCGATGGCGTTCGCACGCATACAATCCACGTGGTTACGCCTCTTAGTGCACGAACGCGAGCGCCAGCGATCCCCGGCCGTGAAAATGCGCGGCTGGCAATTATCATTGATGATCTAGGCTACGACCGAGCCGCGGCGGATGCCTTGCTCGCGCTTGGTTTCCCACTCACCGTTTCCGTTCTTCCGCATTTGCCATTGTCATCGGAGGTCGCCGAGGAAGCTTATCGCCGCGGCGACGAAGTGATGCTGCATCTTCCGATGCAGTCAGAAAGCCCTACAGCAAAAACCGAGGAAGTGGAGTTACGCGTGGGAATGAATGCCAAGCAGGTGGATTCGGCGTTGGCTGGAATGTTACAAACGGTGCCGCACGCGGTGGGCGTAAACAATCATCAGGGCTCGCGAGCAACGGCAGACCCTGCGCTGATGGCCGCGCTGATGCCGGAATTACGCCGGCGGGGGCTATTTTTCGTTGATAGCCGCACGCTAGCGTCCACAGTAGCTTACGACACAGCCGAACGATTCGGGGTGCGCGCGGCATCGCGGAAAGTTTTTCTGGATGATTCAGCGAAGCCTGAAGCAATTCTTCGGCAGCTTGAACTTGCCGCGCGAGACGCAGAGCGCGATGGATCAGCAATTGCGATCGGACATCCCCGTCCCGACACGATTGCGGTACTTGCGCAAGGACTGCCCCGCCTGGAATCTCGAGGCATACGGTTGGTATTTGTTTCGGAATTAGTGCAGTAAATCTTAGTAGTCGCCACCCTCTTTATCGAAGAGCGCTGTGCAGGAAACGAGCGTTGCTTTGGTGCCGTCGTGAACGGCAAATTGCACACGGCGTCCGCCCGGATGCATGCCCCACAAACTTCCCGCGCCGTACTCTCCGTTCTTGTTCAGCGCGTAAAACTGAATATGGAATTGCTTCAGCCGTTCAGGGAAAGGCTTGTAATTCCGCGCGACGCGGTGCAGCGCTTCCAGGCATGCGTCGGTAGGCGAGATACCCTTGCGCATCATTTCCACAATGGTATGGCCGCCGGAGATTTTAATGTTCTCTTCGCCACGCCCAGTGGAGCCGGCAGCGCCGATGTCGTTATCGACGCAGAGTCCCGCGCCGATAATTGGAGAATCCCCCACACGTCCTGCAATTTTCCAGGAAAGTCCTGAAGTGGTGGTGGTGCCGGAAATATCTCCCTTGACATCCACCGCCAGACAATTAATGGTCCCGGTGGGCGGATGCATGACGACGTCCTCAATATGCTCGCGCCAAGCCATTTTTTCCGGAGTATCGAGAAGCTGGGCAAGTTTTTCTTTCCATTCAGGGCTGTCGAGGCCCGGGCGCCAATTCTCCGACGACGATGCTTTCCAGGCGAGCCAGGCGATGCGCGACCGCTCGGTGAGCAAATCCATGGTCTTGAATCCTTCATCGACCGCGAACTTCTCGGCGCCGGAACCTACGATGAAAACGTGATTTGTTTTCTCCATCACGGTTTTTGCAACAAGCGATGGATTCTTGATTTTCTGAATGGAACCGACTGCGCCAGCGCGTCGCGAAGGGCCGTGCATCACGGAGGCATCAAGCTCTACGACGCCGTCTTCGTTGGGCAAACCGCCATAGCCAACAGAATCGTCATTCGGATCGTCTTCGACTTTGGTGACTACGGCGAGTACAGCGTCGAGGGTGTCGCCACCGGCTTTGAGAATTTCCATGCCGTCATTCAGATGCTGAAAGCCATTGGCTGCAGAAATGATCAGCGGGCGAGCGGCCTTGGAGGTAACCTGCGTACCCGTTTGCGGAAAAGCTGCTTCGGCAACCGGCACGGAAGCTCCGAACAGCCGTCGCGAGCTTGCCGCCAGACTGCCTGCCAAAGTAGAGAGGAAAAATCTCCTACGAGTCCAGTTTCGCATTCAATATGCCTCGATAACGCTTGATTCGAGCGCAGCATAATTCCAACGAAGCGCGGGAACAAGCGGAATCGTGGCGGTAGAGATAATATTGTTTTAAGGTTTAAAGCCTACGCTGCGCCATAGCTCGGCGCAGTTGTACATGACTCCGTTCGTGATAACGAATTCAACTTTGCGGATGTTGTGAATGGATTCCAGCGGATTGGCATCCACGATAATCAGGTCGGCGCGCTTTCCGACCTCTACCGTGCCGAGTAGCTTATCGAGGCCCATTACGCGAGCCGGCACAATGGTGGCCGATTGGATTGCTTCCATGGGTGTGAAGCCTGCCTGAACATACAGTTCGATTTCACGGTACAAGCTGTATCCGGGGACGGTCTGATCGGTGCCTGCAACGATGGGAATTCCTGCGTGATGGAGCGCGCCGACAATCGCTATATACTTCTGAACTAATTTTTCGAGAAGAGGCGCAGCCGGCGAGGGTGGCCCTGTCTCCGCAAGGATCGATGCCAGCTCGGGCGCAACCTTGGCAACTCCTGGCTCGATACTTACGGGTGGTTTTGACGTGTTGGCAGTGAAGAATTCAAAGAGCGCCAGGGTTGGATCAACCACGGTACCGTGCTGAACCAGAAAAGAAATAGCTTTCTGAGCTTGGGGTGAATTCAGATCAATATCCCCGCTCGCCTTGAGCCGATCCAGACGGCTGGCATTGGCGGGAAGCGGCGGAAACATAATGTCGGCGATATACTCGATATGATTGATCTGATCCTGCCCGGCGTCGATAGCCTGATATGCGGTGATACCTTCAGGGACATGGCCGGTGACGGTCATACCGAGGCTGTGCGCCTCCTCGGCGACTGCCTTTAACTCTTCCAACTTTACCGAGCTGTAGATTTTCATTTGCTGAAAGTTGGCTTCGTGATATTTGTCCGTCCACATTTTGGCTTGCTCGGGCGTGTCCACGCGTTCAACGCCGAGTGCAAGCGGACCTGTGCCGTCAACGATTCCGGCCAGCAACAGCCGAGGGCCTAGGCCGCGGGCCTGCGCAAGCGCATCGCGCACGGCGGTGATGAACTCGAATTCGTTACCGCAATCACGGACGGTAGTGGCGCCTGCCGCGAGGTAAATTGGTCCCCATTCGACCTGCTCGAAATGGGCGTGCATGTCCCAAAGCCCGGGGAGAATCGTTTTGCCGCGCGCGTCAATTTTTGTGGCACCTCTGGGGATTTTTACTTGTTTGCGCGAGCCGACGGCAACGATTTGTCCTTTTTCAATCACCACGATTGAATCGAGCAACGCGCCATGGCCGGTGCCATCGATCAGAGTTCCGCCGACGAGCGCCAAAGTTTCAGCGCGACTTCCTGAGATTCCCGTGGAAAGATCGGCCAGCGCTGCCATGCCATCGGAGCCAGCTTTTCCAACAAAAATGCCCAACGCGGATTCGTATCCGTCGCGGATGGCCTCGAAATGATCGAATTCGGCGTCGGTGGTAACGGCGGCCAGCAGGTTTTTTTTGGAGTCAAACCAGAGGGTTTCGCGTCCCCAAATCAGACCTTCGACCGTAAAGCGGTCCAGAGTCTCGCTTTTTCCGTCAATGCTAATTTGATCTTGGCCGCGAGGTTCAATTTTCACGCGCCCGGTTGGAAATGTAGCCAGTTCAGTGGGTGAGCTGTGCGAAGCCCAAAAACGGACCATGAGCATCTGCATGGTTGCCGGAGCGTAGCCGGCAATGGTGAAAAATTGCGCCGGGCGTGAAGCTTCAGTCCATTTGTCGCGGTCGCGCACGCGGATTTGGGTTGACTGAACTTCGACGGCTTCGTCGATATCTGTCGAGCGGGAATTCTTGCCCTTAATTTCAAATGCTTCAGGAGTTAGATCTTCTGAACCGCGGAATGTAGCCGAAAGCGGCACAGGCGTGCCGCGGTCGGTAAACTTGAAATCCATTTTTACGGCGAGCGAACTGCCGTCGCGCACGATTTGGAAGGTTTCCTCACCGATCGGATTCTCGAATTTGTGAAGGATGAACTTACCCTGCTCGGTGACAACAGCAGCGGATGGCGATGTTTGCGTTTGGGCCGGCGATGGCGGCGCTAAAATCGATACAAATACAAGCGCACTAAAACTGCGAGTTATCGTCTTCGACTTCCAAAATTTCATAGAGTTGTCTCCGATTCGCAAGCGAGAATATCCGCACCTTAGGCCATCCGCAAGGCAAGAAACCCAGGGAAAGCTTCTGTTCGATTTGACGCGGCGAACGTTCATGATCGCAAGAGAAGGTTGTTGTTTTTCGGATTGCCTTTTTTTTGCCTGTCTATGTGGACAGTAGGGGTTCTAGCCCTAAAACTGTTCGGGCGTTCTATTTCCATCGCTAGTTGGGGAATGTAGCCTCTAACCATTGCCTCGCGAGTGTCCAACGAGGCGAAGAAGGAGCCTATGTCCCACTGGATCGGAACTACCTCCCCTGCAGACGCCGGAATGAATGACTTTAAAGAATGCTTGAAAAATCTTCGCGACGGCCATGCTGATGAAGCGCTTCAGCACGCGCGGCGCGCCCTCGGCATCGCTCCTAAGAACCCGTTTTACCTCTCCTACACCGGCTTGCTGGCCGCGCTTTCCGAGAAGCGTTTCGGAGACGGAGAAAGCCTATGCCGGGAAGCGCTAGGTATGAAGCACAACCACGCGCAATTGTATTTGAATCTGGCGGAGGTTTATTACCAGGCTGGAAGAACTCCGGAAGCGATTCAAACACTGGAAAAAGGATTGGTATCTGCAGGACGTGATTTTCGCATTCGCAGAGCGCTGGAAAAAATTGGAATGCGCCGGCCGCCAGTGCTCACGTTCCTGCACCGCAGCCACCCCCTCAACGCCCGGCTGGGAAAATTGCGCCACCGTTTGACTGGACCACACAAAGCAGCCTAGCGCGAAGAGTTAAGTCTAGGCGCGAGAGCTCTCCTGCTTGCCGTACCCGGGATGAGGTCACTGGCGGGTGATCTTGTCCCGGCCCCCTTTTCTTCACAGACTGTTGAAAACCAAGGAACCTAATTCGTCTAGCTTTGACCCAGCGGCAGGAAATATTGCGTGCCTTTTACAGGCTGACGGAGGCGCCGGAGAAGTTCCTGTAAATCCTGGTTGCGCTCGACGAAATCGATTTCCGAAGTGTCCACGACGAGCAGGTTCGAGGCTGAGTAGCGAAAAAAGAAATGCTCGTAGGCGTTGGCTACGGCTTCCAAGTATTCAGAGGAAATTTGCGTCTCAGCAGGATCTCCTTTTTTCGATACTCGCTTCAAGAGAACATCCGGCTTGGCTTGCAAATAAATCACGAGGTCAGGCGGGGGAATTGACGATGCAAGCATGTCGAAATAACGCTCGTAAAGCTTGAGCTCTTCGTTGTCGAGATTGAGATACGCAAAAATTTTGTCCCGTTCGAAAAGAAAATCGCTGACAACGGGACCCGCGGTATCCTGGGACTGAATTTGAGAGAGGCGGCGATAGCGCTCGTGGAGAAAATACATCTGTGCGCGAAAGGCTGCGCCGCTTTTCTCGTCGTAAAAATCAGCGAGGAACGGATTGTCCTCGCAATCGAAGATTCGGCGGGCGTGAAGCTGTTCTGCTAGCACTTTCGCAAGCGTAGATTTGCCGACGCGTATGGGACCTTCGACCACTATATGGCGAGGCGATTTGAAGCTGGGGCGGGGCGTGCTCACGCGCGGAATTATAGCAGAGGGTACAAATTGTCCGCGGTTGGGACATTGATCAGGACTGGCGGAGGTCGTTGCTATTGCAAGCTACCAGGATTTTGCGATTACCGTGATGATGCGAGCAAGCGAATCCACGTCGCGCGTATCGATCACTTCGGCGGGCGAATGTGAGTAACGCAGTGGCCAGCCGAGCGGGATGTCTAAAGAGCCGTAACGCACGAAGGCCGAGCCGTCGTTGCCGCCACCGGTTACGCCGTACTGCACTGGAATCTGATTTGCGCGCGCAAGCTTAATGACTTTCTCCACCCAGTCACTAGGAACGATATTCGAGTTATCCACGGCACGTATGACAAAACCCTTTCCGATTTCGGCGTCGGCGAAGCGTTTTGATTCGATGGGCGAATCGGAGCTTACAAAAGTATCGACGGCGAAAACGTAATCCGGCACGTGGCCCTCGGCCGCCAGGCGTTTGGCCAGTGCGGCTGCACCGACCAGCCCCTCTTCCTCCCCGGTGGACCAAACGAATGTTACATCGCGGTGTTTCAGTGGACCGCCCAGGGCCCAGACGGCAGAGATCAGAGCTGTGTCGCCGACACGATCATCAAAACTCCGGCCATTTGCGCGCGTGCCGAGAAGATTTCGGTATGCTTTTGGAATGGTGACTGGGTCACCGACCTGGATGCCCAGTTTTTCGACTTCGTCAATCGTGCGCGCGCCAACATCCACGCGGATAGCTTTTTCGGGTTCGCGCGGCCATTCAAACTTTGGTTCGTCCCAGCCATTCGGGAGTTCGACAATGGCGCCATGGTCGCCGTTGGCGTTGTGTACCAGCGCCGGATGCCCAGCAAAATAGCTTAGGTCCCCGCTTCCGCGCCATTCGACTTCCAAACGGCCATCTTTCGAAATAGATTTAACCTCGAAACCAATTTCATCCAGGTGCGCGACAACCAGAAGGCCCGGTGTCTTGATTCCAGTGGCGGCCGTGCCAACGCGCAAAATCAGATTTCCTGCTTCGTCGGTTTGAGGTTGAGCCCATTTCGGGAGAAGCTGTTTCACCGAATCTCGGACGGAGCCTTCGTGATAACTCACACCATAACTCTCCGTTAGGCGGCGCAAAATTTCTTCTGTGGATGGTGGATTGGAAACAAGCCCCCAATCATTGTGAGACGAGCCATGGCCAATGGCCGACGACGGAGGAAAAGCGATGTTTCCCTGCAAGTAAAGCTGTAGAAGATTTTCTAAGCTCGCGAGATCCGCAGTGTCGATCAAGTCGGCTGGCGTATTCGACCAGTCAGTGGCGATTCCCAGATGCGCCCATTTCGCAGGCATTGGCGGGAGCGCAAGATAACTTCGCGGAATCGGAGACGCGGAGAAATCGGTATTAATCGATAACTTGTTGGCATCGGCGAGCTGCTTCAGATCGGCAGCAAGACCAGCCGGCGTACCGTTGGTTTCCTCAAGTCCGATAAGAATTCCGCTACCGGGTTCTCTGCGTGGTGCTCTATGCATGCTCTCCGACCCTGCTACAGCACCGCCGGGAGTGAGCCGTCCGACGTAAATCATTTCATCCGGCTTCATCGTGCTCAAAATGCGTTGCAGCCCGCGAGCGCCAGTCCATTGCTGGGCTACGAAGGCAATCGTCAGTGTTCCCCTCACCTTCGATGGATCGATCTGACGAAGTAAATCGACAAGCGCAGCGGCGCCAAACCGATCACTGATGGACGCGCCGGCCATCTTGTTGTAGCCGAGTTCAATTGGCTGGCGATTCATCGCAATAGGGTTGAGAACGGCAACGCCCGCCTGGCGAACTTCAGCGCTGGAGGTAGCGCCGATGTCTATGTACATATTCTCGAGATCGGAAGATTTCGGGGTGTCGGTACGGCCACCCTGGAGATGCACAGAAAGGCCCGCAACGACCCCGTCTATCCATTTTCCGTTCGCGTTTCTGATCCTAACCGGTTGGGCAGAATACAGTTCGTTGAAGATGGGAGGCAGGCCGGATTGAGGAAGGCGTTGTACACGCAAGTAACCGTCGTCGGTAATTCCGCCGACAACGAATCCGGGTTCGTCGATTGGTGCAACGAGCAGGCGATTCGGCGCTCCGGAGCCGATGGTAACGATTACGTCGCCGAGATTGTCCGTCTTTGGATAGAGCGCTGAGACTTCGTCTCGAATCTTTTTTGCGAGTTCATTTTCGTAGCCGGAAATCGCAGGTGTAGCAATGAAGCTTTTCAGGGATTGCTCCGTTTCGTTTCGAAGTGTGGCGGAATTCACAGATTGACTCGTTTGTGCCGAGGCGGGCTTAGCATTTGCGAGATTTAAGACAAATAAAAACGAGAGTAATGCTGCAAAACCTAAGCGTTTCATAGGGTTCCTTTACTTCGGCAATGACCTATCATGCGCGGCAAAGCTCGGCGAGTATTGCATCACGGCGATCGAGAGCAATCTGGTCCACGCGTTTCAGCACCAGGGCATAAGCGATTGCGGCGGCACCGGCAAGAATCAAAAAAATAACAGCTGCCAGCCAGACTCTTCCAAAGGACCTGGCGATCAAGAGTGTTACCGCAGCCAACCCGAAGACTGCGAATTGAATGCCCAAGCTGGCAAAGACGGTGGTGGTTGACGCACGTTGTTTGCCGAACGCTCCGTAGTCAATTTTCTTCGGCGTGTAAATTGAGAGCAGGTTTCCTGCCGTTAAATTCAGAAGAAGCGCGAAGGCAACGCCCGTGACGGTGGCAACGGTTACATCTACGGCCGGGGGATGAAACATGAAACACTACCGCGAACCAGACCATGATCACTTCACACGCGAGCAAGAGAACGTCGGGTGAGATTTTTGCCCATCAGGATTTCGCGGAACCTGACCGGGCAGACATAGTAGAACTGCATGCCCACGGCATCCGCTCCGAAACAGTTGTAAACCAGGTTGGTCAGGATCAGTAAGGCGTATGCCGCGCCGACGGGAAACGCCAGGTCTGGGGCGTGCGATAGAAAATTGCACTGCCGTGCCGACGTCCCAGCCGGCCCTACACGAAAAATCAAAAGAATAACCACCGGCATGATAAAGGTGAACAACATCGGTCCGCTGCGCGAAAGGTAATGAACTTCTTTTTCGAGCATCGCCGCAACCGGACTAGGAACGCCTGATATGTTCCAACTGAGACGGAGGGCGCTTTTTTCTTTCGGTGAACTTTTGCGCGCGGCCGCTTCACTGAGATTTTCTCCAATATATTGCGCCCGAAGCCGAACGTTAAGCAGCCAGAGAATTGCCAGCACGTAAACGGATTCGAGAGCGAAATGCGCCAAGCGCTGGCGCAAATCCGCCTTTCACCGCTTTGGCAATCGCGGTGGCGGCCAAGCCTGGCGGAAGCGCGCGCTCAAAAGGTAAGGCCTGCGTGGTGACTCTGGAGGCATGGGGATGCCGGCGTTCGCCATATCGGGACATGAGCGGGCCGATGAACTGGAAACAGATAATGAAGATGAAAAAAACCGCGCCCAG